>NZ_MIKE01000011.1:0-1308521 GCF_001853485.1 Flavobacterium tructae | reverse complement strand
GTATCTCGATGCCGAGTCACTATACTATGAGGTATTAATCCAAATTTCTCTGGGCTATCCCTCTGTAAAAGGTAGATTGCATACGCGTTACGCACCCGTGCGCCGGTCTCTATATCCGAAGACATATACCCCTCGACTTGCATGTGTTAAGCCTGCCGCTAGCGTTCATCCTGAGCCAGGATCAAACTCTTCATCGTATATTTTTATATTATATCTCGATGATATCTATCGGTTCTTTTCGAATCTTACGATTCTATTACTCTTATTCTTTTGTTCTGATTTTCATCAGAACGGCTGTCAATTCAATATGTCTACGAACGTATTCTTTTTTCTTAATTTCGCTTGTCTCTCAAAGCGGGTGCAAAAGTAGAAAACTTATTTCTAATCGGCAAGAGTTTTTTGAAGTTTTTTTTTAGAAAATTTCTTTTCGTTTTTAACTTCTCTCCTTACCAATCTTTCAATGAACTTCCCTTGTTTTGCGGGGTGCAAACTTAAAACTTTCTTTCTTTACTCGCAAGCTTTTTGGAATCTTTTTTTGAAAATTTCTTTTCGTTTTAATCCCTTCGCTTGTCAGTATTTCGGTGAACGTTTATCGCTGTTGCGGGTGCAAAAGTAGTCACTTTATCCGCTTTTACAAGCTTTTTCTAAACTTATTTTTAATCTTTTTCGAAACTTTATCTTAACACCCTGATAACACCTCTTTTACAAATTAAATTATTTTCAGCTTTGAAAGGTTTTTCTTCGTTCAAATGAAACTACTAGATACAAAGCCCCATTTTTACTGGTTTCTTACTAATCTCGCAAAGACGCAAAGGCGCGAAGTTTTTGTTTTTCTTGCCTTATTTCTTTTGAAAACCCATACCCTAGCCCCGATAGTAGTGGAAATCCTTTTGATTTTTCCTTTAAAAAGCAAAAGATTGAAGCGGATAGCGGGATAAAGCTTCGACTTCGCTCAGCTGGACAGAAACTGCTTTTCTTGCATTTTCGCTCAGCTGGACGAAATCACTCCTTATATATAGGTAGTAAAAAAAACAAACCCGACAGGTTTTGAAAACCTGTCGGGTTGTATATACACTCCAGAACAATACAATTACTCGAAACGAATAGCTTTAACCGGAGAAATCTTTGTGATTATATAGGAAGGAATCAACAGCACTACAAAACAAACTCCAACCGTTAGCAAATTCAATAAAATAATATGCCAAATATTAAAATAGACCGGAGCCTGATTTACATAGTAATTTTCAGGATTTAAGCGAATCACTCCAAACTGCTGTTGAATTAACAACAAAGCAATACCAATTAAATTTCCCCAAAACAATCCCCGAACAATCAGATAGAACGCGTTATATAAAAACACTTTACGAACCATCCAGTTATTAGCTCCCAACGCTTTTAAAATTCCAATCATTTGGGTTCGTTCTAAAATCAAAACCAACAGCGCTACAACCATGTTAATGGTAGCCACCAATATCATTACCCCTAATATTACTATGATATTAAAATCGAAAAGCTGCAACCAATCAAATATATAACTGTACTTCTCTATTATTGTTTTGGTATCCAGATTAGATGATGTTTGATCGTAGATTTTTTCTCCTGTTGTTTTAATAGCATCAAAGTCATTAATGAATACCTCAAAAGCGCCAATCTGATTGGGACTCCATTTATTAATTCTTTGAATATGCCTTATATCCCCCAATATATAAGTGGCATCAAAATCCTGAAAACCTGAACTAAAAACACCTGCGATTCTGAATCGGCGGCTATTAGGCATTTTCCCTTGCTCTTCTTTGATAAAAAAAGTATTAAAATTATCTCCTACTTTAAGATGAAGCCGATCTGCAAGGAATTTTGAAATCAAAACATCTTCGTTTAAAGTAGCTGAAAAATCAGGCAACTTCCCTTCAACCAAATACTCTTCTATATTTTTCCAGTCATAATCCGCTCCGACTCCTTTGAAGATTATACCTTCAAAAGAATTCTCTGTCCTGATAATACCAGCTTTACTAGCGACTGCCTGAATATGATTCACCTCAGGAACTGATTTAAATTCAGGATAAAACTCCTGTTTTTTCGAAATAGGAATCAAAGTAACATCAGAATTATTATTATCGTAGTTTGAAATTATAATCTGCCCGTTGAAAGCCGAAACTTTATCCCTTATTTTTTTTTGAAGACCAATCCCTGTCGCAACAGAAACGATCATCATTATCATACCAATAGCGATGGCCGAAATAGCAATTTTAATAATAGGCGCGGAAATACTGCTTTTAAAATCCTTTGCAGTAATTAACCTTTTAGCTATGAAATATTCTAAACTCAAATTTTATGTTGTCTTGAAATTATTAATTACATCCGTTTCCGGTTCATTCGAATCAAAAGTACATTTTAAAAAGCAAAAATGAATTGCTTCTAAGAACAATTATCAAATGTTTAGAAGGTTACAAAGGAAGCTTTTTCTTCATTTCCTCCACTATATTATATGCAGCAGGACAAATGGCAACATTCTTCAATGTTAAGTCCGCTATCTGATGAAACTTTTTACGATCTGTATGCGGAAATTCTCTGCATGCTTTCGGACGAACATCATAAATCATACAATAATTTTCATTATCCAAAAAAGTACAAGGAACACTTTTCAAAACATAATCTTTGTCCTCATCAATTCTGAGATATTGTTCGATAAATTGCTGCGGCTTTTGTCGGAATGATTTTGAAATTCTTTCGATATCAGCCAAAGTAAACAAAGGCCCGGTAGTTTTGCAGCAATTCGCACATTGCAAGCAGTCTGTTTTCTTAAATTCGGCATCATGTAAATCCTGCATTACATAATCCAAATTCTTTGGCTGTTTCTTTTTAAGCTTATCGAAATACTTTTTATTTTCGATATGCTTATCTTTGGCTAACTTATTTAAGTTATTTAAAATTTGCTTCAAGTTTAAGATTTAAAGTTGAACTGCAAAATTAAACAACTTTAAACTTGTAACCTTAAACTTTGAACTAAAATACAATGAAAGATCTTTTCGGGAAAGCTATGTACGATTTCCAAACCAATAATTCACCTGAGAATATTATCACTGAAACTTCGATTTCTGAAGAAGATGAAATGAGTGTGGATTATTTATTCCGTTCGTACAATGAAATGCCTAAACTCGAACAAAAAGCACTGCAATTAGCCTTCGGAAAAACTCTGGACGTAGGCTGCGGAGCCGGAAGTCATAGTTTATCTTTACAAAATGATAGAAATCTGGAGCTTGTTTCAATTGACATCTCAAAAAATGCAATCGAAACCTGTAAGCTTCGCGGAGTCAAAAATGCTATAGTCAAAAATATTCTGGATTTTGAAGGAGAAAAATTCGATACTATCATTTTACTAATGAATGGAGTGGGAATTTTTGGTAAACTAGAGAATTGCAACCAATATCTTTCTAAACTAAAATCACTTCTGAACCCAGGCGGACAAATTTTACTTGACAGCTCAGACATTATCTACATGTTTGACGAAGACGAAGATGGCGGAAAATGGATCCCATCCGATAACGATTATTATGGAGAGCTTGTGTTCAACATTTCTTATAAAGGCGAGAAAGAAGAGCCGTTCGACTGGCTGTACCTTGATTACAACACTCTTCAAAATGCCGCTGCTGCAAATGGATTAAAATGTGAGCTCATCCTTGAAGGCGACCACTACGATTATTTGGCTAAACTTTCTATATAAAACAACAAAACATGAACGAAACAGATTTAGAAAAACTAAAATATCCAATCGGAAAGTTTAAAACTCCAACAGATTATACCTCGGAGTACATTTCCGATAGTGTTGCCATCATTGCCTCTTTTCCTGAAAGATTAAAAAAAGAAACGATTCATTTAACCGACGAACAACTAGACACTCCTTATCGTCCGGACGGATGGACCATACGCCAAGTAATTCATCATTGCGCCGAAAGCCACATGAACTGTTATATCAGAATAAAATGGGCTTTAACCGAAAATAATCCTGTAATAAAAGCTTATGATGAAAAATTATGGTCTGAATTGCAGGACAATCTAACCATGCCCATCCAACCAACCTTACAATTACTGGAAGGACTACATTACAGACTAGCTTATATCATGAAAAATCTAAGTCCGAAAGATTTAAACAAATCATTTATTCATCCCGAAAATAACTCCGAATTTCTGATCAAACAAATCATCGGAATGTATGCCTGGCACAGCAACCATCACCTGGCCCATATAACAAATTTAAAAAACAGCAAAAATTGGATCTAAATCTGATGTTTCCTTTTTACACAGTGTATACTATTTACCAAAAACAAAAAATCTCTTCAATTGAAGAGATTTTTTATTTAGATACCTTAAGGAATATTTAAATATTTATGCGTTTGAAGCGAAACTCTCCATTTTGGGTTGTTCATCACATAATCCACAATCAGAGGTGTCATTTCTTCTTTTTTACTCCATTCCGGCTGAAGAAACAAAATTGCGTTGTCATTTACCAACTCAGCTTGCTCTTCTGCAAAAATAAAATCGTGTTTGTTATAAATAATTACCTTCAACTCATGCGCATTGTCATACACCGTTTGAGTAGGCAATTTATTTTTTTTAGGCGAAAGACAAATCCAATCCCAAGTACCTGATAACGGATAAGCTCCTGAAGTCTCGATATGAACTTTCATGTTTTTATCCTTCAACTGTTGAGTCAATAAACTCATATCCCACGTCAAAGGCTCACCACCTGTAATCACAACAGTATCAGCCTGACTTGATGCATTATTTACAATTAAATCAATACTTGTTGGCGGATGCAACTCAGCATTCCAACTTTCCTTCACGTCACACCAGTGACAACCCACATCGCAACCTCCAATTCGTATAAAGTAAGCAGCTGTCCCAGTATGGAACCCTTCTCCCTGAATGGTATAAAATTCTTCCATCAAAGGTAACATCGCTCCTTTATTTACTTCTAATTGTATTTCTTTTGATAACATTATTCTATTTTAAAGTGCAAAGATAGTCAATTAAATACGGAACAAAAAAAACCGATAGTTCAAAAAAACTATCGGCTTTATATTTGACTGTAAATTTATATTATTTTAGAGCTTTTACAGATTGCGCAGCGTAAGCATTTGCAGGATCTAAAGCTAAACTCTTATTGAAATATTCAATTGCCTTTGCTTTATCAGTATTTGCATAACTAGCACCGATACTATTGTAAGCTTCTACAACTTTTTTAACTGTAGCTGGCTTAGCCAATTCTTCAGCACCTTTTGCAGTAATTCTTGTTACGTACTCTTCGTAGTTTTTAATGATTAAATCATCTTTCTCTAACAAGTTGTTAATTCTACCTTTGTATAAGTAAGCCTCATTATAAGTTGGAGAAGCTTCTAAGATTCTGTCAAAAGCAACATCCGCTTTTCCTAAAGCCACAGCATCTGCAGCTCCATTTGTTTTATTTGCGTTAGCATAATAAAGAGAAATACCGTAGTAAATATTATCATCTAAGTAGTTTTTAGACTCTTTGTTTGTTGTTCCAAGCTCTAAAACAGTAGCAGCCTGAGCAAATTGTTTTTTCCCGAACAAAGCTTTTCCTAAATCAGATAATTCTTCAACCACTAAAGGCTCTAGTTCGATCGCTTTTTTGATATCAGCTATACCAGCATCAAAAGAAGCCTGATCAACAGTTCCGTCAGCAGCAGTTCCTTTTTTAATTTTAGATAAACCTAAATACAAATAATCTCTACCAATTACTTTGTTAGAAGGTACTTTGATATAATCCTCAATAGATTTGATCGCTACATCTACATTTCCATTCTCATAAGCAGCATAACCTAAATATCTGAAAATTCTAGGATTTACTTTATCCTCAGCAATCATTTTGTTTGCAACAGTCTCTAAACTTTTATAATCCTTAACCAAGATTAAGAAATCTGCGTGACGCATTTTAGAATCTAAAGAGTAATCCGTAAGACTTAAATACTTCTCGTAGTTTGTAATTGCATTTTGCATGTTAACTTTAGAAGTAGATGGTTTATTTCTTCCCCATTTATAGTAAGTCTCAGCCAACTCTCTGTAAACCGGACCATAATTAGCGTTCAAAGCAATTACTTCATTAAAAGATTTAATTGCTTCATCATAAGATTTAGCACCTTTTAATAAAACTCCTAGCTGCATTTTTGCTCTTAAAAGTGTTGGATCAGCTGTAAATGCATCACGGTATGCCTTGTAAGCATCATTTTGATTGTTTGCTCCGTAGTATGCATCACCAATAGCTAAAAGTGCTGTTGCATTTTGAGGATCAATTACCAACGCACGCTTCAAAACAGCTATCGCATTTGTATAATCAGGTGAAGAAGAATTCATGTAAGCTCTACCAATGTAAATGAATTCCTCTACATCTTTACGCTTCATATCTTTTGCGGCTAAAGCAAAATTTGCCTGAGCTGCAGCAGCATTCTTCGCATCAAGATCTAACTGACCTAATCCAATATAATTTAAGTTTTTCTTATCTGATGCCTGTAAACCATTTGTATAATAAATTTTAGCAGAATCAATGATTGCCTGATTTAAATACACATTACCTAAAACAAAATTAGCTTCTCCATCAGAAGGTTTTGCTTTGATGATTGATTTTAGCAATGACTTTGCTTTTTGAAATTGCTCAGCATCGATTGCTTTTTTAGCTTCTTTGATATCTTGCGCTTTTACTACAGTAGCTGAAGCAACTAAGGCAAGACTAAAAATTTTAAATTTATTCATCTCTAATTGTAATTAATTTATTCTTTATCTTTTACTATTTGATTCCTTATTTTAAGCTTTCTTCCAGGAGTTCTAACTGGTAACAAACCTGATTTCAGAACTATCCTCTGTCCGATATCGCCGGCAATAAAGGATGCAAACCCCATTCCCAAGCCAGAATAACCCTGGCAATTTATGATAAACAAATCACGTGCCAAAGGGTATTTCACTTCTGCAAGATCATTTTGAGTTGGGCTATAATATTGATTACTGTTTAATCCTTTAACACTCAATACATTTATTTTCTTAACCACATCTACCATGTTTGGTGAAGGCTGAGAAAGCCAGTTTACACCAACTACCCCGATCATACCATCATTCTCAGATACAAATTTAATGACTTCATCGTTCGTTTTAAAAGAAAACACACCTTTTGCAGGAACATCTTTAACTTTAGCCAATTCTTTCATATAACGTACGCTACTTGAATTTGGATTATCAAACACAAGTCCTTTAATTCTTGCATCAGGTTTGCCCTGCATAAAATCGATTACCGTTTCCAACGCTATTAATGTATCATTATTGCCTTTGTTCGAAATAAAAGCTATTGCATCTGTCGCAAAAGGGGTAACTCTGGGTTTTATTTTACTTTTTTCGAATTTAGCCAATTCTTCTTTAGTCAAATCTCTCGTTGTCACTACTACTGAAGCTTTCTGATTGAGTAAATCATTTATAAGCTCAGCTTCTGACTTAGGTTTTACCGTAATCTTTGCATCGTAATAAGTTCCTTCGAAGACAGCAACCTGATCGTCCACAATAGGTTTTATAGTTTCATCGACAGTAATATCGATTGCTCCTTTTAAAATTGTTTCTTTATCGTTTTTACTTTTTTGGTTGCACATGGCAAACAAAAAAACAAAAACAACCAAGCCTGCAATCTTACTATACTTTAACATAATTATTCTGCGTTTGAATTAATTAATCTCAAAAAACGAATGGCTGAATACACTATCAATAATCCTCCAAAAGCATATCTATACTTTTGCTCCATATTTAGCGGAAGTTTCTCCCAAAACATGATCATTAAACCGAGTACAAGATATATTAAAAAGAACAGTATTCCTAAAACAAGAAGAAATCGCTCTTTGAGCGATTTCTTCTGAATATTATTAAGTATACCTTTTAACATTATTCTGCAGATTGAATAGTAATAGGCAGAGAGTAAAGTACCCTAACTTTTTTACCATTTTGCTCGCCGGGAGTCCATTTTGGACACTTTTTAAGAACACGAATTGCTTCTGCTCCTGTACCGTAACCGATATCCCTTAAAACTTTAATGTCGGTTAATGAACCGTCTTTTTCAACTACAAAAGTAACATAAACTTTACCTTTTAAACCTTCTTCTTCCGGAGTCTTGTAATTGTTTCCTACGAATTTGTAGAATTTCTCAATTCCTCCAGGGAAATCTGGTTTTACTTCGATACCTGCAGTATTATAAACGTTGTTATCTTCCTGAATGATCTCTGTAACTGGTCCTTTTCCAACTGGCTCATCAACAGTTAAAACTGCATCCGGATCTCCTTTGATGGTTTCGTTACCTACTTTTTTATCTTTAAGTTCCTCAATTTTCGGAGGATCTTCAGTAACTTCATTTGCCTTAGCAACAACCGGTTTCACGAACTTCACCTGATCCACTTTTGGTGGTGGTGGTGGTGGTGGTGGTTGGTTTGGCTTTACTTCCTCTTTTTTAGGAGGTAATTTTACTGTCGCAATCTTAATATCATTATTCACATCATCTTCACTAGAATCTGGTAAAAAGCTTGCAATAAGAGGAGCTGCCACAGCAAAGCTAAAAATAACCGATCCAATAATAAGAGACTTTACAGTCGTCTTACCGTTCGATTTTCTTAACTCATATGCACCATATATCTTATTACGCCCTTCGAATACGATATCAAGCCACTGATTTTTAATTATATCTAATTTCATTTTTCTTGATTATTAGGAGGTTCAAAAAAAGACAACCCTTATTGTTTATCAATCAATTTTGTTTCCTCAGGTGAAAACTCAGGAACGATAGCATAAGTATCTACTCCAGTGATAGCCATCTCATCCAACATATCAACTAAATTGCGGTAAGTTGCTTTTTTAGTTGGCTTAATGATAACTATAATTCCATTCTTAGGTTTTCCTAAAGCAGCAGAGTAAGCTAATACTTCTTTCTTTTGCTTCAATAACTCCTTACGAATACCATCCTTACCATATGCAATATCTTTAGGCCCAACCTTAGGTGTTGCCAATAATCCCATATAATAAACCATTTTATTGTTTTCCCCCATCATAACAGTCATTGTACGATTCTCATCAACCTTAACTGGAGGTGTCTTATCGTCTGGATCTTTATCTGGTAAAGACAAATCCATCGATTGAGGTTTTGACAACGATGTGGTTAACATAAAGAATGTGATCAATAAGAATGCCAAATCTACCATCGCCGTTAAATCGACTTTCGAGTTTTGCTTTTTACTTCTTACTTTACCACCTTTTCCGCCACCACCGTCGCCGGTATTTAATTCAGCCATTTTAGTGTATCTTTTTTAATTAAAAGTCTTTTCCTCTCATACCTGTAACTAAGTTAAAGGAATTGATTTTTTGATCTTGTAAAATATCCATAATCTTTTTGATTTGTGGATACTGCTCTTTAGCGTCACCTTTGATCGCAATCTGCAATTCTTTATCATCAAGGTCAATTGCGGCTCTTCTTGAAACCAAAAGCCATTCTTTTAATTGATTGTCTAAAGAATCAATTGGAATTCCAGGTTGATCAGCTTTCACTCTATCCGCAGCTTTCATAGCGATAATTTGTTTCAAATTTGCTACTGGTACACCGAAGTCATCCATTAAGGCAAATTTAGTTTTATCATCTTCTGAGAAAGTCACACCAAATTTAGCTCCCATTCCTTCAAGAGTTCTTTTACGAATCTCTCTTCCTTTGATATCAAAAAACACTTTGCTTTTTCCGTCTGCTCCTTTACCGATCGTAATAATTGCCAAATCAGAATCTGGTAATTTACTTTGAACAGTAGAAGAAGGCATATCTACAGGAAGTGCTTCTGGCACCTTAGCAGTAGCGGTCAAAATAAAGAACGTAAGCAAAAGGAACGCAACATCACACATGGCAGTCATATCTGTCGATGTTGACTTTTTTTTCATTTTTATTTTAGCCATTCTCTTTTATTTTATTTTGATAAATAATTAATTATATAATATCAAAAATTAATTATTGTTTCAAACTTCCTCTGAATCTTCTGTAAGTATTTACGATTGTAGTACCAGCCTCATCGATAGAGTAAGTTAAATCATCAATTTTAGCAGTAAAGAAGTTGTAAGAAACGATCGCTAAGATTGAAGTAGAGATACCTGTTGCAGTGTTGATAAGTGCCTCAGAAATACCTGTTGCAAGAGCAGCCTGGTCTGGAGTTCCAGCAGAAGCTAACGCACCAAACGCTTTAATCATACCAGATACTGTTCCTAATAATCCTCCTAAAGTTCCTAATGATACTAAAGTAGAGATAATAGTCATGTTTTTTTCTAACATTGGCATTTCTAATGAAGTTGCCTCTTCGATTTCTTTGTGGATTACTTCTGAAGCTTCTTCACTGTTGAAACCTTCTTTTTTAACATCTTGATATTTAATCAAAGCAGATTTAATTGCATTTGCAACTGAACCTTGTTGTTTGTCACATGAAGCGATAGCAGCCTCGATGTTTCCTTCTTTAATGCTTCCTTGTACATTTTTCATAAATGTATCTAAGTTAGCTTTACCAGCAGCTTTACCGATAACAATAAATCTTTCAATAGAAAAAACAACAACCATTAAAAACATACCTAATAATACTGGTACGATAAAACCTCCTTTATAAACCTGTCCTAATGTATTAATAGGGTGACCAGTTTCTGGATTTCCTCCTTCAAAGTTAGCTGCATCTCCCATGATTACTTTCCAAATAAACACCCCAACTAAAATACACGCTACAATAATGATTCCAGTGATCATTCCTCCTCCGTTTGAAGTGCTTTCTTTTTTAACTTTAACGTTTGCCATTTTTTTTAATTTTAATAGTTTTAAATAATTTTATTTTTTAGTTATATTTAACTTGTAGAGGAGCAAATTTATACGTTTAGTTTAAATAAAAAAACTTTTTTTAATTTAATTGAAGGAAATTTAACGTCAATTTAAAAAATATCTCATTAAATTGCCGATATCATTTTTTAGATAAAACAAAAATAAGGGCTAATAATGGGAAAATTACAACGTTTTAGTAAATATTCAAACATTCCATTGATATCTTCTTAAAAAGTTGCGAAATTGTTTTTTATATTTTTTTTAACCCAAAAAAGTTTTTTCCTACTAAAGAAAAACAGCCTAAAATGTTAATAAACCTAGCAAACCTCTTATAATCATCTAAATTACAAATAAAAACATGAATAAAAAAGACAATTTCATTCAGGATATCAACAATGGCTATTCTTCGAAGGGAGATAGTATTGTTCTTGGAAGTGCCATTCTGGACGGAGAACCACTTGGAGAAGCTCATGTCAAAATTCCTTTAAAAACATTAAACCGCCACGGGTTGATTGCGGGGGCAACGGGAACCGGAAAAACCAAAACGATACAGGTTTTCTCTGAGCAACTTTCGAATGTGGGAGTTCCCGTTTTGATGATGGATATTAAAGGTGACTTTAGTGGAATCGCCGAAGAAGGTAAAGAAGAAGGTTTTATAACAGAGCGTCATGCTAAAATAAACATACCTTATAATATAGCTTCTTTTCCTGTTGAATTAATGTCACTCTCAAAACAGAACGGAGTTCGTTTAAGAGCTACTGTTTCGGAGTTCGGACCGGTATTGTTTTCCCGAATATTAGACCTGAATGATACCCAGGCAGGTGTAGTTGCCGTTATCTTTAAATACTGTGATGATAATAAAATGCCCCTTTTGGATTTAAAGGATATTAAAAAGGTCCTTAATTATATTACCGAGGAAGGCAAAGATGAAATATCTGCCAATTATGGCAAAATTTCAACCGCAACTACAGGAACGATTTTGAGAAAAATCATAGAATTAGAGCAGCAAGGCGGTGACTTGTTCTTTGGTGAACTTTCGTTTGAAATTGATGATTTAATGCGAATTGATGAAAACGGAAAGGGTTACGTAAACATTATTCGTTTGACGGATATTCAGGACAAACCTAAATTGTTCTCGACTTTTATGCTGAGTTTATTGGCTGAGATTTATCAGCAAATGCCGGAAAAAGGAGATGTTGTACAACCTGAACTGGTTATTTTTATTGATGAAGCACATTTAATTTTTAATGAAGCCAGCAAGGCTCTTCTGGAACAAATCGAAACGATTGTAAAACTAATACGTTCTAAAGGAGTTGGAATTTATTTTGTAACTCAGAATCCAATGGACGTCCCGAGTGGTGTATTGGCACAATTGGGTTTAAAGATTCAGCATGCGCTAAGAGCTTTTACTGCCAATGACCGTCAGGCGATTAAAAAAACAGCAGACAATTATCCAACTTCTCCTTATTATAAGACAGATGAGTTACTAACCAGTTTAGGAATTGGAGAGGCTTTGGTAACTGCATTGAATGAAAAGGGAGTCCCTACTCCGCTTGTAGCGACTATGATGCGTGCACCTATGAGTCGAATGGATGTGTTAACTGCTGAAGAAATTGAAGGGATCAACAGCAAATCGAAACTCGTAAAAAAATACCTTGAAGAGATTGATCGGGAGAGCGCTTATGAAATTCTGAATAAGAAAATTGAAGATGCCACTCAGGCGGCTGCAGAACAGGAAGAAGAAACACCGACAAAATCATCTAAATCTGAACCAAGCACAGCCAGTGTAGTTGGTAAATCGGTTTTAAAAGTGGTTACCAGCGCTACCTTTATAAGAGGTGTTTTTGGGGTTTTATCAAAAATATTCAAAAAATAACCTATCAAAAATCAATGACAATGTCAAAAATCAATTTGAAACTGATGGAGACATTGTCATTGTTATTGATATTGCTTTTTGAGATTGATTTATTTCTGAAGTAATTCCAGTATTTTATTTTCTACTTCCGGACTGTTCCAGATGTTTTCAATATTTTCTATTCGTAAAACTTGTTCCATTATTACATTTTGAAAATCGCCAATTGCCAAAGCTTCGGAATAAGGACGATCACTAAAGGTTACGCGACTGTAAAGCGGAATCCATTTATCAGGATGTTTATCTGAGAATGCTTTTTCGATTTTCTTTTGCAATAAGAATTTTTCATCGGCCGTTTTGGTACTCATCTCCATAAAATTGCGATAAGATAATTCGGCAATCGCATCGGCATTCGGTTTACGTGAAATTTGATACTCGGAGAAGATTTTCTTCCAGTCGTCTCCATATTTCCCGATCATTTCATTTAAAACGGTAATATCTTCAAATCCTGCATTCATTCCTTGTCCGTAAAACGGAACAATGGCATGACAAGCATCTCCGATTAAAGCAATTTTATCTTCGTATGTCCACGGAAAACATTTCATGGTTACCAAAGTACTGGTTGGATTTTTAAAGAAATCATTTGCCAGTTCGGGGATTACTTCGATCGAGTCAGGAAAATTCTTCAAAAAGAAGTCTTCAACCATTTTACGATCTGTAAGCGATGCAAATGAATTTTCGCCTTCAAAAGGCATAAACAAAGTACAGGTAAAACTTCCATCGAGATTAGGAAGCGCGATTAACATGTACTCACCACGTGGCCATATATGAAAAGAGTTTTTATCCAGTTTATGGGAAGCATCTGCATTTGCCGGGATGTTTAGCTCTTTGTACCCCATATTCAAAAATTCCTGGGAATAATTGAACATGCTCTGACGCTGCATTCTGTGTCGTATTCTTGAGAAAGCACCATCAGCACCAAAAACCATATCGTACTTTTTCTCTTCCCACTCTCCTCTTTCGGTTTCACCTATATGTAACGTAGCATCATTTAACGTCACGTCCCAAATTTTTTGTTCGAAAAGAAATTCTGCACCGGCTTCTTCCGCAAGATCAATCATTTTCCGGTTTAAAGTTCCTCTGGAAATAGAATAAATGGACTCACCTTCCTGACCGTAGTTCTGAAAATTGAGTTTATCGACCAAATGAATGGCGCGTTTGTCCATTGGGATAGCAATTTCCCGAACGGCATCTCCAACACCAACGCCGTCAAGTGCTTTCCAGCCCCGATTTGACATTGCCAGATTTATAGAACGACCTGAGAAATTAATTTTACGGATATCAGGACTACGATCATAAACATGAACGGTATGACCTGCTTTTTTAAGATAAATCGCCAAGAGTGATCCTACTAATCCGGAACCAACAACAGCAATTTTTAGTGGAGTTTGCATCAAGAAAAATCTAAATATAAGATCGTAAAAATAAGTAATAATTGTACATAAGCTTTAAAATAAATCAATTATTTACTGTAGCAACTCACAACCGTTTGGATTTTTGCCAGGATTCCGGGTTAATTTAAAAATATAACAAAATGTTATTTTATTCGATTTATCTAAAAAATTTAAACTCTTACATTCGCTTTCGGTTTTACCTTAATATATATCAGAATCATGGACAGCACAATTTTACAATCAGAAATTATTCTGGAAAACGAAAAAGTACTATTAATTCCGTTTGAGAGTCGAAGAAACATTGAACTCAAAGAAATCATTTTTGACGATGGGATCTGGAAATACATGGGCATGTACGTTCGCGATGAGAAAGATTTTGAAAATTACATTCAAAATACTCTACAGCAAAAAGCCGCCGGGATTTGTTATCCTTTTTTAATCATTGATAAAGCCACCAATCGGATTGCAGGAAGTACCAGATACGGCTACCTGAATCTTGCAAGTCAGAAATGTGAAATTGGCTGGACCTGGTACGGGGAAAATTTTCAGGGAGCCGGCTTAAACAAAGCCTGTAAATTTGAGTTGCTAAATTTTGGATTTGAAGCCATTCAATTCAGAAGAATACAATTCAGCGCTGATCTTGAAAACAGAAAGTCACAACGGGCAATTGAAAAACTGGGAGCAACCAAAGAAGGTCTTTTCAGAAACAATTATATCGATTCGGAAGGGAAAAGCAAAGATGATGTTTATTACAGTATTATTTCCGAAGAGTGGCAAGCAGTTAAAACGAATTACTTTCCTGAATTTATATAGGAAAAGCGCCTCAACTATTGTGATAGAAAAATGGTATTTTAGCTTCTCCTAAAGTACCTCTTCTATGACTGAATTACAGACTATCTATCAAAGAACCCTAAAATTTGCTGCAAAAAGACACGCCGATCAGAATCAGGTAATTCCCGGAACCAATTTACCGTATGTTGTTCATTTAAGCAATGTAACCATGGAAATTCTATTTGCTTCGCAAAACACAACTTCTTTTAATACTGCATTTGCAATTCAAATTGCATTACTTCACGATATTCTTGAAGATACAGCAACTACTTTTGAAGAACTTACAGCGGAATTTGATGAAGAAATTGCTCAGGCCGTCCTGGCACTAACCAAGAATTCTAAAATACCTAAAGAAGAAAGAATGACCGATAGTCTGGCCCGAATTAAAGCATTATCAAAAGAGGTCTGGGCTGTGAAATTAGCTGACAGAATAACTAATTTACAGGTTCCGCCAGAAGACTGGAGTGTGGAAAAGATAAAAGAATATCATAAACAAGCTGTACAAATACTAAATACACTTAAAGGCGGCAACGCTTATTTAGAAAAAAGACTTTTAGAAAGAATTCAAAATTATTTACTGTATTGTACCGTCGAAAAATCATAGGTCACAATTCATCCAAACATAATCTCAAAATGAACCTCTATTCAGAACATTATGTAAGCGAAAAAAGCGAGCGGTTTGTTACCAAAATCTGGTGTCTGGATAATTACGGTGGCGAAACGACAATTGAAAACAAACTCGTTTTACCTAACGGCTGTTTTAATCTTGCTATTGTTAGCGGAACCCACATAGAAGTTCACACCAGTAAGCGAAAATATGAGATGAACGAAGGATTTTACTTTTGTTCGCAAATGACGAACAAGGTTTTGGTCAACATAAGACCTAAGACCAAAGTAACCATCATTCAATTCCAGCCCTGGACACTTTCGATGTTTCCTCAATATGATTTGAGCCATTTTAGCGATTCGATTATCAGGATTAATCCCGAAGAGCTTCCCTTTAAAATACAAACTGATGCTGTTACTGAAAATTTATTGCGGGCTATAAATGTTTATTTTGAAGAATTGTCTGCTTTACATTCAGAGAAAAATACTATCGAAAAAATCTGCGAAATCATCAGACTTCACAACGAAGAAATCTCGGTTTCCGAAATTAGCGAGATTTTAAAGGTCTCTCAGCGATTGCTGCAAATGAAGTTTAAAACGGCAACTGGGCTTACGATTAAAAAATACATTCAGATTCTGAAGTTCAGAAAATCTGTGGATCAGATGGTGCATTCGAATCCAGAAAAACTCAGTCTGACAGAGGTTGCGCTTTACAATAAGTATTTTGACCAGTCGCATTTTATAAAACAATTTAAAGGAGTTATGAAAACAACTCCAAAAACATTCAATTCCAGTTTGTACTTTCTTTCTAAAAAAAGATAAGATTTTCGCATTTGTACAATTTTTAGGTTTTAGATTGCAGTACTATTGCAAAATCATCAATCAATCAAACCAAATATAAAATGAAAATCAATCCATCTATTTTCCCGCTAAAAGTTTTTTTAATTGGAATATTACTTTTCCACTTCCAAACCGGGTTTTCTCAGGAAGAAAAAAACTCCGAATTGTACAAGATCATTATGTCACGAGACAGTCTTCTTTTTAATGTTGGCTTTAATACCTGTGACATTAGCCAGTTTGAAAATCTTTACAGTGACAGTTTTGAATTTTATCATGACAAGGACGGTCCTTCGGATAAGGCTCTTTTTTTAGTCAATCTCAAAAAAGGCTTATGTAAATCGGTTGAAACTTACAAAGCCAGAAGATACCTGGTTCCTGGCAGCACCGAAGTTTATCCGTTATATCAAAAAGGCGTATTGTATGGCGCTATTCAAATGGGAATTCATCAGTTTTACGAAAAATCAGCAGGAAAAAATGAATCTCTTGCAGACGTGAAGGAGAAATTTGGCAGTACTGCACGATTTACTCATCTATGGATTTTAGAAAATGGGACATGGAAACTTAAAAGATCTCTTAGCTACGATCATCAGGAAACCAATACAGCGGGCACCCAATCGGATATTTTTGACAACGATGCTGCCATTAAAAAATGGCTGGTTCAGAATAATGTTCCGGCACTTGGTATTGGCATGATCAATGATGGGAAACTACAGGAAGTAAAAGTTTTTGGTGACCTTAAAAAAGGAGTTACTGCACCTTACAATACCATTTGGAATGTGGCTTCTCTGACTAAACCAATTACTGCCATAGTCACTTTAAAATTGGTAAGTTCCGGAAAATGGGATCTCGACGAGCCTCTATACAAATACTGGACAGATCCGGATATCGCAAATGATCCGAATATTAAATTATTGACCACGAGAATTGTCTTAAGTCATCAAACCGGTTTTCCGAATTGGAGGTATATGAACAAATCCGGTAAATTGGATTTCAAATTCAAACCCGGAACAAAATACCAATACTCGGGAGAAGGCATGGAATATTTGCGAAAGGCTCTGGAAAAAAAGTTTCATAAATCACTGGATCAATTAGCGGATGAATTGATTTTTAAACCGTTAAAAATAAATGACACCAAATTTACCTGGGGCGCCATAACCGATGTTTCGCGATATGCCACTGGTTACGACAATAAAGGGAATGCTTATGAGCCTACCAAAAATAAAACGGCAAGTGCAGCCGATGACTTGCTCACAACCCTTGAAGATTACGGGACATTTCTCTGCAGCGTGATGAACAGTGACGGTTTGAGTAAAAAAGTTTATGAAGATATGACGGCACATCAGGTTCAAACTAAAAAGAATAAATACTTTGGTTTAGGTTTTGAAATTTATGATTTAGGAAATGACGATTTTGCTTTGTCACATGGCGGAGCTGACAATGGGGTTCAGACGATTTTCCTGTTACTTCCAAAAACCAAACAAGGTCTGATTATTTTTACCAATGTTGATGAAGGATATAAGGTTTACGAAAAAATCCTTACACATTATATGGGTGAAAAAGGGAAGAAAATAATTGAGATTGAAACCAAGTAAATCTTAATTCAAAAAGTGATGTGTACAAAATCATTATTCGGAAATCTATGGTAAAATTATGTATTCTTATTGTGTTATTTTTAAGTGAAGTTCTATTTGCATAAACCTATTATTGATTTAAAAGAAATTTGTTAGTTATGAGCATAGGCCTATAAATAGTGGTGGTTCCTGGCAGTTCCCGGTCTATGCTCTCCCGCAAGAGTGTTAAGAAAAAGATAAAAAAAGGATTGATTCTGAAACATAATTAAAAATTCGTCGTCTAACAAAAGACAACGACATAATCCTGAACAGATTAAAGAGTTTCAATCATCAAATCAAAAATCAATCACTGATTTACTAACCTTAATCATCAATCAATATGCAGAAACCAATCAAACTAGTTGTTCTTAGTGTTATTCTACTATTTTTCGCTTTGAACATTACTTTCGCACAGGACAAAGCGAAACAAATTGACCAATTATTAACTACCTACAATCAATATGGTCAATTTAATGGTTCGGCACTGGTTGCCGAAAATGGAAAGGTAATTTTTAAAAAAGGATTCGGCTCTGCCAATATGGAATGGGATATTCCGAATCAGCCTGATACCAAATTCAGGTTGGGCTCGATCACCAAACAATTTACCGCTTTTTTAATCTTAAAATTAGTGGACGACGGAAAACTAAAACTGGACGTTCCTATCACTACTTATTTACCGGATTACCCTAAAGAAACCGGCGACAAAATAACACTTCATCACTTACTAACACATACCTCAGGAATTCCAAATTATACCGCTACACCAAATTTTCTTAGAGATAAAAGCCGCAATCCTTATACTCCGGAAGACTTTGTAAAAACATTTAACAAATTGCCTCTGGAATTCAAACCAGGTGAAAAATTCAACTATAGTAATTCCGGATATTTCCTCTTGGGGTATATTATTGAAAAAGTTATCGGTAAAACCTACGAACAATATTTGCAGGAAACTATTCTTACTCCTTTAAAAATGGTAAATACAGGTTTTGATCATAGTGAAGTTATCCTTAAAAACAGAGCTGCGGGTTATGAAAAACAAGGCAAAAATTTTGTCAATTCTTCTTTCATTGATATGAGTATTCCATATGCGGCGGGATCTTTATATTCTACTGTCGAAGATTTATACTTATGGGATCAGGCGCTTTATACAACTAAATTGCTTTCAGAAAAATCGATGGAGTCTCTTTTTAAACCGTATATAAAAGCCTGGGTAGATTTTTACAGTTACGGATGGTTTATTTCAGAAGCTGCTACTGGTAGTAAAGATAAACTGAAAGTTACGGAGCACGGTGGAGGAATTAACGGATTTAACACGCTCATATCACGTGTTCCTGCCGATAAAATTCTAGTGGTGTTACTTAACAATACAGGCAATACTGTTTTGGGCGAAATGAACACTGCTATACGTGCTATTTTATACAACCAGCCTTATAAACCTGCCAGAAAATCATTGGCAATTGATTTATTGGATGTTTTCTCTACAAAAGGATTAGTAGCCGGAATGGATACTTATAAAAAACTAAAGAATGACCCCACTTTTGTTATTAAAGAAAACGACATGAACGAAGCCGGCTATCAATTGCTGCAAAGTGGAAAAAAGAAAGAAGCTATTGAAATTTTTAAAATTAATGCGGAAACTTTTCCAAAATCCGGAAACGTGTATGATAGTTTAGGAGAAGCTTATTTGACAGATGGAAATAAAGATTTAGCAATAACCAACTATAAAAAATCGGTGGAACTAGATCCTTCAAATGAAAACGGGAAAAAGGTCTTAGAAGAAATTTCAAAAAACAAAACGAAATAACTCTCAGCAGTCCTCTTTAAAAAACTCCGCTAAAATTGATTTCAAATCAGTTTTAGCGGAGTTTTTTGTTACAATTTCTAACAGTCATATTCGATAATTTAGCATTAAAAGAACTATTTTAGCGCTGCCCAAAAAAACAAAAAATAAACCCTCAAATCAACGTGATTTACAGCAATAATTGTTGTGAACTGTTTTTACTTAACCTATGAAAAAATTAAAGACACAAACTCTTTTAGTATTCGTGCTATGCCTGTTTATTCCGCTTATCGGTAATGCTCAAACCTCAACCAAGACCGTACCGATGCCTAGTCAGCAAAACAAAATTATTATTGATAAAATTGTCGAGGCTGTCCGTTACAAAAGTTATGTGACCGATTTTTGTCTGGCAACTATTAGCGAAGCTGTCCTTAAAGAAAAATGGAACGATCAAAAAACGATTGAAATAACGGAGAGTATCGACTACAAAAACTTTCGGGACGCCGTTTATAATATGTTTGCTTTTTATAATGAAATAGAATTGGAAACACTTTTAAAAACCTATCAGAAAGATACTGTCTATCAAACAACCAATGTCATGGTTACCAACGATGCACTGGGTTACAATCTCGAAATATTTGCAAATGATATTGTTCGGGGAAGGTATAAATAGGTACTGAGGTTCTAAGTTGCTAAGGTTTTAATCTTTGTCAAAGCTTACACTTTGACAAAGATGTAATCATAAAAACGCAAAAGAAACTATGCGCACTTTGCGGTAAAATCAGCAATCCTGAAACTAAAAAACTATTTCCCAGCAGGCTTAAATACCAATTTGGTGGATGTTTTAATGATCTCTTCTTTGTTTAGTTTCATCTTTCTGAATTTACCAGCATTGTACATTTCGGCCTGATCGTCATAATGTTTACTAAACGGATTACCGGATTGTCCTGTTGGCAAAATACTCCAGCTATTTTCGATATCAGAGAAATCCACTACTCTTCTGGTTGATGGCCCGCCTTTTACGTGATACTTTCCTTCTTTATTGAATCCGAAAAACTGATTGTTTATTACTTCATTCGATCCCGGAGCTGCAAATGGCCCTACATTAAACAAACTGCGCAAAGCTGCTACTTTACCCAAAGGATGTTCATGTTCTACGGTGTGTGCTTTCCCCCAGTTCCAATCTGCCACCTGATTTCCAAATTGTTCCTGAAGTTCCGCTATGGCTTCATGGAAGGATTTTAAAACAATATCACTTCTGGTTTCTTTTACATTTTTGGTTTTGATGTTGTCCCACCAAACGGAATTTTCATTCTGAATTTGTCTTGCAATGATTTGCTTCCCCAGCGAGGTATCAAGATACAAAGTAAAGTTATCGGCTCCCATTTCGTCTTCAAAAGTATTTTTCAGGTACAGATAAACCCATTTATTGTAAATCGTTGGTCCAACATCCTCCGTATTATTGGTTCCTTTCCATGATTGCAAAGCATTTATCGCTTCTTTTTCTTCTGCGGAAAGCGAACTTCCGGCTACAGTCGAAATTAAACGTTGCACCACTCCCGGTGAAACCAGTGAAGTATTATCAAAAATCATCTTACTGATGGCTTCTTTATCCCAATCTGATTTTGCGTCCATTAAACCTGAAATTCTTTTGGCACGATCCTCCGGCAAATAATATCCCGGATATAAAAAGCCATCGATAGCCTCAGGCTGATTGTTGGCAGAATACACATAACCCCATTTTGGATTCTCGGCAGAAGGATTCTTCGAAAAATCTAAATGTTCTTTAATATCGTCTTTGCCACTGGCACCATCCAAAATAAGAAAGGTGTTCACTCCCTTATCGTGTTTATAAAGTGCTCCGGTTGCCCACCATGCCACATTTCCTTTAGCATCACCATACATCACATTCAAACCCGGTGCCGCTACAAGCGAAACTGCTTTTCTGAAATCGTCTTTATTTTTAGCATGTGAAAGTCCATAAACTGCATCTAAAATCTGGATGGGCTGTTGTGTATAAACCCACGACATTGCAATAAGATTCTTTTTTCCTAAACGATCCAGTACATCATTCATAATAGGTCCGTGGCGGCTTGATTTAACCGTCAGAACTACATCTGACGTATCTTTTACTTTTATCGTTTTTTTAATCGACGTATAAGCCGCAAAACCTGTTGGTGTCTGATATTGATTGGAATCACCCTCTTTATTTTTTTCCTGATAAAAATCGATATCATCATTTTCGAACATTGTCAGCCCGTAAGCATAATTGCGATTGTGCGCCAATAACGGATAAGGTGTTCCGGCCAGATAACAGCCGTACAATTCAAAATCCGGTGTTACCAAATGTGCTTCATACCAGGTCGCAGGCTGTGAAAAGCTAATATGCGGATCATTCGCAAAAATCACTTTTCCGCTTTTCGTTTTAGTGGGACCCGCAACCCAGCTGTTACTTCCCACAAAAGGAGGAATAAGTGAATTCTCCAGCAATGCCGCTACAGACTTTGAAATGGTGGTATATTCTTCGATATTCTCTTTTGAGTTTTTGATCCTGGTGGTATTAAACTCCCCCTCGATCCCTAAATCTTTTAAATATTCAACACCGTATTTATCCCGAATAAAAGTTAACAAAGGATCTGTTTTTTGCGCCATTGCAAAACTAAAAGACATATAACCAAAAATATTATACACGTCTTTTATGGTAAATTTTTCTTTTTTCACTCCTACCAGAGTAAACTCAATCGGCGTTACTCCCTCTTCCATGTACTGATTTATCCCGTCCAGATAAGCCATGGTCATTTTATAACTCTGACTGTTAGGATCTAATTTTGCTATGGCTTTTGCCGAAGCTTCTTCTATACCGATTCCGGAGAAAAATTTATCATTTTTTAGTGCAACTGATCCAAAGATTTCTGATAATCTTCCGGGTGCAATTCTTCGAAGTAATTCCATTTGCCATAATCGTTCCTGCGCATGAACATAACCAAGTGCCGTCATCGCGTCTTTTTCAGAATCGGCATAAATATGAGGCACTCCAAAATCATCAAAATACACTGTAGTTTCTTTCTGGAGGTTTTTCAATTGTACTTCACCTTCATATTTAGGCTTCAGATGAAAGATGTAGGCACAAAGACCAATTCCAAGAATAACAATCAATACCAATAAAACCAACAGAATTTTTTTAATTTTTCTCATATTTATGAAACGTATAATGATAGATGATTTTGCAATGATGTAACTTAAATTTAAAATCCTGTAAGAAACATCTCTTTTAAAAGTCTAAATTTATGTATTTAAAATCAATACTATAAATGTCAATCTATAAAAAAATAGCGATCGGTATCATTTCAGTCCTTTTTTTTGTGATTTTATTCGATATGGGCCTCAACTATTGGATAAAAAAACAATTGCCTCTTATTGTACACGAAAAAAACAAAACTGCTTATTCGATTCATTACGAAAAAATCGAAGTCTCATTATGGAGTCGAAGCATCAATGCGCAAACCTTACTGATTCATCCCAAAAATCAGCTTCAGAACAGCAAAACAAAAAACGGAATCTACGCCAAAATTGAATCCATTACGATTCGTCATTTTAACATTTGGGATCTGGCCTTCCGCGATATTATTCAAGCCGAAAGTATCATCATCAACAAACCCCGCGTTATTTTATATAAAAAAGGAGAAAAGCTTTTAAACAATAGCAGAAGTATTCAAACAGAAATTATAACCCCTTTTCAGAAAATACTTGCAGTTTCCAATATCTATTTGAACGAAGGAAGTGTTGATGTGGTTTCGCTGAACCATAACCAACCTATTTTTAGCATCAAAAAAATGATTCTAAAGCTCGAAGGAATTTTGGTCACTGCTACTACTTTAAAAGAAAAAATTCCCATGCATTTTGAAAAGTATGTTTTGGTCTGTGATAGTTTATATTTTAAACCCAATGCCTTTTATCGCCTGAATATTGGCAAAATCAGTAGTGAAAATCAATTTCTAAGGCTTAAGAATTTTTCTTATTTGCCTGAATTTAATCGAAAAGAATTTGTTCAAAAACTCGACAAGGAGAAAGATATCTATACGCTAAAACTGGATTCGGCCGACATTGAAAAAATGGATTGGGGTTTTAAAAAAGAGCAGTTTTTCTTCAAAGCCAACTCATTGGTTGCTCATCATTTGAACGCTAATATCTATCGCAATAAAATACCGAAAGATGATTTGAGTAAAAAATATCTTTACAATGCTTTATTGCGAAAAATTAAGTTTCCTCTGCAGATTGATACGATCCGGATTTTAAAATCAAAATTGGTTTATGAGGAAGAAATTGACTTTTCAAAAGGTCCCGGGATTCTAAATTTTCACAATTTCAATTTGCAGGCTATCCATCTGAAAAGCGGTTTTGCTTTAAAGAAAACTGCTGATGTGAAAATTAAAATCAATTGCCTGTTCATGAAAACGTCTCCTTTACATGTTGATTGGAGTTTTAATGTTCTCGATCCTAAAGACAGTTTTCACATTGAGGGGACGATCTCCCGTTTCAATGTTGCCGCGATGGAACGTTTTACCAAACCTTACATCAACACTACTTTTACCGGCAAATTCCATAAATATCAATTTGATTTTTACGGAAACGATGATAACGTTAAAGGAAACGCTTTGATGGACTATGAAAATTTAAAAGTAAAACTCTTTAAAAAGAAACATCTTGAAAAGGAAGCGAAACTAAAAACTGCAGTTGCCAATTTAGTACTCAAAGATGACTCGGGAGCAACATCTAAAACTGCTGATGTTGAATTGGACCGAATTCCCGAAAAATCTTTTTACAATTTTCTATGGAGAAGTATTGCAGCGTCTTTTACCCAAATTTTAATTTAACTTATTTATTCTTCGCAAGAGTTTCATTTCGAATAAAGTCAAAGGAATAATAAACTGCAAACCTGATATTTATCAGGTTTTTTGAATTTTATTTTCCCAACATTTGCTTTTATTTTAATTTAAAAACAAATGGCAAAACCATCGTTACACACTTTTCATATTCCTGTAATGGGTCTCGCATATACAATTGACAGTCCGATTCGAGTGGCACAATTTGGTATTTCGTCTGTAATTTCTATCGCTGATGATGATCTGATTGAGAAGATGCGTAATTTTTACAGTACTAAATTTAATTTTCCATACGAAGAGATAAGTCAAAAATTTCACGACTACAGGGCACAGCGCATTACTTCGTATCTCAATCTGGTCGATAAAATTGTGAAAGAGAAATTTGAAAATTTTAAAACGGAATTAATCGAAAGTAAAACTGCGTTAGAAAACTATATTGCGATGTTACCGAATACTTCCGACATCAAAAAGGGGTTTCAGAATTTACTGGAGGACGGAATTTCTTTTAAAGAAAATATCCAAAACTATATTGAATCACATCTTTCACCCGGTTGTATTGATGTGAATATCATGACCAAAATCGATAAAGATAATTTTGAAAAAAACGAACAGCTTCCGATTGAATTTAATGATGCTCATGCTGCTTTGCGAGGTTTCGCCAATAGTGATCTTGAATCTTCGGTGGTACTTTCTGCCGGAATGAATCCGAGATTGTACAGCTATTTCGAAAATTTTTCAGATTTCTTTCCCAATAGTAAAAACGAGCTTAAAAAGAGAATCATTCTAAAAGTCAGCGATTTCAGATCGGCTATGATACAGGGAAATTTCCTGGCCAAAAAGGGCCTGTGGGTTTCTGAATACCGAATTGAATCAGGACTAAACTGCGGCGGACATGCTTTTGCCACTGAAGGTCTTTTACTGGGTCCGATTTTAGAAGAATTCAGGCAGAAAAAGAATCAGCTTATTCAGTCTGCACATGAATTGATGACAAAGGTATTACAGCAAAAACAAGTTCATGTCCCTCAAGCACCATTGCCTTTAAAAATTACAGTTCAGGGAGGCGTAGGTACTGCGGAAGAACACGATTTTTTATTGCAAAATTACGAAGTGGACTCTGTAGGATGGGGATCTCCTTTTTTACTGGTTCCCGAAGCGACTTCTGTAGACCCCGCGACTCGTAAATTATTAATGGATGCTAAAGAAAAAGACTTGTATCTGAGCCACATTTCTCCATTAGGAGTTCCGTTTAATACGTTAAAAGGCACTACAAATGAGGCTTTAAAGCAAAAAAGAATCGAGCAAAATAAAGCTGGAAGTTCCTGCCCGAAAAAATTCCTGGCCTTGAGTAAGGAATATGATCCACATGGAATTTGCACAGCATCGAAGAAATTTCAGGACATTAAACTGGCAGAATTAGACGCTAAAAAAAATAGTCTTTCGAAGGAAGCTTACGAGAGAGAGAAGTTTTCGATCACCGAAAAAGCCTGTTTATGCGTCGGATTGGCCAATGCATCTTATTTAGAAAATAATATTCAGATAAAAGGTCAGGCGCAAGGAGTTGTTATCTGTCCAGGCCCTAATATGGCCTATTTTGACCAAGAAGTTTCATTGTCTGATATGCTGGCACATATTTATGGAAATAAATCAATTCTGAGGGCTAATAACAGGCCTAATCTGTTTGTAAAGGAATTAAAAATGTATATCGATTACTTTAGGAATGAAATAAGTAACATTTCGGGAGAAATCACCAATGCCCAATTAAAGAAATGGACTGTTTTTAAAGCTAATCTCTTAGAAGGAATTGCCTATTATGAAAATTTGTTTTCGTCTTCTTTCTATTTTCAGGAAGATCCCGAAAAAATCAAATACCAATTCGATTTTTACAAACTGGAACTGGCTACAATTAAAGTTCCAACTTGTGAGTTGGTATAAAGAAACCGCCGATTTAAATTTTAAATCGGCGGTTTTATTTTAAAACTGTTTTCTAGTTTACTCTTTTTTCTTTTTGCTGCCATCGATAATAGCTCCGGTTCCGGCTCCAACACCTGCTCCGGCTAAACCGCCTATTATTGCACCTTCACCTTTTCTCTTACTAACAATGGCTCCTGTCACTGCTCCTACTCCGGCACCTATGACAGCTCCTTTAGCAGCTGAACTCCAGCCTTTCTTTTTGGGAGTGGTTTGTGTTGCAGTCGGGGTTCCGTCAGCTTTTTGATTCACCACGACCACTTTTTGTGTTTCTAACTTTTGTTGTGCCTCTACCTTTTGCTCTTCTCTGATTTTTGCCATTTCCGTTCTCATTGAATCAATAACTCTTTGTTTACTGATTTCAACTTTCATCGAATCAATACTAGCTTGTTTTGCTTTATTGATATCCTCTTTTCCCTGATTCTGGCAAGAAACAAGAAATACCGCAGCTATAAAAATATATAAAGCTTTCATGAGATTGTAGTTTAAAAAATTATTACACTACAAAGTAAGGAAGAACTTTTTTCGGAAAAGTTACAGGATTTTGCAGAAAACTTATAGAATTTGAAGGTTCTGTTTCGCCACAGATTATAATGATTAAAATGATTTTAAAAAACTCCTTCAATCTATTTGAAACTGCACGGGATTATACTTTGACTTACTCTCCTAAAATTCCTTTTTTAAGAATCTGCCCAAAATCATACATGTCTTCATACGAACAATACAACGGAACGGGTGCCAGACGAATTACATTAGGCTCACGCCAATCTGTTATCACGCCATTTTTCATCAGGTAATCAAATAAGCTTCTTCCTTCTCCATGTAGAAAAACAGAAAGCTGAGAAGCTCTTTCACTAAGATTTGAAGGTGTTATAATCTCAAAATTTCCTTTTACCTCTTTATCAATTTCATGTAGGATAAACTCTAAATAAGCGGTAATTTTATCTCTTTTTGCAATCAGGTTATCCATTCCAACCTCAGCAAACATTTCAACGGAAGCCAAATAAGGTGCTAAAGAAAGTATTGGTAAATTACTAATTTGCCAACCGTCTGCTCCATGAACCGGATCAAAATTAGGCTCCATTTTAAAACGACGTTCCTTGTTATGTCCCCACCATCCGGCAAATCTTGGTAAGTCCGGATTGTTGTGATGTTTTTCATGTACAAAACAGCCTGAAGCATTCCCCGGTCCTGAATTCATATATTTATAACTGCACCAGGCAGCAAAATCTACATTCCAATCGTGAAGCTGTAGTTTAATATTTCCGGCTGCATGTGCCAGATCCCAACCCACTTTTGCTCCTGCTTTTTGACCTGCAGCGGTAATGGTTTTCATATCAAAAACCTGCCCGGTATAATAATTTACTCCTCCTATTAACACTAAAGCCAGTTCATCTCCGACTTCTTCAATTTTTGACAGAATATCTTCAAGACGAATATTATGTTCTCCTTCACGACGTTTAATTTCTACAATCGCATCTTCTGTTTTATAACCATGAAAATGTACCTGACTCTGAAACATATATTGATCTGAAGGAAATGCTTTTTCCTCACAGATAATTTTGTAACGGGTTGCGGTTGGCTGATAAAAAGACACCATTAACAAATGAAGATTTACAGTCAAAGTATTCATTACCGTTACTTCAGAAGGTAAAGCTCCCACTATTTTACTCAGGGGTCCAGCGAATCTTTCCTGATAATCCCACCATGGTTTCTCGGCATAAAAGTGACCTTCTACAGCAAGATCTGCCCAATCGCTCATTACTTCATCAATGTAAGCTTTGGTACGTTTAGGCTGCAATCCTAAAGAGTTTCCGGTGAAATAAATCACTCTTTTGTCATTAACTTTTGGAAATATAAATTGGTCCTGATAGTGATTTAAAATATCCTCTGAATCGAGTTGTTTCGCGAATTCGCGTGTATTTTGAAAAGTCATTGTGTTTTTGTTTTGAATGCTAAAATAACAAAAATTGTTTATTTTGTTTCAAGTTTCAGGTTTCAAGTTACCAACAGAACCTCAAACCTGAAACCATCATAAAATAAAAAACCCGACGAGTTTTAAAAACCTGTCGGGTCTGTCTATAAGATAAATTCTAATTAAAGAATTAACATTGCATCTCCGTAAGAATAGAATTTGTATTCTTCTTTGATCGCTTCTTCGTAAGCTCTTTTCATTAAATCATGACCACAGAACGCAGAAATCATCATTAATAATGTTGATTTTGGTGTGTGGAAGTTTGTAATCATACAGTTGGCAATACTAAAGTCGTGAGGAGGGAAAATAAATTTATTCGTCCAGCCTTCATAAGGATTTAAAGTATTTTGAGAGGAAACTGAACTTTCGATGGCACGCATTGAAGTTGTTCCAACAGCACAGATACGTTTTCTACCTGTTTTTGCAGCATTTACGATATCACACGCTTCTTGTCTGATGATCAATTCTTCAGAATCCATTTTGTGTTTAGACAAATCTTCAACCTCAACCGGGTTAAAAGTTCCTAAACCTACGTGAAGTGTTACTTCTGCAAAATTTACTCCTTTAATTTCTAATTTTTTCAAAAGGTGTTTCGAGAAGTGTAAACCTGCAGTTGGTGCTGCTACAGCTCCTTCTTCTTTTGCATAAATGGTCTGGTATCTTTCAGCATCTTCAGCAGTTACTTCTCTGTTGATGTATTTAGGAATCGGAGTTTCTCCAAGTTCTGTCAATTTATTTCTGAATTCTTCGTAAGAACCGTCGTATAAGAAACGTAAAGTTCTACCACGTGAAGTGGTGTTGTCGATTACCTCAGCCACTAACGAATCGTCGTCGCCAAAATAAAGTTTGTTACCAATTCTGATTTTACGGGCCGGATCAACCAAAACGTCCCATAGACGCTGCTCTGAATTTAATTCTCTTAATAAGAAAACTTCAATTCTTGCTCCTGTTTTTTCTTTGTTTCCGTACAAACGTGCCGGAAAAACTTTAGTATTGTTAAGGATCAAAACGTCTCCGTCATCAAAATAATTGATAACATCTTTGAACATTTTGTGCTCTATAGTTTGTTTTTGACGATCGATTACCATTAAACGAGACTCGTCTCTGTTTTCTGCTGGAAATTCCGCTAAAAGTTCTTTTGGTAAATTGAATTGAAAATGTGATAATTTCATATTGACATTGCTGATTTTAGAGTGTAGATTTTAGATTTTTTTATCTAAAATTGTAAATCGTGTGCAAATATACGATTGTGAGATAGGCGTTGTCAAGTGTTTTGCTGTTTATTTTCAAAAGTCTTTGGTTTACTGCCCCTTAGAGTTCCTTAAAAATGAAAGTTTTAGCTTTTCTTTAACTTTAGAGGAAACCAAAGTTCATTTAATCCGAACTCCTGAAAAATCGCTGTTGCTTTTCCCGATCAAAATCAAAAATAAATCCACAAAAAAACCTCCGGTTGGAACCGGAGGTTATTGAATTATGTTCAGCTCTTAAATAATCTTCTATTTTTTATAGTGTTTCGACAATTTCAAAGTTTAATACTTTCAAATCATTCCAGAAATCAGGGTATGATTTTGAAACTACTTCGGCATCTTCAATAACAATAGGCACTTTTAAAGCCAAGGGAGCAAATGCCATTGCCATGCGGTGGTCATTGTAAGTCGCAATCTTCACATTGTGCTTAATATTTTCTGATGCCACCAAAGTCAAACTGTCATTGGTTACTGAAATGTCAGCTCCTAATTTTGTAAGCTCGATTCGCAACGCTTCCAATCGGTCTGTTTCTTTAATTTTCAAGGTATGAAGACCTGTTAAATGACAGCCTATTCCCAAACCTAAACAAGTTACTACTATTGTTTGCGCAATATCCGGAGTATTGTTCAATTCAAAATTTACATTTTCAAACTTAAAATTCTCTTGTTTTACCAAAGTCATTTTGTTATCCTGAAAAGTAGTTTTCACTCCCAATTTTTCATAAAGTGATACCAATTCAGAATCTCCTTGTAAGCTGTTTTCTTTGTAACTGCTCAGCGTTATAGAAGCAGTGTCTGCCAAAGCTACTAAACTAAAGAAATACGAAGCCGAGCTCCAATCTGATTCTACTACCATTTCTTTAGAAGCAACTTCTGTTTTTGGATATACTTTGATCACATTTCCTTCAAAACTGGTCTGAATATCTAAATCATTTAGCAAAGCCAAAGTCATTTTGATGTATGGAATCGAAGTGATTTCACCTTCTAAAGTCAATTCTAAACCATTCTCCAGTTTTGGTGCTACTAATAAAAGTGCCGAAATGTACTGACTGCTTACGTTGGCTGCCAAAGTTACTTTTGAAGCGGTTACTTTTTTCCCTTTGATTCGAATTGGCGGATAACCTTCTTCTTTTTCATAGGAAATCTCAACTCCCAATTGTTCTAAAGCTTCTACCAAAATCTTTATTGGGCGCTCCTGCATTCTGCTGGAACCGGTCATGACTACTTCGCGGCCTTCATTTACTGCAAAATAGGCTGTTAAAAAACGCATCGCCGTTCCTGCATGGTGAATGTCTATGATTTCGTCATGGCCAATTAGTGCTTTTTGCATTACCTCACTGTCATCAGAGTTTGAAGTATTGGCTAAGGTAATATTTGGGAACAGTGCTTTTAATAACAACAAACGATTGGTTTCGCTTTTTGATCCGGTTACTGCAATTTGTCCTTGTAAATTATGTTGAGTGGTTTGGAGTAGTAAATTCATTATAGGGTAATTATATTATAGCATTTTTGCAAATCTATTTTAAATAAAGGACACTCCAAAACTTTACCAGGACTTATCACATTATTTTAATTTATCGTTGTTTTTATGACGGTCTTTATCGCGAACTGATTTTAAATCCATTTTTTTATCAAAAGCAGCTTGTAAATCTATTCCGGTTTGATTGGCCAGACAGAGTACTACAAAAACAACATCGGCCAGTTCTTCTCCTAAATCTTTATTTTTATCGCTTTCTTTCTCTGACTGTTCTCCATACCTGCGGGCAATAATACGAGCGACTTCACCTACTTCTTCTGTAAGTTGTGCCATATTGGTTAATTCGTTAAAATAACGAACGCCGTGTTCTTTAATCCAGGTATCGACATCTAGTTGTGCATTTTTCAAATCCATAGTTCTATTTTTCAACAAAAATAATTCTAATCTTTTAATACCGCTAGATTCTCTTTAAAACAATTTTCTCTGTTTCTTTAGCGATCATCCCTTTGTAATATTCTTTTAGCATTTCATACTTTTCAGTAGATACAATTGCATCATTAATCTGGTGCTGCACTGTGATTTGTAAAAGATTATCGTTTGCTGCAATGTTAAACTTAAAAGTTCCTAAATTCTCTTCCATATTGAAAATTGCTGGCGCAGGCAATGTTTCTACTGCGAATCCTTCAGGAATTTTAAGCGTAATATTGTATTTATCAGTAAACGGGAAACCAAAATCTACCGGATATTCTCTCACTTCCTGTTTGAATGGATTTTCCTGATTTGCAAAAAACAACATCGGACTCACATATATTTTACCGCCAATTACTTCACATAAATTGCTTCCTGTAAAAGAGTACGATTCGACAATAGGCAATAGAATATCTTTTTCATTGGTTTTTGAGTACTCACTGATTTCAATTTTATTGTTTTGATTTTCCAATTTTTCCAGATATTCCTCTTCTTTGAGACTGGAAATGTTATGTCTGGTAATCACAGCATTGTAATCCGTACATTGTCTTCTGGCTTTTCCTGTGATTTTACCATCAGGATCAACACTATAATTCATAAACACAATGTCATTCGACGATTTTTTAGGCATCAAATCTACCTCTTCAGAGCTTCCGTCTTTTCTAATCAATCGACCGTACCAATTTAGGGCTCTAAGTGGCAAAACATTAGGGGTTGAATACTTATCTGAAGCATCTAAAAGTATATTCCCCTCTGGCGTTTCAACTGCCGCAATCACATAATTAAAAGCGGTTCTGTTTGGAAAAAGCGAAATCCCGTTAGAACGTGTACTCACTAAAACCGGATTTGCTGTCAAGCCCGCATAACGCAACATCGCGGTAAGCATTAAATTAATATCAGCAATATTTCCTGTCTTTTCCTTATACGCTTTCTTAACGCCATTATCTGTATAATATCCAAAATAATCATTCCATTTCACATTTTCTTTCACATGATGCAGAACAGCCAATATTTTTTCATCGATACTATTTTTTCCCTCCAGTTTCTTTTTCAAATCTTCTTCAAAATATCCTGTCTTGCTTAACTCCGCGCCAAAATCCTTGTTTTCGTAAATCGTTTTTACAACCGAGTTCCAATCTACTGAATACATTTTAAACTCTGCACGCGGAAATTTAGTCATCGACAGTTCGTGCTGAATACTTGCCGTATAATTATCAATATTATTTACAAAAGCTTCCTCTTTCATCGCCGGAAAATCTTTCGCCACGTAAGTTGTTTTGGTTTCCTGATAATCTAATTTATCTGTAGAAAATGTTGTAGAACTGTTCAGCCAGCCGCTTCTTTCTTTACTTGTAAAAGTAAGTGTCTTTAATGCTTTCTCTACTGTAGTTTTTGGAAAAATATATCCTTTCTGTCTTGGATTAAACACATAATACTCCGGAATATAAGTTGTAAATTCTGAATAATCTACAGGAATACTCGTTTGAAAATCCCATTCTCTGATCATTCGATCGCTTGGACATCTTAAAACATATCTAAACTCCAGAACAGAGCCTTCTTTTACATTAGGCATGGTAATCTTTTTTTGCGCTCTGAATTTATTGACTACTTCGTCAAACACTCCATCACTCTTAAGCTTTGTTTTTTCGATTTTACCTCCAACTAAATTATAGGTAACTGCATCGCTAAATGTTACCTTTTCTTTAAAGTCATTCTCGTTATAATACCATACTTTTTGATTTGCCCAATCGTATCCTTCCTTTTTATAGATTTTAATTCTGGTTTCGACTTCCGTTACCACAACAAAGCCTTGCGTTTCATCGTATTCAAATCTGGCCGTTCCTTTTCTATACAAAATAGCTGCCGCCGCTGATGAATCTTTAGGGTGCACTTTCTGTTCTAATTCGGCAACAGACACTTTTCCTAATTTAAACTCTTGCGCTGTCCCTTTGAACATACAGAGCAACACAATTAAAAAACTTAAAAATTTGATTGGTTTCATTTTGATTAATTCTTGGTTAGTATAATTTTGGCATTATCATTTTTTGCTATCTGCTCCATAAAAAGACGATAGTCATCGTATTCTTTGTTGGAATATTTTCCTTTATTCAAAAACAATGAGCGTTTGTAGAGTAATTTATTATTTTCTTTTTTGATGATTTCAGTTTTATATTCGCCGAACTTCCCTTTTAACTCAAAGTTTGAAGGCAAAAATTCTATAGCAAAACCTACTGGCAAATTGACCTCAATCTCATCTGTATCTGCATATCCACGCTGAATCTGAAAGGGGTTTTTTCTGTTTCGGATTCTCTTTACGTTCGTGGCACTTTGATTAAAGGCATCAACGACAAAAATTAGTTTATTCCCTGAAACTGTTGCATAATTCAAAGCACTAAGCTGGACATCTTCGGTAAAACGTATTGTCTCTTTGTTATTGTTCAAAGTTATCTTACCCAATTTCAGATTGTTGATGTTATCCCAATACTCTTTGTAATGTGCTTCTTTTTCCGTTGGCTGTAAATGCTCTATTCGTGTTTTCGAAGCGTATTGAGAACCTTCTGAATTTATTAAAATAGAACCGGAAAAATGTCCGCTTTCATCTATTGTATAAGTTCCTTTTTCGATTTGAGTATTACCCTTATCTTCATAGATATTAGTCCTTACAATTTCTGCTCCCTCAGGTTTAACAACCAATACATCTCTATCATCGGTAAAAGTTCCCTGATATCCAAAAGGATCGTCCTGACTTGTACATTCTAACCAGGTATACTGACTACCATTCGGAATTGATAGAATCATGTGATTTCCCTGCATGGAAACAAAATCAGACTCGATATTTGTTTTATTAGAATCTCCGTATAAAATTGTATTATAAGACGGAACATCTACAGCTTGTAAAAGTGCTCTAGTATAATTGGTTAAAGCTTTACAATCGCCATAACCCAAGCGGTCAACATCGGTCGCCAGCATCGGTTTCCAACCACCAATTCCAACCTGAATACTTACATATCTGGATTTTTTTTGAACAAAATCGTAAACCAATTTTGCTTTTTTAATCGGGTCTTTTTCGTTGCCAACAATCGCTTTTATTTTAACTTTGGTTTCCTCTGGCAAATCGGTTGTTCCGGAAAGTATTTTTTCAGAATACCATTTGCCAAAATCAGTCCAATTTGTGGCGGTACCGTCAACCCCTTCCAGATGAAAATGTTCTAATCCCATCATAACTTTAGGAAAAAGATCTCTGTATACCGGACTATAATCTTCCTGTTTTTGGGCTAAAATAGTACTTGCAGTATAAGAAAGCTGTGTACTGGTATCGGTTGTTTTCTTTACGTTGAACCCTGAAAATTGAAGTTCTTTCTTTTTAAATCCCAAATCAGCAGGATAGACGACATTTAGAACTGCTTTTTCAATGCTGGAATAGAACCCTTTTAAAGGCATCCAACTTGGAATAAAAGCAGTTGAAGAAGTTTGGACCTCACTGCTAAACTCAACTGTGAAAGGGTAGGAAATTGGAGTATAGTCTAAATATATAACACGGCTATCAGAAAAGAGCGTACTACCTCCAACAACGCTCTGATCTTTAAAATCTTTCCTTTTTACTTTTTTAATTTCCTTACCAAAAGCATCATAAACTACCGCTTCAATACTTCTCACCGAAGTTGATTTATCATAATATTCATGAGCTTGTATTGCGCTAAGTCCTTTTTCGTTTAAAACCGTAACAACACGACGATTTTTAGCGTTCATAGTTCGTTGAGACAAAATCGCTATATCAATCTGATCGAAACGAACTACTGCATTGGCATTTTCTTTAAGACTGTCGGCAATTGCAGCTGAACTATATTCGCTCTTCTGAGCTGTTAAAATAAAGGTGAAAAAGAAGAAAAATAACGTAAGAACTAGGCTTTTCATTTAGTAAGTAATTTCGCCAAATATAATTTTTTTTTAGAAATTCTTAACACTCGTCTAATATTTTTTTAATCTCTGTTTTTACTGTCTATTAAAATAGTTACAGGTCCGTCATTTACCAGGCTAACTTTCATATCGGCACCGAAAATTCCTGCCTGTATTTTTTTATTGAATTCCCTTTCTAAGGATTTTAAAAAATTCTCATACATAGGTATTGCAAAGTCTGGTTTTGCTGCTTTTATATATGAAGGGCGATTCCCCTTTTTGGTAGAAGCGTGAAGCGTAAATTGGCTCACTACAATAATATCTCCATCGATATCCTGAATAGAGCAATTCATAACATCGTTTTCGTCTGCAAAAATTCTCATTTTGATGATTTTACCCACCAGCCAATCAATATCTTCCTGCGTATCGGTTTCTTCTATTCCCACTAAAACCAATAAACCTTTCTGGATATCTGCAACTTTTTTCTGATCGACTGTTACGGATGCTTCTGAAACTCTTTGCAGTACTATTCTCATTTATGTAAGTCTTAAAGTTGAAAGTTATAAAGCCAAAAAGTTTAAAAGAGTCCTTTCGAAACTTTTTAAACATCGACCTTTTAACTGAATTTATTTTCTCGTTTCATCACTCGCTGCACGATCATCACCATAAGTATCCGTGCGGTAATGCTCTTCGTCTCCTTCCAAAATCTTAAGATAACTATTATAGCGGGACCAGGCGATTTCATCTTTTTCCAAAGCGGCTTTGATCGCACAGTGTGGTTCTTCTTTATGTAAACAGTTGTTAAACTTGCACTGATCTTTTAATCGGAAGAATTCCGGAAAATAACCGCTTATTTCTGAAGGTTCCATATCAACAATTCCAAAACCTTTTATTCCCGGGGTATCGATAATCTGTGCATTAAAAGACAGATCGTACATTTCGGCAAAAGTGGTGGTATGCTGTCCTTGTTTGCTTTGTTCTGAAATTACAGTAGTTTTAAGATGCAAACTTGGTTCCATCGCATTAACCAATGTTGATTTTCCAACACCGGAATGTCCGGAAAACATACTTACTTTACCCACCATCATTTCTTTAAGCTTATCCACTCCTTTATTCTCTGTCGAAGAAATACGCAGACACTTATATCCTATTTCCTGATAAATGTGCTGTAGATAAAGCTGTTCGTCCAAAGTATTTTCATCCAAAGTATCGATTTTATTAAAAATCAAAACAGCTTCAATTCCATACGCTTCGGCCGTAACTAGAAAACGATCTATAAAACTCGTTGTTGTTGGCGGATTATTAATCGTAATCAGTAAAAAAACCTGATCAATATTAGAAGCAATAATATGAATCTGTTTGGATAAATTAACCGATTTACGAACGATATAGTTTTTTCTTTCGTGAATATTAAAAATCGTTCCGGTTACCGCATCTGAAGTTTGCTCCAATTCATAATCAACAATATCACCTACAGCAATTGGATTAGTACTTTTAATACCCTTCATCCTAAACTTCCCTTTCATACGGCATTCTATAAAATCACCCTTTTCTGATTTCACAGTGTACCAACTTCCTGTAGATTTATATACGATTCCTGTCATTCTATATTTTTAGATTGCTGATTTTAGTTTTTAGATTATTCCTTGAACTAAAAAATAAAAGGCAAAATTACATTTTTAGAATTGAACAACGCAACTTCGCCTTTTAAAATTAAAGGCTTACTCTTTATTTGAAAGATTTACCAGATAATTTCGGCTAAAATATCATTCTCTTTAACTTTTCCTAACTGAATCGTTTTTAAAGTTCTGGACGTTTTTCCTGCTCTTGTAATATAAATTTCGACCATTAATGTTGCTGGACCATTTTCAGTTAATTCAGTTTCTCCAAAATAATCGGTTTTAATTTTATATTTTCCCTTTATTGCATTTCGAATTATATATTGCTCCGGCCCATAACCTTCTGTAAAATCTTTAGAAAATCTTCCTCCAATTTGTGTAGAAGTATGGCTGTAATAACATTCTTCATTTGTTGGCTCAATTACATGTAAATCCAAATCAACATCCATTTGGTTCCAGTTCATGATAACTCTGATATCAACCGGCATTTTTGCAAGGTACTTTTTATCAAGCTTACCCGTTTTTATGCCAGAATGTTCTGTTATCATTCGATTAACATCCATTAGAATAATATCCTCTACACCTTCATACTGGCCACTCATTTCTCCATAATAATTCACTTCAAGCGCTTTAATTAATTGATCAAAAGCTTCTTGATATTTTCCTGCATCTTCAAGTGTTAAAGCATAATCTCTAAGACTCTGTGGTTCATGTTCTCTCCATTTTACCACTTGTTTTGCAGTAAAAACTGCATCATTATGATCTTTCCACTGACGCAAAGTATAAGTCAAAGTTTTATAAAGCTGATGATTCTCTAACCCTAAATCAGCAATATTACTAAGGATCAGCAACGCTTTTTTTACATCGCCCTGATTGTAGAAAAAATGAGCCACATCAAAATAAAAACTTGGGTTCCTTTCCTGTGCTTTTCGTAATTCAAAATACAAATCATATTGTTTTTCTTTTGGAGCTGAGGCCAACGCTTTTAAATACAATCGATCTGGATTCCAACTTTTTGTTTGGACAACTCCACTATTTGAAGAGTCCTTTTTCGTTGTTATGATAATAACTCCATTTGCCCCTCTGCTACCATATGTAGAAATTCTCGACGGATCTTTCAACACCTCTACCGAAGCGATATCATCTGACTTTAAATCGGTTAATTCACCCTCATAAAACTGACCATCAACAATAATTAAAGGCTTTTTTGAATCTCCGGCTAAATAACCTCTATTAAAATTTGAATCTTCTGAAAAATCTTTATTTTTTGATGTGCCTTCTTCAAGAGCTCCTGTTAAATCTGTTTTTTTTTGAGTACCATACCCTACTACAACTACTTCTTGTAATTCTGCGCTGTTTGAAACTTTATTAATTTCTTCGCTTCCTACTTTTTTATCTTTTATATCAGCAATTTTTGGTATATCCTCAGTAACTTCTTCCGCTTTTGCTACCACTGGCGCAACAAATTTAACCTGATCTACTTTTGGTGCAGAAGCAGTATTATATACATTGTTGTCTTCAATTACTGTCGCGGCTGTTCCTGCACCAACAGGTTCATCTACGGTCAAGACTGCATCAGGATCTCCTTTTATAGTCTCTTGATAAACTGTGCCTCCATCTCTACCTAAACCAGGCGGCGGAAGTTGCCTTTTGTATTTATACTTAGACGCAATTTTCTGCCCTTTATATTGAACATTCTTTTTCCACCAAATATTTAATTCCTTAAAATAATTTTCAATACTTTCCCAATTATTTTTTTGCTGCGCCAGTGTAGCATCATGTTCCTGTTTTTTAATTCGGTCAAATTCGGCACGCAATTCTGCTGGCGGAATAATATCATAAGAAATATAATCGCGAATATCTTCCAGAACAATCAATGACGTATTCTTCGTTATGATTCCGTATTTCTTGCCCAGAAGCTCGATTTCATCTGCATTTTTGTCATATTGAAAATCAAGATTGGCAATTTTTTTCTGCGCCCAAAGTTTTTCAATATTTACTTCTTTGGTATCTTGAATAGCAGCTTCAAGCGTAATTTTTCGTTCCAAAACTACTTGGTTGCCGTAACCAAAAAGAAGTGTAATCTCATTTTTCGGATTCAAAGAAATCCCCGAAAAACTAAAATTTCCCGAAACCGAAGTCCCTTCTATCGGCAATACATCAGTTACCGTTAAATTCTCCTTTATTCCAAGAAACTTTAAATTAGTATTTACCAATTTATCTAAAGCAGCTTCAGCATTTATCTGATTTAAATTGATGAAATTTCCGCCGGTTTTCATTGAAGAAAAGTTGAGAAAAGCAAAATCTGAAGAAACTGAAGAGGTAATTATGTAAAGAGGTTTCTTCGTTTTGGGTAAAAGATTTTCACTCAAAGAAGATAATCCATCTGTGAAAAATAAAAATTCATCCTGGTTTTCAAAACTGATTTGTGAAAAACGAGTTCCGCCATCGTATTTCGTATTTTCTAAAACTGTTTTTAATTCGGCCCAATTTCCATCAGAAACTACAAATTCTTTTCGTTTTTCGAAAGTATAGTTCAAAAAGTACAGGGTAACTTTTGTATTTTTTATTTTCTGGAAATAAACATTTAACAAATCCAGTTCCTTTTTTAAATCTCTATTCTGACAGCTAAGCGAGTTATCCCAAATTAAACCAATCGAAGCTGGTGTCTTTTTCACTGTTTTATTCCCTTCTACAAAAGTATTCCCGTAAAAATAATGTTGGCCACCAACATCCTGCATCAATACACTTGGAATATTCTGCTGCAATGGAATTTTAAAAACTATTTTTTCTGCAGGCTGATAGTTTTCTTTTTTGATCGAAGCCTGAAAAGATTGGTTCCATTTTGAAAAAGTAATCTCGTTTCCTGAATTCTCAGTAACTGTTGGTGCCGTTGAAGCTCCTAAAACTGATACATTAATTTCAAACTGATCTATTTTTTTTGGAAAACGACTCATCAATTGATACACCAGATTGTCTTTATCAAAAGCCGAAAGTTCTTCTTCGTAACCAATAATCACGGTTCGTTCTCCATTTGGCAGTAACGGATAAATTCTGGTTCTAAAATTATTTCCATCTACTTTCTCCAGTAATCCCGGGTCAACACCACGATGTTCAATCGCTTCAAAAACCTGTTTCCCTTTATTTTTATTAACCGGAACTGCTTCACGTATTTTTCCGTTAATATCAATAGCATATCTGGAAACCGAAACATTTTCCGGTAACGGAAAAATAAGTTCTGCCTCCATCTGACGGGTTCCTGAATTAAAAAAGTGCATTTCGGCAGTAGTATAAGCAATGTTTCCTACCACTTTTACATTGACGAAAAGTTTGTTCATTCTCACTTTTTCAGCATCCTCCCCTTTAACCGTTAGTTCAGGACTTTGTGCGAAACTTTTTATTCCCATAAACAAAAAGAATAAAAACAATACATGCAAATTCATCCGAAAAATGCCCGGCACAGACGAAAACAATTTTGACTTCATGATACGAAAATTTAGGTTTATACTTTTATAGAGAACAAAAAACATCAAAAGGTTGGGAAGATACTATTTATTTCAAAAAAAAATCTCCAAAGCCCAAAAGCAAAGGAGATTTAATGTAAAAAAAAACAATCTATTTTTAAAATTGTGACATAAGAAAATCGCAGAGCAGCGTTTAAAAAGTTCTAATTAACTTATATCACTTATGTGCTTAGAAAAAATTATGCATTGAATACTTTTTCCTGATGACCGATACTCTCCTGGTGAATTGCTTTAAACATTCTCAAAACGAATTCTTCGGTAAGTCCTTTTTTCTCTCCTTCCAAAATCATTTTTCCTAAGATTTCATTCCAACGGTTATTTTGAAGAATCGCAACGTTTGCATCTTTTTTCACCTGTCCGATTTCATCAGCAACTTTCATACGTTTTCCAAGCAACTCTAATAAGTTAGCATCCAAAACGTCAATGTTTGCTCTTAATTTCTTCATTTTTTGGTTGTACTCATCTGTAGTATCATCCGTTTTTCTGATGGTCAAATCTTTTATGATTTGCTTCAAGGCATCCGGAGTTACTTGTTGAGCGGCATCACTCCAGGCATTGTCCGGATCGTAATGCGTTTCGATAATCATACCATCGTAATTCAAATCCAAAGCTTCCTGAGTCACTTCGAAAATCATGTTACGGTTTCCGGTAATATGAGACGGATCGATGATTAATGGTAGATCAGGGAATTTATTTTGCAATTCAATTGCAATTTGCCATTCCGGAATGTTTCTGTATTTTGTTTTTTCGTAAGTCGAAAATCCTCTGTGAATCACTCCTAATTTTTCGATTCCTGCCATGTGCAAACGCTCCACACCACCTAACCATAAAGCTAAATCAGGGTTTACCGGGTTTTTAACCAAAACGATTTTATCTGTTCCTTTCAAAGTATCTGCAATTTCCTGAACTGCAAAAGGGTTTGCTGTTGTACGGGCACCCACCCATAAAACGTCGATATCGTGTTCTAAAGCCAATTTACAGTGTGCTGCAGTTGCTACTTCAGTTCCCATTAATAAACCGGTTTCAGCTTTCGCTTTTTGTAACCATTTCAAACCAATTTCCCCGACACCCTCAAATCCTCCCGGACGCGTTCTTGGTTTCCAGATTCCCGCTCTGAATACGCTAACTTTTGAATCTTTCAACTCACGTGCAATCTTCAATACCTGATCTTCTGTTTCTGCGCTGCATGGTCCTGCTATCACAAGTGGGTGATTTAAATTGAAATCTTCTAACCACTTTCTCATTTCTTTCTTATTTTCCATCTTTGTTATAGTTTATTTTTTAATTGTTAATCCGTTTAGTATTTCTTTAATTTTATTGGTGCTTTCCATTTCTTCAAAAATGGCGCTATAATCTTCTTCTTTCAGCAAATCTCTAAACCGACTGAGATTTGAAATGTATGCTTCTAAAGTTTCGAGAACGTATTCTTTATTCTGCTCAAAAATGGGGGTCCACATTGCAGGAGAACTTTTGGCCAGACGCACTGTACTTTCAAATCCGCTTCCCGCCATATCGAAAATATCCTGCTCGTCTTTTTCTTTATTCATGACCGTTTTCCCGAGCATAAACGAACTGATGTGCGATAAATGCGACACATAAGCAATGTGTTTGTCGTGCGACACCGGATCCATGTATCGAATCCTCATTCCTATTTCGCTGAAAAGTTTCAATGCTTTTTCCTGCAATTTAAAAGTGGTTTTTTCCACCTCACAAATAATATTCGTTTTCCCTTTAAACAACCCTCTTATCGCCGCCGAAGGTCCTGAGAACTCTGTACCCGCTATTGGATGTGTCGCAATAAAATTTCTTCTCTTTGGGTGGCTTGCTACTGCATCACAAATTGGTTTTTTAGTCGACCCTACTTCAAAAACAATTGTTTTGTCGCCCACTAAATCCAATACTTTTGGTAAAACCGTTAGCGCCACATCTACAGGAACCGAAACAATTACAAAATCAGCTCCTGATAAATCTTCAAAATGTCCTTCCTGATCAATAACTCCTAAATCAATTGCTTCCTGCAGGTGTTTTTCGTTACTGTCAATTCCAAAAACAGCGGCATTTGGATGTTGGTCCTTGATGTCCAACACCATCGAACCGCCAATTAATCCTATTCCTATTACGTATATTTTCATACTATTTCTTTAATTTCCAATTTTTGATCTTATTTGTCTCCCTGAGCAAAGTTGAAGGTCGCGCTCCAATTGGAATGTGGGCTTCGACTTCGCTCAGCCTAACATCTGGATAAAAATCTAGACTCTTGATTCTAAAATCTTAATCCCTAAAATCGCTCTATCGCTTCTTGTACTTTTTCTTCTTTTACACACAATGAGAATCTGATGTATCCTTCGCCATTGCTTCCGAAAATAGTTCCCGGCGTGATGAAAATATGTTTCTCATATAATATTTCGTCGATGAACTTCTCTGCTGATGCTATTCCTTCCGGAAGTTTTGCCCAGACAAATAGTCCAACACCTTCTTTATAAACTTCGCAGCCCAATTTCTCTGCTAATTTTTCTGTTAATTCTCTACGGCGTCTGTAAATTACATTTTGATCTTCGAACCAGCTTCTATCACAATTTAAAGCTGCAACAGCGCCTTTCTGAATTCCGTAAAACATACCGCTGTCCATATTGCTTTTTACTTTCAAAACAGCATCTATAATTTCAGGATTTCCTAAAACCATTCCAACTCTCCAGCCGGCCATATTGAATGTTTTACTCAATGAATTCAATTCTAAAGCCACATCCTTTGCCCCTTCAACCTGCAGCAAACTCATTGGATTATCATTTAAAACAAAACTATACGGATTGTCGTTGACCAATAATATCTTGTGTTTTTTAGCAAAAGCAACCAGTTTTTCGAATAACGTCAAGCTTCCTCTTGCTCCCGTTGGCATATGGGGATACCCCAGCCACATAATTTTTACCTTCGAAAGATCCAATTTCTCTAAAGCTTCAAAATCCGGCTCCCACGCATTTGCTTCTTTCAAATCATAATAAACCGGAACTGCTCCAACCAAATTGGTTACCGAAGTATAAGTTGGATAACCCGGATTCGGAATTAAAACATGATCGCCTTCATTTAAAAATGCTAACGAAATGTGCATAATTCCTTCTTTCGAACCCATCAACGGTAAAATCTCATTGTTCGGATTCAACACAACACCAAACTGATTCTGATAAAAATCAGCCATCCCTTTTCTCAATTCCGGCAACCCCTGATAGCTTTGATAGCCATGTCCGTTTTCCTCCTGAATTGCTGCGGCTACCGCTTCAATTACTGCTTTAGACGGACTCAAATCAGGGCTTCCGATGCCCATATTGATGATAGGTTTCCCTTCAGATTGCAGTTGACGAACTTCTCTCAATTTTGAGGAGAAGTAGTATTCTTCAACTGTATCTAATCGTTTTGCTGTTGTGATCATTTTTTTTTGCTTTAGGCTTTAAGCTGTATGCTTTAGGCTCATTTAAACTTTTTAATTTGCTATATTATTTTTTTAACTTTATTATTTTCGACTTTTCAACTTTAAGACTCACTTAAAGGCTTGGTGTTTTTGTATTCTCCCAATACTTTAAAATACTCTGCCATAATGTTTAATAACGATTTGGCTTTTGCAAAATCCTCATATTTCTCAAAGGTTACGTCTACGAAAAACGCATATTTCCAAGGTGTTTCAATTTTTGGAAGGGACTGAATTTTCGTCAAATTCAATTTGCAGTCACTCATTACATTTAAAACCGCTGCCAGACTTCCTCTCTTATGATCCAGTTCAAATTTAATTGAGGCTCTGTTAATTTCATTTTCCGGCAAAAATGAATTCTCCTTTTTAATGATTACAAAGCGGGTCATATTGTTTTTGATGGTTTGGATTTCAGGAGCAATAATTTCTAAATTGTACATTTCTGAAGCCGTTTTACTTGCGATCGCTGCAATTCCGGTCAATTGTTTCTCCTGAATTCTTCTTGCTGTTTCGGCCGTATCTTTATCCTCAACCAATTTAATATTGGGGTATTGTTTCAAAAAATCCATGCATTGCAATAAGGCCATCGGATGTGAATGAACCTCTTTTATATCCTCAATTTTCTGACCTTTTAAAGCCATTAAATTTTGGTGAATATTCAAATAATGCTCTCCGATAATGTGAATATTATTCTTATCAATCAAGGCATAATTCGGAATAATTGGCCCCGCAATCGAATTTTCAATAGCCATTACTGCCTGCTCTGATTTTCCTGAAAGTAGACTGTCAATTAATTCTTCAAAAGATAAACACTCATCAATGTACACGTTTTCAGAGAAATACTCCTTCACTACCTGATGATGAAAAGATCCTTTAATACCTTGTATTGCAATTTTCGTTGTCATATATTCAAAAAAAAATCCTGATTTGCATCAGGATTGTATATTAGTTTTATTTGTCTTTTAATTTTCTCAAATAACCATAGCACAATCCTCACTTCTACTAAAGAAGAAATAAAAAGAGTTGCTAAAATAAAAACGGTTATTAGTCATTTTGTTTGTGTTTTTCAATAAATACTCTGCGAATGTATAAATTATTTTTACCGCACCAAAAAAAATAATACTTTTTATGAAACAAAAAAGGATTTCTTAACAAATTTATGATGTTTTGTAAGATAATATAAAAATATCCTCTTAAAATGAGATATTTACAATTGGTTTTTTGAAGATGCTAAGGTTCTGAGGTACTAATGTGCTACGTTTTTTCGCCACGAATTCACAAATGATTTCAAACTATTGCAGCTTTTAAACAAAAAATTCGTGAATTCGTGACTATCTCGCAATCCTAAAATAATCCTGAAACCGGTGCATTCTTAATTCCTATTTTAGTATAATCGAAATTCATTTTTTGCTGTAATAATGAGGCGTACACACTTCTAAAATCAATTTCATATTTCAAATCTCCGTTATCCAAATTAGATAAATCAGGGTTCTTACCTAAAATTGTTCCTTGGTTGTTTCCACCAATTATAAACATTGGCGCCGCAGTTCCGTGATCTGTACCATTTCCGTTATCTCTAACACGTCTTCCAAATTCAGAAAAAACTACGACCGTTACATTCTGAAGCAGCTTTGCCTGTTTCAAATCCTGATAAAAACTATACAAGGCGTCATTCAGCTCCCCTAATTTTCTTTCGTGCAAAGCCAGCTGATTGTCATGAGTGTCAAATCCACCCAGCGAGGTATAATATACTTTCGAATTTAGATTTCCTTTAATTAGTCGGCCAATCCATTCCAGGTTTTTAGACAATTCTGTTTTCGAATAACTAATTTCCGCCTTTGATTTTGCCAATGCCTTCTGAATCTCATCCGATCCTTCTGTAACCGAATTGGCAATTTTTCGAACAAAATCCAATTGCGGATTATCAGACAAGGTTACATTTACTTCTTTATCTGATTTTACCTTAAATCGGTTTGGGTCTTTTACGGTTATAAAATTAGGCTCATTCCCTTTTAAAGCTAAATTATCGATCGAATCCAGATTTATTCCCGCCGTAGCCTGATGTCCGTTGCATTGTAAATCTAAATAACGCCCTAACCAGCCTTCGTTACTATACTTATTAGAATCTGTTGCGGTTTGCCAAATTTCCTGACTTCTAAAGTGTGATCGAATGGGTTCGGGATAACCTACATTTTGAATTACAGTCAAATCTCCGTTTTGTTGTATCTGAGCCAGATCTTTCAATGCCGGATGAAATGCCATTCCTTTATTTTTACCAATAACAATGTCTTTATTCAAAGCTATTTTTGTACGGTAGTCATAATATAAGGGATTGTCGTACGGAATAAAAGTATTCAGACCATCATTCCCACCATTTAACTGAACAAACACCACACATTGCTCCCCTACAATTAAACTGCTCTGCGAACCAAATGCGTGTAAAAAATCAGGAAGTACCAACATTCCGCCGGTAAGAGTTCCTGTAAGCGTTAGAAAATTCCTTCTGTTCATGATAATAACTTCTAAATTAATTGATACTCGGGCAGTTTTGTAATATAATTGAAGAGCCGAATTACGGCAAAATTGGCGTGTTCCTCTTTTGGATCGAAATCGTATTTTAGTAAATTCTCCATGTCTTTTTGCATCGAATCATTTACTTTAAACAATAATCTGTTTGACAGTTCCGTGATGATCGTTTTATTAGTACCATTGGTATCAAAGTCTATTTTTACATCCACTTTTTCAAACTGCGGTTTTGGTTTTTCATCATCAGCGGTCATTGTGTTCAAAGTTTTTCGAGTGATACTTTTTCCTGAACAAAGTAAGTCGGCTGTGTTGTTGCGCTGCAGATACACCTGAGAAGTCAGCCAGGAATTCCCTCCCTCCCAGCCTTTCACATTAACCTGATTGTACAAATCCATTCCTTGTTGCTTCAGAAAAAACAAAATCATACCCTCATCAAGATCGTCGATATGCAGTTCATTTAAAAGCTGCAAAATATAAACTAACGGATCTTTGATTTTAGTTCCTGAATTCTCTTTCTTATACTCTTCGGTAAAGATCTTAGTCAATAAAGGCTGTATTTCAAATTTCACCTTTCTAAAATAATCCCCATAGTAAGTGACCAAATCTTCAGGTGGATTGTCATAAATGAACCATTCCAGAATTTTTCGGGTAATGAGATATGGAATGTTTTTCTGTTCGAAAATAATATCGACCAAATCATCTGCTTTCCAATTTCCAGTTTTACCAAAATACATTTTGTCTGTATCATCTTCAGCAAACCGTCTGTAAGCAGCTCTGTTGTCGCCATAATTGAGTCCCGCCAGAGCTCTTGCACCGTTCTTAATGTCGTTTTCGGTGTAGTTTCCAATTCCAATGGTGAACAGTTCCAATAATTCACGACTGAGATTCTCGTTGTATTTCCCTTTTTTATTATCGACATTATCCAGATACTTCACCATAGCATTCGATTTTATGATTTGCTTGGTAAGCTCTTTAAAGTTTCCAAAGGCATGTTCACGTAAAATCATATTGTGCTGGTAAATCCAGTAATTGACTTTTACTTTTTGAGAAGTAGAGACAAAGTGATTGTGCCAAAAGCAAACCATGTTCTCCCGTAATGGAAATTCGTCATTACGCATTTTTCCGATCCACCATTTTCTCAACTCCACAGCGGAGTAAAATTCTTTTTTCAGCGCTTTCTTTTTTTCCTCTGAATCTGCGACTTTAATAGACTCTTTAAGTTCTTTGAGTTCTAATAATGTTTTGGGATCATCTTCCAGAAAAGCGGGGAGCTGGGTATCAAATTTTGATTGATAAGACTGCTTCAGGAATTTTTCTATTCCCAATTTTTCAATCGCATCGGATTCTTTTCCGGAAAAACCCAATCGTAATGACCAAAGATTGCTTTTTTTCATAATTCAGAAAGTATTACAATAAGACTTGACTTTCTCTTAAAGGTTTAAAGAGAAGGTTCTGAGATGCTTAGTTACTAAGGTGCTAAGGCTTTAAAATCTTTGGTAATAATTAGAACGGATTTTTTTATGGGATATTACGCGCTTTACAACATTTATATACATTACAAGTTATAGTTTCAAGTCTGGGGAACCTATGACAAAATACAGTGTATTTAACGGTTGAAACCCTGGACAATATTAAAATAGCAGTGGACAAAAACACCTCGTTCCTCTACATTGAAAAAAACAAACGACAACAAAAAAAGCAGCTACCCTTACGATAACTGCTTTCTATAAACTTAAGAATAAAAATAATCACTACTCTATTTTCTTTACTCTATCTTCTTTCTTCTAAAAAAAATTAAGATCCACACATTTCACAATCTTCAGGATCTCCAGCTTGTGCTTTTAGCAACATTGCTTTATAATCCTCAACGCTGATTGCTTCAGTTTCCGGAACTAAAGTTGGGCTTGTTTCTTCTTTTTTATCGTTGTTCAACGTAAACTTAATCGCATCAACTGCTGATTTTGTTCTTAGGTAATACATTCCTGTTTTTAAACCTGATTGCCAAGCATAGAAATGCATAGACGTTAGTTTAGAATAGTTAGCATCCTGCATGAACAAGTTTAACGATTGTGATTGATCAATGAAGTAACCTCTTTGACGTGACATATCGATAATGTCTTTCATCGACATTTCCCAAACTGTTTTATAAAGATCTTTTAAATCTTGTGGGATAATATCAATGTTTTGAACAGATCCGTTATGACGCATAATTTCTTGTTTCAAATCTTCGTTCCACAAACCTCTGTCTACTAAATCATGAAGTAAATGTTTGTTTACTACGATGAATTCTCCAGACAATACACGACGTGTATAAATGTTTGAGGTATACGGTTCGAAAGCTTCATTGTTTCCAAGAATCTGCGAAGTCGAAGCTGTTGGCATTGGCGCAACTAATAATGAGTTACGAACTCCGTGCTCCATTACTTCTTTTCTTAAAGAAGCCCAGTCCCAACGACCTGATAATTCTTCGTCTTTCAATCCCCACATATTGTATTGGAATTCTCCCTGTGACATTGGAGAACCTGCGAAAGTTGAATACGGTCCTTCTTCTTTTGCCATTTCCATAGAAGCGGTTACAGCTGCAAAGTATAAAGTTTCGAAAATTTCCTGGTTTAATGCTTTAGCCTGATCACTTGTAAATGGCATACGCAACATGATAAAAGCATCTGCTAAACCTTGCACTCCTAATCCCACCGGACGGTGACGAAGGTTAGAATTTTCAGCTTCCTTAACCGGGTAATAGTTTCTGTCGATTACTTTGTTCAGGTTACGTGTTACGCGTTTCGTTACATTGTAAAGCGCTTCGTGATCGAATTTTCCGTTATCAATAAACATTGGTAATGAAATAGAAGCCAGGTTACAAACTGCAATTTCATCTTTAGAAGTGTACTCCATAATCTCAGTACACAAGTTAGACGAACGAATGGTTCCTAAATTCTTGTGATTTGATTTACGGTTTGCTGCATCTTTGTACAACATATACGGTGTTCCCGTTTCGATTTGTGATTCCAGGATTTTCTCCCATAATTCACGTGCACGAATCGTTTTTCTACCTTTTCCTCTAAATTCATAATCGGTATACAACGCTTCAAATTCTTCTCCATAAACATCGTACAAACCAGGACACTCATTAGGACACATTAAAGTCCAGGTAGTATCTTCCTGTACACGTTTCATGAATAAATCTGAAGTCCACATTGCGAAGAATAAATCTCTCGCACGCATTTCTTCTTTCCCTGTGTTTTTCTTTAAATCTAAGAAATCAAAGATATCAGCATGCCAGGTTTCGATGTAAATCGCAAAACTTCCTTTACGTTTTCCGCCACCTTGGTCTACATAACGAGCAGTATCGTTGAAAACTCTCAACATCGGAACAATTCCGTTTGAAGTTCCGTTTGTACCACGAATGTATGATCCCGTCGCACGAACGTTATGAATAGAAAGTCCGATTCCTCCCGCCGATTGTGAAATTTTAGCGGTTTGTTTTAAAGTATCATAAATACCATCAATACTATCGTCCTGCATGGCCAATAGGAAACAAGAAGACATTTGTGGTTTTGGAGTTCCGGCATTAAACAACGTTGGCGTTGCATGCGTAAAGAACTTTTTAGACATTAAGTCGTAGGTTTCAATTACAGCTTTTAAATCGTCAAGGTGAATACCAACCGAAACACGCATTAACATGTGCTGTGGTCTTTCGACGATTTTACCGTTTATTTTTAACAGATAAGAACGTTCTAAGGTTTTAAAACCAAAGTAATCGTAATTAAAATCTCTTGTGTAAATGATATGAGAATCTAAGAAAGCAGAGTTTTCCTGAATTACTTTAAATACTTCATCCGAAAGTAACGGAGCATCTTGTCCGTTTCTTGGATTTACATAATTGTACATATCCTTCATCGTTTCTGAGAACGATTTCTTGGTATTGGAATGTAGATTTGAAATTGCCACACGTGCCGCCAATTGTGCATAATCAGGATGCGCAATCGTCATAGAAGCCGCCGTTTCTGCCGCAAGATTATCCAACTCAGAAGTCGAAACCCCATCGTACAATCCTTCAATAACCCTCATCGCCACCTTAACAGGATCTACAAGTTCATTTAAACCATAACACAATTTTTTGATTCTTTCTGTAATCTTATCAAACATTACCGGCTCTTTATGGCCATCTCTTTTTACTACATACATAAGCTTACTTTTTTAGTTATTGAAAAAATGAAAGTCTCGGGAATAACGATTTCCAAGGCTTAAACATTGTGTGTTTTTAAATTATTTTTTGAGAATTGCAGGATTCTCAATAGTTGTCTCTTTCCAGTTTGAAAAACAAACTGAAAGGCATTAAAAATTGTACTTGAATCAACGATTTGGGATGAAGATTCAATCTTATAAAATGATTTATTTTTTTAGTGTTTTGGTATACACTAAATTTATTGCTGTTGGCTAAAAATCTGCATCAAATGAAATTTTCTGAGCATCACTATCTGTGTTCATCACACCTGATTTTTGATACTCCGCAACACGTTTTTCAAAGAAATTAGTTTTTCCCTGAAGAGAGATCATGTCCATGAAATCGAACGGATTCGCTGATCCATACACACGCTCGCAACCTAATTCCACTAATAATCTATCCGCAACAAATTCTAGATATTGCGTCATTAAAGTAGCATTCATTCCTATTAAACTTACCGGAAGAGATTCTGTTACAAACTCTCTTTCGATATTTAAAGCATCAACGATGATTTCTTTAATTCTGTCTTTTGGCACTTTATTAACCAGGTGATGATTGTGTAAGTGCACTGCAAAATCACAGTGTACACCTTCGTCACGCGAAATCAATTCATTCGAAAAAGTTAAACCTGGCATTAAACCACGTTTTTTCAACCAATAAATTGAACAGAAAGCACCTGAGAAAAAGATCCCCTCTACTGCTGCAAAAGCAATTAGTCTTTCAGCAAACGAATCTGATTCGATCCATTTTAAAGCCCATTCTGCTTTTTTACCAATCGCAGGAAAAACTTCTAAAGCATTAAACAATTCCGCTTTCTCTGCTTCATCTTTTACATAGGTATCAATTAATAAAGAATAAGTCTCACTATGAATATTCTCCATCATAATTTGAAAGCCATAGAAAAATTTAGCTTCGGCATATTGAACTTCATTTACAAAGTTCTCTGCAAGGTTTTCATTTACAATTCCGTCAGAAGCTGCAAAAAAAGCTAAAATGTGCTTGATAAAGTATCTTTCGTCGTCACTTAATTTATTATTCCAGTCAGTCAAGTCTTGGTGCAAATCGATTTCTTCGGCAGTCCAGAAACTAGCCTCCATCTTTTTGTACCATTCCCAAATATCATGGTGTTTTATTGGGAAAATAACGAAACGATTTTTGTTTTCTTGTAATATTGGCTCGACTTGTAACATGAAATTTTTCTTTAATTTTTATACTAAATTTTAGCTCATTCAGTAGACTACAAAGATTGTCATTTGTTGCCGAAAATAAAAGTCAAACTTATTCACAATCGGGCGTAGTTTTTAACAACACACCGAAAATGAGATATTTTTCATACAATAACTAAAATACTGAAAACAAGCAAATTAATGTTAAATTTCATCTCATTTTTGGAAGTAAAATATAGAATTTTTGAAACAAAAAGCAAGAAAATTTTAAATGTTTTTAAAAGTTTTAACCTGACTTCTTAAATGTTTTTTAATCAAAATCCGAACACTTCCCAGCAATGGTAATGGCTACCGATTTTTTACGATTTTTTGAGCTCTTCTGCAACTTTTTCAAGCTCCAAATACCAGTCCTGTCCAAAACGGCGAATTAATGCTTCTTTGACAAATTTATACACCGGAACTTCCAACTCCTTACCTAACGAACAGGCATCGTCGCAAATGTCCCACTTGTCATAGTTTACAGCAGCGAACTCTGTAAAGTCTTTCACCCGGATTGGATACAAATGACAGGAAACAGGTTTTTTCCAGTCTACGATTCCCTGATTGTACGCCTGCTCAATTCCGCAAAGCGCGGTCTTGCCATCAAAAATAACATAAGCACAGTCTTTATTATCAATCAGAGTCGTTTCAAGATCACCATCCGTTCCTTTTACCCAGGTTCCCTGAGCTTCGATGGCAGCAATCCCTTCTTTTCGCAAGAAAGGTTTTACCTTAGGATAGATTTCTTCCAGAATTTTAGTCTCAGCTTCGCTCAAAGGCGCACCGGCATCTCCATCAACACAGCAAGCTCCTTTACAAGCTGACAAGTTGCACACAAATTCTTTTTCAAGAATATCTTCTGAAATAATGGTTTTCCCTAATTGAAACATGATATTGAAATACTGTAATTTATAAAGTGCAAAGATACGCAAAGAAAGCAGATATTCTGCCTAATCTTTTCTCATACTTACCCAAGAGATTCTCATCCAAAACACTTTATGTTGGTCATGGACGAAAAACCGTCGCAACATTTTTCACCAAACGCCTTGCAAATATGCAAAACAACTTAGCAATTGTTACAAAAATCACTTTTTTAAGCAGTAACACGTGTTTTTATAACAAAAATACAGCCCTTTCACTATATCACAAAAAAGCATTAACTTTATTATCTACTTTTGCACATCTCTAAACAGTAAATAAAAAAATTATGTTAGAAATTGATTTTAAGGAAATTATCACCGTTGGAATGGTACTTTTTGCCGTAATCGATATTGTAGGATCAATTCCGATTATATTAAATTTGAGAGCGAAAGTTGGCCATATAGATTCAGAGAAAGCTTCAATTGTAGCCGGTCTGATCATGATTACTTTTCTTTTTGTCGGAGAAGGTTTTCTGCATCTTATTGGAATTGACGTACATTCTTTTGCTGTTGCGGGTTCCTTTGTATTGTTCTTTCTGGCTTTGGAAATGATTTTAGGAATCCGAATTTATCGTGACGAAGAACCGGGATCAGCCTCGATTGTTCCTTTGGCCTTCCCCTTAATTGCTGGCGCCGGTACAATGACTACTTTATTATCATTACGCTCTCAGTTTCATACTATTAACATTATTATTGCCATTTTACTAAATATTATTCTGGTTTACATTGTTTTGAAATCTTCTAAAAAAATAGAAAATTTATTAGGAGAAAACGGACTTGGCGTAGTTCGCAAGACATTTGGAGTAATCCTTTTAGCAATTGCTGTTAAATTATTTGCTGCTAATGTTAAAGGTTTGTTTGTCTAACATTTATTTTTATAAATTTACCCCATAAAATTTCTAAAATATAACTTTAAGATATTTTTCACATCTGACGGTTCTACTTTATTATTTTAGACAAACAAACAACCATTATGAAAATTTTTACTTCAATTTTAGTGCTTTTGGCTTTGGCATTAATCGTTTTTAATATTACGCTACTGGACTTCAAAAATCCTTTTCAGGGAGACAGTGTAGTTGCTTTTATTGGAATCGCTGCTTCATTCTGCGCCGTTTTAATTCTTTTGATTTTTAGAATCTCTAAAAGAATTGAAGAAAAAACAAACGGACGATAATCTTATGTTTGATGTTTTAATTATTGGCGGAGGTGTTTCAGGCATGTCCTGTGCTCTTGTATTGGGATCAGCCAAAAACAAAGCTTTTGTAACCGACAAAAAAATCGGAATTTTTACACATCAAAAAAACTCTTCTCTACAGGAAGCCATTTTTTACAATGCTTACGGCATTACACCCGGCAAACTGGGATCTGATTTGTTAGTAGAAAGTACTCAGGATTTAGCCAAAACTTATCCGCATATCACTCAGATAGAAAACGAAAAGGTAGTTAAAGTTGAGGGTTCATACCCGGACTTCATCGTAACTACCAACAAAAACTCTTATAAAACAAAAAGTATCGTAGTTGGCATTGGTTCAGCGAATACTTTTGACATAGAAGGCTTGATGCACTATATCGAGCCACACAAGAAAGCACTTCCAGAAAAACAGCGAATCCAACTTAAAAACGACGACCACAAGGTTGCCGACGGTATTTATGTTATTGGAACTCTGGCAGGCTGGAGAAGTCAATTAGCGATTGCAGCAGGAAGCGGCGCCGCTGTAGCGACAGACATCTTAACTTTATGGAACAACGGTGTGCAAACTCATGCTCACGACAGTATTCGATAAAACCCTGGAAAATTAGCACAAAAGCACCGCAGATTAACAAAATCCAGCTTAGATCGTTTTTTTACTGCAATTGAATACAGCTTCCGGCAATTACTTTCAGATTTTCATCAAACTGTTTCCAAACCCTGATATATCTGAAAGTTCCGTTAAAGGGATCATGATTAAAGCTTCCTTTTAATAAAATCGTTACCGCAACTACAGCCGAGTCATCAATTACGTTTACAGTCTGATCTGAAGCTTCTAATGCATCTATTTGCATCTTACCTGAACGATACGAATTTAAATCAAACTCTTTCGTAATGGTTTGTCCGTCCGGTAAATTAAAAAGTAAATCGTCATGCAGCATCTTTTCCAAAGTTGGAATATCTGCACTTTTCATAGCCGTTAATAGTTCAATCTCAGCATTTACAATAGTTTCTATTTTCATCTGATGAAGATTAGGGATTACTTGTTTGGTTTCAAAACAGCCTTGATCATGGCATCTTCTTTTAAAATAACATCGTAGTAATACAATTCGCCATACAATTGTCTGGCAAACTCAGCAGTGATATATCGATTTACCAACGCTTTGGTTTTGTCAAATTTCAAATCTAAACCGGCTGACAACACATAGGTTTTAAACTTTTTAAAATACAGATCAGAACTCTTCATCTTTGCCAAAAACTCATTAAAATGGAGTCCGGCAAATACACCTCTGTTTTTATCCAATTCTTCAAAAACGAAATGCCCCACAATTCCGGTTTGCATCAGGTAGGCCACATTTTCATTCCCATGCTCGGCCTCTATCGGCACGAAAACATCAGGAACAATTCCGCCACCGCCATATACAATTTTACCTTTTGGCGTTTTAAACTTTAAAGAATCGGCCACTTTTATACTGTCTTTTGCATAAAGTTCGCCTGATTTTATACGGGCTTCAGATTCCTTAAAATAATCTTCATTTCCTTTTTTATAAGGCTTCTGAATCGATCTTCCGGTTGGGGTGTAATAACGAGCCACGGTCAGCCTCACTGCCGATCCGTCGTTGAAATCCATTTCACGCTGCACCAGACCTTTTCCAAAAGAACGTCGGCCTACAATGGTCCCTCGGTCGTTATCCTGCAATGCTCCCGCCAGAATTTCACTGGCCGATGCACTGTTTTCATTAATCAGCACATACACTTTTCCGGTTTCAAAACTGCCTGCTTTGGTTGCATAAGTCTTCTCGGTTGTACCGTTTTTATTTTTAGTAAAAACGATGAGTTGTTTGTCTTTTAAAAATTCATCTGCAATTGCAATGGCTTCTTCCATATAACCACCACCATTGTCACGAAGGTCAATCACCAGCGACTCGATTCCTTTTTGCTTCAATCGATCCAGACCACTCTTAAACTCATTAAAGGTAGTTTCGGCAAAACGATTGATTTTGATATATCCGGCATTATTCCCCAACAGCAATGAAGCATCAACGCTTCTGATCGGAATAATATCTCTTTTTACTTTAAACTTAAGTTTCTTTTGTTCTGATCTTCTAAAAACAGTCAGTTCAATCTCAGATCCTTTTAATCCTTTTAACTTAGAAAACAAAATATCTGAAGACAATCTGCGTCCGAACAGTTTGGTTTTTCCGGCAAAAAGAATACGGTCACCCGACTTTATTCCGGCTTTTGCCGAAGGCCCATTTTCAATTGGTTTTATAATGGCAACAGAATCTTTGTACATGTAAAAATTAATCCCAATCCCTACAAAATCCCCTTTCATGCTTTCGGCTACTTCGGCCTGTTCTGTTGGCGGAATATAAACGGAATGCGGATCTAATTTTGATAGGATATTGTCGACCGTAAGATTTACAATTGAATCGGTGTTGATACTGTCAACATATTCATTATTGATAAAATCGATCAGCTTATTCAGTTTGGTTTTTGAGTAATTTTTAGCCAAAAGCTGATCATCTGCGGGAGCATTCATCAGGCTTCCGAGAACGATACCCAGAGCTAAGGTTGCTCCGATAACAAGTGGTAAATATTTTGAATTAAATTTCATTTACTCTTCTAAAACAGGAATATGTTCAACTTCGACACCTGCTTTTATTAAAAACTGAATTCCGGAATCGTCACGATATCCGTCATGATACACCACTCTTTTTATACCCGACTGATGTATTAATTTACTGCATTCTTTGCAAGGCGAAAGTGTAATATACAAGGTCGCTCCTTCACAGGATTGCGTTGATCTTGCCACTTTCAAAATGGCGTTTGCCTCGGCATGAAGAACGTCCCAACGGGTTAATCCTTCCTCATCTTCACAGCAATTTTCAAAACCAGACGGGGTACCATTGTATCCATCCGAAATAATCATCCGGTCTTTTACAATAATAGCACCTACCTGCTTTCGTTTGCAATACGACAACAAACTCCATTCTTTGGCAATCCTCAGATAGGCTTTATCGTATTTATTTAATTTTTTTTTCTTCATTTATTTTATCTGTTCCAAATTGGACTTTCAATAATCATAGGAATAACCACTCCGATAACAAAAGCCGACATTACAAGTGCCCAATCACGTTTTGAAAAACGAAATATGGTCTGCACAATATAAGATAGTATCAAAACTACAAAAACCACAACCAGTTGTGCTGCTTCAATTCCTAAAGCAAATTCTCCTAAAGGTAGTAATTTTGAACCAGGTGATCCTCCTAAAATTGTTTTGAAATAATTCGAGAATCCAAGTCCGTGTATAATTCCAAAAAATAAGGTCACAAAAAATACTACATTCAAACCATCATTTTTAGAGTTCTTTCCGGCTGTTAAAAGATTAAAAACTGCGGTAATTAAAATCGTTATGGGGATTAAAAACTCAACAGTATTTACTTTTATCGCAATAATTCCGTAAACAGAAAGCAATAAAGCCAGCGTATGACCAATTGTAAAAACAGAAACAAGAAGCAAAATACGTTTCCAGTCTTTAAACAAATAAGGGGTTGTTAATGCAATTAAAAAAAGAACGTGATCATAAGCGTTAATATCTAAAACATGCTTTAATCCTATTTGAAAATAAATCCAAAATTCTGACATAAGGGTACTCTATTATAATGATTAGGGGTTGTAAACTTACGATTTATTTTGAACAATTACAGCTGTCCCAAACTAAAACAACCGATAAAAATTAAGTTAAATTTTATGAGAACTTTAAAATTAATAATTTAAAATAAAAATTATCTTTGTAGGATAAAAAAAACCATAATTATGTCATTTTCAGATTTATTTGATAGCGAATTCAAACAAAGAAACAAAGGTCACTTTTCTGCTATTGTTCGTGTAGCACTAGCTGATGGAATTGTACATCCTGAAGAAAAAAATTTCTTGGACAAATTGGCTGCACGTTTAGAAATTTCAGAAACTGAATACGAAGAAATTCTTAACGACCCATTAAAATACCCTATCAATCCTCCTTATTTGCACGTACAGCGTTTAGAACGTTTGTATGATTTAACAAGAATGGTACACGTAGATCACCATCTTGAAGACCAACAAGAAGTGATGTTACGAAAATTAGGTATCGCTTTAGGTTTTACACCAAGCAACGTAAACTATATTATTTCTAAAGCATTATCATTAGTCGACAAAAAAGTAGACGGTGATACTTTTGTTTACGAAATGCAACACATGCATAAATAGTATTCAGTCGCAATTTTCAGTTTTCAGACTGATCGTTAAAACTAAATAAAATATAAACCCGACAGTTCAAAACTGTCGGGTTTTCTGTTTTTAAACCGAAACTAAAATTTACCGCAAAAGAAACCCGACAGGTTTTAAAAACCTGTCGGGTTTAAATTAAACGAAAAACGGAGATTACTCTGTTTCCGCCATAAACTCTTCTGCTTTTTCGACCATATTGTAACTTCCGCAGAAAAACGGAACTCTTTGGTGCAATTCAGTTGGCTGTATTTCCATAATTCTTCCAAAACCATCTGTTGCTTTTCCTCCTGCCTGTTCTGCGATAAAAGCCATCGGATTACATTCGTACAACAATCTCAATTTTCCTTTTGGTGCTTTTGAACTGGTTGGATAAATATAAATTCCGCCTTTTATCATATTTCGATGAAAATCAGAAACTAAACTTCCGATATATCTTGAAGTATAAGGTCTGTCTTCTTCTTCTCTCTGACAATATTTAATGTAATTTTTTACTCCTTGTGGAAAGTGAACATAATTCCCTTCGTTTACAGAATAGATATTTCCATTTTTCGGAAACTTCATATTCGGATGTGACAGATAGAATGTTCCAATCGCCGGGTTTAAGGTAAAACCGTTTACGCCATGACCTGTGGTGTATACCAACATCGTCGACGTTCCGTAAATAACATATCCTGCTGCTACCTGATTGACTCCCGGTTGTAAAAAATCCTCGCTTGTAACCGGAGTTCCGATAGGTGTAATTCTTCTGAAAACCGAAAAAATGGTTCCCACTGATACATTCACATCGATATTTGAAGATCCGTCCAGCGGATCCATTAAGATCACGTACTTATTATTATGACTGTTGTCGCTCCCCTGAACAGTAATAAAATCGTCGTTTTCTTCTGAAGCAATACCACAGACAATCTCACGGTTAATTAACGTCTGAATAAATACTTCGTTTGCATATACATCTAATTTTTGCTGGTCTTCACCCTGAACATTCTGCTCTCCTGCAGCGCCAATGATATCCACCAATCCAGCTTTGTTTACTTTATAGTTTACGACCTTGGCCGCCAAACGTATAGAATTGATAATTCGGGAAAGCTCCCCCGACGAATATTGAAATGCTTTTTGGTTCTCAATAATAAACTCTCCCAGTGTTTTATTGCGTTCTTCCATTACTAAATCGTTGTAATTTTGTTTTTAAGTCACAAATATCGTTTTTTTTGTGAGAATGGTTTAAAAATTATTTCGTTAGTTTGCCACTATTGTATATTTGCTAAATAAAGCCCTAAAGTACTGAGCAAAAGAATACTTTTTTAGCCAATAAATGCTTAATAATAAGAATATATGAATATTAGAAAAGGGAATCCTGAAGACATGAAATCGGTTCTGGGATTAATACAGGAGTTGGCAATATTCGAAAAAGAACCAAATGCCGTAGTGATTACAGAAGCAGATTTAATACGTGACGGTTTTGGTGAAAAACCACTGTTTCATGTGTTTGTTGCAGAAATTGATACTGACGAAAATCATAAAGAAATTGTTGGAATCGCATTCTACTATTACCGATACTCGACCTGGAAAGGAAAAACAATACATCTTGAAGATTTGGTCGTTAAAGAAAAGATGAGAGGTACAGGTTTAGGGTCTGCACTTTATGCCGAAATCATCAAACAGGGAAAGCGGGATAATGTTCTCCGAATCGATTGGAATGTTTTGGACTGGAATACTCCTGCTGTAAAATTCTACGAGAATTCGGGTGCAAAAATCCTTGAGGACTGGAGAGTTGTTCAAATGGACGAAACGGGAATTAATTCGTTTTTAGAAAAATTATAAAGAACAATATTTTGCCACGAATTTCTCCAATTAGGATAGATTCATGGCAGAAAAAATGATAACACATACAAGATTTCATCCGGTCTGAAATCTGAAATAAAAAATCTAAAATTAAAAATGAGAGTATTTAAATTTGGTGGAGCATCGGTTAAAGATGCCGAAGGAATTAAAAACGTATACGACGTTTTACAAAAAGTAGGTTATGAAGATGTGATTTTAGTAGTTTCCGCAATGGGAAAAACGACAAATGCTCTTGAAGTAGTAATCAAAAATTATTTTGATAAATCATCAGAACTGAGTTCATCCGTACAGGAAATAAAGAAATACCACAATCAAATTTTACTGGATTTGTTTGAGAACGAAGAACATGCTGTTTTTACTGCTGTAAAAGCGCTATTCTCTGAATTGGAATATTTCCTGGCACACAATAAATCCCCAAACTATAATTTTGTTTACGATCAGATTGTGAGCTTCGGAGAATTGATTTCAACGACTATCTTAAGCCATTTTATGAATTTTATGGGCATTCAAACGCAATGGCTGGATGTTCGAAATTTTATCAAAACCAATGCCAACTACCGTGATGCTGAAGTAGACTGGGAGGTTACACAACAAAACATCAGTAAAAATGTTCCTCGTAAAGTTCTAAACATTACTCAGGGATTCTTAGGTGCCGATGAGAACAACTTTACTACCACTTTAGGTCGTGAGGGTTCTGACTATACTGCCGGAATTTTTGCCTACTGCTTAAATGCAGAAAGTGTTACAATTTGGAAAGACGTTCCGGGAGTTATGAATGCCGATCCGCGTTATTTTGAGAATGCAAGTTTATTAAACCAGATTTCTTATCGTGAAGCGATCGAGCTGGCTTTCTACGGAGCTACTGTAATTCACCCAAAAACATTGCAGCCTTTACAGAAAAAGGAAATTCCGTTGTACGTAAAATCTTTTGTTAATCCACTTTTAAAAGGGACTTGTGTTTCTAAAGGTGTCGATTTGGAGCCGCAATATCCTTGTTTTATCGTAAAAAGAGAACAACTTTTAATTTCTCTTTCTTCGATTGATTTTTCTTTTATTATGGAAGAGAATATCAGCGAGATTTTTGCTTTGTTTCACCAATTTAAAATAAAAGTAAATCTGATTCAGAATTCTGCCATTAGTTTTTCGGTTTGTGTGGAAGATAAATTTGGGAATTTTAATGACCTGAACGCCATTCTTTCGAAAAAATTCAAAGTAGAATTTAGCGAGAATGTGACTTTGTATACCATTCGTCATTTTACAGAACAAGCGGCACAAACGGTAGAAGAAAACAAAGCCGTTTTATTAAAACAAGTAAGCCGCGAAACGATGCAAATCGTTACTAAAGAAATTAACTAAATCTACATTATACGTTAATTATATAATTCATATACTTAAAAAGCTTCACTTTACTGGTGAAGCTTTTTTTATTCCTGTCCTTTATTCAAATGTTTAATTATACTTTTAAGATCTTCAATCTCTAATTCGTATTTTCTGATAATCTTTCGATAAACACCAAGCATAGAATAGTCTATCAATTCATCAATATTCATCAAACTCTCATAAGTTTTAACCCCTATCTCCTCTCGCACTAATTCTTCTGGTGCTATTTCAAAAACCTCGCAAATCCTTTTAAAATGAACTGCCCAGGAAGTACTTTCTCCGCGTTCCATTCTTGCATAAGCCGATGGTGATATATGAAGACTGTCTGCTACTTCTTCTTGTGACATATTTTTCGCTTTACGCAGCATCTTTAATTTTTCCCCTACAGTCTTATTCATGATTGATACTTTTCTTGCGTATAAATATAGGAATTGTTTTACAATTATTTAAAAACAGGTTTTAAATAACCGATTTTCGGCTGACAATTTCCCCGAAAGCAGTTTAACTTTAATAAAAGAAAAATTCTACATTAACTAAGAACTGCTCCACTATGAAAATTAAATCATTTGCAATGCTCCTCTTAGTGTCATCTCTCTCTTTTTTATCCTGTGCAAAAGATGAAATGATTAACAAGAACGGAGAAATTTCACAAGAATTAAAAAACGACCCTCTATTTGAGTCGATGGATAAAGCCTACAACAAGTACTGGGAAGATGTTTTAAAATATCCTCGAGACAATGTAAATCAAACCTTAGAGAAAAAATTCACGGAAGACTTACAACTAAATAAATTTAAAAATTTCAAAGATTTTGCAAAAGCCAAGGAAAAAACAGGATACGTTGATTTTGGAAAAAGAGTTCGCAATCTAATTGCTTTTAAAGCAGCTGAGGAAAAACTTTTCCAAAAATACCCGGAACTGAAAGTCAACAAGAAAAAATTTTACCCCTACTTCTTAAAAAACCGACGATCTCAAATCGGAGATGAAAAAATGAAACAATTACTATTAGAAAGAAAAAATATACAGTTAAAAACCCAATAGACTAAAGAAATGAAAAAAATGATAGTGTTTTACTAATTGAATAAGTGATGCTTTTTCATTTCAATCATCGTGCTCTATTATTCTCTACTTCTTCTGTTTTCAATTTCCTAAATGTTTGTTTCTTTGAGTTTCCAAAAGTATAGGTCGCAACCAGTCTGAAATAATTTGTTGTATAGGTCCTGTGATAATAGATTTCGGTTTGTCCAACATTATAATTTCCGGAAGTTCTAAATTTGTGGAGTATGTCATTCGCTGTAAAATTTAGTTTTAATGCATCATCAAAAAAGTTTCTTTCAATCCCAATAGTTACTATTGACCGATCATCATCATGACCTAATCCGTAGCTTCTGTCTCCCAAATACCAGGCAAGTAGTTGAATTTTGAACAGATTAGGGATTGTAAATGTATTGTTCGAATACAAATACAACTGCGGTTTAACAGCCCCAAATTCATACGAATATTTATGATCAACCGCTTTGCTGTAACTTACACTTACCGTATTTACAGAGCTCCAAATTTTATTCTTGAACGATCTTGAAAGAGAAGCAAAAAAAGTATTTTCTCTATCAAAATTTATCGATCTTAAGATATAACTGTTCGGATTATCTCCTCGCAAAGCGGCTCCGGATATAGGATCTGTTTTATGTGTATATCCTATTTTAAAATCGAATTTTCTGTAGAATGCGCCAATTTCAAAAGCATGAACTTTTTCCGGCAACAAATCAGGATTTCCTTCTATGGTCGTAAAAGGATCCTGGTAAATAACAAATGGATTTAAAGACTGATACCGCGGTCTTGTTATTCTGGAGACATAAGAAACATGTGCTTTAAATTCATCCGAAACCTTCACATTCAACAGAACGTTTGGAAAAAGATTCGCATAACTTTTTTTAAATTCCTGATTTCCGTTAGCATTGGTACGCAAATCGTAATTGGTCCACTCCCCACGGGCACCAAGTGAATAACTAAACTTTTCACTTAATGATGACAGGTAACTAAAATAAGCCGCACCAATTTTTTCATCGTATTTAAAATCACTTGAAAGCTCTGTGTCAACTTCAAAATCGCCTTCTTTTACTTTTGATACCAGAAAATTCGTTTTAGAATTAATCGCAGCACGGCTAAATTTAGCTCCCATTTCTAATGTTGTATCTTCATCGATCTTTTTAGCATAATCTGACTGTATGCTTGTAATATTTGTAGTGTTTTCTACATTGTTCTTCAAGTATTTTTCGGTCAGAAAGCTATCGACCAGACCATTTTCATCAATGAAATCCTTAACATTTCCATTATAATTAGAATATTGGGTGCCCACAAATAATGACGAACCCAGATCATCCGTTACCAGATTGTAATTTAAATTAATGAACTGATTTAACAACACATCATTTTTAGAAATGTTAGTACTGTAAAGGCTATTACCAATGTTATTTGTTATTGTATTTCGACTCTTTACGGCTCCCCCTAGGTCCGCGACATTACCGCTATATCCCAACGTAATGTACTGTTTGTCCGAGAAGGCATATTGTAATCCAAATCCAAAATTGGAATAATTGTTAAATTGTCTTTGCCAATCTGTAGTCAGTTTTGATTGCATATACTCGTCGGTACTGGATCTTGTTCTTGTGGTATATAATAATTCCCGACCTTTTCCTAATTGCAATCCGTAATTGGTTACAAAGGAGAATTTGCCTTTTGTATAATTAAAATCAAGCAGTGTATTGGTGCTGGTTCCGGCAAATTTTGAAACAGTAATTTGCTGACTTGCTGTCCCCATAATTCCGCTTTCAATATTCTTTTTGGTAATAATATTGATCACTGCTTTTCCTTCGGCATCATATCTTGAGGAAGGATTAGAAACAACTTCAATCTTCAAAATTTGCGAAACCGGAATTGCGGCAAATCGTTCATTGTTAATCAGAATTCCATTGAGATAAATAATTGCTTCACCTTTACCCAGCACACTAATTTGCCCATCAGCCACAATAACATTTGGAGCTCTCCCTAATAATTCAGTAACAGAACTGCTTGTAGAAAGTAATGTATTTGCGACCTGAACCTCAACAGTTCCGTTTGCTCCATGTTTTATCAATGACGGCTGGCTTTTTATGACCACTTCCTTTAACTCATCAATCTGATCTAAAACCTTATCTTGATTTGTTGGTTTAGATTGTGCTTTTGAGCTTATAGAACAGAAAAATAAAAAACAGGAATAAAGAGTAACAACAGATCTCATCGTTTGTGGTAATTAAAATTTGACTTTTATTGGAACAAAAGTCAGCAGTAAATCACGTTATGAGATCTTCAAAATAGAAATCAGGAGTACAATTTTATAAATTCACACTTGGTTTGAGTTTCTAAAATCTGCACTTTGATAATAAGAAGGCGTTTTTCCGGTATACTTTTTAAATGTCGCAAAAAATGTCGATTTGGAATTAAAACCAACATCGTAACCAATAGCTTCTAAAGTAAGCTTATCATTTGAAATTATAATTTCGCGGGCTTCTCTAATTCTGAATTCATTTACAAAACTGGTAAAGTTCTTACCTAAATTATTGTTTAAAAACTGTGATAATTGATGGCTGGTAATATTGACCTCTTTAGCCAGATCTTGCAGTGAAAGATTTGGATTTTTATACAATGCTTTTTCATTCATTACACTTTCTAACTTCTGAGATAAAACTCCTGCCTCTTCAGTATCTATTTTTTTTACAGCACCTTTTGTACCATTTAACAGAAATAAATCATCAGTCCTCTTTCGATACAAAAGGATTGATACCACTAAGTATAGAATAAAAGAAAAAACAACTGCACCGCTGATATAAATTGCGGCCGGTGCTCCAATTAAAGCAAGAAAATAAAAAACGAAAAGTAAAAGGATACCTAAAAAGAGCATTCCAAACCACATTTCAGATGGAGACGTTTTCTCTTTTCTGCTAAAGATTTTTTTCAGAATTGCTTTAATGGTAAACCCTGAAGCGACAATATAAATAAACCATTGCAGATAAATAATTCTGATAAAACGAAAACTCCAAAGTTCCGGATAATATTCATAAGGAAAAATAACACCAGCTAAAACACTAAGGATCCCCCAAAATAGAAACGTGAGTTTCCAGGATTTTGGCATTACATTTATTTCATCTACAGCTGATTTTAGAAAAAAGTACAAACAAGGACCTATGAAAAAGCAAGCTGTCAGCCCAATCTGCAAATACATTTTGGGTAAAGTTGGATTAAAATAAACAAATACTGATTTTGCGATTCGTATACTTAAAGCAAACAAAAGGCCTCCTAAAAAATAGTTTGTAAGAAATCTTTTTTTAGTAAAAAAGAAGAAATAGATGCTTAAGATAATTCCGTTAAAAGCTCCTAATGCACTAAAAAAGAATAAAAGTTCTTTACTGGAATCCATTGTTTAAGGTTGTTACATTCCGTGCAAAGCTAAAAAAAAATACTATTTTAACTACTTTTCTTCTATTTCTTAAAATAAAAACTACACCTTCTTCAGATCGCGAATGGTTTGTTTCAACTCTTTTATACGTTCTTCATATTCCTCAATTATTTTACCCGATAAATGAGCGGTGGTAGTGGAGGAACCCTCTCCATTCAGATCCTGTTTTTTATGTTCAACTTTCAATAAATCCTCGGGAATTATCTCAAAAATTTCGCAGATTCTTAAAATATGATTCGCCCATGAACTGCTTTCACCACTTTCCATTCTGGCATATGCTGATTGTGAGATATGAAGAAAATCTGCCACTTCTTCCTGTGACATTCTCTTATTTTTCCGAAGTATTTTAAGCTTGTTTCCTACAATTACATTCATGATTTAGCAAATTTTTCCGTCCAAAATAATAGAGGACACTTTTACATATATATACTCACAAAAAACAAATAATTTTTAAAATAAAAAAACATATGCCAATTTCTTATTAAAAATACCCGATAATCACATAATAGAGAACCTTACAAAATGTTAAATTAGCGCCACCGAAAAACAAATAAATAATTTCTTGTGCTTAACCACGCCCAGGAATTTGATTAACACCAAAAACACTAAACCCAAAAAACCATGACCCGACCAGTCTTATTTCTCTGCCTTTTGATCATTATTATAGCATTAGGATATCGCTTTAGTAGAAAAAACAGTTAAATCATTTTATCAAAATCCCCCTCCTCTGATAAAAACTTAACCCTCGAAAATAATGGATTTCAATACTAAACCTACAAAAGAAACCCAAAACAACTGGAACCGCGATCCAAATAATTGGATTTGGGGAATTTTTTATTACAATCCTCTGGATAAAAGATTATTTCCTGCAAAAAAAATTAAGCAACTTAGGTGGACCATAAATTTTGCAAACCCCAATTCAATATGCACCGCTATAGCAATAATCGCTGTACTACTAATTTTCACAAGAAACTCTTAGTACCTGAATTCAAAACAGCTGATTATTATTTTTAAATCACCCTTAAAAACATGAAACTTTTTATACTCAAATATAGCATTGCTGTTATAAGCTGTCTTTATCTGGCCTACTTCTTTTACAATTCAGAACGTGCCGGCAGCATGATCAAAACGGGAACCGCTCTTGTTTTAGCACTTTCTATTTTTATGACGATGTGCTGCCAGATTAGAAGCGGAAGATAACGCTGATCAATCATAAGTTAGTCTGAATTACAGACTCTTTATTTCCCAATTATAAATACTACTTTTGATTTTTGAGAGTTAAAGTATTTATGTTGAAAAAATTACTGGTTCTTACTATTTTCATCTGGTTTTCCGGGCTTCAGGCACAGGAAACGGTATCTTCGTACAAAACCAGGAAAATAATTGCCCGTCGGGATACTATTCATCTTGAAGAAGTAAGTATCAATTCGGGATTCTTTCAGCTTTTCAATACCAAAAACGAACCTCTCGATTCTACCTTTTATAAAGTTGATTTTAAAAAAGGTACTCTACTCCTCAATGAAAAACTTGTCACAACAGGTGATACTTTATTGGTCAATTATTTAAAGTACCCCGATTTTCTCACCAGGGAATATACTTTATACAAATCAAATCAGGTCGTATCCAACGACATTGGTACTGAAAAGCTGTATAAAATTGATAATGCTGTCACCAAAAAAGTCACTCCGTTTGATGGTTTAAATACATCCGGAAGCATTACAAGAGGGGTAACTGTTGGAAACAACCAAAACACTGTTCTAAATTCCAATCTGGATTTGCAGATCACAGGAAAAATATCCGACAAAATTAGTTTACGAGCCTCCTTACAAGACAGCAATATCCCCCTTCAGGATGGCGGTTACTCTCAAAAACTGGATCAGTTTGATAATATCTTCATGGAACTTTTCACAGACGACTGGAATATTCGAGCCGGAGATGTTTTTTTAGAGAACAGAAAAACTCAGTTTTTAAATTTCAATAAAAAAGTTCAGGGGCTCTCGGCCAGTTTTAATTTTGGTACCGACGAAAACAAAACCAACATTTTTGCTTCGGTCGCTTTTGTAAAGGGACAATATGCCAAAAGTACTTTTACAGGCCAGGAAGGAAATCAGGGACCATATAAATTAAAAGGACAAAATGGTGAATTATATGTTCTGGTAATTTCAGGCTCTGAGCGTGTTTACGTCAATGGTGTTTTACTGAAACGTGGAGAAAATAACGATTATGTGATCGACTATAATGCCGGTGAAATTACTTTCACTTCTCTTTTTACGATTACTTCCGAAATGCGAATTAATGTAGAGTACCAGTATTCTGAACGAAATTACAACAGACTCGTGACCTACGCAGGCGGAACTCACGAAAGCAAAAACTGGAGTTTTGGCGGTTATCTCTATTCTGAAAACGACATGAAGAATCAGCCCTTACAGCAAAATCTTTCAAAAGAGCAGGTTCAGATTTTAAGTCAGGCCGGAGATGATCCGAATTTAATGAAAGCTCCTTCGGCCTATGAAGACAGCTATGCCGATACTAAAATACTTTACAAAAAAAAGCTAGTCAATTCTGTCGAAATTTATGAATATTCAAAAGATGCGAGCACTGTTTTATACAACGTAAAATTTAGTCTTGTCGGAAACAATACGGGTAATTACATCATTCAGAACAACAATTCGGTAGAACGCATTTATGAATATGTAGCTCCTGTTAACGGAATTTTACAAGGAAATTATGAACCACTTGTAAATCTGGTCGCCCCTATAAAATTGCAAGTTGCTACCTTTTTAGGAAAATACAATCCGGACGAAAAGACCCTGGTTGACTTTGAGATTGCAGTAAGCAACAACGACAAAAACCTGTTCTCTAAAATAGATGATGCTAATAATGACGGTATCGCTATTAAAACCAACATCAAAAAACGTCTTTTTACACGAAGCTGGTCCTTGGATGCCTTTGCAAACTATCAATTCGTTCAGGAAGATTTTAGGTCTGTTGAGCGTTTGTACAATATCGAATTCAACCGTGACTGGAATTTAAACGAGATACTTTTGGGGAACCAAAACATGTTGATCACAGGACTAAATTTTGATTTATTTGCCAAAAAAGAGACTTCCAATATTGGATTGTTTACCTATCAATTTGAGAAGTTAGATTACTCCGAAAGTTATTCCGGATCGCGTCACACCTCAACAGCACTTTTTAAACTGCAGCAATGGACGATCGAAAACAGGGGCAGCTTCCTGAATTCAGATGCTATAAATTCTACTTCAAAATTTATCCGGAATCAAACCCGAACTAAATATCATTTTGGTAAAAACTGGGTCGGCGCCAGTATGCAGCTTGAAAACAATCAGCAGAAGAATAAAATCACTAATCAGTTTTCGGCTTTAAGCCAAAGATTTTCAGAATATGGTGCTTTTATTGGCCGTGGTGACAGCACTAAAGTTTTTGTTGAAATTGGTTATTTGCAACGTCGAAACGATAGTTTGCAAAACGGATTTTTAAAGCATGTAAACAATTCTCAAACTTACTTTTTAAAATCAAAATTGATTCAGAATAAGAAAACGGATCTGGCCGTATATGCCAGCTATCGCAAATTGGATTTTACAGATGCTTCCCGAAAAAATGAACCTTCGTTAAACTCCAGAATACTTTATAACGATCGTTTTTTTAATCAGCTTGTGCAAATTGGAACCACCTATGAAACCAGTTCAGGAACGATCGCCCAACAGGAGTTTACCTATATTGAAGTTCCGACGGGTCAGGGTGTTTATACCTGGAACGATTACAACGGAAACGGAATTCAGGAACTAGAAGAATTTGAAATTGCAGCCTTTCCCGATCAGGCTCGCTACATCCGAATCTTTTTACCAAATCGGGTGTACATCAAAACCAATCAAAATAGATTCTCCCAATCTGTGGCATTAAACCCATTGCAATGGCAGAACGAAACTGGTTTCAAAAAACTCCTCTCTTATTTTTACAATCAGACATCCTTTATCATGGATCGTAAAGTAAAAAGTCAGGGAGAGCGTCTGGAATTGAATCCGTTTAATTCTTCAGAAGAAAATATTCTGGGACTTAATTCGAGTTTCAGAAATAGTCTATACTATAAACGCGGCAAACAAAAACATTCTGTTACTTATACTTATTTGGTCAATAAAGGTAAAAGCCTGCTTTCGATCGGATCGCAAAATGTTCAAAACAATTCACATCAATTGCAATACACTCATTTGTATCGAAAAAGCTGGCTGTTTAACTTCTTTACCAAAACGATTAAAACCGACCTGGTTTCTGAAGATTTTGTCGAAAAAAATTATGATATCACAGGCTACCAAATGGCTCCCAAAGTGAGTTATTTGTTCTCAAAAAACACCAGTCTGGATTTCTTTTTTGAGTTTCAGAACAAAGAAAATCAGATAGGAAATTTTGAAACTCTGGTTCAAAATCGATTGGGAACTTCTTTTTCGTTTGCGGGAGAAAAAAAAATAACGGTAAACGGAGAATTTTCTTTTTACCGGAATAAATTCACAGGAAATGAATTTTCATCAGTAGGATTTCAAATGCTCGAAGGGCTACAGGCCGGACAAAATCTGGTGTGGAAGTTTCTTTTACAAAAAAATATAACTCAGTTTTTAGATGTGAATTTAAATTATCAGGGACGAAAGAGTGAGACTGGTCCGGTAATTCACACCGGAAACATACAGCTCCGCGCTTATTTTTAACAGTTTACGAAAATCATATTCATAAATTGTTTAATTTTAGTAGGAATTTAAACTTGTAACATTATGAAAAAATTATTAGTACTTTGTTTTGTAGTTCTTCTGTCTTCTAATTTCTATGGGCAAGATGTAACTACAAAAGCAGTGAAAAGCAAAACCGAGGCTGCTGCGAAAAAGAAAAAAGCGGAAGCAGATAAAGCGAAAGCAGACGCTAAAAAAGAAACTGCAAAATCCAAAAAGGCAGCTGATGATGCCAGCAAAGCGGCAGCAAAAGCGACAAAAGAGTCTGCAAGCGCAGCAAAAAAAACGGCCGACAAACAGGCAACCAAAGCTAAAAACGAGGCCACAAAAGCAAAAACTGATGCTGTAAAAGCCACAAAAACTGCTGACAAAGCGGCAAGCACAAAAGCCGCCGGTGTAAAAGCTGAGGCAACAAAAACAGCAGCAAAAGCAACTGAAGCTTCAAAAGCAGCACAAAAAGACGCCACTGCTGCGAAAAAAACAGTTTCGAAAACAATAAAAGAAACAAATGAAAAAGCTCCAAAAGTAGCCGATAAAGTAACTGGCGAGTACAATGGAAAAAAAGTATATACCGGACCAAAAGGCGGTAAATACTACATTAATAAAAATGGAAACAAAACCTATATTCAGGATTAAAGTTCCTTTTACCAATATCTGAAAGGGGTTACTTACAGTAACTCCTTTTTTTGTTTATTGAGAAACCAAATATTCGTTAACATACAAGTAACTTTTCCTTCCAAACACTACTAATTCCACAACCTAAACAACGAATTATATGGGCTGAAGACCCTTATAGAGTTAATAATTTAGTAATACGTACGAAATAACATAAAAAGCATATTTCTTTATCTTCGTTTTTAAAAAGTGTTACACTATGAGCATTGACTATTCTGCGAACAAAACAATTTTAGTTGCTCCATTAAACTGGGGATTAGGTCATGCGACAAGATGCATCCCTATTATAAAAGCACTTCAGGAAAACAATTACATCCCGATAATTGCTTCTGACGGTGTTGCGTTAGCATTGTTACGAAAAGAGTTTCCATACATTCAAACCCTTGAATTACCATCTTATCATATCGAATACGCCAAGAATGCTAAAAACTTCAAATGGAAGCTGATTAAAAACCTGCCAAAAATGATTGTTGCCATCCTTGACGAAAAAAAAATCGTAAAAAGCTGGATCAAAAAACACGGAATAGACGGTATTATTTCGGATAACCGACTAGGGGTTTTCAGTAAAAAAGTTCCTTCCGTTTTTATGACACATCAATTGAATGTCATGACCGGGAACACCACCTGGTTCACCAGTAAATGCCATCAGCATATCATAAAAAAATACACAGAGTGCTGGGTTCCGGACACCAATGACACGGTAAATCTAACCGGAGAACTGGGGCATCTTAAAACGGATGATCTAAAATTAAAATATATTGGTCCATTGAGCAGAATGCGTAAAAAGGACACTCCAAAAGTATATGATCTGATGATTATCCTATCAGGACCTGAACCTCAGCGTACTTTTTTGGACGAAAAATTACAGAAAGAAGTTGTCAATTATAAAGGTAAAGTAGTGTTTGTTCAAGGTATTGTGGAAAAAATACAAACCAAATGGCAAGCCGGAAATGTTACGTATTATAATTTCATGAATTCTAAACAGCTGGAGCAGACTTTTAACGAAAGTGAATTTGTCTTATGCCGCTCCGGTTACACGACTGTAATGGATTTGGCAAAATTAGGCAAGAAAGCCTTTTTTATTCCAACTCCGGGGCAATACGAGCAGGAATATCTGGCCATAAAGCTTCAGAAAGAAAATTTAGTACCTTATGCAATGCAAGACGACTTTACGATTGAAGATCTTTCAAAAGTAAAGTCGTTTAAAGGTCTGACTCAATTTAACGATACGATAGACTGGGATACTTTGTTTACCGTTTTTGAGGATGAAAACTAGAAGTTAAACTGTGCCTGCAAACGCAATAAGTTTCCTTGTTGTCTGTTCACAGGAAGTGCACTGTCCTGGAAAGTTCTGTCGGCAATCACGTATTCCGCCGTAAGTTCAAAGGCTTTTAGAGGCTGCCATTCTATACCAAATTCATAATCTCTAACGACATAACTTCTGGCATCTTTCTCATATTTCTTCCCTCCGTCGTAATATTGAAATTTGGCGAAAGGATAAATAACTTGTTTTTTAATATCTAATTTGTAGTTCAGTAAAACATAACCACCGTCCAGATCTGTTTCGTCGACTGCGTTTGTTACTGAATTGTATCTTGGTCCTTTTCCGATATTGTACTCTGTCTGAATTCCGAAAGGTCTTGGATACAGTACAAAAGTTGCTCCAACCCTTTGATCTTTTACGTGCTGCGAATTGTTCACTTTAACTCCTGATGAAATTTCACCTGAAAAAGCCCATTTTCCGGCATAAGCCTGAATTCCGGGTTCGATAATCTGACTTCCAATTACAAATGGGTACGTTACTCTTGCCACCACATTCAAATCTCTGTTTCCATCTAATCTATTCGCAATCTGTCCATTATAAACTCCAAAAGCGAAAACACCATAATCACCTGATCCTTTGTAACCGTCTTTTACCAACATTTCAAAACGCTCTCTGATTTTAGCCGGTGCCCAATAAAAGAACATTCCTAAATCGCGCTCGTTTAATATGGCACTGTTTAACGCATCGTTTCGATCTAAAGTTAAACGCTGTCCGCTTGACTGCATATTCTCAAAACCGTATGGTATTTTACTCTGCCCGACACGTAATCTGTACTCTCTCTTCTTATCAAAAGAAAGGTCAAAATATAAATCACGAACCTGAACAAAATTCTGAACTCCTGTAACCGGAGAACTCGCAAAATCAGGTTGAAAATAAAAAAATACATTTGGATGAACCTGACCGGAAAACACTAAACGTGCACGTCTGATAAATAAACCATTGTTTGCTTTTGCATCCGGGGCCGTAGAAGTTGTCCCCCATGATCTGTCACACTGATCACACGATACTTTATCATTTGTAGAAAACAAACCGTTGTATCGTATCTGTGCATAACCTCTTAAAGAAATCTTGTCGTACCAACGATCTTTATTCGTTTCATCATCATTCTTTTCGGATTCAGTATCCGGCAATTTTGCTTTGTTGATTGAATCAAGAAGACGTACTACTTCTTTTTTTACCTCTTCTTTACTTAAATCCTGTGCGTTTGATACACAAGTAATTAGCAACAGAATTGCTATTAGTTTTATTTTCATTCTTTTTGTTTTCTGATCCCTTAATTTTTCGAATGCAAAGATCCATCACCTATGTTAAGATATCATTAACAAGGTGTTACTATAACAAAAAGGAATTGTTTCGAAATGGTTACGTAAATTTTATTAGTGTTAAAACACTAGATTTCACGGTACTTCACTCCAACAAGCTTACAATTATTTAACTTCGGCTTTTACGGTTTTATTTGCTTTTTCAAGCGTAAAAGAGAATTCAGAACCAATTCCGAACTCACTTTCTACATATACTTTCTCTTTATGTGCTTCAATAATGTGTTTTACAATAGCCAATCCTAATCCGGAACCGCCCTCTGAACGGGTTCCACTTTTATCAACTCTGTAAAAGCGTTCAAAAAGTCTCGGAATGTTTTGTTTTTCAACACCTTCACCATTATCACTAATACGGATCAGTACTTTTTTCTTGGTTAGATTAACAACTCCCACCTCAGTCAAACCACCTTCTTTACCATACTTAATAGAGTTCACGATCAGGTTTTCCAGAACTTGCTGAATTCTGTCCTTATCTCCGCGAATGATTACTGACTTAATGTTCTTGCTTTCAAACGCCAGTTTAATTTTCTTTTTGTCGGCTTTCATCTCCAATAAATCGAAAACGTTTTGAATCAGTTCTACAATATCAAAATCACTCATGATTAAATCCAGGTCTCCTGATTCTAATTTGGTAATCATGTCCAGATCTTCAACGATATAAATCAATCGCTCAACCCCTTTCTCCGCTCGCTTTAAATATTTTTTTCGAATATTCTTATCTTCCATAGCGCCATCCAGCAAAGTTGAAACATAACCCTGAACCGTAAACAAAGGCGTTTTCAGCTCATGCGAAACATTTCCAAGAAACTCACGTCGGTATTGCTCCCTGATCTCCAGCATTTCAATTTCCAGCTTTTTATCGGTGGCAAACTTTTTCACTTCACGCGAAAGTGTTTCCATATCAGTAGTTATAGGCTGATTGATCAATGTTGTTGTCTCTAATAATGAAACCTCATCGTATATCTTTTTGACTCTTCTGTAAATAAAACGCTCCACACGGTATTGCAAGACCAGGAACGAAAAAGCATAAATGGATATTATAAAGATTATGGCGAATGCAAATTGATACTTTAATTGGTTTTTATAAAACAAAGACATCAATATCATCACAAATCCTGTTGCAAAAAGACTTATGTATAATGCTGACTTTACCGCAAATTTGTATGTTTTTTTAAAATTAATTTTCATTGAAATTATTGGGTCATTAAGAGATTAAAAAAATTAAGTTTTGTTTTTGAGTACTATTTTCTCAGGCAAAAGCAGAAAAGGATTAACTCAAAAACCATATAAGAAAATGAAGATTACACAAACTTCAATTCTTATATGGTTTAAATGTATTGAATATTTTAAAACAATTTGAATGAATTTAGATCCCGACTAAAGTTCTTAGTAACTTAACTTCTCAGAACCTCAGCACCTTAAAAATCTAAACTTCAAATTTATAACCTACTCCTTTTATTGTTTTAAAAAGGTCTTCTCCAATTTTTTCGCGAAGTTTTCGAATATGAACATCAATCGTTCTTCCTCCTACTACAACTTCATTTCCCCAGACTTTATCGAGAATTTCATCTCTTTTAAAAACTTTCCCCGGTTTTGAGGCTAACAGGTAAAACAATTCAAATTCTTTTCTTGGTAAGGCAATCTCAACGTTACCTTTAATGATTTTGTATTCTTCACGGTTAATCTCTATTCCGCCTACATTTAGGGTATCACTTACGACTTCTTGTTCTTTTAACCTTCTTAACAGCGCCTTTACTTTGGAGACCAATAATTTCGGTTTTATTGGCTTGGTAATATAATCATCTGCACCTGCGTCAAAACCAGCTACTTGTGAATAATCTTCACTTCTTGCTGTAAGGAATGTTATGATAACATTATTTAATTCGGGAATTTTTCTAATGTGTTCGCAAGCTTCCATTCCATCCATTTCTGCCATCATTACATCCATAATAATCAATTCCGGCAATTCTTTCTGAGCCTTTGCAATTGCTTCTTTTCCGTTAGAGGCAGTTACAATCTGGTAGCCTTCCTGAGCAAGGTTATAGCCAACGATTTCTAAGATATCTGGTTCATCGTCAACTAGTAAAATCTTGGTTTGTGTTTTTTTCATAAATAGCAAAAATTGAGATTTTTACATCAAATTTTCTTTATTATACATTCGATGATTTTCATTTGAGATGGTAAATATACTAATAAAACGACCGTTAAAAATTGCGGTTAACGGTAATTTAATCTGGTAACAATTTGATAATCTACACGACACGAAAACATAACAAGTGGCTAACATGAACTTTACACAGCGTCTTTTTCTTTGCACAAAAATTTAAACACAACACTGAAATGAAATTCAATTTAAAATTTCTATTTATCACATTATTCATCTGTACGATTTCGATCGCACAAAACAAAGGTACGATTTCTGGTGTATTAACCGACAAAGAAACCAACAATGAAGCCCTACCTTTTGCAAATGTTTTATTAAAGGGAACCAACATTAGCGCAAACACTGACATTGAGGGAAAATATTCCTTAAATGTAAATCCGGGAAATTATATCATTATTTTTAGTTTCGTTGGATATGAATCTGTAGAAAAGCCAGTTACTGTAAAAGCAAATGAAACAATCACTGTAAATCAGGTACTTTCGTCAGGAAGTTTTACACTTAAAGATGTTGTTGTAAAATCATCGGCAGTAAACAAACAAAAAGAATCTGCACTGCTATTGGAACAAAAAAATGCAGTAGCATTTAAAGCTGCAATTGGTGCTGAAGAAATTTCAAGAAAGGGAGTTAACGATGTTGCAAATGCTGTTGCTAAAGTAAGTGGTGTTTCAAAACAGGATGACTCGGGAAATGTTTTCGTAAGAGGATTAGGAGATCGTTATAATGTTACTACTTTAAACGGCCTTCCTTTACCATCCAACAATCCGGCAAACAAAAATATTTTGTTGGAAATTTTCTCTACAAATATTGTAGACAATATCGGAATTAGTAAAACTTTTGAATCTCAAAATTATGCAGATTTCGGAGGAGCAAATATTGATATTAGCGCAAAAAAATTCAATGGAAAACCATTCGTTACTTTTTCAATTGGAACAGGAGCTAACACAAACGTATTAAGTCAGGATCAATTTTACTTACAAGACGGACCAACTTATACCGGATTTAAAAAAGTTGGTGTTCCTAATGCTCCACTTCAGCCATATAGCTATGCAACAAGCTGGGACAGACAAGCAAACAAAAATATATTAAATGCTTTTTATACGTTATCTGCCGGTAAAAGATTTACTATAAATGACGAAAGTTCAATCGGTACTTTTGTTACCGGTTCATTTAGCGCAAAAAACAAATACACAGAAGGATACAGCAGAGGAGGAATTACTTCTGATGGAGACATCTTCTCTGACTTTATCAGAACGTCTTACAAACATAGCACCACTACAACTGTTATGGGTACTGCTGATTATAAAATCAACAACAAAAATTCAATCTTTTTTACTTCTTTATTCTTAAATTCAAGTGATCAGGATTACAGTGAGTACGAAGGAACAAACCAGAATTTTGACGGTGGCGGAGACGCTCTTCAACAAATTTCAGGTTTTATCAAACGTGGAACTTTTGAAAGAACTCAATTAATTGTAAATCAATTAACAGGAAAAAACAAATTCAACGATCAGTGGAATTTAAACTGGGGAGTAGGATACAGTATGTCTAACAGTTCAATTCCGGATCGTATGCAAAACTCTTTTGTATACGCCCCTAATGCTAAAGATTATACATTTTTCACCAACTCTAACATCAACAATCACCGATTCTTTCAAGACTTAAAGGAAAATGAAATCGCTGCAAATATTGCATTATCGTATAATTTCAACAAAAAAAGCGATGATACCTACAAAGGAAAAATAACTGTTGGTTATTCAGGAAAGTTCAAGGATGTAGATTATAACATGGAACAATATTCATTCTTCCCGAACAGAACTACCATTTCTTTCCCTAAAGAAGATATTCATCATGTAGACAAGTATTTAAATCAAGCAAACTGGGGTTCTTCTTATTCAAACAGAATTAACCAAGTGTACAATGGAAATTTAGATATTAATGCTGCATTCGCAAATGTTCAATATTCTTTAACGGATAGATTAAGTGTAATATTGGGAGCAAGATTAGAGCAATTAACTCAAAATGTTTTCTATATCACCACTACTGTTCCAAATGGTGATAATTCTAATGATTCAAAGTTTAACATTTTACCAAGTTTAATCTCAAAATACACCTTGACAGATAAGCAAAATTTAAAATTCTCTGCAAGTAAAACGTATACACTTCCTCAGTTTAAAGAAAAAGTACCAATTATTTACGAAGATGTTGCACAAGCATACGAAGGAAACCCAAGATTATATGCTTCAACAAATTACAACTTCGATTTAGGATGGGAATTCTTCCCGAAAAGTTCAGAATTAATCTCTGTAACGGCTTTCGGAAAAATTATTCAAAATCCAATCAATGAAATGTTCCTAAACTCTTCTTCAAATGATATTTCTTATGCAAATACAGGTGATAAAGCAACAGTAGCAGGAGTTGAAGTAGAATTTAAAAAAGAAATTTTTGAAATTGAAAAAGACAACAACTTAAAGACAAAACTTACTTTTGACGCAAACGGATCTTATTTATACACAAACCAAGACCTAAGCAATGATAAAGTAAACAACGAAAATGATTTTGGAGCAAACTTTACTTTTACAAAAAGTAAATTAACAGGAGCTTCTAATTTTTTAGCAAATGCTAACTTATCATTTTTAAATGAATACAGAGAAGGAAAGGATTTCAGCGCAACAATATCTTATTCTTATTTTTCAGATAAATTAGCTGTTATTGGAACTTCAAGAGTAGGTAACCTGGTTGACAAAGCTGTAAACAAATTAGACTTTATCGCTAATGCAAGTTTAACTAAAAACTTAAAATTAGGTCTTATTTACAATAACATCCTGAATCCAACTTTCAAGCGTGTACAAGAGCAGGGAAAAGTACCAGGAAAAGAATCTATTGGTGATATTACCGCAGTTTCATATAAAGCAGGTTCAGATTTCAGACTTACTTTAAGCTACACATTCTAAAAGAAACGAAATCAATAAAAACTCAAAAGGTGATTAGTATTAACTAATCACCTTTTTTTATTAGCCATGATCCAATGTAAACTTTACATTAAGCCGCTTTGTTTATTATCCGGCATACTTAATATATTGTTAATGCGGTCTTAACTCAGCAAAAACATATGTTCATTTACTTTGCCATGAATAAATAAAACAATAAAACACAACAACAATGAAAAAATCATTATTTGCAATGGCTGCAATATTAGGACTTGCTTTAACAAGCTGTAGTTCTGACGACAACAATAAAAAGAACGAAAACACAAGTACTTTTGTATTGAAAGTTGACGATTTACAAGGAAACATTAATGACGGTACTGTAACTTTAGACCCAACTAAAACTTACACTTTAACTGGAGGTTTAGTTGTTAAAGGTGGAGCTACTTTGATTATTCCTGCTGGAACTACAATTAAAAGTTCTGCTACTGCACCTGCTACATCTTTATTTATTGCTGTAGAAAGAAACGCTAAAATCAACATCAACGGTACTGCCGCTAAACCAGTAATTATGACCTCTGGAAAAGCAGCTCCTGCTCAAAGTGACTGGGGTGGATTAATTATCGCTGGTAATGCTAAAGTAAACACTGGAGATAACGGTACAACTGAAGTTGGTGGTTTAAGCTACGGAGGTAATGATAATGCAGATTCTTCTGGAAATATCAACTTCTTAAAAATATCTTATACAGGTTCTAAATATACTGCTGAAAAAGAATACAATGGAGTTTCTTTCTTCGGAGTAGGTTCTGGAACTGTAGTATCTGACATTTACACTTTTGAAAGTGGTGATGACGGAATAGAGTTTTTTGGTGGAGCTGTAAACGCTACTAACCTTACAATCATCAACTCTTATGATGATTCATTAGATTTTGCTGACGGATGGGTAGGTACTGCTACAAACGTTTATATTAAAGGTGTTACTAAAGCAGGTGTTGAAGGATCTACAAACGCAAAAGATCCAAGTGGAGCTGTTCCAATGACTAACGCTAAAATCATTAATATCTCTATCGTTAAAGGTGATGCTGCTTTCTTAGCAGACGAAAAAGCAATCAACTACAAAGAAGGTGGTGGAAAACAAGCTTACACAAACTTATATGTTGCTAACGGAATGCCTGCAGACTTAGCTAAATTGTCTACTGATGCTGGTGCAACTGCAAACATTGCTGCTGGTAACTTTACCATCACAAACTATACTTTTGGAGCTTCTGTAACTAATTTAGTTGGTCCTAAATTATCAGGAACTACGACTGGTGCAGTTGGAGCTGGTGCTGGTGCTGACTTACCAAGTTGGGCAAGCTGGACTAAGTAATTAAATACAAAAAATTAAAAACGAAGCTGTCTGAAATTGAATTCAGGCAGCTTTTTTTATCGCGTTAAATTCCTAAATATCACGACATACTTCAATAATCGATAATCATCGGTAGTAGTTGGTTTCTAATTACTTCGAGTAGAAACTGTTAAAAACATCCTAAATATTTAGGATGTTTTTTTTTGGTGTAATTTTTGTACTTTTTTTTGTATATTTACACTAACCAAAATAACGCGATGGCAAAAAATTACTTTTATATTACTTTCTTATTGGCTTTTTTCTTTACTGTTAGTGTTTCGGCACAAGACAGTAAGCAATTACCAAAACCTCAACAGGTAGCAACCATTGAGGGTCTAAGCTTGTACCCTAACCCCGTGACCGGTGGAAAAGTAACTATCTCCTCTAAAAATGATTTAGAAAAAGAGATTATCATCTTTGATGTTCTGGGTAAAAAAGTACTTCAAACACATTTAAGTTCTCGAGAGTTAAACGTTTCTGATCTGGTTCCAGGCGTTTACATCATCAAAATAAGCGAAGAAAATGCTTCAGCAACACGAAAGCTCATTATTCGATAAAACACAAAAGCTCTAATGAAAATTAGAGCTTTTTTAGTTTTCAGTCGCGGTCACAGTTTTCAATTTCTGCGAAATCCTAAAAATGGCAACTGAAAACGATGACTAAAAACTAAAAACAATATCTTTGCACAAAAAAAGTTTTGATCACAGCCAACGATATATTCACGATTTCGAGTCAGAAACAATTTGAGAAAATAGCACTAAAAGTGTTTCGTTTTCAACATGAGAATAACGTTGTCTATCGTGATTTTTGCGATTTTTTAAAAGTAAATCCACAACAGGTAAAATCATTGGAACAAATTCCTTTTTTACCTATTCAGTTTTTCAAAAGTCATAATGTAGTTTCTAATAACGATCCTGCTCAGGTAACTTTTACAAGCAGCGGAACTACAGGCATGATTACCAGCAGACATATTGTGACCGATGTAACCCTTTACGAAGAAAGTTATCGCAACGGATTTTCACAATTCTATGGCAACATAGAGGATTACGTTGTTTTAGCCCTTTTGCCGTCTTATCTCGAGCGAGATGGATCTTCGCTAATTTACATGGTTGAAGATCTAATAAAACTCTCCAATCAGCCTGAGAGTGGGTTTTACCTGCACAATCACGACGATCTTATAAAAAAATTAACCGCTTTAGACGAATCTGGTCAAAATGTAATCCTGATTGGTGTTACTTACGCCTTACTCGATTTGATTGAGAAACACCAATTCAATCTTCAGAATACTATTATTATGGAGACTGGCGGTATGAAAGGCAAACGAAAAGAAATGATTCGTGAGGAATTACACGAGCAGCTTTGTTCGGGTTTCGGTGTTTCGGCCATTCACTCGGAATACGGTATGACCGAACTTCTGGGACAGGCTTATTCTCTGGGTGAAGGTGTATTTGAATGCCCGTCGTGGATGCACATTTTGGTTCGCGATCCCGAAGATGCACTCACTTACGTAAAAGACGGAAAAACCGGTGGAATCAATGTGATTGATTTGGCCAACATTAATTCCTGCTCCTTCATTGCTACTCAGGATTTAGGCAAAAAAAATCCCAACAACTCTTTCGAGGTATTGGGGCGTTTTGATAATTCTGATATTCGTGGCTGTAACCTGATGGTTTTGTAAAAGTTGAATCGTTGATCTGGTTAATCGTTTAATCGATAAAAAATTGATTAAACAAAAAACTAATTCTCCTCCGTTAGACCAATGCTGTCAATGCTTTCAATTTTCTTAAGGGCTTTTTCTTTTTCTCCTTTGCGTTCTAACAACTTGTAAACACCGTAGCAGGCCAAACCTCCACAAAGTACAAAAAGTATATTCCACCCTGAATTAATAACCCCTGCATCATCAACACTGTCAAGACCACCAATAAGAACATTCAAAAAACCAGCGACAAATCCTGAAACAAGAGTCCCGCCATAATACGATACTATTCCAATCGCAAAATAGCCCCATTTATTCTTATCATATTCAAGAGCTAAGCCTGTAAATGCTTTCCAAATCCAGTAAATAAATAAAATTCCGATCATATCTGTAAGGTTAGTTTTAGGAAATAAACTTAATAAAAAAAACATCACGTTTTTTAATATCAGAACTTTAAAATAAAAATCCCAACAACTCTTTCGAGCTATTGGGACGTTTTAATAATTCTGATATTCGTGGCTGTAACCTAATGGTACTTTAGATGTTGAATCGTTAATTTGTTGAATCGTTTAATCGCGAAAAAATCGATTAAAAAACCACATTCTAATATAAAACTTACTTCTTTAAAGAGCTGTTATCTAATATAACTTTGACCTTTTCTCTTAACTGAGGCAAAACTTTTTCCTGAAACCATTCATTTTTGGCCTGCCAGATATTGTTTCTTGGTGACGGATGCGGCAAGGGGAAAAAGTACGGTAAATAATCCTCAAAATTTCGTACCGTTTCGGTCAGTGTATTTTTGATAGTATCCCCTAAATAATATTTCTGCGAATACTGCCCTATTAATAACACAAGCTCTGCATCAGGCATTAATCTCAATACTTTTTCATGCCATAATGGTGCACACTCTGGACGTGGAGGTAAATCTCCTGTCTTTCCCGTACCCGGAAAGCAAAAACCCATTGGCATCAACGCTATCTTATCGGTATTATAAAATACTGTTTTATCAATTTGCAGCCAATTCCTCAAATTGTCTCCACTTTTGTCGTTCCATGCAATATTTGTATTGTGTACGATTCGCCCTGGTGCCTGCCCTATAATTACAATTTTACTCTTTCTGCTGGCAGCAACAACGGGATTTACGCCATCTTTAAGGTAATCTTCACAAACACGGCAGTTTTTAATTTGTTCCAGAAGCTCTTCCATAAATCTGATCAATTATTTAAATTAAAGCACCCTCCTGCTATGACTGTGTTATCCTTATTTCTTAATCTACAAGTTTAAGTCCTTTGCAAACATCCTTTAATAATTCACATGGATCGACATCAATTGCCAAAGCAATCAAATACAATTCGTCTGCACGTAATTTTGTGCTAGTGCTATTTGCTAATTCGCTCAAACGTGTTTTACTAATTCCGGTTTTACGGGAAACATCTGAACGATTTACTGATTTTCTAGAAAAAAATAATCCTAATTCTGTCATTATTATCTGTTTTTACAGACATAAATCTAGTAAAACAGAACAATTTTTCTGAAAATCTAAAACTTGATTTGGATTTTTATCCGAAAATCAATACGTTTGTTTAGAAAATCGGATAACTAAACTAAAAAACATGTCACTACGAAACACCTATACGAAATTACAATTAGAAGAATTAATTCACAGTCAGCTAGAAAACCTAAACGCAATGAACGATTTGATCAGTATCATGCGACACCAGAATGATTTGCTGAAAAATGCTAATAAGAAATTGAAAGAAGAAATAACAGATTTCAAAGAGTATCAAATAAAATACGCCACAAGAAGAAAACGAACCTCTTAAAAACCAGGAGATAAATAAGTGTTAGGGGCTTACTTTAGATTATACACTTCGCAAAACAATCCCTAAAAAACAGATAAAAAAAAACCGTTCCAAATTAAGTATTGAAACGGTCTTTAAAATTTAAATATTTGATCTGGCTCAAAGATTACTTTACTCTAATCACAAAATAATTCTTCTTTCCGCTTTGTAATAACACAAACTGATTATTAATTAAATCATTTGCAGTTAAGACAAAATCTTCTTTTATTTTTTCTCTGTTCACCGAGATCGAATTTGCGGTTAAGGCACGTCTCGCTTCTCCGTTTGATTTAAAGAAACCTGTTTTTTCGTTTAAAACTGTAATAATCTCCAAACCATTTTCTAAATCAGCTTTTGCGATTTCAGCCTGAGGAACACCGTCAAAAACTTCCAAAAAAGTAGCTTCATCCAGTTTTTTCAAATCTTCGGCTGTAGAATTTCCAAACAAAATATTCGACGCCTGAATTGCTTTTTCCAATTCTTCTTCAGAGTGAACAAAAATGGTAATTTCTTCTGCCAGTTTCTTTTGTAAAACTCTTAAATGCGGAGCTGTTCTATGCTCTTCGATTAAAGCTTCAATTGTATCTTTATCTAAAAACGTAAAGATTTTGATGTATTTCTCTGCATCAACATCAGTTGAATTCACCCAAAACTGGTAAAATTTATACACTGAGGTTTTATCAGTATCCAACCAAACATTTCCACCTTCAGATTTTCCAAATTTAGATCCGTCTGCTTTTGTAATCAATGGCGTTGTCAATGCAAAAGCTTTTGCACTTTCTCCTCCCATTCTGCGTACCAACTCCGTTCCGGTGGTGATATTTCCCCATTGATCCGAACCTCCCATTTGAAGCACGCAATTGTTATTTTTATATAAATGATAAAAATCGTAACCCTGAATTAACTGATAGGTAAACTCTGTAAAAGACATTCCTACACCGTCTCCGGCAAATCTTTTTTTAACGGAATCCTTCGCCATCATATAATTTACCGTGATACGTTTTCCAACTTCACGTGCAAAATCAATAAATGAGAATTCCTTCATCCAGTCATAGTTGTTTACCATAACAGGAGCATTTGCTTCTTTTGAATTAAAGTCAAGAAAACGCGACAAAACACTTTTGATACCTGCAACGTTCTTAGCCAAAGTTTCTTCATTCAACAGATTTCTTTCATCAGATTTCCCCGATGGATCACCAATCATACCGGTTGCACCTCCTACCAAAGCGATAGGCTGATGTCCAAAATTCTTTAAGTGAACCAATAAAATAATCTGAACCATACTGCCAATGTGCAGCGAATCTGCTGTTGGGTCAAAACCTATATAAGCAGCAGTTACTTCTTTTAGCAATTGTTCTTCCGTTCCTGGCATGCTATCATGATATAACCCGCGCCACTTTAATTCTTCAACTAGATTCTTCATTTTTTAAATAATTTGTGCAAATATAATCAATGACAATGGCAATGACAAAAAGCAGTTTCAATATCAATGGTAAAAAGCAATTTCAACATCTAAATTCTTAATAACAAAGAGAAGATCATAATTGCTGATAGCAAAATCAGACCTTTGCATCTTTGAGCTTTTGCACCTTCAAAACAAAAAAGTTATCTTTACAAAATGATATTAGTAACAGGAGGTACAGGTTTAGTTGGCGCACATTTATTACTTCATCTGATTGAGAATGGAGAAAGTGTTCGGGCTATTTACAGAACTCAAAATAACACTCAAAAAACCAAATCGGTTTTTGAGTTGTACAAAAAAGTGGACCTGTTTGAAAAAATAGAATGGCTTGAAGCCGATATCCTGGATGTTCCCTCTCTGGAAACTGCGTTCTCGGGTATTGATTACGTTTACCATTGTGCTGCTTTAATTTCATTTGATCCAAAAGACGAAGAGCTGCTTCGAAAAACCAATATCGAAGGAACTGCCAATATGGTTAATTTTTCTATTGCCAAAAATGTAAAAAAGTTCTGTTTTATAAGCTCTATCGCTGCTTTAGGTGATTTAGCAGCTCACGAAACTTACATCACCGAAGAAACAGACTGGAATCCTGAAAAACCTCATAGTGATTACGCGATTTCTAAATACGGAGCCGAAATGGAAGTCTGGCGCGGTTTACAGGAAGGTTTAGATGTAATCATCTTAAACCCGGGTGTTATTTTAGGACCAATTCCAAAAAACAAAACTCACATACAAGGAAGCGCAGAGCTTTATGCAAAAGTTGCAAACGGTCTTTCTTTTTACACTCTTGGAAGTACCGGATTTGTCACCATAACGGATGTCATAAAAATAGCTGACGTATTAATGAAGAGTGAGATTAAAAATGAACGCTTTACCTTAATTGCCGACAATATTGTTTTTAAGGACATCCTGAATACTATTGCCGATGCTTTAAAAGTAAAAAGACCAACCATTCATGCCACGCCTTTATTCATGAATTTCCTTTGGATTGCCGACGGAATTTTTTCGACTCTGTTTTTTCAAAAAAGACGCCTGACAAAAGCAACTGCAAAAGCTTCTTATTCCAGTAATTTATATTCTAATGAAAAAATAAAAACCGCTCTGGGAGGAACGGTTTTTCAGGATGTACATGCGTACATAAAAGATGTTTCGAGACTTTAACTATCTCTTTAATCGTGTTGTTTTTCGGATAGAATCCAAGCTCGTCTTACTCAGCTTGTTCTTGATTGTATCTTTGACTATAGATTTCTTCTTTTCTTTTGCTGCTTTCTTCTCTTCAATTTTCACAATTGAATCTGTAGCTCTCTGGTTGACAGCCAAACGCTTTCCTACTTCATCGAATATGCTTTTATAATTCTCATAATCGGCAGCGTAGTAACGGTTGTTTTGTGAAAATTGCACACTATCCACTTTATATTTTTTCAAAATAAAAGCAGTAGGGCTGGTTTCAACTGAATCTGCCGAAACCGGATGCTGGTATTTCATAGCTTCAAGGATAGACAAATCATACATAATATCAATCATTTTATCTTTCTCAATAAGTTTTGCAGGCTGCTTTACCAGCTCTTTTTTACAACTTACAGAAAGAAACAACACCAATATTATTACTATAAAATTTTTCATCTCAGCTTTTTATCTGTCAAACAATAGACGTTTTCCTGCGCGAATGTCTTTTACTTTAAAGTTATTGTAAACCATTTCACCGTTTACAAAAGTATGTGTAATTCTCGACTTAAAGGTAAAATTCTCAAAAGGTGACCATCCGCATTTCGCCAGAATATTTTCAGGTTTCACACTCCATGGCAAACTTGGGTTTACAATTACTAAGTCAGCAAAATAACCTTCTTTGATAAAACCTCTTTTTTCTATTTTGAAAAGTTTAGCCGGATTGTGGCACATTTTCTCGACAATTTTCTCCACGCTGATTTTCCCCTGATGGTGCGCTTCAAACATCGCTACAACAGCATGCTGCACAAGCGGACCGCCAGATGGAGCATTCAGGTAAGGCTGCATTTTTTCTTCTTTAGTATGTGGCGCATGATCGGTTGCAATTACATCAATACGTCCGTCATTTAAAGCTTCCCACAATGCTTTTCTATCGTCTGCTGTTTTTACCGCAGGATTCCATTTAATAAAATTCCCTTTGGTTTTATAATCTTCGTCTGTAAACCACAAGTGATGCACACAAACTTCAGCAGTAATTTTCTTTTCTTCAAGTGGAATTTTATTGGTAAACAATTCCATTTCTTTCGCAGTCGAAAGATGAAAAATATGCAAACGAGCTCCTGTTTTCTTCGCTAGTGCTACTGCTTTTGAAGAAGAAATATAACAGGCCTCTTCACTGCGAATTAAGTGATGTGCCGTTACCGGAATATCATCACCATATTGTTCTTTGTACAGTTGTAAATTATTTTTAATCGTCGTTTCGTCCTCACAGTGTACCGCGATTAAAAGCGGAGTACTTGAAAAAATCTTTTCTAAAACTGCCTTATTATCTACCAGCATATTTCCTGTTGAAGATCCTAAAAAGATCTTTATTCCGGCAACATTCTTTGGATTAGTTTTTAGAACTTCCTCCAGATTATCATTAGTTGCCCCCATCATAAACGAATAATTCGCAAATGATTTCACTGCTGCAACCTGATATTTATCTTCTAATATTTCCTGAGTTACGGCATTCGGAACTGTGTTAGGTTGCTCTATGAAAGATGTAATTCCTCCAGCTACCGCAGCTCTTGACTCTGACTCGATATCTCCTTTGTGTGTTAGTCCCGGTTCTCTAAAATGAACCTGATCATCAATAGCTCCCGGAATTAAATAATTCCCTTCAGCATCGATTACTTTACAATCGGATGTTTTTAAACTGATGCTGTCTGCCACTTCAACAATCAGATCGTTTTCGATTAAAACATCTCCTTCAAAAATAGATCCTTCGTTTACAATTTTGGCATTTTTTATTAGAACCCTATTTATTTTCATAGCTTTATAAAGTATTGACTAGTTTTTTCAATCGAAGTGAAATCACTCCCAGTATAGCTTCTTTGATAATGGCATTGCTCATTTTAGAAACTCCTTTTGTTCTGTCAGTAAAGATAATCGGAACCTCTTTAATTTCAAATTTAGCACAATAGGTTCTGTACTTCATTTCAATCTGAAACGCATAACCCACGAATTTAATTTTATTGAGATTGATTTTTTCCAGCACTTCTCGTTTATAACAAACGAAACCTGCCGTTGCGTCGTGAATTTTCATTCCCGTAATAAATTTCACATACACCGAAGCGAAATACGACATCAGAACACGGCTTAAGGGCCAGTTCACCACATTTACACCTGTTACATATCGGGAACCAATCGCTAAATCTGCTCCACCAAAATGGCAGGCATCGAACAATTTCTCAAGATCATTTGGATTATGCGAGAAATCAGCATCCATTTCAAAAATGAAATTGTACTGACGTTCTAACGCCCATTTAAAACCATGGACATAGGCAGTTCCTAAACCGGATTTTTTAGCTCTTTTTTCTAAAAATAACCGTTCCGGAAATTCTTCCTGTAATGCGACTACTTTATTGGCAGTGTGATCAGGCGAATTATCATCAATAATTAAAAGATGAAAAGGTTTGTGTTGCGAAAGTACAGCTCTAACTATGCTTTCAATATTTTCGATTTCGTTGTAAGTGGGGATTATGACAATACAATCATTCATTTTTCTGAGTAATTTCACCGCAAAAGTAAACTTTTTATAGCATTTGATTCATAATAAATATATAATAAAACTATTGATACAAAAAATTACTAATTTTGCATCGCTATGATTGAACAACTTCACCCCCGAATTCTGGAAAACAAAGACTGGGCAACACTTTTATTCGTGTTGACCTTTGCTGTTGTTGCCATGACTAAATCAGCTTACGAAACCCGATTTAGTGAATTCAGTAAGCTTATTTTTTCTGACAAGTATGCTAAAATCTATCGCGACAACAATCATTTAAGAAGCAGTTTTACGGTTGGTTTGTTTTTTGTACAAGTTATTTCGTATGCTTTTTTCATCCAGCTTACCATGCACATTTTTGGATATGCATCGAAAACAGACTGGATTTTATTCATTCAGCTGGCTACCTTTTTACTTTACTTTATTCTGGGAAAATTTTTAATTGAAAAAATTGTAGCCACTTCATTCAACATTGACGAATTTGCAGAACTTTTTAACTTACAAAAAGTAACTTACAGGACTTATATAGGCGTTTTAATCCTTCCTATTAATGCTGTTTTGTTTTATTATGACAATATTCCTAAGATTGTACCCCTGGCAATAATCGCCATTTCGCTGTGTATTAGCCTGTACTCTTATTTTATTTCAATAAAAACGTATCAAAATGCAATAATCAGCAAGTTATTTTATTTTATTTTATATCTTTGCGCTCTTGAAATAGCCCCTTATTATTTCCTGTATTATTGGATTACAAAACAGGCGGCTTAGTAAATGTTTATAATATGAAAGTGAAAACAATTTTGGTGTCACAGCCTGAACCTAAAGTGGAAAATTCTCCTTACTTTGAGCTCCAACAAAAACACAAAATAAAAATTGATTTCAGACCATTTATTCATGTGGAAGGGGTTAATGCAAAAGAGATCCGATTACAGAAAATCGATCTTAATCATTATACTGCAATCATTTTGACGAGCCGTAATGCGGTGGATCATTTTTTTAGAGTAGCAGATGAGATGCGTTATAAAGTTCCTGAAGGATTGAAATATTTCTGCCAATCTGAAGCTGTTGCATTTTACCTGCAAAAGTATGTTGTGTATAGAAAGCGTAAAATTTACGTGGGAGCAAAAGACTTTGCAGATTTATCGCCGCTTATCAAAAAATACAAAGACGAAAAATTCCTTTTACCGGCGTCTGATCAGTTAAACGCTGATGCACCTGTAACATTAAACAATCTGAAAGTAGATTGGGCACAAGCTGTTTTTTACAAAACAGTAATGAGCGATCTGTCTGATCTGGCTGATGTTTACTATGATGTTTTGGCTTTTTTCAGTCCAACCGGAATCAAATCATTGTTTAAAAACTTTCCTGATTTTAAACAAAACGATACCAGAATTGCTGTTTTTGGAAGCACAACTCAAAAAGAAGCGCTTGATCATGGTTTAAGAATTGATATTCTTGCCCCAACTCCTGAAACACCTTCGATGACGATGGCTTTAGAGAAATATATTGCAGAAGCAAACAAAGGAAAATAATCCTTTTAGAAAATAACAATTTTTAAAATTCCAAATTCCAACTTTAGGGTTGAAATTTGGAATTTTTATTTTTAAAAATAATCCTCTCCTCAATCTTTGTTAAAGCACTAAAACTCTAACAAAGAAAAGCAAGCAACATTTTCAGTTTCCATTTGGAATTTGGAATTTCAAAGATTGGAATTTTATTTTTCAAATCGTTTTGAGTACATTTGATTTACAACTACAACCAAATAACTAAAATTAGTTTCAAATCACAACTCCAATGAAAATCAATTCCCTTATTATTGAAATTGACGGTATCGACAAAGAAATCCTACGCTACCTGATGGATGATGCGCGAAAACCTATTTTGCAAATTGCTAATAAAATAGGTATTTCCGGAGCCGCTATTCATCAGCGGTTGAAAAAACTGGAACAATCGGGTGTTATTTCAGGCTCTAAATTCACCGTTAATCCAAAAGTATTAGGATACAACACCATGGCCTTTGTTGGTGTTTATCTGGACAAAGCCTCCAGAAACTCCGAAGCTGTGAAAGATTTAAAAAAAATCCCTGAAGTTTTAGAATGCCACTACACCACAGGAAACTGGTCGGTATTGATTAAAATCATCTGTCGCGATAACGAACACTTAATGCAGCTTCTAAATACTAAAATTCAGGCAATAGAAGGCGTTTCCAGAACAGAAACCTTTATTTCCCTGGATCAGCAAATCGACAGGCAAATTCAACTTTAAAAAACAAAATTCCAATCTTTGAAATTCCAAATTCCAAAGTGATTTACTCAAAGTTTCCACCACGAATTCACTAAATATTTAAATGCCTTGTGAATTCGGCGCGAAAAAAAAAAAAAAAAAAAAAAAATCCAAACCCAACAAAGTTGGAATTTGGATTTTTAAAAATTTGAATTTTATATCTTTAGTTCCTTCTACTTCCGGAATAGACCGAGATATAGTACAACAAGGTTGCGATTGATCCGATAGCAGCAACAACATAAGTTCTTGCAGCCCATTTCAACGCATCCTTAGCTCCGGCTTGCTCTTGCTGCGTCAGCATATTTTTATTTTCCAACCAAGCCAATGCTCTGTTACTTGCATCATACTCTACCGGCAGCGTAATAATTGTAAATAAAGTTGTTGCAGCAAAAATGATAATTCCGATCAGCAATAGCCCCGGAAAGGTTCTGATCATTAAAATTCCGGCTAACAAAATCCATTGTACATAATTGGATGCAAGACTTACAATCGGCACCAATCTGGAGCGCATTGTCAACCACTCATAACCAACAGCGTGCTGTACCGCATGACCACATTCGTGCGCAGCCACCGCAGCCGCAGCCGCATTGCGTTCGTTGTAAACCACCTCGCTTAAATTTACGGTTTTATCTGCAGGATTGTAGTGATCGGTTAACTGACCAGATGTCGAAATAACTCGAACATCTCTAATACCATGATCAGCCAGCATCTTTTCGGCGATTTCAGCACCACTCATTCCATTTCTTAATTGCAGTTTAGAATACTGCTCAAATTTACTCTTGAGTCTTGAACTCACTATCCAGCTGAACAACATAATTGCTCCGGCAAGAATTAAATATCCACTTCCCATATCTTTGTTTTTTTGATTGATTACTAAATTTACAGTACAAACCGCAAATTCTGAACCAATTTCAAAAAATGTCATTTTGACATTTTGGCGTCAGGGTATTCCTCAAGTGACTTTACAAAAGCTAAAAAATTTCTCTACAACTCCAATTGCTTATTGACTTCTTCAAATTTCCCAATCAGATCGTTGATTTTTGCTTGCTGTTTTTTAATTTGTTTCGGACGAATGTAAAACCAGTTCACTCCTATCCAAAGTAATACCACTCCATACGTTAGCAACGCATAAACAAGGGGCATTCTCAAAGTATACTCATACATATACAAACCAATCCCGACACCCAATAAAATGAAGTACAAACTTAGAATCGTCGACTGCATAAACTGCTGTTTTTTTCGGATTAGAATCAATCGCTGCAGGTACTCCTGATTGGATTGTGTCGTATCGATATTTTTATAACCGACCAATAATCCATTATAAACACCAACATACATTACCATGGCCACAATCACCAGTACAATTCCTATTTTGGTAGAAATAAATTCCGGTTGATAGTAGTACCAGACAAAAAGAATAAATGCAGTAGTTGCCAAAAGCAAAATATTAGTAATCCACAGATGGCGAAGGCCGGCTGCTTTAAATTCTTTCAATCTCCCCAATAAATCTTTCATATCGGGCTGACTTACGGATTGTTTTTTCCACAAATCTTTGAAATCTATATTGTTATTTTGGTCCATTTTCCTTAAATTTTTGAGTCAGTTTTTCCTTTATCCTGTGAATTTTCACTCTTGTATTTGCTTCCGAAAGCCCGACAATTTTGGCAATTTCAACCTGCTTTACTTCCTCAAGTTCGAGCGAAATAATAATACGTTCCGTTTCAGGCAATTCAGCAATACACTGGTACAAAAACTGGATTTGCGGTTCTAACGATTGTTGTTTCTCTTCCTGCAAATTAACCGGAAGATCTGATTTAAGAAAACGCTTTTCTTTTTCTATTTGCCGCAAACAGTTATTAGAAGCTATCCTAAAAATCCAGGTTCCAATGCCCGACTCGCTTCTAAAAGTGTCCAGTTTTTGCCAGACAATAACAAAAGTCTCCTGAGCCAAATCCTGAGCAATATCATAATCATTAACAAAACCCATGCAAAGCCTGAAAATCCTATCCCAATACGTTTTATAGATAACTTCAAATTCCATTAGTATTATTTTACGAAATTATTCACCTGATTTAAATACCACGCTGCATCATCATACATAATAAAGTGTAACCCTTTACCGGCATATTGAAAATTAGCATTTTTTAAATTTTTATACTGTCCTTCAATAGCAGGTTTTAAATTTACAAAATATGATTCCAGTAAAATCAATGATGGGCATTTTACTTGTGAGATTTTTTCTCTTAAATCAGTATTAGAAAAATCGCAATACATTTCGGCAAATGTTTTTCGGTCTGATTTTACACTCCAGTCTACTATCATATCAATTTTTGAAGCATCCTGAACCAGTCTTGGCATTGTTTTTTTCTGCATGTCCAAAAACTGAGTCTCCGTCATAGCCGTCATCTGATTCACCATTGACGAACAGTCGTTATTTTCTTTTGATTTAAAATTAGGATCCATCAGAGCAGCCATACACGGAAGCGCGTCTACTACAACAATTTTACCAACCAATTCCGGATAATCTGCTGCCAAAGCCAATGCAAATCCTCCGCCCATACTGTGACCAATTACAATTGGCTTTTCGATTTTATTTGTTTTGATGAAGTCTGCAATTTCAGTTTCCCAATTTTTGAAGCTTGCATTCGGCTGTGGTTTCACTCCGGCAAAACCTGCCATGGTAAGTGTATAACAAGTGTGATCTTTTTCTAAATTGGCTCTGGTTTCCTTCCACACATCTCCGGAAGAGGCAAATCCTGGAATAAATACAACGGCTTGTTTTCCTTTTCCGGTTTTAAGAACTTCGAACGGATACGATTTTGTTTGTGCAAATACATTTAAACATACTGCTGAAAATAATAAGGCGATAACTAAGATGATATACTTTTTCATTTTTAATAGATTTAAGTTGTTAAATGGTTTATTAGTTAAATTCGCCTTTTGGATACGAGATGTTTTAAAATGTTACAAATCGTTTTAAAAAAAAACAAAAATTAATCGCCAAATTCCAAATTCCAACCTTCATCTATAGGTCTAAACCCCAATCTTTACAAGGGCTCAGATACTCCAAAAAATTAATTATTTTTTTTTCATAAAAAATATCTTCTCACACGTCAATATCAATTCCGGTCAATACAAAAAAACTATAAAACGGGACTGCCTCAAATATTTATATTCCGCTCCGCTGGAGCTTCTTGATACTGAAAAATTACATTTGCTATAAATATTTTGCTCCGCTGGAGCTGTTTCAAAGAAACTCAGCCCTAGCTTTTCATCCTTACGACGAAGGATACTCGAGCGATAGCGACTGACGAAGTAAATCACATAAGAAACTCTGCAAACCAGCTCGGCAATCTTTGTCGATTAACTAGTGTGATTTCTCCCGTTGGTCGAAATGACAAAAAAATCCCAAATCCCAACAAAAATTAGAATTTGAAATTTCTATATTCAAAATTTGTGCAAATCGTGGCTGAAAAATAAGCGCAAAAAAAATCCCAAACTCCAATCGTAAAATTAGAATTTGGAATTTATAATATTGAAAAATTTATTTATCCTACAAGATTGATAATCTTACCAGGAACAATAATCACTTTATTTGGTGTTTTCCCATCTAATTGACGTAAAGTTCTTTCGTCTTTCATGACAATTTCTTCAATTTGCTCTTTGGTTAAGTCCAAAGGCAATTCGATGGTGAAACGCATTTTTCCGTTGAAAGAAACCGGGTATTCTTTGCTTGTTTCTACCAGATGTTTTGCTTCAAAAACCGGGAAAGAAACTTCTGAAATTGAAGTTGTATTTCCTAATTGCTGCCATAATTCCTCTGCAATATGCGGTGCATAAGGCGAAACTAAAATCGCTAACGGCTCCAAAATGGCTCTCGAATGACAGTTTTGCGCAGACAATTCATTCACACAAATCATAAACTGAGAAACAGAGGTATTGAAAGAAAAACTCTCGATGTCATCTGCCGCTTTTTTAATGGTTTTGTGCAATGATTTTAAATTGTCTTTTGTTGGTTCGTCGTTGTTTACGATTAAACCATTATCATCAAAGTACAATCTCCATAACTTTTTAAGGAAACCAAATACTCCCGAAATACCAGCCGTATTCCAAGGTTTTGCCTGTTCTAACGGTCCTAAGAACATTTCATACAAACGCAGGGTATCGGCTCCGTATTCGTTACAAATATCATCCGGAGTTACTACATTGTACTTTGACTTAGACATTTTTTCAACCTCACGACCTACAATGTATTTTCCATTATCATCTAAAATAAATTCAGCATTCGTGTAATCTTCTCTCCAAGCTTTGAATTTTTCAACATCTAATTCATCAGAAGAGTTTACCATAGAAACATCAACGTGATTTTTCTGAAGAAAGAAATCTGGTTCTTGTCCATCAAAGATATCCTTATTCTCAGAATAAATTTTATCTAAAATTTCATAATACTTATCACCTTGAACAAATATCTCCGAATTAACATAAGTATATCCTCCTGGTAATTTATCTATTTTTTCTTGAATTTCTTTGTAATAAACATATGGAACTAAAAGAGGCTTATTCAGTTCTTTTATATACAGACTTCCTTCAATCTCATACTTCGGAATAACTTTATAAACAAAAGCACTCGTTCCCAAAATCATTCCCTGATTGATCAGTTTTTTGAATGGTTCTTCGGTTGGAGCAAAACCTTTGTCTTTTAAGAATTTGTTCCAGAAACGGGAATATAATAAGTGTCCGGTTGCATGCTCGCTTCCTCCGATATACAAATCAACACTTTCCCAGTACGCTAATGCTTCTTTGCCTGCAAACTCGGGTTCGTTGTGCGCATCCATATAACGCATCCAGTACCATGAACTTCCTGCCCAACCCGGCATGGTATTCAATTCTAAAGGAAAAATCGTTGCATGATCTACTAAATCGGTATTGACAACTTTATTATTTGTGGTGTCCCAAGCCCAAACTGCTGCATTTCCTAATGGAGGCAAACCATCTTCGGTTGGTAAATATTTCTCTACTTCAGGTAAAATAATCGGTAAATGCTGTGCATCAATCATTTTTGGAAGACCATTCACATAATAAACCGGGAATGGTTCACCCCAATAACGCTGACGGGAGAAAACTGCATCACGCAAACGGTAATTGGTTTTTCCAATTCCCTGTCCTAATTTTTCTAACGCCGTAATAGCGGTCTTAGTAGCTTCTTTATAATTTAATCCGTTTAGGAAATCAGAATTTGCGATCTCCACATTGTCTTTCGAACCATAAGCGGCTTCAGAAATATCAACGTTGGCAAAAATATTTTTGATTTCCTGCATTCCGTTCTGACCTTTAAAGAAATTCGCAAAAGCATAATCTCTCTCATCTCCACAAGGAACTGCCATCACTGCACCTGTTCCGTATCCCGCCAAAACATAGTCCCCAATCCAAACCGGAATTGGTTCTTTCGTAAATGGATGCTCTGCATAAGCACCTGTAAATACTCCCGAAATGGTTTTTACATCAGCCATACGCTCGCGCTCGGAACGTTTTGCTGTTTTTTCGATATACGCTTCAACTGCCTCTTTTTGTTCCGGACTTGTAATTTTAGCCACCAAATCATGTTCCGGTGCCAAAGTCATAAAAGTTACTCCAAAGATGGTATCAGGGCGGGTTGTGAAAACATCAATTACTTCATCGTGATTTTTCAATTTAAAAGTAACCATTGCGCCTACCGATTTTCCAATCCAGTTTCTTTGCGATTCTTTGATAGACTCGCTCCAGTCGATTTCATTTAAACCTTGAAGCAAGCGCTCTGCATAAGCTGAAATACGCATACTCCATTGGGTCATTTTTTTACGAATTACCGGAAATCCACCACGTTCTGAAACACCGTTTACGATTTCATCATTGGCTAAAACCGTTCCTAAACCGGGACACCAGTTTACTTCTGTTTCTGCCAAATAAGTCAATCTGTATTGTAAAAGGATTTTCTCCTGTTGGTCAGCCGATAAAGCATTCCACTCCTCAGCTGAGAAAGTTCCGATATTATCATCAGAAACTGCATTTACATTTACATTTCCTTCTTTTTCAAAAAGAGCAACTAAAGTTGTTATATCTTCTGCCTGGTCAACATTCTTGTTATACCAGGAATTAAACAACTGGATAAAAATCCATTGTGTATGTTTATAATAGTCCGGATTTGAAGTTCGTACTTCACGCCCCCAGTCAAATGAAAATCCAATTTTATCCAACTGTTTTCTGTATCCTGCTATTTGTTTTCCTTCTTTATCTACTCCCCCGTCAATATTAACACGTGTAGTATCTTCCGGACGCTGCCCGGTTTGAATCGCATACTGTTCTGCCGGCAATCCAAAACTGTCGTACCCCATTGGATGCAAAACATTGAAACCCTGATGCCTTTTGAAACGAGAATAAACATCTGAAGCAATATAACCCAGCGGATGTCCTACGTGTAATCCTGCCCCGGATGGGTACGGAAACATATCCAACACATAATGTTTGGGTTTTTCAGAATTATTCTTTGCGGCAAAAGTTTGGTTTTCGGCCCAATATTTTTGCCATTTGGCTTCTATTTCGTTTGGATTGTATTTCATTTCTAAGTGACTAAGATTCTAAGTTACTAAGGTTCTAAGCTTTTCACTAAATTAATTAAGCCGCAAATTTACATTTATTACAGATTGTAACAAAAGTATTTTAATACATAAAAATAAATTACAAATTCTTCATTTTTATCAAGATAAAATACAAGTCTAAAATTGCTTATATTGTACGAAAGTTAAAACTTTGGCCGTTATTAACTTCATATAAAGAAATTCTTTATTATTTTTACCCCATAATTTAAGCAAACTATGAGTTCTAACTTTGATAAATTTCAAAAGCGCAGGTTAATTTCCTCTTATTTTTCGGTTGTATTAAGTGTATTTCTGGTTTTATTCCTACTAGGAGTACTGGGATTATTCATTATCAATTCTAAAAAACTGGCTAATGATTTTAAAGAAAAAATTGCCATGACGGTTTTCTTTAAAAACGAGGCTAATGACAGCGTGATAAAAGCTTTCAATACGGAACTAAAAAGAGCGCCTTTTGCCAGATCATTCGTTTATGTAACAAAAGAAAAAGCGGCAAAAGAACACACTGACATTATCGGAGAAGATTTCCTGACTTTCTTAGGTGAAAACCCTTTATTGAATTCTTACGACATTCACCTAAAAGCGGATTATGTTGAAAGAGACAGTATCCTGAAAATAGAAAGCAAACTACGTCAGAACACCATGATTGAAGATATTGTTTATGATAAACAATTGGTTAATCTGGTAAATGACAATATCAAAAAAGTAAGTATGTGGATTTTGATTATCAGTGGTTTCCTTGCGGTTATTGCTGTTCTACTAATCAACAGTTCGTTACGTTTATCTATTCATTCGAATCGTTTTATCATCAAAACGATGCAAATGGTTGGTGCAACAAAATCGTTTATCCGTAAGCCATTTGTAATGCGCAGTGTAAAATTAGGAATGTTAGGTGCCGGTCTGGCTATTATTGCCCTTATCGGACTTTTGTTCTATGTAGAAACTAATTTCCCGGGCTTGGGTATTTTAGAAGATAAAGCCTTAATTGGACTGGTGTTATTAGCCGTATTCGGATTAGGAGTTTTGATTACCTGGGTAAGTACTCACTTTGCCACACAACGTTTCCTAAACTTAAGAACTGACGATCTTTATTAATTTCAGATCGCAGATTATAGATTATAGATTTTAGATTTAAAAAAATACCTTCGACTTTGCTCGGGCTCACAAAAGAAATAAAATGAAAAACAACAATAAAGAAGAACACGCACCAAAACAAGAATTCCTTTTTGACGGAATCAACTACAAAATTCTATTAATTGGAATTGGAGTTATTGCCTTAGGCTTTATCTTAATGTCTGGCGGAGGGAGCAACGATCCGAATGTGTTTAATGAAGATGTATTTAATTTCAGACGTATTCGTTTGGCTCCAACTACAGTTTTAATCGGTTTTGGAATCACGATTTATTCTATTTTCAAAAAATCCAAATAGACTTTATTTAGACTCCTTAGACTTCTTAGATCTTTAGATTATTCAAATAATCTTTTATAAAATCTAAGAAGTCTAAGGAGTCTAAAATCTAACAATCTTATTAAATGAATACATTACAAGCTATCGTTCTTGCTATTATTGAAGGCATCACTGAATTTTTGCCTGTTTCTTCAACTGGTCACATGATTATTGCCTCTTCCTTTTTCGGAATTGCTCATGAAGATTTCACTAAACTTTTCACCATTGTCATTCAGCTTGGCGCGATACTTTCGGTAGTGGTTTTGTATTTCAAACGATTCTTTCAAACACTTGATTTTTATTTTAAACTTTTAGTTGCCTTTGTTCCGGCTGTCGTATTAGGTTTATTGCTAAGTGATTTTATCGATAGCTTATTAGAAAATCCTGTTACAGTTGCTATTTCTCTTTTGATAGGAGGTTTAATTTTACTAAAAGTTGACGAGTGGTTCAACCATCCAAATGCAACTGAAAGTTCTTCTGAAATTACCTATTTACAAGCTTTTAAAATTGGTTTATTCCAGTGTATTGCTATGATTCCGGGAGTTTCAAGAAGCGGGGCCAGTATTGTAGGCGGAATGTCTCAAAAATTATCCCGTACCACAGCAGCAGAATTCTCTTTCTTTTTGGCCGTTCCAACCATGTTGGGTGCGACAGTAAAAAAATGTTATGATTATTACAAAGCCGGATTCGAACTGTCTCACGATCAGATTAACATACTGGTAATTGGAAATGTCGTTGCTTTTATTGTAGCGCTTCTGGCAATCAAATCCTTTATTGGATTTTTGACTAAAAACGGATTTAAAGTTTTTGGTTACTATAGAATCATAGCAGGAATCGTTCTGTTGCTGATTCACTTTTTCATTCATCCTCTTACGATTATATAATGACTCCTGAAGAATATCTAAACGGACAGGTTTTACTGATTGACAAACCTTTAAAATGGAGTTCGTTTCAAGCTGTCAATAAATTAAAATATCTTTTAATTAATAAAGTCGGACTTCCTAAAAAGTTCAAAATTGGTCATGCCGGAACTTTAGATCCTTTGGCAACTGGCCTATTGCTAATCTGCACAGGAAAGTTTACCAAAAGAATTTCCGAACTACAGGGGCAGGCAAAAGAATATACCGGAACATTTTACATTGGAGCTACTACTCCATCTTACGATTTAGAAACCGAAATCGATCAGACTTTTCCAACTGATCATATTGACGAAACACTGATTCATGAAACGGTGAAACAATTTTTAGGTGAAATTGACCAAAAACCACCTATTTTCTCTGCGATAAAAAAAGACGGTGTTCGTTTGTACGAGCATGCGCGTGCAGGAGAAACAGTAGAAATTGCCAGCAGAAAAACGACCATTCATGAATTCGAAATTACCCGAATCGCTTTACCTGAAGTAGATTTCAGAGTGGTTTGCAGTAAAGGTACTTATATTCGCTCTCTGGCTTTTGATTTTGGAAAAGCTATGAATTCGGGATCGCATTTAACTGTTTTACGCCGAACTAAAATTGGCGATTACGATGTGAAAAATGCTATTGATATTACACTTTTTGAAGAAAGTCTTCAGCAGGAATAAAGCATAACTTTTTTTTCAAGCCCCTTTAAGCAAGGTCGTGTCTTTTTCTTTTTTTGTACTTTAGTCGCAAGATTAAAAACCAAAACATGAAAAACCACTTTCTACTACTATTGTTTTTCTTCACAATCACATCAAACAGTCAAACCGTTAATCAAAAAATGGTTTCCACTGATATTGATAATTTTTGGAAGGCTTACGATAAAATTGTCGCCGAAAAAGACAGCATCAAACAATACTCTTTTTTAAAAGAACTCTACCTGGACAAAGCTACTCCGGGCTTAAAAAGCTTGCTCGAGGTTCGAAATTATACTGCCAAAGACTACATCAATGCCATAAATAAATATCCTAAATTCTGGAATTCATTAAAACCAAACACTTTAAATTCCGCCGGACTTTATCCGGAAATTGATGCCGACATCAATAAACTAAAACAAGCCTATCCCGATTTAAAACCATCCACTATTTATTTTTCTATTGGTGTATTTCGAACAAACGGAACCATTCAGGGAGATCGTGTTTTAATTGGAAGCGAACTGAGTCTGGCAGATGAAACTACCGTTATAGAAGAACTCCCAGCCTGGAGACAACCCTTTTACAAAGAATACGAGCCGAGAAAAAACATTGCCCTGCTCTGCACGCATGAATATGTGCATACTCAGCAAAAAGAGCTGGTCGAGGATTTGCTTTTGATGTGTCTTTACGAAGGTGTTGCCGAATTTGTTTCCTGCAAAGTAACCCATAAAAAATCAAGCTCTCCTGCAATTGAATTCGGGAAAAGCAATCAGCAAAAAGTAATCGATCAGTTCATCGCAGATTTGTACATCAAAAGCAACAATTACAACTGGATCTGGGGAGAAAACAGAAACTTTTTAAAAGTTAGAGATCTGGGATATTATGTAGGTTATGAAATTTGCGAACGTTACTACAATTCATCCAAAGACAAAGCAAAAGCAATAAAGACCTTAATTGAACTAGATTACCACAATGAAAAAGAAGTGGCACGCATAGTAGATGGTACCAAATTGTTTCCGCAAAATCTAAAAAAATTACGTCAGAATTACGAAAAACAAAGACCTCGCGTTGTATCTGTCTCTGCATTTAAAAACGGAAGTCAAAAAGTAAAATCGGGAGAAACTGAAATTACGATTACTTTTTCGGAACCTTTAAACGGACGCAGTACAGGTATTGATTTTGGCCCGCTTGGTGAAAACTTTTTTCCAAGAATAAGCACAGAAAGAATCTGGTCATCGGATATGAAATCCTGGACTATAAAAGCGGATTTAAAACCCGGCCAACATTACCAAATTTTAATTTCGGATAATTTCAGAAAACAAAACGGAGTGAGGCTAAAACCTTTTTTAATCGATTTTAAAACTGCGGAGTAAAATTTTAAACCCATTTTAGAAAATACTGAAAGCCCAAAAGCATCAGTATGGTGCAACACACTATAAAACAAATTTAAAAATAAGTAACGCCCTGAAAGAGCAAAGAATTTCAACCCTATTTTACAAAAAAGGCTGAAAGCCTAAAAGCATCAGTATGGTGCAACGCACTATAAAACAGATTTAACAACAAGTAATGCCCTGAAAGAGCAAAAGCAAACAAAGAAACCTGTAGATCAATAAATTTTATCAGAAAACATAACACAAAAGACTGGGTGAGTACTTTTTTTCTTTGTCTGTAGTCTTTTGCCCTTACAGGGCACAAATAATCATTATCTTCATTCATAGTGCAAAGCACTATGCTATGGCTGGAGCTCTTTCAGAGTAACCTGCTTAAATAACCTTACATGGCGAAGATTCTAAGCTATATTCTAAATCTCTTGTCAGATGCTATTTTTCATTATTTTTTACAGCACAGATTTACATATTGATCAATAAATTCAACATATACAAAAAGAGTCTTGATTATTTTGTCTTGATCTCAAAGTCCAAATCTGCTGAATTCAAAAACAAAAAGCACATTACTTCAGGAATACCCATAGCAATGTGCCAACTTCTTACAAAGTAGTTCTATTTCATAAGCTCTGTTTTTTGAAGTTAATAATGAGATATACTCTTTCCTCCAAACAACAAGCCCGAAACAAAATCGTAAAATCTTTCGAATAACTTTTTCATGATAGTGTAATTTTTAGTTGTTAAACATTAAATAAACACCAATAAAAAGAGTAAATAAGAAAATGAATAATAGAAGTGGGATGACTCCTGCAAGTTACAAAAAATTGAAGCAACACAAAATATTTTAGCATCTTTTTTATTACTAAAATTCTTATTTACAGCGAAATACCCGAAAAACAAGGCTGTTCAACGATTTATTTCTTAAAAACTTAAGGAATCTATTTCAACACTCTTAATCACCATTATCGACTTACTAAATATCAAAAAGCTGTTTGTTTGTAAGCTTCTCCAAGATTTTTGCTGATGGTAAATTATCTTTATCAATAAAAGTTTTCATTACAGGAATATTATCGCAAAAAATGATATCCAGAGAAAATCTATCCTTTCCATAAATACCACGATGAATCATATTGGCAGAAAAAACCAATAAATCTCCCCGATTTAATCTTACAATTTCTCCACGTTTTAAATCGTCACTTTGGAGACGGCCGTTCAAAGAATTTCTAACCTCAAACTCTTCCGGTAAATCCCATTCGCGATGTGTTTTTGGAATCAATTCAATTCCTCGTTCACTTTTCAGGGGAATCCTGAAGTGAACTACATTTTGAGTTTTGATGGCCTTCTTTTGATCTTCAACAGACATTCCTGTATATTGTATGTCACGATGCCAATAATTCTTCCGGGTTTCCTCTTTTGGATCAAAAAAAAGCTGGGTGTTCAAAAAAACAGGCGGTTTAGGAAAGATAATACTTCGTATTTCTTCAAATTTGGTTTGAGTTATGAATTCAAAAAGACGTGTTTTTTCTTCCTCCTTTAAACAATCTCCCTTGGTCAGGCTGTGACTGTTTATAGCCCCTTTTTCATAACTTATTTCATTATCATGCAACCAGATTTCGTGAAATTTAATGAGTACTTTTTCAATAGCTGCCAGTTCATTTTCCGAAAAGAAATCCTTCAGAAACATATATCCGTTTTGCTCAAAATTATTCATATTACTCCCTAATTTCGAGTGCACGCATGATATCCATAAGTTCGTTTTGAGTACTCAATCCTTTATCAGCCAGATACCACAATTGCAAATCAGTTTTGATTTTTTCATCAATTACGCCAAACTCTTTTTTATAGTTTACCAATAATTCAGCAGCACCTTTGGGTCTAGGTCCCCAGTCAGCGCGGGCTATTCCGGTTTCTTTACAAATCACAATTACTTTTGGAATGGCCCTCCCGCCATTGGTCAGGTATTGATTCATCAGAGGCTCATTCTCATCACGAAAAACGATTCGGAGATCTATTTTTTTATGTGAAGCTAAAGCCATCTTATTAATAATAGGAAGTATTTGTGCCGCGTCACCACACCAGCCTTCAGAAATCACCAGCCAGATATAATTGTGCTTTACCTTTTCTAATTCGGAAACTACCTCATCGGAAACTTTCATGGTTTTCTCCAGTCGGTTCATCCTGGCCTCATTCAGCTTACTGTAATTGGTTAAGCTTTCGGATTGTTCATTGCCTGTTGATTTCCCTTCCAGTAATAAATCGGTAACTATTTTTCGATATTCGGTATACGAATGACTGTTGAATAATGATTTCGCTATGGTACTTTTCATATTTAGTTTTTTTGAGTTGTATAAAATTACAACTTTTAAGAGGACTTAAAGAATGACTTTTGTCACATTCGGAGAAATCCGAAAAAACGGTATAAATTCAAAACGAAAAGAACTATTATTTTTTTTAAAACATTATTTCTAAAAATCAGAATATGTCTATATTTGCACAAATTAACGCAACACACAAATGAAATATAAAAGAATTCTTCTAAAACTTAGCGGCGAAGCCTTAATGGGTGATTTACAATACGGTATTGACCCTAAAAGATTAGCCGAATATGCTGAAGAGATTAAGCAAATTCACAGTAAAGGAGTAGAAATTGCTATTGTAATTGGAGGAGGAAATATTTTTAGAGGCGTTGCAGGTGCAAGTGCCGGTATGGATAGAGTACAAGGCGATTATATGGGAATGCTTGCTACCGTAATTAACGGAATGGCTTTGCAGGGGGCACTTGAAGACAAAGGAATGAAAACGCGTTTGCAGACTGCTTTGAAAATGGAGTCTATTGCAGAACCTTACATTAAAAGAAGAGCAGACCGTCATCTTGAAAAAGGAAGAATTGTAATTTTTGGTGCCGGAACCGGAAATCCATATTTTACAACTGATACAGCGGCCGTTTTAAGAGGAATTGAAATCAATGCAGATGTCATCTTAAAAGGAACCCGTGTAGATGGTGTTTATGATTCTGATCCGGAAAAAAATGCATCGGCTGTGAAATTTGATTTTATTTCGTTTGATGATGTTCTTAAAAAAGGACTAAACGTTATGGATACTACCGCTTTTACTTTAAGCCAGGAGAACAAATTGCCAATCGTTGTTTTTGATATGAACAAAATTGGTAATCTTTTGAAAATCTGTGAAGGTGAAAACGTTGGAACGGTAGTTAACATTTAGACTACTTAGATTGTTAGAATTTTAGATCATTAGATTTTTATAAATTTTGACAATGTTTACAAAGTATTCGTAAAAATAAAATATATTAGTTAGTAAATTAGAGGAGTATTTTCGTTAAAACTTGAAAACCCAATCCTCTAAAATCTAAAAATCTAAAAAAATGACGGAAGAAATAGAATTTATATTAGACAGTACGGAGGAATCTATGAACGGTTCGATTGCGCACTTAGAGAAAGAATTTCTTAACATTCGTGCAGGAAAAGCTTCTCCGGCAATGTTAGGAAGTGTTTTTGTAGATTACTACGGAGCTGCAACACCACTTTCTCAAGTGTCAAAAATTAGCGTTCCTGATGCCAGAACAATTACACTACAGCCTTTTGAAAAAAACATGCTTCAAGTAATTGAAAAAGCAATCATGATCGCCAACATTGGTTTTAACCCAATGAACAACGGAGATGTTATCATCATCAGTGTTCCGCCTTTAACAGAGGAACGTCGTAAAGAACTGGCTAAACAAGCGAAAGCTGAAGCAGAAGATGCTAAAATTGGGGTTCGTAACGTACGTAAGGATGCTAATACCGATATCAAAAAACTAGAAAAAGAAGGAACTTCTGAAGATATTTGCAAATCAGCTGAGGAGCAGGTTCAGAATTTAACCAATACTTACATCAAAAAAATCGATGAATTACTGGCTGCTAAAGAAGCCGAAATCATGAAGGTGTAATTCTATTCAACACAAAATAAAATCCGTTTAGTTAAATTATACTGAACGGATTTTTTTTATTGTTATTTTTGCATACCAAAAGTACAAGTTGTCCGTTTTTGAAACTATAACATTCTCTATGAAGCTATTCTGTTTGTTGACTTTGTTTTTCACGCTTACCATTCAGGCACAATTTCAAATAAACGGAATTGTAACGGACTCTAATAACAAACCGCTTCCTTTTGCTACTATTACAACTTCCGACAGTAATAACACAATTACGGATGTTGACGGAAAGTTTATTCTAAAAGCTCTTTCAAAACCGGAGACTTTTACCGTTTCTTACATTGGTTTTCAAACGAAGACAATTCTAATTACGGACCACAAAACTTTTTACCCCGTTTTTCTTTTTCAAAAAACCGACGATTTGAAGGAGGTCGTGGTTTCAAATGAAAATCCGGCCCTCACGATAATTAAGAAGGTCATTGCGAATAAAAACAAAAACAATCCACAAAAAAAACTGAACAGTTTCGAATACAAAAGCTACAATAAACTTATTGTAACAGCGAATCCTGATTCTATTGACGGCAGAATTGACTCTACAGCCACGTACAAAAATTTCGACAAAAAGCGTATTAATATTGATTCTTCGGATTATAAATTCAAAGAAATAATTAGCAAGCAGCACTTGTTTCAAACCGAGAAAGTTTCACAATACCAGTTTGGCAACAACAAACTGAAAGAAACGATACTGGGAACCAAAATGTCCGGGTTTAAACAACCTATTTATGAGGTTATTGCTTTTAATCTCCAATCGATTTCGATTTACGATCCGAAATACGAACTGTTTGAAACGAAATACGAAAATCCAATTTCGAATAGTGCTCCTCAAAGTTACAATTACAAGATTCTGGACACAGTAACTATAAAAGGACGTGAAACGTACATGATTTACTTCAAAAACAAACAAAGAAGAAAGTCATCCGGTTTAGAAGGGGTTTTGTATATCGATCAGGAGAATTTTGCTATAGCCAAAGCGGTAATGCGTATCAAAGGGGTTCTCGACATTAGCGGAATTCATGAATTTGAATATGTACCGAGTGAAAAAATATGGTTCCAAAGCAACACTACCTTTAAAATTGTTAAAGGAAAAAACGATGATGATATTAAAATTTTAGGTGGAACCATTCAGTTTGACGGAGATGTTGAGGATAATTTTGAACCCCGAAAAAAATCGGCTTCCGATTTTACTTATCTGCTATCTGAAAGTAACAATTTTGACATTCACTATAACACTACTGCCCCTATAAAAGATCCGGCACTTTACATTGAAATTAAAGATGATGCCAACAAAAAACCGGAAGCCTTCTGGGAAGAATACAGAAAAGAGGATCTTGACTTAAAAAGCCAGAGAACCTATCAGTTAATTGACAGTCTTTCGATAAAGAAAAGAATCGAAAATCGTTTGGGACTTGGGCGAAAAATCATCAATGGCTATTTCCCGATTGGACCTGTTGATCTGGATTTAAAAAAGATTATCAGTTACAACAATTACGAAGGTTTCAGACTGGGGCTTGGCGGTATTACCAATGATCGTTTTTCTAAAAACTTCAGAATTGAGGGATACTCGGCTTACGGTACAAAAGACGGTCAGCACAAATACAGTCTGGGAGCAGGATTTTTATTGGACAAAAACACCAATACCTGGGTAAACGGATATTATACCGATGATGTTCGGGAAATTGCGAGTACCGTTTTTGCTGTTGACAAACGTGTTTTCAAAATTTACGATCCGCGTCCGATCAACATTAGTACTTTTTATCAATATGTGGGCTGGAAAGCTAATATACAGACCAAAATTATTCCTAAAACAGAAGCCGTAGTGGAATTTTCGAGAACTTATGTCGAGCCCAAATTTGATTATCTTTTTAATTACAATGGAAAGCTGTATTCGGATTATATTATGACTACAGCAATGGTTTCGATCGTATGGGCTCCTTTTAGTGCTTTTATGCAAACTCCAACCGGGAGAAGTGAAACCGATAAAAGATTTCCAAGGTTTACTTTTCAGTACACACAATCATTACCTAATGTGATGGAAAACGATTTTACTTTTGGGAAAATAGATTTCAAAGCTGAATACGAGAAGAAATACCTAAACGGTCAAAAAACGAGTTTGCTTTTGCAGGGAGGTTATGCTACGGGCGATGTTCCCATTACCCATCTTTACAATACCATGCCCAACAACTTAACAAAGGAAACCATTATCCAGCGTATTACCTTTGCCGGACGAAACAGTTTTGAAACGATGTTTTTTAATGAGTTTTTCTCCAGTCAATATGTCTTCTTTCAACTTAAACATGGTTTTGACCGAATCAGAATCCTCAAAAAAGTACGTCCTTCTTTAGTATTGGTAACGAGAATGGCATGGGGAAATATGGAAAATCCGCAACAGCATGTAGGTCCAATCTATAAAACTTTAGACAGAGGCTTTTTTGAATCCGGAATCGAACTAAACAAAATTTACAAAGGCATTGGTTTCGGCGGCTTTTATCGATATGGCCCGAACCAGTTAATGAAATTTGAAGATAACATTGCCGTTAAAATTTCTTATGTTTTGGATTTGGGGCTATAAATATTAAATTCCAATTCTTTTAAATCCCAAATTCCAATGTGACGTATCGTTTCGTTCCGAAGAAAGGAGCAAGCATAATAAAATCCGTGCAAATCAGCGTTTTCGCAAAGCGAATCTGTTTCATCTGCGTGCCTAAAAGAAAAGTCTTAAATTCCAAATTCCAATTGGAGGCTTCGTTTTGTTTCAACAGAAAGAGAAAACACAAAGAAGTAAGAAAACAAAAAATCCCAAACTCCAACAAAATTGGGATTTGGGATTTGAGATTTGGTATTTAAAAAAACTGTAATTTAATTCCTCTATGGTTTTAAGATCAATACCGAAGGGGTATTGTTCAACCAGGTACTCTGAGATTCTATTAATTTCTTCCAGCTGTCTAAACTGATAATCATTAAATTTTGAGTTTCTAAAAATTCTTTCTTAATCGTCCGGTCGTGCATGATCATAATGTGATTCGGCGCAATCTGTTCGATAGAACGAATCGTTTCCTGAATATCTCTGGTACTTTTTACTTCCCCACTGGCATCCAGGACGGTAATCTGAGACCCGTTGTTATTGATTAATTTTTTGGCATAATCAATTAAAAAAGCATCTTCCTTACTAAAAACCGGCATAAAAACCTGATTGATTTCTTCCAGGTTTTTATCAATAAAGATTCCTACCGGCATTTTGCTTTTTGCAATAATATGACGTGTTCTTTCGTCAAAAGGAGAATTTTCAAACAACCCTTCTTTTCCGGTAAACTTATCAATTAAGCGGTCCGGGTTTACGATTCTGGTCGTAAATCCAAGAATTTTCCCCAGTAAGGTTCCTTCAAAAATAGACTGCCCTAATCCGACTAATAATAAATCATATTCTCCCTGATTTGCTGTATCAATAATATCAGTATCAATATCATTTGTTACTTTAAAAACGCTAACCATATTCTGATTCAGACGTTCTGATTCTTCGACGACCGGCAACAACATTTTGCGCTCATGGTCTTTTATATCAAACGAATGTATTTCGGTACTTAACGACAAATGCATGGCTGTTACAATCGAATTATCGGCTTGTTTTTTAACCAGACTGTTGGCCAGTTTAAGCAGTTTTTTTCCTTTTTCAGGTGTTGCAAAAGAAAGCAGGATTTTATACTTGCTTTTATTTCCTATTTCCTGCGGAATGGCGGTTACCTTATCTTTAAATATAAAATCTATTAAATCCAGTGCCGGACCAGTCATAAACGTAGTTACCAAAGCCATAATAACCATCATGGTAAAAATTTCTGTTGACAGAACCCCTAAGTCGTAACCAATGTTTAGAACCACAAGCTCCATCAAACCACGCGTATTCATTAAAGCTCCGATCGCCAAACTGTCTTTCCAGCTTTGTCCGACAAATTTCGCTGCAAAGGCACTTCCGAAGAACTTTCCAGCTACGGCTACTCCGATAATTACGGCAGTTACCTTCCATAAATACGGATCGTTCAACAAACCAATTTGTGTGCGTAAACCGGTAAACACAAAGAACAATGGCAATAAAACGATGATCGCAACATCCTCTACTTTTTCGATAAAAATATTTCTGAAGGTGTTGTTTTCAGGCATAATGGCTCCGGCTAAAAAAGCGCCAAACAAAGCGTGAATTCCGATAAGTTCGGCAGCGTATGCAGAGAACAACAATGTTAGAAAAAAGATGGCAACCACAGGTTTATTCAAGCTCTCGCGTGTTGAATTTAAATCCCCTACACGTTTTAAAAACGGACGAACTATTTTCAGCATGACAATTACATACAATAATGCCAGACCAATTACATACAAAGCACTTGTAAACGAACCTGCTTTTACAATAGCAATTACTACTGCCAAAATACACCATGCCGTAATATCATCGGCAGCGGCACACGTAATGGCGATAGTTCCGAGTTTTGTTTTTTGCATTCCGCGCTCCTGCACTATACGCGCAAGAACCGGAAATGCCGTAATACTCATCGCAATTCCCATAAACAGTCCGAAAGAGGCAAACTCCACCCCAACCGGAGCAAAAGTATGGTAGATAAAATAAGCTAATGAAAGACCCAGGGCAAAAGGGATTACAATACTCGCGTGACTTATAACTACAGCATCATGTGCTTTGTTTTTCAAAACTTTCAAATCCAATTCCATGCCAATCACAAACATGAAAAGAATCAAACCAATCTGACTTAAAAATTGCAGATTCCCTAAAGATTCTTTTGGAAATAAAGCAGCTGAAAATTCAGGAAAATACATTCCGACCAAAGAAGGTCCTAAAACAATTCCGGCAATCATTTCTCCAATTACGGAAGGCTGTCCTATTTTTCTAAAAAACCATCCGAACAAACGGGCTACTAAAATAATAGTCACGATCTGTGCTAATAAAATAGCCAAAGGATGCTGTAGGTTTTCTATCATCGAATGAAGAAAATCATTCCAGTGGTTGCTTTCTATTTTTTTATGAACGACTCCGCGTCCGGCCTCAAGTGAAACCCCTTTTGAAATTACCCAATAGATCAGGCCTGTAAAACCACCAATAACCGTAATGTAAAACAAGGAGTTTTTTAGATTATTCATAACTCGTTTTTTAGATTTATTGCTGCAAATATCAACACTCCAACTGTAGTGCAAAAGTAAATTTACAGCTAATTTTCAATCCATGTAACAAGTCCGAAAAACTTTGTAATAAGTTAATAACGACAGCTAAAACGATTGTGATTCTGAGCGAAGTCGAAAGCTTTTCTAACTAAAAAAAGGGGGGGGCTTCGACTTCGCTCAGCCTGACATGACTTCACTCAGCTGGACAGGGCTTCGGACTTCGGCCTTAACTGATTATCTTATAGTTTGACTCTTTTCAGGAAATCGGCACGATAGGTTTCACTTAGAATCAATGCACTGTTTTTACCGTCTTTTTCCTGATGATGCAAAACGATTTCATTGTGATTAAAAAACTTTATTGCCTTTACTGCTACGATTTCCTTTTTGTTGACACGGCAAAAATTGGCTTCGGGAAGTTCCTGTAAAAGGGTGTCGAATTTCACATTTTTTAAGTTCAGAAAACTGCCGTCGGTAAGAAGTACGGTTTTATCACGACTGTCACTAACTGCCGTTTTGATGTATAGAATCTGATTGAAGTAAAGCAATGTTTTGCCTTTATCTGTATTTAACTGAATGAACTTCTTTGCTGCATCAGGCTTATCGAAACGCTCCAGGGCTTTCGAAATCGCTTTTTGCAAACGTTCGAGTTTTACCGGTTTGGTAATGTAATCTACCGCGTCAATATTAAATGCTTCAGCAGCATACTCTTTGTAAGCAGTGCAAAAGATAACCAGCTTATTGTCCAGCATTTCTGCCAGATGCAAACCGTCGATCCCTGGCATTTCGATATCTGAGATCAACAAATCAAAATCGAGATTCGGTATTTCGGCAAGGAGTTTTTCGGGATTGTTAAATGTTTTTACAATTTCCAATTCAGGAATCTGTTCACAAAGCATTTTCAGATACGTTAAGCCCGGCAGCTCATCGTCCAGCAGCAAGCATTTCAGTTTTGTATTCAAGTAAATCTATTTTTAGATGAGCAATATAAACGTCATTTTCGACAAACCTTTCGAGTTTGAAGTTGTTTTTATAAATAATTCTTAATCGGTGTTCTAAAGTAGCATGACCAAAACCGCTTCGTTCTTTTTTTAAGACTTTTTTATTTGATATTTTATTCGAAACCGTCATAAAAAAAGCATTGTCTCTGAACTCAAAAACTACCGAGATAAAGGCATCGGCACTCTGAAGATCGGCATGTTTAAACGCATTTTCAATTAAATCAATCGAAATTAACGGTGCCAATAGAGGCTGTTCGTACAATTTGTCTTCTTTATTGATATTGGTTTTGATTTTCAATTCAAAAAGTGGACTGACTTTAATTTTATTGATTTCGATTAAATTGAGTGCAAAGTCAATTTCCTCCCGGGCAGTAACAAATTTCTTTTTGCTCTCATACAGAATATAGTCCAATACGTTGGCCAGTTTATCTAAAGCAAAATACGTTTGGTATGCATGAGATTGTATCGAATTTAAAATATTCTTAAACAAATGCGGATTCAGTTTAGACTCTAAAGTTTCCAACTGCAAGTCATTAACCTTCATCTCGAGTGCATAGAAACTTTTCTCAGCATCGTCCTTTGCCTTTTTGAACTGCATCAATTGATACATCAAAAAACAGATGATAACGATAAGTAATAAAAGAATCGCCAGAAAAATAAAAGTGATTGTATTGTTTTCTTGCATTGTTTATGTAAAGTTTAAAAGTTTTTTTTTGCCCACGGGTTTTACGGATTAAATAGGTTGTCACAGATTTTTTTAAGATTGAATTGTGTTTTAAATCGCATAAAAAATAAACCAATCCGTGTAAATCTGCTTAATCTACAAAATCTGCATGCTATTTTTTCGCCACGAATTTACCTCGTCTGTTTGTTGTCGCTCGAGTCACGAATTAGCACGAATTAATATCAAATCAATCCGCGTAAATCCGTTTAATCTGTAAAATCCGCGTGCCAACATTCATTAATGACTGGAAACAAATTTCAGCCCAATAATCGAAGCAATTAAAGTTGAAAGAAAAAATATTCTCCAGAAAGTAGCGGGTTCTTTAAAAATTAAGATTCCAACCAGAACAGTTCCAACGGCTCCAATTCCTGTCCAAACTGCATAGGCAGTACCAATAGGCAGTACCTGTGTCGCCTTATACAGCAAAAACATACTGATAGAAAGACAAACGAAGAAACCAATCATCCAATAAGTCGAAACCATTCCTGTTGTTTCTTTGGCCTTGCCCAGACAAGAGGCAAATGCAACTTCAAAAAGTCCTGCGATTACTAATAAAATCCAATTCATTTTCTACGCCTTTTTAAATGAGATACAAATATGAGAAAACCTAGCGTAGAATGCTACAAAATATCCCATTTTTAGATTACGGGAGCAGTCCAATTGTGTTAACAAACCGTAAAAACCAAGCCGAATATTTATGATTTCGAGCACTTTTCACTACATTTGCATCCATTTTACAATTTTTATGAAAAACGCCGTACAAGTTGGATTTTGGGAAAAATTAGCCCGAATCATACTTAAAAATAGAATTTCTATACTCGTTGGGGTCGCTGCCCTGACAATTTTCCTTGGTTACCAATGGAAAAACCTTTCCATGACTTATACCGAAGCAAACTTGCTTCCTAAAAATCATATTGCAAACAAAGACTATCAAAAATTTCTGGATAAGTTTGGCGAAGAAGGAAACCTGGTTGTAATTGGTTTTCAGGATAAAAAATTCTTCACGCCAAAAAATTATGCTGCCTGGAACGAATTAATGACGGGTCTTAAAAAATCGAAAGAAGTAGATTTAGTAGTTTCCTTAAACGATTTAAAGAAACTGGAAAAAGATACTGTTAACGAAAAATTTGTTCTCGCTCCGTTCATCGATCAAAGCAAAGCAATAGATCCGGAATATTTAAAAAAGATACAATATGACTTGTTTCATAATTTACCTTTTTACGAAGGATTGCTTTACAACAAAGAAAGCGGCAGTATCCGTTCGGCCATTTACATCAACAAAGCGCTTGTAAACACTGCTGAAAGGAAAACATTTATTCTGGAAAATCTGGTTCCGAAAATTGATAAATTCGAGAAAACCACCGGAATCGATTTGCGTGTTTCGGGAATGCCTTACATCAGAACGATCAATGCTGACAATATGAAAGGTGAAATCGGGCTTTTTATTGGCGCGGCATTATTAACGGTTTCTTTGATTTTCTTTTTCTTCTTCCGTTCGTACAGAGCTACCTTTATCTCCATCTGTATTTTGATTGTTGGAGTAATCTGGTCTTTCGGAACTTTAGGATTATTTCATTATAAAATCACGATTCTAACTGCGATTATTCCGCCATTAATTATTGTAATCGGAATTACGAATTGTATTTTCCTGATCAATAAATACCAACAGGAAATCAAACTTCATAATAATCAGGCAAAAGCTTTACAGCGTATCATTTCGAAAATTGGAGTTTCGACTCTAATGACCAATTTAACGACAGCAATAGGTTTTGCAACGTTTATGATTACCGGAAACGATTTGCTTTTTGAATTTGGTCTGGTTACCTCTATCAATGTTATTTCTGTATACCTCCTGACGCTTTTAATTGTACCGATCATTTACAGTTTTATGTCGGTTCCGGGCGAAAAACATTTGTACCATCTGACCAAAACATACATTTCAACCCTATTGGATTTTGTTGAAAATGTGGTAAAAAATAAACGAAAAGTAATCTATATCATTTACGGTTTATTGTTAGCCTTCAGTGTTATTGGAGTTACTCAAATGAAAGTTTCGGGAAGTTTGATTGGCGAAATGCCAAAAAGCGCCTCTTTCTTTAAGGATATCATCTTCTACGAAAAAGAATTTAACGGTGTAATGCCGCTTGAGATTATGATTGATACCAAAAAGAAAAAAGGTGTCATGAAAGCCTCTACCATTCGCAAAATGGATGAATTGCAGAACACCATCACAGAAATGCCTGAATTAGCGAAACCGGTTTCTATTGTAAATCTGGTGAAGTATTCGAAACAGGCTTTCTATAACGGAAATCCGGAATATTATCAATTGCCAACATCGCAGGAACAGACTTTTATTTTGTCGTATGCTAAAAATGCTACCAAAAACAGCAAAGAAAATCTGATGAAAGCTTACGTAGATTCAACCGGACAATATGCCCGAATCACTACTTTCATGAAAGATATTGGTACGGATGAAATGGCAAAAGTGGAGAAAAAACTGCACAGCAAAATCGATGAAATTTTCCCTAAAGACCGTTATGAAGTTACCGTAACCGGAAAAGCATTAGTGTTTCAAAAAGGGACCTCTTATTTGGTTGATAATTTAATCGAGTCTTTGATCTTTGCGATACTTGTAATTGCTGTGTTGATGCTTTACTTGTTCAGATCGTTCAAAATGGTTTTTGCATCGGTAATCACCAATATTTTACCGCTTTGTATCACCTCAGGACTGATGGGGTATTTTGGAATTCCATTAAAACCTTCAACGATACTGGTATTTAGTATCGCTTTCGGAATCTCAGTTGATAATGCGATTCAGTTTATGGCGAAGTACCATCATGATTTATTACAAAATAACGGAAAGGTAAAAAAATCAGTTTTCAGTGCTTTAAGAGAAACCGGAATCAGTACTTTTTACACTTCGGTGGTTTTAATTTTAGGATTTGCCACTTTCACGCTTTCCAGCTTTAGCGGAACCATCGCATTGGGAGGATTAATTTCCTGTACATTAGCGTTTGCAATGTTTGCGAATCTATTGGTTTTACCTGCTTTGGTATTGACATTTGAGAAAAAGAAAGCCAAGAAAGAGGATTTGGAGAATTTGCAAGGATAAACACGAATTGCACGAATTAACACGATAAGAAATGCCACAAATTCACGAATTAATCAATGGAAAGGATTGAAATATATTCAAGTAAGAAAAAATCATTCTTATTACTAATTTTATCACTTCTTTTTGTAACTGGAGGAATCTGGTTCTTTATTGATTCTGAAAATTTAGCAAATTTTAGATATAAAAGCCCAATTTTTATAAAAGCAATTGGAATTATCTCGATTTTACTTTTTGGAATGGCCCTTTTTACCGCAATAAAACAGCTAGTAAAAAACAGATTACTAATTCTTATTGATGAAAATGGAATTAATGTCAATCCAAAAAAAACTCCTGCTCAAAATATTGAATGGAATAATGTTGAGGCATTTTCAGAACTAAAAATACAAAGTCAAAAAATGGTCGTTATTGAAGTTAACAATCCTGAATACTGGATAAAAAACGAAAATAACGCTATAAAGAGAAAACTAATAGAATATAATTTTAACAATTATGGTTCGCCAATTGTGGTTTCTGCTGGATCAATGCAAATAAATCATGCCGAGCTTGTTAAAATATTAAATGAAAATTTAGAAAAATATAAAAATTAGCGCATAGTTTGTCATTCCGAGGAACGAGGAATCGCAGTCGAAACTCGACAAAGATTGACAAATTTCCTTACGGAATTACTAGTGCAATTCCTCGTCCCTCGGAATGATAAAAACGCAAAATAAAAAAAATGCTTCTCCTGAAACCGAGAGCACTAGCCCCGATCGAAGCGGCATCCTTTCTGTTTTTGCCGCCAAAAACAGAAAGATACAGCGAAGAGCGGGAATCAGCTTCAAAAATTAATTATTATCGATTATATTTGCAGTTGTTCAAAATGAATATTACTTAATATCAATTATATATAAAAATGAAACACACAAAAGTTAGAGACTTATTAAACAGTACGACGACGTTACAGGAAGTGAATGCAAAAGGATGGGTGAGAGCTTTTAGAAATAATCAGTTCATCGCGCTTAATGACGGTTCTACCATTAATAATATACAATGTGTTGTTGATTTTGAAAATACACCTGATGAAACTTTAAAAAGAATCACTACCGGTGCTGCTATTTCTGTAATTGGTACTTTGATCGAAAGTAAAGGTGCGGGTCAGAAATACGAAATTCAGGTAAACAAACTGGAAATCTTAGGAGATTCGGATGCAGAGAAATTCCCAATACAGCCAAAAAACAAACCTAGCTTAGACTTCTTGCGCGAAAATGCACATTTACGCGTACGTACCAATATGTTTGGTGCTATTATGCGTGTGCGCTCGGTATTGTCTTATGCTGTTCATAAATATTTTCAGGACAAAGGTTTTGTTTACGTAAATACTCCAATTATTACAGGTTCTGATGCTGAAGGTGCAGGAGAAATGTTTAAAGTTACAGCTTTACCTTTTGACAACACCCCAAGAACAGAAGACGGAAAAGTAAATTATAAAGAAGATTTCTTCGAAAAAGAAACCAACTTAACGGTTTCGGGACAATTAGAAGGTGAAACCTATGCAATGGCTTTGGGTCAGATTTATACTTTTGGGCCAACTTTTAGAGCCGAAAATTCAAATACTTCTCGCCACCTGGCAGAATTTTGGATGATCGAGCCGGAAGTTGCTTTCAACAATCTGGATGACAACATGGATCTGGCTGAAGATTTTATTCAGTATGTAATTAAATATGCTTTAGACCACTGTCAGGATGATTTGAAATTTTTAGAAGGAAGGCTTTTAGACGAAGAGAAATCAAAACCTCAGGCGGAAAGAAGCGAAATGGCTTTGTTAGAGAAACTAAACTTTGTTTTAGAGAACAACTTCAAACGTGTTTCTTATACAGAAGCAATTGACATTTTGAGAGATTCTACTCCAAACAAAAAGAAAAAATTCCAATATATCATCAACGAATGGGGAGCTGATTTACAGTCAGAACACGAGCGTTATTTAGTGGAGAAACACTTTAAATGTCCGGTAATCTTGTTTGATTACCCGGCAAATATTAAAGCGTTTTACATGCGTTTGAACGACAATACTGAACCTGGAAGAGAAACCGTTCGTGCAATGGATATTCTTTTCCCTGGAATTGGAGAAATCGTTGGTGGTTCTGAAAGAGAAGAGCGTTACGACGTTTTGGTTGAAAAAATGAAAGCCTTAGAAATTGACGAAGAAGAATTATCATGGTATTTAGACACCAGAAGATTCGGATCGGCAACTCACGCAGGTTTCGGACTTGGATTTGAGCGTTTGGTATTGTTTGTAACCGGAATGACAAACATCAGAGACGTAATTCCTTTCCCGAGAACTCCGGGGAATGCAGAGTTTTAAAAAAGGTTCTAAGGTACTGAGATACTGAGGTTCTAAGTTTTTTAAATATAATAAAATTTGTTTCAAGTTTCAGGCTTCAGGTTGTGCTCATTTTAGGAGAAACTTGAAACCTGAAACTTGAAACTTTTAACAAAAACAAATGCTAAAGCAATTTTTAAATCTAAAATTATCCCAAAAATTATCTCCACAGCAAATTCAGCTGATGAAGTTAATTCAATTGCCTACGCAAGCTTTTGAGCAACGTTTATTGGAAGAAATGAACGAAAATCCGGCCCTCGAAGCCGGTAAAGAAGACGAATACGAAGCCGATGAATTTGCCAATGAAGACTACGACGATTACGATGATGCTGAATCAGACAGAATCGAAGCAGACGACATTAACATTGACGAATATCTAAGCGACGACGACACACCCGATTACAAAACTCAGGTTAACAATTACAGCGAAGACGAGGAGCGCGAAACTCCTTTTGCCTCACCAATTAGTTTCCACCAGGATTTAATCAATCAGCTGAATACTTTTATTCTCAATGATGAAGAACGCGAAATCGCTGAATTCCTTGTTGGAAGTATTGATGATATGGGTTACATCCGCAGAAGTGTTCCGGATATTGTAGACGATATGGCTTTTACTCAGGGAATTTACACCGATGAGAAAATGGTCGACAAAATGCTTCATGTCATTCATGAGCTCGAACCTTCGGGAGTCGGAGCACGTGATTTACAAGAATGTCTGCTACTACAATTAAAACACAAAACTCCAACCGAATATATTGATTTAGCGATTGATATTATCGAGAATCAGTTTGATGCTTTTACCAAGAAACATTACGACAAGCTTTTACAGAAATACGGTGTTTCGAACGAACAGCTTAAGAAAGCCATTCACGAAATCGAAAGACTGAATCCAAAGCCCGGAGGTTCTTACACCGGAAACAATAAAGTAACGGAGAACGTTGTTCCCGATTTTGCCATTAGAATTGTTGACGGAGAACTGGAACTTACCTTAAACGGACGAAATGCTCCTTCCCTGCACGTTTCTAAAGATTATCAGGAAATGATGCAGACGTATAAAGATTCTCGTGATAAATCATCGGCACAAAAAGATGCTGTTCAGTTTATCAAACAGAAACTGGATTCGGCCAAATGGTTTATCGATGCTATCAGACAGCGTCAGGAAACTCTTTTTGTTACCATGAACGCTATCATGCATTATCAGGAAGAATACTTTCTGGACGGTGACGAAACCAAACTAAAACCAATGATACTAAAAGACATTGCGGATATGGTTGGTCTTGATATTTCGACGATCTCACGTGTAGCCAACAGTAAGTATGTAGAAACACCATACGGTACAAAACTGATCAAAGAGTTTTTCTCTGAAGCCATGAAAAATGATCAGGGAGAAGATGTCTCTACTTTAGAAATTAAAAAAATTCTTCAAAATACCATTGAAGAAGAAGATAAAAAGAAACCTTTACCGGACGATCAACTGGCCGAAATCCTGAAAGAAAAAGGATACCCAATTGCCCGAAGAACTATTGCAAAATACCGAGAACAATTAGACATTCCGGTAGCAAGAATGAGGAAGAAAATTTAAGTTTTTAATCTTCTTACAAGAAGAAAAAAATATTCTATTAAACAAACCTAACAGCTTTTTAAACACTGTTAGGTTTTTTTTTACCTCAAAAACAACAAACCCGACAGGTTTTTGTTTTATAACTGTTTTTATCAAGTTTATCGTTCTGTCAGGCTGAGCGAAGTCGAAGCCCTATGCGCAAAGCTTCGACTTCGCTCAGCCTGACAGTCGTTTTCGAAAAAAACAAACCCGACAGGTTTCAAAAACCTGTCGGGTTTACTTATTAAAGTCGTTAAATTATTTGTACTGACTAGGCGTTATCGTAATCTGAAACAGATAATTTTCTTTTTTGTCATCGTAATTATAGATCAGGGTAAAATCATTATCTCTAAAAGCTTTAAGCCCCGGATTTGCTTTAACCGTACTTAGGAGACTTTCTTCTATATTTCGCTTAATTACTTCAATTTCGGCAGTTTCTTTTTCAACATTTAACAAAGTCAGATTGTACTGAACCACTTTATCTTTAGGCAGTGTAACATTATCCAGACGAATTCCTTCCTGAATGGTTAAAGGGCAATTTTCGTTGTATTTTTCAACCAACTCAATCATTTCCTTATCTGTTACAGGCTCTTTAAAAGAACAATATGCAATCAAAGCCAGCAATAATGCCGCAATTGCACACACTATTAAAATGGTTGAATTCTTTTTTTTAGTTGGTTGCTGCATCTGTTCGTTTGTTTGTTAAGAAAAGAAAAATTTATTTATCCTGAATCTTTTTCATGGCATTAAAATAGGCTGCACGGCTCAGTGGCTCATACTCTTCCGTTTCGCCAAGCATCACTAACTTATCATTATCGGTTTTACGAAAACTGTAGTTGGCAAGATTTCCTGTTCGGGTGCAAACCGCATGAACTTTAGTGACATATTCGGCGGTTGCCATAAGTCCCGGCATGGGACCAAAAGGATTTCCTTTAAAATCCATATCAAGTCCTGCAACTATCACACGAATTCCCTGATTGGCCAGATCATTACATACTGTCACTATCTCATCATCAAAAAATTGTGCTTCATCAATACCGATAACATCACAACCTTGTGCTAAAATAGAGATATTGGCCGCCGCCGGAACCGGAGTAGAACGAATTTCATTGGCATCGTGAGACACCACCATTTCGTCATGATAGCGGGTATCAATAGCGGGTTTAAAGATTTCGACTCTTTGTTTGGCAAATTGGGCGCGCTTTAATCTGCGGATTAATTCCTCGGTTTTACCCGAAAACATTGATCCACAAATAACTTCAATCCAACCAAATTGTTCTTTGTGATTTACTGTATTTTCGAGAAACATTTTGTATTTTTCTACCTTTAAAAATGAATAGTTTTTATTACTTTGTACTGGTAATAAATCGACGTGAAAAATTGCGTTTTTACACTTTTTCAAAAGTAGAAAATTTTTATCAAATCGAAGATTCGCAAACGCGTATTAACAGAAATAAAAAAATATCTCTCAGATTTCGGCGACGAATAAAGACATTCAAATACAAAATATACTAAAATACCCTATTCACTATAATTTCAACAGTTATGAAAAAAAAATTGGAAGCCGATTTAATCAGCATTGCTCATCGAATTTTAAAGCTTAAAAACAAATCCGATATCAATCAATTGTATCTTGAAACGCAGAAATTATATGAAAAACTAGCGGTTTTAAAATTTGTAGATGAAAATTTCGACACTCTGAAGCCAACCATTGGCCACAGCGAAATCCATTCTGAAATTGAAGCTGTCTTTGAAAAAGAAGAAGCAATCTCAACAGAAGTTCAGACTGAAACTCCGATAATCGTTGAACAAATAGCTACTGAAGAAACTTTGGAGCCCGTAATTGCTGAAGAAATTACTGCTGAGTCGCCAAAAGAATCAGATCCGGATCCTGAAACTCCTGAAGAAGCAATTGGTGAACCCTCCGAAGATATAAATCCGGAACCTGAGATTTTCGCAGAGATAGCAACAGAAATTCCTGAAGAAACAGCAGCCGAACCAATTGTAGAAACCATTGCCGAACCGGTAGCCGAAATCACAGCCGAACCAATTGTTGAAAAAATGGAAGAACCAATTTCAGAAACAACAAAAGAACCGGAAACTATAGCAGAACTTTCGTTTACAACTATTAGTGATTCTAAACCAATTCCTGCTTTTATTCCAGCTTTTGAATTGGATAAATCAGAAGAGGTACAAGAAGAAAAGAAACCGAAAAAAGAGGAACCAAAAGCAGAAAATCCATCAAAACCGGAACCTGTTCACATTTCTTTTGAAGAGATATTAGGTGTAAACTATGCCGATGCGCATTTTGTAAAAGTAGACAGTTTCGAAGCGGTTTCTCCTACTCCAACACCGTCAATCAATGAGTTCAAAGAGCAAAAAACAGTTGAAACAACTGTATTAGAAACTCCTGCTGAACCGAAAGCTGCCACTCTAAATGAAAAACTGGCAAAAGGTTTTCACATTGATTTAAACGACCGAATTGCCTTCACTAAAAATCTTTTTGGAAACAGTTCAGAAGATTACAGCCGTGTTTTAAATCAGTTACTGACTTTTGACACTTACGGTGAAGCAAAAGAATTTATTGAGGATATGGTAAAACCGGATTACAACAACTGGGATGGAAAAGATGATTATGCAGAACGTTTCTTAGGAATTGTAGAAAAGAAATTTTCATAAAAACTAAAACACAAATTACACGAATTAGCACGAACCTTTTGTTTGTAAAATTCCTAAAGACACTTAAAATTTGTGTCAATTAGTAAAATTCGTGTCCAATAAATCCATTTAGAATTCAGAAAAATTATGTCTAAATTATATATCGTTCCCACGCCAATTGGCAATCTTGAAGACATGACTTTTCGTGCCATCCGGATTCTGAAAGAAGTCGATTTGATTTTGGCGGAAGACACCAGAACCAGTGGCAAACTGTTGAAGCATTTTGAGATTGGTACGCACATGCACAGTCATCACATGCACAACGAGCATAAAACAACCGAAAATTTAATTGCACGTCTGAAGGCGGGTGAAAATATCGCCCTGATTTCAGACGCAGGAACTCCTGCTATTTCAGATCCCGGTTTTTTACTCACGCGTGCCTGTGTCGAGAATAAAATTGAAGTGGAGTGCCTTCCCGGAGCCACAGCTTTTGTTCCGGCCTTAGTCAATAGCGGATTGCCCAATGACAAATTTGTCTTTGAAGGTTTTTTACCGGACAAAAAAGGACGTCAAACTCGTTTTCTGACTTTAGCCGAGGAGACCCGAACCATGATTTTATATGTTTCGCCACATAAACTGGTCAAAACTTTAGCCGAATTCATTCAATATTTCGGAGAAGACCGACAAGTTTGTGTCTCCAGAGAATTATCGAAACTGCATGAAGAAAATGTACGCGGAACGGCTAAGGAAATTTTAGCACATTTTGAAAAAACAGCACCACGCGGCGAAATTGTCGTGGTGGTTGCCGGAAAAACAGTAGAAAAAGAAACGAAGAAAAGTAAATATTCGAAAAACGAAGAAGAATAAAACACAATATTAGCCACAGATTAAAATGATTCTCACTGATTGATATAATGAAGTTTGCTACTAATATGACAGCAAATTAAATTAGAAAAAAACAATAAAAAATCCTTTTGAAATCTTCTAATCTGTGGTCAAAAATAAACCATAATCATGAGCATACAAGCCTTTTTAGAGAAAGTAAAACAAACTCCAAACGAAATAACATTCCCGGAAACTATTGCAATAATTGAAGAAAACTACAACTTCACTCCAACTGCATTCCAAAACGGAATACAACATAATGCTGCCGGAGAAAATTCCGGTTCCTGCAAATTATTCTCTTTCGCAAAACTGCAAAACTTAACTAAAGACGAAACTTTGGCCTGTTTTGGAGCTTTCTATTTTGATGAAGTTTTGGGCGATCCCAACGGAACTAACCATCAAAACATTAGAAACTTCATCAATTTAGGCTGGGATGGAATTCAGTTTGAAGGAAATGCTTTAGAACAAAAATAATTATCTAAGATTTTTGATTAACGATTTTTGATTTCAGAAATCAGCAATCTAAAATCAACAATTTAAAATCTAAAATCAACCATGCGTTGGACCATAAAACCAAAACCTTCTGAAGAAAAAATCAAGCATTTAGCACAAGCTTTAAATGTAGAAGATTTTGTCGCAACACTTTTGATTCAGCGTGGCATAGAGACTTTTGATCAGGCAAAGGATTTCTTTCGCCCTCAATTAGAACAGCTTCACGATCCATTTTTGATGAAAGACATGGATAAAGCGGTTTCAAGAATAGAACTGGCGATTAAAAATCAGGAAAACATTTTGGTTTTTGGTGATTATGATGTCGACGGAACAACGGCCGTTTCTTTGGTTTCTTCCTATTTGAAATCACATTATCCCAATATTGCAACTTACATACCGGATCGTTACGATGAGGGTTACGGAATTTCTTTTAAGGGAATTGACTTTGCCGATGATAACGGATTTTCATTAATTATTGCTCTTGATTGTGGCATAAAATCGATTGATCATATCGCTTATGCAAAAGAAAGGAACATTGATTTTATCATCTGCGATCACCACAGACCTGGGGATTCTCTTCCGGATGCTGTCGCCATTTTAGACCCAAAAAGAGACGACTGCTCTTATCCTTATGATGAGCTGTGCGGCTGTGGTGTTGGTTTTAAACTAATTCAGGCTTTAGGAACAAACAGAAACGAAACCATTCACGATCTCGTTCCCTATCTTGATTTAGTTGCCACGGCAATTGCTGCAGATATCGTACCTATAACGGGTGAAAACAGAATTCTGGCTTTTTATGGCTTACAAGTTATCAATTCTGACCCAAGACCCGGAATCAAGGCTTTGGTACATCAGGTAAAAAAGAAAACATTAGACATAACCGATGTTGTTTTTATCATCTCTCCGCGAATAAATGCAGCGGGAAGAATCAAACATGGCAATCATGCTGTGGAACTACTCACAGAGTTTAATTTTGAACAAGCACAGCAATTTGCTTCAGAAATTGAGCAATACAATGCAGACCGAAAAGATCTGGACAAAAAAATTACGAAAGAAGCTTTTCAGCAAATTACAGCAAACAACGAACAAGATCGATTTTCAACGGTTGTTTTTCAGGAAGACTGGCACAAAGGTGTCATCGGAATTGTGGCTTCAAGATTAATCGAGACTTACTATCGCCCTACTTTGGTTTTTACCAAAAGCGGAGACAAATATGCCGCATCAGCAAGATCCGTAAAAGGATTTGACGTTTATAATGCGCTTGATGCCTGCTCTGAACATCTGGAACAATTTGGAGGACACATGTACGCCGCAGGAATGACTCTGAAAGCCGAAAATTATAAAACCTTTAAAGAAGCCTTTGAAACACAAGTTTCTGCAACCATACTTCCGGAAATGCGAACGCCGGAAATAGAAATTGACGCTGAAATAAATTTCAGAGACATCACTCCAAAACTAATCCGTATCCTAAAACAATTCGAACCTTTTGGTCCGCAGAATATGACACCGGTTTTTATGACTTCGGATATAAAAGACACGGGATATGCCAAAACTTTAGGTGCTGAAGAGGAACATTTGAGGCTTTTCGTAAAGCAAAATAATTCAGATGGAATTGCCGCAATAGGCTTTGGTCTTGGAAAAAAATTAGACCTCGCAAAAAATCAAAATTCATTTCAGCTGGCTTATTCTCTGGCCGAAAATGAATGGAACGGAACCGTTTCGAACCAACTTATGCTTAAAGATATCAGAACAAATGGAAAAAAATAATTCAACCAAACCTGATCCGTATCAGGCCTTACGTTACAGAGAATTCAACGTGTTTTTAATATTGCGTTTTGCGATGGTTTTTGCCTGGGCAATGCAGTTTATCGTAATTGAGTGGGAAGTTTACAGCATCACTAAAAATCCGTTATCGCTTGGAATTATTGGTTTAATGGAAGTTATTCCGGCTGTTTCAATGGCACTATTTGCCGGACACATTGTCGATCAAAGAGAAAAGAAAGGATTATTGGTAAAATGTATTCTGGGCTTTTCGGTAATCAGTTTCGGATTATTTCTGGTAACCTGGCCAAGAATTGTTGGCGGTTTATCTTCAAATGTAATTTTATACTCCATTTATATCTTAGTCTTTTTGGGCGGATTAGTCAGAGCTTTCCTCGGGCCGACTATTTTTTCTCTTTTATCCTTGATAATTCCTAAAAAGGCATATCCCAATGCCGCAACCTGGAGTAGTACAGTTTGGCAAATTGGTGCTGTATTAGGCCCTGCCGTTGCAGGTTTTTCAATCAATTGGATTGGGGTTCACTGGTCGATGTGTCTTGTTTTCGGGTTCTCTGTACTTTCCTTAATTGCCTTATCACAAATCAGCAAAAAGCCTATTATAAATCCGAAGATTGGAGAATCAATAAAAGACAGTCTTACCGAAGGTTTAACGTTTGTATTTAGAAACCAAATTGTATTAGGAGCTTTATCACTGGATATGATTGCAGTCCTTTTTGGAGGTGCCGTAGCTTTATTGCCTATTTTTGCTCAGGATATTCTAAAAGTCGGTTCAGAAGGATTTGGTATTTTAAGAGCCGCTCCTGCCGTGGGTTCTTTTATAACAATGCTGGTTTCGGCTTACGTACCTCTCTATAAAAACGCAGGAAAAAAACTTTTGATTGCCATATTCGTTTTCGGATTATCGATCATCTTATTTGGCTTTTCTACCTATTTCTGGCTTTCTGTTTTTGCTTTATTTTTAAGCGGACTTGCCGATGGAATTTCGGTCGTAATCCGTCAAACGATTTTACAGCTTAAAACTCCGGATCATATGCGCGGACGCGTGGGTGCAGTAAACTCTATTTTTGTTGGATCTTCTAATGAGCTGGGAGCCTTTGAGAGTGGAGCAACCGCCAAATTAATGGGAACTGTTACTTCAGTCATTTTTGGAGGTAGTGTCACACTTCTAACTGTTTTAGGCTTTGGACTGATCTCTCCTACTTTTAGGAATCTGGATCTTCAAAAAGACATGGACGACCATCATAATATGGAGTAAAACATTCAAATTCTAATTTTTCAAATTCCAAAATTTCAGTAAAAGAGGTTTAGACCTCATAAACATTATATATTTTTTGACTTAGAAAGAAAACCAAATTAGCTTATATAACTTATACGTTTAAAAAAAACATTTTTTTAAGACTTTTTTATTTAGAACAAATATAAATAATATCTATATTTGTTGAAATAAAAGAATCTGTAATGAGAGAAATAGAACAATTATATCATAATAATTTTGGGATTGCCTTTTACTGGAAAAAGGAAAACGAAACCATCACCGACAAAGTACAATTGGTTTTTAAAGAAACCGGATTTTATTTCACGGTTCAGGAACTGAATTATTTTTGCGATTTAATTGAGGACAGTATGATTGAAAATGCTTGTTGTGAAGCTTGCGAACTAAAAAACTCCTGTCATAAATTCCTGCTCAAAACTCCTTGCGCTGCAATAGATTTGGCGGTTTCTATCAAAGAATTAAAATCAATTAAAGACTTAGTTGAAGGTTCTTTATTCAGAATCGAACTGGATGAATATGTTTACGGAGTTGGCTTAAACTAGAAAAAACGCTCAAGATCATTCGTTTATAACAAAAACAAAGTGATTATTTCTCGAATTTTTTAAGTTCAAAGTTTTCTCCGTCAAATACTCCATAAGTAAAATAGCCAATCCAGTCGCCTAAATTCACATAATTGGAATCTTCTCCAACTGGAAGAATCATTGGTAAATGGCGATGACCAAAAATAAAATAATTGTAGTGTTTGGTCTCCAGTTTACGTTTGGCGTATAAAACCAGCCATTCGTTTTCTTCTCCCAGGAATTTTACATCTTCATCCCCTGAAATCAATTTGTTTTTAACAGATAAATACTGCGCCAGACTTACACCAACATCGGGATGAAGCCAACGAAAGAGCCATTTTGAAAACGGGTTAGTAAAGACCTTTTTCATACGTTTATAGCCTTTATCTCCCGGTCCTTTCCCGTCACCGTGACCAATTAAAAAGGTCTTTCCGTTAAAAGTAAACTCCTTGTTATCATGATAAACCGGAATATTTAATTCGGTTTCAAAATAATCATCCATCCATAAATCATGATTTCCCACGAAAAAATAAACAGGAATACCACTATCACGAATTTCAGCCAACTTACCTAAAATACGAACAAATCCTTTTGGTACAACCGTTTTATATTCGAACCAAAAATCAAACAAATCCCCCAGTAAAAAAATAGCTTCTGCATCTTCTTTCACCTCATCCAGCCAGGCCACAAATTTCTTTTCGCGTGGCAAACTCAACTCTGGCGTTAGTGCTCCGAAGTGCTGATCTGAAGCAAAATATACTTTTTTCATTTAGATTATTAGATTGTTGGACTTCTTAGATGTTTTAAATTGTGAGATCGCCTGACTTTCGACTTTTAACTTTCGACTAAATTAATTATCTGAAGCGTACCATTCGGCAAACGAAGATTCGGTTTCCTGAAGTTTAAGCGAAAAAAGGGAAATCTCTTTAGGCAAACGTGCTATAATTCTGTCTGCAAAATCAACTACCATGTTTTCACTTGTGGGCTGATAATCTACCAGAATTACATGGTGACCGCGATTCTTCAATTCATTTGCCAATTCGATATGTGGTGTTGTTTGATTAAAAACCGTCGCATGATCAAACTGATCGACGATTTCTTCCTTTACAATTTTCTTTAGATCCGAAAAATCAATTACCATTCCGAATTTCACATTCGATCGGTCTGTAATTGGCGAACCAATAACCGTTACCGATAATTTATAACTGTGTCCGTGAACGTTCTTGCATTTCCCGTCGTAACCGTATAAAGCATGTCCGGTTTCGAAACTAAATTGTTTTGTAATTCTGATATTACTCATCGATTTGAATTTTAGGTTGCAAATTTACAAATTAATAACCGTTCTCGTCTCTTTTTTTGGCTCTGTTATACATCCAATATGCAATTCCGACTAAAACAACGAAAGGAATAAAGGATCCGATCACCACTCCTATCTGATAACTGCTGTCCGGAGCAGCCTTAATTTTCTCTGCAACATCAACTTGCTGCAACAACGAAATAATTCTCATCTTGATTTATTTTTTATGTTTCACTTCAAAAACATTTCAAATTTATGCCTGTCTGACGCTGCATCCAATGACAAATATCATCATCCAAAATCTCTGAAAAGAACCAGATAAAAATTTTAGGATTCCGCTATTTCTTAAACTGCTCTAAAGCATTTCTGCTAAAGTCCGACAAAACTAATTTTCCCGTTATAGAGGCACGCTCGACAAGTAAAGATTCCCAGTGTTCGGTTCCTTCCCAAATAATTTTCTTCATTTCGTACAAAGCTTCAGGATTATACAAACTTAATTGTTGAGCAAAATCTGCTACCGCAACATCTAAATTTTCAGCATTATGAATCTCTGTGAACAGTTTATTTTCTAATGCCCATGCTGCCGATTTCCATGCCTGTGCCGCCAAGGTCATTTCGGCCATCGCAGCTTTTCCAATCTTACGCGAGACCGCGGGTTCAATCACAAACGGACCAATTCCGATGGCCAGTTCCGACAATTTCACAGCACTTTCAGGAGTCGCAAAAACATAATCACAAGCCGAAATAATTCCGACACCGCCACCAACTGCTTTTCCCTGAACACGGGCCACAATAATTTTAGAACAATTTCGCATCGCGTTCAGCAAATGAGCAAAACCGGAGAAAAAGTGTGCTCCCTGTTGTTCATTTTTCACGGCTAACAACTCGTCAAAAGAAGCACCTGAACAAAAAACTTTCGTCCCTAAGCTTTGTAAAACAATAACCGAAACGGCTTTATTCTGACTTAGAGTATTAATTTCGGAAGTTAAACGATCTAATAATTGTCTTGGAAAAGAATTGCTGGCCGGATGCCCAAATTCAACTGTTGCAACAGCATTATGGTAAGTAGTCTGTAAAGAACCTTCAAGTTTTTCTGCACTCATAAAAATAAATTTGATCGTAAAGTTACGGTTTTGAAAAATATTTTCATCGGAAGTGATTTGAAATTTGCTTTTTGAAAATTAATTGACTTTATTTGCTATCGCTTTGGGGGATTAGCTCATTTGGCTAGAGTATCCCGATGAAAAATCGGGAAGGTGACAGTTCAAATCTAATGTTGTCCAACAAACAAAACACACGGGGGATTAGCTCATTTGGCTAGAGCGCTACGCTGGCAGCGTAGAGGTGATCGGTTCGAATCCGATATTCTCCACTAAAGTTTTTATAAAAAATACCCAAACATACGTTTGGGTATTTTTGTTTATAACCATTATGTTCTACACTTATATCATATACTCAAAAGCGCTTGACAAATATTATATCGGTTCCTGTCAGGATGTTGAAAAACGACTTCAGGATCATTTAAACAGTAGAAGCAATTACACAAAAGTTGCCAAAGATTGGGAACTAAAATATTATGAAACTTTTCCAACCAGAAGTGAAGCCTGCAAAAGAGAATCACAAATCAAGAAGATGAAAAGCCGAAAATATATCGAAACCCTAATCAAAACAAAAGGCTAGAGCGTCCCGATGCATCGGGAAGGTGATCGGTTCGAATCCGATATTCTCCACTAAAGTTTTTATAAAAAAATACCCAAACGTACGTTTGGGTATTTTTTGTTTATAACCATTATGTTCTACACTTATATCATATACTCAAAAGCGCTTGACAAATATTATATCGGTTCCTGTCAGGATGTTGAAAAACGACTTCAGGATCATTTAAACAGTAGAAGCAATTACACAAAAGTTGCCAAAGATTGGGAACTAAAATATTATGAAACTTTTCCAACCAGAAGTGAAGCCTGCAAAAGAGAATCACAAATCAAGAAGATGAAAAGCCGAAAATATATCGAAACCCTAATCAAAACAAAAGGCTAGAGCGTCCCGATGCATCGGGAAGGTGATCGGTTCGAATCCGATATTCTCCACAAAAAAACCGTATTACTTCATTGGAATACGGTTTTTTTATTTTGAAAGAAATTTTCTTAGTGTTCATTCGCAGAATCTTCGGCATCTATTCTATCTTTTTTAGCCTTTTTAAAATCATTATTTAAGAGATCTGTCAGTTTCTTTTTCTCTCTTTGATTCTTTCTGACTGTAAATACGATCACAATGATTACAACAAGCACTACGGCTCCTATTACTATCCAATTGATTTCCATAACTTTAATTTTGAGTTAAAAATAAAAATTTAGAAGCTTTGTAACATTACCAAAAAGTTAAACCTTAACTTAAAAAAAACCGGAATCGAAAAAATTGCTCGCGAAAAAACAATCTCCTTACAATTCACTCCATTAAGTTAGAAAGATTTGTTTTAATATTTTCATAAAAACTGAGGTTGTACCTATAAATAAAAGTTAAATGTATCAAAAGAAGAGAGTTCGGAATTGTTTTTGTTAAACTTATCGAATACAACTTTTAAACGCCAAAAAAATGAAGAATTTAATTTTACTCCTGAGCTTAGTTTTAATTACCTCTTGTTCGTCAAGCGACGAAGATACCCAAGGTGTTTTCTATTCTCCTTCCTGGATACAAGGAAGCTGGAAAGATAATACCACCGGAGCGATCCTTACTTTTACTAAAAATGATATCAAGTACAATTCTGGCGGAAACACCTATTCTTTCAGTAAAAATCAAATTAGGACATCCTCCAACCGAATCATTCCACAGCAAATAGCTAAAACTGACAATCTGTATATTGTAGACTTTGGTCAGGGACTTGAAGGGTCATTAATCCGATTTAACTTTTTCAAAAAGACAGATAATACAATAGAATCAAAAGGACATTTACCCGGGAATTATACCCGATTATAATTAACCCCAATTTTATCGCGTATTTCTTATAGCTGTCAGAATAAAAATCATCATTCTAGTCGAGACATTACACAGAGATCCACAAAATGTACACACAAAGATTCACGAAATCCTGAAGGCATATTTACATCACCGAAAACCAAAATTACAAGAGCTTACTTCAACAAATACCCAAATCGAATCGACCCGTAAAAGTAACCCGCATTGGTATTGGTATTCGGATCGTTTAATTCTCTGCCCCGATAGATAAACGAGTACGACATATTGAAGTTATTGTGACGGTATTTTAATCCGGCCTCGGCATTGAAACGAAGGGGTTCCAAGTCAAACGTTAGCGGACTGGTGTTGCTAAACATACTGCCTTCGATGGTAGCGTCGTAAAACTGGTAATTGACACTTGGCATTGCATAAAAGTAAAACTCACGGATATTGTATTGCCGAGTATTGCTTACCGCGGCATCGTGTAAATTGGAATCATAAACCGGGAGTAGTTTTTTGAAACCAATTCTAATCAGTAAACCTGTTGAAACACCTGTGAAGATTGTCCCTACATTGGCTTCCGACTGAAAGTGAAGATCGACAAAATCATTGTGCTTTGAGGGAAATAATTTCTTCGAATACATTATATGCGCCTGAATAGCGAATGCGTTGTGCAGCTGGTTTTCCCAACCATACACCGTTTTGTACCCAATGAGATGATGGAAACTTTCCTGAGTTTCTCTTCCAAGGGCATTGGGTCCCATAAAGCCCAACTGAAAATCGGTCTTTAAAACGGATTCGCTTTTATAGAAAAAACTTCGTCCTGCTTCGGCAAAAAGATAACCTGTGAAAGGTCGATCGTTAATCGTAACAGCCTCTTTGTTTATAAATCTCGGATTATAGATATACTGCCCAATACGAAATTCGGTGATTTTCTTGCTTATTTTTTCGTTATTGTTCTTCGACAAAAATCGATAAAAAAGCTCCAGACCATTGGTATAATACATATCGTTTTTAGACGAAGTATATAAATCGTTATCTGTAATTAAACCTATTTCTGTCGTTTTTGCCTGTCCAAAACTGAAAACCGTCGTCAATAACAGAAATCCGAGAAAGCTTTTTTTATTCTGCATTGTAATTTATTTTCCCAACCGAGCGCATTTCACGAACAATTCGTTCTTTTCTACGGTTGATATAACTGGAAGATCCTGTTGCTTTAAATTTTCTTGGGTTTGGCAAAATGGCTGCAATTCCGGCTGCCTGCATAGGTGTTAAACTTGACGCATCACGACGGTACCAATGTTCGGTTGCGGCATAAGCTCCGTACACTCCATCTCCCATTTCGATGCTGTTCAGGTAAACCTCCATAATACGTTCTTTACCCCAAATGAGTTCTATTAAAACAGTGAAATAAGCTTCTAAACCTTTACGGAAATAACTTTTCCCCTGCCATAAAAAGACGTTTTTAGCTGTTTGCTGCGAGATGGTACTTCCGCCACGAATACGACGTCCGCGTTCGTTGCTTTTATAGGCTTTTTGAAGTGCTTTAAAATCGAAACCATTATGTTTTAGAAAAGTTCCATCTTCACTGGCAATAACCGCTTTTTGCAAATTCATTGAGATTTTATCGATCGGCTCCCAGTCATGATCAAAATAGACTTCTTTACCGGCCATTTTGTTTTCGATCGCCCGGATGATCATTAAAGGTGTAAAAGGTACAGGCACATATTTAAAAAACACGACAGACGCAATCGAGATTCCGAAGAACCATAAAAATAATTTGATGAAAAACCACTTTACTTTTTCGCCAAAAGAACGATTGCCTTTCTTTGGTGCCGGTTTTGGTTTACTGGTGGTTGTTTTTTTTGGTGCCGGTTTTTTGGGTGCTGCCATTATATTAAATCTGCTAATTCTGTTCCTATTAAACTCCCGATTGCTACTCCCATTCCTCCTAAACGCACTCCACAAAACACGTTTTCAGACAATTGAGTAACAACAGGATTTTTACTGTTTCCTATTCCCATGATACCGCTCCAACGATGGGCGATTCGGAAATCCTGATTCGGTAAAATTACATTTTTAAGTAAATCCTCCAATTTATTTTGTACAATTTTCGTCTCCCCAAATTCCGTTGTTGTTTCGGTTTCAAAATCAAGATTTCTGCCTCCGCCAAGTAAAACTCTATCGTTTATATTTCTAAAATAATAATACCCGCGATCCAGATGAAAAGTTCCTTTGATGGCTAAATTTGCAATGGGTTCTGTAATCAAAACCTGCGCTCGGGCAGGCTTTACCGCTCCCTTTGTCAGCTGAGCTGCAAAACCATTGGTCGCGAAAAGTACTTTTTTGGATTTAAAACTAAAATGGTTCAACACCAGTTCAACCTCACTTCCTAAATCAGAATAAGCAGTAAGAGTTTGCTGATTGAGAATTAAAATGTCTTCAGAAACGGCCTGTCTCAGCAATTCCTGCATCATATTTCCGGTATCAATTTGTGCCTCAAAAGGATTAAAAATTAAATAATCATGACTGTTTCCAAAGCCAAACCGATCGGATTCTTTGGCAAAAACATCCGCTTTGAAAAGTGGTCTTAAAATTTCATTTACAAAAGGCAGTCTCGAAATACACTCCTCAAAACTTAAGTCATCTTCTCTTAAAAACAATTCATAACCGCCATATGGTTTGAAATCTATTGCGGTATCACCTAATCTTTTTCTCAACAGCTGCAATCCTTTCCATCTTTTCTCTACAAGCCGTACCACTTCCTCTTCTGAATGCGTTTTAAGATCTTCCATAATCTCAGAAAGGCTTCCAAAGCATGCAAAGCCGGCATTTTTAGTACTGGCCCCTTGTGGCAACATTCCTTTTTCCAGAACCAGAATTTTTGCGGTTGGAAATCTTTCGCGTAAGCGCAGTGCCGCGTGCAGTCCTACGATTCCGCTGCCAACAATAGTATAATCAATATTTGTAAACCAGTTCTTGAGTTCCCAGTAGCTTAGTTCCATCATAAAATAATAAATTCCAATTAGTTAAAATCCAAATCACAATTTAGGAAATAAATTTAAGCCAGAACTTTCATTTTTTAAAATTCCAAAACGCGTACTATTTTTTTTCAGCCACGAATTCACAAATTATTTTTGCTGATCCTTAAGAATAAAAATTCGGGAATTCGTGGCTGAAAAAAACTTAGCCCATAAACTTTAACAATTTTTGGAATTTGGAATTTAGCTAATTTGGAATTTAATTGTTGTATTTTTAGTCCCACGAAAAATTAGAATTTTATTATGAAAAAAGTATTATTTACAACCTTAATAATGATGAGTTTAAACGCTATCGGACAGAATGTAATGTCCCCAGAGTTGTTATGGAAATTAGGAAGAGTGAGTGCACTCGGACTTTCAAAAGATGCAAAAAATGTTGTTTTTAAAGTTTCTACCCCTTCGGTTGAAGAAAACAAATCGTCTTCTAAATTTTACATCATTCCTGTAGGTGGTGGAACTGCAACCGAAATTAAAGACACTAAAGAAGTTTTGGCAGATAAAAACGTTTCGCCTGACGGAAAATTTTTAGTGTACAACGAAGAGGTGAAACTGGACAAAGTTTTAGGCAAAGATTTTTATCCAAAACTGGATAAATCTGATGCTCAAATTTATGACGGATTGGATTATCGTCATTGGGATACCTGGAATGAAGGTAAATTCAATCATGTTTTTTACAAAGAAAACAAAGAAGGTGCTGCCGGAATTGATATCCTGAAAGGTGAAAATTTTGATTCTCCGCAAAAACCTTTTGGCGGTGACGACGATTACATCTGGTCTCCTGACGGGAAAAGCATCTTATATGTATGCAAGAAAAAAGCAGGAACTCAATATGCAATTTCTACTAACACTGATATTTACGAGTATAATTTAGAAACTCAGAAAACAATAAACAGAACCGAAGGTAATTTAGGTTACGATACAGCCCCACAATTTTCGCCAACAGGAAACTTAACCTGGCTACAAATGAAACGTGACGGTTATGAAGCGGATAAAAACGATCTTATTGTTGAATTTAAAGGCATCAAAACAAATTTAACGGCAAACTGGGACGGAACTGTAGATAATTTTATCTGGAGTAAAGACGGTAAAAACGTATACTTTGTAGCTCCGGTGGATGGTACAAAACAGCTTTTTACAGTTAACTTTCCGGGATTGACCAGAATCGCTATTCAAGTTCGTCAATTGACTAATGGGGATTTTGATGTAAATGATTTAGTAGGTTTTGCCGGTGATGATATTATTGTTACCAGAAATGATATGAATCACGCTCCGGAAATTTATTCTTTTAATTTGAAGAAAAACACCTGGAAACAAATCTCAAATGTAAATACAGAAATCTACAAAACATTAGCGCTTAGCAAAACAGAAAAGCGTTATGTAACTACTACAGACGGTAAAAAAATGTTGGTTTGGGTAATTTTACCTCCAAATTTTGATGCTTCTAAAAAATATCCAACTTTATTATTCTGTCAAGGTGGGCCACAAAGTGCTTTAACACAATCGTATTCTTTCCGTTGGAATTTCTCATTAATGGCTGCAAAAGGTTATGTGGTGGTTGCACCAAACCGTCGCGGAATGCCGGGTCATGGTGTTGAATGGAACGAGCAGATTAGTAAAGATTGGGGCGGACAGGTTATGGATGACTACCTATCAGCAATCGACGATGTTTCTAAAGAAAACTATGTAGACAAATCTCGTTTAGGATGTGTAGGCGCAAGCTACGGAGGATATTCTGTGTTTTATTTAGCAGGTATTCACAAAAACCGTTTCAAAACTTTTATCGCTCACGACGGTGTTTTCAATACTGTGAGTATGTTAGGAACTACTGAAGAGGTTTTCTTTAACAACTGGGATTTTGGAGGTCCGTACTGGGAGAAAGACAATGCAGCTGCTCAAAAATCGTATACTGTTTTTAACCCTGCAACAATGGTACAAAACTGGAACAGACCCATCTTAATTTTCCAGGGAGGAAAAGATTTCCGCGTACCGATCGGACAGGGACAAGAAGCTTTTCAGGCGGCACAATTAAGAGGCCTTAAAAGCAGATTTGTATATTTCCCTGATGAAAATCACTGGGTTTTACACCCGCAAAACGCTCAGGTTTGGCAAGGTGAATTCTTCAAATGGCTGAACGAGACGCTTTAAGTCTAAACATATTAAATTAAAAAATAGCCGTAGATTTTAAAAATCTGCGGCTATTTTATTTTCTGAGCCCTCTTAATTATGTAAAACATTAGCATTATTTTGTATTTCAAAAACCGAAATTTTAAATAAATTGCACTGATTTCCAATATAAACATCCCAAAACCTATAACATTACCCCATGGAGAGTAAAAAAAGTTACATGCCGATAAAAGTACTCTTCAGTTATATTGCTCTACTGGGATTAGTGGTTACCGTGGGGTGGTTTTTGTACTCAGAAAATGTAGTCTACAATAAACTCGAAAGTAAAATTGCTTTTGAGAAAACTAAAATATTAAAAGTAAGTAAACTGTTTTCTAACGTTTATAAGACCGAAAGTTTAGCCAGAAAAACCATCCAGACTAATTCTGAGGCTGATTTTAAAAGTTACCTTATCGAAACCGATTCCCTGAAATGCAGAATCGATACCTTAAAACAAATTGTTACCACACAATATCAAAAGACACTGCTCGACAGTGTTACATACCTGTTGTCAGAAAAGACAAAAAACATCAAACAGTTAAAAACCATAAAAAACAAAGCCGACGACGAAGTTTCGGTAAATACGGCCATTGATGAAATTACCAAAATGGAGTTTAAACTCCGTAAATTAGAACTCCAGGATTTCAACAAGAATCCGAATCAATTGGGGAGTTATCAACGCAGTGTACTTCAAAAATATGTCGATTATCTCAATCAGAATATTCCTGACGACAGCACCAATACCTTAAGCAAACAAGCCTCAGATTCGATCCTCGCCAATTCCAAAAAACTTTTAAGCAATGTGAAGCTGAAAGCTGAAAAGAAAAAGGAATCATTGAATTTTGAAGAGAACAAATTATTAAAAAATGAAATCGCTATTTCAGAACAACTCCGAAAAGTACTTCGAATTATTGAAAGAGAAATCATCATCAACTCGATAAAAAACAATTCTTTAAAAGAAAAATCACTTAAAAAAGTGAATGATATTGTTACGGCTTCGGCAATTATTGGCTTGATACTGACGTTGTTTTTCTCGATACTAATTGTAAGCGATTACTCTAAATCGCAGGTTTATAAAAAGAAGCTGGAGATTGCGAATTTCAAAACAAAGAATCTACTGAAAAGCCGTGAACAGCTCATTTCGACGGTAAGTCATGATTTAAAAACACCTCTGAGCACAATTGTAGGCTATTCAGAACTGCTGGGTAATTCTGAAGTGAATTCCAAGCAGTCTTATTTCATCAAAAACATTAAAAATTCTTCTGAATACATCACACAGCTGGTTCAGGACTTGTTGGATTTTTCTCAAATCGAAGCTGGAAAAATCACCATTGAAAAGGTCCCATTCTTATTGCCGGAAATAATCGATGGAGTAGCCAAGAGCATTCAAACCGTATACCAACAAAAAAACATCGACCTGATTATTAACGTCGATGACAAGCTGAATACGCGAATTGTAGGCGATCCGTTCAGGCTAAAGCAAATTTTAAGCAATATTATTGGAAATGCCTATAAATTTACCGAAGAAGGCTTCATAAAAATAAGCGCTTACACCACAGAAAATGATGATTTTTTTATTATTTCTATTCAGGATTCAGGGATTGGAATCGAAAAAGGAAATCAAAAATTAGTTTTCGAAGAGTTTGCTCAGGCGAATGAAGGAATCGAAAAAAAATATGGTGGAACCGGCTTGGGATTATCCATTTGTCAAAAAATAATTTCGATTTTAGACGGAAACTTAAATCTTGAAAGTACTTTTGGGAAAGGAAGTACTTTTCAAATTCAACTTCCTTTATTGTTCGATAACAGTCAGAATTTAGTAATTGAAGAAAAAGAACCTATTATACTGAATACTCCAAAACAAACCTTTATCGTTCTTGACGATGATATTAATCTTCTGAATTTAACGAGTGGTGTTTTAAGACAGGAGAAACATGAGGTCTTTTCTTTTAACAGCGCCGAAAAAGCTCTTGAAGCAATTGGAAATACTCCTTTCGATTTTATCATTACAGATATACAAATGCCGGAAATGGATGGTTTTATGTTTCTGGAAAAACTCAAAAACAACGGTTACTCTACTTTTAAAAACCAGCCTGTAATTGCTTTAACCGGAAGGACTGATCTGGATGCTGAGATTTATACCAAGGCAGGTTTTACCACGGTAATTCAAAAACCTTATTCCCCTAAAATACTATTGGAGACGATTCATCTAATTTTGGAAAACGACACCTTGCCCAATATTGACATTAACAAAGAGGAAGAAACTGTAAATTCAACATTGTATTCTCTGGATACCCTTAAAGAGTTTCTAGGCAACGACAATGACGAACTAAAAGAAATTCTGAAATCGTTTATCGAAAACAGTTCTGAGAATCTGAACGCTTTAGAAAATGCCTTTAGGGCAAAAAACACGGCCGAGATTAACTCAATTGCACATCGAATGGCTCCTATGTTCAAGCAAATTCAGACACAAGAGATTAGTGAAATTTTAAAAACTTTAGAAAGTACGAATCTTGATATTACTGAAGCAGAGGATATTTTGCGCAATTTAAGATCTAAAACAACTATACTCTTTGATGCCTTACAACAAGAAATAGTTTAATCTATATTGTAATGCTTTAATTTATTGTAAAGCGTTTTTCTGGTAATCTTAAGTAATTTTGCTGCTTCTGATTTGTTATTCTGCGCTCTCGACAAAGCCTGAATAATGGCTTCTCTTTCATTTTCAGATAGCGAAAAATTATCGTTGGAACTTGTCGGCTTTTGTATCTGAAAAAACTCTGCCGGCAGAACGTCACTTTCGATAAATTCACCTTTGGACAACAATGTTGAACGTTTGACACAATTTTGCAGTTCACGTAAATTTCCCGGCCAGTTGTAATTTTGAAAAATCGCAACTACTTCGGGTGAAAATCCAATCACCTCTTTGTTCAGCTGCTGGTTTGCTTTTTCGAGGAAATAATCTGCAAAAACCATCAAATCTTCCTCTCTCTCTTTTAAAGAAGGCGACAATATAGAAAACTCGTTGATTCTATGGTATAAATCCTCTCTAAAATCGCCGTTTTTTACTGCCTCACGCAAATCTTCGTTCGTAGCGGTAATAATACGTATATCGACGTTTATTTCTTTATTACTTCCAACGGGTTTAATTTTTCGTTCCTGAAGTGCTCTTAACAGTTGAATTTGATTCTCATAAGAGAGATTCCCTATTTCATCCAGAAAAAGCGTTCCGCCATTAGCTGCTTCAAAATAACCCATTTTGTCGCTGATAGCACCAGTGAAAGATCCTTTTAAATGTCCGAAGAATTCACTTGCTGCCAATTCTTTCGGAATAGCTCCGCAATCGACCGCAATAAAATTATTGTTTTTTCTTAAACTTTGCTGATGGATACTTTTGGCAATAATCTCCTTTCCGGTTCCACTCTCTCCGATAATTAAAACCGACATATCTGTCGGGCTTACCAATTGAATATGATCCAGAAGTTTTTTAGAGGCTATAGAAATCCCTTTTACAAATTCGTTTTCGGCAGCAGTTTGTTTTTTTGTAGTTTTCTTCTCTTTCACCACTACTTCATCTGTCTCCTCTTCTGAAGCTTTTAACGCATTTGTGATGACCAGTAAAACTTCATCAGGATTGAACGGTTTTGAAATGTAATCAGCTGCTCCATTTTTGATGGCTTTAACTGCAGTATTAACATCAGAGTAGCCTGTCATCAAAATTACCGGAACTTGCGGATATGCCGTTTTAATTTCAGCCATAAGTCCGATACCATCAGAATCAGGTAAACGGAGATCTGTTAAAATCAAATCGAAAGATTCTTTTTTGATTGCAACTCTGGCTTCGGCAGCTGAGAAAGCAATGGCTACTTCGTATGTTTTTTTGATTAGAAATTTCTCTAATAATTTGCAGAACGAAATATCATCTTCTATCAGTAATATCTTTGGCATTTGTTTCTGAGGACTTTTTTGCTAAAATAATACTAATAAAATTGTCTTTTCACAAAATTATGTAAAAAAAAAGAGATTGCTTATCGCAATCTCTTTTTCACCAAAAACATAAATCTAAAATTCACCTAATTATATCTTTAACCAGTTGCCATTGACATCTGAAAAAACAGTAGCCTTTTGGTCCCCAACTGATATCTCAAGTTTATATTCCTTTTTTTCGTTTACCCATGCTTTCGCGAGTTTTGCTCCAGGATACGCTGTTTGCAATGCCGTTTTCACAGCAGCTGGCACAGCATCTGCAGCAACTTCTGTATATTCTGTCTGAACATCAACAGCAATTTTTATTTGCTCCTGAGCAACAACAGTATTCGCAGAAACGGATAAACTTCCTAAAACAACTGCTACTGATAAGGCTAACTTTTTCATATTATTCTTTTTTAATATTTCGGAGCAATGACTCCTTTGTCATTTGTGAAGACAAAATGTTTGTCCTGATCGGCCCCGGAATTAAGTTCTAATTTGTACTGCTTTTTCGGATTTACATAAGCCTTTACAAGCTTTGAACCTGGAAAAGATTTTTCTAAAGTCGCTTTAACTTCAGCAGGAAGTGCTTCTGGTTTTATTTCCTTAAAATCGTCTTGAAATTTAACAACATTCAAAACTGATTTTTTTAATGTAGTCGCTTCTGCATTCGTTAATAAACCTCCTAAAATGATTACAGCTGATAAAATTAATTTTTTCATAAGTACTTGCTTTTTTTTAATTAGTATTAGCTGATAAAATTAGGCAATTATTTTTTAAGAATATTTCCGGAAGCATCTGTAAACACAGTGTATTTTTTATCTCCGCTGGAAATTTCCAATTTATACTCATCCTTCTCACTCTTATATGCTTTTTCAAGTTTTGTGTTAGGGAAAGATTTTTCGATTGTTGACTTTACTGCCGCCGGAACTGCATCTGTACCAATCTCTTTGTATTCATCCTGAACAATTACAGATTGAATGTCTGAAGTTTTCACTGTCGAAGTTGCTGCCTGAACGGATAAACCTCCAAGAACAATCGCTGCTGATAAAATTAACTTTTTCATAATAAATGGTTTTTATGGGTTACTAATCGTTATTTTTTAAGAATATTTCCGGAAGCATCTGTATAAACTGTAGATTTTTCTCCTCTAACAGTTATCTCAATTTTATACTCCTTCTTTGCATTTACATAAGCTTTATCCAGTTTTACTCCCGGATAAGCATTGTCTAATGCGGTTTTGATCGCAGCCGGAACCGCATCAACTTCTTTATATTCATCCTGAACACTTACAGTTTTTACCAATAAACCTGTCATTGTTCCATTTCCTGCCTGCATAGACAAACTAACTAACACAATAGCTGCCGATAAGATTAACTTTTTCATAATGATCCTTTTTAATGGTTCTTATTAATTATTTTTTGATCCAGGTTCCATCTGCATTTGCATAAAGAGAGCCTACTTTGTCACCTACTGTAACACTAAGCTTGTACTCGGATTTTTCATTTTTGTATGCTTTTGAAAGTATTGCATCCGGATACGCTTTTTTAAGAGCATCGATTACAGCAGCAGGAACTTCTTCCACTTTAATTTCAGTGTACTCGTCCTGGATAACTGCTATTTTTACGATTGTATTTGATATTGGAGAAGTTGAAGCAAATGATGTTAAACCTCCCAAAACGATTGCGGCTGATAGAAATAAATTTTTCATAGTGTGTATATTTTAGTACTCTTAATTTTATTTTAATGTTCTTAATTTGTATAAACATAAGAACGGCTTTACCTTATTTTTTAATCCAGGTTCCGTCTGCATTAGCAAAAAGGTTACCTACCTTTTCTCCTACTGTAACGTCTAATTTGTACTCGGATTTTTCGTTTTTATACGCTTTTGTAACTACAGCACTTGGATATGCTTTTTTCAAAGCTTCGGTAATTGGAGCAGGTAGCTCTTCTAGTTTGATCTCTGTATATTCGTCTGCAACAGAAACCGTTTTAACGATAATGTTTGCAATTGGAGCATTTGATGCGAATGATGTTAAACCTCCTAAAACAATTGCGGCTGATAAAAATAAATTTTTCATAATGTGTACGTTTTAAATTATTAATAGTTGTTTACGCTTTAGATAATGAAATTATTATGCCGTAACGAAAACGTTGTACCTACAATTAGCTAAATCCTTATTTTTAAAGGAATTAAACCATTTGTGCCAAAATTCAAAATTTATAAAAAGTGTGTAACTCAGGAAAAACCTGTATAAAAAATACACACCAAAAGTGTTTACTCTACCAAAAAGCAAACCCGATAAGTTTCTAAAACCTATCGGGTTTACCAGTTGGTAACATAAAAAAAGGCTGTTGAAGAATCAACAGCCTTTAATTTTATTCCTCTATAGGTTTCATTTTAAATGTATCCATAAAAGCAGTAGTATAATCTCCTGCAATATATCTTGGGTCATCCATCAATTGTCTATGGAATGGTATTGTAGTTTTGATGCCTTCAATAACAAATTCATCTAAAGCTCTTCGCATTTTACTGATAGCTTCTTCTCTTGATTGTGCAGTTGTGATTAACTTTGCAATCATCGAATCGTAATTTGGCGGAATGCTGTAACCAGAATATACGTGAGTATCTAAACGAACACCATGTCCTCCTGGCATATGAAGCGTCGTAATTTTTCCTGGTGAAGGACGAAAATCGTTATAAGGATCTTCAGCATTAATACGGCATTCGATAGCGTGTAATTGTGGTAAGTAGTTTTTTCCTGAAATTGGAATTCCGGCCGCTACCATAATTTGCTCACGAATTAAATCGTAGTCAATTACTTGTTCAGTGATCGGGTGCTCTACCTGAATACGGGTATTCATTTCCATGAAATAGAAGTTTCTGTGTTTGTCCACTAAAAACTCTACAGTTCCGGCTCCTTCGTACTTAATGAATTCTGCCGCTTTTACAGCCGCTTCTCCCATTGCCGCACGCAATTCATCAGTCATGAATGGTGAAGGTGTTTCTTCAGTTAATTTCTGGTGACGACGTTGTACAGAACAATCTCTTTCAGAAAGGTGACATGCTTTTCCGTATGAATCTCCAACAACCTGAATTTCGATATGACGTGGTTCTTCGATAAGTTTCTCCATGTACATTCCGTCATTTCCAAATGCAGCGGCAGCTTCCTGACGTGCACTTTCCCATGCTTTCAATAATTCATCTTCTTTCCATACCGCACGCATTCCTTTTCCACCACCACCGGCAGTAGCTTTAAGCATTACCGGGTAACCAAATTCTTTAGCTAACTTTTGTGTTTGTTCGAAAGATTCTAATAATCCGTCAGAACCTGGTACACATGGAACTCCCGCAGCTTTCATTGTCGCCTTTGCAGAAGCTTTATCTCCCATTCTGTCAATCATCTCAGGAGCTGCACCAATAAATTTGATTCCGTGCTCCTGACAAATTTTTGAGAATTTAGCATTCTCAGAAAGAAATCCATAACCTGGATGTATTGCGTCTGCGTTAGTAATTTCGGCAGCAGCAATTATATTTGACATTTTCAAATACGATAAGTTACTTGGAGGGGGGCCAATACAAACCGCTTCATCAGCAAACTTAACATGTAAACTTTCAGCATCGGCCGTAGAGTAAACTGCTACGGTTTTGATCCCCATTTCTTTACATGTACGAATTACACGAAGTGCAATTTCTCCTCTATTTGCAATTAATATTTTTTTAAACATCTTATTTTAATTAGATAATTAGACAATTTGATCATTAGATAATTTTAGATGTCTGTATTAATTCTGTCAGATCAATCTAAAATCTAAAATCTAAAATCTAAATTTATTTATGATGGATCAACTAAGAATAAAGGTTGGTCAAATTCTACAGGAGACATATCGTCAACAAGAATTTTTACAATTTTACCTGAAACTTCCGATTCGATTTCGTTGAATAATTTCATTGCTTCAATTACACAAAGAACATCACCTTTTGCGATAGTGCTTCCAACTTCAGTAAATACTGGTTTGTCTGGAGATGGTTTTCTGTAAAAAGTTCCAATAATTGGAGATTTAATAGTAATGAATTTAGAATCTTCAACAGCAGCAGCAGGTGCTTCTGCACTTACATTTACAACTACAGGAGCTGTTTGTTGAGGAACAACTGCTTGTGGCAATGCTGCCTGAGCTGGTAATTGCTGTACATAAGTAGCTTCAGTTACATTCGTCTCTAAAGTTGTTCTGATCGTGATTTTTACATCATCCATTTCCAACTTTACTTCTGCAACACCCGAATTTGCTACAAATTTGATTAGGTTTTGAATTTCTTTTAAATCCATAATGATTCGTTTTTAGTTTTGATTTATTTTTTATCGTATGCCCATTTTAGGTAAATAGATCCCCAAGTGAATCCTCCACCAAAAGCGGCAAAAATAATATTATCTCCTTTTTTAAGCAAATGTTCAAAGTCACTTAATACTAATGGCAACGTAGCTGAAGTGGTGTTACCATATTTTTCAATATTCACCAATACTTTTGAATCCTCAAGATTCATTCTGTTTGCAGTAGCATCGATGATACGTCTGTTTGCCTGATGTGGCACTAACCAATTCACGTCCTGATTCGTAAGATTGTTTCTTTGCAAAATCAATTCGCTGGCATCGGCCATATTGGTTACAGCGTATTTAAAAACGGTTTTTCCGTCCTGAATAATATTGTGTTGTTTGTTTTGTACGGTCTCCGCTGTAGTTGGAGTTAAAGAACCTCCTGCAGAAATTTTAAGAAAATCGCGTCCTACACCGTCGCTTCGTAAGTATTCATCTTGTAAGCCTAAGCCTTCATAATTAGGTTCGAATAAAACGGCTCCCGCTCCGTCGCCAAAAATAATACAAGTTGCTCTGTCTGTATAATCTACAATTGATGACATTTTATCGGCACCAATTAATAATACTTTTTTATATCTTCCTGACTGCACATAAGCTGCAGCGGTAGACATTCCGTATAAGAAACTTGAACATGCCGCCTGCAAATCATAAGCAAATGCATTGGTAGCTCCAATTTCTGTCGCAACAAAAACTCCTGTAGAGGCTACCGGCATATCTGCTGTAGCTGTTGCCATTATAATCAGATCAATCTCTAACGGATCAATATTAGCTTTTGCTATTAAATCCTGTGCTGCTTTTATAGCAAGAAACGATGTTCCTTTATCAGCATCTTTTAAAATCCTTCTTTCTTTAATTCCGGTACGAGTAGTAATCCATTCGTCATTGGTATCGACCATCGTTTCCAAAACTTTGTTCGAAAGTACAAAGTCGGGAACGTAAGCTCCAACAGCGGTAATTGCGGCTGTGATTGTATTCATTATATTCTATTATTTCGTTTCAAATACAGCGTATCTGAAAAATTTTTAAAAGACTTGAAAATTACAAAAAAAAACGAAATTAATTTGCAGTTATTTTCTTAAAAAAAGAAAAGTATAACCAACAAAAAAAACTCTCACTATGTGAGAGTTCCAGTATCATTTACAAAAACGTATTAAGCAACCGCTACAGATTTATCGATAACAACTTGCCCTCTGTAGTACATTTTACCTTCATGCCAGTAAGCTCTGTGGTATAAATGTGCTTCTCCAGTAATAGGACATGTAGCGATTTGAGCTACAGTAGCTTTATAATGTGTTCTTCTCTTATCTCTTCTTGTTTTCGAGATTTTTCTCTTAGGATGTGCCATTTTACTATATTATTTATCCGTTAATAGTTTCTTTAATTTGTCCCAACGCGGGTCAATATCTTCTTCTTGTTTACTCTCTTTTTTCTCTTCTTTAACCGTTAGCTCATTCAGTTTTTTTAAAGCGTCAGTTTGCAAACTGCCGTCTTTCACTCCCGGATGAACTCGTTTTAGAGGTACCGACAGTGCAATCATTTCATAAATGTACTGGGCTACATCAATTTCATGCTCTCCATGCGGTAAAATTAAAAGCTCTTCATTATCGTTATTGAATTCTTCTCCAAAACGAACAATTAATTTCATTTTACCTTTTAAAGGCAAATCAAAATCTTCGCTTGTCAGATCACAAGGTACATTTACAGTCCCTTTGTGTTTGAATTCCAACTCTAACATGTTGCTTTTCTTATCTAAAACTAAACCTACTTTGATATCTGAACTTTGAAATTCGTCGTAATCAAAGTTCGCAAAGAACGTGTTACTTATTTGATACTCAAAATGGTGTTTTCCTAGTTTTAATCCTACGAAAGGAATTAAAAATTCTTTTGTTTTGCTCATTTCAACATCAATTTGTCCAATCCGTATCTAAAACTCAGATACCTGAATTGGGGTGCAAAGATATAAAATTATTATAAAACTAATAATCTTATTCACCTTTTTTTGTTTATAACTGTTTTTCTTTTATTTTGAGTGGTTTTTCAGTAATCTCCTCATACTGATTACGCGAGCGAAAAATATCTATTGCAAGATAAACTGCCTCCTTAAATGAGTTAAAATCTGCCATATCTTTTCCGGCAATATCATAAGCCGTACCATGATCCGGTGAGGTCCTAACCTTATTCAAACCAGCCGTATAATTCACTCCTTTACCAAACGACAATGTTTTAAACGGAATCAATCCCTGATCGTGATAAGTAGCTACAATAGCATCATACTTCTCATATTGACCACTTCCAAAAAAACCATCTGCCGAAAATGGTCCAAAAACCATAGTTCCTTTTTCAAAAATCTTTTTCAAAGCTGGCTTCAAAATCAAATCTTCTTCTTTCCCAATCACACCACCATCACCACTATGCGGATTCAATCCTAAAACAGCAATTTTTGGTTTAACAATACTAAAATCCTGAACCAGTGATTTTCTGATTGTTTCAATCTTTCTAACGATTAATTCTTCTGTCAAATGCGAAGAAACCTCATTCAGCGGTACATGATCGGTAAGCAAACCTACTCGTAAATTATCCTGAACCATCATCATTAAAGCATTTCCCTCTAATTCTTTGTCCAAATAATCGGTATGTCCCGGAAATTTAAAATCTTCCGATTGAATGTTGTATTTGTTTATTGGTGCCGTTACCAAAACATCTACCAAACCTTCTTTTAGCGCTTTGGTAGCCGCAACAAATGATTTAATTGCGTATTCGCCAATTTTCTCATCATTTTTACCGAAGTTAATATCAACCCCTTCTTTCCAAAGATTAAAAACATTGACTTTTCCCGGCAAAACCTGCTCTAATTTATCTACACCGTGAAACTGAACAGTCGACGTGAAGCTCTTTTTAACAAAAGAAAGTATTTTGGCGTTTGCAAAAATAACTGGCGTACACATCTCCAACATACGAGAATCTTCGAATGTTTTTAATATAACTTCGCTTCCAATACCGTTTAAATCTCCAACCGAAATTCCAACAATTATATTTTCTGCTTTTTTATTCATGAGCTCAGATTATTTATTACTAATTTTGATGTGCAAATTTAGTAAAATAAAACCAAAATGTTCACAGGAATTATAGAAACCCTAGGAAGGATTCACGAAATAAAAAAAGATCAAAACAATCTTCACATCACAGTTGACTCCACAATCACTAATGAATTAAAAATTGACCAAAGCGTTTCTCATAACGGAATCTGCCTGACGGTTGTAGCTATAAAAGATTCATTTTATACCGTAACCGCTATCGACGAGACCATTTTAAAAACCAATATTAGCGACTGGAAAGAAGGCGATATTGTAAATCTGGAAAGAGGAATGAAACTTGGAGACCGTCTGGACGGGCACATCGTACAGGGGCACGTTGACCAAACCGGAACCTGCATTAAAATCGAAGAAGCACACGGAAGCTGGAATTACACTTTTGAATACGACAAAAACCTCAGCAATATTACCATCGAAAAAGGCTCTATTACGGTAAACGGAGTAAGCCTGACGGTAGTAAACTCAAAAACAAACGAATTTAGCGTTTCGATTATTCCTTACACTTTTGAAAATACTAATTTTAAAAACTTCAAAGTTGGGACTAAAATAAACCTTGAATTTGACGTTGTTGGAAAATACATTTCAAGACTTTATGCGATAAACAAATAATTTACAGAATATACCCATAAAAAAAAGCTTCAGTTTACGCTGAAGCTTTTTTTATTTTATTTCGATATATAATTGTAATCCCTAAAACAATGGCCACTATTGCCAAAAATACTAAATGATCATCTATTGGCACTATTTCCGGATCATTCGGATCGTCTGGTGGAGGCGGAGGTTTTTGCGCCAAAGCACTAAAACCATTCATCAAGGTCAGGCAAACTGTAAAAAAAACGATCTTTATTGTCTTCATAATTTTAACATGCTGCAAAACAGCAAGGTAGGTTGTTAAACTTATTTTTATCTACTACAATTCTCACAAAAACAGGGGCTTACAGCGAATTGTGCGACAAATGTATAAGATTTTTATAGAACCACAAGGTTTAAAACAAAAAAAGCAAAACAAAAATAATCTGCCCATTTTGCCGTAAGAATAAACTTTAAAGTATCAATCCTCCACTGCTATTTACGTATATTTCTGTCTGTTAGTTTTCTATTTCCACAAATCAAAACTCCTTTTTTTATCACAATAAATCAGGATTGCGTGATTTACGAAAAAAAACACATCCTTTTTAGTTCATTACATTGTTATTTCGTAAAACCACCTACTCTAAAACACGAGCAACTGCTTTATATTCAAAAAACCAGATATTAACCAAAAATGACCTCCCATTACACACCAATTACAGTTGTTACAATAGCCCGTTAAAAGCAAGGCCAAAGAGATACTTTTGTCCTATATAAAACAAAAATTTGAGTCTATTTCTAATCAAAATAAGTTTTAAACCGCGTTTTCTTTGAATTCTAAATCAGGGAGTAAATCAGCTATTATCAGAAAACAAAAACACCTGATTTAAAGAAAACTAACTCAATTCTGACAACTTAACTTATGTCTTTTTATAGTAAGTTTTTTATTTAAAAAGATTCATATACAAAGAAAAAACGAAAAAAGTTCATTTCCATTTTTGCTTGCTTACCCCCTTAAAAACAGACAATTAATTCAAATCTATTATCAAATGAGGAAAACTACTATTATACTGCTTCCATTGTTGTTCTTTTTGCAACTGTCAATTGCCCAATCACAGATTAAAAAGGAAAAACTGAAAGAGTTTCGTAAAAGTGCGAAATGGAAAGAAATGATGAAGGACCCTAATGCAAATTTCGACGAAACTAAGGTTGCTTTTGAGGAATTTTGGAAAGGAAAACCTAATCCGTTAGAATTGATGGAGGGAGAAGAAGAAGCGTTGGAAGAATTAAAAGAAAGATCCTTTATTTCCAGACTCTTTAAAAGCAATAGGGTACTAAAAAAAGAATCGCTTCAGTACGCTGAAGATTTTAAGAAATTTAAATTTTGGAGAATCCAAAGTGAAGGGTTTGTAAAATCTGACGGAAGGGTAATGACTCCCGATGAAATTCAGGAGATGGTCCAACAGGAACTACAAAGCAGGCAAAAAAAATAAAAAATAATTTCCCGATAATCTTAAAATAATCTATGCAAACAAATCTACGTATTGCAGTGTTACTTGTATACTCTCTTTTCTTTAACCTTACAAGTGCTCAAAATTCTGCTCCGAATTGGAAAAATATCGGCCCTATACCCTTTCCACAGAAAACCATTGGTCAGGTACACGGTATTGGACGTTGTCTTCAGATTAAATTTCACCCCACAGATCCTAACAAAATGTATGTTGCCAGTGCTTCAGGGGGGCTGTATCAGAGTAATGACAAAGGTCTTAATTGGACTTCATTAGGAACCGATCAAGTTATTAATGCTTCGTCTTCCTCCATAACTGTAGATCCTACTAACAATCAGGTGATTTATTGGGGAACAGGTGATGCAAATTATTCTTATGATGGTCTGGGGGTCTATAAAACGATCAATGGAGGAGCCACCTGGACAAAATCTAATTCCGGAATGGATAATCGATTGGTTAGAGACGTACTTATTCTTCCCACAGATAGCAATACTATCATTGCGGCTACCAATAACGGTATCTATAAATCGACAGACGCAGGGGCTAATTGGACCTTACAATCTGTTTCTGGCATTGAAGTTCAGGATATCTGCTACAAACCGGGCACAAACGGTCAGATCATTTATGCAACAGCATCTAAAAATTTTTATCGTTCTCTTGATGCCGGAAGCAGCTGGACTGAAATCACTTCTCCAGCCTTTGTATTCGGAGCTAACGGAACAAGAGTATCGGTTTGTGACGCCGATCCAAATGTTGTTTATGTTGCCAATGTTGGTGCTAATGCTATAGGAGAAATTTACAGATCAACAGATGGAGGAAGCACCTTTACAAACATGCGTTCGACTACGGAGTGTATTGCCGCATATTCGGCATCAGGGGGCGGCCAGGGAGATTATAATTTTGATTTTGAGGTCAATCCTGTTAACTCAAATGAGCTTTATGTATGTGCTCATGTGATATGGCGTTCTACAGATGCAGGTGTTACCTGGGTACAGCAACAATCCTCCTGGTCAAAGGATCTTCATACCGACCAACATCATATTGTATTTGATCCTTATGTTAGCGGTCAGCTCTGGAATGCCAACGATGGTGGAGTCTGGAGCAATACAGCCAATGGAACAGGAGCATGGACTCCAAAGTCTGACGGTATTGCAGCCACCGAAATTTATCATGGTGCTCTTGGTAAAACGAATAGAAACCTACAGTATATAGGCACACAGGATAATGGCGGATTTTACTATAATAACGGTATCTTTTATAATAACAGGGCTGGTGACTATGGCCCATATATGTGGTTTGATTATTTAAGTAATTTTTACTCTGAGTCAAACAAATATAAATGCCCCTATCCTCCTGGCTCAGGTTCTTGTGTAGATTTGAATCTGCCAGAAACCCCATCGGGCGGAAAATTTGCCTTCACTCCGGAAAATGCCGATATTGCTTACCACGCTAATGCCGGAAAAATTTACCGCTGTCTTAATCTAACTTCAGCCTCTCCTTCCTGGACACTTATTTACACTGTACCATCTGGTACCATAAGAGACCTCCAGATAGATCCCGGTAATGCAGATCGTTTATATGTATTTACAGATTTACCTGCATTATACAGATCAGACAATGCAAAGACTGATGCCTCTTTTGTTCAGACAACACTTCCTTCTACATCGACTAATGGTTCTGTAGCTCCCATACCAAATTCAGATGTTGTATACTTAGGACTTGGAACTACTATTTATCGCTCTGTCGATAAAGGAACAACATGGACCCCTACAAAAGGATTTCCTTCAGCACAAGTTCAAAAAGTGGTGGCCGATAACAAAAGTATAAATGAGGCGGTCTATGCTTCTTATGCCTTGGGTGTTTATTATAAGGACATCACTAAATCCTCTTGGATCAATTACTCTTCAGGCCTTCCTATAATTTGCAACATAACAGATATGGATATCTATAATGATGGTATTTCTAAAGGCATATTGACCGTTTATTATTATGGGAGAGGGGTATGGCAGAGTGATCTAGTCCCACCTCCGAGTAACATTATGGTGGCTATGACTTCGCCAGTCAACAATACAACATTTAGCGGTCCGGCTACTATCAATCTCAATGCTACTGCTTCTGTAAGCTCAGGAAATATTAGCAAAGTAGAATTCTATAATGGAACTACCTTACTGAGTACAAGCACATCCTCTCCCTATAATTATGTGTGGACTGGAGTATTGCCCGGAAACTATGATCTGACGGCTGTGGCTTATGATAATCTGGGAAATAAGAAAAGCTCTTCCTTAGTAACTGTTATGGTGACTTTAGTTTGTAATAAAGTCACAGGAATTGCCTTTGGGACCGCTCCTTATTACCACTATACATGTGATAAAGCTTTTGACGGAGATATAAACACCTCTTTTGATGCTGATGATTCAGAAGATCCAGCTTATGTCGGATTAGATCTTGGAACAGCAAAAGTGATTACAAATCTCCGATATTATCCAAGAGATTCGCGAGCAGGAAGGATGACAGGTGGGAAATTTCAGGGTTCTAATACCTCTACTTCTGCCGGTTTTGTTGATCTGTATACCATCCCAACCGAGCCAAATTATGCCTGGCATGACGTTAGTATACCTAACAGTACAGCCTACAGGTATTACAGATATTGCACTCCACCCGATAATTATGCTGATGTCGCTGAGATTGAGTTCTGCGCTTCTAATGAGCTTCCAACAGTAAACATTACAGCACCAATCAATAATAAACTTTATGCTACTGTTCCTGCGAATATAAACATTACAGCAACTGCTTCTGATGCAGATGGATCGATAAGCAAAGTCGAATTTTATCAAGGGGCAACTTTGCTTGGTATTGTTACCTCAAGTCCCTATTCGTTTAACTGGACGGGAGTTCCCAGCGGCACTTATCAACTTAATGCAAAGGCTTATGACAACCTAAATGCTGTAGCGGTTTCCTCTAATATTACTGTAATAGTAGGAAATCAAAACCCAACAGTTTCCATTATTTCACCTGATGATTATGCTGACATTCCAAATCCTTCAGCTATTACTATTTATGCAACAGCCTCTGACGCTGATGGTACGATCAGTAAAGTAGAGTTTTATAATGGCACCTCTTTGTTAGGAACTTCAACAACCAGCCCATACAGTTATAACTGGACCAATGTACCTATAGGAACTTACACGCTAACCGCTAAGGCGTATGATAATAGCGGCGGGATTACAAGCTCTTCACCTATCACTGTTAATGATATTTTCCCTTGCTCTACACTTTCGGGCAGTACTTTTGGCACTTCTCCCTGGACAGCTGGTTATGAATATGATAAAGCATTTGACGGAGATATAAATACAAATTTTAGTGCTAAATCTGCTAGTTCAGGTTATACCGGATTAGATTTTGGAACAGCAAAAGTGGTTAAAGCAATACGTTTTTATCCAAGAGAATCTTTTGAAAAAAGAATGACAGGTGGAAAATTCCAGGGTTCTAACACCTCTACTTCTGCTGGTTTTGTGGATCTGTATACCATCCCGACCGAGCCAAGTTATACCTGGCAAGAGGTTAGTATACCTAACAGTAAAGCCTACAGGTATTACAGGTACTTATCTCCCAAGAATGGATATTGTGATGTAGCGGAAATTGAGTTTTGCGGATTAAACGATACAAAGGTAAGTATTAGTACTCCTGCTAATGCTGCTACTTTTATTGCTCCGGCAACCATTAATATTGCCGCTGATGTAAATGGCGCTGTAAGCAAAGTGGAATACTATATAGGAGCTTCTATACTTGGCACATCCACTAACAGTCCATACAATTATAACTGGACAGGAATAAGTAGCGGATCATACAATCTGATAGCAAAGGCTTATGATAATACGGGGGCGGTTACTTCTTCGGCTCCAGTAAGCTTTACTGTCAGAAATAATATTGCTCCAACAGTAAGCATTACCACTCCGGCCGACAAGGCAATGTATACTGCCCCGGCCACTTTCGATATAGCAGCCACAGCTAATGATACCGACGGAAAAATAGACAAAGTAGAATTCTATAACGGCGCTACACTATTAGGAACCGTTAATACAAGTCCGTATTCTTTCAATTGGAAAAACGCAGCCGCCGGAACGTACACCTTAACTGCCAAAGCTTACGATAATAATGGAGTTGCCACCAGTTCTTCCGCAGTTTCAGTGAGAGTAAACCAACCTCCTACAGTAAGTATTAACGCTCCGACCGACAAGACAATTTATACGGCTCCTGCCACTTTCGCTATAACAGCCACAGCGAACGATACCGACGGAAATATTAGCAAAGTAGAATTCTATAATGGCACTACCCTGTTAGGAACCGTTAATGCAAGTCCATATACTTTCAATTGGAAAAACATAGCTGCCGGAACGTATTCGTTAACGGCCAAAGCTTACGATAATAACGGAGCTGTTACCACCTCTTCAGCAGTTTCAGTCAGAGTAAACCAGCCACCCACAGTTAGTATTACCACTCCGGCCGACAATGCAATTTATGTTGCTCCTGCCACTTTTGATATATCCGCCACAGCTAAAGATGCCGACGGAAGTATAGACAAAGTAGCATTCTATAATGGTGCTACACTTTTAGGAGTAGTTAATGCAAGTCCGTATACTTTCAATTGGAAAAACGTAGCTGCCGGAACGTACACGTTAACAGCTAAAGCTTACGATAATGACAACGATGTTACCACTTCTTCTGCAATTGTAATTACAGTAAATACACCTGTCAATCAATCACCTTCAGCAGCCATTACTGCTCCTGCCAATAATACTGTATTTACAGCTCCTGCAAGTATTACTATCGATGCTGTAGCAACCGATTCTGACGGAACAATATCTAAAGTAGAATTCTATAACGGAGTATCTTTATTAGCAACTTCAACAACCAGTCCCTATACCTACAATTGGAAAAATGTGACTGTGGGAACTTATGCCATAACGGTAAAATCATATGATAATGCAAATGTAACAGCAACATCAGCCGTGGTAAATGTGGTCGTTAATAATAATCATGCCCCATCAGTAAACGTCACTTCTCCTGCTGATAATACTACATTCATTGTTCCCGCAACTGTTACAATCGATGCTGAAGCAGCCGATTCTGACGGAACAATTTCTAAAGTAGAATTCTACAACGGAGCAACTTTGTTGTCGACTTCAACAACCAGTCCTTATACCTACAATTGGGAAAATGTGACTGCCGGAACTTATGCCATAACAGTAAAAGCATATGATAATGCAAATGCAACAGCAACATCAGCTGTGGTAAAGGTAGTCGTTAATAACAATCAGGCCCCAACAGTAAGACTTACTGCTCCTACTGATAATACTACATTCATTGCTCCTGCAACTGTTACAATCGATGCCGAAGCAGCCGATTCTGACGGAACAATTTCTAAAGTAGAATTCTACAACGGAGCAACTTTATTATCGACTTCAACAACCAGCCCGTATACCTACAATTGGGAAAATGTGACTGTGGGAACTTATCAGATAACAGCAAAAGCGACAGACAATACCGGAAACGTCACCAGCTCGACTCCTGTAATTATTGCTGTAAAAGCCAGCCCAATTATTAGTATGATTTCTTCTTCTGAAAATAATCAGGTAATAGATAATGGGAAAGATATTTTATTCACTTTCGATGTGACTGATCCTGATGCTGTATTGTCATCTATTATTATTAAAGACAACGGGGAAATAATTTCTACAATAAATAAATCTTCTTATTCATTTGTTCTTACCGATATAAGTCCCGGAGATCACTATTTCACGGCAATCGCTATTCTTAAAAATGGTACAAAATATACATTTGCGAGTTTAAATATAGTAAGTAAAAATTGCAAAAGTAAAGAATGGAATACTTCAACTGATTATTTAACTGGAGATCAGGTAATCTATCAAAATATTATTTACAGGGCTTTAGCAGTTAACAAAAATAAACAACCTAATCAGGACCAATCCACTTGGTCTAATATAGGAACTTGTGAAAATTTGATAGTTAAAAATCCTCCTGCAGTTAAACCTAAGTATATGTTATACCCAAATCCATGCACCACACATTTCAATATCAAATTTATGGATTGCGAAGGGAAGAGTTTTTACTATAGCATAATGGATGTAAACAGCAGAATCTTAAGAGAACAAAAAAGCGAGAGCATCAACAATGCCATATTTGAGAAAGAGGTAAACATTCAGGGATTACCTTCCGGAACATACATAGTACACATTCATTTAGATGAAAGGATATATAGTGAAAAGATAATTATCATAGAAAAGCCTTCTATGTATAAGAGAAAGAAATAATGCTTTTTACTATCATTTTATGTTACATGGAAAAGCATAATTAACACTCATAGATTTTAGGAATTATGTAATCCCAACGTTTTATAATACCATATCAACAACTCTTCTATTCAGAAGAAAATTTTAAATTAAATTATTATTACATGAAAAAAATACACTTTTTAACAGCATTCTTTGGCGTCATTGCAGCTTATTCACAGCAGATTTCTGATACTACAGAACCAAAAAAACTAAAAGAAGTACATATCATTACAGAACGTTACTCCAAGTCGACGCAGGATATGAAACACATTTCGCAAAAGGAAATAGAATTTCAAAAAAGCCAAAATACTGCCGATTTACTAGCCAACACAGGTTCCGTATTTGTTCAGAAATCGCAACAAGGTGGAGGAAGTCCCGTGTTAAGAGGGTTTGAATCCAATAAGATTTTACTTTTGATCGATGGAATCAGAATGAACAACCTTATTTACAGAGCGGGACATCTACAAAATATCATTACGGTTGACGAAAATTCGCTGGAACAGATTGATGTTCTTTTCGGACCTGCATCTACTATTTTTGGGAGCGATGCGTTGGGTGGTGCCATCAATATGAGAACCAAAAACCCTATGTTTCTGTCCCAAACGGATAACAAAATGTTTTCAGGAAATGCAATGTCAAGATACAACAGCGCCAATAAGGGATCAACACAGTATTTTGACATTAATTTTGCAGGTAAAAGATGGAGTTCTCTATCCTCTTTCTCGTATAATAATTACGGTGATTTGAGAATGGGAGCCAATACTAATGGAAAAAATGGATCTTTTGGCGAGCGTCCTCAATATGTTGAAACTACGAACAATGTAGATAATCTAATACAGAATGAGAATCCGCTTATTCAGAAGTTTTCCGGATATAAGCAATATAATGCCATGCAAAAGATACTTTTTCAACAGGATGAATATACACAGCACAGCTTGAATCTTCAATATTCGTCTTCTTCAGATGTGCCAAGATATGATCGTCTGACAGATCCATCGGGTTCGGGGCTGAAATATGCTGTTTGGAATTATGGTCCGCAAAAAAGATTCCTTTCGGCTTATAAATTTTCGAAACAAAAGGCCTTGTTCAACAGTGATATGAATCTTGGAGTGAGCTATCAAAACATTGAAGAAAGCAGAATCTCAAGAAAATTTAACGATGACAAAACTAAAAGTCAGGTCGAAAAAGTAAATGTATTTGCTTTTAACGCAGATTTCAGAAGGAAACTAGGCAAGGGTGACTTTCTTTACGGAACCGAATTTTTTTATGATAATCTGAATTCGACTGCCACAAGTTCAAACCGCATCACCGGTATTGTGTCTCCAACAGATACTCGTTACCCAAACGGCATAAATCATACCTTTAGAGCAGATGTTTTTGCAACTTATAATGAAAAAATAAACGAAACTACGTTCTATAATTTGGGGATTCGTACAGGTTACTCTTCCTTAAAAAGTACTATTGCTAATAATTCTTTTTTCAGACTTCCATATAATGTCATCGAGCAGAGTAACTTCACATATAGCGGTACTGCCGGAATTGCAAAGAACATTCAGAGTACTAAATTGGTTTTCAATTTGGCTTCGGGCTACAGAGTCCCAAACGTAGATGATTTAGGAAAGCTTTTCGAATCAGTGCCCGGAACCTTGATTGTCCCTAATCGAAATATTGCTCCTGAGAAATCAGTAACAGCCGATTTTACTGTAGCATTTGGGCAAGGAAAGAGAGTTCAGTTTGACAATACGGTTTATTATACCCGTCTTTTTGATGCCATTGTTACCGATCATTTTTTATATAATGGACAAAGTTCTGTCATTTACGAAGGAGTACAAAGCGAGGTCTTTGCCATGCAAAATAAAGGGAATGCTTATATAGGCGGTTTTTCTTCCACCCTGAAAATGGCGATCACAAAACCACTGGGAATTTATGGTATGATAACTTTTACCAAAGGGGAAATAATGGACCGTGCGGGGAACACTCCATTAGATCATATCTCTCCAATGTATGGAAAAGCAGGATTGAAATATGAAAATAAAGTGATGCTTTTGGATTTCTATACATTATTTAATGGCAAGAAAGATATAAGCGATTATTCTACAAATGGTGAGGACAACCAAAAATATGCCCCAAAAGAAGGTATGCCAGCATGGCAAACCTTTAATTTCAAAACATCCTTTATGGTTGATAAAAATATTTCACTTTATGCCGGAATTGAGAATATTTTAGACCTACAGTACCGTGTTTTTGCGTCGGGTATCAATGCATCGGGCAGAAATATATCTGTGGCAGCAAAATACCGCTTCTAATATAAAATTCCCATTTCTATTTTTACAAATCTAAACTCCTTTCATTACAAAAGGGATGTGTTGTAAAATACAAAAAGACCGTTTCGTTATCCGAAACGGTCTTTTTGAAATTTATCAAAAGGTTATTTCCCTTTTTCCAATATTTCCAAGTATTCTACTTTTTCTTTTTCGGCCTGAAGCAAACGCTCGTAAAGCTCGACGACTTTATCAAGAGCTACAAAATCGTAAAACTCCACACAACAATATTTATTCCTTATCTCTAAGATGTAAATCTTTCAAAAGTTCACTGGAAGTGGTATCAAGTGCATCTGCCATTCTAATCAGAAGATTTACAGTAATTCCTTGCTCATTTCTTAGAATTCTTCTCACAGTGGTTTCAGTGCAGTTACTTGCTTTAGCAAAACTACTTTTGTTTCCCGAATATTTATCCAGAAAAAGCTTATAAATTCTATCGACTATTTCAACTTCTAACTTATCAATCGTTTTCATAAAACAAAGAAAAAGAAGTAACCTCATGATTTTTTAAAACAAATTCGACTTATAAGTCGAATTTGTTTATATTTGTATGAAATGGCAAAACTTGAATCAATTAACAGCTAAACATTTAAATGATAAATGATGTCAAAAGAGTATTATATCAATTTAAAAACTATACACCATGAAAGAAGACCGTACAGTACAAATAACCAAATTTTTAAACCTAGTCTCCAGAATGAACTTTTTTACAAACCTGAAATCCGAACAGCAGAATGATTCGGTTGTGTCTTGTTTCAAAATAGCCAGTTACAATGAGTTAAATTCAACTATTTCATCTTTACTACGAACCTGTATTCAAACGCTTAAAAGTGATCCATCGGAGACTGACATTGATATCATCAACTTACTTGAAATCGCAGTACAACTATTACCCAGTGACGAAATAGAATTGCTCGATGAGCTAAATAAAATACTATAAACTAAAGACAACATAAAGCCTGAACACTTTACAAAACAGGTTTCCTTAGAAAACCTAAAGCAATATCTGTTTTCAATAATAAAAAGTATTTCAAGTTAAAACATAAATATTTTCTGTCTTCTGCTAAAAATGTAAGTTTATTTTTATATATTTGAGTTCTTCGCAAAAACAAACTTACCGCACTATATACTCCGATTTACTAACTATTATAAGCCAATAATCATGAAAAAGCTATTTAAGTACGCCTTAGCGTTTGTTTTTCTTGCCTTGACAGGTTGCGAAAAAGATTCAAATGAACAACATGAAACCAAAACAGAATCAGCAGTTCCTTTTGAAAAGAAACTTATAAATGCCAATGAACTTCCGGCTGACATTCAGCAATACATCAACACTGATGGAACAAAAAACAGTTCAAAATCCACTAATGCTGAAACTTTAAACGAGCCAATATTTATGATGCATGACATCGTAAGTATGACCGATGACAAAAACATCACCAATTACAGTATTAGCTTCTTTTATCCCGACACTCCAGAAAATGTGTATTACAATCTGGTCATAAATGTACTTCCAACAGGAGAAAGTAAAAAATACATCTTTAAATATATTTGCAACCCGGAGGATTTTGAAAATTTTAAAGCACACCGTTTTGATTTTAAATATTTCGATGGTACCACCGAAATAAGTCAGGTTAATTACATTACTTCAGGAAAATTCACCTCGAAGTCCAGTGCGGGAGATGATCCATGCAATAAAATCTTTGTTCCTTCACCTTCAGATCCCAAAAGCAATCCGGCTGCAGGTGGCGGAAGCGGTAATGGAGGAAACCCAGCACCGGGAGGATTCAACACAAGCGTTCCGGGGTACAATTCTCCTCCAAGCAGTGGTGGTTATACTGGTGGCGGTGATGGCAGTTCCGGTCATGATCATTCTAACTGTTATGGCAGCAACGGACAATATTGGTATTATGCCGGTGATGTTCGTCCACCACATCCTCATACTTCAAAAAGTGCCGGGCCATGTCCTGAAGTAACTCCTCCAACCGGATATGTACCCGTAAATACAATGCCACTGATTAAAATTTTAGGCACTCAATTAAAACTATCTATAGCTCAAATCGCTTTTTTAAGAAATCGTCCTGACACTATGAATATCATAGGTAGTTATTTGAATTCAAATAATTTCTCTGAAGAAGCTAAAAGTTTTTGTAAAGAAATAATAGATCAGAGTATTCTAAATCCTAGCCTACATTTTGACATTCTTGCTTCTGCTAACTCACCAATGAATATTGACAAATCCTCCATAACGAATGATACGCCTGAAGGCAAAAAATTTAATACTATTTATAATGCATTAATAACATCTCCTGAATTTAAAAAACTATTTATCGATATATTTCAAAATAACAGTAGATTTAATGTTAAGTTTGAAATTGAAGAACATGTATATGAAGACAATAACCCTTCAAAAAAAGAAGTAAATGCTACCACAAGTCAACTTTCTGGTGCAAATAATATTGTTATAAAAATAAATAAACAGATATTAATTTCTGGCACTGATAAAAGCCAGACCAACATAGAAAATGCAAAAACCATTTTACACGAATGCATACATGCCTATCTTTTTATAAAAGCAAGTAATCCTGCCATTAACGCAGATTTTGCAAAAATCCTGAATACAATGTATCCTACTATTAACGAACAGCATGATTTTATGTACGACAAAATGATTCCTACTATGCAAAAAGTACTTTCTGAAATTAGGGATTTAGTAACAACCGCAACAAAAAGAGCTATTTTAGAAACACAATATACAATGCACCCAACCAATAATCCACTAACATCAACATCATGGATTTGGAATGAGTACTATAAGTATATTAGCTTAAAAGGATTGGATGAAGTTTATTGCTTCAAAGTAGATTTTCCAAAAGAATCAGATCAATGGAAATTGTTTGCAAAATATATAGAATACGGACATAAGGAGTTAATCCAATAAATAATTAAGCTAAAAATGAAAACAATTTTAATTCTGTTCTTTATTTCAAATTTTGTCTTCTGTCAAGAAGTTGAGAACATCAAAAAGTCAGATACTGTTTATATTGCATTTAAGAAAGCAAAAAACACAAAAAAAAACATTTACACAGATAATTTTAGAGAATATATTTTCTCTTTAGATTCAAAAAAGAACAATCAAGTAGAGCATTTAATATTTAGCAAACCAGATCGAAAAAACTCTTTAACTGACAAAAATAACCTGGTAATTGATGCTAAAATTGAAAATAAATCTTTTTTAAAAAAACATAGTCATAACATTATTGGTGTCGATTTCTTAAAAAAATTTAAAGAAGAATATATTGTTTGTGAACTGTTTTCAAGATCACAAATATTTTATATTGTTGATTTTAGTGAGTCGAAAAAAGGAAATACAAAAATATATCGTGTCTTTTTGTTAAACTATTGCCCTATAAGCGAATAATTTAAACAAATTATGTGACGCCATTGAATAAGTAAAGTTTTAAATAGACATATACAGAACAATCTTTAGTTCAGGAGTTAAGTATCATAATTAATAATCTCTTCCCTTTTAACATAACCACTAATCAAAAAGAACATTTTACACGAATGCATACATGCCTATCTTTTTATAAAAGCAAGTAATCCTGCCATTGGCGCAGATTTTGTAAAAATCCTGAATACAATGTATCCTACTGTTAGCGAACAGCATGATTTTATGTACGACAAAATGATTCCTACTATGCAAAAAGTACTTTCTGAAATTAGGGATTTAGTAACAACCGCAACAAAAAGAGCTAATATTGAGCAATACATATTACATCCAACACTAAAGCCTTTAACAACTACAACATTTAGTTGGTTTAATTTTTATTTCTATCTAAGTTTGAACGGATTGCAAAGTACATATTGTTTTACTCAGGATTTTCAATATCCTTCTGACAAATATTCTTTATACAAACAATATATTGATGCTGGAAGTATAGAATTAGATAGATAAAAAACAAAAAACATGAAAAGCTTACCTTTATTTCTATTATTATTTGTATGCAGTATCTATTCTCAAAGCACTTTGAATTTAGACTCTCAGGACACCATTTTTGTTCATTTCAAAAGAAATAAACTTCAATCTAAAACCGTATTTCCAATTGATAGCTTCGGTGTTCAAAAAAGGTGGTATACGATTACTTTAGGAAATAGTTATGAAAAAAAATTTATAAGATTCTATTTTCAAGAATACACAAGCCCTGAAAAAAGAGACAAAAAAACAAAATCAGATGTACGAACTGAAAACAAACTCTTTTTAAAAAAACATAAAAAACAAATAGTGGGAATTGATTTTTTCAAAAATCATGACGTGTGTACCTTAAGAGAAATATTTTATAATAAAGTAGTTTATATTATTGATTTTAATGAAAGAAAAAAAGGGAAATTGATTTTATATGAGACAACTCCATCATTTTCATGTGATGCTATTGAATAAGTAAAGTTTTAAATAGATATATACAGAACAATCTTTAGTTCAAGAGTTAAGTATCATAATTAATAATCTCTTCCCTTTTAACATAACCACTAATCAAAAAGAACATTTTACACGAATGCATACATAACTATCTTTTTGTAAAAGTAAATGGCTAAGTCCTTTTTAATACTTAGCCATTTATGAATAGGTTATGGCAATTTGTTTTTTCTAGTAAACTACCGTTTAAAATCTATAGTTTAGCCCTGCACTGATAATTCCTCTATGTCCAAATCCTGCTTCCACAAATCCGCCAAGTTTTTTACCTATACGAAGGCCCGCCGGATTAACCTGAAAAGCAAAATCTATAGTATTGTCTTTAACGGCTGGCTTGTTAGGTTCTGTTTCTGTATATTTATCCAGAATAACACCTGCAGCAGCTGAACCATAAAAATCTAACCACTCTGTTTTTATGTAACTAAAGGATAACGTTGGCATGACCATAAAATAGAGATCGGTCCTCTTATTGTCGTTTTTCTTGGCTTGTACCTGCTGAAAAGCAATATCACCACCTACTTTTATTCGCTCAGTGATTTGATTTCTATAACCTAACCCCAAATTTCCAAAAGAGGTAATCTTACTTCCTTCTTTTTGGAACGTAAGTGCTGAAGCAAATGCATCTGCAAGACCATTTATAACGGTCATTGTTGCACCGTCACTATAGGTTAGATTAATCTCATGTTTACCCCTTTCTTGTGCGTTTACTACAAGTGTACTGAAGGTTAAAAAAATTGCGCTTACAATAATTGACTTTTTCATCTGTTATAATAATTATAGTTAAATTCGTGGCAAGAACTCTTTATTGCCCTATTACTAATACGTCAAAAAATAAAATACCCCTATTACGCTGCAATAAAATTTTAAAATTTCCCTACTTTTTATGATATGAATGAGGATCTGAAGCATTTTAAACAATTGTTCAACGAGCTTTATCAGCCCTTATGTAATCATGCCTATAAGTATCTTCAGGATAGGGATGAAAGTGAAGATGTGGTGCAGGAACTAATGATTAAAATATGGGAAACCCGCAAGGATTTACTTTCTGAAAAGAGCCTTAAATATTACCTCTATATAGCTGTTAAGAATCGGTGTATATCCATTCTGAGAAAAAAAATCTATATGTTTGACGTTGACGAAATGTCTGCCGATATTGCCGAAGAAATCCCCGAAACGAAGCCCTTAACAGATGCTAACCAGCTTATAGAAGATGCATTTAAAGGAATTTCTCCAAAATGTCTCGAAATTTTCAAACTAAGTCGTCTTGAAAAATTAAGCTATAAGCAAATTGCAGAAAAATTGGAAATATCAGTAAAAACAGTAGAAAACCAGATGGGAAAAGCCATCAAACATATACGGGAGTTTGTTAAACAACATCCCAACTTAATTATTTTCTTTAAAATATGGTATTTTAGTTATTATATAGTGGGGGTTTTAAAAGAATTTGTGTTTTATTTAAAAGAGGTATAACCATGGACAGCCAAGATATTAATGTATTATTAGCAAAGCATTTTTCAGGAGAAACGAAACCTGAGGAAGAAGCTGTGTTAATGAATTGGATAAAAAACAATCCTGATGAATACCTCTCGCTTAAGATTTTTTTTGCAGAAAGTCAGCCATTAGATTCTCCTCAGTTATTTGAAACAGCTAATGCCTGGAACCGCATAGCGCCAAATTTATCCTCCACGAAGACAACCGTATTTCAGTTGTACAAAAAATACATCTACGCAACAGCAGTTGCAGCCGTTTTCATTTTAATAAGTACGTTCGCTTTCTTGTATGCAAATACCGAGATAACCGTTCAAACAGCTGATGGGCAGGTAAAAAGTATCGAATTGAGTGATGGTTCTTTAGTTACGCTGAACGATAACTCGAGTATTACTTATAAAAGATTTCTATGGAACAATCGTACTGTCAGCTTAAATGGAGAAGCTTTTTTTGAAGTAAAACATGACGAGAGCAGACCTTTTTCTGTAAATACGGGTACTCTATCCGTAAAAGTTTTAGGAACCTCCTTTGTTGTAACAACAACAGAAAAAGAAAAATCAGTAGACGTGATTACAGGAAAAGTCAAGGTTACCGCCACTCCTACTAATCAAACTGTCATTTTGGAGAAAAAACAAGCGGTTCATTACGCTTCCGGCAGATTAATTAAAAGTGACACAGCCGACAAAAACTTACTTTCCTGGAAAACAAAGTCTCTTTCTTTCGAAAATACTCCACTTCAAAAAGCTTTTCAGGATATTGAAGATTGTTATCATATTAAAATACAGGTAGAAGGCAAAATCTCTGATTCCTGCACCGTTACCACAAATTTCAAGAACGAATCCATAAAAGAAATATTGGAAGAATTCCGTTTATTGTTTGGGCTTAGTTATACACAAAAAGGCAATACTGTTTGGGTGAAAAACATATCCTGTGAAAAGTAATTCTTTTATAAATAACTGGTTAACAACTTCATTCTATTTTGTACTTTTCTTTTGTGCCGGATCTTTACAAGCACAAAAAACAAGCTTGCTGGAAAAAAAGATCACTATCCAAATAGAAAATGATAGTATCGGAGCTTATATTTCCACCATAATAACACAAGGCGTAAATTTATCCCTAAGCAACAACAAGCTCAATCTTGACAAAAAGATAAAGATCGACAAAGGAACTTATAAATTAAAAACGCTTCTACATCTTCTTTTTGAAACAGAATCAGTAAAATTTCTCGAAAAAGACAATAAAATAATTATCTACACGGTTTCACGAGCTCCTGACCCATTTACTATTAGCGGGTTTGTTTATGCAGGCGACAGTAAAGAAGCGCTACCCTATGCTACCGTACGAGTTTTAAACACAAACATTGCTGTTAATTGTAATGATTATGGCTATTATACGCTAACATTACCCGAAAACAAGTACATCATAAATGCGAGTTATACCGGTTTTACTTCACAAACAGATACGATACTGGTAAACAAAACCATTAAAAAAAACTTCAATCTTGAAATGGGACTATCCCTTGCTCCGGTTGAGATCAGGTCATCCAAAAAACCTTTAAATGAGATTTCCAGTATCGTCGATACGCAGCATGTTAACACTCTTCCCTTTCTAATGGGGCAATCAGACCCGCTAAAACTTCTTACCTTAAAACCGGGCACCTATGGCACTTCTTTAAATGTAAGAGGAGGCTCAACTGATCAGAATCTGGTTTTATTAGATGGTGTTCCTATTTACAATTACAATCATTTTACGAGTTTGCTATCTATTTTCGATTCGCAGGCCATCAAACAAATAAGTTTTTTCAAAGGCGGCTTTCCGGCTCGTTACGAAGGAAGACTTTCGTCAGTCATAGATGTTAAAACAAAAGATGGCGACATGCAGTCCTACCATGGGGCCGCTAATATTGGTTTACTAACGGGTTCTGCGATGATTGAAGGACCTATCATAAAAGACAAGATGTCTTTTATGATTAGTGCGAGAAGAAGCTGGATTGATGCTTTGACCGAAGCGATTTTTGATCAGGATATTAATTTTAAATACCGGATGTATGATGCCTATTTTAAGATTAACTACTTTATTGATTCGTCCAACCGATTGTACCTCGGTGCTTATACCGGCGGAGATCTTATTCGTGTAAATTTCTTTTCTTCCGAAGCACCTCAGCTTACCTGGAACAACAGAACACTTTCTTTGCGCTGGAACAGGGTATATAATCCCAGACTGTTTCAGAATTCGGTTCTATTGTTAAGCAACTATAACAACCTGTTTGCTAATGCAGATGAGGATGGAACCAGAAAATTCCGTATTACCGATATAGGTATCGAAAACAATCTTAATTATCACTGGTCGTCATTCCTAAATAGCGCGATAGGCTTACGAATAAATATGACCCATTTTTCTAACAACACTATTGACCGTGATCAATTGATAAAGTCATTACATTTCAAAACCTATTGGGACAATGATATAACGCTGTCTGATAAAGTTCGAATAAAAGCGGGTCTTCATTATGCAACTTTTTTAACTAAAAACAAGGTTTATAATTCTTTTCAGCCCCGTACCAATTTTGTTTACAAGTACAGCAATTCTAATAGCCTCTTTGCCTCCTATGCCATAATGGAGCAATTTTATCATCAAATTGCCCAGAACACCTATGCTTTACCCTCAGATTTGCGCATGCCGAGTACAAATCAGTTACCTCCGGAAAAGGCTTTTATCTATGAGGCCGGCTATGAAAAAACTTTAGACAAAGGATATATCCGACTACAGCTTTACGAAAAAAAAGTATCCAATATTTTAATGTACCGCCCCCTTTATGATGTTTCAGATCAGGACAAAACACAATCCCCACTAATCGGGTTTGGCAATTCAAGAGGCTTGGAACTTGAATTTTCTAAGCAGTTCAAAAAGTTTGATGTACAGGCAGCTTACACCCTAAGCAAATCGACATTGAGATTTCCAGCAATAAATAATGGTCAGACATTTAATTCTCCAAACGATATAACCAATCAAATAAAAGGAGCTGTTACCTGGAATATTAATCAATCCTGGGTCCTATCCACTATGTTCAATTATAGTTCCGGTGTTTTAATCTCGGCACCAGACTCTTTTTCCTATAATGACAAAAAAGACTCGTACCCAGTAGATCCCAACCAAAGCAATGAAATATCAAGACCTAATAACTACCGTTTACCGAGAAATTACAATGTCGATATTGGCGTTTCAAAAACAAAAAAAACGAAATCCGGCAACCAATCCAGATTATATTTTGGAGTTAACAATCTCGTAGGACAATCTCCACCGTTTATCATTGAAACCAGTTTAAGTAATGGCACCTTTAATTTAGAACAGGCCAGAATGTTTAAATATTTTCCTTACGTTGGATATACTTATACTTTTGGAACGGGTAAAGAAAAATTAAACTAATTTCCGGAATCTTTAAAAAACAAGGCATAAATAAAATCTACAATCTCTTTTTTTGATAGCAGCCCTTGAAATGAACCAATACATTTTCTCTCCTTATAAACAAATAAACCGGACAGATTTTAAAAACCTGTCCGGTTTGTAATATTGATCCTAATTAATTGATAAAACAAAAAAGCCTCTACATTGCTGTAAAGGCTTTATTCCTGTAGTGGTCCCACCTGGGCTCGAACCAGGGACCACCTGATTATGAGTCAGGTGCTCTAACCAGCTGAGCTATAGGACCGGTTTGAGGATGCAATATTACTACTATTTTTCATTCACTCCAAATATTTTGGAAGATGATTTGCATTTAATTTCAAACAATACCCAGTGTTTCTTAAAACACAATTGATTTTCAACCGCTTATTTCGAATCAGAAAAAGAAAAATTTTTATTTAATTTCCTGACAAAGCTCGACCAAAACACCATTTGTGTTCTTTGGATGTAAAAAAACCACTAATTTATTATCGGCACCTTTTTTAGGAACGTCATTAATCAACACAAAACCTTCGTTTTTCAAACGGGCAATTTCGGCATGAATGTCTTCGACATCAAAAGCGATATGGTGAATCCCTTCTCCCTTTTTTTCCAAAAACTTTGCGATAGGGCTTTCGGGATTTGTTGCCACCAAAAGTTCGATCTTATTGGTTCCGGTTTGAAAGAACGAGGTTAAAACTCCTTCGCTTTCTACCGACTCCATTTTATAGGACGGAACGCCCAATAATTTTTCGAACAGCACATTCGCGTCCTCCATATTCTTCACGGCAATTCCGATATGCTCAATTTTATTTACCATAACCTCTAAATTTTAATTATTGATTTACATACGTATTAAAGTAACCGCACTCGGCAATAACATCCTGATAATACTTCGTATCCGAATAGTCTTTCTGCAGCGCTTTAAAACCACTCCAGGCAATAAAATTAATTTTATCGTCGTCAGCTTCCCACCAGTTTTTAAGATTGTTGTACTTATTATTGTAATATTCGTTTCGTTCGCATTTGGCCAGCATATAAATGCATTTCGCTTTTTGCTCTTTTGTTGTGGCCGCTTCCAACGCTTTTTGGTAGTACATTCTAGGAATATCACAATTGGTTATCATTCGCTTCATCGAATCTCTAAACGAATACGGACTTGAACCGTAACCTATAATCGTGATTTCATAAAAAGTTCTTCCGTTTCCGAAATGTGTAATATTATAAAAGGCATTACCCAACAATAAGCTATTCGTGTACACGTCTTCTTTTTGAGCCAGTTTACCCTGCATTTCCTTTATGGTTGTCAGGAAATCCATAAAAGTATATTTTCTTTTTTGATACGCCGTGTGATCGCAATCGTGACAGTCCTTTATATTTCCGTTAAACGGATTCCCCAAAAACTTGCTGTATTGAACCGAATCGGTTTGTTTCATATACTCAATAGCTTCCGGAATTTTATTTTTAAAGGTTGCCTGAACCGCCTGAAAATTATTGATATCTTTTAGTTTCAAACTATAAATTCCTGCTCCGATACTTTCAATTTCAGATTTATTGGATTTAGACAAAAAAGCTTTCATGTCTAATAGAACTTTTTCATTGTCGTAAAATGAATTTCCATCGTTCCAATAACTGTAACGCGATTCGCCATAAATTTCAGCCATTACCGGATTCCCCTTTTCTCTGTAAAGCGTTGACAAATAACTTCTGCTCCAGGAAGAAGCATTCTGATAACGAAATTCCTGCCCTTTGTAATTCTTTGGAAGCTCAAAATACAGCCAGTTTAAATCGGCGAGAATTGTTTTTTCGTTTTTATCCGTAAGTTTATCTATTTTGCTCAAATTATTTACAAAACGAAGCAAACGAAGCTGCATTCCTGCCAGTTCTGTTTTAGGAAGCGTTTTCACCGCCTTATCAAAATTCTTATCTGCATTGGCATAATCTCCTTTTAAAGTCTGCAAATACCCCAGAGACAAATCCCACAAGTAAGGTCGGTCTGTATTTCCTGCTGCTGAAATTTTAGCAATTAAATCCAATGTTTTTTGATCCACCTTCACCTGGTTTTCAGTTTTGTTTTCAGCCACACTAAGTTTTTTCATAGACTGATTTTCTCCTCCATCCTTCTGAAACGAATTGTTTATCGCCTCCTCTTGTCTGTTCACTAATCGTGTTGCCAGATAATTCAGATGTTCGCTTTTAGGATCTAATTCATAGATTTTTTCAATGGACTGTTTTTCGTCTTTGTAGTAACCACGAACAGCCCAAAGCGCTGCTTTTTCCTTATTATTTTTAGCCATCGTCAACGCTTTATTCCAGTCGGTTTCATTTTTCGGACTAAAACAATAAGCCGTAACGGTTCTCAATTCTGGGCATTTATCAAAAACCTGTGCATACAAATAGTTTGAAGCTGCAAATTTATTTTGCTTGTGATTCACTCCTGCCACGTAGGAAAGTGCTCGGTAATACAGCACATTTTTAGGAACCGATTTTTCTGTTTTATTAAAAAAATCAACGGCTTTTTGTTTGTTGTTGCTGTAAAAACGAGCTTTCATGGTCAAAAACCAATATCTGTTTTTCATAAAAGGATCCGAAGTCGTGTTGTACACATTCTCGATCGACTGAATCATTTTGGCATCGTTGAACGTTTTTGCCTCCACCGGATCGTAACTCCAATAATCTCTGTTAATAGAAACGGTTTCTATTTTTTGCGCCAGATACAAAAACTCGACAAAGCTTTTTACTTTATCATCCTTCAGGGAGATCTTTTTCCCCCATTTCAAAGAGGATTTATTTTCCTTTTTGCTTTTATAAAACGTATGAAGATCTTTAATTTCTTCCTTGTTTTTTATCGCACTTTTATTCTCCGAGTAATAATCCGGTTTTTCGTCTCCAATTAAAAAATAATTTACGGTAGTGGTATCGATTTTCCCTTTAAGATACGTTCCCCAATCGGACTTAATATCTTTATTGAAACGGGAATTGTGCTCGGTATCAAAACCAATTCCGTAGAAAATCCCACCCGACAGGAAAAGCGGTCTATACGAATTGTCTGCAAAAGTTTCGGGAGTAAAATTAGAACTGTACGATCCAAAATAATCCCAATCGCCATCTGCACAGGCATAAATTACTCCGTATGCAAAAAGTAAAACCGCACTAGAAACAAGAAATAACTTGTTCAAAAATATTCTTTTCATAGTTTTTTAAATTGAATTCGTCTAAATCGTAAAATATAATTTCTTTTGGCTGCTGCGCGGTATTCTCGCCCAGTTCTTCCGCCATTTGTTTTAAATCTTCTGCCGTAATTGTCTCCATTTTTAAGAGGTCATTTTCTTCGTAAAAAACGCCATTCTTATAATTGGATTTTTTTGCTTTAAAAAAGATCCCGCTCAGTTGTTGAAAATTCGGATCCTTTTTGAGTTCAGCTACATTCATTTTAGAGCGCAAACCAATCACTTTTTGGTTTCGGATATGAATTCCCCACGAATATATAGGCAAGGCAAAATCGAGATGCATCGGATATTTTTTCAGACTTTTTAAATAGCGTTCTGCAATTTTCTGATCGTATATCGAATTTAAAGAATCAGGAGCAATTGACCCCATATTGTAGTACATCAAAACTCCGGAATCTACGTTCGGAATTTTAGTTTTCTTAAAATATTTCACCTGATGCAAGCGAATTGTTGCGGAAAGTTTTTTTCCGGAAAGCTTTTTAACGCTCTCAATAAATTTAAGATAGTTGTCTTTACTTTTAAGGGTCCAGTCGCAATCGATCTGAATTTCCTGAGATTTAATTTTGTTCTTCGTGCTGATTTCTTCAATCAAACGAACTGTTTTCTGTGCCAGATCCTCCACATCAAGAGAAGAAGACAGCATCACTTTGTTTTGAATAAATACTACGGGTACAATTTCGAACTTGGTTACGGCATCCTGAAAACGAATCGGACTAAGCGGAATGGGTTCTTTGGTCTGGGGATGCTGGCCAATATCAAAATACCTGATATAAAGCTTCGTGACTTCATTGTCCTTCAAAGCAAGCTTCTCCGTTTCAGATAATCTCAAAATGGTTTTCCAGTAATAAAAAGCAACAACCGGCTTTTCATTCTTACTACAGGAAATCAGGAAAAGAATTAAGAAACCAATAAAAAATCTTTTGATCAAAACTTAGGAAAAATTACATTTTAAACCCAAAAGTAAGAAATTCTTCGCTGTTATGGTTTTCAATTTTAAAAAAAACAGCAATTTGCAAAAGCTGTAAATCCTAATAAATGGCTAAAAAGTTTCAATTAAAGCAAATATAATTGTTATTTTGTGCAATCAAATTCAGAAACCGTTATGTTGAAAAACAACTTTAGATATATTGCATTTTTACTGGTCTTTTTTATGTTAAGCTGTGCCAAACGCGGCAGCATTACCGGCGGACTAAAAGACACACTGGCTCCGGTTTTAAAATACAGCTCGCCTAAAAATTTCAGTACTGATTTTAAAGGCAACGAAATTATTCTGGGTTTTGACGAGTATGTAAAACTTAAAAACCTCAACAAGCAGCTTATTGTTTCGCCGCCAATGAAACATGAGCCGTTGATTTTACCTACGACACCGAGTAAAGTGATCACGATTAAAATAAAAGACACTTTGCTGCCGAACACTACCTACAGTTTTAACTTTGGGCAAAGTATAGCAGACAACAACGAAGGAAACTCGATAAACCAGTTCAAATATGTTTTTTCAACAGGTTCTTCTATTGATTCGCTTTCGATAAGCGGACAAATTAAAGATGCTTATGAGAAAAATGTAGATAATTTTGTTTCGGTAATGCTTTATGAAATAAACGATACCTACCAGGATTCTTTAATTTACAAGCAAAGTCCGCGCTACATTACCAATACGCTGGACAGTTTACGTACTTTCAAATTAGAAAATTTAAAGGCCGGAAAATACCTGTTGATGGCCCTGAAAGACAAAGGAAGCAACAACAGATACAACCCTAAAGATGATAAAATCGGTTTTATCAAACACTACATTACCGTTCCGAACGATACTGTTTTTGAATTGGAATTATTCAAAGAAGTTCTTCCGTTTAAAGCTGTAAAACCTGTACAAGCCTCAGGAAACAGACTATACCTTCCTTATGAAAGCAAGCAAAACTTTAAACTTTCGAAACCTAAAGTGGTCCTGAAACACGGGAACGACACCATGGAAACAATTGTTACCGCATTTCCTAAAAAGGATTCTCTGCAAATTTGGTACAAACCTCTAAAAGTTAAAGCAGATTCGTTGGCAGTAGAGGTTAGTAAAGAAAAATACAACAAAAGATTTAGTGTAAAAATTAAAGACCAAAAGAAAGACACTTTAAACATAACTGCTGTTCAAAACGGAACCATCAATTTCCGTGATCGATTTACCTTAGAATCAACTACCCCGCTGGTAAAATTTGACAAATCAAAAATTCGATTGGTTAACAAAGATTCAACTGCCGTAGATTTTACTACAGAATACGATGAATTTGAGCAAAAACTCTATGTTGATTTCAAAAAAGAGCCTGTTGAAAAATACAGCATAACATTTTTTCCGGGTGCACTGACTGATTTTTACGAAAAAACCAATGACACTCTGGCTATTAAACTAAGCACAAAAGAACCTGCCGATTATGGAAACCTGGTTCTTAACCTAAAAAATGTAAAACGTTTTCCAATTATTGTTGAAGTGACTAACGCAAAAGGAGATGTTGTATACGCCAGTGATTATTCTGAAGGCAAGACTAAAATTGAATTCAATTTATTAGTTCCTGATAAATTTACGATTCGAATAATCTACGACGACAATAAGAACAAAATTTATGATTCAGGAGACTTCCTGAATAAAAAGTACGCCGAAGAAGTATTTTATTACCAAACCCCAGTAGATGTCCGCACCAATTGGGATGTCGATCAGGCTATTGATTTAAGTATTCCGTTCAATCCTGAAGTAGAGAAAAAACAAGCAGAAAAAAAGAAAAAAGACGAGGAGAAAAAAAGGAAAGCCTTCTAAATTTTAATTCCTAAACAAGCGCTATGGAAAATGATTTGGTTGAAAAAGAAAGCTGGTTCAAAAGAAACTGGAAATGGTTTTTACCTTCCGCCTTCCTATGTCTATTTTTAATTGGAATTTTAGCTGCATCAACCTCTCAAGATAGCATTACTGATATCGCCAAAGCTTATTCAGACGAGCTGCTTTTTGAAAAAGCAATTGAAAAAGCGAATAAAAACCCAAGCATACTTGAAAATATTGGCACAATTGAACCTATCGACAAACTGGCTATTCTGGAAGGAAACGTTATGTATTCCAACAATCACAATACCGTTAATTTATCCGTGAGAGTCAACGGAGCCAAAAAAAAGGGTAAACTAAACATTTCTGCTTTCAAAAAAGGAACAGAATGGGTGTACCAAAAAATTGCTGTCCGTACCAAAAATCCTAAGAACGAAATTATCGTCTTAGAAGAACCTCAAAAATAAGCTTTCGAATTAGAATCAAAAATCAATTCTAAACACATCTTTATCGCTTAAAAAATCAAGTTTTTTTCGGGTTTCTAACATCGAATTTTCATCCAATTCCACCACAAAAGTATCTTCCGTTTCCTGTGGTTCCAGAATATAATTTCCTAAAAAATCCACCGCTTGCGAATGGCCAGTATGTTCAAAATTATTGGCGTCCAGCCCTACCCTGTTAACCCCAATCACATAACTGAGGTTTTCGATCGCACGGGCTTTAAGCAAAGCATCCCAGGCGTTGGTTCTTACTTTTGGCCAGTTGGCCACATACAGCAGTAAATCATAGTTTTCGACATTTCTGGCAAAAACAGGAAATCTCAAGTCATAACAAACCTGCAGGCAAATCTTCCAATTCAGATAATTCACAATTACTTTTTCATCTCCTCTGGTATAAAACTGATCTTCTCCTGCAAGCGAAAACAAATGGCGCTTGTTGTAATATTGAATTTCACCTGACGGAAAAACAAATACCATTCGATTGTAATACTTCTCGTTTTCAACAATAACAAGACTGCCCACAATAGCTGCATTTTTTTGTTTCGCCAAAGACTGTATCCAGGAGATAGTCTCCCCTTGCATCGTTTCGGCAACAGCTGCGGCATTCATCGTAAATCCCGTTGAAAACATTTCCGGCAACACGATCAAATTAACGTCAGCATCGATTAAATTGATTTTGGCCTCAAATTGCTTTCTATTCTCTAAAGCATTCTCCCAGTAAAGATTTGATTGTATAAGTGCGATTTTCATATGGTAAAAATACCTTTTTTTTAAAACAAAAAGCCTAAACAAGATTTGAGTTTTACAAACCCTCTTACAAAGAGCCACAAGCCTAGTAAATATCGGATTTTTCAGAATAAAAAAACATTATCTGAAAAAATTATGCAAAAATCTTGCATAATTTATGCGAAAATATTGCTAACAATGAATATAATTTATATATATTTGACCGCTGATTAAAAAACACAACATCTTAAAAAACACTTAATTATGAAAAAACACCCAATTTTAAAGGGCGCACCGCCAACAATGATTCTTACAAACAGTCATGAATCATTTGCAATAAAAAAGCAAAGCGCTAAAATACCACAAGTAGGCTCCTTGTTCTTTAAAGCATAATACTAAAGCTACAGTAAAGACCAAAACTGTAGTAAAAGCAACAGGATTCTATTTGTAATAATTCGTCTTCAGGAAACGAATTAAGAAATTCTTTCACCTCACCAGTGAAACAAAAAAACAACAATCAATCAATAAACCTCAACTAACTAAAAACCCAAAGAATGAAACAAACTATTTTATTATTTATGTTCTTTTTTGCGATACAGGTCACCCAGGCGCAAGTAAAAACCATCAAAGGAACGGTGACCGATACTAATGGCATCTCGATACCGGGAGCATCCATAAGCATAAAAGAAGAAAAAAGAGGTACCACAACCGATTTTGACGGTAAATTCTCTATCGACGTACAGGAAGGAAAAACACTTACGATTTCTTTTTTAGGATTAGAACCACAAAATATCCTAATAGGCAATTCTAACAACCTCAACATAAAACTAAAAGAAGCTGCCGCAACAGCCCTTTCGGGAGTAGTCGTTACTGCATTAGGCATCAAAAGAGAAAGAAAAGAACTTGGTTATTCTTTTCAGGACGTAAAAGGAAAAGATCTGGCAGACAATCCTACCCTAAGTGTCGCTCAATCTTTATACGGAAAAGTAGCAGGGGTTAACATTTCTCAAACCACAGGAGGTTTTGGAGGTAGTTCCCGTATTGTGATCAGAGGAAACCGATCGATTAGCGGTGACAATCAGCCTTTATTTGTGGTTGACGGTGTTACTTTAGGAAATACAGGACTGGCCGCAATAACCGATTCTAAATCGGGACGATATTCAGAAGGGGCAGACAATGGAGACGGGCTATCGAGTTTAAACATGGATGATATCGAAAACATTTCGGTTCTGAAAGGAGGAGCAGCCAGTGCGCTTTACGGCGAACGTGGCGCCAATGGAGTTATCGTTATTACCACCAAAAAGGGGAAAAGAAGCTCTTTAAAAGCCGAATATAACGGCACAACTACCTTTGACCAAATCAACACAACTTATAAAGATTTCCAAAGAGAATACGGTACAGGATCCAACGGAGTACTTCCAAATCCAAATGACATTGCGAATGGAAAAAATGCCACTACCAGTGCCTGGGGACCAAAATTCGGGTCGGCCGGCAACACTACAACAAGAATTTTTGACGGCTCTTACAAACCTTATGAAAATGTAAAAGACAACATTAAAGATTTTTTCAGAACCGGAGTAAGCGTAAACAACAGCTTTAGTTTATCAGGAGGAGGTGACAACACCAGCTTTAGATTAAATTACTCTAATCTTGATGCCACTGACATCGTTCCTAAAAGCGGTCTGAAAAGAAACACTTTCACGTTAGGGGTTAACTCTCAGATACAAAAACTAACATTAGATGCTAAATTTAGCTATATTACAGAAAACACAGACAACAGGCCTTCTTTATCAGACGATGCCGGAAATCTCGGATTATCTGTAGCTGCAATAGCCCCAAATATTGATCAGGCCTGGTTAAAAAATTATGAAGATCCAAATGGCGTATATTACCCATGGAACGCAGACGCCAACAGGTTAAATCCTTATTTTGTTATAAACGAAAATAAAAATGAAACCAAAAAGAACAGAATATTAGGTAATTTCAGTGCTACTTATACCCTTACCAGCTGGTTAAGCGCTACCGCAAGAGCCGGAATTGACCGTTTTACATTTGAAAGTTCCGATTTTGTCAACGCCGGAAGCACCTGGTTGTCCAGACAAAATGGATCTTTAATAAACAGCAACACCACCTTTCAGGAATACAATACAGAAGCCTTATTGAATGCCCAGAAATCATTTGGCGATTTTAACGTAACCTTTGGTGTTGGAGCCAATCAAAGAAATTCTCAAAGAATCGTTTCCGGAGTTGCGCTTACGGATATGATTACTAACGGAATCAACAAACAAGCCAACTTCCAGTCCAGCATTCTAAATCCGAAAACAAACGACGAAATTCTGGTACGTTCCGTATACTCGTACTTAAGAACCAATTACAAAAATTATTTATTTTTAGATTTCACTGGGCGTAATGACTGGAATTCAACCTTAGCCTCGGCCGTGAGCTCCTCTAACAACAATAATTATTCCTACTTTTATCCTTCGGTATCCTCCAGCTTTATCTTTACGGATGGTTTCGACATTAAAAGTGATGTTTTAACTTTTGGAAAAATCAGAGCTTCCTGGGCAGGAACTGCAAAAGCCCTGGAAGCACCATACAGTACAGCACTTAACTATAACATACAAACGAAACCGCTGTTAGGAAATCCCATTGGTTCAGTAGCCAACAGTATCATTCCAAACAACACCTTAAAGCCAGAATTCACTACAAGCTACGAAGCGGGAATTGACTTAGGTTTTTTTAAAAACCGTTTACAACTTGATTTATCTTATTATTATACCAAAACAAAAAACCAGTTAATTGTATTAAATACTTCACAAACGTCAGGTTTTGTGGGTGCCAATGCCAATGCAGGTACCGTTGAAAACAAAGGTTTCGAAGCCTTAATAACCGCCGGAATTTTCAGAAATCCTGATGGATTCAATTGGGACATTACCTTAAACTTTGCGAAAAACGAAAACAAACTACTGGAATTAACCGACAAAACCGACCTTCAGGTGATCTCGAATGCACGATGGGCCGGAGCACAAATTGTGGCCAAAGTAGGAGAAAGTTCTACGGAAATCTACGGAAGAAAATTCCAAAGATCGCCTGATGGCCAAATAATCATAGGAGCAAACGGACTTCCACTGTTAACCGATGGTTATGAAAGCTTAGGAAAAACTGCTCCGGACTGGATTGGAGGCGTTACCAATGAGTTTTCTTACAAAGGAATTAGCCTTAGAGCCAATTTCGACATGAAATTTGGAGGTAAAGTATACTCTATGACGAATGCTTATGCAGCTTACAATGGACTATCAGACGAAACCATTGAAGGCCGAGACGGATATAATGCCTGGGTTGCCGCACAACTTGCAGCCGGAAAAACACTAAATGAAATAGGGCAATTAACCCCAACTGCCGGACTTATTGTAGAAGGTGTAACTGAAATCAAGGACGGTAGCGGTAATGTAACCGGATACCAGAACAACACACGTTATGTTAACCCTCAAACATATTGGAGAAGTCTGTATGGAGATAATACTACACCAGAACCTTTTGTTTACGATGCTTCTTACGTTAAACTTAGAGAAGCCTCTATAGGTTACGATTTTCCTAAAAAGTGGTTAAAAGGAACCGGACTTGACCGATTTAAATTTTCGGTAATTGGTAGAAATCTGTGGAATATCTATTCTAAAGTTCCAAACATCGATCCGGAATCTACTTACACTAACGGAAATGGACAAGGCTTTGAATACGGTTCTTTGCCTTATCGAAGATCTTATGGTTTTAATCTACAATTATCCTTCTAACCCTCAAATTTGATTCAAATGAAAAAATATATAATACAATTAGCAAAATATACGCTCGGTGCCATAGTACTCCTTAGCACAACTAATTGTGCCGACGATGAACTTTTCAGGGAAACCAATACCAATCCTGAATCATTCGTAACCATAGCTCCTTCAGCACAATTAACCGGTGTTGAAGCTTCCTTCTCAGGCGCAATCTTCGAACAATGGAGAGCCAATCTTATTTACGGAGAAGGCTTCATTCAGCATCTTGGAGCTGCCTGGGCAACAGCAACTTTTGGCTCTTTCTACGCAAGCAGTACCGAATACCAGGGAGCGCTTTGGAATGCAAATTATGGCGGCGGACTGATACGCAACGTTATAGATCTCAATGAAAGAACCAATGGAAAAGCAGAATTCACCAACTTAAATGCGGTCGCAAAAACATTGAAAGTTATGGCTTTTCAACGTCTGACAGATTTATACGGAGATGTTCCTTACTCTGAAGCCGGTTTGGGGTACTACAAAAATATCTTCTATCCGAAATACGACAGTCAAAAAGATATTTACACTGACTTTTTTAAAGTTTTAGATGAGGCTTACAACCAGATACAATCTGGAACCGATCCCATAAAAGGAGATATATTTTATGCAGGGGATGTATCTAAATGGAAAAAAATGATCAGCTCCTTAAGACTGCGCTGCGCGATGCGAATTTCAAAAGTAGATCCTGCCCTCGCCAAAGAGCAAATTCAAAAAGCAGTTGCAAATGGTATTTTCACAAGCAACGATGATAATTGCTACATGAAACACGACGCCACTCTTCCGGAAACAGTTGGAGCGGTGAACAACGGCAACGGACTGTCTCATGCCTTAAAAGGTAACGAACTAACAGACCGTCCTACTACCACCCTATTTGATGCATTGGGAGACGATCCGAGAAAAAAAATATGGTTCTTACCTGCTCCTAACGGTAATTATGTGGCTATTAATCCGAACATGTACGGCTACAATTTCCCGGGCGGTGGCAGCAATATTTCAAGATTGCAGCCCTATTTATACGAAAACAGCGCTCCATACCTGCATCTTACTTATTCAGAAACACAACTGCTTTTAGCAGAAGCTTCTTTTAGAAATCTCTATACAGGCGACACCAAAAATCTTTATAAAAAAGGAATGGAAGCCGGAATCAGACAATGGGTTATTTTTAAAGACGCTTCCATTATCGACAACAATGCCATTACCGCCTTCTTAGCGACAAAAAACCTGACTCCTGGAAAAGAACTGGAGGAAATTGCAACCCAACAATGGCTCACTTTATTTTTAAACGGAATGGAAGCTTACAGCAATCACAGGCGAACAAACTTTCCGGTTTTGGTCAAAATAACAAATGTAGGATCAACCACAAACGGAGTTATGCCTACCAGAATGCCTTATCCTCCTGAAGAATCCACAAGTAACAAGGAGAATTATTTAGCGGCAGGTGCCAAATACAACAATAACAGCTGGCTTGCTAAAGTTTGGTGGGATGTAGATTAAACTACTAAATAACATCAAACACAAATCCTTTCATGTTGATCCTAATACCATTCGTAATTCATCTTGAATTATGGATGGTATTTTTTTAGGCTACCGCGATCCAAAACGAACCGAATTCCCCAAACTGCTTATTCTAAAAATACGAATTTTAAGATTAAAATAAATTCTTTCCAAAAAAACTCATTCTGCAAAATTTTCTCAGAACACCTTTAGAAACCTCATTTCTTTTGGATTATAAAAACACTTCAGAAAAAAATATTGCAAAAAAAATGCACTTTGTGCAAAAAAAATGCAAATTAATAGAAATTATCTATATATTTGATCGCCAATAAAAACCAAAATAAAACATGAAAACCAAAGTATTATGAAAGCAAAGCTAATTTCATTAGTATTTATTGGGGGAGTAATCTTCTCAGTAAATGCAAAAGAGACTGCAATTAAAACGCATCTCTTTGAACAAAAAAGCAGTCAGATTGAAATTTCGGGCCAAGTCATTGGTCAGGACGATGGAATGCCAATTGCCGGAGCTACTATTTACGCCAAAGGCAATACGAAAACAGCTACTATAACCGATGAAACAGGAAAATTTAAACTAAATGTTCCGGAAAATGAAACTCACATCATCATTTCTTACATGGGTTACGGAACTTTAGAGTATAAACTAGATAAGATCACAGATGTAGTTATAAGTTTAAAACCTGCCGAAAATGTACTCGAACAGGTTTTAGTAACTGCACTGGGAGTTAAAAAAAGTACAAAAGCAATTTCTTATGCTGTAACCGAACTTAAAGGAACTGAATTTACAAAAGCCAAAGAAACGAATATCACCAGTGCCCTTGCAGGAAAAATTGCCGGTGTAAACGTGAGTGGTACTGCAACAGGGCCAACCGGATCAACCAGAGTTGTAATTCGTGGAAATGGTTCCTTAAACGGAAACAATCAACCGATGTACGTTGTAAACGACCTGCCAATAGACAATACACAATTAAACTTACCGGGTACCGGAAATGCACCGGGATCACCAAGAATTAACGTAGACCGTGGTGATGGTACTTCTGTTATCAATCCAGATGACATCAAAAGCATCACGGTACTAAAAGGAGGAACCGCTGCCGCACTGTATGGTGCAAATGCTGCAAACGGTGTGATCTTAATTCAGACTAAAAGAGGATCAGCTCAAAAAGGAATTGGTGCAGAATACAACACTTCCTTTACTTTTGAAACTCCAGCTATTAAACCGGACTGGCAATATGAATACGGATCCGGAGATGCAGGACAAAAGCCATTAACTCAAGCAAAGGCTATAGAATACGGACGCTGGTCGTGGGGAGCTAAAATGGACGGGACAGACGTAATTCAGTTCGACGGTGTAAAAAGACCTTACTCTCCTCAAAAAGATAACATTAAAAACTTCTACCAAACCGGAACTACTTTTATCAACTCACTTGCTTTATCAGGAGGAACCGACAAAGCATCCGGACGTCTTTCTTTTATGAATATGGACAATCAGGGTATTGTACCTAATACTTCTTTTAATCGAAAAAGTGTCAACATAGCAAGTAATGTTAACGTAACAAACTGGTTAAAATTTGACGTTGTCGCACAATACAATATCGACAAAACAGAGAACAGAACTACAGTATCTGATGCAGAAGCAAATCCGAACTGGGCAACTTATATGATCGGCAATACAGTCGACATTAGAAATCTTTCTCCGGGTTATGATGCGAATGGCAGAGAGATAGCCTGGAATCCCGTTGCAGTGGCTACCAACCCTTACTTCGCCGTTAATAAAATTAAAAACAGCGATACTAAAAACCGCTTTATCGGTATGCTAAACGTAAAAGTGAACTTTACTCCTGAATTATTCCTTCAGGGAAGAATTGGACAAGACTATACGAATTACGATTTTTACGCCTATATTCCTAAAACAAGTTTAAACAATCCTGTTGGATACGGACAGGGATCAAAAGTTAAATTATCCAATTTAAACTCTGAAGCCATTCTGAACTACACTAAGAAAAACATATACAAAGATTTCTCTTTGAATGCTTTGCTTGGAGTTAACTCCCGTACCAATGTAAGAGATGAAGTGAGAATAGACGGATCAAATTTTGTATTAGACGACTTCTACTCTTTAACCAACTTAGCCACCATAACCTATGCCTATCCTTACGGAAAAACCAAAACAAATTCTGTGTACGCTGCCGCAGATTTAGATTACAAAAATGTGGTTTTCCTAAACTTCACAGGTCGTCAGGACTGGTTTTCTACCCTTTCAAAAGACAACAATAAGATATTCTATCCGTCAGTAGGAACAAGCGTAATTCTTTCAGACATTGTAAAAATGCCGGAATGGATTTCATTTAGCAAAGTAAGAGCTTCCTGGGCACAAGTTGGTGGAGCTACTCCGGACCCATACGCCTTAAACCAATCCTACTCTATGATTCAGGGCGGACATAACGGTCAATACTTACAAAGTACAACAGGTTCAAGAGTTCCAAATTCGACACTAAGTCCATTAACTTCAACAACTGTGGAGGTTGGAACAGACATGGGATTCTTCAACAATCGCTTAAATCTTGATTTTGCCTGGTACAACCGTGAAACCACAAATGACATTGTAGAAACTACCATCTCCAACGCCTCAGGAGCAAGAACCGCTTTACTGAATCTTGGAAAAATGAAAAATACCGGAGTGGAACTTTTACTGAGCGGAAAAATCATTAACAACGATAACTTTTCATGGGAAGCGAGCATCAACGGATCTTATAACAAGAACACCGTTGAATCACTTACAGGTCAATTAAATTCGCTTACTATGGCAACTTCTGTAAACGGATATGTCACCGTGAACAGCGACGTTGGCCGTCCTTACAGTACTATAAAAGGTTACAAACCTCTTAAAGATGCCAATGGCAACACAGTGTATAATGTAAGCGGCAATACCGCAACTGTCGCACAAGGTCCTCTTGAAGAATTGGGTCAGGGTGTTCATCCCTGGTCGGCAGGTATCAGTAATGAATTTAAATACAAATCAGTATCGTTCAGCTTTTTAATTGACGGTAAATTTGGTGGAGATTTATACTCCGGAACAGACTTGTACGGAACCCGTATGGGGTTGACCAAAATGACACTGGAAGGTCGTGAGAACGGATTGCCAATTTCAGGTGTTGATCCTAAAGGGAATCCTGTAAATATGGTTATTGCGCCGGCAGATCTAAGAACTTATTATGACGGTTTAAGAAACATATCTTCTTATTTCGTTTACGATGCCAGTTTCATAAAACTAAGACAAGTGATTATTGGCTATCAACTGCCAATTGAAAAATTCGGTTTTTTATCCAAACTTCAGGGAGCCTCAGTTTCTTTTATTGCAAGAAACCTGTTCATTCTTTACAAGAAAACTCCAAATGTGGATCCTGAATCTGTGTTTAGTGCAGGAAATGCTCAGGGTATAGAACAATTTGGAGTACCTAGAACAAGAAGTTTCGGACTAAGTTTAAATGTTAAATTTTAAAGAACAAAACCATGAAAAAGAGAACCATTTTATATATGGCAGGTATACTTTTAGGAAGTATGACAGCCTGTACCAAAGATTTTGAAGAAATCAACACCAACCCCAATTCTGTTGAAGTACCAAATGCGACTTTTATTTTTAGTCAGTCACAGCTTGATGGTTTAAACAACAATTACTTCTTTACAAATGTGCTGCAATGCGGTGGTATGCTGCAACATTATGCGACCTATAAAGAAGCATCAGGTGTGGGAGACAAGTACTTAAACAACGAGTCTTACTATTCTGCTTACTTCAACAGAGGTTATCCAACTGCAGTCAATGAAATCCAAACGGTAATTAACACTTTAAAAGATAATCCGGTCGAGAGCAACAAACTCAATATCGCAAGAATCTGGAAAGCCTATATCTACCACCGTATGACCGATTTATATGGAGACATTCCTTATACCGAGGCATCAAAAGCTTATACTAACGAACATTTTCTTCCAAAATATGACAGTCAGGAATTCATCTACAAGGACTTACTAAAAGAACTTGATGAAGCGGCAGCAGCCTTAGATCCAGCCAAAGCAAGTTTTGGTAAAGCCGATTTTATTTATGAAGGCAATATCGCCAAATGGAAGAAGTTTTCTTACTCTTTAATACTTCGTCTTGGTTTACGACTTTCAAAAGTTGATCCTGCATTATCCAAAACCTGGGTAACAAAAGCCATTACCGGCGGAGTAATCGTAAACGCAGCTGACAATGCACTGATTAAATACACAGATGGCCCAAATGATTTCAACAGGAATCCTGCCGGTATTGACTCCAGAAGTCTTGATTTTGCCAAGGACTCCTTCGGACAAAAAAACACAGAAGGCGGAAAACTGGCCAAAACTTTCATCGATGTACTAAAAACTACAGCTGACCCAAGACTTAGTGTTTATTCTGGTGTTTGGCAGGGAACGGTACAAAATACAGATCCTGCTGTACAAAAAGGTTTTCCTAACGGAACTAAAACTGCTCCGTCACCAGCGGAACAAGGCACTTATTCTGAACCAAACCAAAGTACTGTGTTCCGATACGATGCTCCGATGATGATCCTGAGCAATGCCGAGACTAATCTTTACCTGGCCGAAGCAGCCATAAGAGGATGGTACACCGCTGAAACCGATAAAGATCTATACGAAAAAGCGGTAAAAGCATCTTTCCTGAACATGGGAATTTACGGTGCGGCTTATGCCATTACCGACGCAACTCCTTACCTAACGTTGAATCCTTATAATGTGGCGGGAACTTTTGATCAAAAAATGAGTCAGATACACAGCCAGATCTGGATTGCATTGTTTGTAGACGAGCAGGAAATTTATGCCAACTGGAGAAGAACCGGATACCCGGCATTAGTGCCGATAAACTTTCCCGGAAATGTTACAAACGGAACCATTCCGAGACGTATCAAATACCCGGTAAGTGAATATTCGGTGAATTCAAGTAACTTAGCTGATGCGGTAAAACGTCAGGGAGCTGATGCTTTTACAACAAGAATCTGGTGGGATAAATAAAAACAATAACCGTTGATACAATTGATTTAAACACATAGAGCCATAGCTCCTGCAATCCTGAAAAGGAGTTCCACTTGCAGTAACACCTGGTCACTATGTGTTTGATAAAATGTATACGAAATACTCGCAACGGAGTTAATAATACAAATAGATAAATGAGCATTTTAATTCTTACGGCATGCATTGCGTTTTTAATCATCCAGATCGCCTGGCTTAAAATCAATCCGTTTATTGCCTTTATCATAACAGCTTTATTAGCGGGCCTTTTTTTAGGCCTGCCAATAAACACTTTATCGCAAACTGTACAAAAAGGTTTGGGCGAAATGTTAGGATCTATTACGCTGATTATTGTTTTCGGAACCTGTATTGGTAAACTTACCGTTTCATCAGGCGCCGCCAATGTCATTGCCAAAACGGTTATGGGATGGACGGGTAAAAAATACGTTCGCCTTGGCTTAATGATTACCGGATTTATTGTTGGGATACCTCTATTTTATAGTGTTGGTTTTGTTTTGTTAGTACCCTTAATCTTCTCAGTAGCCCATCAATTTAAGCTGTCAAAAGTATATCTAGGTATTCCAATGCTGGCGTCGCTTTCAGTAGCACACGGTTTCTTACCCCCACATCCGTCACCCATGGCATTAAGCAGTATTTTTAATGCCGATCTTGGACTCGTTTTAGTTTATGGAATTATCATTGCCATACCAACCATTTTTATTGCAGGTTTATTGTTTTCGAATTTACTCAAAAACATCAAAACCGAATCGGATCACGAGATCTTAAATGTTGAAGAAGTTGTAAACGAAGGCAAACTTCCGAGTTTTTCTCTGAGTTTGTTTTCTGCTTTATTTCCGGTTTTCGGATTAACAGTGACTTCGATAGCACCTATGATTTCTAAAAATGAAACTCTGGCTGATATCTGCAAAACAATTGGTGAACCTAGCATGATCATGCTGATCTCGTTACTGATCTGTACTTATACTTTAGGTGTCAGAATGAACCGCAGCATCACCTCTGTAATGGAAGACTATGCTGTTGCGATAAAAGATGTTGCCTTAATCGTTTTAATTGTTGGAGGAGCCGGCGGTCTGAAAGAAGTCATGATTGTAAGTGGCGTAAACGAAACCATCGTTACAGCTTTAACACAAATAAACATTCATCCTTATCTATTGGCATGGATGATGGCAGCAATTATTCGTGTTTGCGTAGGTTCAGCAACAGCGGCCGGATTAATGACCGCCACGGTTCTATTGCCTTTATTACAAACTGCCGGACTTGATCCTAACCTGTTAGTACTGTCTGTTGGAGCAGGAAGTTTAATGTGCTCTCACGTAAACGACCCAAGCTTCTGGATGTTCAAAGAATATTTTAACATCAGCCTGAAAGATACTTTCAAATCATGGACCGTTATGGAATCCTTAGTATCTGTTTTAGGAATCATTTTCGTTTTTATTTTAAACTCTATAATACATTAATATCATGAATTTATTACCACAAGAAAAATTTGAAACCCTTGGATTGTCTCTTCCTCCGGCACCACAGCCTTTAGGAATATACAAACCCTATTTAGTTGATGGTAAATATTTATACCTTTCAGGTCACGGGCCAGTTAGAGACGACAAATCCTTAATCATTGGCCGAATTGGCGATGACATGGACATCGAAGAAGGAAAATTAGCAGCAAGGCAAGTCGGATTAACCATGCTTTCTACAATTGTAACCAATTTTGGAAGCCTGAACAAAGTAAAAAAAGTGATAAAAGTACTCGGAATGGTAAACTGCAATGGCGAGTTCTTAAGACATCCGTACGTTATAAACGGCTGCAGTGAATTATTTGCTGAAGTTTGGGGACCCGAAAACGGAATTGGAGTACGAAGCGCTGTAGGAATGGGCTCTTTACCGGACAATATTCCTGTTGAGGTTGAAGCCGTTTTCGAATTATATTAAAAAAAGTTATGCCACAGATTACAGGATTAAAAAGGATTATTTTTCCGTCCGTTGTGACGAACAAACGAAACAATTTATGAATTTCACCACTACGGCAGTAAATTAAAAATTCGTGAATTGCTTCGCCTGTCCGCTATCGCTCGAGTAGTGGGCTAAAAAAAATTAGCCGTACCTTTAATAAATCCTTGAAATCCATATAATCTGTGGCAAAAAAACAAAAAACATGAATACAAATACCTCACAAACAAAAATCGCAACTTTCGGTGAATTATTACTCCGGATGAATGTTGCCAACGGAAATCGATTTACACAAGCCAACGAAATAAAAGTTTACGTGGGCGGTGCCGAGGCAAATGTTTGTGTTTTGCTTTCCCAACTTGGAATACCTACCGATTACATTACCCGATTACCTCAAAATGACTTAGCGCAATTGGCTGTAAACGAACTTCAGAAATACAAAGTAAACACCTCCAAATGTGTTTATGGCGGAGACCGTTTAGGTTTATATTTTGTCGAAGCCGGAAATCAAATCCGACAATCACAAGTGATTTACGACCGAAGCAATTCGTCCTTTGCAACCATACAAAAAGATCAGATTAACTGGGACCTGGCTTTGGCCGATGTAACCCATTTTCATTGGTCCGGAATAAGTCCGGGAGTTTCGCATGAAGCAACTCTGGTTTGTAAAGAAGCTATTCTCGCGGCACATCAAAAAGGCCTCCCTATTTCTTCCGACTTTAACTACCGTTCCAAATTATGGCAATACGGAAAACATCCGTCAGAAGTCATGCCTGATCTGCTTCAATACAGCACCATTACAGTCGCCGATTTAGATGCGATTGAAATTTATTTCGGAATCAAAACCGATGCGAAAGAATCGGATGCCGATCGTTTTCAGAAAACATTCGAATTGTTAAAAGCAAAAATGCCTTTTCTAAAAACACTCGCCATGAGTTTCAGAAAGTCTGACGGGCCGGCACATTTATACAAAGGATTACTCATTCATGAAGGCAATTTCTATCAGACATCTGAACATAAAATTCATGCGGTAACAGATCAGATAGGTTCCGGTGATGCCTTCAACGCAGGATTATTATACGGACTGACTCATAAATTATCCGGTCAGGATTGCATCGAGTGGGCAACTGCCTGTGGTGTCATCAAACAAAGTATTCATGGAGATTTCGCGATAAGCACTCCTGATGAAGTAAATCATTTTATTAAAAATGGCTCAAGTAACAGAATTAACAGATAAAACAAAAACATGTACAGCATATTAAAAACGCAAGGTGTACTTCCGTTAGTGACACAAATCAACATTGAAACAGCCCAAATAGTTTTGCAATCGGCGGCTGATGCTGGCATAAAAATTATCGAGTTTGCTGCTCGTGCAACTGATGCTAAAGAAGTTTTTAGCCAAATGATCCATTTTAAAAAAGCAAATAATTTAGAGGTTAAGATAGCCGTTGGATCAATATTAAGCGTTCAGGATGCCGAAACCTTTCATCAGTTAGGAGCAGATTGTATCGTTTGTCCACATACCGATCCGGAAATTGGGAACTACTGTTTCAAAAACAATATTTACTGGATTCCCGGAGCCGCGACCTTAAACGAAATACTCCACGCCAATAAATTAGGTGCCGAAATTGTAAAACTTTTTCCAGCCGATAAAATTGGTGGTCCCGGATATGTAAAAGCCATCAGAGCCCCTTTTCCAAATTTAAAAATAATGCCGACCGGCGGCGTAACCTTAGAAGAAAGCAACCTGAAATCATGGTTCAAATCGGGAGTGGTTTGCGTTGGAATTGGTTCTAACTTATTTACAAAAGAAATGATGCTCGATTTAAATTATGAGCAGTCGCTTCAGGCTTTTCAGAATTTAATTGAAGTTGTCAAAAAAACAAGAAACTAAGTTATGCAAAACAATTGGTGGAAAATTAGCTCCGAAATCCGTGTAGACACCCCATTTTTGGCCGTTTACGAAGATCGTATTCAGACCAACATTGAACGTCTGATAGAATCTGTGAACGGCGATACTCAGAAATTAAGGCCACACATCAAAACCCATAAAATTGGAGAGATTCTGGACTTGTTTAAAACCTATAACATCAACAAAGTTAAATGTGCGACCATTGCCGAAGCAGAGCTTGCTGCCATACACGAAATTGCAGACGTACTTCTCGCCTATCAGCCTGTAGGCAATAAAAAAGAGCGATGGATTTCGTTACTTAAAAAATATCCTGCTACCACTTTTTCAACCATTGTTGACAATTACGAATCGGCAAAAGCACTGGATATCGCTGCACACAAAAACAACCTAAAACTTACCCTTTACCTGGATCTGAACTCCGGGATGAACAGAACCGGAATTTCAATTTCTAAAAACTGGGAAGCGCTGATTGATGAAATTATCAAGCTTAAAAATATTCATTTTGCAGGTATTCATCTGTATGATGGTCATCTGAAAGGAGATGTTGAACATCGAAATTCGGTCGCCTCAAATATCTTCTTTAGCATAAACGAAGAAATCGAAGCTCTACAGAAAAAACTGGGTTATGAATTAAAAATTGTAGCCGGAGGATCTAACACCTTTCCTTTTTACGCCACACAGAAAAATGTAGAATGTAGTCCGGGAACTTTTGTCTTCTGGGATTCCAACTATCAAATTAACTTACCGGAGCAAAATTTCGAACCGGCTTTGGTAATCGTTGGAACCATCATCTCAAAACCAACCAATACTACTTTTTGTATCGACATTGGGTACAAAGCAGTCGCTTCTGAAAACCCTATCGATAAAAGACTGGTCATTTTAAATGATGACAACCTAATCCCAATTTCACATTCTGAAGAGCATTTGGTCATCGAAAATCGTGGTGAAAACAACTATGCGATTGGGGATACCATTTATGCGCAGCCCTACCACGTTTGTCCCACTTGTGCATTGTATGATTCCGTTCAGGTAGTCAATAGCGAACAGCATATTTGTGATCAGTGGCTCATTACAGCCCGCAGTAGAAAAATTAACATCTAGTCGCAGAAAAAAGAATAGAAAATAGAACGAAGCGGAAAGAGAATAGAACCAAGAGAAAAGAAAAAAGACTATAGACCTTGTAGAAAACCTCAGAACCTTAGAACCTCAGAACCTTAAAATACTATGTTTATAATAGACGCCCATTTAGACCTTAGCATGAATGCGATGGAATGGAACAGAGACCTACGAAACGATGTTCCCACTTTACGCCATTTAGAAAAAGGCATGACAGACAAACCCGATCGCGAACGTGCCACTGTTTCTTTTCCTGATTTGCGAAAAGGAAATATTGGAATTGTAGTTGCCACTCAAATTGCACGATTTGTAAAACCCGACAGCCTTATTCCCGGGTGGAACTCTGCTGATCAGGCGTGGGCACAAACACAAGGGCAGCTCGCCTGGTACAAAGCCATGGAAGAAGCCGGAGAAATAACCCCCATTACAGACAAAAAATCATTACTGCAGCAGATCGATTTATGGAATGACGGAACCCCAAATGATAAAAAGCCGATTGGCTATATTTTAAGTTTAGAAGGCGCTGATTCTATTATTGATATTTCTTACTTGGAAAAAGCATATCAGTACGGATTACGCGCTATCGGACCCGCACATTATGGCCCCGGCCGATACGCAAACGGAACGGATACCACCGGAAAAATGCAGCAAAACGGACTTGATTTACTCAAAGAAATGGAACGCTTGAACATTATTCTGGATGCCACTCATTTGTGTGATGATGCTTTCTGGCAGGCATTAGACCACTACAACGGACCTGTTTGGGCAAGCCACAACAATTGCCGAAGTCTGGTAGATCACAACCGTCAGTACAGCGACGAAATGATCAAGGCCTTGATTTCGCGTGGAGCAGTTATTGGAGGTGCTTTAGATGCCTGGATGCTGGTTCCGAATTGGGAGAGAGGAGTTTCGACCCCACAGGAAACCAACTGCAATCTCGAAACTGTTTTCAAACACATGGATCACATTTGCCAATTGGCCGGAAATGCCAATCATATTGGTGTAGGTTCTGATCTTGATGGTGCTTTTGGTACAGAGCAATCTCCGCACGACTTAAACACTATTGCCGATTTGCAGAAACTAGTTCTGATCTTTAAAAAGCATGGGTATACTGACGAAGATTTAAACAAAATCTTTCATCAAAACTGGATCAACTTTTTACTAAAAAACTGGGATTAAACAAAGACTAAACTGGGAACTGCCTTCTTATACGCCTGTAGTTTTTCGTGATCGGGATCTACTTCCGTCACCACATAATCAACTTCGGATAAGTTGGCAATTTTCATTTTTAAAACCGTATCCAGTTTTTCAGAAATCGTAAGAATGGCTGTTTTTTCAGAAGCCTGAATCATTGCTTTTTTAACCTGGACTGTTTCCCAGTCAGAATCCGAAAAGCCGCCTTCGATGTCTAAGGCATTGGTTCCTAATATTAACAAATCGACTTTAATATTAGCCAGTTGATTGTAAACATCGCCGCTCACACACATTTGGCTGTACGACGAAATGCTGCCGCCAATCATGATAATTTTAACATTGGGTTTGTCCAGAAGTTCCACCGCTGATAAAACAGTAACGGTAAAAATAGTCAGATTTAAAGTGTCGGGAATCAATCGGATAAACTCTCTGATGGTTGTTCCTCCACCAAGCAATAAAACCATACCATCACGAAGTAAACCTAAAGTTTTCTGTGCAATGGTTTGTTTTGCTTCACCTGCATAAGTCTGATTGGAAGAAGAATGGTGATAGGCTTTTGTCATCGCACCACCTTTTACTTTTATCAATAAAGATTCTGATTCAAGTTCATTAATATCTCGTCTCACAGTATCTTCTGAAACAAATAATTTAGCCGAAAGGGTTTCAAAACTTACACGGGTGTGCAGGTTAATCTCTTTTAAAATAAGATTTTTACGTTCTTCCTTGGTGTAATTAACCACTTCATTATCATTATTCATGCAAGTTCATTTTTAGTAAAGCAAATGTAAACAATTAATGCAATATTATTGCGAAACAAATTACAATACAATGTAATAAAAAAGTTAATTCATCTATTATAAAGACTTTTAAATGCAAATCGATTTTGCAAAAAAAATGCAACTCAACCAACAAACCTTATATTTGTTTAACAAACTCAAAAAGTAACCATGCAAAAAAGTGTTTTTCTTCTTTTACTATTTTGTTATTCTTTTGGAAGTGCTCAAACTTCCTCAACTAATAATTCAATCATTCCGGCTCCCAATTTTTATAAGGCAACCGGAGACAGTATTCGTTTCAACGGACAAATTAAAGTACTGTTTGAAAAGAATAAATACAGCGCTAAAGAACAAAAAACGGCAAAGCTGTTGGAGTCTGCCATAAATGCTAACACCTCAAAGAAAAAAAGCACTATCGATGTTTTATTCATAACACAAAATCCTGCTTCCTCTCTAAAAAAAGAAGGATACAAAATTGTCATCACTCCAAAAAAAATAACCGTTACCGGAAGTGAAGAGGGTCTATTTTATGCAGTTCAGAGTTTACTGCACATGCTCCCGAACAAACCTAAAAATCAGGAAATAAAACTTCCTTGTGTTACAATAGAAGACGAACCGAGATACGATTACCGAGGCCTGCATTTAGACGTTTGCCGTCACTTTTTTAGTGTTGACGTTATAAAAGATTTTATCGCTCAGATGTCCAGTTATAAATTAAATAATTTCCATTGGCATTTAACTGACGATCAGGGCTGGAGAATTGAAATTAAAAAATACCCGAAGCTAACTGAAGTAGGCTCCAAAAGAGCCCAGACTTTAGTAGGAAACAAGTTCGAAAGATTCCCTTATTTTTTTGACGGAAATCCGTATGGAGGTTTTTATACTCAGGAAGAAATCAAGGACGTGGTAAAATTTGCTGAAGAACATTATGTCAATGTGATCCCCGAAATCGAAATGCCGGGACATGCCACTGCAGCCGTTACCGCTTATCCAAATTTATCCTGTTTTCCCGATCGTCCTTATAAAGTTATTGAATACTGGGGAGTGTTTGAAGATATCTTCTGTGCAGGAAAAGAAGAAACCTTTACTTTTCTGGAAGATGTTTTAACCGAAGTCATGGCGTTATTCCCTAGCAAATACATTCACATTGGTGGTGACGAATGCCCAAAAGCCAGATGGAAAGAATGTCCAAACTGTCAAAAAAAGATCAAAGAATTAGGATTGAAAAACGAACATGAATTACAAACTTATCTTACCACCAGAATAGAAAAATTCCTGAACAATAATGGAAGACAAATTCTTGGTTGGGACGAAATGCTCGAAGGCGGATTAACTCCAAACGCAGCAGTAATGTCCTGGCGCGGAGAATCGGGCGGAATTGCCGCTGCCAAACAAAAACACTTTGTCATCATGAATCCGGAGCACATTTTGTATCTGGATTACAATCAGGCGTATTCTCCAAATGAACCTTTAACAGTGGGAAGATTAGTCACGGTCGAAAAAATGTACAACTACAACCCGACTCCGGTGGACAGTTTAACGATTGACGAACAAAAATACATCATGGGTGTACAGTCTAATTTATGGTCAGAATATTTAACGAGCCCTGCCAAACTAAATTATCAACTTTATCCCCGAATGTTTGCTTTGGCAGAAACTGCCTGGACAGCACCACAAAATAAAAATTACGATAATTTTGTTCTGAATCGCATGCCTCATCATTTAGAAAAACTGGAATTACAGAAAAGATTATACAAAGTCCCAACACCGTTTGGAGCAAATGAAACGGCTCTAATTGCCTCCGAATATGTACTGGATCTAAAACCTACCATTAAAAATGGACAGATTTTCTACACGATTGATGGCTATAATCCGGATGAAACCGCAAACCTTTATGAAAAACCTGTCACGATACACATTCCAAAAGGAGAATTCAGAACCGTAAAAACAGTTCAGATTAGCCCAGGTGGAAGAAAAAGTTCTATCAACAAGATAATAATTCGAAATCCGGATTTAAAACCTGCTTTAGCGGTAAAACCAACCAAACAAGGTTTAAAATACGAATACTTTATCGGAACCTTATTTCAGCAGGTTCAGGACTTAGAATTAGCAAAACCTGTGAATTCGGGGATCTTTGAAGGCACTGTGAGCAGTGAAAAGTGGAAAACGAAAAAAGAGCGCTATATTGGCCTAAAATTCGACGGATATATTTACGTACCGGAAACTGCAAATTATACCTTTTCAACGCTCTCAGACGACGGGTCAAAGCTTTTTATCGACAATGAACTGATCGTAAATAACGACGGAATACATTGGCTCAACGAGGCCTACGGAGCCGTAAAACTTGAAAAAGGGTTTCACAAGTTCAACATCAGCTATTTTGATCAGGTAGGCGGAACCACTTTAAACTGTTTCATCCAGCCCGAAGGAAAAGAAAAACAGGAAATAAGCGCTTCGCAATTCTATTACGAATAAGGATATAAAAAATGCATCCGCCATTGGACGGATGCATTTTTGTATTATTTCGAACTATATTTGGAAACAGCCTTACTGATTCTCTCAAAATCATTATCCTTTAAATTATAGGTCGCAATACCATAAAAATAATAGGCCGGCAAACCTGTTTTGGCATTTACAACTTGCAGATATTTGTTTGCATTCATACTTACATATCTCAAATAATAAATCTCCTCATTATTCAAAATCTTTTTCTCCAGATCCTCGTCTCTTATAAACTGAAATTTATATTTATAATCTTCTACCAACTCTTTAAGATCTTTTTCGTCTCTAAGTTTTTCTGTACCTTTCCAAGAATTAAATTCCATCATATATGCTTCAGGAATATAAAGGGTACTTTCTTTTAAATTTTTCACCTCTGGATTTACATAATCATCATAAAGTCCACAATGCCCTCCTTTACCAATCATCTCATTAATGTTCTGAAAATAATTCTTCAACATTCCAAGGTTAGTATTAGTAAAACTGCTTTCAGTATACATTCGGTTATAAATAATAGCTGCTTTTTCACTAGTTAGTGCTTTCATGGCGTCAAGCAGAAAAGCAGGCTTAACAGAAAGGGGAAATTTTGCGATGTAGCTTGTAGCCCCCTCATAAACACCATTCACTTTTATATCGTAATTTTTAGCATCAGGTTTTATCTTTTTAAACCCTTTATCAAATTTTTCTTTATCAAAAATTTTTAATCCTAAATTAGTATGAACAAATACACCTCCCTTTGAACTTACTTTTACATCTCCTTCCAGCTTTGCAAATGAATAAGTTCCATCCAGGTAATCTAACTCTTTAAAGTCTTTATACTCCACCACTTTAAAAGGGGTAACTGTCCAAACTTCTTTTAAAATTTTTTCATATGATTCTTTGCTATTTAACTGAGGCAAAACAAAAATCGTCGTTGTACTCTTAAATTTCTCCAATTCTCCATTCTCAAATTCTTCATCTGCCCCTCTATAAGATGGAGAAACAGCAACCTGCGCATAATTTTCAACACTGAAAGCCAGCATAATAAACAGTAAAATTCTTTTCATTTAATAATTTTGTTATAAGTATTATATATTAATATGATGTGAAAATAGTACAAAAAAAAAGCATCCGCCATATAGCGGATGCTTTTTTATATAACTAAAAAGATACGTTTTAAATTATCCTTTCAAACTTGCTGCTAAATACTCACGGTTCATACGTGCGATATTTTCAAGAGAGATTCCTTTAGGACATTCTACCTCGCAAGCTCCGGTATTTGTACAGTTACCAAAACCTTCAGCATCCATTTGGTGAACCATATTTAAAACACGGTCAACTGCTTCAACTTTACCTTGCGGTAATAAAGCATATTGAGATACTTTTGCAGAAACGAACAACATTGCTGATGAGTTTTTACAAGTTGCAACACAAGCTCCACAACCAATACAAGCTGCAGCATCAAAAGATTTATCTGCATCGTCTTTGTTGATAGGAATTGTATTCGCATCAATTGTATTTCCTGAAGTATTTACAGAGATAAATCCTCCTGCATGTTGAATTCTGTCAAAAGAACTTCTATCAACTACTAAATCTTTAATTACCGGGAAAGCTTTTGCTCTAAATGGCTCGATAAAAATCGTATCACCATCTTTGAACATACGCATGTGCAACTGACAAGTAGTAACTCCTCTGTCTGGTCCATGTGCTTCTCCATTGATAAACAAAGAACACATTCCGCAAATTCCTTCGCGACAATCGTGGTCAAATGCTACCGGTTCGTCTCCTTTATTGATCAATTGTTCGTTAAGAACGTCAAGCATTTCAAGGAAAGACATATCCGGTTCAATTCCGTCAATAGGATATTCAACAATCCCTCCTTTATCTTGGGCGTTTTTCTGACGCCATATTTTTAATGTAAGTTTCATTTTCTATAAGTTTAAAAGTCTTAAAGTCTAAAGTCATAAAGTCAAAAATCGAAAGCTTAATACTTTAAGACTTTGGACTTAGGACTTTGGACTAAACCCTATTTATAACTACGTTGTACTAATTTGATGTTTTCGTAAACCAGAGGTTCTTTGTGTAATACTGCGTCACTTGGTTTTCCTTTGTATTCCCAAGCTGCAACGTATGCAAAGTTCTCATCATCACGAAGTGCTTCACCTTCTTCTGTTTGATACTCTTCACGGAAGTGACCTCCACAAGATTCGTTACGGTGTAAAGCATCTTTTGCGAACAACTCTCCCAATTCTAAGAAATCGGCAACACGAGTTGCTTTTTCTAATTCCTGGTTAAATTCGTTAGCACTTCCAGGTACTTTTACGTCTTTATAAAACTCCTCACGTAAAGCGGCAATTTCTTCGATAGCTTCGGCTAAACCTTTTGCATTACGAGCCATACCTACTTTATCCCACATGATTTTCCCTAATTTCTTATGGAAATAATCTACAGAATGAGTTCCTTTATTATTGATAAATTTCTCGATTTGATCTTTTACTCCTTTTTCTGCTTCTACGAATTCTGGCAAATCTGTAGAAATAGGTCCCATTTTAATATCCGGAGCCAAATAATCTCCGATAGTATAAGGCAATACGAAATAACCATCTGCTAAACCTTGCATTAAGGCAGAAGCTCCAAGTCTGTTTGCTCCGTGATCAGAGAAGTTCGATTCTCCGATTGAGAAACATCCCGGAATGGTAGTCATTAAGTTATAATCAACCCAGGTACCACCCATAGTGTAGTGAACCGCAGGGTAAATCATCATTGGCGTTACATAAGGATCTTCGTCAACAATTTTCAAGTACATCTGGAATAAGTTTCCGTACTTACTTTTTACGATATCCGTTCCTAATTTAGTTACTAAAGCACTGTCATTTTCATTCAATCCTTTTACGTGAGCAGCCTCAGCACCGTAACGTTTAATAGCAGCGGCGAAATCTAAGTAAACCGCTTCTCCTGTTTTGTTCACACCAAAACCGGCATCACATCTTTCTTTTGCAGCACGAGACGCAACGTCACGAGGTACTAAGTTACCAAAAGCAGGATATCTTCTTTCTAAGAAATAATCTCTTTCGTCTTCAGATAAATCAGTTGCTTTTTTCTTTCCTTCACGAATTGCTTTCGCATCTTCTAATTTTGCAGGAACCCAAATACGACCGTCATTACGTAACGATTCAGACATCAAAGTCAATTTTGACTGGTGATCTCCTGAAACCGGAATACAAGTTGGGTGAATTTGTGTGTAACAAGGATTCGCGAAAAACGCTCCTTTTTTATGTATTTTCCAAGCTGCTGTTGCGTTACTTCCCATAGCATTTGTAGATAAGAAAAACACGTTTCCGTATCCTCCTGAACCTACTACTACCGCGTGAGCAGAGTGTCTTTCAATTTCTCCTGTGATAAGGTTACGAGCGATAATACCTCTCGCTTTTCCGTCAACAATTACAATGTCAAGCATTTCGTGACGATTGTACATTTTTACTTTTCCACGACCAATCTGACGGTTCATTGCAGAATAAGCTCCTAACAATAATTGTTGTCCGGTTTGTCCTTGTGCGTAAAAAGTACGGGAAACCAAAGTTCCTCCAAAAGAACGGTTGTCCAATAATCCACCATATTCACGAGCCAATGGTACCCCTTGAGCCACACACTGGTCGATAATATTAGCAGAAACTTCAGCCAAACGATGAACGTTTGCCTCACGTGCACGGTAGTCACCTCCTTTTACAGTATCATAAAATAATCTGTAAACAGAGTCACCGTCACCTTTATAATTTTTTGCAGCATTGATACCACCTTGCGCAGCAATAGAGTGCGCACGACGTGGTGAATCCTGAAAACAGAAAGCTTTTACGTTATATCCTAACTCAGCCAAAGTAGCCGCAGCAGAACCTCCAGCCAAACCTGTTCCAACGATAATAATATCTAAATTACGTTTGTTAGCAGGGTTTACTAAATTAATATGATCTTTATAATTTGTCCATTTGTCCGATATTGGACCATTTGGAATTTTTGAATCTAATGCCATTATAATTGATATTAATTATTGAAATGATGAAATAATGCGATGATAACGAAAAGTGCCGGTACTACAACCGCAAATCCATAACCAACTTTACTTAAGAATCGAGAATACTTATTGTGCATCCCAACGGATTGAAGAGATGAACTGAATCCGTGCCAAAGGTGAAATCCTAATAACACAAATGAGATACAGTAAATACCTGTGCGGATTGGATCATGAAACTTATGCACTAGCTCTCCATAATATCTTGTCGCGTCCGGTGCTGTACCTGCAATATATTTGTAAGTAACTTCAGGAAACCAAAAATCATAGAAATGCAATCCTAAGAAAGCCAAAATAACTAAGCCTGAGATAATCATGTTTCTCGAAGTCCAAGAAGCATTAGCAGCTCCGTTGTATTTTGCATAAGCAATTGGTCTTGCTGCGCTATTTTGAGCAGTCAATACAAATCCCATTACGAAATGGAAAATTACTCCGATTGCCAAAACAGGTTGCATTACATATTGAATCAGCGGATTGTATCCCATAAAGTGAGAAGCTTCGTTAAAAACATCTTCACTAATAATAGAAATAAAATTTAAGGAAACATGCAGCGCTAAAAACGTGATTAAGAATATTCCCGAAAGAGCCATAGCCACTTTCTTTAAGATGGAAGCATTCAATAGTGCAGATTGTGCCATAAGTGTTAAAGTAGTTTGTTTTAAAAAATTAGACAAAAATAAAGCAATTAGACATGAACTACAACCATTTCGTTGTTATTTATAATGATTTTAAAGAGCTTTCGGTGATATTATTGCAAATTATTTAAAAACAAGAAAATAGAAATTTTTCGCAAGTGATTTTAACGAATTCCTAGTTTTTATATAATTACCAAATTGTTATTTTTCACCCCATTTTGCTCTGTTTTCCTCAAAAGTAAAGCGAGCCCGAATTTTATTGAATGAAAACAAGGGAATTTTAAGAGCATAATTTTACCTTTATCGGCTTCAAAAAAAATGACAATGAAAACAGGAATTGACGCTATTTCTTTTGATGTAGCCAACATACATTTACCTATAAAAACTTTGGCGACTGCCAGAAATATTGAACCCGAAAAATTAGAAAAAGGCCTTGGACTAATTAAAATGACTTTACCCGATGTTCATCAGGATCCGGTAGTTTTTGGAGCCAATGCTTTAACGAAACTTATTCTGGATCACAATATCAACCTAAACGAAATTAGCAGGATCTATGTTGGAACAGAAAGCAGTATCGACAGCTCTAAACCGATCAGTTCTTTTTTAATTAGTTTGATGGAGCAAAAATTTAGAGAAAATACTTTGGCGGAATGTGATGTAGTCGATTTTACTTTTGCCTGTATTGGCGGTGTCGACGCTTTGCAAAATTGTATTGACTTCGTAAAATTGAATCCGGCCAAAAAAGCAATTGTCGTAACAACTGATTTTGCCAAATACGATTTAAACTCTACCGGAGAATATACCCAGGGTGCCGGAGCAGTTGCAATGTTAGTGACTTCTAACCCCAGAATTATCGCTTTTGACGAAAACTGGGCAACCAGCACAAAAGGAGTTTTTGACTTCTTTAAACCGTACCGAACCCTCTCTAAAGAAGAAATCACCAAAAACACCAACAACGATCTTTGGTTTGATAATTTAGAAGCCGAAATAGAAATCCATAAAGACCAACCGGTTTTCGACGGCCAGTACTCCAACCAATGTTATATGGATCGTACCCGTAATGCTTATTTCTCCTTCAAGAAACTAAAAAATACTACAGAAACTTTATACAATTCCTGGAACAGCATCATCATGCACCTTCCCTATTCTTTTCAGGGACGACGTATGTTATCTGAAATTTACGCTTTAGACAGTGCCGAAAAAATCATTTCAGAAAACATTGAGTCTGCAGATTATCAGCTTAAAATTAAGGAAGTTGCAAAATCTGAAGAATATAGAAATTTTGTCACCGAGAAATTACAACCTGCTGAATTGGCTTCGTCTTTAATTGGTAATCTTTATACGGGTTCTATTTTCATGGGATTGTTATCGACTTTGGCTCATTTTTATGACACCAATAAAGAAATCGCCGGAACTCAATTTGGATTCTTAGCTTACGGAAGCGGATCGAAATCGAAAGTTTTTGAAGGTACAATCCAGCCGGAATGGAAAGCTGCACTGGCAAACGTGAAGCTTTTTGAAAATCTGGAAGAAAGTGTAGAAATTGATTTCAATATTTACGAAAGCCTTCACAAAAAAGAACAAAAACAAAGCGTCAGAACTCCAAAAAACGAATGGACTCTAGACCGAATCGAAAAAGAGATCCCAAATTTGATTGGGGCGAGATATTATAAGTGGGTTGATTAATTTTTTAAATTCTAATAAAGAAATTCCAAACTCCAATAAAAAAACCGAAACTTTTGCTTCGGTTTTTTGGTTTTATACAGATAGTTTCTCATTTCGACGAGGGAGAAATCTTCGCAAATAGCTGCGATTAGAATGTTACCAATCTTTGTAGAATTACTCGCGAAGATTTCTCCTTTCGGTCGAAATGACAAGATTGCGCTAAAAACTTTGTCAAAAGCTACAGAAACCTTTTTAACTACGTGGAGCAGTCTTTTATAAAAATCATTGAGAATCAAAAACTTGATAATGCTGTTTAACATCTTTCAATATTGCATAAACGACATCCATGTTTCCTTCCTGACTTCTTCTTGCCCAAAAGCTGTAAATCCAAACTGCTGTCGCTTTATTTTTGTAGTCAGTTTTTGTATTTTGCTTAGAATTTCTAGTAATCAAACCCCACGTTTTTTTTGAAACAAAAGGGCTGATTTCATTAAAATGATGATTTGGAAACTCTTTTTCAGCACCATAAATCATTGTTTTATAAATCATATCTATTACTTCAATTTCACCCTTATTTTCATTTTCAGCACGAGAAATATCATCTCTGCTCGAGATCAAGACCTCTATAAGTAAATCTAGATTTGAATCGTTGTATATATTTCTTGATAAGAGCGCAAACAAAATCGGTCTATAACTTTCATATGCATCTCTAAGTTCATCAGGATTCTCTCTTAACTTATCCGTGAGAAGCTTAGTTTCATATACATATTCATCAATATGTAACCCAATTTTAGTTTCATTTCTATAACCTGTTAAAGACTGATTTTTCCTTAAATACAAAAAATCTCTGAAGAAAAATTTTATCTCGTTACTTATTCTAGAATCGCTATATTCTTCATCATATCGATTCCTCAAAAATCCAGTAGATTTTACATTAGAGGTATTCATATCTATAAAACCATAATAATCCTCTACATATTTCACTCCATTTCCAATTACTTCAGTTTCCTCTACAGTACTGCTATCAACTAAAGCCAGTCTTTCATCTACTAACGGCATTACTTTTATAGCGTCAAACATTACATTTAAATAGCATTCCGGAGTAGCCATGCTTCCAACCCCAATAAAGAAAGCTCCTCCAAAAAGAATTAGCGAAAGAAAAACCATTAAAGAACTAAGCATTTTACTTACTTCATTAACCTTTTCTTTTACCTTAAAAAAAAGACCAATAATTAAGCTTACTACCATTAAAAGAACTACGAAAATACAGAGCTTTAAAATAAAAACTTTATACTCTTCTGCTGCACTTCTGAAACTTAAAGCAATACAAATGAGAGAAGTTAAAAACATAAAACTCGCAAAAATTACATAGGTAAAAAAAGAAATGGTCCAAAATTTATCTTCACCTTCTTTTTCAGAATGATTTTTTGATAAGTCCGAATAAATAACTGTTATTACTAATCGCTGTACTAGAATAGAAACTCCCAATAAAATAAGAGGAAAAAAGCCAATTAAGAATAATGGAATTTTTGTAATTATAGGAAAAAACTCCCCATACTCTACCTTAGAAAAGGTAAAACCTAATGCGATAAGTACAAAAAACTGAACGATTAAAATTATTTTATAAGATTTTATCATTCTTCAGAATTTTCATAATGTTCTTTTATTTCTTTTAAAATCAAGGCTACTTCTTTTAAATTCCCTTCATTATTTCTTCTGACCCAAAAACCATAGAACCACATCAAATCTGCTTTAGTATAATCATCTTGATCTGCAGAAGTTTTTAAATCTTTAATCTTTTGAATGGTTTCCTGAGAAAAATAGCTTTCAAATTTTAAAAAATATTCTTCTTGATACGGACCATTTTTTTGCTCAGTTCCCATAACTCGATATATTTCAATCAATTTATCTTTTTGACTTCCAATATCCTCATAGGCTAATAATAATCCATTTACTATTTTATCAAAATTAGCTTCTTGATAAGTTTCATCCGATACAGCACTATAAAATACTCGTTTATACATTTCAAATTCAGAATAAAGCTTATCTGGCTTATTTCTTAAACTATCAATGAATTGTACGAGATAATAATTTTCATTTTCTGCAATATGATTTTGCATACTATAATCTATCGATTGTCTAACACCAAAAAAATTATGCTCTCCTTTTGTTCCGCCCCAATTCTCAATTAAAGAAATCCATGAATCATACAACAAAACTGCAGTGTCTTCGCTTTCGTCGTCACCTTCGTCGCTCTCGCCATAATCTTCATAAACTTCTTCTTGATTTCCTGTTTGTTTTTGTCCTTTAGCAATAAAATGTCTTTCTGAATTTTCTATAAATACTGAAACAAATGCCAATTCAAAAACACTCGAAACGGTTAGAATTAAGAAACTAAATACCAAAATAGCCGTAGCTAATGATTTATTTGTTTTCCAATAAATACCAGCCGCTAATAAAAAAGAGGCAACAACCAAACTAATTACAATAACAAGCAGGAATCTAGAAAATATAATTGCATAAAAATGAACCGGCTGATCTATAATTAAAGCATCCTTTTGAAAAACCAATACTGAAAATATACCAATGACCAACAATAAAAAAACGTTGCAATAGAAAGCAAATTTCCAAAAGTTCTGTTTACGCTTTCTTTTTACAATTTCTTCATCATCTTCTGGAGTTTTTGGAAACAAAGTAAAAAGGGCAACGATACAGCAGACAGCAAAAGAAATTAAAGGCAGCAATTCACCATAATTAAACTCATAAGGATGAATTTCTCTAATTCTGATTACTTTTTGACTTTTCGGATTAGAGAGTATAAAAATACCTAATAAAAAAACGGGGATAAACTGAAGTAATAATACGTTTTTAAAAAACTTGGTCTTTTTATTCATAAACGGAGTTAAAAATTGTGTAGGAATTTGCCCAAAACTATTAAAAAAATTAACATTTACCGTGTGTTTTTTTATTTTTTTCCAAGAAAACACACGGTATTTTAAGTTAAAAATAAAAAGTCAACAATCAATCCTTCTTATGCTGTTCCGTATAATTCTGATTGCCTTTTAGTTGAGAATCTTCGCTATGCATTCCGTTTGCCATTCCGAGCATGAAAGCGGTCATTATTAAAATTAGTTTTCTCTTTACCCCATAAAGAAGTGGTCGCTTAGATGGCTCTAAACGTGTTTTATTAGGTTTATACATTTGGTAAATAATAAATGATTAGACATTTTGAGTCGTTTAACGCCTTAATCAGCATAAAAACTCAGAAAATAAATTCCTTAAATAATGTCTAAACTTCCTCTGAAGTTGCCCGAAGCCATCATTTCATTTACAAAAACAGACTGCTTTATAAACGAACTTACTTTTTGAAAAAGAAATAGTTGAAGATTGAGAGCTCCTCTAATTTGAAGACTAAAAACATCTCTTAAATCGAGATACTTTAAAACAACCGAAAACTGCGTCCTTACCCGTGAAGCAGATGGAATAAATTTATATAAACGAGAATTAGAAAAATCTAACTCAGCTCTCAGAATTACAAACGAAGATTGATAATAATCTGCCGATTTTGAGGGAGAAACTAAAACACCATCATTCACAATCACGACAAAAGCCAGAAAGAGCGAAAGCAGGTATTTTGTATAGTTTTTCAATTTTAATTTGATTTATTATAATTTCATTTTCATAATGGGCATAAACCTGTCTTTTATCGAAGTTTCGAATGCTCCGATTTTTACAAACCCCATTTTTAAGTAGAAACCTTCAGCATTTGGTTCTGAATCGAGTTGAATGGTTTGAATTTCAACCTCTTTCATTCGATTTAAAAAATCGAGAAACAGGTATTTTCCAAAACCTTTCCCTATATATTCAGGCAAGATAAATAAATTATCCATTTTTACATTCTTTTCATCTTCAAAAAGATAAGAATAATAACCAATTATTACCTTATCCTTTACCAATTTGAACACATCATGCTCTTTTATATAATCTGGAGAAATAGTAAGATTCACCTCCCACTTTTGAATTTGTTCTGCCGAATATCCCCAATAAGCTTTTGACTTTTTGGTTATTTGTGTTAGAATTTCGCTATCGGTTGTATTTGCTTTTTCTATCCTCATTTTTATACAAGATGAAAGCGAAGATATGAATTAAAACAGAAGTTCTAATCTACCAGAAGACTCTTTCCCAATTGTCTTATACTCCATTTGTTTCTGGATTTTCTTTTCTATAAAGAAGCAAACCTAATCCTAACAGAAAAACAATACAACTCAACAACATACAAACGCCATTTTTTAAAACGAAAAATGAAAAACCAACTGTAGGTGCAGCAAGAACAACCATTAAAACAAAGATCAAATGAGTTCTTATAAAATTTAAAGAGTGAATCGCCAAACCTATAAAAAGCAACGAAGGTCCAATAATAATAAACGGATATAAAACCAAAGGTGTATTACTAATATGGGTACTTAATACTTCTCTGGCGGCATCGTTATCCCCAAAACTAGACATTATAAAATCAATCGTACATAGGCCAATGTGTGCAATAACTCCCAACGTTGTTATAAAAGAGGCTGCAGTATTCAACTTGTTTCTAGGAAACACCTTATTGAATGAGACTAAAAAACAAGCTCCGATAAGATTGAACCAATGTGCAAAATCGATTGGACTTTGAATGTCTGGCAAAACTTTAGAAAATAGTACATAACTACTCCCGAAAAAGAGCAGTCCAATGAGGCAAAAATGTTTTGTTTTCATAATTTATTGTAAAAATTGAGAAAACAAAACTAAAACGAAAAACCAGCTTAAACACCTATTTTACTGACTTAGGTACAAAACATAGCGTTTTAGGTACGAAATTTACAAGGCTAATAAATTTCCTTTAAAACTCTTAGAAACCGGAAGTTCAATTTGGGTTAGTACAATCGTATTTTGATCGCTCCAGGATTTAAAATGCAATGGATTTATTAAATGCGAACGATGAATTTGAAGCAAAAAATCAAAATCTTCCTGCACTTTTTTGAGTGAAGAACGAATCAATTTTGCCCGAAGCTGATTGTTTTCCAAATAAAAAATCTCTACATAATTCTGAGCATTTGAAATACAAACCAAATCTGCTTTTTTGATTTTTAAAACATCTAATTTGTTTTCTCCTTTAATAACCAAAAAATCCTCTTTTATCGGAATCAGTTTAAGCAAATAACGTCTTACCAAAACAATTACAGGAGTTAAAATCAGGGCGACTTTGATAAAAATAATCGAGAAAAATGCTGTAAAAGTATATCCTCCGTTCAAAATTGGACTTTTATAATAGGTGTAAGTTCCAAAAAGATAAATCAAATAAAAGAAAACTATACTTGCGATTTCTAAACTAACGCTCCATTTGGATATCTTCTTGTAAATACTCTTTTGAACAAATCCAACAATTGAATAACATAAAAATGCCAAAACACTAAAACCTAAACTAATTAAAAGCCATGATTTAAAATTTATCGTTCCGTCGTCAAATGGTCTGATGATGAAAGCAAAAACAAACAGCCAAACACTAATTAGTGCGCCAACTATCAAATGATGTTTTATGGACGTATTTAATTGCTGCATTTTTTCTTTAGGCAAATTATTAATTTACAATATTAAACTTTTACCCAACTTTCATCAAATAAAAATCACTCCGAATCGAAAACTTCCCTTTGTAAGTATTTATTTAAAAATAATTCATATTTTTATCAAAGTGGTATCCGAAAAACTTATAGAGTAGGAAAATCAAAAAAACAAAAAACCATTTATGAAAAACTTCCAAAAATTAACCAAAGAAGAATTAAAATCCATTAATGCCGGTACCGGAAAATGTATAGCATATCCTTTATGCAACGGTGAACAAGTTACTCCTATCGGACAAAACTCATGTGGCTGGTATTTATATAAAACAGTATCAAACAGCACTTGTATGGAATACGGACTATCCTAACAACATACTCCTCAATTTATTAAAACTGCTATCAACAAAATAGCAGTTTTTTTATACTCAGTCTTTTTCATCGCCAAAATGCTTACTTATAAATCGTAAACTTATTGTGCGTTAAACCAAAACCAAGATTTTCGTAAATCAACACGTTTTCAACCCGTCTTTTATTGGTCGTAACTTCAATACTTTTCAAATTATTCCGATCGGCATATTGCAAAATCTCATTTATTAGTTGCCTTCCAATGCCTTTTCCGCGATAATTTTGATGAATAAAAAACTCTTGAATTTCACCTACCAAACCGCAATGATGCAAAAGATTTTGGGTGTGAAAGCTAATAAATCCTAAACCTTCATTTTCGTTTTCAGCAATTAGATAGACATTTCTAGGATTTGAAATGTTTTCATTGAATATTTCCTTAAAAATTTCAAAATCTAAAACTTCATTTTCGAGTTCGTTTATCGCTTGGTAAACAAAATCTAAATCCTGTTTTTCTACTTTTCTGATTTTAGTATTTGATTTCATCGTCTTCTATAAATTACCGTAAACCACAATATATTCAGCATAAACTAATTTATCGTTTAACCAATTTATTGTTTCCAATAAAAAAGCATTCTCCTTTTCATTTTCATTTTCTATAAGTTTTATTTTTTCAACAATCAATCTGATCGTTTTATGATCAAAAAAATTATGACCAGTTTTATCAAACTCATCTTCAATTATATCATTCCACGGATTTCGCAAGGGGAAAACAGATTGAAACTCTTTCAAAAAAAGATCAAAATCTTCTGTTGGAATAAAAGCATCATTTCGCTTAACAGTTTTATAGAATTCACCTTTTCCATTTTCGGGCCATAAAACAAAGCCTATTTTAGAATCTGTTGCTTTTCCTGTTGTTATGATAATTGGTTTTTGATTAATTCTTTCGACTGTTTTTACAACATCGTAATTACATAACTCATAATTCTCTTTTGCAACATCATAATCACACTCTGTTTTTATACTGATTGTCTTGACATTATCATTATGAAATTCTCGCTCACATAATTCAATGTCATCATTATTTTTTTTAAGAAGTCTAATCGCCTGGTTTAATGGAATTGAAATTTCATTTCTTAGTATTTTTAGTTTTTCATTGTCCATAATATAAATCTAATCTCTTGAATTCTTTTCTCCAGTTTTAGAATTAGCTAATATCTCTCAATTTTAGAATTTTATTATCTAAAAATTCAAAAACAGATTTCCCCTTCAAGTTTAATTCTTCTCCCGCTTTCATTCCGTTAGGAAAATCTATCGCCAAAACAGCATGGTAATCAATTTCAATCTCTGTTTTAGACTCAAAATGATTCAATACAGTAATTACTTGTGATCTGGCGGAAAAGTAGGCTTTCGCATTTTCGGCTTGTTCTTTAAATTCATTTAGTCCGTTTAAAGTCATATTTACTTCACCGTTCTGAATGTTTTCGAAAACAATATCCCGACTAAAATCAGTTGTCATTTTATCAATATCAAATTGATTGTAACCTTCAACGTAATTCTTAATTATTCTTTCTCTATCAATCATAATCTGTGTTATTTTATACTTAAAGCTTGATTAAAAAAACTGATTCAACCCAAGACGCTCGAATTTAACCTTATATTTTTGAACATAGTTATCCCATTCCGGTTTATTTTCTTCGTTATCGTAAATAGAAGCCGCATAATCAACAACTTCTTTACTAAAGTGATTCCCAAAAATAGTGTCAAGATGCTGTATTCCGGAATCGATGACACTTTTTAAAATGGCTAATTTATCCTTTCCGTTTTCTTTGCAAATCTTGTCGAGCCACAATCCTTTACCAATTTTCGCATATGCGGAGAGCAAACTATCGGTGATAAATTCCGCAGGAACATCATTGATATTGGGTTCGTGTTTACCCTTTTTAAAAGTCGTAATAATTAATTCTTCCGAATAAAAACGCTCCGGAATCAATGAAACCAATGTTCCGCTTTGAGCCGCTTTCCAGCAAAGTTCTTCGGTTATAAATGGATCAGGAATTACCTGAAGCGCAAAACCATCTTTACTTACTAATTTCTCGCAAATTTCAGGCGTAATAAAATCTTCTTCCACAAACGGTAACGCATGATGGGTCATATTTAATGCCATCTCACACAATGCTGCTGTTTTAAACTGGAGCGAAACTATTTTTAAATCTCTGTAATTTGACAAAACTCTCTTTTTCCAGTATTCCTGGTTTTTCGGCAACGGATTACTTTCTTTTAAAACCAACTCACCCTCCTCCAACTCTCTTTTCAGTTCTTCAAAAGTGGTTATTAGAGGATTATTAAGGTGTTTTCGCAATTCGGCTGAAATAACTTCTTCGTCAGTTTCCTCATCATATTCCGATTCATTTTCAGGATCCATGTCGTCTGTTTTATCATTATAATAAAACAAGTCATTTTTACGATCCGCAACTGTGGTATAATGATCTTCGACTATAAAAACCGGAGCTTCAATACAGCCTGAACATTTAAAATTACCATGATTATAAGAAGTCATCACTACTTCTTTGGCTGTAACATTGCCTTCAATTTCGACATACGAACCTCCCAATAACATGCTTTGACAACTTACATCTCCTTTAATAAGAACATAAGGTCCGTAATCGCCTTCAGCATTTATAATCGTTCCGTTTACAGAAAGATTTCCATTTATTAAGACTCCTTCAATTCTAAGATCTTCCATTTCTTTTAAGGGAAGATTTAATACCCCGGCAAGCCATTTTTTCTCTCTATTCTCATAAAGATCGAAATAAAAGTGGCCTTCAAAATTTACACTTTCGGATGCAACCAAAAAGAAATCCTCCTCTTCCCATTCCTCAAAATAATCGAAACCTTCTCGATCGGTTAAAAATGGATATTGCGATTTGACTTCTTTGATTGTTATTAATTTGAAACCTGGGTGATGCATTTTATACTTTATTGGGCTATTATTTACACTCGATTATACAATATTACGCAATATTGTCCTTTCGACGAAGGAGAAATCACACACGTTGATCGGCAAAGATTGGCGACCTTGATTGCGGAATTTCTAATGTGATCTCTCCTGCGTCGAGATGACAAGGATCGCATTTCTTCATAATCAAAAAACAGTAAGAAAAGTTATATATTTACAACATTGGAAAACAATTTACAAAATGTATCTCACAAGTGAATACTTGTTTTCGACCAAAACCAAAAAATGTAAAAGAATTTTAAATATCTTTGAATTATGAGCACAGCACCAAAACCCAGACATATCGGCCGAAACATAAGCCGAATTAGAGAATTGAGAGATATGAAACAGGAAGCTCTTGCGCAAGCAATTGGCACCACTCAGCAATCGATCTCTATTATTGAAGGAAGCGAAAGTGTTGACGACGAAAAACTAAAAAAAATCGCTGAAGCTTTAGGTGTGCCTGCCGAAGTAATTAAGAATTTTACAGAAGAAGCTGTTTTTAATATTATTGGGAACACTTATCATAATGATGCTTCTTCTATAAAAAACAACAATTGCACCTTTAATCCGCTTGATAAACTCATTGAATCTTACGAAGAGAATAAAAAACTTTACGAAAGATTAGTTGAAGCGGAAAGGGAGAAAGTGGTTCTTTTGGAAAAACTGTTGAAATAGAAACTTATTCATAAATGAAAAAACCGAAGCTGGATTAGCTTCGGTTTTTTTGTGTAAAAAAGTTACTCTATTCAACGAAGAAAAATCTGCAAAATCTATGAAATCTGCGTGAAATAATAATTGCCAATCTTTGTCGAGTTTCGGGTGTGACTCTTCGTTTCTCAGAATGACAAGATTGCACTTAATTGCCTCTTTGTGACTTTGCGAGAAAAAACTACTGTGCTTTGCGTAAACCTTAGCGTACTTTGCGGTTAAATCAAAATATTTATTTTCTTGATGATTCCAGTCTCTTTATTTTTTGTTTCATTAACTTCAATTCTTTCTCCTGTTTTTCACTTTTCTTATTTTGAATTTCAAGTTTTTTGTTCTGTTCGATGGTATACAAAGTAAGTTCTTCGATTTTCTGTAGTAATTTCATTTGAAATTCTTTCATTTCAAGTCCGTTTGCAATCATCTCTTTTTCAGATGCAATTTCCGGAAGATGTTTATTTCGAGTTACAAACTCTTCCAACTTATTCAAATCCATTAATTTGTAATCATCTTCAAAAACAAAATCACAACCTCCCGATAAATCAACTTTTACCTCTTGTGCTCTAATTGTACCGCAAACATCTAATTTGTAAAGTGGAGATACTGTCCCAATTCCAACATTTCCTCCTAAAGTAATAACCATTCTATCAAAATTAGTATAATCTGAACCATTCCAATCTGTGGTATGAAAACGAATGTCTCCATATAAACTACTCCCCGCAGGATTAGGATTTACAGAATAAATCCCTGAACCTCCTCTTCCAAAACTTAATCCTCCTTTATAGGTAAATTGCCCTCCTACACCCCAATTCATTGTTCCTGAAATTTTTTCACTAATAACCAATGTTGGTTCTTTACCATTAGGAAGAAAACCATTAACCGTTTTCCCGGGATAAGAAGCAAAATCACTATAAACTGCAGAATTACCTCGTACTTCAAACTTTGCGCTGGGAGTATCAATCCCAATACCAACCTTTCCATCGTTAGGTTGTATCACTGTACCACTCTTAGGATTTTCATACCCACCATCGATAACAATACCTGTTCGAAAGGCTAATTTTAGTTGTTGATAATTTGGTGCATCCCATGTACCACTTGTTCTATATATACCATAACGCAAAGCATCTGGCTTGAACCAGGTAATTCCATCAGGGACATTACGTCCATCATTAACATCGTTAAAGTTTATAGAATTATGCAATTCATAAGTTTGTGCAGTAAGAAACTGAAACAAAGTCAGCGTAAAAAAAGTAAATAAGCCTTTAATTTTCATATAAATATTCATTTGTTAAAACAGTTCGTCAATTATAAATCTACATTTTAATAATTGAATGAATCTGCCTACATTATTAATTTTTTGGCTAAAATAGTATTTCAATTTGTACATTTCGATAAATTCAAAAAAAGTTAATCCATAAAATTATTTGAAACAAAACCGTCAATCTTTGTCGAGTTCCGTGTGTGATTCTTCGTTCCTCAGAATGACAAGATTGTGGTTAAGGCTAACCGTAAAAAGAAAAAAAACTGCAAAATCTGCAGAATCTGCGTGAAACAAAATCGCCAATCTTTGTCGAGTTCCGTGTGTGATTCTTCGTTCCTCAGTATGACAAGATTGTGGTTACTTTTCGGCTTTGTGAGAAAAAAACCAGCGTGCTTTGCGCAAACCGTAGCGCCCTTTGCGGTTATCCTTCAACTTCCCTCAGTAGAACACAAAACAAATAATAAAACTTTAAGAAATCAATTTCATGCTGTTTGCTGAAAAAACGTAATTTTGAAATTCGAAGTTCAAAAACCGAATTATTATGAAATATCACCAAATAAACAGCGCTCTTTTTGTAAAAAACCGCAAAAAATTCACGGCAGAAATGAAACCTAACTCAGTTGCCGTTTTTAATTCTAATGACATTTACCCGGTTAGTGCCGACAGTACTTTACCGTTTGCACAACACCGAGATATTTTTTATCTGAGTGGTGTAGATCAGGAAGAAAGTATTCTACTTTTGTTTCCGGATGCACCTTACGAGCATCAAAAAGAAATTCTTTTCCTGAAAGAAACCAGCGAACACATTGCGATCTGGGAAGGTGAAAAACTGACTAAAGAACGTGCTTTTCAGGTTTCAGGAATCAGAACGGTGTATTGGTTACAGGATTTTCATAAGATTTTGAACGAAATGATGACGTATGCCGATACGATGTACATCAACACCAACGAACATTACCGCGCTACAGTGGAGACAGAAACCCGTGAAGCCCGATTTGTAAAATGGTGGAAAGAGCGTTATCCTGCACACAATGTAGCCAAAAGCAACCCGATTTTACAACGTCTTCGTTCTGTAAAAGAAAGCGAAGAGCTTGATTTGATTCAACAAGCCTGTGACATTACCGAAAAAGGTTTCCGCAGATTACTTTCGTTTGTAAAACCAAATGTTACCGAATATGAAATCGAAGCGGAGTTGATTCACGAATTTATTCGCAACCGCTCTAAAGGCTTTGCTTATACTCCAATTATTGCTTCGGGAAACAATGCGAATGTTTTGCATTACATCGAAAACAACCAGCAATGTAAAGAAGGGGATTTAATTTTACTGGATGTTGCTGCCGAATACGCCAACTACTCGAGTGATTTATCTAGAACTATTCCGGTTTCGGGAAGATATAACGAAAGACAAAAAGCTGTTTACAATGCTGTTTTAAGAGTAAAAAACGAAGCTACAAAAATGTTGACTCCGGGAACACTTTGGAAACAATACCATGTAGAAGTAGGAAAAGTGATGACCTCTGAATTATTAGGTTTAGGTTTGATCGACAAAGCCGATGTTCAGAACGAAAATCCGGAATGGCCGGCTTACAAAAAATATTTCATGCACGGAACGTCCCACCATATGGGACTGGACACCCACGACTACGGATTGCTTCACGAACCAATGAAGGCCAATATGGTTTTTACGGTTGAACCGGGAATTTACATTCCGGCAGAAGGTTTCGGAATTCGTTTAGAAGACAACGTAGTAATTCAGGAAAAAGGAGAACCTTTTAACCTGATGCGCAACATTCCTATTGAAGCTGACGAGATTGAAAGCTTGATGAATGAATAAATAGAAAAAAGCCCTTAATAAATTTATTAAGGGCTTTTTCAATTTTATATATCAGTTACTCTCCGATTTTTGCGATTTGCACATCCAACTGGAATTTACCGGCAGCTTCGCTTTCATCAATCAAATCAAAAAGCTCTAAAGCTCTTCTTGCGTTTTTCTCTTCTTCTCTCTGCTCAGCAACATACCACATCATAAAATCTTCTGTAGCATAGTCATTCTCAGCTCTACATTTTGCAATTACTTTATTCACTGCTTGTGTAACTGCAATTTCATTCTGCAAAGCAATTTCAAATACTTCTCTCAAAGAAGCAAACTCTTGTTGTACTTCCGGAACAGACGGCGTAACGGCAATCCCTCCCATATCTGTAATATATTTGAAAACTTTTAGGAAATGCTCTCTTTCTTCTTCGGCTTGCTTGTATAAGTAAGATGCTGTATTAGCATAACCGTTTCTATCTAACCATGCAGCCATAGCTAAATATTTGTTAGAAGCGTCACTTTCTAATTTTGCTTGTAAGTTTAATATATTTTCTACACTTTCAACTAATGAAGTACGTGTTCTTAATAAATCTTTCATATCCTCTAATTTTTATATGTGTAAAATTACAAAAATTAAAGGAGGCTCCTCCAACTGCTTGAAAATTTGGATTTGATCTAAGTAAGAATCTAAATAAGCTCTACGTTTACAATGTTACAAAGCATAGAATGTAAAGTGAGGGTAAATTTAGTTCCGTTTAATAAATCTCTTAACTGCACTATTTCACAGATAGTAAGATTTCTGGAAAAATTTCTTTTGGTGGTTTCAATCAATTGTGCGTCTGACCGGTCAGATAAGTCATAAAGCATATTAAGAATGTCAACGCTATTGACCTTTCTTTGAAAAATCAAAAAATCATGAATTTTGTAACTTGACACTGTATCAACAAAATTGATAATTACACTATTAGTCAAATCACATTGATAACTATATCCTTTTTCGGTTTCAAATAATACTTTGGTGGTCAAATCACTAACTAACGCCATTCTGATAAAATATAATAACGTTGCAAAAATATAAAATTCAAAGCAATAAAAAACATAATTAAGACTAATTTAAAATAACAAAATCTTTTAATGTTCTTAAAAACAACGGTAACTCACTAAAGAGTGTAACATTCTACGGCATTATTAGTCTAATTTTAAAAACAAATAAATTAAGAAATTATGCAAGCACACGAAATAGATTATCAGATTTTTGGTGAAGAAATGCAATATGTTGAAATAGAACTGGACCCGCAGGAAATTGTAATTGCCGAAGCCGGCAGTTTCATGATGATGGAAAACAATATCCAGATGGAAACGATATTTGGAGACGGTTCTCAACAACAAGGCTCAGGTTTGTTTGGCAAACTTTTAAACGCAGGTAAAAGAGTTCTTACCGGCGAAAGTTTATTTATGACAGCATTTTTAAACCAAGGCAATAGCAAAAGTAAAGTTTCATTTGCGTCGCCATATCCCGGAAAAATTCTTCCGATTGATTTAACAGAATTTCAAGGCAAATTTATCTGCCAAAAAAGCTCGTTTTTATGCGCTGCTAAAGGTGTTTCTGTCGGAATAGAATTTTCTCAGAAACTTGGACGTGGTTTATTTGGCGGTGAAGGCTTTATTATGCAGAAAATCGAAGGAGACGGAATGGCATTTGTACATTCGGGCGGAACAATGGCTAAAAAAGTATTAGGGCCAGGCGAAGTTCTAAAAGTAGATACCGGATGCATCATAGGTTTTACCAAAGATGTAGATTATGATATTGAATTTATTGGCGGAATTAAGAATTCTATTTTTGGCGGCGAAGGATTATTTTATGCCACTTTAAAAGGTCCCGGAACGGTTTACATACAATCGTTGCCTTTCTCGAGACTGGCTGACCGCATTATTGCATCTGCACCAAAATCTGGCGGAAACAGCCGCGACGAAGGCAGCCTTCTTGGCGGATTAGGAAATCTTTTAGATGGTGATAACCGATTTTAATTTGTAATGGCTTTCAGAAATGGAAGCCATTTTTAATTCGTTCACAAACCGTATTTTGCTATAAATAAATTTATTCCCGTTTTAAAGATTTCCCAATTAAATCAAGACATCTCGATATTTTACTTCAGCTTTCTTAACTTTGTGCCTGACAACAAAAAAAGTTCATTTTGAAAACGCTTTTATACAAAAATACCAAAATATCATACTCAGATTCGGGAACCGGAAATGCAATTGTATTCCTTCATGGCTTTCTGGAAAACAAAAAAATGTGGAAAGACTATGTTGATTTTTTCTCCGAAAAATATCGTGTCATTACAATCGACTTATTAGGACACGGCGAATCGGATTCTTTGGGATACGTGCATACGATGGAAGACAATGCCAATGCCGTTCAGGAAGTTCTGAACCATTTAAAAATTGAAAAAACTACTGTTGTCGGACATTCGATGGGCGGTTATGTTGGTTTGGCTTTCGCCGAATTGTTTCCAAAAAACATTCAGAAACTGGTTTTACTCAACTCTACTTCAAAGGAGGATAGTCCGGAGAGAAAACTTAACCGAACACGAGCTATCAAAGCAGTCAAACAAAATTACGTAACCTTTGTGAGCCTGGCAATTGGCAATTTGTTTAGTGAGAACAACCGAATCCGATTAACCGAAGAAATTGAAAAAGTAAAAACACAGGCACTCCTAACACCTTTACAAGGAATTATAGCTTCACTCGAAGGAATGAAAGTCAGAAAAGACAGGGAAGCACTTTTACAACAAAACCTTTTTCCCGTTTTATTAATTTTAGGAAAAAAAGATCCTGTTCTGGATTACGAAGACTCCCGCACTCAGATAGATGATACTACAGCAGCACTCATTTCTTTCGAAGACGGACATATGAGTCATATTGAAAACAAAGAGGAATTAAAAACCGTTTTATCTCAATTTTTCTCTTAGATCACGGCCTTCAGCATAAAAAAAGACCGTTCCGAAAAATTATCGAAACAGCCTTTTCTTCTTTTTGTTGGGGGCAAAAATTTATACTTTTTTAAAAATTTCTTTTTAAAAATTTCGGCAAAGTTATTCCTTTTATACACTAATCCTAAGCCCCTGAATCACTTTTATTTATAGTTTATGCTTTGATTGTTTAAAGAGTGAAATTTGTAGATAAATTCATCAAAAAGAAACATACTCCATAAAAATCATAACATTTTACTTCATAAAATTCATTTAAAAAAAGTCCATTTTTGATGTAATTCCAGAAATGAGATCGCTTTTTTCATCAGGAAACCATAAAAACTAATATTCTAAATAAAGTCGATTAATCCATTTTCTCTTCAAAAGGAATTGTCGGGTCAAAAATCTCTTTTAACAGTAATACAATTTCCTCTAAATAATTACTCAAAATTTCTCTGGAAACTGTCGTAGTAATCTCTTTATCTTCTTTGAATGTGAAAGGCAAAAAACCTGATTTAAGATTTTTAAAAGAAATTATACCTGCTTCTATGGGAATTTCTTTCGCTTTGGTTTCAAACATAAAGGCATAAGCCAAAACCTGGATAATTTTATCATTTTTAAGCTCCTGAGTCAATCCATTCCATGATTTCAGGATGACATTTGTCTTTTCAACTTTTCCTGTCTTATAATCGATAATTCGGATTTTCCCGTTGCGTAATTCAATACGATCCACATTTCCTTTAATTAAAACAGGAAACGGCAAATCCGGATGATTTAATTCGCGTTCAAATGTTTCCTCCAAAGCTATGATTTGAACCGCATCTCCATTTTTAAGAGATTCTAATTCCATTTTCAAAAAATTAGAGACATTTCGTTTCGCTACTTCAAAGGCTAGAAGATTACGTCCTTTTTTTATCTCTCCTTCTTTATAGACCAATTTAAACTGATTTAGAACTTCGGCATCCAATAATTTGAAACAATTTTCGAGATCTGTTTCTGATATGAACTTACCTATAAAGGGCTCGTAAAGTGTTTTTAACGTTTCGTGAATGATAGTTCCGAGCGTATTCAGCGCGATATTCTCCTCAACCTCTTCCACTTCCCTAATTCGAAGTATTTTTTGAAAATAAAAGTCTATCGGATTTCGGATGTAACTCGTCAAAGCAGAAGGAGAAAAACCGGCAAGTGCGATTTCTTTTAAACGATCCATCACAGCATCAGATTTGGGAACCACCATAGGCTGATAAGCTGTTGTAGGTAAAACGGGATTATAGATATCAAACGTTAAGTTGTGCTTCTTTTGTTTCTCTACCTCCAATTGTGTGATGAAACGACTACGTTCACCGGCATCCAATCCATCATTTTCCGTATTATAAATCAAATAGATATTTTGGGCTCTTTGCAGTAAATGGTAAAAGTGATAGGTATAAATGGCATCTTTCTCTTTAAAAGTAGGCAATCCCAATTCGTTTTTAACATCATAGGGAATAAATGAATTCTGAGATTTTCCAGCCGGGAACTTTCCTTCATTCATAGATGTTACAATTACGGTATCAAAATCCAGCACACGACTTTCCAGAACCCCCATAATTTGCAGTCCGCGTAAAGGCTCTCCTTCAAACGAAACTTCAGCAACATCAATAATCTGTTTATAGATCGCATGCAAAGTGTCTATGTTGTCAATGTGATTGTGTTTTGTGTAATAATTGATCAGCTTATTAATTACTTTAAAAACGGCATAAACAAAAGCTTTGGCAATTTTTTCCTCCTCATTGTCATTGCTGAAATTTTCTTTTATCATAACCAAAAGTGCCGAAACATTTTCAAGAACAGCAATCGATCCATTCTCCCATTTTTGAAAAAGCAGATCAAACAATGGCGATGGATTCAAATGGAGTTCTAAAACCCGATTATGCGTAATAAAAGTGTAATTATTCTCCTTGATAATCCGAACCAAATTACTGGCATTGGCATAAGGTTCAACCAACGGATGTGTAAGAACATCAAGTATATCTTTATAATAAAAAACATAACTTTCTCCTTTACGTGAAAGCGCATTGGTATGCATTCTAAACAATTTCGCGATTAATATCTGCGATGGGTTGTTCTTTCCCGAATACCCCATTGTAATGTTCAGACTTCCAACCGAAGAAGGCAGGGAATACAAAACCGGCATCAGTAGATTCTCCTCACCCAGCACAATAGCCACTTTATCTAAAGCAGTAGTTGGGTTTTCTGTGATCATATTTTCGATAATACTACCCGCCAATTTTGCCTGACCAATTGTTTTAGGCGTCCCTATGATCTGAATGTTTTTAGACTGTGAAAAATCGTCTACAATCCATTCAAACGGATTGACTTTATAATGTTTCCAGCTTTCTTTAAAACGTCTCACAAAGAGTCCGGCATCATGATAAGGATCATTTAAGAAAGTCTGATCAACATCCCAATAAATTCTAGCCTGATCTAAAGCCAAAAGATGCTGTACAATTTTTTCTTCAGCAGCATTCAAAGCATTAAATCCTGCAAAAATGAAACTACGATTTGAAACGGTATTGGAAAAGTGATTGAGATTATTTACAGCTTCACGATAAATCAATCCCTGATATCCAATCGATTTGTTCAGTAAGTGATTGTATAGCGAATCATAATACAGTGGAAGAAGTTTCCAGAAATCAATATAATTCTCTAAAAGTTTGGTTTTGTTCTCGACTTCAATCCCCCATTTTTTGATATCTTCAATATCACTCAAATAGGACAAGACGTGGGAAGGATCTAACAGATAGCGATCGATTTCATTAAAATCCTGCAGAAGCGTTTTTGCCCAATTGGCAAATAATTCAAAAGACTGCTGATGTTGTTTCTCTGTTACAGAAAGATACACTTCATAGAACTCAAACAAAAGCTCAATTGAATCAACGGATCGGATCGAGGCTACGTCCTGTACAAAATCTTCAATACTAATAATTTCAGGCGAAAGTATCGTTTTCTTCGTCTCATTTTTCAGGGCCTCAATTAAAAAAACTTTTGCTCTTTTATTAGGCAGAATAATAGTTGTCTCAGCAAGTTTATCTGAATAGTCCTGAATTATAACCGTTGCTATTTTCCCGAGAAAAGAAGTATTTATCATGTGATAAAAATAAAAAAAGCCATTCAATTAAGAATGGCTTTTAGTATTTATTTAAACAGTAAATTAGATTTTACCTTGGTATTTAGAACCAATGTGTTTAATTTCTGTTCTTCTGTTTTGTGCTTTACCTGCAGCAGTTTTGTTGCTTGCAACTGGTTGAGAAGATCCGAATCCTTTAGACTCTAAGTTCTCAGCATTTACACCTCTTTCGATTAATGCATTTTTCACAGCGTCAGCTCTTTCTTGAGAAAGTTTGTCGTTGATTTTTGCAGAACCTGTACTATCTGTGTGTCCTTCGATAGAGAATTTCGCGTTTGGATAGTTTTTAAGGATTTCTTTAATAGCATCTAATCTAGCTGGAGTTTCTTTGTCACCAGTTTTGAAAGTAGCTTTTCCTGAGTTAAAGTAAACCGCTCTAGCTTGAACTTTAAGATCTTCTAAAGCTTCAGTAGTTACTTCAGGACAACCTCTGTTAGAAGCAGGACCAGCAACTGTAGGACAATCGTCATCTTTATCAGCTACACCGTCTTTGTCAGCGTCTAAGAAAGGACAACCACCATTTTCTCTTGGACCAGCAACTGTAGGACATTTGTCATCTTTGTCAGCGATACCATCACCGTCAGTATCAGGACAACCTTTTAAAGCAGCTAAACCAGCAACATCTGGACAAGCGTCATCTTTATCAGCAATTCCGTCTCCGTCAGTATCAGGACATCCGTTTAATGCAGCTAAACCAAATACATCTGGACAAGCGTCAGAAGCGTCAACAATTCCGTCTCCGTCAGTATCAGGACATCCGTTGAATTGTTTTAAACCAGCAACATCTGGACAAGCGTCATCTTTATCGTAGATTCCGTCTCCGTCAGTATCTTTACCTCCGAATTTGAAAACTAGACCTGCAGTGTGTTGGAAGTGAGATCTATCTGCAGTTTTAGCCTCGTTAGGAGACACAAGCCATTTGTATCTTGTACCAAGTTCAAGACCAATAGCATCAGTAAACCAGAAAGTAAGACCAGCACCTGGATTAACTGTTCCAAAACTACTATCTCCGAAGAAAGTATAACCTCCACCAACAGATAAAGAAGGGTCGATTACTTTAGATTTGATTAATTCCTGGAAGCTATATTTAATAGTAGCATCAATTCCGTAATACATCAAATCACCAGGATTAGTAACCACATTACCTCTACTATCATGCCCTGCAGCACCTGGAGCGAAAGTAACTAACTTATCAATCTTGTTTACAGATCCTTGTAAGCCAACAGAAAAACCGTCACCTACATATCTACTCACACCAATGTAAGATAGAGAAGGAAGGATATTCCAATTGTCTTTTACAGCGAATGGCTGAGAAAAATGTTGATCGAAGAAACCACTTCCTGACCCAGAACTTGTTCTAGTATCAACGGCATTAACTCCAAAAGAGATAGCCCATGGATTGTTGCTGTCTTGTGCGTGAGAACTTAAACCCATCACCATCATCACAGCAACTAAAAGTTTGTTAAGATGTTTCATACTTAATTTTTTTAATTACAATTTAGTTAATTACAAGCAAAAGTAACACCAAAATTTTTAAATACAAAATGAAATGTTAAAAAAAACCTACAAAAATTCGACCAAAGTGGGAATTATATAACTTTTAACATTTGTCCGACAACTGTAAAAGCGTCTATAGCCCTGTCTAAGTGCTCTTTTGTATGCGCAGCCGATAATTGCACTCTAATCCTCGCTTTTTCTTTAGGTACTACAGGGAAGAAGAATCCGATTACATAAATGCCTTGTTTCAATAATTCATTTGCCATAGTCTGCGATAATTTCGCATCATATAACATCACCGGAACGATTGCTGAATCTCCATCAATGATATCAAAACCGGCTTTTTTCATTCCTTCTTTAAAGTAATTTGTATTCCATTCTAATTTATCTCTCAACGTAGTGTCCTTTTCCAATAATTCAAACACCTTAATTGAAGCCCCAACGATAGCCGGCGCCAATGAGTTTGAGAATAAATACGGTCTTGAACGCTGACGCAACAATTCGATGATCTCTTTTTTAGCAGTCGTATAACCTCCCATTGCCCCACCTAAAGCTTTACCAAGGGTTCCGGTAATAATATCAACTCTTCCCATAACTCCTTTTGCTTCGAGAGTTCCTTTTCCGGTCGCTCCGATAAATCCTGCAGCATGACATTCATCCACCATCACCATAGCATCGTACTTATCTGCAAGGTCACAAATTTTATCAAGAGGCGCTACAAGGCCGTCCATTGAGAAAACTCCATCAGTAACAATTAATTTGAAACGCGCACCAGCTTCATTTGCTTTAATTAATTGCTGCTCTAAATCTTCCATATTACTGTTCTCATAACGGTAACGCGCTGCTTTACACAAACGAACTCCATCAATAATAGAAGCATGGTTCAGACTGTCTGAAATAATAGCATCATTTTCTCCTAACAAAGGTTCGAAAACACCACCATTGGCATCAAAGGCTGCTGCATAAAGAATAGTATCCTCTGTACCATAAAAATCTGCAATCTTTTTCTCTAAAGTTTTATGAATATCCTGTGTTCCGCAAATAAAACGTACTGACGACATCCCAAAACCATGTGAATCCATTGCGTCTTTTGCCGCTTGTACCACTTCAGGATGTGATGAAAGTCCTAAATAATTGTTGGCGCAAAAATTCAAAACTTTTTCTCCTGTGGAAATCGTTATCTCAGCATCTTGTGCCGAAGTTATAATGCGTTCTTTCTTGAAAATTCCGTTTTCTTCAATTGTTTGCAACTCATTTTGCAAATGTTCTTTTATTTTACCGTACATTTCTATTTATTTAAAACGTTAAAAATTAACAACTTAATACAAAAATATCTAGTCAAACCTTTAACATCTGATTAATTTTTTCACAAATTTACTACATCGATTTCTGATCCGATGTATACCAACGCTTTTTTTAACACTTTATACCCCAGATCCTCTATAGCTTCCTGATACTCCTGAATTTGCTTTGCATACTTCGAATTTATCACTCCTGTTTTATAATCTAACAAATAGGCCTCTTTGTTTGAAGTCAGAACAATACGATCGGGTTTTAAAATCCTTCCTTCTTTCTGAACAATTGTCTGTTCGTTCAAAATAATTGCATTCCCATCGAAACAAATACTTAATTCCGGATGATTCACAATTTCCTGAAGTGTCTTTGAAACCATCTCGACCTGATCATTTGTAATCAATCCGTTCTCAATTCCTTTTGTAATTGCCAAATCCACATCCGACTGATCCTTAACAAAAGCCAGAATTTCGTGCACTATATTACCATAAGCTATTGCTTCCTGCTGATGCGTTCCCCACATTAAAGCCTCTCGTTGTGCAATCTTAATGTTTTTCGGATCTAAAACTTCCGAAACAACAGGAATTGTCTTTACCAAATCAACTGATTTTACAGAACTCGAAAGCCTAATCTTACTGCCAAACTCATACTCTGATCGTTCAGTATCATAAACCCCTTTATGCATTAGATACCGAATAAAAAAAGAAGCCATATTATTAGGCAATTCACCATCTTTCCGTTCTTTCATTCCTTGCGATATCACATACAATTGCTCTTCAGCACGTGTCAAAGCTACATACAAAACATTTATATTATCCAGCAGTTCTTCTTGTTTCTTCAAATTAAAAACTGCCGAAGCACTCTCACCGAAACCTTCAACTGCGCTACTATTATCGATCAAAGCTTTTGGAACATCTAAATTAACATCCTCAGTGTCGAGCCATAATTTATCCTTTGGTTTTCGATTGTAGTCTTCTTCTGCAAATGGCATGATAACAACCGGAAATTCCAACCCTTTTGATTTATGTATCGTCATGATCCGAACAGCATTGTTTCCTTCAGGAGACGGAATACTAAACTTCTCCGCATTTTTATCCCAATAACTTAAAAAATCAGCTATACCTGCCTGATTTCTCATATCTCGTTCTAAAACGATATCTAAAAAGAACTGAACATATGCATTTCCTTCATCAGGAAGAATAAATTTTGCAATTATAATTTCAACTGCCTCATACAAGGATTTTTTACGAACATCTTCAAAAGAAAGCGAAACATCAAAAGTTAAAAGCCATTTTTCAAAATCACCCTCCTTTTTTTGAGACATCCCTAAGGCAATAAAATCATGAATCGGCATCTTAACTTCTTTATTGGATCCCAAAAAATGAAGAAAATTGGCTTTCGACTCTAAATCAGCACTATTGTTTAAATATTTCAGCAAATAAACAATCAAACGCACCTCTGTTGCATTTTGAATCATCAGGGTCTCGGATGATAAAAGTGGGATCTTTTGCTCCGTTAAATAGTTCGCAATAGCAATTCCCTGATCTCTTTTTCGGGTTAAGATTACAATGTCCTTGTATTCAAAACCTTCCCTAAGAACTTTTTGAATAGTATTTAAAGTCGCTAAGACATACAGATCCGATTTCTCGACCACTTCTTCTTCGTCTGCATAATCTGATTTCTCGATTACAGGAAGAAAAGAGATATTGACATACCCTCCCATTTTTGAATTTATGTTCTGAAAACTATGATTTTCATACAAATCTTTGTAATCTTCATTGGTAAACTCTGTCGAAATTAATTTAAAAAAATCGTTATTGAATTCGATTACCTCACTATAACTGCGGTAATTTGTATCTAAATGCTTAACCTCTTTTTTGTGGTTAAAAAAAGTATTTTCTTCTTTTCCTAATTCTATAAACTGTTCTGCTTTTCCCCCTCTCCATCGGTAAATAGATTGTTTCGGATCTCCCACTATCATCAGCGTCCCTTTATTCCCAAAATCGTCTTCTCCGGAAAGCGAATTATGAATCAGCGGAATCAAATTCTGCCACTGCATCTCGGAGGTATCCTGAAATTCATCGATAAAAAAATGGCGGTACTTCTCTCCCAAACGCTCATAAATAAAAGGTGCGGGCTGATTCTGAATTTCACGGTGAATAATGGCGTTGAATTCAGAAATCGACAGTACATTTTGCTCTGATTGAATTTTAGCCAATTCATTACTAACCGTATTCAACAGCGAAAGTGGCGTAATATTTTTCAAAAAGGCTTTATAGAAATCTCTTTTTTCGAAATTCTTATAGATTTTTACCAAAATCTGAAGCAGTTCAGGTATTATATTTTCAATTAACGCACGGTCTTTTGCTGTTTTATTGATTGCTATATCGTCAAATTCGTGAAAAGTTTTATTTCGCGGATTAAATTTCCCGTCGCGAATACTTTCTAAATGATTTGGAAAAGTTCCGCGAGAGAATGACTTCAAATCGATTCCGTTTTTTTCGATTAAAGCAAGTGCCTCAATCGCAAAATTTTCATTTTCAGACTCGAGTTCTTTACACAAAGCGAGCATTTTTTTCTTGATCTCAATAAACTCTTCGATAGATTTATCCTGAAAATGAGAGATTTCATTCCGATTATTTTCATTCAGAACCAACCTACCCGTTTCTAAGATTTCCCTGGAAACATCCCAACTTTTATCGTCGTCGGTTTTTTCCATCGTAAAATCAACCAGCAACTTAGTCAATGTTTCGTCCTGACCGGCTTGTGCAATTATAGCATCCACCGCCTCAACCAGTAAATTCTCTGTATCCAAAGTGACTTCAAAAGTCATTGGCAGATTAAGATCATGTGCAAAAGCGCGAATTACTTTATGTGTAAATTTATCAATGGTAGAAATATCAAAAGCAGCATAATTATGAATTAGGTGCTTGATAATATTTTGAGATTTTGTTTTAATCTTAATAACCGAAAATCCGGTATCCCGGGACAAATCCTCCATCAAATCGATTGCTTTTGCAGAAGGCTCTTCTTTTGCAAACTCAGACAAACTCCCAACAATACGGCTTTTCATTTCATGAACCGCTTTATTAGTGAATGTAATTGCCAGAATGTTGCGATAAGCATCGTTCCTTGGAGAAGAGAGAATAATTTTAAGATACTCTTTTACCAAAGTATAGGTCTTTCCAGAGCCTGCAGATGCATCATAGATAGAGAAAGACGGACTTTGCATGAGTTTGGTTTTTCGTAGGGTAAAAATAACACATTAATTTTAAACAGAGTCTAAATCCCAATAATGTAAAATTCCAAATTCCAATATCTGATGCATTTAACACATACAGCTATTGGAACTTGGAATTTGAATATTTTAAATTTTCTATAAAAATTATGCTGTTTTAGGAAATGCTCTTTTATTAAAAACCAGTAATATACCTACTCCTGTAGAAATTGCTACATCGGCAACATTAAAGATCGCATTAAAGAAAGAAACCTCTTCACCCCCCCATAAAGGAAACCAGGCAGGCAAAGTACCTCTCCAGATCGGAAAGTAAAACATGTCTACAACCAAACCATGAAACCAAGTTCCATAAGGTTCAGGCGAGAAAAGTGTAGCCAAATTACCATGACTCGCATCAAAAATAACTCCGTAGAACACTGAATCGATTATATTTCCTGCAGCTCCGGCAAAAATCAAAGCAATGGCAACAATTAAATAATTAGAATAACGCTTCTTAACCGAATCGGCTAACCAGTATCCAATTCCAAATACAGCAAAGATTCTGAAAACGGTCAAGATCAATTTACCATATTCTCCGGGAATTTTAGTTCCCCACGCCATTCCTTCATTCTCAATAAAATGAATTCTAAACCAGTCAAAAACTACCACTTCATCTCCCAGAGCAAAGTTTGTTTTTACATAGATTTTTGAAAGCTGATCAACAATTAAAACTAAGAATATAAGCAAATACGCTTTTCGTAATGACATTTTATTAAATTTTGATGCGGCAAAAATAACAATTTAATCAAAAAAAACGCTCCCAATGGAGCGTTAATTGTTTTTGAGGACAAACGAGCAGGTATTACATCAATTCATCACCCATATGGAGAATCTATTTTCTAACATTTGACTGCGCTGACTTTTTAGGAGGATCAGCGAAGAATTCTGAAATCGACTTAAAGAGCCCCTTTCCTTCTTTTCCTGCTGCTGCATTTTTAGCCTCAGCTTTTTTGACCTGCGTCTTTAACTGAATACGAATCTTTTCAAATTCTTTCATTCTGTGCTCCACATCAGAGCTTACCTCTTTAAATTTCAACACTTTAGCCATTTTACAAGATTTTAATGTTAAATAAATAAAATTATTCATGATTTGGTATTACAATGATACATAATTTAATTTATATTTGTTAACAAAAATTAACACTTGTTTAGATTAAAAGATCATATTTACCCTTTATACGGTATTAAAACGAAAAGAATTTAACAACTTTCTTAAATCCTACAAATATGAATGAAATCACAACTACTCTAAACGATTTTCTGCTTCATACCAAATCTTCCGCAGCATTAATTATCAATGGAAAAGGAAAACTAATCACATCACTTCACTTAGACTATGCAGACAGTATTGCCGCAATGAGCTCTGCCATAGTATCGATGAGCGACAAATTATTATTAGATCTTGAAAAAGGTTCCTTAAAACAACTCTTTTTAAAAACCGCCGAAGGAGTTATTATCGGAAACAAAATAAGCGGCACAAATTTCATTATTACATTTTCAAAAGACGGAAGCAATCTGGGTTTATTATTACGATCGACCGAGGAAACTGCTGCTGAGTTAAGCAAAAATTCACTGTTAAAATAACATATTTCTATTAACACCAAACCCCGAAAACTATGAGTAATGACTTTTTAAACGTTTTTTTGAATGAAATGAAAACTAACGTAAACGGCTTTATTGCAGTAGCTGTAACAGAAATCGAATCAGGATTAAGCTTTGGAAACCTAACAACAGACCCGGCATTTGATCCTGAACTTGCAGCAGCTTACAACCTGGAAGTGGTTAAAGCAAAATTAAGCGCAGTAAAAGCTTTAAATTTAAACCAGGAGATCGAAGACATTTTGATTACACTTTCGAATCAAATTCACATCATCGACATTTCTCCCAACAAAAAATTCATGATCTATCTTGCCGCTGACTCTACTAAAGCAAATTTAGGAATGACAAGAGCTGTTTTAAGAAAACACAAATTAGAACTGGAAAAAAATCTGGCTTAATTACAAGCCTTCTTTTTTAATTAGAACTGCCTTCCAAACTGGCAGTTCTAATTATTTTTACTTGTTTTAATCCCAAAAACTATCGCCTAAAAAATTCCTACAAAAAGCAACCACTATTTTTTTACTACATTTAGTCCTTTTGTAATTGAATTCTTTATTTAGTATTCCGTTACTTCTTAAACAAAACCATTTAAACATTAAACAAAAAAAACGCCCCTGGTAAGGAGCGTCTATTTTATGGAGTATTAAAATTGAAAATTATCTCTGTAAGTTTTTAGCTTCGATACTCATTGTAGCATGAGGAACGATTTTAAGCCTTTCTTTGCTGATTAATTTACCTGTTACTTTACAAATACCATAAGTTTTATTTTCAACACGGAACAATGCGTTTTTTAGATCGCGTATAAACTTTTCCTGTCTGATCGCCAACTGTGAGTTTGCTTCTTTAGACATTGTTTCGCTTCCTTCTTCAAATGCTTTAAAAGTTGGAGAAGTATCATCTGTTCCATTATTCAAATCGTTCATATAAGCACTCTTTATTAAATCCAGATCAGCTTGTGCTTTTTGTATTTTGCTTTGAATTATTTCTTTGAACTCTGCTAAATCAGCATCAGAGTATCTTGTAATTTCATCTATCATCTTATATTATTTTGAAATTAATATCATTGTTTTAATGTCATCAAATTCAATTTCTGTGCCGTTTTCCAAAGCGTCAACAAAAACCAAATCATCAGTCAATGTCTCAGACTTAATATAGTCTTCATTTTTTAGAATTGCCTCTTCTAAAAGGCCACTTCTTTTTATTTGAACTTTAATTTTATCGGTAACTTCAAATCCTGAATCTTTACGAATATTTTGAATTCTGTTTACCAATTCTCTCGCGATTCCTTCGTTTTTCAATTCTTCTGAAATTGTGATATCAAGTGCAACCGTAATTCCATTTGAATTTGCAACCAGCCAACCTTCAATATCCTGAGATGTTATTTCGACATCTTCTAAGGATAAAGTTACGGTATTTCCTGCAATTACAATATCCAATGCTCCCTGCTTGTCCAATTGATTGATTTGATCTGCCGAAAAAGACTGTATCTCTTTGGAAATCAATCCCATATCCTTGCCGAAACGTGGCCCAAGAGCTTTAAAATTAGGTTTAATCTGTTTCACCAAAATACCTGAATCGTCGTCTAAAAGCACAATTTCTTTAACGTTAACTTCTGCTTTTACAAGTTCAGAAATCGCTTCAATTTCGGCCCTCTGATTCTCGTCAAGTACCGGAATCATTACCTTTTGCAAAGGCTGACGTACTTTAATCATTTCCTTTTTACGCAGTGACAAAACCAAAGACGATATAGTTTGCGCCTTCTGCATTTTGCTTTCTAACGTTTTATTAACAAAGTTTTCGACAAATTTCGGGAACTCTGCCAAGTGAACACTGGCAAATTGCTCTGTTTGCGTCGAACCTGTTAAATCGCGGTATAATTTATCCATAAAAAAAGGAGCGATCGGAGCACTTAACTTACTTATCGTTAATAAACAAGTGTAAAGCGTTTGATAGGCTGCGATTTTATCATGAGCGTATTCTCCTTTCCAGAAACGACGACGACACAAACGAACGTACCAGTTACTTAAGTTTTCCTGAACGAAGTCAGAAATAGCCCTTGCTGCTTTCGTAGGCTCATAATCTTCATAACATTCGTCAACAAATTTTATCAAAGTATGTAATTCCGACATGATCCACTGATCGATTTCCGGTCTTTCGTTTAACGGAATTTCAGCTTCTGCATATTTAAACCCATCAATATTGGCATATAACGAGAAGAATGAATATGTATTATACAGGGTTCCGAAGAACTTTCGGCGAACCTCAGCAATTCCTTCAATATCAAACTTTAAGTTATCCCATGGATTTGCGTTAGAGATCATGTACCAACGTGTGGCATCAGGACCGTACTCCTTAATTGTTTCAAAAGGATCTGTTGCATTTCCTAAACGTTTCGACATTTTTTGTCCGTTTTTATCCAGAACTAAACCATTCGAAACGACATTTTTGTACGCAATTTTATCGAAAACCAAAGTCCCGATTGCATGCAGTGTATAAAACCATCCACGAGTTTGATCGACACCTTCTGCGATGAAATTCGCAGGGAAATCTTTATTCTCATCGATTTTATCTTTATTCTCAAAAGGGTAATGCCATTGTGCATAAGGCATCGCTCCCGAATCAAACCAAACGTCAATCAAATCGCTTTCACGTTTCATTGGCTGGCCTGAAGCTGAAACCAAAGTAATTCCGTCGACTACATTTTTATGCAGGTCAACTAAATCATAGTTTGATTCAGACATATTTCCGATTTCGAAACCTTTGAATGGGTTTTCTTTTTGAAAGCCTGCTTCGATAGATTTTTCGATCGCATTATACAATTCTTCAACAGAACCAATAAGAACTTCTTCTTTCTTGTCTTCTGTTCTCCAAATTGGCAATGGAATCCCCCAATATCTAGAACGAGATAAGTTCCAGTCGTTAGCATTTTTCAGCCAGTTTCCAAAACGTCCTTCACCAGTAGACTTAGGCTTCCAATTGATAGTTTCGTTCAGGTCGAACATTCTATCTTTGACATCGGTTACTTTAATAAACCATGAGTCTAGCGGATAATATAATAACGGCTCATCAGTTCTCCAACTGTGTGGATAACTATGTACGTATTTTTCAACCTTAAAGGCTTTATTTTCTTCTTTTAATCGAATAGCAATTTCAACATCTACAGAACGCTCTGGCGCCTGACCTGCATCATAATATTCGTTTTTCACATATTTCCCTGCCAAATCACCTACATGAGCAGTAAATTTTCCTTGTAAATCTACTAAAGGAACCGCTGTACCATTCTCATCTAAAACCAGCATTGGTGGCACTTCCGGTTTTGCTTCTTTTGCTACTTTAGCATCATCAGCTCCAAAAGTAGGTGCCGTATGCACTACTCCTGTTCCATCTTCTGTGGTCACAAAATCTCCTGTGATTACTCTGAACGCATTTTCAGGATTCTGATAAGGCAACACATATGGCAATAATTGCTCATAACGAATTTCTGCTAAATCAGCTCCTTTTGCTTCTGCTACAATTTTATACGGAAGCTGTTTGTCGCCGTTTTTCACTTTATCAAAATCAGCATCGTCTTCACTGGCAAAAAATCCTTTTCCGAATTGTTTTCCTACCAGGTTTTTTGCTAAAATCACATTGATTGGCTCAAAAGTATACTGATTGAACGTTTTTACTAAAACATAATCGATTTTTGGTCCAACTGTCAAAGCGGTATTCGATGGTAATGTCCATGGAGTAGTCGTCCAGGCCAGAATGTGAATATCTCCAAAACCTTTCAAAAATGCAGGTAATGTTTCCGGTAACGTTTTAAATTGTGCTACGATTGTAGTATCCGTAACATCACGATACGCTCCGGGCTGATTTACTTCGTGAGAAGACAATCCTGTTCCTGCTTTAGGTGAGTAAGGCTGAATGGTGTATCCTTTATACAACAAACCTTTGTCGTAGATTTGCTTCAAAAGCCACCAAACCGATTCCATATATTTTGGCTTATAGGTCACATACGGATCTTCCATATCTACCCAATATCCCATTTTTTCGGTCAAATCATTCCATACATCGGTATAACGCATAACGGTTTTTTTACACGCTTCGTTATATTCTTCAATAGAAATAGTTTTACCAATATCTTCTTTTGTAATTCCAAGTTCTTTTTCGGTACCTAATTCTACAGGCAATCCGTGAGTATCCCAACCGGCTTTTCTTTTTACCTGAAAACCTTTTTGAGTTTTGTAACGACAGAAAATATCTTTAATTGCGCGAGCCATCACGTGGTGAATTCCCGGCAATCCGTTTGCTGAAGGCGGACCTTCAAAAAACACATAAGGCTCAGCACCTTCACGGGTACTTACACTCTTTTCAAATATATTTTCTTTCTTCCAAAAATCAAGTACTTCTGACGCTACTGTTGGCAAGTCAAGTCCTTTGTATTCAGTAAATTTTGTGCTCATTTTATACTTTTCTTAAACGAGGTGCGAAAGTAAGGAATTTTGAGGAATATAGATAAAAGATGTTTAAAAAAAGCGCCCGGATAGAAAATTTCTAATAGATCTCGTAAAAAAGATTGCCGATTTTAAAAAATTAAGAAAAAATCTCCTTTAAAACCTCTAAAGATTTTGGTTTTTTAAATCCTTCCAAATGAAAACCGTAGTAATCAATAAGGATTTTCAGTAAAATTTGCCTTTCCGCTACATGAAAAACCTTCTGATCGTTTTCGAATTTAAGATCAATTAATTTCTTAAAAAGATTTGTTTCATGTTCTGTCAAAGTATTCGCCCCATGAAACAAAGTAAAAACGCCGTCAATCATTTCAAAATAAGAAAATTCGACTTCTGAAACATCAGGATAAAAACCAAAATACTTTGTAGCTTCCAAAAGCAGAATCAAATGAAAATTCGAAATTTCATCATGGTGGTCGAGCCAACTCAGTGCTGTCTCTAAAAACACAAAAAAGGCTTCATTTTTTTCTTCTTCCTGAATGGAATAATGAAGCATTTCAGACAAAAACATAACCATCGTACTTTTTACAAGATCGGTATGAATACTTTGAAAAGGCACTGCTGTTTTAATCTCTTTAAAAGTTTCTAAAGTCCCTTTATTCTTATGCATCGCCTCAATTTCCAGAACGGACAATGGCTGAAAATAAGCAATTTTCTGACTTGCTTTCCGACTCGAAAAGGCATCACGTACAAAATAAGATTTCAGTCCGTGTGAAAGTGTAAAGCACTTTACGATCAGACTTTTCTCCTGAAATTTTAACGATGAGATTACTATTGCTTTGGTTTTGACTAGCAAGATTAAATTTTTAGATTATTGGACTTCTTAGATGTTAGATTTCTTAGATTATTGGATTTTTAGACTATTGGACTGCTTAGATGTTAATTCTTTCTAATGATCCAACAATCTAAAAATCCAATTATCTCAATTAGCAAATTACCTAATTATCATTACCTTTTTTACTTTAGTTTCACTTCCATCTTCGGCTGAAATAAAAACCATATAGACGCCGGAAGCAACTTTATACTTTCCGAAAGCAGTCGTGTCCCATTCGATTGTTCCACCTGATGAAGTAGTTTCGTAAACTAAATTACCTTCGATGTCTGTAATTTTTATATTGGCTTTATCAATAAGTCCGGCAACTTTTACGGTTCCGGCATAGTTAGGCCGCACGGGATTTGGATAAACGTAAACATTATTCAAATCTTCGTTTGCTCCTGTTGCAATTCCTTTAAACGAAATCATTCCTTTGTTGGTCGCAATAAAGACTTCGCCGGTAGCACTATTGATTTTAACATCGTTTATTACATTACTTGGCAAAGGCGAATTGTTTATTGTAAAATGATATTTTGTTTCCTGACCGTTTGGCGATACCATGAAAATCCCGGAATCAATTGTGCCAATCCATTTATTATTTGCTCCGTCTACTGCAATCGATGTGATAAACTGTTCATAAAGCAGCTCCTGAGCCAAATTGTCTTCCATAATTATAATTGGATTCGCTTTTAGCTGGCTTTCGGTCTGGAATCCTCCAACATTGGATAAAACTCTCAGTCCTTTTGTGGTACCAATCCAAAGTTGATTTTTCGTATCAAGCGCCACAGCTCTCACATCTTCGATTGGTAAATTCCCTAAATCAGCACCGGAAGTAATCTTTTTAAAAGTATTGTTACTTTCGTTAAAAGCAATTACCCCGTCATTACTCGTTGCGATCCATTTGGTATTGTTTCTATCGATCACTATCCCGGCATAATTGGTTGTTTCAGCATCTTTAAGAATTGTACTTGTCGCATAACTTTGCCATTTTCCATCGGTTTTCAAAACTTTTAATCCGTTCTTAATCCTACTGTTAGTGACCCACAAATTTCCCGTTTTATCAAAAACAGTTCCATTAATACGAACATCAATATAGTTGGGCCCTGCGAACGAAATCGACTCTAATCCGCTATTTTTTTCATTGTACAATAAGACCGGGATATCGTTTTCTATTTTCAACAATCCGGAGAAGAAGGAACTTACAAAAACCTGTTTTTCATTACTGGGGTTCGTAATTACCCTTGTCATTGACTTCGCTCCAAAAACCCCTGAGTAAGGAATGTTTAGCCAGCCCGAAGTACTATACTTACTCACTCCATAACTATCTAGCTCATACGGATTGTAAAAAGTATCATAATCCCCATACACTGCCCAAAGCGCATTAGGACTTGCATCTAAAGAAAAAATATTATTTCGAACCGGTCCTGATGGTGTATTATTCTGAAAAGCGGAAGTTCCTGAAAGTGTCGATGAAAACAATCCCTTTTCTTTTGTCCCTATATATATTTGATCTCCAACAACACTAGAACAGGTAAAATTCAGCGTATTATCCAAGACCTGTGTATTGGTAATCTGACGCATCAATACCATTTGATTGTTATACACATAAACAACATCCGGCGTCGTGATTATTAGATTATTATTTACAGTACGCATATCGACTGAAGGTTTTGGAAGCTGTAAAAACCCAACAAATGAATTGGAGTTGTATCGGTGTATGAATCCTGCCGAACTTATCGCAATCAGCTCTGAATCCAACGATTCAATACTGCTCCAGTCACCGCCGTTTACCAGACTCCATTGGTTAAAATCAATAAGATTAGCATTTGTACTGTTGGCTTTTTTAATTCCGTTTGAAGTCGCAGCATAAAAGAATCCATTAAAATAAGCCGTTTGTCTTACTCTAACTTCGACACCATTATCTCCAATAAAATAAGTATCTCCAAATTTCAGACTAGTTAAATTGAACTGTACAATTCCGAAATCGCACGAAACATAAACCACTCCCTTATATTCCATAAAATGGTTAATTCTTTTCAGGTTGGACGGTAATTGTTTATTTATAATATCAATAACCTTTAATATACTGCCATCGGTTTCATTTACCACAATCATTAGTCCGTTTTCGTATCCAATTATGGTTTTCTTAAATTCTTCACTATGGTATGAAGCAGAAATGGTCTGCCCGGAAAGTCCATCGACCGTTGTAGTTATTTTAACTGTGTTCAGAGCTATATTTTTAGAGAAAAGAGCATTCTCTGAAGCTACAAAAACAGTTGTTGAAGATTGCGAGATATCTTTTATTTCATTAAACGAAAAATACCCTTGCCAGGACAATTTATTCTGAGAGAAACAAAATTGTACTACCAACAAAAGTAAAACATACAAAAACTTTCTTTTCATTATTTGATAAATTCAGATAGACAAATATACTACAAACGAAAGTATTTGATTTTTGTTCTCCTGCAAATAAAAAATGCCTCCGATTTGTCTTTAAAAAAGACAAATGGAGGCACTAAAAAACTATAACTAAAAAATTATACTACACCCTGAGCAAGCATAGCATCGGCAACTTTAACAAATCCTGCAATGTTAGCTCCTTTTACGTAGTCAACATAACCTGATTTATCCGAACCGTATTTTACACATGAAGCATGAATTGCTAACATGATTCCTTTTAATCTTTCGTCAACTTCTTCAGAAGACCAGCTTAAACGCAATGAGTTTTGCGACATTTCAAGACCTGAAGTTGCAACACCACCAGCATTAGAAGCTTTTCCCGGAGCGAATAAAATTTTAGCATCAAGGAAAACAGTAACTGCCTCTGGTGTAGATGGCATATTTGCTCCTTCTGCAACAGCAATACAACCGTTAGCCACTAAAACCTTAGCTTCATCACCATTCAATTCGTTTTGAGTTGCACATGGTAATGCTACATCACATTTAACTTCCCATGGACGTTTTCCTTCTACATATTTTGCATTTGGATATTTCGCCACATACTCACTGATTCTTCCTCTAAGCTCATTTTTCAGCTCCATTACGAAAGCTAATTTTTCAGCATCGATTCCGTCTGCATCATAAATGTATCCTGCAGAATCTGACAATGTAACTACTTTTGCTCCTAATTGAGTTGCTTTTTCAGTTGCGTACTGTGCTACGTTTCCAGAACCTGAAACAGCAACAATTTTCCCTTCAAAGTCATCTCCTTTAGTTGCCAACATACTTTGAGCAAAATAAACTGCTCCGTAACCTGTAGCCTCAGGACGAATTAATGATCCTCCGAAAGAAATTCCTTTCCCAGTTAAAACTCCGGTGAATTCATTTCTTAATCTTTTGTATTGACCAAACATATATCCTACTTCTCTACCACCTACTCCGATATCTCCGGCAGGAACGTCAGTATCAGCTCCGATATGTTTTGAAAGTTCCGTCATAAAACTTTGACAGAATTTCATGATTTCATTATCTGATTTTCCTTTTGGATCAAAATCAGATCCTCCTTTACCACCACCCATTGGCAATGTTGTTAAACTATTTTTGAAAGTCTGCTCGAAAGCCAAAAACTTCAAAATACTTAAGTTAACAGAAGGATGAAAACGCAAACCACCTTTGTAAGGTCCGATTGCTGAGTTCATCTGGATACGATATCCTTTATTAACCTGGATTTCTCCTTTGTCATTTAACCAGTTCACTCTAAACAAGATAACACGTTCAGGCTCTACCATACGCTCTAAAAGCATTTTGTTCTGGTATTTTTTATTTTCTTCAATAAAAGGAATTACCGTTTCGGCAACTTCTAAAACTGCTTGTAAAAACTCTGATTCATTCGGGTTTTTTTGACTAACCGAATCCATAAAAGCGGTAATACTTTGTGACATGATTATTAGATTATTAACATTTAAGAAAACGTTTTCGTTATTTACGACAAAGGTAATCGAAAATGACATTTATTGAATATTTTTTTACGATTCTCTTAAACTTTTATTCATTATCCACTAAATCAAGAAAAAAGATATTTTAGGTTTTGCTTTTTAAAGTAAATTACTACCGATATATCTAATATTTTAATATTTTTAATAAATATTCATCAATACAGCTCTTTATACTTCTTAGTTCCTCCTCTTTTTATATATTTGCCGGGATTTGAAAGCCCAAACCTATGCTCAAACCTATAATACTCACGTTATTTGCCTTTCTGGGCATCTCAACAGTATCAACCGCACAATCAAGACTGGCTCACGAAGTTGGTTTAATATTCGGCCCTGTAACTTTTCAGTCTGATTTTGGAGAAAGAAACGACCTGGACACTAATCTTGGAAATACAGGATTTGGAGTTGGATTGGTTCACTTTATCAATTTTTCCACCAACAGTAACAGAGAACGATTCTTTTCGGAACATTTCAAAGTGAGAACAGAACTTTCATTCAATAGTACCAAACTGAATCATTTTGGAAAATGGATCGAGAAAAAACCTGAAACACTAGGTGTTAGACAACTCAAAGCCATGCAAGGAAAATCGACTGTAATAAGTCTTGGATCCCAACTGGAGTTTTCTCCCCTGAAAATACATTATTATGAAAATTCTGTAGGTGCTTTCAGTCCTTATGTCAGTTTAGGTTTCTTGGTAAGTTATTATACTACAGAAGTTAGTTCGAGTCTTGGCAAGTTGGGAAGTCCCGAAGCTACATTTCCTAAGTACCAGACTCCTTCAGATGGTCGACAATATGGCTTTTCGAGTGAAAATGGTATTGTTTTGTCGGGTACTGCCGGAATAGGTGTTCATTATAAATTAAATGAAATGAGCGATTTAATGCTTGAAGGTCGTTTTCAAGCTTTTAGCTCCGACTGGGTAGACGGTCTAAATCCGAATAAGAAAATTTACAAAGAAAATAAATCAAACGACGCTCAGATTTGGTTTAATATAGGATATATTCAATACTTATAATTTTATAGATCCCAAATAAAAAATCCCAAATTCCAAAATAATACAAATTGGAATTTGGGATTTTTTTTATACCTTTTTTTTTATGCTAAAGCCTGCTCTAAGTCGGCAATTAAGTCTTCGGCATCTTCAATACCAACGCTCAATCGAACTAAGTCATCGGTAATACCCACTTCGGCTCTTTTATCTGCCGGGATCGATGCGTGTGTCATCAAAGCCGGATGATTGGCCAAAGATTCCACTCCACCTAAAGACTCCGCCAAAGTAAAAACTTTCAGCTTCTCTAAAAAAGCAATTGAGTCTTCTTTTTTCCCTGATTTAAAAGTAAAAGATACCATTCCTCCAAAAGCTTTCATTTGCTTTTTGGCAATTTCATGAAAAGGATGGCTTTCTAAGCCCGGATAATAAACCGTATCGATCTTAGGGTGCTTACTTAAATATTGAACCACTTTTTCTCCGTTTTCACAATGTCTCTGTACTCTTAACGAAAGTGTTTTGATGCCTCTTAAAACCAGGAAGCTGTCCATTGGCCCTAATGTCGCTCCGGTCGCAAATTGCTGAAAATGCAGCTGATCTCCTAAAGCTTCATCTTTTACAATTAAAGCACCCGCAATTACATCTGAGTGTCCTCCTAAATATTTTGTTGCAGAGTGCATTACGATATCAGCACCCAAATCAAGAGGTTTTTGCAAGTAAGGAGTAGCAAATGTATTATCGACAGCAAATAAAATATTGTTGGCTTTCGTAATTTTGGCTACTTCCTGAATGTCTGCTAATTTCATTAACGGATTAGTTGGCGTCTCCACCCAGATCAGTTTCGTATTTTCATTGATTAATGATTTCAGTTTTTCGATATCTGTCATATCCACAAAGTGAAACTTAATTCCTGAATCTTTATATATTCTGGAGAACATTCTGTAAGTTCCTCCATACAAGTCATCCATTGCGATAATCTCATCACCGGCTTTAAACGATCTCAAAATACAATCTGTTGCTGCCAAGCCTGATGAAAAAGCCAATCCACGAGTACCATTTTCAATACTGGCCAAAGCATTTTCTAAAGCTGTACGCGTTGGATTTGAAGCACGACTATACTCATAATCCGCCAAAGGCTTACCCGGACTGGTTTGTATAAAAGTTGAAGTTTGATACACCGGAGGCATAACCGCTCCTGTAGCCGGATCATGATGCTGACCCCCATGTATTACTTTAGTATTGAATTTCATATGTTTATAAATTTTAAATCCTTAATTCTGCTACAAATTTACCGTTTAATTTATTTTAATCCTGACACAACTTCTTACCTTTGTATATAATTAACATTTTTTGACATGAAACATTATCCTTTTATACTCTTTTTGCTTTTAACGTTTGTAAGCTGCAGCAAAGAACTTTCATTTGAAAATGAGTCATTTGAAAAAGAATCTACAATCCCCTGCGAAAAGGACTGCCCGAAAATAACGATCGACGTTCCTGTTGCAAAAAATATTCCTGTTGTTGCCGACAGTATTAATAAAAAAGTTTTCTCTGTGATAAAAGAGATCGTCTATTTTGAAGAAGATCCCAAAAAAGCTAACGAATACAAATCTTTGGCAGCCTCTTTTATAGCTTCTTATGAAGAAATGCACAAAAAATTCCCAACAGAAACTTTCGGATGGGAAGCGACCGTAAAAGGGAATGTCGAATTTGAATCTGACGAGATTATCAATATCAAAATTGATCACTATACTTTTACCGGAGGTGCACACGGTTATCAGGGATATCGTTCCTTACTGTTTCATTCCAAAACCGGAAAAACAATTTTCATCGATCAGATCTTTAAAAACGAAAAAGAATTTATGGCTTATGCCGAAAAGGAATTCCGCAAAAAATATAAAATCCCTGAAAAATCAAATATCAATGCAACTGGTCTAATGTTTGAAAATGATAAATTCCACCTGCCACAGAATATTTTTTATACGAAAGAAGGATTACTCTTGTATTACAACTCCTACGAAGCCGCTTCTTATGCCGACGGGCCTAAAGAGCTATTATTTCCATACGATGAAGTCGGCAAGTATTTAAAGTACCAATAATTTCAAACAAAGTTACACGTTTCAAAAATAACCTTAGAATCTCAGAACCTTAGCAACTTAGAACCTCTATTTAGCCCCTTCCTGAACATCGTATTTCATCTTACGCAAAACTCGAAGCGCCTCTTTAAAGGACAGGTAAATATTCCCAAAAGGCTTTAAAAGCAGTTTGGCATCAATCAATTTTTGTTTGGCATCCTCAAAACCATTCAGATGACAGATCATAAAAGTAGAAGGCAGATTTTCCAGATCTTTTAATTCACGCTCTGACAAAGCGATCCCTTTCTGAAGTTTTTGGAGTAGCGCGATATTTGAATTGTAAATATGATACAACATTTTCCGATTGAATTCCGGGGGCTGAAAAAGCATTTCATTTTCAATTTTATAATAACCGTTGTCAAAAAAATGAATGGTTTGCTTCTCCAACGGATAATAACTGGTCTTGTCATTTAACCCCAACGGAACATATTCTGTTATGGTAAAACTATCTTCATCATAAACAATCGTAACCACATCCTGAGCAGAATAAAAAAGCTTAATCTGTTCGTTTATCAACTCAATATCAACGCGGGATAAGAATGTTTTATCTCTGGATTTTTTAGGAACTCCTGCCCAGCAGATCACAAATAATTCTTTAAAAACATGGTACTTAGGCGACATGTCTTTGTGTCTGAAATTCATAAAATCAATTACCCCGTCAAGTGTGTACTGAATACTGTTTCTTGAGCTGTTTTCGATCCCGATGACCGTTTCTGTATTTTGATAGTTCTTTTCGACCTCGCCTTCAACAGGAACAGAATTACTTCCCCGTCGCATAAAAACACTATTAGCAAGAATGGTATGAATTCCTTTTTTAAAATAAGAGATTTTACTTTTGGGTTTAATCGTCACCAATCCGATTACTTTATCTTTTGGAAGATTGGGAAACGGTACATTCTCGTATTGAATTTTAGGCGGATTTTCTAAAAAGGCATTCACGAGATTCTGAATTCGGCTATCATCAAAAAAATCATCCCCAACGATTTCGTTGTCGTGATCTTCCACCCCCACCACGATATAAGAATTATTGGTCGGGTTTGAATTGGATAAGGCACAGATATGTTTCAGGAATTTCCCTTTTCCTTCCCGCGAATGCAGATTCAGTTGCCTTTTCTTATCATAAAAACTACTCTCGTCGTTATGAGCGAGCAGGTTTTTTATCAAAAGGCGTTTGTTGATCATTTTTTTTAGATTATTAGACTGGCTTAAACTTCTTAGACTAGCTTAGATCTTTAGACATTCTAAGTATGTTAGATTATTGAGTTGGAAAAAAAACATCAAACTTCTCAGACACCTAAATTAATCTAAAAATTTAATAAGCATGTCAATCCAATTTTAAGATTACTGATTTAGAGTTTAAAAAATCTAAGAAAGTCTAAAGATCTAAGCTAGTCTAAGAAGTCTAATTAATCTCTCTTAACAATTGTCGACGAGGCTTGTGCCGTACTCATGACCACTAAATCAGCAATATTAACGTGATACGGTCTTGAAACTACAAAATGAATAATATCTGCAATATCTTCGGCTTGCAGCGGATCGAAACCTTTGTATACATTTGAAGCTCTCTCAGTATCTCCTTTAAAACGTACTTCACTAAATTCGGTTGCCACCATACCGGGATGAATTCCTCCAACTCTAATTCCGAAAGGATTTAAGTCGATTCGCATTCCGGCTGTAATCGCATCAACGGCATGTTTACTTCCGCAATACACATTTCCGTTCGGATATACTTCTTTTGCGGCTGTTGAACCAATGTTTATAATATGACCTGATTTTTTGGCTGTCATTTTCGGAATCACCGCTTTTGAAACATACAAAAGTCCTTTTACATTGATATCAATCATAGCATCCCAATCGTCTAAATCACCGGTCTGAATCGGGTCTAAACCATGAGCATTTCCGGCATTATTAATCAAAATATCAATATCTGAAAAGGATGCAGGAAGAGAAGCAATTTTTTCAAAAACATCTTTTTTGTCCCGAACATCAAATGCTAAAGAATGTACTGCTGTAAACTCAGAAAGTTCTTTTTCAAGTTCGTTTAAGCGATCCATACGTCTTCCGCAAAGGATCACTTTAAAATTATTTTTGGCCAGTATTTGTGCGGTTGCTTTTCCAATTCCGCTTGTGGCTCCAGTAATTAAAACTGTTTTTTTCATTGTATATTTTTATTTTTTTGCCACAGATTAAAAGATTTTCACAGATTAATCAATCATCTCTAATCTGTTAATCTGTGGCAAAATATTTTTAGCATTTTCGCTGAATACTCAAAACTGCGACTGAAAACTTAAAAAAATTAAGCAACATCGTCGCCCATACTTTCTGTCCAGATCGCGAACCAGTCTTCCTTATCCATTTCCAATTCTACTGCTTTCATCAACGACTGAATTCTGGCAATATTAACAGTTCCCGCAATCGGAATTACCTTAGCAGGATGTTTTAAAATCCAGGCCAGTAAAAGGGTATCCGAACCAAATCCGTATTTCTTCACTAAATCCGAAAACAGCTTTTTCAAACGACGTGTTTTTTTAGTGTCTTCTCTAAAAACCGTTCCAAGCGGATTCCATGACAAAGGACGAATCCCATGAGTTTGCATATAATCGAAACTTCCGTCAACCATCGGTTCGAAATTCGTTGCCGAAAATTGCACCTGATTATAACTCACTTCGGTTTTCTGACGAATCAATTCGGTTTGAGAACTTGTAAAATTCGAAAGTCCGAAATCAATAATTTTTCCTTCTGATTTTAACTTTTCAACGGCTTCCGCAATTTCATCGGCCTGCATCAACGGACTAGGTCTGTGCAGTAAAAAAACGTCCACATAATCTGTCTTTAGTTTCTTTAGTGATTCTTCAACAGACCACACAATATATTCTTTAGAGTAGTCGTAATGTTTAATTGTATTTTTGCGGCTTTCGGCAATCATCTGAATACCGCATTTGGTGATTAATTGTAATTTTTCACGTGAAATTTTACTGGCCTGAAATGCTTTTCCAAAATCAGCTTCCGTAGTATAAGCTCCATAAATATCTGCGTGATCAAAAGTAGTAATTTTGTTTTCGATACAGATCTGTATCATGTTTTCCATTTCTTTAAGCGTTAGGTTTTTATCCCATACACCCCAATTCATAGTGCCCGAAATAATAGGCGATAATGCTGTTTTACTCATGGTTTTATTGCGTTATTTTTGGTAATAAATATGCTTTTCTGAAGCATAATCACCAAAGTTCTTAAAAATATAAAAATAGATTCCCAATTCGTCCTTAAAATTAGGTCTTTGGTCGAAGTTTTAACCATTTTTTAACATCTTACTTCTCAAAAAATATTCAATTTGCACTCTCAAAAGTTAGGCATAAAAATCAAGGTTTTAAAAATATTTATATGGAAGAAAATACAACGACTTTAGACATTAGAGCGATAAATGACAAAATTGAAAGAGAAAGTGCTTTTATAGACCTTCTTACAATGGAAATGAACAAAGTTATTGTGGGCCAAAAACATATGGTCGAGCGTTTACTAATCGGACTTTTAGGACAAGGGCACATTTTACTTGAAGGTGTTCCGGGATTAGCCAAAACTTTAGCGATAAATACATTGTCGCAAGCGGTTCAGGGATCGTTCAGCCGTATTCAGTTTACTCCTGACTTATTGCCTGCCGATGTTATTGGAACAATGATTTACAACATCAAAGCCAACGAATTCTCCATTAAAAAAGGACCAATCTTCGCTAATTTCGTTCTTGCCGATGAGATTAACCGTGCTCCGGCAAAAGTACAATCGGCACTTTTAGAGGCGATGCAGGAAAAGCAGGTTACCATTGGCGATACCACTTTCAAATTAGATCGTCCGTTTTTAGTACTTGCTACCCAAAACCCGGTCGAGCAGGAAGGAACTTATCAGCTTCCTGAAGCGCAGGTCGATCGTTTTATGCTTAAAACTGTAATTGATTATCCAAAAATTGACGAAGAGCGTTTCGTAATTCGTCAAAACTTAAAAGGAAGTTACGAAAAAGTAAATCCTGTAGTTTCTGTTGAGCAAATCTTGCGTGCACAAGAAGCTGTTCGTGAAGTTTACATGGACGAAAAAATAGAAAAATACATCTTAGATATCATCTTTGCTACCCGTTATCCGGAAAAATACAAGCTTGCCGACTTAAAACCTCTTATCAGCTTTGGAGCATCACCACGTGGAAGTATCAATTTAGCTAACGCAGCAAAATGTTATGCTTTCATCAAACGTCGTGGTTATGTAATTCCTGAAGATGTTCGTGCAGTTGTACACGATGTTCTGCGTCACAGAGTTGGTATCACTTATGAGGCTGAAGCCGAAAACATTACTTCTGTAGACATTATCAACAAAATCGTAAACGAGATTGAGGTACCTTAAAAATTTGTTTCAAGTTTCAGGTTTCAGGTTGTTGCAAGACTAACTTGAAACTTTAAAACTTTAAACTTTAAACAAATAAAATGGATACAAAAGAGCTTTTAAAAAAAGTACGGAAAATAGAAATCAAAACCAAAAGACTGAGTAATCATATCTTTTCGGGAGAATACCACTCTTCCTTTAAAGGGCGAGGAATGACTTTTAGTGAAGTACGTCAATACCAATATGGCGATGATATTCGTAACATCGATTGGAATGTAACGGCGCGCTACAACGAAGCTCACGTAAAAGTTTTTGAAGAAGAGCGTGAGCTAACCATGGTTTTAATGGTAGACATCTCGGGCTCTGAAGGTTTTGGATCAAAAAGTCAGTTTAAAAAAGACATCGTCACCGAAATTGCGGCAACGATGGCTTTTTCGGCTACACAAAATAATGATAAAATTGGTTTAATATTATTCTCTGACAATGTAGAGTTGTATATTCCCCCAAAAAAAGGACGTTCTCATGTACTCCGAATCATTCGTGAGTTAATTGAATTTGAACCAAAGAGTCACAAAACCGATATTTCGCAAGCTTTGAAATTCCTGTCCGGAACACAAAAAAAGAAAGCGATCGTTTTTATGATTTCCGATTTCATGGCCGAAAATTATGAGCAGACTTTAAAAATTGCTTCTAAAAAACATGATATCACCGGGGTACGTGTGTACGATATCCGTGAGGAAAAAATTCCTAATTTAGGAATGGTAAGTATGCTGGATGCCGAAACAGGGAAAATTCAATTGGTAAATACCGGCTCAAAAACAGTACGACTGAATTACGAAAAACACTATCAGGACAGAGTGAATTATTTCAAGGATATTTTTAGTAAATCCGGAGCTGGTGTCGTAAATACAAGAGTCGACGAAAATTACGTGACCAAATTATTAGGTTATTTCAAATCAAGATAATTTAGATTGTCAGACTGTTTAGATTACACGAATTATAGAATCTTTAGATAAAAAAATCCGTTTAAATCTGTGTCATCCGTGTTCCATTTTTAAGCATTCATTTTAGACCAAAATCTGAAATCAAAAACCAAATGAAATTAAAATTTTACATATTTTTATTTTTACTTTCCTCAGCTGTTTTTGCGCAACAAAAACAAGTTGAGACAAGCATTGATACTACAAAAAATAAAATTGGTGCCGAATTTAAACTAACTCTTAAAACAGTTGTAAGTTCAAAATCTAAGGTTGTTTTTCCCAAACTAAAAAACATTGGTCCTTTAGAGGTTATTCAATCCTATCCTATCGACACTGTTAAGAAAAATGACACTTACGAACTGATTAAAAAATACGGATTAACCCAATTTGATTCCGGAAAATATACTATTCCGTCTATTAAAATTTTAATTGACAAGAAGCCATACGCAACAGATTCTATTCGCGTTGAAGTGGCCAATGTAAAAGTCGATACGTTACAGCAAAAAATGTACGACATCAAGGACATTACAGCTGCTGACAATTCGATTGGTGACTGGTGGATTTATGTTTTGATTCTGATTCTAATTCTTGCCATCGGAGCGTTTGTTTATTGGTATGTTAAGAAACATCAAAAGAAAAAGATAGAAGAGGAAGTTTACAAAACTCCTATCGAAAAAGCGACAAGTTTATTGAACAATCTGGAGCAGAAAGAACTGGTACAAAAAGGAGAAATTAAAGAATACTATAGTGAATTGACGGATATTGCCCGAAACTACATCGAGGAGGCAATTCATATTCCGGCAATGGAAAGCACCACTTCTGAATTGATTCAGGCCATCAGAACTGCTTCTACCAAAAAGAAGATGACTTTAACACCGGAAACCGTTGAAAACCTAGAACGTGTTTTACGTCAGGCAGATTTAGTGAAATTTGCAAAATCCAAACCCTTAGAGTTTGAAATCACAGAAGACCGAAATAAAATTCAGAAAGTAATCCTGACACTTGATAATGCTATTCCAACCGAAGTACCGGCAGAAGAAGAGGATCAATTATTGAACGAAGCACAAAAACAAAAACAGATAAAACTTCAGTTGTTAAAGAAACGCAACAAACGTATTGCGATCTCAGTAGGATCTGTTTTATTTTTACTGATTGCCACCACTGCCTTCTTTATCGTTACAAAAGGTTTTAATTATGTAAAAGATAATGTAATCGGACATCCTTCAAAAGAATTATTAGAAGGGGAATGGGTAAAAAGTGAGTACGGAAACCCAGGCATCCTGATTGAAACTCCTAAGGTTTTAAAACGTATGGATACTCAAAAAGTCCTTCCGAAAGAAACTATGGCCCTAATCAAAGAAATGCAGCTTTTCGCCTACGGAAGTATGGTTGGAAACTTCTACGTAACCGTTTCTACCAGCAAGTTTAAGAATCCTGTAGAGCTTGACTTAGCCAAAGCATTAGAAGGTTCTTTAAAAGTTATTGAAGCTCAGGGCGGACAAAATATTATTGTGAAACAAGAAGATTTCCAAACCAATGAAGGTGTTCAGGGACTAAAAGGATACGGAACCATGACCGTTTTCAATCCTATTGACAAAACAAGTACAAAAGCATATTATGAACTTTTACTTTTTAAACAAGATCAGGGATTACAACAGATCTTGATTTTACACGAAGAAGGAGACACCTATGCCAATGATATTACAACCAGAATATTAAATTCTGTAGAACTTAGAAAAGCGAGTAACTAATGGATAAGATAACTTTTTTAAATCCGGAATTTTTTTGGTTGTTTCTGTTAATCCCAATTGCGATCGCTTGGTTTTTCTGGAAACGCAACCAGCAATCGGCGACTTTAAAAATGAGTTCAACTCAGGGTTTCAAAAACAGCGAATCGCTATTGACCAAATTAAAACCTTGTTTATATGTTTTCAGGATTATCGCTTTAAGCTCTTTAATTATTGCCTTAGCGAGACCAAGAACAGTAGACATCAGCAATCAGACCAAGACCACGAAAGGGATTGATATCGTAATGGCAATTGACGTTTCGGGAAGTATGCTGGCCAAAGATTTAAAGCCAAACCGTATGGAAGCTTTAAAAAGAGTGGCGGCAGATTTTGTTGGAGAAAGGCCAAACGACAGAATCGGATTGGTTTTATATGCCTCAGAAGCTTATACCAAAACTCCTGTTACAAGCGATAAAGCTATTATCCTAGAAGCTATCAAAGGAATCAAATACGATACGGTGCTGCAAGACGGAACGGGAATTGGAATGGGATTGGCAACCGCTGTAAATCGTTTAAAAGACAGTAAAGCAAAAAGCCGTGTGATTATTTTGATGACTGATGGAGTAAACAATGCCGGTTTTATCGAGCCAGAAACTGCTTCTGACATTGCGAAACAATACGGAATAAAGGTGTACACGATCGGAATTGGTACGAACGGAATGGCTCCGTCGCCATACGCATACGCACCAAACGGAGGTTTCCTGTTTAAAATGCAAAAAGTAGAAATCGACGAGCAATTGATGAAAAGTATTGCCCGTAAAACAGACGGAACTTACTTCAGAGCTACCAGCAACGATCGATTAGCCGAAATATACAGTGCCATCAATAAACTCGAAACTACCGAAATACAGGAACTAAAATTCTACGATTACGACGAAAAGTACCGAGTATTTGTTTTACTTGCCGCCTTTTTGTTAGTATTGGAAGTAGGATTAAGAAATACAGTTTACAGAAGCTTCATTTAATTTTGAAAAAATTATAAAATTCCAATAATAAAATTCCAAATAACAAATTGGAATTTAGGAATTTTTAAAATTGGAATTTAAAAAAGAATAGCTTTTAGCGCAACAACAAAAATTGGAATTTGGAATTTAGATTCTTGGAATTTTAGAAATTATATGGAATTAGACGAAAAAAAATATTTATACCTTTTATTCTTACTCCCGATTGTGGCGTGTATTTTTCTTTTCAATATGTATTGGAAAAAGAAAAAACAGCGTGAATTTGGTGATCTTGAAATGGTAAAAAGACTTAGCCCGGAACGCTCTGTTTTTAAACCTGTCCTAAAATTATCGGTATTGCTTTTGGCACTTGCCTGTTTAATTATCGGATTGGTAAATCCGAAGATTGGGACTAAAATGGAAACCGTAAAACGGGAAGGAATCGATATTGTTTTTGCCGTTGACGTTTCAAAAAGTATGCTTGCCGAAGATGTGGCACCAAGCCGTTTGGAGAAAAGTAAACAGCTGGTTTCTCAAATCATCAACAATTTAGGAAGTGACCGAATCGGGATCGTAGCCTATGCCGGAAGTGCCTTTCCGGTTTTACCGATTACTTCCGATTATAGTGTTGCCAAAATGTTCCTGCAAAGCATGACTCCTGATATGGTTTCTTCACAAGGAACTTCTTTGGATGAGGCCATCAGACTTTCTTCTACTTATTTTGACGAAAAAAGCAAAACCAGTAAATTACTGATTCTGATTTCTGACGGAGAAGACCACTCTGAAGGCGCTACCGCTGCTGCAGAAGAAGCCAATAAAATGGGGATGAAAATTATTACCATTGGTGTTGGAACTGAAAAAGGAGGTACCATTCCATTAAAAGAAAATGGCGTAGTCAGAGGTTATCAAAAAGACCAAAACGGGCAAACCGTTACCACAAAATTAAATCAGGAAGATTTAAAAAATATTGCAAAAGCGACCAAAGGTGGTTATGTTTACGGCGGAAATACCAAAGAAGTGCTGGAATACATCAAGAATGCCTTAAATAACATTCAGAAAACAGAATTCGAAGCAACTCAAATGGCCGATTTTCAATCACAATTTCAGTGGTTCATCGGATTTGCTTTTCTGTTGTTGTTTTTAGACATTTTCCTTTTGGAAAGAAAAACAAACTGGATTAAAGAGTTGAATTTATTTAACGAAAAGAAATAATTGTTTCCCATAAAACCGGAAACAAAACATAAAAAAATTAGAATGAAAAATTTACTTCTTTATATTTTACTCACATTTTCTTTAGCAGTTTCTGCTCAGGAGAAAGACAAGACATTGCCCGAGGCTAATGAAGAATATAAGCAGAATAAATTTACGGACGCAGAAGCCAATTACAGAATTTCAGAATCAAAATTCCCAAAACGTACTGCTGCTCCTTATAATCTGGGAAACACTATATACAAACAGAATCAGGTTTCTGAGGCTAAGTTTGCTTACGCTAAAGCGATAAAAAATGCTAAAGCAAGACCTGATAAACACAAGGCATTTCACAATTTAGGGAATGTTTTTATGAAAGAGAAAAATTATACACAGGCCGTTGAAGCTTACAAAGAAGCTTTGCGTAACGATCCTACCGATGATGAGACCCGTTACAATTATGCTTTGGCAAAACAGAAACTAAAAGAAAATCCTCCGAAAAACGACAAAAACAAGGACAAGGATAAAGATAAAAAGAACGACAAAAAAGACGATCAGAAAAAAGACGGCGACAACAAAGACAAAAAGGACGGAAAAGACGATCAGAAAAAAGACGACAAAGGCGATAAAGACAAAGATAAAAAAGACGGTAAAAATGACCCTAAGAAGGATGACAAATCAGACAATAAAGGGGAGCCAAAACCAATGCCTGGAGGTATATCTAAAGAAAGAGTTCAGAATTTGCTGGATGCCGTAAACAACGAAGAAAAGAAAATTCAGGACAAAGTCAACGCCCAAAAAGTAAAAGGTAACCCGAAAAAAACAGAAAAAGACTGGTAGGATTCTTAGGTTAACCGTTTATTCGTTTAACTGTTAATTCGGACAAACAGCAAAACTGTAGAAAAACGATTAAACAAATTACCAATTAAACGATTCAACATAAAAAAAGATTAAACAAGTAATGAAAAGATATTTAATTCTATTACTATTCACTTTTCAGGGGCTTATGGCTCAAGTTCAATTTGAAGCCAAAGTAAGCAAGAATACGCTTGGAGTAAACGAAAGGCTTCGTATTGACTTCATCATGAATGTTGATGGGGACAACTTTGACCAGCCTTCTTTTGATGGTTTTAAAGTTGTAGCCGGACCAAGCCAGCAAATAAGCCAGTCCTGGATTAATGGAAGAAGTTCTTTTCAAAAAATCTATTCCTATATCTTACAGCCGGACCACAAAGGGACGGTAACAATCAAACAAGCCGCTATTGAATACAATGGTCAGATCTACAAAACGGCACCTTTAAAAATTGTGGTAACCAATGCTATTGCACAGGAAAGAGACCCTAATGACAGACCTCAGGGATCAAGTACAGGTGATGAAATGCTACACCTTGTGGCCGAAATTTCAAAAACAAATCCGTATTTGAACGAACCGATAACTGTTGTTTACAAACTGTATTTCAACTATATCAATGTAACCGGGTTCAAAGAGTTGGCTAAACCTAAATACAACGACTTCTGGAATCAGAATATCGATATCAAACAACTTGCTGTTGAACAGGGAAGTTATCAAGGGCAAAGATGTTATTATGTAGTCTTGAAAAAGACCATTTTGTATCCTCAAAAATCAGGCAGACTTACCATTGAACCACTTTCACTGGATATAGGCGTACAATTGCCTACCAACCGTCGTGATATGTTTGGTCAGATGATTGTAAGCGACGACAACAAAGTGGTTTCGGCCGGAGCCAAAACAATCAATGTACGACCTTTACCGGAAGCTACCAAACCTGAAGGTTTTGGCGGCGCTGTAGGTAAATTTAATTTTACGGTTACCCCTTCTAAAACAACCTTGAAGAGCGGAGAAAGTCTTGACTTATTTGTGAGTGCAGCCGGAAACGGAAACATGAAATTGTTTACTTTGCCAAAACCTGTCGTTCCTAATGCTTTAGAAATGTACGATCCGGTTCACGATGAAAAAGTAACCACATCACTTTCGGGAATGTCCGGAAAAATAAGCGACAAGTACACCATTATTCCACAATACAAAGGAAAATACGCAATCAAACCCATGCAGTTTTCTTATTTTGATTTGAGCACAGGTTCGTACAAAACGATCACTTCACAGGAAATCATGATTGACGTTTTAGACGGCCCAATGCCATCGGCAGCGAATGCCCCTGCACATGCGGCTACAAATGCAATTGCAAAAACAGAACAGTTTAAGTACATCAAACCTAAAACAACTTTAGTTTCGATCGCTAAAAATGATTTTTACGGCTCTAATTTATATTACACCCTATTGTATCTGCCTTTCGTAATTCTGCCAATCATTATTCTGGCTAAGAAAAGAAAAGAAGCAATTGACGGTGACGTTACCGGAAACCGTATTAAAATGAACAATAAGCTGGCGAAAAAATATCTATCGGAAGCTAAAAAACAACTTAACAACAAAGAACCGTTTTATATTGCTCTGGAAAAAGCGATGCACAATTTCCTAAAAGCGAAACTGCATATCGAAACTTCAGAAATGAGTAAAGATAATATTAGCGACTTACTGCTGTCCAGAAATGCCAATCCCGAATCGGTTCAAAGTTTCATTAATCTTACCGAAAACTGTGAATTTGCGAGATATGCTCCGGCATCGAGTACATCAATCCAACAAGATTTTGATAAAGCTGTTCTGATCATTTCGGACTTAGAGAAACAAATCGTTTAAACTTAAAAAATCAAACCCGACAGGTTTTAAAAACCTGCCAGGTTTAACTACAGTAAAATGAAAAACATAGTATATCTTTTTTTACTAATCACTCAGATTTTCTTTGCTCAAAACAGCTTTGAAAAAGGAAATGCGCTGTATCAAAAAGGGCAATATCAGCAAGCAGTTGATGTTTATGAAAGTATTATCAAAGAAGACAAACAGCAATCGGCAGAATTGTATTTTAATTTGGGGAACAGTTACTACAAATTAAACAAAGTAGCTCCTTCGATATATAATTATGAAAAGGCACTGGTTTTAAAACCACATGATTCGGAGACCTTAAACAACTTAAAATTTGCCAAAAAGCTAACCATCGATGAAATTAAAGAAGTCCCAAAAGTAGGTTTTGCAAAACTGATTCAGAATTTTACCGGAATCTTCGATTACAACACCTGGGCAATAATTTCTATCGCAATCGCATTTGCTTTCTTGCTAACTTTTATCGGATATTATTTCTCACAGCTTACTCTGTCGAAAAGAATTTATTTTATTGGAATGTTTGTTCTTTTGATTGCTTTACTTTTAAGTGTTTCAGCGGGAATGTCTGAAAAAAATCATTTTAGCAACGACCGTCCTGCAATTGTTTTTGCCGAATTAAGTGAAGTTCGCAGCGAACCTCAAAAAGCAGGTTCCTCAATTATTTTACTGCACGAAGGAGCCAAAGTATATGTTTTGGAAACTGTTGGGGGCTGGAAAAAAATAGAATTAACCGATGGAACGGAAGGCTGGATTGATGCTTCGACCATTCGGGAAGTAAAATAAATCTTCAAAAAATCAAATAAAAAAATCCCAAATACCAATCTTAAAATGGTGTTTGGGATTTTTTGTATGGGTATCAATCACTACGAAATTGCATCAATGCTATAAGCAAACTTAAATCTAAGACTGCCAAGTCATTAAATTTGCTTATGCCAAATTCTTAATTTGCAATTAAAAAGCGTAGGTTTTTAAAGGCGTCACACAGTAATCCAATTTCACATCTGATTCAAAAACATCCCCAATCTGATTTTCAGCTTCAAAAAAAGAAAGGCCAATCTTAATCGTTTCGGGCTTGCATTCTGACAGGAACTTATCGTAAAACCCTTTTCCGTATCCTACCCGATTTCCGAAGACATCAAAAGCTAAAAGCGGTACAAAAACGACCTCTATAGTTTCAGAAGGAACTTGCAAACCATTTACCGGTTCAGGAATATTGTATTCATTCTTTCTGATTTTGGTATTATCGGTCAACAAAAAATGCGTCATACCGCGAGTCTCAAAATCACTTTTTGAAACTACTATTTCTTTATCTTTTCCGGAAAGCAAATGCAATACGTATTCTGTATTTACTTCTCGCTGTTCTTCAATCGGAAGAAAAACATGATAATAAGTTTTATCCCAAATAGACAATTGGATTAAATTATTGGCAATAGCCAGACTTTTCTCTTCGATATCATTTTCTGAAAGTTCTTTTCGAAGATTTTTATAGTGTAATCGTAATTCTTTTTTATTCGTCGGCATACTCGTCTCTGTTTTTAGACATGTGGTAAATCGCATCTCCTTCGTACACGATGGGTGAGTGATTGGCATTGATCACAAATCCGTCATGCGGTGCTTTTACTTTTTGTTCAAATTTACCAAACGGATCGGTAATAATGGCTAAGATAGTCCCTTTCGTTACAAAACGTCCAATCCTGTTATAATCGTGCAGCAGACCCGAGCATTTCGCACGCAGCCAAACCGAATTTTTAATGTAGATAGAAGGATCTTCTGCGTTTTCGACAAGATGTTTAGGATCCAGCATATTCAGATAATTCAGTAAACGCTTCACCCCCATTACCCCTTCATTCGCCACTGTATCATTAATATCCAGAGATTTTCCGCCCTCAAAAAGCAGCATTTTTATATTAGCCTTTTCACAAGTAGTGCGAAATGAACCGCTAATATTTTTAGAATACAAGGTAAAAGGCGCATTGAAGACATCGGCAAGTTCTTTCAGTTCCGGGTTGTTCTCCGTAATCCTGATTTGCGGAACATTAAACCGGCTCGCTCCCCCGGCATGAAAATCAACCGCATAATCAATAATCGGCAAAATTTCTGCTACGATATGATAGGCGAAACGGCTTGCCAAAGATCCTTTTTTGCTTCCCGGAAAAACACGGTTTAAGTCACGTCCGTCCGGAAATTCTCTGGATTTATTGACAAAACCGTACATATTGATAATGGGAATGCAAATAATGGTTCCTTTAGCGGGACGGTTGATTTTTTTGCTGATAAGCTGTCGGACTATTTCAACACCGTTAATCTCGTCGCCATGAATTCCTGCCGAAAATAAAACGACCGGACCTTCCGTTTTTGAACGGCGTACAATAACCGGAATATTCAATTTTGTAGTGGTATGCAGACGTGCAATTTCAACGTTTATTGTTTTACTTTCACCCGGCAAAACTGATTCGCCAAAAATAATCAGGGGTTTACTGTTTTTCATGTAGAATTATAAAATCTAAATATAGAAATTATTCTTTTGATTTCGTAAATTTGAAACTAAATCAATGTTAAGCTTTTTAATACCACAAAAGGTTTTTTAAAAGTATAACAACTATCTTCAGAAACAAAACAGAATGCACAAACCATCATCCTTAGATCTTCAAATCCTAACCTTGCCGGACAATCCGGGTGTGTATCAGTATTATGACAAAGACGGGAAGATTTTATATGTTGGAAAAGCTAAGAACCTAAAAAAAAGAGTCTCCTCTTACTTCAATAAAATACATGATACTGCCAAAACCAACGTTTTGGTGAAGAAAATTGTCACCATAAAACACATCGTAGTTCCCACAGAAACCGATGCACTTTTATTGGAAAACAACCTGATTAAAACCCTGCAGCCCCGATACAATGTACTGCTTCGCGACGACAAAAGTTATCCCTGGATCTGCATCAGGAAGGAACCTTTTTCGAGAATATTCCATACGCGAAAAATGATCAAAGACGGTTCTGAATATTTTGGCCCTTACACCAGTTTCAAAACTGTACATACCATACTCGATTTAATCAAGGAATTGTATCCTTTGAGAACTTGTAACTTTGATTTGAGTCCGTCCAACATTGATTCCGGAAAATTTAAAGTCTGTCTGGAATATCACATCGGTAACTGCAAAGGACCTTGTGAAGGACTTGAATCTCTGGAAGACTACCAAAGACAGGTGGATGCAATCCGAGAAATTCTAAAAGGGAATTTTAAAGAAAGTATGAAAGACTTCAAACGACTGATGACCCAGTATGCGAAAGACTTGCGTTTTGAAGAAGCCCAAAAAATAAAAGAGAAAATCGAAGTTCTGGAGAATTACCAGTCGCGATCCACCATTGTCAATCCGAAGATTACAAACATTGATGTTTTCTCGATTGTTTCCGATGAAACGGCAGCTTATGTTAACTTCCTTCAAATCTCACACGGATCGATTATCCGTTCGCATACTTTAGAAATGAAGAAAAAGCTGGAAGAGACGGATGAAGAATTATTAGAACTTGCCATTATAGAATTACGCGAGCGCTTTCAATTATTGTCTAAAGAAATCATCGTTCCGTTTGAAATTGACTTGGGTGAAAACATCAAAACTACTGTTCCCCAATTAGGAGATAAAAAACAAATATTAGAACTGTCTATTCGGAACGCGAAATTTTATCGAATCGAACAGCTCAAACAATTACAGATTGTAGACCCTGACCGACATACCAACCGGATCATGGCACAAATGCAAAAAGACCTGCGATTGCCTGTTGAACCCCGTCACATTGAGTGTTTTGACAACTCAAATATTCAGGGAACAAATCCGGTAGCCGCCTGTGTGGTTTTTAAAGACGGGAAACCAAGCAAAAAGGACTATCGCCATTTTAACGTTAAAACCGTTGAAGGTCCTGACGATTTTGCCTCGATGACCGAAATTGTGTACCGACGTTACAAAAGATTACTGGATGAAAACGAACCATTGCCACAATTAATCATCATTGACGGAGGAAAAGGGCAGCTTTCTGCGGCATTAAAAAGTATCGACGCCCTCGAACTTCGCGGCAAAATTGCGATCATCGGGATTGCGAAACGTCTCGAGGAATTATTTTACCCCGGAGATTCAATTCCGTTGTACCTTGATAAAAAATCCGAAACTTTAAAAGTGATTCAGCAGCTGCGAAATGAGGCTCACCGATTTGGAATCACGTTTCACAGAGACAAACGAAGCAAAGCCGCACTTAACTCCTCAGTAGAAAGCATACCCGGCATTGGCGAAAAAACAATGCTTACGTTAATACAACATTTCAAAAGTGTTAAAAGATTGAAACTGGCTACCGAAAAAGAAATATCTGATGTAATAGGGGTATCAAAAGCCAAAAAAATTGTCGACTTTTACAAAACCAACTAGTTATCTTTATGCGCCCAGATCAACTGACCCACAAAAATACCACATCGAAACCTTTTTTTTCTCCACTGAAAAAAGATGTTTCTAAAGTTGTTCTCTTCTTTCTAAAAGGAAAGTCTCTTTGTAGTTCGCAGTTGCCTGTTTCAGTCTGGACCACAACACTATTACTTTTTACAGTGTTGCTTCTAAATCCGCAAAAAGCATTTTCACAGGAACAGAAAAAGGATAGTATTAAAAGGCCCAAAATAGGATTGGTTTTAAGTGGTGGTGGCGCAAAAGGATTCGCTCATATTGGAGTTCTAAAAGTTCTGGAAGAAGCCGGAATTAAAATCGACTTTATCGGTGGTACCAGTATGGGATCTATAATCGGCGGACTTTATGCTTCCGGTTACAATGCCTCTCAAATTGATTCCATTTTCAAGAAAACCAACTTTGATGAACTCATCAACGATTACATACCGCGATCGTCCAAAAACTTCTATGGCAAAAAAAATGATGAGTTATATGCCATTGCATTGCCTTTTAGCAACTTCAGAATCGGGATTCCGGAAGCCCTTTCAAAAGGGATGTACAATTACAATTTGTTAAGTGGTCTTACCCGAAATGTGCGTCATGTACGTGATTTCAATCAACTTCCAACTCCTTTTTTATGTATCGGAACTAATATTGAAACCGGAGAAGAAGTTTTGCTGAACAAAGGAAATCTCGTTCAGGCTATGATGGCGAGTTCCGCATTTCCTTCCCTGTTTACCCCTGTCGAAATTGATGGAAATTTATTAGTAGATGGAGGCGTAGTCAACAACTATCCCATAAAAGAAGTACGCAATCTGGGTGCTGACATTATTATTGGTGTCGATGTTCAGGACGATCTTATGAATCGTAAAAATCTGAAAAACGCAACCAAGATACTCGTACAGATTACCAATTTGCAGTCTATCGATAAGATGAAAAATAAAATCAAGGATACCGATGTTTATATCAAACCGGACATTCGGGATTATGGCGTAATTTCATTTGACAAAGGAGAAGAAATTATCCGAAAAGGAGAAGAAGCAGCTTTTGCAGTCTATGAAAGAATCAAATCTTTAACCGATGAAGCTCATTTTTATAAAAAACCCAAACTAAAAATCGCAAGTGACACACTGCAAATCAAAGAGATAAACAGTGAAAATCTTGAGAATTACACAAAAGAATACATTCGTGGAAAGCTGCGTTTTAAACCCGGAAGCACTATAACCTACAGCGATCTTAAAACCGGAATCAATAACCTGAATGCTACCCAAAACTTCAGTACCATTTCCTACTGTCTGCAGCCGGATGAGCAACAGGACGACCTTGATATAGTCTTAAAAGAAAATCCCACTCAGACTTTTTTAAAACTTGGCCTGCATTATGACGGGCTATACAAAAGTGGAATTCTGCTAAATCTTACCCACAAAAAGACCTTTTTAAAAAATGATGTTACCTCACTTGATGTTATCCTGGGAGATAACTTCAGGTACGACTTCAACTATTATATAGAAAACGGTTTTAATATCAGTTTTGGATTCCAGTCACGTTTGAATCAATTTAATCGGAATGTCACCACAAGTATAAATACCTTAACAGCACAGAATCCAAATGTCAATCTTATTAATGTTGACTTCTTAGACATTACCAATCAGGCCTATTTTCAAACCATCTTTGTACAAAAATTTTTAATGGGGGGCGGCTTTGAGTACAAATACTTAAAAATAGACTCTCCAACACTTAACAATACAGTAAATACTATTGAAAAGAGCAGCTATCTTAGTCTTTTTGGTTATTTAAAATACGATTCGTTCGACAGCAAAAGCTTCCCTCGCTCCGGTTGGTACTTCTCTACCGATTTACAAACCTACTTAGCATCGTCTGACTATACACGACAGTTTAAACCATTCTCGATCGCAAAGGCCGAAATTGCTTTTGTAAAAACGTTCTTCAGAAAGGCTACTTTCAAAATTGATGCCGACGCAGGGTTTAACATTGGCAGCGACAGCGTTCCGTTTTTCGACTTTATACTCGGAGGATATGGCTATAGCAAAATCAACAACTTCAATTATTTCTATGGATACGATTTTCTAAGTATAGCCGGAAACAGCTTTATAAAAACGGGAATTACTCTCGATTATGAAATTTTCAAAAAGAATCACGTAAATCTTTCTGCCAACTTTGCCAACTTGGGAGATGATATTTTTACGAAGGTCGACTGGATTTCAATGCCAAAATATACCGGATATGCTGTTGGTTATGGACTGGAAACTATCATTGGCCCAATCGAGATTAAACAATCCTGGTCTCCCGAAATGTCTAAAAGCTACACCTGGTTTAGTATTGGTTTTTTATTTTAGCAGTAAACCAAAGAATAGTTCAACAAAATTGTACTATTTTTTTGCCCTTTAAAAATTATATCAAAAAAAAATTAAAAAAAATCATGTTTATAAATGATATAATTTATAATTTTACTCAGCAAAAATTACGACATTTGTTATAATGAAAACAAAATGGACAGGTTTATTAGAGTATCTTCAATTCCTCATCAAGAGAAATCCTGAGTGAAGCTATCGAATTGAGATAATTGGTCAATTTTAAGAAATTGAGCTGGTTATCTGTTCACACAATTCAAATTTTCAAATTATCTAATTTTAAAATTATCTAATAGAAAAGCCATGCCATTATATCACAAACTTGGAGACTTCCCTCAAAAGAGACACACACAATTCGAAAAACCTGACGGAGGTTTTTACTACGAACAATTATTCGGAACTGAAGGTTTTCATGGACACTCGTCATTATCTTATCATGTTCACAGACCCACTCAGGTAAAAGAAATTTTAAATTCCTATTCCGTTGAGCCAAAAATTGCCATCGGAAAAAATATAAAATCGTTACTTTTTAAAGGTTTTGAATTAAAACCTGAAAATGACTTTTTGGACAGCCGTAAAGCCATGATGGTTAATAAAGACTGTATCATTGGACTGGCAGCTCCTAAAGAATCACTTCGAAATTATTTCTACAAAAATGCCGATGCCGATGAAATGCTTTTCATCCACAAAGGAAAAGGAAAATTAAGAACCATGTTAGGTAACATTCCGTTTGAATATGGTGATTATCTGATTATTCCACGAGGCATTATTTACCAAATAGAATTCGAGACGGAAGAAAACCGACTTTTTTATGTCGAATCCTACTCTCCTTTTTACACCCCAAAACGTTATAAAAACCAATCAGGACAGCATTTAGAGCATTCCCCTTTTTGCGAACGCGACTTTATTTTGCCAAATGAACTGGAAACACATGACGAAAAAGGCGATTTTTTAATTAAAATCAAAAAAGAAGGCATGATTCACGAAGTGGTTTATGCTACACATCCATTTGATGTTGTGGGTTGGGACGGTTACAATTTCCCATACGGATTCTCGATTCATAATTTTGAGCCTATAACGGGACGTGTTCACCAACCGCCTCCGGTACACCAAACATTCGAAACGGCTACTTTTGTCGTTTGTTCTTTCTGCCCAAGACTTTACGATTATCATCCGAAAGCAATTCCGGCACCTTACAATCACAGCAATATAGATTCTGATGAAGTTCTATATTATGTAGATGGTGACTTCATGAGCCGTAACAATATTGAGCAGGGTCATATCACTTTACACCCAAAAGGAATTCCACACGGTCCTGCGCCAGGCGCAATGGAACGCAGCATTGGTCACACAGAAACACAGGAATTAGCCGTTATGGTTGATACTTTCCGTCCACTTATGGTTACAGAAGAAGCCATGGGTCTTGACGACGGTCAGTACTACAAATCCTGGACGGAGTAATTCCATTTTCGATCTAACCGCAAAGTTCGCAAGGATTTTACGCGAAGATCGCTATAACAACTTCGCGAACTTTGCGAAATAACTTCGCGTGCTTTGCGGTAAAAAACAAATCTTAAAAACAACACTACGGTTCAATCAATTAAACGATTAACCGATCAAACAAATAAACATTATGTCAAAAGAAGTAAAATCAGTAGAATACGGATTAGAAAAAATCTTTGAAGGAGCACAGGATTTCCTTCCGTTATTAGGAACCGATTATGTAGAATTCTACGTCGGGAATGCAAAACAATCGGCACATTATTATAAGACAGCTTTCGGATATCAGTCATTAGCATACGCCGGACTAGAAACCGGAGTAAAAGACAAAGCCTCTTATGTTTTAAAACAGGACAAAATCAGAATTGTTCTGACAACACCTTTAACTCAGGATTCACCTATTCACGAACACCTTAAAAAACACGGTGATGGTGTAAAAGTAGCCGCTCTTTGGGTTGAAGATGCCAGAAGCGCCTACGAAGAAACGATGAAACGCGGTGCTCGTTCTTTTATGGAACCAACGGTTGAATCGGACGAATTTGGAGAAGTAATCCGTTCCGGAATCTACACTTACGGAGAAACGGTTCACATTTTCGTGGAAAGAAAAAACTACAACGGTATTTTCCTTCCGGGGTATCAGGAATGGAAGTCGGATTACAATCCGGAGCCAACCGGTTTAAAATACATCGACCACATGGTTGGAAATGTAGGCTGGAATGAAATGAATACCTGGGTAAAATTCTATGAAGATGTTATGGGATTTGTAAATTTCTTATCCTTTGATGACAAGCAAATTACCACAGAATACTCAGCATTGATGAGTAAAGTAATGTCTAACGGAAACGGAAGAATCAAATTCCCTATTAACGAACCGGCAGAAGGGAAGAAAAAATCTCAAATCGAAGAATATTTAGATTTTTATGGTGGTCCCGGAATCCAGCACATTGCTATTGCTACAGATGACATCATCAAAACAGTATCACAATTGAGAGCACGAGGTGTTGAATTTTTATCTGCTCCTCCTCACACTTACTATCAGGCAATTCCTGAAAGATTAGGCGTGCATATGGATATGATGAAAGAAGACATTAACGAAATTGAAAAGCTGGCCATCATGGTCGATGCTGACGAGGACGGTTACTTGTTACAAATATTTACGAAGCCAGTTCAGGACCGACCAACACTATTCTTTGAAATTATACAAAGAATGGGTGCAAAAGGATTCGGTGCAGGAAACTTTAAAGCCCTTTTCGAGTCAATCGAGAGAGAGCAGGAATTGAGAGGAACGCTGTAAAAATGCATTTTTTTTACATTATGCAAAAAAATTCTCTGTAAAATGATGGTTTTTATGCAAATGTTATGTTAAACTCACTTTTTAACATTTATTTTTTGAACTTTGTATCTATCTTTGCACTCGCAAATCAGGAAGGGGTGGTTTCCTTCCGAATTGATATAAATTTCATAATTTATAGTTTTTTGGTTAGTTAATAGCATAAAAACTCCGTCATTCCTTGACGGAGTTTTTTTGTTTTGATACATTTGGAATAAAATTTGCATTTATATATCTTTAATAGTGAAATGTAAAAAATGTACTATGAAAAAAATAGTCCTGCTCATATTAGTTCTTACGACCCTAGGTTTCGACACTCAAAAAGAAGATGCTTTTGACACCGGAGAATACTTCAAATTCAGAATTCATTACGGAATCATAAACGCCGGCTATGCCACTCTCGAAATTAAAGACGCGACGATCAACAATAAAAAAGTTTTTCATGCCGTAGGTAAAGGATACACAACCGGAATGTCAAAATTTTTCTTTAAGGTGGAAGACCTTTATGAAAGTTATTTCGACAAACAAAACGGAGACCCTTATCGTTACGTTAGAAAAATAAACGAAGGAGGCTACACCAAAAATCAGGAAGGCTTTTTTGATCAGTCTGAGAAAAAAGTTTTAGTAAAAGATTACAAGCGCAAAACCGAAAAAACAATTGTAATTACCGACAATGTTCAGGATATTATCTCTTCTTTTTATTATTTGAGAAACCATCCAAACATAGACAAACTCAAATCAGGTGAGGCCATCACCATTGATATGTTTTTTGATGATGAAATCACAAAATTTAAGTTAAAATATGTAGGCCGACAGGATATTACAACTAAATTTGGTACCGTTTCTTCAATGGTTTTCAAACCACTGGTACAAACCGGGAGAGTTTTCAAAGAAAAAGAAAGCGTAACTCTTTGGATTACAGACGACGAGAACAAAGTTCCGATACGCATAAAAGCAGATTTGGCTGTTGGATCACTTAAAGCCGACCTTGACGAATATAAAGGATTAAAAAATCCATTTAAAGCAAAAAAATAATGAACCCTACTGATCATTCAGAATCAATTTTAAAAGAAATTGACCTTAAATTCCAAGCTATAAATCAAAAAACCGATGTACAACTAGAAGGATTGCTTTGGTCAAAACCTATCACCTACTGGGACTACATACAAACGGATGCCCTGTTAAGTTTACAAACCCAACGCACTACGCTTCCTGACGAGATGGTTTTCATCATGTACCATCAGGTAAACGAATTGATCTTTAAAATGATATTGTGGGAAATTGACCAAATTTCCAACACGCAAGATATTCAGGTTGTCTTTTTCAGTGAAAGATTATCCAGAATAACGAGATACTTTGACATGCTGACGAATTCGTTTAGCATTATGGAAAACGGAATGGAAGTAGATCAATACATGAAATTCCGAAATACATTGACTCCCGCAAGCGGCTTTCAAAGTGCACAATACCGATTAATCGAATTTGCATCGACAGATGTGATCAATTTAACCGATCGCCGATACAAATCAAACTTTGACGAAAATACTCCGCTAGAAACCAGTTTCGAACATTTATACTGGCAGGCTGCCGGAAAAGATTATCAAACCGGAGAAAAATCATATTTACTTCAGAAATTTGAAAACAAGTATAAGGATCAGTTCCTAAGACAAATGTCAACTTTTAAATCAAAAAATATCTGGCAGAAATTTACTCAGTTACCTTTAGAGGACCAACAGAATCAGGAGTTAATTGATGCGATGCGTCATTACGACAAAACGGTAAACATCACCTGGGTAATGCAGCATTTAAATACTGCAAGAAAATACATACTGGAAAGCGGAAAAGGAAACGGAGAAGCCACCGGAGGAAGTGATTGGCAAAAATATATGCACCCAAAATACCAAAGACGCATCTTTTTTCCTAAATTGTGGACCGAAGAAGAATTGTCCAATTGGGGAAATGAAACAACCAATTAATTTCCTAAAAAAATTTAAAAGTTTGAAAAAAGCATTCGTAATTATAATCGTTTTATTCTCAATATTTTCATGCAATAAAACTGCCGAAAAAGTTGAAACTAAAATCACTAAGCCAAAAACTAAAAAAGTAGAATTTGGTTTTAATTACGCCGATTTCAATGTTATTCACGATACTATTAAGAAAGGAGATTCATTTGGATCTATTCTTCAAAGTCAGAATATTGGAGACAAAAAAGTCTATGATGTTGTAAAACAAATAAAGGATTCTTTTAATGTAAGAACCATTCGTTACAACAAACCTTATACTATACTTCGTTCAAAAAACAAAACAAACAAGTTACAGGTTTTTATTTATCAGCCGGATCCACTGACTTATTATGTTATAGATTTAAGAGACAGCATTGCAAAGGCCAGCAAAAAAATAAAACCGGTCACTTTAAAACGTAAAATTATCGGAGGAGTTTTAAAAAGTTCCTTATCCGAAACTCTGGGCAACGAAAGCGTGGAAGCCGCTCTTGCCAGTAGAATTACCAAAGTTTTTTCATGGTCGATTGACTTCTTTAAACTAAAAAAAGGAGATCGTTATGGATTAATTTTCACAGAACGTTTTATTAACGGCAAAACTTACGACGGTGTTGAAGATCTTGAAGCTGCCTTCTTTGAATATAAAGGCAAAATTATTTATGCTTTCCCATTTGAAAAAGACACTACTTCAGGAAAAATAGAATATTATGACGATCAGGGAAAAACGCTGAAAAACTTTTTCTTAAAAACTCCGATTAAATTCAGCCGTATCACTTCGAGATTTACCGCAAACCGCTTTCATCCGGTACAACACACCTGGAAAGCCCACAAAGGAACGGATTACGCCGCTCCAACCGGAACACCAATTTCGTCAACTGCCTCGGGAATTGTAGAAGCAACAGGATACACGGCAGGAAACGGAAACTTTGTAAAAGTAAAACACAACGGAACCTACTCTACTCAATATTTACACATGTCCCGAATTTTAGTTCGACGTGGTCAGCGTGTGACACAGGGACAAACTATTGGATTAGTGGGCAGCACCGGTCTTGCGACAGGACCTCATGTTTGTTACCGTTTTTGGAAAAATGGCGTACAGGTAGATGCTTTAAGACTTAATTTACCAACCGGAGAATCTCTAACCGGAAATTACAAGACCCGTTTCTTCCAGCAAATAGAACCTTTGAAAAGAGAACTGGACAGCATTGGGAATCTATAAAAATCTGTTTTTATCCTTAATATAGAAACAACCATGAAAAACAAACGCATTAAAGACCTTCTTGATGAAACTTTTTCAGATTTAAAATTATTCTACAGAGACACCACCTTAGATGACAGTTTACTTACTGCCTATCAAATTGGACAAATATTAAAAGAAAAAGATTTCACAGACATGTCCTTTATTGGTGGCGGTCTTTCCGGAAACTGTAGATTTTTAATTGCAAGTGCCGGAGCAAGAGATTTATCCAAATTCAATCCGGATTCGGCAAAAAACGGACATGCTCTTCTGGACGACAATTCCTTCTTTAAAGTATTGGACATTTGTAAAATCGACAACAAAACCCAGATTTTCCTCCTCAACATTCCCGGAAACTCACTTCCGCTTTTTAAAAATTCAACTTCAAATCTCGAAGAAGAAATTATAGAAAAAGCAAGACAAAAATTCACCGCTAAAATCAACGCTCCCCTAATTCCGGAATTACAAACCGAACTCTGGAGAGAAAAAACAAAAGCCCCTATTGGTATCAGTCTTTCCGGTGAATTACACTTTGACGATTCAACTATCAAAAAAGAGGAAGTTCAAAGAATAGAAATCAATAAAATCAAAAAGCGAATCGAAATCAATAAAAAGCCCTGGTGGAAAATTTGGTAAAACTTCCACTTAAAAACAAGTATCTATCCAATCCTACATCGACGCATGAAACGATTCTTATTACTGCTTTCTTGTACCATAGCTGTGGGATGTTCGAATCCACACACTTTTCTTTTAAACGATAAGAAACAAAACCAATATTTTGTATCGGAATCTATCCAACAGGCATTCGAAAAAAATATCATTAAAAAATCCCCTTTAATTGTGATAAACGGAGTTCCGTTTCGATACCATAAAAAGCAAGACACTATAATTTTGCCCCTTGAAAAAACTGACATTATTAGTGTAGACTTTTTAAATGAAAACAGCAGCCGCATCATTTACAACGAAAAAGAAAACGATGGTGCTGTCATAATTACAGCAAGAATTCGGAACAAATAAACAGTTATATCGTTTTCGTAACTATTTGTTATATAATTGTGAAGCTTAAAGCAATTAGAACTAATTTCAGTATTTTTGTTTTTTTATAACCACATTCTCAATTAAACAAAAAATGGCTTTAAACACTACAAACCCAACTGGGACTGAAGCGTGGAAAAATCTACAAAACCACTATAATGCGACTCATAAAACTACTATACAAGAGCTTTTTCAACAGGACAATGCCCGTGTTGAAAAATTCAATTTACAATGGAATGACTTTTTAATTGACTATTCCAAAAACAACATTAGTCAGGAAACCGTTTCTCTTTTACTGGAATTAGCCAATTCAATTGGATTAAAAGAAGCCATCTCCCAATATTTTGAAGGAGCAATCATTAACCAGACTGAAAACAGAGCGGTTTTGCATACTGCGTTGCGCGCACCGGAATCTTCGGTTATTAAAGTAGAAGGCGAAAATGTAATTCCGGAAGTTTATGAGGTAAAAAACAAAATCAAACAATTTAGTCACGAAGTAATTTCGGGAGAAAGAAAAGGTTTCACCGGAAAAGCTTTTACTGACGTAGTAAATATAGGTATTGGAGGTTCTGATCTTGGACCGGTTATGGCGGTTGAAGCTTTACAGTATTACAAAAATCACTTAAACTTACACTTTGTTTCTAATGTAGACGGAGACCATGTAAACGAAGTGATTAAAAAATTGAATCCGGAAACTACTTTATTCCTTATTGTATCCAAAACTTTTACTACTCAGGAAACCTTATCTAATTCTGAAACTATAAAAGAATGGTTTTTGAAATCGGCTTCCCAGGAAGATATTGCCAAACATTTTGTCGCGGTTTCAACCAATATTCAAAAAGTAACTGAATTTGGAATTAATCCTGACAATGTTTTTCCAATGTGGGATTGGGTTGGAGGAAGATTTTCACTTTGGAGCGCTGTTGGTTTAAGCATTTCGTTAGCGATTGGTTTTGACAACTACAACGAACTGTTAAAAGGAGCTAATGAAATGGACGAACATTTCAAGACAACAGCATTCGACAAAAACATTCCTGTAATTCTGGCATTGTTAAGTATTTGGTATAACAATTTCTTTGGCGCTGAAAGCGAAGCATTAATTCCATACACTCAATATCTTCAGAAATTAGCTCCCTACCTGCAACAGGCTACTATGGAAAGTAACGGAAAAAGTGTTGGCCGCGACGGAAAACCGGTTAACTATCAAACCGGAACAATCATCTGGGGAGAACCGGGAACCAATTCTCAACATGCCTTTTTCCAATTGATTCACCAAGGAACAAAATTGATCCCGACAGATTTTATTGGATTCGTTCAACCTCTATACGGTAACGAAGATCATCACGACAAACTAATGTCCAACTTTTTTGCTCAGACTGAAGCCTTAATGAACGGAAAAACCGCTGCACAAGTTCAGACTGAATTTGACAAACAAGGATTATCGGCAGAGAAAACATCCTACTTGTTACCTTTTAAAGTTTTCACCGGAAACAAACCAACAAACACGATCTTAATTCAAAAACTAACTCCAAAAAGCCTGGGGTCACTGATTGCATTGTACGAACACAAAATTTTTGTTCAGGGTATTATCTGGAATATTTTCAGTTATGATCAATGGGGAGTAGAACTAGGAAAGCAATTAGCGAATTCTATTTTGGATGAAATTAACACCAAGACGGTAAAAAATCATGATAGCTCGACTTCTTTCTTATTAAATCACTTTTTGAAAAATAAGTAAAACTCAAAAAAGATCCATACACAACATACTGAAACGCCTTGATTTAATGAAAATTAAGGCGTTTTTTCGTACACAAGCATCACGTAAGCAGCTAAAAAAGCGATCTCCTGCAAGTTTAGCGCTACAAGACAATTAAAATAATTACGATTTTAACAAAATTCACACCAAAAAATTCAAAAAAACCTCATTTTATCTAACAAAAAAAAGAAAAATCATTTTAATGCGCAACACATTATACAAATCTTTCTTTTCTTAACAGTTTGATAACATTATCTGATTTTATTGTTATAATTTTGCCAAAAACAATAAACTAATTAACAAATGAAGACAATGAAAAATTGGTTACTTACTGGACTATTGTTCATGATAGTTTCAACCGCATTTTCTCAAGGAAAAATTTCCGGTATGATTACCGATGGAGTGGGTTCACTTCCGGGAGCAAACGTTGTGATCAAAGGATCTACAGTTGCTACTTCTACAGATTTTGACGGTAAATTTACTCTTAATGCAACAACAAGTACAGGAGAAATCGTTATTTCTTTTTTAGGTTACGAGAATTTAACTCTTAGATTTTCAGTTAGAAATGGTGAAACTACTAATTTAGGAACAATCGTTTTGACTTCTAATTCTAATGAATTAAGCGAAATTGTTGTAAAAAGCACAATCGTTGACATCGCAAAAGACAGAAAAACTCCTGTAGCGGTTTCAACAATTAAAGCTGCTGAAATCCAGGAAAAACTTGGAACTCAGGAATTTCCAGAGATCTTAAGAAACACGCCTTCTGTATATGCTACTAAAGCTGGTGGTGGTTTTGGAGATTCAAGAATCAACATTCGTGGTTTTAACCAAAACAACATCGCTGTAATGATCAATGGTATGCCGGTTAACGACATGGAAAATGGTTCTGTTTACTGGAGTAACTGGTCTGGTTTATCTGAGGTAGCTTCAGCTATTCAGGTTCAAAGAGGTTTAGGAGCTTCAAAATTGGTAACTCCTTCTGTTGGAGGAACAATCAACATTGTAACTAAAGCTTCTGACAGAAAAGAAGGAGGATCTTTTTCTTCTGGATTTGGTAATGGAAGAAACTTTAAAATTCAAGGTTCATACAGCACTGGAAAACTAGATAATGGTCTTTCTGCTTCTATTTTATTGTCTCAAACAATGGGAGACGGATATGTGAACGGAACTCAATTTGAAGGTTCTAACTACTATGTTGCTTTAGGATACGGTAGCAAAAGTGGAAAACATGACTTTCAAGTTACAGTAACAGGAGCTCCACAATGGCACAACCAAAGATCTACTGTACCAACAATTGCTACTTACCAAAAATATGGTATCAATGGAGATCCAAACATCAGATACAATGCTGATACAGGATATTTGAATGGTGAAGAATATAACATCAGAAAAAACTACTACCACAAGCCGGTAGCTTCTTTTAACTGGGATTACAAAATCAACGAAACTACAAAACTTTCAACTGTACTTTACGCGTCTATGGGACGTGGAGCTGGTGCAGGAGCAACAGGTGGTGTTGGTGGAAACACTTACAACAGTGCAGTATTCTTAACAGCTGACGGTTTAGTTGATTACAACAAAATCCAAGCTTGGAACAATGGTACTGGACAAGTTTTCTTTAACGGAGCAAACAGAACAAGAACTCAAATTGGTGGTGTTTACCAAAACAGTTCTTCAACTGGTAGAACTGGAGCAGGAACTACTGCATCTCCATATGTTTACAATACTACATCAGGTATTTCACAAACTTCATCAATCAACTCTCATGACTGGTTTGGTGCTGTTATTAACTTGAACAAAAAATTATCAAATACACTTACTTTAGATTTCGGTCTTGATGGAAGAACTTACACAGGATACCACTTTACTGTTGTTAACGACAGATTAGGCGGAGGTGAATTTTTTGACAACAATATTGCAAGCTTAAAACCAACTGGAAGACGTATTGCAACTACAGCATCTACAAATGTTCAATGGAATGTTTTTGACAAAAGAAATTATGACAAGATTTCATTCAACAGTACTGGAAAAGTAAAATGGTATGGAGTATTTACACAATTAGAGTACTCTAAAGATAACTTAACAGCTTTCGTTCAGGGAGCAGTTTCTCAACAAGGATTCAAAAGAGAAGATGACTTTGTTTACCTTCCAACTGACCCATTAACTTCTACTCCTTACAAAAACATCCTAGGAGGAAACGTAAAAGGTGGTGCTAACTACAACTTAAGCGAAAAAAGCAATGTTTACGTAAACGCTGGTTACTATTCAAGACAACCATTCTTTAACTCTGTTTATCCAAACAACAGATCAACAGTAAACCCTAACCTTACTAATGAGAAAATCATTGGATTTGAGGCTGGATATGGTTTCCGTTCTAGATTTTTCAACGCTACAGTAAACGTTTACAACACAACTTGGAACGACAGATACTTAAAAGGTAATGCATTACCAACTGACCCAAATACTTACACTGAATACTTAGGTCTAAACGAGGTACACTCAGGAGTTGAAGTAGAAGCAAGTTCTAACATCACTGACAGATTAAAAGTAACAGGAATGGTATCTTACGGAATCTGGGAATACAAAGGAAATGCTACTGTAAACGCTTACAATCAAGCAGACAACAGCCCTGTTGCAGGATATGTTGCTACACCAGTTTACATGGACAAAGTAAAAGTAGGTGATGCTGCTCAAATGACAGCTTCTTTAGGTGCTGCTTATGAAGTTTTAACAAGAGTAACTCTTGATGCTAACTACAATTTCAACGATAAATTGTACGCTGGATTAAGCCCAATCAACTTTGCAGATCCAAACAACAAAGGAGCATTACAATTGCCTTCTTATGGTTTACTAGATGCTGGTTTCTCATACAAAATGTTAACTGGAAAAAACAAAGACAAATCTGTTAACTTCAGATTAAACGTAAACAACGTACTTGATAAAACTTATATCGCTGAATCAAGAACAAATACTTTCGCTGATGACAACCTTCCTGTAGCTACTGGTCAACCAGCTGGTTCAAAAGGAACTTACGCATCTAACGGAATGCTTTACAATGGAGTAGCAAACGTTAACCAGGTATTCTTCGGTTTCGGAAGAACATGGAACTTCTCTCTACGTTACGATTTCTAATATTTAGAATCTAAATAAATACCTAAAGCGGCATTGACTTTTAGTCTGATGCCGCTTTTTTTATACCCTTTTTTGCTATATTTGTTTTATCAAAAAATCTAATTTATGTACCATTTTTTACAAAAGTTCCATTCAGGATGGGCTTATTTAGCGCTCTTGCTTTTATTAATTGCTACTGTAAATGCCATTATTGGACTTACATCTAAAAAAGAATTTACAGGCAAAGACCGCAAGATTGCATTATTTGCCTTGATTGGAACTCATACACAATTATTAGTTGGTTTAATCCTTTATTTTGTATCACCTTTAGGGAAAGCTGCCTTTGGCCAAATGTCTAATGCAGCGCTTAGACTTACTTCATTAGAACACCCTCTAATCAACATTATTGCTATCATTTTGATCACCATCGGATGGTCTAAACATAAAAAATTAGTTAATAGCGAAGCGAAGTTTAAAACTTTCGCTATATTTTACGGATTAGGATTATTGCTTATTTTAAGCAGAATCCCATGGAACCTGTGGTTCTAAGAAAAAACCAATTAAAGCCCTAAAAATAGGGCTTTTTTTATCTCGGCATATTATTTGTACAAACTCCCCAAGTCTGAAAAAAAATAAAACATGAGAAATAAAAAACATATTTTACTCACTGCACTTACTATAACTTTTTTAAGTTGTTTTACCTATGTTATAAGCCAAACAAAGCCTGCAACTGAACCTAAAATTACTCAGGATACTGTCAAAACTGCCAGACCTAATTTAATTGCAATACCAACTGATTCTGTTTTTACGGATAAGGGCTTGAAATTAAAACCTTATAAAAAAAATGCACATGCCTCTTATTATGCTGACCGATTTAATGGTAAAAAAACAGCTAACGGAAGCCGATTCAGCAACAGTGCTTACACTGCCGCACACAAAAAACTTCCTTTCGGAACGAGAATAAAAGTCACCAATGAAGCAAACGGGAAATTCGTAATTGTAAAAGTTACCGATCGCGGTCCATTTGTTCGAACAAGAGATCTTGATTTATCCAAAAGAGCCTTTATGGAAATCACAAAAAGTAAAGGAAGCGGTGCTATGAAAGTTACAATCGAAACTATAGTAGAATAACATCCTTTTAAAATACAAAACCCGACAGTTTTTTAGAAACTGTCGGGTTTTTTCGTAAATTAAGTTGTCTTAAAAAGATCTAAACAAACTTTCGAATACTCATCACTACTCCGGTATGAACACCTTCATGGTAATTATTAAAATCCAAAGCTCCGTTTATATTCTTCAGAGTATATCCTAAACTAGTGGTGTATTCATTATAATTCATAAAAATACCTGCCGCAAAATCATTTTCAACCTGCTTTAAAGTAGTCGAAAGCAGTTCACGTATTTCATCAACTTCTGCTTGCGAAACGTCTCCTTCCGGCTTAGTATCCTTTCGGTATTTAGCAATAAAATCTTCAGAAATGGTAACCGGCAATCCTGATAATTTATAAACCAAAGCCTGCTGTGAAGCAACGCAATGTGCGATATTCCAAATGATATTGTTATTGAATCCTTGCGGAATTTTGTTTAATTGTTCTAATGAATGACTGTCTAAAACTTTCAAAAGAATCTCTCTAATGGTCTTTTGTACTTCAAAAACTGGGTTCATATTTTTATTTTTTTTCTAAAATTAGGCAATTTTAAGTTTCAAATGGATTTTCTTTGTAGTCTCTTAAATTTAAACTTATGAACAAAATATATTACTTAGCATCCTGCGATACTTGCCGAAAAATCATTAAAGCATTACCGGAAGGCAACAACCTGGTTTTTCACGACATTAAACAAAACCCGATTACAGCAACTGAATTAGAAGAAATGTATCAACTTTCGGGAAGTTACGAAGCTTTGTTCAGCAAAAAAGCACAACTGTATAAATCGATGGATTTAAAGAACAAATCTTTAACGGAAGCCGATTTTAAAAAATACATCTTAGAACACTATACTTTTTTAAGCCGTCCTGTTTTTATTATTGACGGTAAAATCTACATCGGCAACAGTCAGCAGAATATTTTACAGGTAATGAAAGCCTTAGAACAATAATTTAGCTAAAAGCTGTAAAGATTCCCGGTTTGCGTTAGGGATAGAAGTGGAAATCCTTTTTTTGAGTTTTTTCTGCTCAAAAAAAGATTGAAACGAATAGCCCGACCGAAGGGAACGCCCAAAACCTTTTAAAAATAAGGCAATAGAAACTAGAAAACCTCACTCTAAAGTTTTTTAGTATCTTTGCGCCTTTATACTCAATTATATGATACAATCTATGACAGGGTTTGGCAAAGCTTCTTTGCAATTGCCTACAAAAAAAATTACCGTTGAAGTAAAATCCTTAAACAGTAAAGGTTTAGATTTAAATGTTAGAATGCCATCGGTATACCGCGAAATGGAACTAGGTTTAAGAACTCAAATCTCTACTAAACTGGAAAGAGGAAAAATTGATTTCGGAATTTACGTTGAAAGTACTTCTGAACAAACCTCAACTAAGGTAAATGTTCCTGTTGTAAAAAACTACATCGCTCAACTAAAAGAAGTTTACCCGGATGCGGATGAAACGGAACTGATGAAAATGGCCGTACGAATGCCGGATACCCTAAAGACCGAGCGTGAAGAAATTGATGAAAATGACTGGGAACAAATTCAGTTGATCATCGAAGAGGCTCTGGAAAACATTCTGACTTTCAGAAAAGACGAAGGAGAATCTCTTGAAAAAGAATTCAATCTCAGAATATCGAATATCCGTCAATACATGAACGACGCTCTGGCACTTGATCCGGAACGTATTAAAGCGATTAAAGACCGCTTACAAACTGCTATTTCAGAATTGAAAGTGAATGTGGATGAAAATCGTTTCGAGCAGGAATTGATTTATTATTTGGAAAAACTTGATATTACTGAGGAAAAAGTTCGTTTAACCAATCATTTGGATTATTTCCTTGAAACTATAAAAGGTTCTGAAGCTAACGGTAGAAAACTTGGATTCATCACTCAGGAAATGGGTCGTGAAATCAATACCATGGGTTCAAAATCAAATCATGCGCAAATGCAGAAACTGGTTGTCATGATGAAGGATGAATTGGAAAAGATCAAAGAACAGGTTTTAAATGTACTTTAAAAGCTGTAAGCTTAAGCGTTAGGCTATAAGCAAAAAACATAGAGTAAGTGAGCTTAAAGCGTACCGCCTAAAGCCTAAAGCATAAATTAATGAATAAAGGAAAATTAATTGTTTTTTCAGCACCATCAGGATCGGGAAAAACAACTATAGTAAAGCATTTATTAGGGAAAGAAGATTTAAATTTAGAATTTTCAATCTCAGCAGCTTCCCGCGACCCACGCGGAGAGGAAGAACACGGAAAGGATTATTATTTTATTTCGCTGGAGCAATTCAAGAAACACATCAAGGCTGAGGAATTCCTGGAATGGGAAGAAGTGTATCGTGACAACTTTTACGGCACTTTAAAATCGGAGATTGAAAGAATCTGGGCTTTAGGAAAAAATGTGATTTTTGATATTGATGTTGCAGGCGGACTGCGTATCAAGCACAAATTTCCGGAACAAACTTTGGCTGTATTTGTGAAACCTCCAAGTGTTGACGAACTAAAACGTCGACTAAAACAACGTTCTACAGAAAGTGATGACAAAATAAACATGCGAATTGCAAAGGCTTCAGTTGAACTGGCAACTGCACCGCAATTTGATACGATTATCAAAAATTACGATTTAGATACCGCTAAAGAAGAAGCATATCAGTTGGTAAAAGATTTTGTGAACAAATAGCTATTACACTAAGATTCGCAAAGAAGAAATCAGAGATTCACCAAAATTTTATAAATTACTTCGTGAATCTCTGCGAAAACTCTGCGAATCTTTGTGAAACAAAACATTTATGAAAATAGGCCTTTATTTCGGAACGTATAATCCCATTCATGTTGGTCATTTAATCATTGCCAACCACATGGCTGAGTTTGCCGATTTAGATCAGATATGGATGGTCGTTACACCACACAATCCGCTTAAAAAGAAATCTACCTTGTTAGACGATCACCAACGTTTGCAAATGGTGTATTTGGCCACTGAAGATTATCCGAAAATAAGACCTTCAGACATCGAATTCAAATTACCACAGCCTAGTTATACGGTCAATACACTGGTTCATTTGCATGAAAAGTATCCAACACATGACTTTTCTTTAATCATGGGCGAAGACAACCTGAAAACACTTCACAAATGGAAAAACTACGAAGTGCTTTTAGCAGATTACGATATTTATGTTTATCCTCGAATATCTGAAGAAGAGGAAAACATCGAATTAAAATCGCACCCAAAAGTGCATATTATTGATGCTCCAATTGTAGAAATCTCTTCTACTTTTATCCGAAACAGTATCAAAGAAGGCAAAAACATACAGCCTCTTTTACCACCAAAAGTTTGGGAATATATTGATCACAATAATTTTTACAAGAAGTAAAAAAAACACAATATTGTCATTCCGAGGAACGAGGAATCACACAAGTAATTCGACAAAGCTTGACGATTTTGATTGTAGAGTTTCTGGTGTGATTCCTCGTTCCTCGGAATGACAAGCACAAAAAAAAGCCTGAAATCAAATTCAGGCTTTCTTGTTTTTATGCTTCAACGTTTACCGCGCTTTTCACTCTTGTTCGAATCTCACTTAGCGACTGTTCTGTTAAAAGTTTCCCGTCTCTGAAAACTTCTTTTAATTCGCCTTGTTTTTCTTCTTCCCAGGAAACATTATCCGTTAGATGATATACACCATCAATTAAATCAATTTTCATTAATCCTTTGGCTGATTTTTTAGTTCCGTCATCTGTAATTGGATCTTTAAAGATCGCTCTGCCTTCTCCCTTAACTTCTCCATAAGTTGCTTTCATTGCAAAACCAAAAGTATCTCTGGTATTGTATTGATAGGTAAACGAACCGATTCCCAAAACAACGTTTGTAGAAGCAAATCCTTTTTCTTTTAATCTTTCGCAAATTTGGGTCGCCCTTGCTACCGTAATACTATCACCGTAAATGGCGCCAATCTGCGGAATAAGCTCCTTATATCCTTTTGCATTAACTGTACCTCCAAAAACATCCCAAAGCAGCTCAATTACCCCTTTTTTCTCTTCTTCTGTTTTTCCGTTTGGATTACCACAAATAATATCTACCGGATCGCCACTATCAGGTCGGATAACAACTTTACCTTTTCTGGCAATTATTTCTTCTTTCAGTCGTGGTAAATAGTCGGTCAGAACTTTCCATAAATCCCAGGTATCCGAAACGATAGATACGATTCCTTTTGGATACACTTCTGTAACCAATCTTTTAAACGTTTCACACTCTCCTTCGGTTGTTCCCATACACATTACAGAGTGCTCCGTTGCCGCAACTGAACCTGCAATCAATTCGGCATCAGAATCAGCATTGTAATATTCTTCAAAAAAGTCAATTACCGGAATGGTATCAGAACCCGTGAAACTCAATAAATGTCCAGCCGCAGAAGTAATTGCTGCCTCGATTCCCCCCATTCCTCTCATGGAGAAATCATGCGCCTGCCAATCTACAAATTCAGGAACTGATGATGTTTCGTCGGCAAATTTATCCAATACTTTTCGATATTCTTTTGCAATAGTAGCAGAGTTACAAGGCAACCAGACTATTGCAGACAATAAGGTTTCGAAATAATTAGTCAACCAGAAAAACTCCGGAAGTGTATTGTACATCGTAAACATGGGTACTCTTAATGGCACGCTAACACCTTCGGGCAACGCTTTAAAAACCATCGGAATATATCCTAAATCATGTAAATCTTCAATATGTTTGGTTCCAACCTGATTTTCACCTAAATAATTATTGATTCTGCGAGCGTATTTTTTAACGACTTCTTCTTTTGGCTTTTTAAAGAAATCGGCCTCAAAATCATGAATGATATATTTTTTGATGAAATATTGCAATCCGAAGAATACTACTTCTTCTAATCCTTCAATTCTTGATTTTCTTGGCGTCCAGTTGGAATATACTAATGTTGTTCCGTCTGGGTATTGTCTTCTGTGGTCAACTTTGTAACCGTCGGTTAATAATAATGGGTTCATAAAATTTCTTAGTTATTTTTTCAATTATTTATTTCTTCCTTTTTCATTTGGATAAAGCCCTTGTACTATATCACTTTGCCAAAATACTTTTGTTTCCACATCAAGACCCGTTAATCTGCCATAAAAGCCAGCCCCGGTATCGACATTCCACACATTGCATCCTTGCATTGGAATCTCTACATTATAATGAAGGGTTGGTGTGTGACCAATATAAATCTCATTATAAAGTAACAATCTTTTCGGATAGGAAAGCGAATTTTTTTTAATTCTCTTATCCATTGTCAAAGCCATTTCCCACAACGTTCTATCCCACGAATAATTGCTTTGGTAATGTTCTTTCTCCGGGCCATGCATCGACGAAAAACCGGCATGAATGAATAAATTGTTGTTTTCGTCTACAAAGTAATCTTTCATGCTATTGAAAAAATGGCGATGTTTTTCTTTTTCCGAACATTCAATATCGACATAACTCTCTATAGTCGATTTCCCTCCATGCAAAAACCAAATATCGTTTATAACATTATTCTCTAACCACTCCTGACACCAGACATCATGATTTCCTTTGATAAAAATACACTGTTGTTTTTGGGACAAATCAATCAGAAAATCAATTAATTGTTTTGATTCACTCCAGCCGTCTACATAGTCTCCCAAAAAAATAAACCGATCCCTTTCTGAGCAGTCAATTCTCTCTAATAACTGAATTAATGCTTTTAATCCGCCGTGAATATCCCCAAAAACAAAGGTTCTTTTCATGATTTAATTAAACTTATTATCGAGAGCTGCATCTAATTTTATTAGAAAATCTTTTCCAAATGTATCATTCTCTAAACCTTCATACAAAAAAGCAGGCAGGGTTTTATCGCAGTTTTCTTTGTTACTTAAAATCGCCATACACAAGGCAGCAACCGTATCGGTATCTCCACCATAATCGATACTTGTTTTTAAGCAATCTTTCATGGAAGTCGCTTCGGAAACGATTTTAATAACCGCTTGTGTAGTTGGGTATCCATGCATATCGATTGGCGAAGTAATTTTATAGGTTTCATTCTCCTTCAGCGTTTCATTTAAAAATGACACTAAACTCGATCCGTCACCCAAATTGTATTTAAAATAGTGAACAGCCAAGGCAATACGCTTCGCACAACTGATCCCTTCAACAGTATAATGAGAAGTTCTTGCCTGAATTTCACAGAAGCTCATCAATTGCTCTATATCTTTTAAATAACCAATACTATAGGCTCGCATAGCAGAACCGTTTCCGTTACTTCCGTTGTTGATTATTTTAATGAAATCAGATCCATTTCTACTCGCGTCCAAGGCATTGTAAACTCTGTCGGAATAACCTCTTCTTTTATCTCGGTGAAATACTTCAACAAACTTATCTGCTACTTTGATTTCGTTCCAATTATCCTCTTCTAATAACAATTCCGAGATGGCAATTGCCATTTGCGTATCGTCTGTATAGCGTTTGTAAATTTCAGTATAAAGTCCGTGTTTGTGATACTGGGTTAAATGGTTGTTCTGAGAAATGAAATCCAGATCCCGAAATTCAAAACCTGCACCATATGCATCACCTATTGCTGCTTCTAGTATCATAATTTGTTGTGTTTTATAATTTTAAATGATGCCTACTCCTCCTCCTTATGATTTAAACTCTATGTACTTTGCCGGAACCTCAGCGGTCAGCCAAACATTATTCTCGGACAGATAAAATTTAAAACCATCTCTGTACATGACACCACTTCTTACTGTCAGAATCTGCGGAGCTCCCCGCCTGCTTCCTACTTTTATTGCCGTTTCTTTGTCTTTGGAAAGATGTACATGCTGACGGCTCATTTTTTGTAAGCCTTCAAGTTTTATACTCTCCATAAACTTTCCAACAGTTCCGTGGTATAAAAACTCTGAAGGTTCGGCCTCCTTCAGGTTGAGCTCAACTGAAATTGAATGTCCCTGACTTGCTCTGATCTTTGTTTTGTCTTCATTAAAAGCAAAACGTTTTTTATCGTTGTTTTCTACCACATAATCCAAAAGTTCGGCCGTCATCTGATTTTGGCTTCCATTTTTATTACATTTTATAATCAATTCTTCAACATCTGCCCAGCCGTTTTCGTCTAACTTAAGACCGATGGTTTCGGGTGAATGTCTGAGCACCAGACTTAGAAATTTGCTGACGCTTTTTGCTGTTTTTTCATTCATAACTCAACTATTTCAATTCATCCCTAACTTCCATCAAAGCAAAACCTAATAAGTTAAGCCCTTTCCATTTAGCAGGATTCAGAACATCTTTATGATCACCTGCCATTCCAATTCCCCAGATTGGATCAACGGGACTCGCTTCGACTATTACTCTTTCATCTGTGTTTAGCAAAAAAGCTTTCAAATCGGGGTTTTGACTGAACTTATGGTAGTTTCCTTCTTTTACAATCTCAAATCGGTTTTCTAACCAAATTGCATCGTCATAATTTTTAACTTGACGTCCCAACTTTTTAGCTTCAGCAGGAGAATTAGCTTTAATGATTTTATTTAAAACTTCATTATCGTTAAACAATTCGGCTTTTTTTGCCATCATCCAGTGTTCGGCAGTTTTATACGTCACGCCATTTACTTTAAAAGAACTTAACCACCACTGACTAAAGCAGGTTTTGGTAATCGTTCCGTCTTTACTGGGCTGATGTCCCCAGAAAAATAAAAACTTACTTTCCGGAGCTATGGTATCTATATTGTATTTCATGTTTTTTGTTATTGAAACAAAGAAGCGGGTTCTCTGTTATTTTGTTTCAAGTTTCAGGTTCCCTATATAACTTGAAATCTGAAACTTTTTAAACTAATTGATCCAATCCAATCACCTGAACGCTTTCGCCTTCGAAATCTTTTACTGAATTGGTGGTAAAAATAGTGTCGAAGCAATTTAAAACTTCGAAACCTTTATTGAAAATTCCGTGGCTTACTGCTAAGTATAATTTTCCGGCATTTTTCTTTTTTAATTCTTCAGCTAATCCGACGAAAGTTCCTCCTCCGTCGCAAATATCATCTACAATTAAACAGTCCATTCCGTTTAGATCGTCTTCATAAACTTTGAAACCAGATAATCTTCCGGTTTTTACATCTCGGCTTTTGCTACATTCTACCACTTCAATTCCGCCAAGAAATTCAGAAACTTTGTAAATTTTCTTTAATGCGCCACCGTCCGGAGAAATTAATTTTACGTTTTCACCAATTTCTTTCAAAACCGCTGCAATAAAAGTATGATTCGGAATTACTTCGCAATTGTTTACTAATGCAGGTGTAACTTCAGAATGTGCATCAAAAACAAACACTTTATTCAACTGAAGCGTATTAATGATATCAGCATATACTTTTACAGATAAAGATTCGCCTTTAATCATCACACGATCCTGTCTGGCAGCCGGGAAATACGGAATAAACAAGTCGATTACTTTCACGTCCATTCTGCGTAAAGCATCAACCGTGATGCACAACAAACCTAAATCGTTGAATGAATTTAAACGGTGTGTGATCGTTACTTTTTGGGTATTGTCAAAATCAGGACTGATTTTAATATGAGGTTCTCCTCCTGAAAATGTGAAACTTTGAAATTTGATTTCTTCCTTATTAAGAATTGGAGTGAATTTTGGGTCTAAATTAAGTATCATAGTTTTTTTTAGTTTGCGTTAATTATACGCAAATATAAGTCAATATATTTATTAAACAATTTATTTTGTGTAAAATTTACGCAAACTTTATTTCGAAGTGAAAACCACTACCAATTAATTCTTTGTATTTCAAATCATTAAACTTAAAAAGTTTAGCCGGGCGACCGCTTTTTATTGGTGAAAAATGATCTGTTTGATCCAGAAAACCATAGCTGAGTATCTTCTTTCTAAAATTTCTTCGATCTATTTCCTTCTCTAATATCGTACAATAAAGATTCTCGAGGTCAGAAAACAAAAATTCCTGAGGAAGTAAATCGAAACCTACCGGTTCGTAAGTCAGTTTTGCTTTTAATCTTGCTAATGCAGTTTTTACAATTAAATTATGATCGAATGCCAGATCGGGAATTTCATCTATTTTGAACCATTGTACACGTTCAGCATCAGTATCCGCTTTAATTTCCAGACTTGAAGCGTCTACTAAAGCATAATAAGCAACGGAAATAACACGATTTCTGGAATCTCTATGGATATCATCTCCAAAAGTATACAGCTGCTCCATAAAAGTAAGCTGAACATTGGTCTCTTCGTGCAGTTCTCTGATAACGGCATCACTCAAAGATTCGTCCTGTTTTACTAAACCACCCGGCAAAGCCCAATACTTATCGGCAGACCCAAACTTTTGCTCTATTAAAAGCACATACAAACTGTTGTTCTTATATCCAAACACAATGGCATCAACCGCAATTCGAATATTTTGAAAATTTTCCATATTTTAAAACTCCTATCTCACAAATATAACGAATGAGAGTCAATTTCATAATCTATCACATCAGCAATAAATTATAAAATTGACTCTCATCAATATTCTATTTCCTTCGGTCTTCTAGTTTATTGTTACTGTTCTTTTTGGGATAGAAGTACATTCTGAACCATTTATCCCAACAGTAACCTCTGCACTAACTTCATAAGTTCCTGCTGCCGGATAGGTATGCGTAATATCTTTACCGGTTCCGGTGGTCCCGTCTCCAAATGTCCACTTTACACCAATTAGAGTTCCGGATCCGCTATATCCAACGGAATAGTTCATTAGTTTCGGATTAGTAGCATCAGTTGAATTATGTAGTTTTACAAAAATTGCTTCTGTAAGGCAATCTGCGATCTCATCTTCTTCACGTTTAGTACAGGAATTAACTGTATACAACACAAGCGCAACCATTATAACAGATACTAACTTTTTCATTTTTAAAAATATTAAGAATTTATCTCCCAAAATTATTCTTTAAAAATACAGAAAACAATGATTTCTGTCATAATCGGTTACCAAAAAACAATTTTAACTCTTTGGAGATAATTTCAAAAAACGAATTCAAATTGTTGTTTTTAGCGGTCAATACATACACATACTCTTCCGGCACATGAAAACTGTTCCACAATAACTGCAATTTATTCTCTTTAATATATTTTCGTGCATTGCAGTTCCAGGTTATCGCTACTCCTTCATTATCGGATAACATCCTTAACATTTCAGATTCAGACGGAATAATATAGTTCGGAACCATAGAGGGCCTTTTTTTATTAAAAGCGTGTAGCCAAAATAGTTTTATATGTGGAATTCTGGCATCGTGACTGTACCATTTTTGTTCATTGAGCCATTGCTCTACTTCCGCATAGTTATCTGATTTTAATTTCTGACGAAATTCTGTACCATCCAAACGTACTGGTGCCACCATAATGAGCTTAATTTTCCCCACAATTTCGTAGACCGTATCAAAGGTGTCAAATCTTTTTGTGGTAATTGCAAAGTCAAGCTTTTTAGCATCCACTAACTCAAAAAGAACATCGTTTTCTGCAAAAGTAAAATCGATTAAATCGAACTTAGCAATCAACAGGTTTCCAATACAATTAAAAAGATTTTTGGAGATCCCAACAGAAATTAACCGATTGGCATCTTCTGCTTTTGCCCGAAAGCTGCTTTCTACATTTTCAAGCCGATCCAGCGCATCTATGATTAAATTATTCAGTAACTTAGCGTATTCCGTTGGTTCTACGCCTTTTGACTTTCGATTGAACAATTTATTTCCAACATGTGCTTCCAGCATAGAAATTTGCTGGCTCACCGCAGGCTGGCTCATAAATAACTCTTTTGCAGCGATAGAAAAATTCCCGTTTTTATATACAGCCTTAAAGGTTCTGTACCACTCCAGATTCACCATGACATAAATATATTTATAACAAACATAGTTTATTTTATTTTTACTGATATCACTTTAGTCGTAAATTTGATCAAAATTTAAACTTATGAAAAAGATAACCTTACTTACGATTATAGCCTTTAGTGCTTTTAGTACTTCAGCTATAGCGCAAAAAGCAACAAAAAAAGGCACCAAAAAAGTACTGTTTGTTGTAACCAGTAACGATAAACTGGGAAATACCGGAGAGAAAACCGGATTTTGGTCAGAAGAATTTGCTGCACCTTATTATGAGCTATTAGATCAGGGCGTCGAGATTACAATTGCTTCTCCACTGGGAGGTCAACCTCCAATTGACCCTAAAAGTGCCGATCCGGCATCAGCCACTGAAGACACCAAACGTTTTGACGCTGATAAAACTTTGCAAGAGAAGTTAAAACATACCCATAAACTTTCGACTATCAACCAAAAAGATTACGATGCTGTGTTTTACCCTGGAGGTCATGGTCCGCTTTGGGATTTGGTAGAAGATAAAAGTTCCATTGCTTTAATTGAATCCTTCTATACTCATAAAAAACCTGTAGCTTTTGTTTGTCATGCTCCGGCAGTCTTAAAAAACGTAAAAGTTAAAGGCGAATTTTTAGTAAAAGGCAAAAAAGTAACCGGTTTTACAAATACCGAAGAAGAAGCGGTGGGGTTAACTAAAGTAGTGCCGTTCTTATTAGAAGATGCTTTGACAAAAAATGGCGCTACCTTTTCAAAAGCAGCCAACTGGCAACCGTATGCTGTAGAAGATGGCCTTTTAATTACGGGGCAAAACCCGGCTTCATCTAAATTAGTAGCCGGAAAATTATTACTGCAATTGAATTAATAAAGACACTGAGATACTAAGATTCTGAGATTCTAAGTAACAGAACTTAGAAATATTAAAATAAAACAGTTACCCTAATAAAAGATGCTAAGGCATTGAGATTTTAAGAATCTAAAAAAACTTAGAACCTCAGCATCTTAGAAACTTAAAAAATTACCGAACAAAACCCGGCTTCATCTAAATTAGTGGCTGAAAAATTATTACAGCAATTGAATTAATAAAGATTCTGAGGTACTAAGACACTAAGATTCTAAGTTATTAAACTAACGAACTTAACAATAAAAAAATAATGAAAGATGCTGAGACATTGAGATTTTAAGAATCTAAAAAAAACTTAGAACCTTAGCACCTCAGCATCTTAGAAACTCTAAAAAAAAATGCTAAACTTTGAATTATACAATCCGACGAATTTAATTTTCGGAAAAGGACAAATTGAAAAACTTTCGACTTTAATTCCTAAAGATGCCAAAATCTTACTGGCTTATGGCGGCGGAAGTATTTTTAAAAACGGAATTCACGAACAGGTGATTCAAAACTTAAAAGGTTTTGATATCGTAGAATTTGGCGGAATTGAACCCAATCCACATTTTGAAACATTGATGAAAGCGGTTGCTGTTATTAAGGCTGAAAAAATTGACTTCATCTTAGCTGTTGGCGGTGGTTCTGTAATTGATGGTGTGAAATTCATTTCAGCGGCCGTAAATTTCGACGGAAATCCGATTGACATTTTGCAAAAACGATTACTTATTAAAGAAAACGCTATGCCTTTTGGAACTGTTTTGACTTTACCTGCAACGGGAAGCGAAATGAATTCAGGAGCTGTTGTTACCATCGAAGCAACACAGGAAAAACTGGCTTTTGGCGGAAGTGCCCTTTTTCCTAAATTTTCAATTTGTGACCCAACTGTAATTGCCTCATTACCAAAAAGACAATTGCAAAATGGTGTTGTCGATGCTTATACACACGTGATGGAGCAATACCTGACCTACCCGCATGAAGGATATTTACAAGACCGTATTGCCGAAGGAATTTTACAGACGTTAATTGAAGTTGGTCCTAAAGTGGTTGAAAATCCAACCGACTATGCTTTGGCTTCTAATTTTATGTGGAGCTGTACAATGGCTTTAAACGGACTGATTCAAAAAGGAGTTCCTTCTGACTGGGCCACACATATGATTGGTCATGAATTAACGGCTTTATACGGAATTGATCATGCCAGAACGTTGGCGATTATCGGACCAAGTTTGTACCAAATAATGTTTGATACCAAAAAAGAAAAGCTGGCACAGTACGGCAGAAGAATTTTCAACTTAACGGGTTCTGACGATGAAGTGGCAAAAGAAGCCATCAATCAAACTGTAGCATTTTTCCATACTATGGGAATGGATACTAAACTTTCGCAATACACAGACGATTATAGCAAAACGGCTGATTTTATTGTAAACCGATTTAATGAAAGAGGCTGGAAAGGTTTGGGTGAAAAACAACTAATTACTTTAGACAAAGTAAAATCGATTGTTGAAATGAGCTACTAAGGCATAAATTCCAAATAAAAAAACAAATTCCAGTTTTAAGCTCATTTGGAATTTTACAAAAAAGGCGTTCTCATTTTATGGGAACGCCTTCTTACAATACTAAAACAAAATTAACTAACTCAATTCTTGCTAAACTCATTAAATTCTAATTTATAAATAGTTACAACGTACGGATTGCCTTTTTATTGTATAATCGTTAAAATATTTTCTGTTTCAATTTAAATCCTCTGGAAACCATTGTATTTAAAGAGGCTTTCCAAATTTCTTAAATGAGATTTTGTATTATTACTACATTATTAAGTACTTTTGCTTTAAATTATTAAAATAATGAGTGAAAATTTAAAATTTGCAGTAATTGGAGGAGGAAGCTGGGCAACGGCAATTGCAAAGATGTTATGTGTAAATCTTTCAGAAATTGCCTGGTACATGCGTAATGACGCTGCTATCGAACACATTCAGAAATACAAACACAATCCGAATTACTTAAGTTCGGTTGAATTTGATACGGCAAAACTTAAACTGACCAATAATATTAATGAAGCAGTCGCTTATGCAGATTATGTGATTTTTGCAATTCCTTCTGCATTTTTAGATGGTGAATTGAAAAATTTGACGGTTTCATTGTCTGATAAAATTATCTTTTCTGCTATTAAAGGAATCGTTCCTGAAACAAGTTTGATTGTTGGAGAACATTTTCACATTCAATACGACATTCCCTACTACAATATCGGTGTAATTACAGGTCCTTGTCATGCTGAAGAAGTAGCATTAGAAAGACTTTCCTATTTAACAATTGCCTGCGGGGATCCGGAAAAAGCTTCAATCGTAGCAAAACATTTATCCGGAAATTATATCAAAGCCAAAATCTCAGATGATATTATTGGTACTGAGTATGCGGCAATGCTTAAAAACATTTATGCCATTGCAGCGGGAATTGCTCATGGATTAGGTTATGGAGATAACTTTCAGTCGGTTATGATGAGTAACGGAATTCGCGAGATGAAGAAATTTATCCGAAAAGTTCATAAAATGAAACGCAACATCAATGACTCCGCTTATTTAGGCGATTTATTGGTTACAGGTTACTCTGTGTTCTCGAGAAACAGAATGTTCGGAAACATGATTGGTAAAGGCTATACGGTAAAAAGTGCGATGATGGAGATGAGTATGGTGGCCGAAGGTTATTATGCCACTAAAAGCGCTTATAAGCTAAATCAGGGCTATGGTGCAAAAACGCCAATTATCGATGCTGTTTACGCTGTTTTATACGAAGGAAAAGATGCAAAATCGGTTTTCAAAAAATTAACGGAGTCTTTGGATTAGTTTTTTTTTAGAGAAGTGAGATTATAGAGAATAGAAAATAGAATATAGAGACAAGAACAAAGAAGCAAGATTATAGATTGTGAACTTGTTTTTGACAGATAAAAAAAGAGTCAGGACAGAATTAAAATTCACCTTGACTCTTTTTTATTTTAATATAAAGAAATCTAAACTCTTGCTTCTAGCTTCTATAGTCTTTACTCTATAGTCTTTACTCTATATTCTTGCTTCTTTGCTCTAGCTTCTTGCTTCTACAAACCTGCACTCCGCTCTACCTACTTCACCATAACTCCTTCAACAAATAAAATAGGCACTTCCTCCGTATCGTTTTCGTTGATCAGGTTTGCTTTAAAAGTAAATTTCTTGTCGTACAACGTATTGCCAATGAAAAACGTCACCATAAATTCGTTGTTCAGGACCAGTAAGCTTTTTTCAACCATTTCGATTTTCACGACCGAAACTGCAGGAACTTCTACAAAGGCATGACGTAAAACGGACGTTTTTTTCATCTCGCCATCGATCGTTCCAAATGCTTTTGAAACTACCATCACGCTGTCCAGGTTAAAATCACTGTCGTTTACCAGGTAAGCGTACCATACTTTTTCCATAAAGTCATCGCTCCATTCCTGTACTGCTGCAAGAAATACGTTTTCTACTTCGGGAATTGTTATATCTTTTTTCATAATCTTAGTAATTCGTAAAATATAAATAGTGATTAGAAAGAAGACTTCTCACTAATCACTATTTACTAATAACTTTATTTTTAAATATTGGCCTTGAACTGTTCTAAGAAACGAACATCATTTTCGTAAAACATACGAATATCACCAATTTGATACAGTAACATAGCAATACGCTCTACTCCCATTCCGAAAGCAAAACCGTTGTATTCATCAGGATTGATGTCACAATTTTTCAAAACATTTGGATCTACCATACCGCAACCACCAATTTCCAGCCAGCCAGTTCCTTTAGTGATACGATAATCAGTTTCGGTTTTTAAACCCCAATAAATATCAATTTCGGCACTTGGTTCTGTAAATGGGAAATACGACGGACGTAAACGAATCTTCGATTTTCCGAACATTTCTTTAGTGAAATAAAGCAAAGTCTGTTTTAAGTCGGCAAACGATACCTCTTTGTCAATATACAAACCTTCTACCTGATGGAAAATACAGTGTGAACGAGACGAAATGGCTTCGTTACGAAATACACGTCCCGGAGAAATAGTACGAATTGGCGGTTTATGATTTTCCATATAACGCACCTGAACAGATGATGTATGCGTACGCAACAACACATCAGGATTAGTCTGAATGAAAAAAGTATCCTGCATATCACGCGCCGGATGGTATTCCGGTAAGTTCAAAGCGGTGAAATTATGCCAGTCGTCTTCGATTTCCGGACCTTCAGAAACGTTGAAACCAATGTTCGCAAAAATATCAATAATCTGATTTTTAACAATTGAAATCGGGTGACGTGAACCAATAATTACTGGCTCTGCCGCACGAGTTAAATCACCAAACATTCCTTTTACTTCTTGTTTGCTTTCCAGTTCTTCCTGAATAACTCTTACTTTTTCTTCGGCAACCGATTTTAAAGTATTTATTACCTGTCCAAAATCTTTTTTCTGGTCGTTTGGAATGTTTTTGAACTCTGTAAAAAGCTCTTTCAACAAACCTTTACTCCCTAAATACTTGATACGGAATTGCTCTAAAGATTCTTTATTTTTATCATTAAAGGCTTTTGCTTCCTCTATATGTTCTTTTATCTTGTCTATCATCAGTCTTGCTTTGAAGGTGCAAATTTACGTAATTTTAGTTGAAAGTATACAGTCTCAGTCTCAGTTTTCAGTCTCAATTGGACTGAAAACTGAGACTGAGACTAAAAACTACTCTATCAGTTCTCTTTCTAAAAAATAATTCACAATGGCTTCTTTCATCAAAACCGATTGTTCTCCCGCTTTTAGTGGCGGTAATTCTTCTTTTACTTTATAATGTGGCCATCCTTCGGCATCAAAAAAGTCAAATTCATAAAACCCGTAAGGTTCCAATAATCGACAAATAGCGATGTGCATCAGGTTTAATTTTTCATCTTTTTTAAATTCACGGTGTACTTTTCCAAGTTCCTGAACTCCGATTAAATAAATTATGGCGTCTAAATCTAAATCTTCGCCTTGCGAAAATTGATTAGACAATATATCGACGAGCTTTTCCCATCGCTCTTTTAGTTGTGTATCTCTGGACATTGTATGATTTTAGATTCTTGAGTTTAGATCTTAGATTGTTGCAAAATTTAATTCTGAAGGGGACAGAATTACAATCTTAACGCTAAATTTTGATTTACAAAGATACATAGTTCAACACATTGCACCTAAAAAAATTAAACACTTAGAAAAGAAGAACTCCAAAAAACGGCTGAACCTTTGCCACTCTGAACCTCCAAACCTAAAAAAGTATATCTTTGCGCTTTTTTAAACACACCCAAATATGAGTTTTTTTGATATAATTGTGGCCGCTCTTTTAGCTTTTAGTTTATATAAAGGAATTAAAAACGGACTTTTTGTAGAAGTTGCTTCTTTCATTTCTTTATTGTTGGGAATTTATATTGCGATTAAATTCTCTTCTTTTATGAAAGAATTGATCATGAAACATGTTTCCTGGAATCCTAATACAATACAGATCACTGCTTTTATTCTCACTTTTATTTTAGTGGTAATTGGTATTTACTTCTTAGCTAAAATCCTTACCGGAATTGCTGATTTTGCCTTTTTGGGATTACCCAATAAATTAGGCGGAGGCTTTTTCAGAATCTTAAAAACCATTTTGATCATCAGTATTTTTATCGCTCTTTTTGAGAAAATCAATTTCAATAATACTTTTGCTAAAAAAGAAACCTTAGATCATTCTATTTTTTACAATCCGATTAAAAAGGTAGCCGCATTTGTTTATCCTTCTGTCGAAAAATGGTACGGGGAATTTAAAGACCATCATACTGAAACTTCTAAAGAGGAATAACAACCTCACTACTAAGCCTAACAGATTATAAAAAAAATTAATCTTTGCAAAACACCTCAACCGCAGACAATTGAGTAAAATAAATTATCTTGGTCGATATTTTAACAACCGATTTAATTTATACCCCAGACCTGTATGTTGTATTTAACCGGCATTATAATCACCTTTTTTCTGGTTGTTGTACTGGCAAGCAAAAGGAACAAAACTGAGGCCGACAAGATTCTGGCACTCTGGCTGTTTTTTACCGGCTTTCATTTATTCCTGTTCTATCTTCATTACAAAAATGACTATAGCGACTTTCCCTTTTTACTGGGTTTAGAACTCCCAATGCCTTTAGTTCAGGGACCCTTTTTATTTTTATACACTTCGGCTTTAACGAACCAAAATCGCTATAAAAAGTTTAATCTTTTACATTTTATTCCTTTTCTAGCTGCCATTCTGGTACTGATTCCGTTTTATAATTTGTCTTTCGAAGAAAAAGCAGCCGTTTTTAAAAACAAAGGCAAAGGCTACGAAACCCTAATATCTATTTTGTATGCTACAATCGTATTTTCGGGAATTATTTATCCTTTACTTTCCTTGCAAAAACTCATAAAACATCGCAAGAACATCAACAATCAATTTTCGCATACCGAACGAATCAACCTGACCTGGCTGCGATATCTAATTATTGGATCCGGTATCATCTGGCTCGTAATCATTTTTTCTGACGATCAGTATATTTTTTCGGTTGTCGTTTTCTATTTGATATTTATTGGATATTTTGGCGTCAAACAGGTTGGAATTTTCACCAATCAGCCGCTTTCCGAAAATAACCATTCTGAGACTTCAACACTTGAAAGCGTTAACACCGGAAATACATCTGAAAAAATTAAATATGAGAAATCAGGACTTACTTCTTCAGAACTTATGGCTATCCATCAAAGACTGACGCAACTCATGAATGATGAAAAAATCTACAAAAATGCCGATTTAACTTTAACCGAGCTTGCCCAGAAGATCAGTGTTCATCCCAATACACTTTCGCAGGTTATCAATTCGGTCGAACAGAAAAACTTTTATGATTACATCAACTCTCAACGTGTTGAAGAATTTAAAAGAACCATTCTTTTACCCGAAAATCAAAAATTCACCTTCCTGTCTGTCGCATTAGAATGTGGCTTTAATTCGAAAACGGCTTTCAACCGAAACTTCAAAAAAGCAACTGGCGTTTCTCCATCTGAATATTTAAAATAACTTTCATCTTAAATCCGACAGATTTTAAAAACCTGTCGGGTTTTTGAATTATAAACTGGAACCACCTTACAAGTTGGGGCGACCAGCATAGCACCACAGCTCATCTTTGCAGAAATTTAAACCAATTTATGCAATGAAAACCAAAGTACTTTACTCAGCCGTAATCGCTGTTTCAATTTTCTTTTTTATTGGATGCGAAAATGAAAACGACATTCAGGGACTTGGAAATTTAGTTCCCAAAACTGTCGATCAGGATGCCTCTATCGCTTCTATTTTTGTAAACGGAACGCAGCTGCACTCCGAGGCTTTCGGAAATCCCAACAACCCAATGCTCGTTTTCCTGCATGGTGGTCCCGGATCCGATTACAGAAATGGTCTGAATGTAAAACAACTCGCCGACGAAGGTTATTATGTGATCTTCTACGATCAAAGAGGCTCCGGATTATCCAAAAGACATGACAAAAATACGTACTCCATTCAATTGATGATCGACGATCTCTCTGAAGTCATAAAATATTACCGTAAAACACCCACTCAAAAGATATTTCTTTTCGGACATTCCTGGGGTGCTATGCTCGCCGCGGCTTATGTCAACCAATACCCAATGGCCATCAATGGGGTTATTTTGGCAGAACCGGGAGGTTTAAACAAAAAATTATTAGACGATTACGGAGAAATGAGCCGTAAAATAAAATTATTCTCTGAGGCCACCAGCAATTTATTGTATATCGATCAATTTTTAACAGGAAAAGAAAACCAGCACGAAATTCTTGACTATAAACTGGGAGTTTCTTCAGGTTTCTCTTATGCGAAAGGCAACAAGGAAGGTATTTCAGGGCCATCCCCATTTTGGCGAATCGGAACAACCGTTTTAGAAAGTTTAGCCGACATTGCCGAAAATGAAGGTTTTGATTTTACTACAAATCTAAGTCAGTACAAAACGAAAGTCCTGTTTTTATATGGCGAATTAAATCAGTCCTATGGTTTATCCTTCGCCCAAAAAGAAGCTGCCTTTTTTCCTAATACCACCATAGCCGAAGTAAAAGGTACCGGACACGAGATGATCTACTTCAAATGGGAAAATGTGCATCCTTTTGTACTGAACTATTTAAACGATCTAAAATAATCCCATGATGAAAACAATATTATTAATCAGCATCTTTATCTTCTCTATTTTCATAGGCAAAACCTACTCTCAAACCTTAAACTGGGAAAATCTTAAAGAGAATCAAAAACACATTCTAAATGTAAATGCTGGCTGGGAACATAGTTTTGTTTACGGACTTGCTTACGGCTACCATCTCAAAACGAAACTGCCAATTGTAGTCGAAGCATCTTTTTCCTTACCATCAGGCGAAACAGTATTCGATGATTTTAAAAGTAAAATTGGCGGACAAATTAATCTTTACCAAATAAATCATTTCCGTTTTAATGCCGCCATTCACGGAATTTATCGCCGATACGAAAATCCGTTAGTCACCTTACAAAACTTTGGTGCCGATGCAACTGCGATTATTGGCTATTACAAACCAAAATGGTTTGCCGCTGGAGAATTTGGTTTTGACAAAGCGATTGCTACTCATTTTAAAAATTCGGCAATTTATAAAGAAGTCTATCCCGATGTGAAAAATGGCTGGTATGAACCGTCAACCGGAGGCAATTTCAACTATGGCATACAAGCCGGATATTCCTTTCGCCGAAGTGACCTTACTTTACGACTGGGAAAAGTAATTACGCAAGATTTTAAAACAGAACCACTGATTCCACTATACTTTCAACTGGGTTATAATTTAAAGTTAGAATGATTTAGTTAATTACACTAAACCCGACAGTTTTTTTAAACCTGTCGGGTTTTATTTCTCCACTCTTTTTAAAGAAAATCACAGCGTATTTTAACGTTTTAAAAACTATTTTAAAATTCCGTATTCAACTATCGAAGATCAACATTCCAGAATCCAAAACTTTGCGCTATCTTTGCGGTTTATTAACATGCTCTAAGGCAATCGCTACAGTGCAGATTTAGACCCGGAAATTACTTAAACTCGTTTAGAGAATTGACATATTAAAATGAAGAAGATACGTAACTTTTGCATTATTGCACACATTGACCACGGTAAAAGTACACTGGCAGACCGCTTATTGGGCGCTACACAAACCGTTACAGCTCGTGAAGAAAAAGCACAATTGCTTGACAACATGGATCTGGAGCGTGAGCGTGGAATTACCATTAAGAGTCATGCCATTCAAATGGAATACACTTACAAAGGAGAAGAATATATCTTAAACTTAATTGACACTCCCGGTCACGTCGACTTTTCATATGAAGTTTCACGATCTATTGCAGCCTGCGAAGGTGCTCTTTTGATTGTTGATGCAGCGCAAAGTATCCAGGCACAAACTATTTCCAACTTATATTTGGCTTTAGAGAATGATCTTGAGATTATTCCGGTTTTGAACAAGGTAGATTTACCTAGTGCCAATCCTGAAGAAGTTAGCGACGATATTATTGATTTATTAGGATGTAAATTAGAAGATATTATCCATGCTTCCGGAAAAACAGGTTTTGGTGTTGAGAATATTTTAGCAGCCATTATCGAAAAAATCCCGGCTCCAAAAGGAAATCCTGACGAACCATTACAGGCATTGATTTTTGACTCGGTTTACAACCCGTTCCGTGGAATTGAAGTTATCTTTAGAGTAGTAAACGGAGAAATCAAAAAAGGGCAGAAAATTAAATTCATGGCTACGGACAATGAATATTTTGCTGATGAAATTGGAACTTTAAAATTAAATCAGGTTCCTAAAACTGTGGTTTCTGCAGGAGATGTTGGTTATTTAATTTCAGGAATTAAAGAAGCACGCGAAGTAAAAGTGGGTGATACCATTACCGACGCAAAAGTGCCAACTACGAATATGATTACAGGTTTCGAGGATGTAAAACCAATGGTTTTCGCCGGAATTTACCCTGTAGACACAGAAGACTATGAAGATTTACGTTCTTCTATGGAAAAATTACAATTGAACGATGCTTCATTAGTTTTTGCTCCCGAAAGTTCTGCTGCTTTAGGCTTTGGTTTCCGTTGCGGATTCTTAGGAATGCTTCACATGGAAATTATTCAGGAGCGTTTAGAGCGTGAGTTCGACATGACGGTTATCACTACTGTACCTAACGTTTCGTATTTGGCGTATACCAAAAAACATCCGGAAACGCCATTAGTTGTAAACAATCCATCAGATTTACCTGAACCTTCAAAACTAGACAGAGTTGAAGAACCTTTTATAAAAGCAACCATCATTACAAAAGCTGATTTCGTTGGAAACGTAATGAGTTTGTGTATCGAAAAACGTGGTCAGATTACCAATCAAACGTATTTGACAACAGAACGTGTTGAGCTGAATTTTGACATGCCATTGGCCGAAATTGTATTCGATTTTTACGATCGTTTAAAAACAGTTTCTAAAGGGTATGCTTCTTTTGATTACTCTCCTATTGGAATGAGAACTTCAAAACTGGTAAAACTGGATGTTCTTCTGAATGCTCAAACAGTTGACGCACTTTCTGCTTTGATTCACGAAGACAACGCTTACAACATCGGTAAAAAAATGACCGAAAAATTGCGTGAATTGATCCCAAGACAACAATTCGACATTCCGATTCAGGCAGCGATTGGTGCTAAAATTATCGCTCGTGAAACCATCAAAGCACTTCGTAAAGACGTTACCGCAAAATGTTATGGTGGAGATATCTCCCGTAAACGTAAACTTCTTGAAAAACAGAAAAAAGGTAAGAAACGTATGCGTCAGGTAGGAAACGTTGAGATTCCACAAGAGGCGTTTATGGCTGTTTTGAAACTGAACGACTAGATTTTTATTTTAGAAAATAGAAGAAAGAACAAAGAATATAGACTAACCCAATGACGAAAGTTGTTGGGTTTTTAGTTTTAATATATTTATCGGCGTATTCGGAACAAAACAAAGTCAATAAAAACTTCGGACAACCGCGAGTCACCCTGAGCGGAGTCGAAGGCTTATAGAACTAAAAATAGCTTCGACTTCGCTCAGCCCCATAGCTGAAAACTGATTAAACTAGAATTTTAACTCTGACTCAACCTAACATACTCATTAAAAATAAAGCTAACTCAGAAAGGCTTTTAGATTAATATGATATTTCAAAAAACTATAGCTTTTGAATTACTCTTTAAAAACAGATAGTATACTTTAGAAGAGGCGGCAAAATATACCGCTCCGCTGGAGCTTTTCCCCTACTGCTTTTTATTATCTATAAATATTTTGCTCCAACAGAGCAAACGGATGTCAATTATCTGAATAAACAAAGGGGTTGACTCAAAAATGAGTCAACCCCTTTGTCTTATATCAATTAAAATCTTTCTCAAAAAAACTATTACTTTTTCTATCTCAAACTGCTCCAGCGGAGCGAAATACCTTTTTGAGACCACCAAACTGTTATTTTATATTTCAACAATAATCATATGAGAACATTATATTGCAGACGTCAAAACAAAAGCAATCTGTCTCAATTTGGAACAGCTTTTTATTTCTTTAAACATCAAACCTTTGTAACTTTGAACCTCTGAACCTTTGAACCTAGAAAAAATGGACGAAACTCCAAAACGATTTGACCGAATTATTGCCATCCTCATCCAATTACAATCCAAAAAAATTGTGAAAGCGCAGGAATTGGCCGATCGTTTTGATTGTAGTTTACGAACAATTTATAGAGACATTCGAACGCTGGAAGCTTCAGGAGTCCCTATTTACAGTGAAGCCGGAGTGGGTTATGCTTTGATGGATGGCTACAGATTGCCTCCCGTTATGTTTACTCGTGAAGAAGTAAGCAGTTTTATAGCAGCCGAAAAACTCATGCAAAAATTTACCGATCCCTCTCTTGGAGCACATTATGCATCGGCCATGTATAAACTAAAATCAGTTTTAAAAAGTACCGATAAAGACTGGCTCTCCAATATCGAATCGCGGGTTATAATGAACACTGCCGAACCGATGTTTAATGATAATTCACCAAATACTTTGGCACTTCTGTTTGAAGGTATTGCAGAGAAAAAACAGCTTTTACTTTCGTACAAAACCTACGAAACCGATACGGCTACGCAAAGAAATATAGAACCTGTGGGGGTTTTTCACGATAATAACAATTGGTATTTTTTAGGATACTGCCATTTACGACAAGATTATCGTCAGTTTAGAGCAGACAGAATTCAGGGTATTCGAAAAACAGATGCTGATTTTACGATCGAACACGATGCTTTAGAAACTTATATCAATAAAACAGAAACTTGTCCAACAACAAAAGTCCGAATTTTAATTGACAAGAAAATCGCCCGTTATCTGGGTACCGAAAAAAAGTACCACGGGTTCATTTCAGAAAAAGAAGTAGACGGAAAAATAGAAATGACTTTTATGTCACGCGATATCGAAAACTCATTTCCGCGATGGTTTCTAATGTATGGAGATTACGCTACGATTCTGGAACCTGAAATACTCAAGGCCAAAACACTGGAATTACTGGAAGTCAACCGTAAAAGATTGCTATAAAAAAACTCCTAAAGGTGAAGTTCATCTTTAGGAGTTTTTCAAATCTAGTGTTTCTCTTTTACCACATTGTAAAAATTATAATCAGTGTTAGAAGCGTCAGTAATACCAACATTTCTTCCAATAGTTACAATCTGTCCTCGGTGGTACGTTCCGTGATTCACCACCTGCAGCAAGTAGTCGCTTACAGGCTGTTCGCACTGAAACCATGGATTTTCAATTTTGATTGTTTTCAATAACTGTTCGTCTGATAATGATGTGATAAATGCAGCTAATTTTGTGGAGGTATTCAATAAACCTTCAAATATTTCATCCTTATTTAAATCAACAGCTTCTCTTCTTTCCGGCTGTGGAATTTCGGCTATTATTGAAAACCAATATTCTTCGGTTTCCCAAATATGATTTAGCGTTTTAATAATGCTTGGATAGCTTGAAAGAACTTCTTTATGCAGCAATTCATCGGTTTTTGCCGAAAGCCAATTCACAAATTGTTGATTTACCCATAAATTATAAGCGGCATAATTGGTCATAATTTTTTTAAAACTCATACTGTTCGATTTATATTAGAATAAAATTTATTAAATACTTCCGGTTACAATTATCTTTCCCAGAAAAACGGAGGTTCGATATTTAAAGCTCTTAAATACACATAACCTTGTCCACGGTGATGCACTTCGTTATCAATAAAATACAATACATTCTGAATTATAGGAAATTCGTATTGCCCAAACAGATTAAAGGTTTCACTAAAATCTTCGATCGACAATTGTTTCCAATATTCGTTAATTTCGGCTGTCGCTTCATCCCATTTTTCCAGATACTGCGCTTTAAAAATCAATTTTTCAGATGCTTCGGTGTAAGGTTTGATTTCTTTATTAACGATTCCTTTTAATGCCGGAGCTGCGATAGCCAAAAGCTCGTCAGTCAACTGAGCGAAAGTTCGCATTCCTCCGATTGAAAATTCGAAAAAATCTTTCTCCGGAAATTTTTCAATAAGGTTACGTGTAAGCTTACGGTGTCCTTGCCAGTGTATCAATAAATCTTCCGGAGTAATTACTTGGGCTGCTAATGTTTTCATAGTTTTAAAGTTTTAATTATTTGATACTTCAAAAGTATTGAGGGTCGGTGACAACAGTTTGTCAGCAGGAAAATAAAATTTTAAAAATATTTTCTTTTCTAACAGCAGGACGTACAAATTTATTACATTTTGCTCAGATTCAATAACATAAATCACTGACAAACAAACACTAAACAACAAAACAACAAATTTGCTCAGTAAAAACACAGATAAAGTAGTTTCTTCCCTTTTGAATTTATCTAATTTTAAGGAGGAAAGAATCCTATCGAAAATAAACGGAATCGATTTTTCCGGTAAAGCTCTTCATAATGAAAAAGTAATGCAGACGACAATCCAAAAAATTAAACAAAACCTTTGTACCTTTGCCCCTTACAAACTTTGGAACTTAAAAGAAAATGATCGAAGATAAAAATCCGCAACGTACCAGTATAGCACAATTAGGCGAGTTTGGCCTAATTGACCATTTAACCAAAAATTTTGATATCACTCAGGAATCTACCCTGAAAAGTATAGGCGATGATGCCGCTGTTCTTGATTTTAAGGACAAAAAAGTAGTGGTCTCTACCGATTTATTAATCGAGGGAGTGCATTTTGATCTGGCGTATATGCCTTTAAAACATTTAGGTTACAAATCGGTTGTTGTTAACCTGTCCGATATTTGTGCGATGAATGCAAAACCAACGCAAATAACGGTTTCTGTGGCAGTTTCTAACCGTTTCCCATTAGAAGCCTTAGAAGAATTATTTGAAGGTATTACACATGCTGCAAAAGAGTACAAAGTAGATGTTATTGGTGGCGATACTACCTCATCGCAAAAAGGACTAATTATTAGCATCACCGCAATTGGTGAAGCTAACGAAGAAGAAATTGTTTATCGAAATGGTGCTCAAAAAACCGACTTACTTGTTGTTACCGGAGATATTGGAGCTGCTTATATGGGATTGCAGGTATTGGAGCGTGAAAAACAGGTTTTTCAGGTGAATCCTAACAGCCAGCCGGATCTGGATATGTACAGTTATTTGATCGAGCGCCAGTTAAAACCAGAGGCCCGAAAAGATGTTCGTACCTTATTGCATGCACTTGAAATTAAACCTACAGCGATGATTGATATTTCAGACGGATTATCTTCTGAAATCATGCATCTCTGCAAACAATCGAAGGTGGGTTGTAATTTATATGAGGACAAGCTTCCTCTGGACCCTCAGTTTATCTCGACCTGTGAAGAATTCAATATCGATAGTACAACAGTGGCTATAAATGGTGGTGAAGATTATGAATTGCTCTTTACCATCGACATTAATGATTTTGACAAGATAAAAGGCAACCCTAACTTCTCGATTATTGGCCACATGGCCGATGAAAGCGAAGGAGTTCATCTGGTAACACGTGCCAATACAAAAATTGCTTTAAAAGCCCGTGGCTGGGACGCTCTGACGGAGTAGTTTTTTAGTCGCAGTGTTCAGTTTTCAGTCGCAGTCACAGCATCTGGTAAAATCGCCGACAAAACCCTAAAACTGAAATAAAAAAAATCCAAATTCCGGTAATATCTCTGGAATTTGGATTTTTTTTATTTGGAATTTCCCCTTCTAAAAAAGCCCTTTACATTTCGCTTCTTTGACCAGGTCCTCATCAAAACCGCTTCTCACTTTAAGCAGTTCTTTAAGACCCGCTTTGCGTTTTTCGATTTCATTAACAGAAATTGGAATGTATTGCGGCATGTCGGCTAAAGAAGTTCCTTTTGACAAATGAAATAAAATTTGCTTGTCAAACTCATCAATTTCAATAGAATTATGAGCAGATTGATTGAGTATCTTTTGAACGGACTGGCTGTAATATTTATCACTTTTCATTACTTTATCAAATGCAAAAAGCAATTCATCAAAAGTGAGATCATTTTTGATAATTAAACCATTGGGACTAATGGTTCTGATGATTGTTTTAATTTTCAGTAATTCAGTGTACATTGTTAACAGAATTATTTTGCATTTTGGCATTTTCTTCAGAAGTAATTTCGCCAGATCTTCACCCGAAAAAATATTCTTTTCTTCGTATGGAGGCATGCTGATATCTAAAAAAGCAACATCAAATTCAGGAGTCTGAACATCTTCGATTAAATCATACCCTGATTTACAGTCGTGGGCCTGCAAAATAAAAAACTCATACTTATTAGGATTATAACGTGTTATCGCATTCTTATATCCTTCAATAATAAAGGGGTGATCGTCAACAATTAAAATGTTTTTTCTAATTAATTGAGGAGCCTGGGGATTGGGGTCAATTGTCATGTATGCTGTAGGTTTATTTTTTGATCTATTGGAATTTTGACTATCAGAAGAGTTCCTTCTCCTTTGGCCGATTTTAAGAAAACAAAACCTTTACATTCTGTCGCTCTGTATTGAATATTATGCAAACCGATACCTTTTCTTGTCGTTTTGGTATTAAACCCGATTCCGTCATCAGAAATTGACAAAATCAAATGGTTTATTTCACTTTTAAAATCTATCGTAATTGTATTTGCCTTCGCATACTTATTACAATTCTGAAGGGCTTCCTGAACAATTCTGTATAAATTAATTTTTACTGCATTTGTAACCAGTTCCCATTTAATATTAGAATCAAAAGAAGTGATTAAAGCGGAATCATAGGTGTTTCTCTGATCCTCAAACAATTTGTTTAAAATCGCGATAAAATTATTAATTAATTCTGATTTCTCACGGTTTAAATCATGTGAAATCTCACGAATATCTTCTTCAATATGTTTAAGTTCTGTCAGGTATTTTTTTCTTTTGGGAGCTGCTTCAGCCTCATCTACTTTATCTAAACTATCAAGACTGATTCTCACACCAAACATTCTGCCCAACACCCCGTCATGCAAATCCTGAGCTACTTTTTTCTTTTCTTTAATACGAGTCTGCTCAATATCATTTTGCTGCGATATCATCAAATTATAGATATCTTCATTAGCAACCTGCTGCTGCTGTTTAAAAAGCAGCTCTCTGTTTCTTGCCTGTTGTGTTTTATACACATAGAAAAACAAGCCTATCAGAGTACAAATACTAAAGATGTATATTAAGGTTTTGTTTTTCTCCTGCAAACTGGAGTTCTGATCTTTTATTTCATTAGTTTCATATTCGATTCTGGAGAATTTTTCCCCCATATTACGTTCGGCTCTCAACATTTCATCATTCAACTTAATATATTCCCTAGAGTAAGCTGAGGCATTTTTCGGATCAACAACCGCAATTTGCTTTAATACCTGGAGTGTATTATTAATTTTATTAGTCGATCGGGACAAAAGCAAAGCCTGCCTGGAGAACTGAATTGCTTTAAAAGTATCCTTTTTAAAGGCATAATATTCAGACAAATGAATCTTGCTGGACACAATCGCTGATTTTAATCCTAGACTATCCCTAATTTTCAGTGATCTGAAGAAATCATCCGAAAGACCGTCTAACTCTTCTAATTTAAATTTAGAGTATGCCAGATTATCCAGCAGCATTGCGTACAAAATGGTATTTTCTTTAAATAAATTTTCCTCTTTCAGACCTTTTTCAAAAAATCTTTTGGCATCCCGGTAATTACGCATATTGATGTAAACAAAACCAATATTATTTAATGATGCCGCTTTTAACTGAAGCTCCAGGGGAATAGATTTATCATTAAGATTTAGTAATGCCTTATTATGAAAACTTAATGCCTTACCATATTCTTCTTTATCATTGTACAAGATCCCTAATAAGTTATAACATTCATAAAACTGATCGTTAGCATTCTTCTGACCTTTTAAACTGCGCAATGCCTTAAAAACAGCAATTTCGCTTTCAAAAAAATCTCCTTCGTTGTATTGCAGACTAGCTTTACTTAAATAAGTTTTAGCCAGATTATAGTGATCATTAATTGCTAAATATAATTTTTCGGCATGATAAAAATTCATAAAGGCACTGTCAGAAACCGATTTTGAAACATAATAGTCACCTAAGTAAGTATAAGCCTTGGCAATATTGGCAGAATCCTTAGTCTCTTTTGATCTCTTCAGAATTAGTTCAGTCGTTTGAAGGTACGATTTCCAATCGCTCATATTATAATAACGATTGGCTATTTTAAACAAATTGACTTTATTGACAGAATCGTCTTTTTGCTTTATGATTATTGCAAATGCTTTCTTATTATACTTTTGTTTCAGATCATACGTTAAATCAACATCATTTGCCAAAGATAAAAACGTAGGGAGACTATCAATTGGAGAAGATTCATCTTCATCTACATGAGTTTTGCCAGTGCATCCCAATAGAATAAGAGATAAAAAAAGTAATATAGATAAAGTTTTTTTCAATGTCTTTTTTGAATTTTATCAAAAATACTAAAACTAAAGACATAAAAAAAAGGCTGTCAGAATTTGACAGCCTTTCAATTTTATTTTGAATGAATTTAATCCATTTTCTTAACAACACCTATAGCTTGTCTGTCCTGGCGAAATCCTTCAGATTGGTTTAAATTATGTAGTGTATTTACGTTATCCTGTTTTCTTTTTCCACGACCTGTAAACTGGTCATCAATAGTATTCGTAGAGAATTTAGCGATTGAATCTGATGGAGAAATTCTTTGTGGAGTTGCAAACGAAGTTGCTATCATTACTGTAGAAAATAATACGATTTTTAAAGCTGTCTTTTTCATGATCTGAGGGTATTAAATGTTTGTTTTTTTTTAGTTTTAAAAATCATCGCTATGCGCGAATCATGGTGTAAAACTAAGGACACATTTAAAAAAAATAATACGAAAAAAAAGGTTTATGGTAAATCGTACCCAATTGATAGTCAATGAGGGGCAAATCAATGTAGTTGTATAATTTTTACACTTCTAAATAATTTCCTATAGCGAAATCAGCAATAATTAAGTCAACATTTGATTTATATGTTTTTGAAAAGGGAATCTTTTTAGAGGAATTCCTGATGTAACAAGTCGAGTTCCCGTTATGGATTCTTGCAATATAATTTTGATTGATGATGTAACTGTTATGAATCCTAATAAAAGGATGCGACAATACCCCTTCAAAATGCTTTAAGGTTTTAAAAGCAGTTATCATTTCGCCTGAATTCAAATAAATATCGGTCGAATTATTATCTGCCTGAAAGTAACTAATATCATTGGAATTGATGTAGCGATAATCTCCATAGGATTTCACACATAATACAAGGGGCTGCTCAGCACTTTTTGCCGGTTCAGCAAACAGTTCACTCAATGGCGTACTGTCTTCCTCAATGGTTTCAGAATCATCTGCAGGAAAAGCTTTTTCGAGTTTCAGAATAGTCTTCATCAAGTCGATCCGTAGAACTGGTTTTAAGATATAATCAAAAACACCATGCTGAATAGCATCAAAAGCAAGCTCTTTTTTTGTTGTGGTGATGATGATCTTAGGAATAAGCGACAAGAACCGATGAAGTTCATTTATAAAAGCAAGTGACAAATTACTCGATCCGTCTTTCGGATCTATTTCTAACAAAATGAGATGTGGTCTATGCTCTAAAACCAAATTCAATCCCGATTGATAATTCGCAGCCGATCCCGCAAAAGTAAGTTCTGAAAAACCTTCTGCAATTGTTCTGGTTTTCAAAATACTTTCCACATCATCGTCAATAATAATATACGAATACTTTTTCAATCTTATTTTTATTGATTTTTCATGAACCCCCGACAAACTTTTATTTCATCGATCCTTTTGAAAGGCTCCTGTTTGGCCATTTATTCGCAATTAAAAATACAAATTTCAATTATTCTGCTATTTCATTGTTGATATATTACAAACAAATGTTAACACAAAAGGATGAAATGCAAAAATAATCGCCAAAATACACTTTTTGGTATTAAAAAAACCCAAACTCCTTAAAGGAATTTGGGCTTTTATATATAAATGTCATAAATATTACATTTTCATCAACCAGTTTTTCATTGAAACCTCGTTCTCGATTATATCTTTTAATTCAGAGATTTTAACGCGATCTTGTTTCATAGTATCTCTGTGACGGATAGTTACGGTTTCGTCTTCGATCGTTTGATGGTCTACAGTAATACAAAATGGTGTTCCAAGTGCATCCTGTCTTCTGTATCGACGACCTACTGCATCTTTTTCATCGTACGCTACGTTGAAATCCCATTTTAAATCTTCGATGATTTTTTTAGAAATTTCAGGTAGTCCGTCTTTTTTAACCAAAGGCAATACAGCTGCTTTTGTTGGAGCTAAAACAGCCGGCAATTTCAATACGGTTCTTGTTGATCCGTCTTCTAAAACTTCTTCTTGCAATGAAGTTGCAAAAACAGCCAGGAACATACGATCTAAACCTACAGAAGTTTCAACTACATATGGCACATAGTTTTCATTCAACTCAGGATCAAAATATTGCAATTTTCTACCTGAATATTCTTCGTGCGCTTTTAAATCAAAATCTGTACGAGAGTGAATTCCCTCTAATTCTTTAAATCCGAATGGGAAGTTAAACTCGATATCTGCAGCAGCATTAGCATAGTGTGCTAACTTTTCATGATCATGAAAACGATAGTTTTGCTCTCCTAAGCCTAAAGACAGATGCCAATTTAAACGAGTAGTTTTCCAGTGTTCGTACCATTTCATTTCTTCACCCGGACGTACAAAAAACTGCATTTCCATTTGTTCAAATTCACGCATACGGAAAATAAACTGTCTTGCTACAATTTCATTTCTAAACGCTTTACCCGTTTGAGCAATTCCAAAAGGAACTTTCATACGACCCGATTTTTGTACATTAAGGAAATTCACAAAAATACCCTGAGCCGTTTCGGGACGCAAATATAAATCCATTGCAGACTCTGCAGAAGCTCCTAACTTCGTTCCGAACATTAAATTGAACTGTTTCACATCCGTCCAGTTTCTGGAACCCGTTTCAGGATCAGCAATTTCTAATTCTTCGATTAGTGCTTTTACGTCTTCTAAATCTCCATTTCCTAAAGAACGTCCTAAGCGCTCTCTAATTTCTTTTTCTTTAGCCAGATATTCAATTACACGGGCATTTGTCGTAACAAATTCCTGCTCATTAAAAGCGTCTCCAAAACGAGCACTTGCTTTTTCAATTTCTTTTTTAGCTTTCAGATTAAGTTTTTCTGCATAATCTTCTACCAAAACATCGGCTCTGTATCTTTTCTTTGAATCTTTATTGTCAATTAATGGGTCATTAAATGCATCAACGTGGCCTGAAGCTTTCCAGGTTGTCGGGTGCATTAATATTGCAGCATCTAAGCCGACAATATTCTCATTCATCTGAACCATTGATTTCCACCAATATTCACGAATATTCTTTTTTAACTCGACGCCATTTTGTGCATAATCATACACTGCACTTAATCCATCGTATACTTCGCTTGACGGAAAAATAAATCCGTACTCTTTTGCGTGCGAAACCACATTCTTAAATAAATCTTCTTGTTTTGCCATAGTGATGCAAAAATATAAAAAGTACTTTTAAAAAAAAGAAAAATAATAAAGTTTGAAACAATGATTTGGTTATTTTTGTAACTAAATTCTTTCTATTTGTGTTTAATTATCTCATCAACCTCTTTTTTCCTAAAGTTTGTGTCGGATGTCACACCCTTTTACTTAGTGGTGAAACTATTTTGTGCACTCGTTGTCGCCACGAATTACCTCTTACTCAATATCATTTGAACCCAAAAAACGAGGCTGTGAAGAAATTTTATGGAAGAATCGACATCCAGCATGCATCGGCATTTTTACATTTCAACAAAAAAGGAGTTGTTCAGGAACTGATCCATAATCTCAAATACAAAGGTCATGAAGAAATTGGAACTTTTCTTGGTAATTGGTATGCCGAAGATTTAAAAGAATTAAGCTTAAAAATTCCTTTTGATGTAATCATTCCAGTACCGCTGCATCCCAAAAAACTAAAAAAACGAGGTTACAATCAGGTTACTACTTTTGGCACCACTTTATCTAAAAACCTGGCAATTCCTTTTGATCCCGGCTTATTGTACCGAAAAAAATATTCAAAAACCCAATCTAAAAAAAATCTTTTAGGAAGATCTGAAAACATCGAAAACATCTTTGACGTTAAATTTTCGAATGAAAATCACAACAAACATTTTTTAATCGTTGACGATGTATTGACTACGGGCGCTACACTTGAGGCTTGTTCCAGAGCTTTACAAAAAATTCCCGGAGCCAAAATCAGCATTGTCTGTATGGCAATGGCAAATTCATAAGATAGAATTCCAATCAAAAAAAATCCAAATTCCAACAACAGCAGTTATTGAAATTTGGATTTTATTTTAAAACTTATCTTTTCTCTAGTATAGGACTATTTTCTTAACCGTTCTGCGCTCCCCTTCTATTACAGTCACCAGATACATCCCTGCTGTAGCTCCTGCTAATTGAATATTTTGATTAAAATAAGGCGTTTTATCAAAAGAGTTAAAATATACCTGCCTGCCAAGAATATCATGTACATAAATCTGAACTCTATTGATGGAATCACTACTAAACTGAATGGTAAAATTTCCTCTGTTCGGATTCGGGTATAAAGTAAATGCTACATTTTCAATATCAATCTCTCCTAAAACAAACGTTTTATTGCAAATATTCAATGAAGCTGAATTTATAGTTCCAAAATTACCCGTAACTGCATCGCGAACTCTAAAACTCCAGGTCCCTTTAGGATCCTGACCGTTAAACACACTCAATAAATCAATTGGAACAACAATCTGACTCGTAGTTTTAGAACAATCTAAAGCAACTCCGGCATCGTCAAACTGAAGAGCCAAAGTAGAATTTATTCCGCCACAACTGTTACGATCATATAAATTAACCACTGTACCCTGCGGATTTACTATTTGCAATTCGAAATCTGAAAGCTTATCGTGTGTTACATTAACCAAAACATTTACATCGGAAATCGTTCCGGTTGATGCCGGAACATTTACCGTTTTAGAAGTGAAAGAATTTCCGGGAGGAATAGCAAAAGCATTCCCGAAACTATAAGAATCACAAGTTGTCGTCGAAGTATACCCCACTGCAAACGACTTACTATTTAAAGCATAATAAATATTTGCTGTTGGCTCAATCTTAAGTCTGCAATTTGTTGAAGCAGTTACACTGGTCGGAATCTGAACGGTTTGCGAACCGTCATTCGGTGTGTTTGAGGCTAAAATTATTGGAAATGTCAAACCTCCATCTGTTGATAGCTTGATATTAACTGCCGAAGATCCTTGTAGTGTATTGGTATTATTCACTGCCCATGTTATCGTTTGGTTTGAACCTATTGGCCAGCTAACGTCATCTGTATTTTGCGAAGTAACAGTAAATGGTCCGGCATTAGTTACAACCGTTGCAATCATTGTATCAGTGTTCGTCTGTGCAACTGCCGATGCTCCATTATCTCTTGCTGTCAGGGTAAAATGCAATGTTCTTGCAACAGAAGAAACCGACTCCCAAGTTGTGGTTAACTTGTTCAAAAGTACTGTATTCAACTCGGGCATATAACGAACAAGTGAACTCCCCGGACGTACAGACCTAAATAGAGGCCCATTGGGTTTTTCAGGATAAGCCGTACTATTACTGTTTCCAGTTGATGAATCTGACGCACTATCAAATTGCTCCCAGGTATAGGTCACACCAGCAACGGCTGAGCCAATACCAGTTAAAATAAACGGTGTACTAATAGGAATTGTATAATCCGCACCAGCATCAACTACTGGAAGATTATTTGCTATGGATGCACTAACAGGACAATTCTTTCCGGACAACCTATTCTGGATTTGAAGAATACTGGCGTAAGCAAAATAATCGTCTGAATGATTTTGAACATCATACCCCTTAGACACTCCTGCATAGCCCATTATAGTTGATCCGCTTCCCGGTTCAACATTTAGGCCTGTTCTTTCTGATGCATCAAAAGAAAAAGTATGATATCCTCCAAACTGATGTCCCATTTCATGAGCAACAAAATCAATATCAAAGTTGTCTCCCTCCGGTTTCTGATCTGCCGGTGATGTATAGGCACTTCCCTTCCCCATTGCATCAGACGGTGTCGGACTATCGCATACGCAGCCAATACAGCCCGCATTTCCTCCTCCTCCGGACGCCCCAAACAAATGTCCTATATCATAATTAGCTTCTCCAATTACACTTGTTAAAGTGCTTTGAACTTCTTTACTCCAATAATCATTCCCGTCTGAAGGATCTTTAGAGGTTCCTCTGTCTGGGTTAGAATAAGGATCCGTTAATCCATTTGTATAAATTACAGCATCATTATTGGCAATTAAAACCACTCTTACAGCAAGGTCTTTATTAAAAACAGCATTTACTCGTGCTAGAGTAGCATTCATCCCTGCCAATGCACCTGCTTTTGTACCTCCAAAATAAGCGGTGTACTCACCTGTACAAGACAATGCCAGCCTAAAGGTTTTGAAAACTTTATTGTTTGCTGCCGATTTTGCCGTAGAAGAAGTACTTTTATTTTCTGGTACATCTGTTGTTTTGCAAGTCAAACGCGATTTTGAAGCTGTATCATTTTTAGTAAACAAAACATAGGACGATTTATCTTCCTGATTTTGCTCGATGTATTCTGATGGCTTATCTGTACGAAGCACCATAGTCTGAACCCCAATTGGTGCTACACTAAAATAAATCTTCGCCGTCTTATCGTCTAAACCGCGTCCTTCATAGGCTCTGATTTCCGGATATTTTGCCTGTAACTCAGGCTCAAAATTGGAAGATTCCCAAACAGAAAAACGTTCCAGTACACCTCCCGAATTGGGGAATGTAATTTCTGTCGAAGTATTTTTCGCTGTTTTAGCGGTAGTAGCAGTTAGTTTTGCTTTCAGAAAATCCGAATTCAGCTTATAATACAATCGCCCCGGCTCAGAAGTAATCCCTCTCTTGCTTAGCGAAACAGCATCAACTTTCTGCCACAAACCATCGTTTTGGGCATACATACTTGCGCTACAAAAAATAAAAAATAAAAAAAGTAGGTTTTTTTTCATATTCTAAATATAAAAGTATATCAAAATTACGCGAATTAAATCAAAATCTTACACTTATTAGAGACAATTATACAGTTTTAAATTTATAGACTACTCCATTTTCACAAAAACTAACGGTTGGAGAGTAAAAAATCAATTACGCTAAGCATTAAATTTAAAATAGAATAGTATAAATTTGCACCATCTTAAATTATTTGTTTTGAAGCTCTTTCATTCTATAAACGATTTTCAGTCAACCAAGAAAACAATTTTAACTCTTGGAACTTTTGACGGTGTACATATTGGACATAAAAAAATTCTGGAACGCATTACCCAAAACACTGAAAACGGAAAGTATGAAAGTTTAGTGCTTACCTTTTTTCCTCATCCAAGAATGGTACTGCAGGAAAAATCAGAAATAAAACTTTTAAATACCATCACTGAAAAGTCAAAGCTCCTGGAAGCAACCGGAATCGAAAATCTGGTCATTCATCCTTTTAACGAAAGTTTCTCCAGACTAACTGCAGAAGAGTTTGTACATTCCATTCTGGTAGATCAGTTTCATATTCAGAAAATAATTATTGGTCATGATCATCGCTTTGGCAGAAACAGAACGGCTAATATTGATGATTTAATCGCTTTCGGTCATGAATACGGTTTTGAAGTTGAGCAAATCTCCGCTCAGGAAATTCAGGACGTTTCTGTAAGCTCAACCAAAATCAGAAAAGCACTCAACGAAGGAAATATGTCTTTGGCAAATGATTATCTGGGCTATAACTACTTTTTAACCGGTGAAGTTGTTCAGGGAAAACAATTGGGAAGAACTATTGATTTTCCAACAGCTAACATCGAAATCAATGATGAATATAAATTAATTCCGAAAGCCGGCGTATACGTTGTAAAAGCTTTGATCGACCAAAAGGAAGTTTCCGGAATGATGAACATTGGTTTTAATCCAACTGTTAACGGGCAAAAACAAACCATCGAAGTGAATCTTTTTGATTTTGATGCAGATATTTATGGTAAAAAGATTCAGGTTTCGTTATTACAATACCTGAGGGACGAACAAAAATTCGGTTCTGTCGATTTGTTAAAAGAACAATTGCATCTGGATAGAAAAAATGCTCTCACATTTTTAAACAAAATTTAGGATAGCATTACCTCAACCTGTGAGTTGAAATCATTCTAACACATAGAAAACAGCCTTTTATAAACTTAAAAAAGGTGTTTCACTGGTTAAAAAACACATAATAAAAAATGTAAAAGAAAGTCTTTTCTTCTCATCCTACCATTTCTGAGCATTAATACCTAATGTTTCTATGTGTTACCATAAAAATTCATCGTTTCTTTTTACGATGGTATGGTCGGACATACTTTTTACCCTTTTTAAATCATCGTAGTTATTTTTTTAGTAAATTTGATACAGAACTCTGTTTATCAAATATTTGCTATTAACTTCTTTAAAAATAACCATTATGAAATTACCTAAAGAAATTACCAACGGTTTTCTGATTTTCCTTGGAATTGGAATTTACTTTTTATTGATGAACGTATTAGGTTTGGCTCATTTATTCTATCTGCGAACCCTAAATGTCTTTTTTATATTTTATGGTGTAAATAAAACCATGCGAATGAATCTTCATGAAGGTGAAACTAATTTTGTGTCCAATGCAGTCTCGGCAATGGCTACCTCTGTAGTAGGTGTGGCGCTAAGTGTATTCGGACTGTTAGTTTACAGTTATGCGCGGGGCGGAGATGCTTATGTAAAAACACTTTCGGAAACTTTTATGTTTGGCGGAAATCCTTCGGTACCAACTTATTGCATCTGCTTACTCTTTGAAGGAATTGCCTCGTCAGTAATCGTTACATTGATGATGATGCTGTACTGGAATAACAAATATGCAGCTGATTAATTTTTCAAAATAAATCAAACTAAATAGCACTCTAAAATCATAAAAAATTAAAATAATATGATTTTAGAGTGTTTCTTTTTTGAAAATAGCTGTCAAATATTCATTTACAGGATTGGGCATTGGTTGATTGGAACTATTTAACTACTTTTGGAGCATCAAAAAACTGCATCAATGAGCATTACAAAACACAATTGGACAAAAGACGAAATAATTGCCATATATAATAAACCTATGATGGACTTGCTGTATGAAGCAGCAACAATTCACAGGCAAAAACATGATCCTAACGTAGTTCAGGTGTCTACTTTACTTTCAATCAAAACCGGAGGCTGTCCGGAAGACTGCGGGTATTGCCCACAAGCTGCACGTTATAACACGGGTGTTGAAGGAAACGACTTAATGAGTGTTAGCCAGGTTAAAGCACAGGCTTTACGCGCAAAATCCAGTGGATCATCACGTGTATGTATGGGAGCTGCCTGGAGAAATGTAAAAGATGGTGAAGAATTCGACCAGGTTTTAGAGATGGTTCGTACCATTAACAAACTTGACATGGAGGTTTGCTGTACCCTAGGTATGATTACCGAAAATCAGGCGCAGCGTTTGGCTGAGGCAGGTTTATATGCTTACAACCACAATTTAGATACTTCTGAAGAATATTATAAAGATGTTATTTCAACCCGTGGTTTCGAAGACCGTTTGCAAACTATCGAAAATGTTCGTAAAACGAATGTTACGGTTTGCAGTGGAGGAATCATTGGAATGGGGGAAAGTATCGAAGACAGAGCCGGAATGCTTGTAGCTCTTTCTACTTTAAACCCTCAACCGGAATCTGTGCCAATTAATGCGCTGGTAGCTGTTGAAGGAACTCCGATGGAAGAGGAAAAGCCGGTTGAAATCTGGGAAATGATCCGTATGGTTGCGACAACAAGAATTGTAATGCCCGATACACAGGTTCGTTTATCAGCAGGAAGAACTAACATGAGCCGTGAAGGACAGGCAATGTGCTTTTTTGCAGGTGCCAATTCTATTTTTGCAGGTGATAAACTGCTTACGACACCAAACCCTGATGTTCATGAAGACATGAAGATGTTTGAAATGTTAGGATTGAATCCGCAAAAACCATTTACAAAAGTTTCACAACCTAAAACAGTTGAGGCAGCTGATTCTCAGTTTGTTCCTCTAGGAGAAAAACCAAAATGGTCAAGACCGGGACACACTATTGAAAGAAATCTTGAAGCTACAGCTAAATCAAAAATTTAAGAAAAAGAGTTCATAAATCTCGATAAATATTTCTAAATTGCTTATAACATGTGTTATAAGCAATTTTTTTATTTAATAGAGATGAAATTAAAACAAATCGAAAGGGTAAAAAAAATCTCAAAGGCTGATTTTATTTCCCAGTATGTGAAAAATCAAATTCCTGTAGTTGTCGAAGAATTGACCGAAGACTGGCCGGCTTATCACAAATGGAAATTATCCTATATCAACGAAATTGCCGGAAACATTATCGTTCCTCTATACGATGACAGACCTGTAAATCATGAAGATGGTTTTAACGAAGCTCATACGACTATGAAAATGAGTGATTACATTCATCTTCTGGAATCAAAACCAACTAACTACCGCATTTTTCTTTATAATCTGATGAAAGAAGTTCCGCTATTAAAAGAGGACTTTTTATGGCCGGATATTGGCTTAAATTTGGTCAAACAAATGCCAATGCTGTTTTTTGGCGGAGAAAATGCGCGGGTGTTCATGCATTACGACATTGACTACTCCAATATTTTACATTTTCATTTTCATGGAGAAAAACAGTGCATGCTTTTTGCTCCCGATCAGTCCAAATATATGTACAAGGTACCACATGCCTTAATTTCAAGAGAAGACATTGATTTTGATAACCCTGACTATGAAAAATTTCCTGCCCTTAAAAATACACAGGGATTTATCACCAATTTAAAACATGGCGAAATGCTGTACATGCCCGAAGGATACTGGCATTACATGAAATATTTAACCCCGGGGTTTTCGATGAGTCTGAGAGCTTTTCCTAAAAACATTACAAACCTCTCAAAAGCCTTTTACAATGTTTTTATTATGCGTTATTTTGATATCATGATGCGTAAATTCAAAGGTCAAAAATGGATTGATTATAAGAATGAAAAAGCAATCCGGAATACCAATGAAAATCTGCAAAAAAGCCCTTAACAACATTCTTTTTTTTCCTAAAACACTACTTTTTTAGTTCCTGCAACATCATTTTCCAAAATCACTTTTACCAGTACCATCTGATTACCTGATGCTAAATTTTGTATTTGAAACTCGTTATTCCCAATTTTACTTTTGCTGAAAAGCAGTTTCCCCGACACATCATATACAAAAACGTCTTTAAGCTGTTCTTTTTTTGATGACACATTTATTATTCTATTTTTAACAGAAACAACAACAGCGTTATTTCTGTTTTCAAAATCGTCGGTCCCTAATGTTTTTCCGGTATAACGCAACACTAATCGGTCTGAGAAGGTTCCGACTGCGGTTGTAAAAGTATAATTGCTCTGTTTTAAATTATGAACTTCTCCAGTTGTTTTATCTTCGATATAAATAGCCTGTTCACTCATACTATCATCTACCTCATCAATTGAAATAGTAAAATCACCCGCGATTGTCGTACGATATCCTAAGGGAACAATGTCAGTATCTGCAAAAGGTAAAGCTCTACCCTGAATGACATAATTGTTTCCGTTTGCTACACTGTAAAAATCAAGATAAGGATTCGCATTAAAACTAATTCCGTCATAATTACTATCATACTCATTAGTCGCCCCCTCTATATATCCTACCAGCAATTGTTTAAAAGCTCCTGACGTATTGGTCATGTTTAACCAGATACGTTTTTTGACCAAAGTAGTTTCCTTTGATGTGCTTTCAGCTTTAAAAAACTGATTGTTATTGGCACCCCCTAATCGCATTGAATTGTTAAACTGTACTTTTCCTGCTGCTACGGTAGTCACAAAAAAGGATTGTCCGGCTGCTATTTTACCTGTTGGTTTAATTCCGTTATCATTTGCCGGAATGTCACTATGTAGCGGATCGGATTTTGCTGAAACCCCTCCACTTAAATTATAAGAAGCATAATCATCGGTTGTGTACTGATTTGTATAGGTAAGTTGTACAGGCGTATTATGTGTCCAAAAATAGATTGTTCCGCCCAGTAGACTATTCGCACTTAAAAGAGCATCGGCATTTAAAGCAGATGGATAAGGATTCCCTACTAAATAACTTTTTCCCGAACTCAACAATTCTCCTTCCAGATTTCCGTTGTTCGGAACCCCTGAAAAAATTCCGGTAAAAGTTACTTTAACCGTATTGGAATAGGACTCCGGGCCACGAATAATATAACCTTTACCCACTACCATATTAGTTGTTCTATCGGTAACGACCCATTGTGTCCCATCAAAACCAAAATACTTTGTCACTGCTGTTCCGGACGAAAGATCGATTAATCTTTGTGGATTTACCGGAGTGGACCAATATAAATAATCCTTTTTTAGAATTCCCGGGCTTGTTCTCTCGTACGAAATATTTCCAGAATTAACTGCACTATTCACCTGAACCAGACTTGAACTGGTTTTAAAAGTCAAAGCCGTTCCCGCTCCCGAATCCACAATTAGTGCATTCTTAACTGTTAACGTATTTGAACTATTTATGGTTACTTTTTTTCCGGCATTTATCGTACAGCCACAGCTATTCACATCTCCGGACGAAGAAAAATCATCTGCAAAAACAACATTCTGGCTTGTTGTTGGCGTTCCTAGCGACCATCCTCCTGCAATGGTATAGGTATTCGTTGCTAAAGCATTTACGACAATACCCGACAATGACGTAGAAGCACAGCTGCCCGGATATTGTACCGTAAAATTGTAAGTACCAGGAGCCAGTCCTGCAACTGTATATTTAGTCCAATCGGCACCTATTCCTCCCGAATAAGTATTGGAGAACGTACCGGTTTGAGTAATCGTATAATCGTTTCTGTTTGGCAAATTCTTTAAAACCACCGTTCCGGTCAGAACATCACAGGTGGGCTGAACCACCGGATCATTAAGTGGTGTACCTGGCTGAGTAGTCGTCGCTATATTTTGTACTGTTGCGGTACCAGTAGCACTGGTTCCACAACCATTCTTTGATCTGAGTCTGTAATAATAGGTTGTACTTGCAGTCAGTCCGGTCACTGAATAGGTCGTTACATTTCCTATATCAAGAGCATTATAACCTGAGACAGTACTTGCAAAATTACTGACAAGTGATACATCTAATAAGTAACTCACGGCATTAACCTCCGCACTCCAATTTGCCATAAATGAAGTACACAAAGTATTAGTGGCTGCCTGCAATACAACATTACCAGGAGAAACAGCAGGTTTGTAAGTTATGGTATTCGAATAAGCACTCAAACAGGTACCGCTAAATGCTCGAACTCTGTAATAATACGTAGTCGCATTGCTTAAACCTGTAATATTTACCGTTAAAACATTTCCAACATTCAAACCATTATAGGCTCCAACAAAACTTCCGAAATTAATATCTGTCGAAAGATCCAATGTGTAATAAGTTGATCCCGAAACAGATTGCCAATTTGCTGTAATCTGGGTACAGGTTGCTCCGGTTCCTGCTAAAGCAACAGGGGCTGTCCCGGATGATGTTACATTTACTGAAGCAGTATTATTTGCACTGATGGTTGAAGCACAATTATCGGCAGCATTGCCACTTGTTCCGGAAGTTAAAGATGTAACTGTTAAACTTTTACTTCCTAAAGCTGAAAATCCGGGAGCTGTAAAAGTACCGGTTCCACTTGTACTTACAGTCATACTTACCGGTGTCTGAGTTACTCCGTCTACCTGATAAGCAACGCTATATGCTCCTACTGGTAAACTACCATTTAGGGTTATTGTTGATGATGTTCCGGTACAAATATTTACGGTCGAGGCTGATATACTTGTTAGGCTATAAGTTGGACAGGTATAAACAATCACAACTTTTCCGGTTCCTCCGGCTCCCCCTGTTGAAGCGGAACCTAAAAGTGCCGATTTTCCACCGCTCCCACCACCTCCGGGCTGAGTTCCGGGATTACCATTACTATTAGCTAATAAACCTGTAATACTCGCACCTCCTGCCCCTCCAACATCAGCGCCACTGGTACCTCCGGCTCCTCCGGCTCCGGTTACAGCGGGTAAAAGTGTCTCACCGGCTCCACCGGTTACTCCGTCGACTTTAGTAGCTCCTGTAGATCCGGAAGCTAATCCTCCGGCACCTCCCGCCGGATTGGTAACTGTACCATTATTGACAGCTCCACCATTTCCTGCCAATGCAATTAAATAACCGGTAATCGATGAATTATCACCAGCACCTCCATTACCTGACAAAGCTCCTGCACCACCTTTACCAACAGTAATCGATAAGGTCGTTTGAATAGACATGTTCATAGAATAGATACCCCCTGCAAAAGCACCACCTCCTCCTCCGCCAGCGGCTCTTTGTAAAGTCAGACCCGGAACCGTTGAGCCACCTCCGGCTCCACCGCCTCCCCAGGCACTCATAGTTACTGATGATACACCTGCAGGAACATAAAAACTGCTTGTTCCAACACTTGAAAAAGAGACTGTTTTAGTCTGTGCATAAAAAAATAAAGGGAATGCAAATAACTGAAGTGTAAGTAAATATTTTCTCATCGTGGTATTTTTTAATATTTAAAAACAGAACTTCTCAATCAGATAAAAATCTGATTGAAGTAATTTCTAAATACCTCAAAAAATAAAACGCCGAAACAGGATAGACTAATCCTGATAGTACAAGTGAAATGTTGAAGTGAAGAGTACTTTTTGTTTCATTTAATCGGGGCATTTAAATTAGCAATCAGTATTTTAGGCAGGTAAAGAGTATAGACACTCTATTTTATAAGCTTCAATAAGAAATGATAAAAATTAACTTAACAGGCTTTTAAGTTTTTGAATCGTAAAGCAGCAACAAGGTACGATTTTATTTACATTCAAACTAAATATTTTTGATTTAATTGTGAGAATTTAACACTTATAACTTTTTCAACAGGATTAAAAACAGCATTTTACCAGTAAACATGGCGGTTTATACTCTGAATATTTTTAGAATGATAAAAAAGATTATTCCTTTAAGACAGACATTTAAAGTAAAATTTTCCTTGTCACTATTTTCCTGTTTCCAAGTATAACTTTTACAATTAAAATCTGATGGCTTAAATTGAATTTTGGAAGTTGAAATTCTAAGATTTCAAGATTTTCTTTTCGATACATTTGTTTTCCTAAAATATCAAAAACGGTTATTTGACTGATTAATTCCTGAGTTGAGATTACTTTAATAATTCTATCTTCTACTGAAATGAGTACCTCCGGATTTTTCTCCGAAAAATCTTTGATCGTTAAAGTTTCATTCGTAAAGAGCAGTACAAATCGCTCATTAAAAGTTCCTGCATCACTTGAAAACAAATAAGCACCCTGCTTCAAATTGTGTATCTTTTTTATTTTTTTATCTACTAAAAAAACATTCTCTTTTTTAAAATACTCATCCTCATGATCGATACTAAGATTAAATTTTCCTGCAATAGCAGTTTCATAACCAAGTGTTATCGAATCGTTTTCAATAAAAGGCAATGCTCTTCCCTGAATTACCAATTTTTTATTTTCAATCCTACTATAAAAATTAACAAACGGGTTACCATTCAGTGATTCTGCATCATAATCTGTATCGTATTGATTTGTAGCTCCATCGATATAACCAATCAGGATTTGTTTAAAACTTCCTTCACTATTATCAAAATTTAGCCAAATACGATGTCTTTCAATTGTGTTCTTAAATACTGTCATAGTATTTCTATCTGGCTGTTTGAAGAATCTTGCATTTCTACCTACAACCCGCATACTATTCATAAACTCTATTGTCTCTGAACCTTTACTATTGGTAAAGAATGCCTGTCCCGTGGCGATCGTCCCGTCGGGAACTGTTTCATTAATTCCGGATGTTTCGGATTTTCTTGTTCCTACACCGCCGAGTAAATTATAAACTGCATAATCATCTGAAGTATATTTGTACTTGGTAATTGGTGTATTATGCGTCCAAAAATAAAGTGTACCTTTGATTTTTGATTTGTTTGCCAATAAAAAAGCATCTCCATCAAGGGCAGAGGGATACGGATTACCTATTAAATTAAAAGTATCAGCTACGCCAGACTTAATCTCAATTTTACCGTTGTTAGGAATTCCTTTAAAAACTGCTTCGAATTTTAAAGGCACGGTTTCAGAATAATCTTGTGGCCCCTGAATGATATATCCTTTTCCGACAGACATATAATTTACAGGATTTTCTTTTTTCCAATTTCTGTCATCATAATTGTATGAATAAAATTTTTCCAAATGTGATTTAGGAGATACATCTATTAATTTTTGCAGGTCTATCGGCGAAGACCAATACGTATAATCCGATTTTCGTATAGGCGTTGAATTTCTTTTTAAATAAACGATACCAGTATTCACTACATCATCATCAGACTGATAGAAACTAGCCGAATCTTCCAGTACTAATATCCCTTTACCTGTATATGAAAATTCTACTCCCAAAGTGTTACCGTTCAAAAGTATAACCTGTTTTCCTTCATCAATAAAACAACTACATATATTTACAGAAGTTAGGTTTTCATAATTTCCTCTAAACTCTACTGCTTCTGCCACTGACGGAAAACCATTTGACCAACTTTTACCATCCCAAACTGTCCCGTCTAAACAAAGTTTGATTCTGGCAATCCTGTGTTTTGAAATCCCCGATATGGAGTTGAAGCTTCCTCCAATAATTAACTTATGATCTACAGTAAAACCCATTGTAAAGAGACTGTTATTAAGCTCACTTTTAAATGAAATATCATATTCTCCCGATTTTTGCAAACGTATTAACCGTAAAGCAGTATTGGTTTTATAAGTCCCGGAAAAAGTTCCTCCCACCAAAATACAATCATCCGGCTGAATTAAAATACTGCGAACTTCGCCTTTATCAAAGCCTACTCCACTATCAAAAAAAGAATCCAGACTCCCATCTGCGTTCAAGCGAGCAATCCTTTTTTGCGGAATTCCATTGTAACTTAAAAATGCCCCTCCCACAATTATCTTCTGATCGGACTGGAGTCCAATTGCATAGACATTTTTATCAAAACCTGTCCCTGCGCTAAAATCAGAATCAATACTTCCTGTAGAATTAAGACGAATTAATCTATGGGAAGACTTTCCATTAAAACTATCAAATCGCCCTCCTACCAAGATTTTTCCATCAGACTGAACTATTATTGTTTCAATAATTCCATCAGCACCACCGCCAGTATCAAAACTAAGATCTCGTAAACCGCTTTGTGACAACCTAATTATTCTTCCAACGGGTGCCCCATTATAACTTGTAAAATTTCCTGCTACAATTATTTTCTCATCGGGTTGAATTGCAATGCTGTAAACCTGACCGTTAAATCCTGAGCCTACATTAAATGTATTATCTATTGCTCCATCCGGCAAAACCCTAATGATTCTATTGAAAGCAGTTCCATTATACTTTGTAAAATTTCCACCAAGAATAATCCTTCCGTCCAATTGTAAGACACCTGATTTTATCACATTATTTGCCCCTAATTGTCCGGAATTAAAAGTTGTATCATAGGATCCGTCTGCCAGAACCCGAACTATTCTTGAACTAAAGTTTCCATTAAACTTTTGAAAATTTCCCAGTACGACTGTACTTTTATCTAATGAGGGCAGTACTTTTAAAACTGAATCATCAAAACCAACTCCCGTTGATAAATATGCTTCTTCGCGTTCTCCGTCCTTGCTAATTTTTACTAATCTTCCCTGATTCTGACTATCAAAAACTGAAAATGAGCCACCAACATACCAGAAGTTTTCACTGTCATTCGCTAATGTCAAAATTGATCCCGATCCCGGACCTGAATCAACATCAAAATTTGTTTGAAGACTTCCATTTGAATTCAACAAACAAATTCGGTTGACTGCCACCCCATTATAAAAACCTGTAAATGAACCTCCGACCATAATATTACCGGACAAATCGTTTTTAATAATCTGGACTGCATCCCCACTAAAACCGGTTCCGGTTACAAAGCTATTATCTATAGTGCCGTCCTGATTCAATCTTACTATTCTATTTGCAATCGATCCGTTATAACTTGTAAATTTCCCTCCCACAATAATTTTCCCATCAGATTGGACAACAACTGCATTCACATCTTCATTAAAACCGGAACCTGTATTAAAACCAGTATCAACTTTACCATTTGGTAATAAACAAACCATTCTATTGGCCGCGATTGTATTAAAAATTGAAAAATTACCCGTTAGTAAAATTCTACCATCGGACATAACATTTGCATTTATAATATTTGCAGAAGACCCGGAACCTGTATTAAAAGAAGAATCTAAACTGCCATCGGACAAAATACAGGCAACCCTGTTTACGGTAATATTATTATATTTAGTAAAACTTCCGGTTATAATTATTCTTCCATCACGATACAGACAAATGTTATAAATAATACCCGTATTAACAGCAATCGTAGTATCGAATGCTGCGTCATAAGAACCGTCAATATTTAATCTGATCAGTCTTCCACAACTGATTCCATTAAAAGAGGTAAAACTACCGCCTACAATTATTTTTCCATCTGGCTGAATACAGCTCGTATAAATTTTTCCATTGAAACCTGTCCCTGTGTCCCAGGTTTCATCGATACTACCATCTAGATTTAAACGGGTTAAATATTGGCACTTAGTTCCATTGAGGTTTAAATAATCACCTCCGACCAAAAGCTTATGATCGGACTGTAAAGATACCGTTCGTACTACATTGTCAAAACCATCTCCCTTTTTCCCATTATCATCTGTATTAAAAGAAATATCTACCTTGCCTTGTTGAGCGCAAAGTGCCGGACCATAAAGATAGACCACCAAAAACAGGGAAAAAATTACATTTTTTATCAAAATAAGAAATTCAGGCGTTTTTTATTTGTAAGAATTAACTCAAAAATAAATACTCTTTATGAAATCTACAATACCTGCTTTTAGTGATTTTTCAAACACATTATTTTCTTAAAAAAAATCCAATCCGAAAAACGGAATGGATTCTTTTTGAATGAACTCTTATTTAAAATTTACTGAAAAATAACTTTTCTTGTCGTTGTAAAATCATTTGCCAAAGTAACTTTCACTAATAAAACCTGATTTGAAGATGGTAGGTTTTGAATTTGTACTTCTGTATTACCTACTTTCTTTTTATTGTAAAGCATTTTTCCTAACATATCATATACCGTAACTTCTTTAATATTTTCCTGCGAAGATTGTATCACAATCACTTTGTCTTTTATAAAAACTAGAACCCTGTCTTTAAGGTTTTCAAAATCTCCGACACCTAAAGTTTTACTGGTGTAACGCAATACCAAACGTTCAGTAAAATTCCCCACCTCGGTTTTAAAAGTATAATTGCTTTGTGTTAAATCGTGAATAACTCCGGTTGCTTTATCTTCAACATAAATCTTCTGATTCAACATCTTACCATCTACTTCGTCTATTGCAATAGTAAAATCGCCAGCAACAGCAGTTCGATAACCTAGCGGAACAATATCAGCATCTGTAAACGGTAAGGCACGTCCCTGAATGACATATTTATTCCCATTACTTATACTGTAAAAATCTAAATACGGATTACTATCAAAAGTTAATCCGTCGTAATTACTATCATATTCATTGGTCGCTCCTTCAATATACCCCACTAACAATTGCTTAAAAGCTCCGGTTGTACTGGTCATATTTAACCAAATACGATTCTTTTCAATCGCGGTTCCTTTCTTCGGATTCGCTGATCTAAAAAACTGGCCATTATCTAATGCCCCCAATCGCATTGCATTGGTAAAAAGTACTTTTCCTGCAGCTTTAGTAGTCACAAAAAAGGCTTGACCGGCTACAATTTTACCTGTTGGTTTAACACCTTTGTCAAGTGTTGGATTATTATTGTAACCAGGATCTGATTTTGCCGATACTCCGCCGCTAATATTATAAGAAGCATAATCATCTGCAGTATACTGATTCGTCAGTGTAGGCACCGCAGCCGTATTGTGAGTCCAGAAATAAAGCGTTCCATTTATTACCGCATTATTTGTGGCATTAATAATAAGATCATCCGCACTTACTGCAGACGGATATGGATTCCCTATCAAATAACTTTTTCCTGAAGTTAACAGCTCTGTTTCTATATTTCCATTATTTGGGACTCCTTTAAAACTTGCCGGATAGGCTGTCTTAAAGACATTCGAATAATTTGACGGGGCACGAATAATATAACCTTTGCCCGCTATCATGTTATCAGTCTTATTCGTTCGCACCCATTGTGTACCATCGAAACCATAATACATAGTACTGGGCGTTAAAGGCGAAAGATTCACTAATGTTTGCGGGCTTACCGGAGTTGACCAATACACATAATCTTTTAAAAATATGGGTGAGGTAGTACGTTCATACATAATATCACCCGCATTTACTACATTATTTTTTTGCATTAAACTTGCCGTATTTTTAAAGGTCATTGTACCTCCTGTAAATACTTTAACATCATTCGCAATGGTTAGGGTATGTCCCTCTCCTATTACGACATTTGTTCCTGAATTAACTTCGCAAGAACATCCGCTTGCATCCCCTGTGGACATAAAATCAGAGCTAAAAATGAGTTTCTTATCTATGGTTGGAGTATCATCCCATCCACCCATACCATAGGTTGCTATTGCCGGTGGTGTATTGATAACAACTTGCGTAGTAGCAGCTGATGTACAGTTGCCGTTTCCAACTGTGTACGAATATGTCCCGCCTGCCAGATTAGCGTCTGTAACCTTAGTTCCTGTATAAGACACCGCTACTGCTCCAGGTGATCTTGTTAACGTTCCACCAGATGGCAGTCCGCTTAAAGCAATACTACCGGAAGTAACACTACAGGTTGGCTGAGTAACTGTTCCTAATACAGGTGTTGCCAGATCTACAACAAAATTAGCCTTTGTTCTACAAGCGGAATCACCGGAACAACCTGCATAATAAGAAGTTGTCCCAGCAGTATTAGTATCAATAAGACCGGAACCACTGACCCCTACAGGGTTAAATGATGCTCCCGAGCCAATTTTTGTTCCTCCCGAGGCTACCGTATACCAATCTATTGTTGCCGGTAAAGTATAATTTACTGTAATCGTAACATCTGTGATATTTGCATCAGGATTAACTTCTGGATTATTAAAAACTTCTCTAAAGTCGAAGACCCAATCACCTGATGGGTTTCCAGTACCCCATGTTCCAAAAGGAATATTACTTGCATCACCGGCACTATTATTTTCAGCAACAATAGCAGGAAGAGGATTCAAATCAGTTTGCACTGCACCAACTGCTAAAGGCGGAGTTACCTTAACCATCAACTCACTTTTAAGAGAAGGAGCAATTGCCGTAAAACTTATCTTAACATTTGTAGCCGTTACTACAGCTCCATCCGGTAACGAAGGAAAAGTTATAGTAATGTTTGTATTTCCGGCACCCCCATAAAGTCTGCTATTTGATCTTCCGCCGCTACCACTGGCAGTCGTAGCGGTTTGGGCAAGTGCAGCACATGCAGATGAAGCGGTTAAAAAGCCGGAACCTCCCTTACAAATGGTAACACCGGTTGCAACAAGAGGAGATTTATTTATTACAAAATTTACCTTTCTTCTACAAGCAGGATCACTGGAACAAGCCTCATAATAAGAAGTAGTACCCGGAGTATTAGTATCAATAAGACCGGAACCACTGACTCCTACAGGATTAAACGATGTTCCTGAACCAATTTTATCTTCTCCGGAAGCCGTTGTGTACCAGTCTATCGTTGCCGGTAAAGTATAATTTACTGTAATGGTAATATCTGTGATATTTGCATCTGGCATAACTTCAGGATTATTAAGAGCTTCTTTAAATTCGAAAAGCCAATCTCCTGATGGGTTTCCAGTGCCCCATGTTCCCAAAGAAATATTACTTGCATCACCGGCACTATTATTTTCCGCAACATCAGCAGGAAGAGGATTCAAATTACTTTGCTTTGCACCAACTGTTACTGGCGGAGTTACCTGAACCAACAACTCACTTTTAAAGGAAGGAGCAACTGCCGTAAAACTTATCTTAATATCAGTACCTGTTACTATCGCTCCGGCCGGTAACAAAGGAAAATTGATAGTAATATCTCTATTTCCGGCACCTCCATAAGATATGCTATTTGATCTTCCGTTACTACCCCTTGCAGTCATAGGGATTTGAGCAGTCGCAGGACAGATAGATAAAGCGGTTAAAGAGCCGGAACCTCCCTGACAAATGACAACATCCGCTACAGCTGGAGGATCATCATGAATCACAAAATCTACCTTTGTTCTACAGGTGGGGTCACCGGAACAAGCCACATAATAAGAAGTCGTGCCCCCAGTATTAGTATCAATAAGACCGGAACCACTTATCCCTACAGGATTAAATGAGGCTCCTGAGCCAATTTTTGTTCCTCCGGAAGCCGTTGTATACCAATCTATCGTTGCCGGTAAAGTATATTTTACTGTAATGGTGACATCTGTAATATTTGCATCGGGCATAACTTCAGGATTATTAAGAGATTCTCTAAATTCGAAGCGCCAATCTCCTGACGGGTTTCCAGTACCCCATGTTCCTAAAGGGATATTAATTGCACCACCAGGGTTATTATTTTCAGAAACAGTAGCAGGAAGAGGATTCAAATTAGTTTGCACTCTATCAACTGTTACAGGGGGAGTTACCCTAACCAACAACTCACTTTTTAAGGAAGGAGCAATTGCTGTAAAACTTATCGTAACATTTGTAGCCGTTACTACCGCTCCATCCGGTAACGAAGGAAAAGTTATAGTTATGTCTCTATTTCCGCCACCTCCATAAGATGTACTATTTGATGTTCCTCCACTACCACTGGCAGTCATAGGAGTTTGGTCAATCCCAGCACAGAAAGAGGACGCGGTTAAAGAGCCGGAACCTCCCTGACAAATGGTAACACCGGCTGCAACAGGACAGTTTCCGTTTTGTGCTATAGTTTCTTGTTGGGCTAAAAGTACCGGACTATTAAAGCAACAAGTCAAAACAAGAAAAAAAAGTATTTTTTTTATCATAACTTCTGGGGCTTAAGTTTTTCTCTGATAATAATTTGGCTCAAAACTACAACCCTCATATAAAACTCACAATCACCAATTTTGGTGATTTTTTTGACAACTTTATTTTCTTAAAATGCAAAAAAAATCCACTCCGAAAAACGGAATGGATTTTTTGAAATGAACTTTTATTTATGATTTACTGAAAAATAACTTTTCTTGTCGTTGTAAAATCATTTGCCAAAGTAACTTTCACTAATAAAACCTGATTTGAAGATGGTAGGTTTTGAATCTGCAATTCTGTATTACCTACTTTCTTTTTATTGTAAAGCATTTTACCTGACACATCATATATTGTAACCTCCTTAATATTTTCTTGCGAAGATTGTACTGCAATTACTTTGTCTTTTATTGAAACTAAGATCCCGTCTTTAACGTTTTCAAAATCTCCGACACCCAAAGTTTTATCAGTGTAACGCAATACCAAACGTTCAGTAAAGTTCCCCTCCTCGGTTTTAAAAGTATAATTACTCTGTGTTAAATCATGAATAACACCAGTTGTTTTATCTTCAACATAAATCTTCTGATTGGCCATTTTACCATCAACCTCGTCTATTGCAATTGTAAAATCACCTGCAACGGCAGTTCGGTAACCTAACGGAACAATATCAGCATCTGTAAATGGTAAGGCACGTCCCTGAATTACAAATTTATTCGTATTACTTACACTATAAAAATCCAAATACTGGTTACCATCAAGAGTTAGACCATCATATAAGGTTTCATAATCGTTGGTTGCACCTTCTATATAACCTAACAATAATTGTTTAAACGCTCCGGTTGTACTGGTCATGTTTAACCAGATACGATTCTTTTCTATAGTAGCTTTTCTCGAACTATTTGCAGGTCTGAAAAACTGGCCATTATCTGTTGCCCCTAATCGCATGGCATTGGTAAAAAGAACTTTTCCTGCAGCTTTAGCAGTTAGAAAAAATGACTGTCCGGCCGCAATTTCTCCAGTTGGTTTATCACCACCCGATTCCGCCGCTGTCGCTCCAGTTAGATTGAATGAAGCATAATCATCCGAAGTATACTGATTACTTGCAACAGGTTTTGCCGGTGTGTTGTGGGTCCAGAAATAAAGAGTACCATTTATTACATTTTCATTAGTTTTTATAAACCCTTCTATGCCCTCTGAAACAAACCTCTCTGCGCTTAAAGCTGACGGATAAGGATTCCCTATCAAATAACTTTTGCCTGAAGCCAACATTTCCGTTTCTATATTTCCATTGTTCGGAACTCCTTTAAAACTTGCCGGATAGGCTGTCTTAGAACTATTCGAATAACCTGACGGAGCACGAATAATATACCCTTTACCTACTACCATATTATCATTTCTATTCGTTCGTACCCACTGTGTACCATCGAAACCATAATACATAGTACTAGGGGTTGAAGGCGAAAGATTAATTAAGGTTTGTGGACTTACCGGAGTTGACCAATACACATAATCTTTTAGCAATATAGGAGGAGTGGTACGCTCGTAAGTGATATCACCTGTATTTACTACATTATTTATTTGAACTAAAGCCGCTGTATTTTTGAAAGTCATTGTACCTCCGCTATATACCTTAACATCATTTGCAATCTTCAAGGTATGTCCAGCTCCTATTGTAACATTTGCCCCTGAATTAACTTCACAGGTACATCCGGTCACATCTCCTGTAGAGATAAAATTGGAGTTAAAAATAAGTTTCTTATCTATAGTTGCAGGACTACTCCAGGTACCATTATAGGTCGCTGTCGGAATTGGATTAATTACAATTCCTGTAGTCGAAATTGAGGAACAAGGACCATTTGCAACGGCGTACGAATAGGTACCTGCCGCAAGATTAGTATCTGTTACTGCCGTTCCTGTATAAGGTATAGCTACTGCTCCCGGTGATCTTGTTAAAGTTCCACCGGAAGGTAATCCGCTTAAAGCAATGCTACCGAAAGTAACGGTACAGGTTGGCTGCGTGACAGTACCTACAACTGGTGCAGGCATAGCCGAATTCACCGTGAGAGCGACTGCATTTGATGTAACTGATGGACAGGCACCTCCAACAATACAACGATACTGATAATTGTTCATTGTAGCGATTGCTGAAGTGATATTCATGGTTGCTGAAGTAACATTCGAATAAACACCTCCATTTGATAAATCGCTGAAAGTCGATCCACTATTAGTACTAACCTGCCATTTGTAAGTTAAACTGGTTCCCGTACCAGCAACACTAAATGCTGCATTATTACCCACGCAGGTAGTTGCAGCCGATGGCTGAGTTGTAATCGCTGTTGTTAAATTAGTCGCGTTTACTGTCCATGAACCTGAATTCGTACAAGTTGTCAGAGAAGTTACTAAATTATAAGTTCTATTGGTTAATCCTGTTAAATTCTTTGAACTGGAAGTAAATCCGGGAGGAGTAGAAGTCCATGAATACGTATAAGGATCTGTCCATACCGGAGAAGGACTCCCCATCAAAGTTCCATTCGTTGCGGCACTACCAACACCATATAATGTAGAACCGGTGCCTTCATTAAAACTATAACCGGAAAGTAACCCATTTTGTGATGCATCATAATCTACAAATCCTGACGCTAAAACACCAATTTCTGCTGGAGTTAGTGCCTTGTTCCAAACTCCCAATTTAAAGATCTCACCGGTTAAACCCACTCCGGCATCATCCATCACCCCATATCCCATTTTTGTTGTATTGCTGTTACTCCCATAATTAGTAGCACTTACCGTAGTTGAAATAGGAGTTCCTCCATTTAAATAAATTTTCATCGAACTAGCATCTGCCGTCACAGCTATATGGTTCCATGTATATCCTGCAGGAAATGAAGATAAGGGCAAATCCACCGTTCCGCGAGTTGTCCAGAATCTAAGGTTATTACCCTCAAAACCAACTTCAATAATATCATTCTGACCAAAAAGTGCCATCCTTGCGATATAGTTGTTCTTATCAAATTTAATCCATCCTTCTAAAGTAAAGGCTGTCCTGTTAGATAACAAAGAAGCGTTTAAATTTATTCCCTGATTGTTTGCACTAACAAAATTAGCAGAAGCCGGAGCAACAGCATTAGTAATTGTGATGCTTCCTGTGGCTTCTCCCGGGCAAGAAACATTTACAACCGTTGCAGTAGGAACTGGCGGTGAGCTGTAACGGTAAATATTTACGGATCCGGTCATTACGGCAGAACACAATGTTGATATATTTGTTGCTATAACGGTATATAATCCTGTATTATTAAATGTTCCAAAATTGATTGCTGCTCCTGTACCCGTTATTGGTGAACCAACTGCAACGTTACCTCTTACTAATTGATAACGACAAGTAGTCTGCGAGTTAGACAAACTAATTGAAGAACCGGCATTTGAACTACAAAATGCTCCTCCCGCACCTGTCACATTATAAGACGTTGGTACCGTACAAGCAGTTACGCTGATAATCCCTGTTACTGCAGAAAAGTATAAATCATTTATATTTGTTGCATTTGAAGAAGAGCTCCCCCAAGTTCCTGACGGCCTGTTTATTCCTCCGAGAATTAGGTTTTTTGCGCTATGTGTAACCGTACTCAAATTAGCAACTATATCATTTCCAATAGTCAGAGTATTTGAAGTAGTAATTCCAGATGAAGAAAATGCTTTAATGGCACCACTATTTCCGGATAACGTCAAATTGTAATAAGGATAATTCCCTATATTTTGCGCACCTGAGTTATTATACTCTACAGTACCTGTTGAAGGAGTTAAAGTTCCCGAAGTCATCGAACCTCCTACTTTCAATAATCCTGATCCACTAAAAAGTATATCATTAAAACCACTATTCATTGTTATGTTACCGGACACTTCTATTGTTCCCGATGACAATCTTAAACCATTTCTTCTATTATTATTTGCCGGATCTGCAATCGCAACACTTCCACAAGACAACGAACCAGCATTAACATTGATATATTTAGTATCTCCAGATCCTGTACCAGCACCAATACTCACGGCTCCTGAAACCGTTAATGAATTCGACCCCGTAATTGTTATTGTATTTAAGTTTGCTCCTGCATTAATTGTTAATGATTTACAAACCGCCGCCGTATTAATATTAACGGTTCTAAGATTTGCAGTAGAACCATTAGGTATAACCACATTATCCGAAATTGTAGGAACAGTACTAGTACTCCAGTTTGTTGCTGTATTCCAGTTTCCATCTCCACTCCAGCCATCCCAGGTTACTGTTTGCCCATAACCCAAATTCATGACCAAGAACACTCCCAAACAGGCTAATTTGATAACGGGATTAGAAGTTTTTCTGGTCTGGGGATCAGAAAATTTTAAAAATACAGAGCAGACGCTCAAAAGTAATTTTTGAATCATATGAAAGTGGTATTTATGATTAAATTTGTTTTTGGGGCAACAAAACACAAAAAATATTCCCTATTAAATTCAGGAGTTGTTTTTATACTTTGTTTTAAAACTAAAAGCTAAAACCCTGTTTTACAAGGTCATAAAAAACTGTTAATTTTGTGTACAAAAATATTATAATTCCCCACATATACAACATTTTAACAAAAGACTTTTCTGAGAAAAACAAAAAAAATAGTTGTGTTTTTAACATTTAAATGACTATTTTTAGCCGTAATCGTTAAAAAGAAAGAAAAAAGCCATGAATTCAATCTGCACTCCCAAAGAGGCTTTACTGAAGTTAGAACACTACTGTGCTTATCAGGAACGTTGTCATGCCGAAGTGGTATCCAAACTGTACAGCCTAAAAATGACTGCCGATGAAATCGATACTATTGTGGTTCAATTGATTGAAACTAACTTTCTAAATGAAACCCGATTTGCCTGCAGCTTTGCCAGAGGTAAACATCGCATGAAATATTGGGGCAGAATTCGAATTACCAATGAACTGAAAGCAAAACAAATTTCGTCGGCTAATATTACGCTTGCTTTAAAAGAAATCACTGTCGAGGAATACGAAGCCACTTTCGACCAGCTTTCTGAGCGATGCTGGAACAGCATACACGAAAAAAACACCCTAAAAAAACGAAAAAAGTTTTGCGACTATATGCTTCGTCGTGGCTACGAGAGTTTTCTTGTTTACGATAAAGTTACTTTACTTGAAAAAGAATTCTAGTCCAAAAAAAACACGGGCTTAACCTCACTACTTCTTGATTTTTCTCGTCAAAATCACCATACTCGCACATTCAATTTTCTTGCAAATTTTTCACTTAAAAGACGTTTTTACTACTTATAGTTCTAAAAATAGGATCGTTTTGAGCGTTATTCTGCGATTTTTCTTATACTTCGAGAATGTTATTTATAAGAAATAACATAAAATCTCATTTCTAAAGATGCATTTTGTCGACTATTTTGACATTTTGTCGATTAAATGACCGTTCCAAAAACCTTCATATTTCCAATCACGTATGTGTATCTATCTTTGCTCGGGCAAAATTTATCCTGTACCAGCACCACTAAATTGTATAGAAACATTTCAATATGAAGAGAACTCTACTTTCCAAAATCCTATTTTTCCCCTTTAATTTTCTATTAGAAATAAAAAACGTTTTCGGATCTTCAAAGCTTTACTTTAAAGCATTTTTTACTTTCATTTTCCTGATCAGCATTAATAATTTAAATGCGCAATGTAACTCTGGTGCAACAGCAGGCACAGTAAGCAGTAATAATAACAAATTATGTGTAGGAGTTACAGAGGGATTCTGGTCGGCTGGAGGATGGGACTCTGGTACCTGGTCTTCATCAAACCCTTCAGTTTTAGAAGTTATAAGCACAAGCAAAGGAAACGCTACTGTCAAAGCGTTAGCCCCCGGAGTTGCAAATGTAATCTACACCTTAACGCAACCAAATTGCTCTACCGTTAAAACTTCCCAAAAGCAAATCACTGTTTATGAAGCTTTAGGAACTACTGGAGAAATTACAGGATTTACACCACAGTGCCCTGGAAACACAGGACAAGTTTATTCCATACCTCCTGTAGCAAATGCAACCAAATACGACTGGAAACTACCATCTGGTTGGGTTATTACCGCGGGAGCTAATACCAACTCCATTACAGTAACCACAAGCTCAACTGCAGGAAATCTTAAAGTCGAAGTATCTAATGATTGCAGAACAAATGAAGCCAAATACCTATATGTTAATATCACTAACGGAAAATCAGCAAAACCTACTATTACCGCAAGCGGACCAACGACTTTTTGCCAGGGAGGCAGTGTGGTATTGACTTCAAGCATTGAAGACAATTACCTTTGGTCAAACGGAGAAACTACCAGAAGCATAACGGTTACAACTTCGGGAAACTACTCGGTAATTACAAAAAAGAATGATTATGTATGCCCAAGCAATGCCTCAAACAGTATAGCAGTCAATGTACAAGCAGGATTAACATTCACCAGTCAACCACAGGATTTAATTGCCTGCGAAGGTCAGTCCGGAACCTTTAGTGTAACCGCATCTGCCTCGAATGCGACCTACCAATGGCAATATTCCGCCAATGGCTCAACGAACTGGACCAATACCAATGGGGTTCAGGGTGTATCAGGTCATAATACGGCAACCTTAAATTTGACCAACCTTCCTTTGTCCTATAGTGACTACTATGTTCGTTGTGTCGCAAGAAGCTCAACCACTTGTCCTGCCAATACTAACACAAACTCAACTACTGCTAAACTAACGGTTAACCCATCACTAAAAATCACCTCACAGTCGACCGCTACTCAAACCAAATGCCTCAACGACGCCTTTACACCTTTAACGGTTACCGCTACAGCATCAGGAACCTTAACCTATCAATGGTTCAGTAATACTGCTGCAACTACCACAAACGGAACAGCATTAGGAGCTTCAAATGGAGCCAGAACCAGTAGTTACACTCCACAATCTACAACATCAGGAACATTATATTACTATGCGGTAGTAACATCAAGCTGCGGAACAGCAACCACTGCAATTTCAGAAGCTATGATCACCAAACAGGCAAATATTGCCCCAACAGTAGGAACTATCACACAGCCTACTTGTACTACCCCAAGCGGAAGTGTTGTTTTACAAAATATACCTTCATCAGGAAAACTGGTGGAGTCACGAGGAACTGTATACAATTATACAACTTCCGGATCCACATACGAAATTTCAGGATTAGCTCCCGGAACTTATAAATTTGCCATCGATGATAATTGCACAAGAGTATATTCGTCGGACATTGTAATCCTACCCGGAAATGTCTGGAATGGCACTAAATGGTCAGGTGGAACGCCATCACTAAACGATCCAATTCAATTTACAGGAAATTATACTGCAGAAACAGATCTTAACGGATGTTCCTGTACAATCGATAATGGAGCAACGGTAACTATAAAATCAGGAGCCACCTTAACTATTGCTAACAACATAGACGTAAACTCCGGGTCTTTAGTTTTTGAAAACAGTTCCAGTTTGATACAAAAAAGCAATGCTAAGAATACGGGAAGTATTTCCTACATCCGTACCAGTCCGCCTATATTCCAAAAAGATTACTTGTATTGGTCTACTCCGGTAACTCCACAAAAATTAGTAGACGTTTCGCCTTCTACGCCTGCCAATTTTTATTATGGCAATGATGGCACACAATGGGTACGGACCAATAGAGAAAGTAATATGATTGTTGGAAAAGGCTACATTATTCGAGGACCATCGAATTACACCAATACCAATAAACAAGAATTTACCGCAACTTTCAAAGGAATTCCAAACAATGGAGATATTGAGGGAGAACCCCTAACCGCAATGAAAAGTCACCTGATTGGAAATCCGTATCCGTCTGCCTTAAGTGCTGATATGCTTTTAAAAGAGAATCCAATGTTAAACGGAACGCTCTATTTCTGGACGCACAACACTCCGGCAAAACCTGTAGCAAGTAATCAGTACAGTGCTGATGATTATGCTTCCTACAACCTTAGTGGAGGAGTTTCTGCAAAATCAGATAAACAGCACAATAATGATCCTGCAAAAGACAAAGGCACTAAACCGACGGGTAACATAGCAGCCGGACAAGCCTTCTTTGTAACAACGAATGCTGCAGGAAAAGTCAAGTTTAATAATTCAATGCGATTGGGCGGATCAAATAACGGTCAGTTTTTCAGACCCGGAAACACGTCAAAAGTAGCAGCTTTAGAAAAACACCGCATTTGGCTAAACATGACCAATGCAACGGGAGCTTTTAAACAATTGCTAGTAAGCTACATTGAAGGGGCAACCAATGACTTTGAAACTAATTACGATGGGTTAACTTTTGACGGCAATCAATATTTGGATTTTTACACTACGGATCAAAAAAACAAATATGTAATTCAGGGACGTGCTCTGCCATTTACAGATACCGATCTAGTTCCATTAGGATACCGCACAACAGTTGCAGGTGATTTTACTGTTGCAATTGACGAAGTAGACGGAAACATGAGCAATCAGGCCATTTACATTGAAGACAAAACTACAGGAACTGTTCATGATTTAACACAAAGCAATTATACTTTTAAAACCGAAGCCGGTACCTTTACCGAACGTTTGACACTGCGTTATAAACCAGGCAAAACTTTAGGTACAGGCGATTTTGAAAACATCGAAAATGGCATTCATATTTCGACTGGAAATAAAACCATTCAAATATCTTCATCAAAAGAAAACATTAAACAAGTTGTTGTTTTTGATATTACCGGTAAACAATTATACAGTAAAAACAAATTAAACAGTGCGAGCTTTCAAATTGAAAATTTACCGTCTGCCAATCAGGTTTTATTGGTGAAGGTAACTTTAGCAAATGATTTTACTGTTACCCGAAAAGTATTGCTTCAGTAATCGTTTATTCGTTTATTCGTTTATTCGTTTATTCGTTTATTCGTTTATTCGTTTATTCGTTTATTCGTTTATTCGTTCTATAAAAAAATCCATTCTGTTTCTCAGAATGGATTTTTTTTATATCTCCCTTGGTATTCGAAAAATTAAACTAAGGCTTTTCGATTAAAACGCTAACAGCATTTCCTCCGAAACCTACCGCATTAATCAATATTCGTTTAATCGATTTTGTCTGTTTTTGTTCTTCTCCGAAAGGTACGCCAATAAAAGTATCGTGCTGAAACATCAAAAGTGCCAACTCTAAACTCAATATACCCGACGCTCCAAAAGTATGTCCGATCTTCCATTTGTTGGTAGTAAGCAAAGGCAGCTGAGATCCAAAAACTTTTTCAATAGCCCTCAACTCGGTTAAGTCGCCTTTGATCGTTCCGGGAGCGTGCATCACAATTGCATCAACCGATTCAGGAGCTATATTCTTTAAAGCCATTTTCATTGATTTTTGAAAACAGGTTGCTTCCGCAGAAATAGAAATATTGTGTTCTAAAATCTCGGTTGCATAACCCACGCCTGTTATGTATGCTATTGCATTCTCTTTCTCGCCGGTTTCCAAACAACAAACTGCCGCACCTTCCCCTAAAATCATAGTATTTTGGGTTTTCTCAAAATCGAAAGCCAAATTGGGCCATGATTCCGTTTCCTGATCGATTCTCGAATATATTTTAAGTGCTCTCATTTGAGCAATCGTAAAATCCGTCAATGGGGCTTCGCTTCCTCCTACCAAAAATTTATCAGCCATATCTGATTTCAACCACGCTACACCATTCAACAGGGCATGAAGTGCAGTTGAACACGTTATAGAATGCGATATTTCCGGTCCAACACTCTGCAGATCATGAGCAATCCAGGAAGATATATTTCCTAGAGTTGTTGTTGGAGAAGCTAAAGTTTGGGCTTTTCCTGTATCGACGTATTCTTTATAATGTTTTTCGAATAAATCGGTTGCCCCTCGGGACGAACCAATATTAATTCCGAAGATATCATCCAAACTCCATCCTGCCTGCTTAACCGCTTGTCGAGAAGCCGCTAAAGCAAACAAAACCGAATCATCCAGAAATTTGTACTTAGGATCGGACTCTCTTATTTCCGAGACAATTTGTTTAGATTCAGCATCCAGAGCAGCAACAGAAGTCTCCTGTTGGTCTAAAAACTGTTTCGAAAAACAATGTTGACGATCAAGATACTTTTCCCACACTGATTCCGTAGTATTTCCTAAAGGTGAAATAGAAGAAAAAGCTGTTATAGAGATTTTTTGTGTATTCAAAATATTTTATTTAATCGCAAAATTACACCATTTCAATGGCTTCTTCAATGGTTTTATATACTTTTTGAAGCTGCTCATCACTCATGATATACGGAGGTAAAATGTAAACGATATTTCCAACAGGGCGCAAAACAACACCTTTATCAATAAAGAAATTATAGAGTTTCGTTCGCATTGAACCGTAATAACTCTCTTCCGAATCTGATTTGATTTCAACTGCAAAAATAACCCCCAATGTTCTGGCAGTAATTACTTTTGAATGCTTTTCAATTTTCTTCTGAAAATCCAAATGACTCTTATGAATTCTTTCAATATTAGCCTGCATTTCATCTGTATGCAACAAATCAATACTAGCCAAAGCCGCAGCACAGCCGGTTGGATTTGCAGTAAACGTATGTCCATGAAACAAAGCCTTATTAATATCGTCATCATAAAAAGCATCGAAAACCTTTTGTGTAAAAGTGGTAATTGCCATTGGAATTGTGCCTCCGGTTAATGCTTTAGACAAACACATCATATCCGGAACTTCTGTCACATAATCCATTGCAAAGGTTTTTCCCGTCTTACCGAAACCTGTCATTACTTCATCGGCAATGGTAAGAACATTGTTCTCATTGCAAATTTGAATCAGTTTAGCCAAAGCCTCCGGTTCATACATTACCATTCCGGCTGCACCCTGTACCAAAGGTTCAAAAATAAAACCGGCACAACTATGATTTTGAATCACATTTCTCAACGCATCAAAACTCTCTTGTTCCTGTCCTTTTACCGGAACCGGAATTCGGACTACATCAATAAACATTCCCTGAAAAGCCTGTGTGTAAAAAGAGATCCCACTTGCTGCCATTGCCGCAAAAGTATCCCCGTGAAAAGCATTTTCAAAAGCAATTATAGTGGTTCGCTTTTCATTTTTATTGAAAAAAAACTGCAAAGCCACTTTTATAGCTACTTCAACCGCTGTTGAACCATTATCAGAAAAGAAAATCTTCTGCTGATTTTTAGGCAGAATCTCAATTAGTTTCTCCGCCACTTTAACTGCCGGTTCGTGTGTAAAACCCCCAAACAATACATGCTCTAAAGTGGTTAATTGTTTGTAAATCGCATCGGCTATAAATCGATTACTGTGTCCGAACGGATTTACCCACCATGAAGCAATAGCGTCAATATATTCCTTGCCGTTCTCATCCCAAAGCAGTGCTCCTTCACCTTTGGAAATTGCAATTGGGGCCTGTGCTGTTTTATGCTGTGTATAAGGATGCCAAAGATATTGGCTGTCTTTTTCTGTTAATGTCATCTTGTTTAGAATATGGATATTAGAATATAGAAAATAGACTAAACTCTACAATTTTGACAAAGATAAGAAAGTCTATTTTCTTTATTCTGTCTTCTTTTCTCTATAAATTAAGTAAGTTCTCTCTAAACAAATCGGCGTATTCCCGGATTACATTCTGATCAAAATAAGGTTCTTCATCAATTCTTCCGATACATTTTATTCCGGTTTTATTGAGAATTAAACTTTCAGTCGATTTGTTTTCGCTTCCGCTGAAAATAATTCCTGCAACTTTAAAACCACGATTCTGAATCGCTTCTACAGTTAACAAGGTGTGATTGATACTCCCCAGATAATGTCTTGAAACCACAATTACTTTATAATCGGTTTGAATTAGATCAATAATAGAATCTGTTTCATTCAGCGGAACAAAAATTCCTCCTGCCCCTTCTACAACCAAATGATTATTGGTTCGAGGTTCCACAATCTTCTTCAAATCGATTGTAAGCCCATCAATTTCTGCAGCCAGATGCGGACTTGCGGGTGTATTTAACTCGTATGCATTCGGGAAAAATTGAGATTTCGAATTTGAAATTTGAGATTTTACCTTGTGCGTATCACTAAAATCCAAATCTCCGGCCTGAACAGGTTTCCAGTAATCGGCCTCTAAAGCTTCAACAACGATTGCCGAAGTAACGGTTTTACCAACATCTGTTGAAATTCCGGTTATAAATATTTTCATGCTTCTTTTGTTTCGCAAATATTCACAAAAAACAATTAGACCTTCTGGTATCAAATAATCTTTTCTCGGTGAATACCTGCTTAATAATCGATGCAAAAATACCAATAAAAACAAACCCATCACGTATGATGGGTTCTATTTAACTTACTCTTCTTTTAATTCGTCTATCACTTTCTTTATTTCTTTAGCATATTTTCCGTAATAAAACCGAACCCACCATTCTAGACTCAGTCCCATAAAAAGAATTGAAAAGAGAATGACTGAAAAAATACTGAACATTTCTGTGTTACTAAATTCAAGCATTGTAAAATCAACCGCTTTAGAAGTCTGATCGTAGATAAAAACGATTAGAAATACTACCAGAAAAGGTGTCAGAGCAAATCCGAAAGTCTTATACAATTCCATGTTCAAACGGATATCGAAATAAGTTTCATACAAATTGTCCTTTGTTTTTAAAGCTGTATTATTTAGTCGTTTGTAGAAAAAATAAAGCTTTGTCAGATAATAAATTGAAACAGCCGTAAACATACTGAAAAGCAGGAAAAAAGGCATGATATATTTCTCTTCAAAATGAAAAATATAAGGAGTAAGCCCTATTAGCACAACGGAAATTACCTGTACAACCAGCTCACTTTTTAAATTCTTTTTGATTCTGTCTAACGGCGTATTGGCCGATTGTATTTTTTCCAGATTATCCGGAAGAACAATGTTATCCGATTTATCATTGTTCCATGCGTTTTGTATATCGTTAAAATCCATATCCCTGATTTTTAATTATTTCTTTTAATTTTTCTTTTGCTCTGTTTAATTTCACTCTGGCATTTCCTTCTGAAATTCCTAAGTTCTCTCCAATTTCCTTATGAGAGAAACCTTCCAGCTGATAAAAAATGATCGCTTTATCTATTTTTTCGAGTTTTTGAACAGCCTTATAAAAATGGTCGATCTGACTTTCTTTGATGTGTGAATCTCCTTCATCATCCTTAATATTCTCCGAAGCGATTTCGTACTTGTCTACCTTTCGCTTTTCCTTTTTCAGAAAAACAATGGCTGTATTCACCGCTACACGATACATCCAGGTCGAAAACTGACTTTCATTTCTAAAGGAATCATACGATTTCCAAAGCTGACAAACGATTTCCTGAAACAAATCCTGTTGATCGTCAGAATTATCCATGTACATTTTAGAAACCTTATACAATATTCCCTTGTGACTTTCGATCCGATTTAAAAATTCCTGTTCTTTCTCTTTCAAAATACTTTATTGCATTACTGGTTTGACCTTATAACCTGCTTTCTTTAATAAACTAATCACTCCATACTCTCCCCCCAAATGTCCCGATCCTACAGCAAAAAACACGCTCTGCTTTTTCATCATTTCCGGCATCGTTTTTACCCAATTCATATTTCGCTGGTCTAAGATAACTTTATTTGTCTTTTCACTCCCCATTTTTTCATCTGTTATAACATCATACAATCCATTGATATTTTCATTTTTATAAAAGGATACTGATTGAGACATTACGGAGTCATTTAGCTCCTCCAACATCATTAACATTTCATCATTGTTATAAGCCTTTTCCAACATCTTTTCTTGAGATTTTACCGTTTCCAGACCACCAATTTCAATATTTCTTTTCTTTGCGTTCTCAATAAATTCCATTTCATAAAACTTAAGATCTTTACAGCCAAAACTTTTAATCGAAACCATGCTCATTACTGCGGTCAGGCTATAAGCATCTACCTGTTTAACCGTCATTCCAGTTGTTTTTTGCAGAATCAAATCCAATTTTGACAATTGTTCCGGACTCAGTCTCTTACTTAAAGGTTCTTTCCCCAATACCAATTGCTGCATATCTGCCATTTCTTTCGGGTCTGCTAAATCAATTTCCAACACTAATTCGTTTGAGGCTTCAAATGCTTTTTTTGTCTTATCAGACAGAAAATAATCTCCTGAACAAATTGCATGAATTGTACCGTACAAATAAGACGGTTTCGATAATCCGTTTCCTGTAACTTCCCATAAAAGCGAATTTTCAAGTTTTGGAGTTTTTTTCTGTGCCTGTGTTGTTCCACAAAAAACTAATGCGATTACTGCAATTGCTGATGTAACTAATTTTTTCATTTTGTTGATTGATTTAATGATTGATGATGATTTGATTGATGATGATTTGATTGATTGTTTTGACTGATTGTTTTGACTGATGATTGAATGAGTACTATGATTTAATATATTTTTTTCTTTGCCAGGAAGCCATTGAAGCTACAAAGAGACAAATCATAACTGAAAGCAATCCCATATTTGGTTTGTCTAAAATAAATTGATTTACTAAAGCATATCCAAGTCCTGCAGAAGCGGCAAAGACAAATACGAAATGAAATACTTTTTCTGTAACTGATGTTGAGTTTGTTTTCATAATTGTTTTGGTTTATTTGATTACGACTCGTAAGTAATCAAACATTCAAAACGTTACAAAAATTTTTAAATTTTTTTTATAGAAGCCCATAGACAAAGGGCTGAAGGAAATATTTTTTTTTCACGCAGAGATTCACAAAGAAAAAAGAGCCTCACAAAATAACTTTGCGAAGCTCTGCGATAACTTGGTGAATCTCTGTGAAATATAGTATCTTAAAACACGAAGTTCCCCAGTAATTCTAAAACTTCGTTAATCTCTTTTTCTGAATTGTAACTATGAATACAAAAACGCAAACGTTCCTGACCTTCCGGAACGGTTGGAGAAAGTATCGGTTTTACATCGAATCCTTTACCCTGAAGTTGTTCTGCGAGGCGTTTTACATTTTCGTTTCCCGGAACAATAGCCGACTGTATTGCCGATTTACTTCGAACAAACATTGGTTTTAGCCCAAATAAATTTTTATGCTGATTGAAAAACACGATATTACTGCGTAACTTTTCAATGGTTACTTTCTCTGCTTCCAATTGTTTGTACGCTATAAGAATTGTCGCAACAGAATGAGGTGATAAACCTGTCGTATAAATGAAGCTTCTGGCAAAGTTTACCAGATATTCTTTAAGAGCTGTACTTCCCAAAACCACAGCACCATGACATCCTAAACCCTTTCCGAAAGTCATAATTCGGGCAAAAATTCTATGGTGCAGATTCAGGTACTGCATCAAACCTTCTCCTTTTTCTCCAAATACGCCTAAAGTATGCGCTTCGTCGACTACCAGATAACAATTGTACTTCTCGGACAAGACTACTAATTCTTCTAAATTCGGACTATCCCCATCCATAGAAAAAACCGTTTCGGTAACAATATAAACCGTGGTATCCGGAAATTTTTGGATAAGACGTTCCAGATCTTCAAAATCATTGTGATTGAATTTATATGATTTTGCATTAGACATTGTAATTCCGTCCCGAATAGAAGCATGACTTAATTCATCATACAAAATAACATCATTTCGTTGCGGTACAGCACTAAAAAAACCAACATTGGCATCGTAACCCGAATTAAAGATTAATGCTGATTCAGCATCATGAAATTCCGCAATAAACGTTTCTGTAATTTGATATAAAGAATGATTCCCTGAAATCAATCGTGATCCGGTTGCGCCGTTTTGAAAAATTTCGTTTTCCAGCAAATAAGCATGAGTATGCTTAAAAATAGATTCTGATTTTGAAAAACCGATATAATCATTTGACGAAAAATCTATTCGGTTACTAAAAACCGGTAATTTTCTAAGCGAATTATTTTGCTTTCGTATCTCTAATTTCTGATTCAGGTTCTCCGGTAATTTCATAAAAGCAAAGTTATAAAATTGATTCTAAAATAAACTATTGCTTTGCTTTCATAAGCCCGATCAGAGATAATCATTTAAATTATACTCCCTGAATACAATATCTTCCGGCAATCAAAAGCAAAAATTAGAGCATAAAAAAAAGACTCCAATTACTTGAAGTCTTTTTGTATTTATTCCGAAATTGCTTTAGTCAACTAAAACAATTACTTTATTATCTTTCATTTCAACAGTACCTGATGCAATCTCTAATGTATAAGTTTGCTCGTTTACTTTCGTGAATTTACTCGCTACATCTTTAGAAAAATTAAACTTTGCAGAAGCAATTTTAACAGTTCCTTTTTCTAAAATAGAGACAATAGGAGCGTGATTATTCAATATTTGGAAGCTTCCGTCAACTCCAGGCAATGTTACTGATGTTACTTCTCCTGAAAATAATTTTGCTTCTGGTGATACTATATCTAAAATCATAACTTTTTTTTAAATTCCAAATTATAAAATTCCAAATCCCAATCTTGGAATTTGGAATTTTTATTTTTTGATGTTTATCAAGCTATGCTTGATTATGCTTCAGCTAACATTTTTTCTCCAGCTTCGATAGCATCCTGAATAGAACCTTTCAAGTTGAAAGCTGCTTCCGGAAGATGATCTAACTCACCGTCGATAATCATGTTGAATCCTTTGATAGTATCTTTAATATCAACCAATACTCCAGGAATACCTGTAAATTGCTCCGCTACGTGGAATGGCTGAGATAAGAAACGTTGAACACGACGTGCTCTAGATACTGATAATTTATCTTCTTCAGATAATTCTTCCATACCTAAGATCGCGATAATATCTTGCAATTGTTTGTATTTCTGAAGAATTTCTTTTACTCTTTGTGCACAATCATAATGCTCATTTCCTAAGATTTGAGGAGTCAAAATTCTTGAAGTAGAATCTAACGGGTCAACCGCAGGATAAATACCTAACTCAGCAATTTTACGAGACAATACCGTTGTTGCATCTAAGTGAGCAAACGTTGTTGCCGGTGCCGGGTCAGTTAAGTCATCCGCAGGAACGTAAACCGCCTGTACAGATGTAATAGATCCTTTGTTTGTAGAAGTAATACGCTCTTGCATAGCCCCCATCTCTGTTGCCAAAGTTGGTTGGTATCCTACTGCAGAAGGCATACGTCCTAAAAGTGCTGATACCTCAGAACCTGCTTGTGTAAAACGGAAGATGTTATCAACGAAGAACAATACGTCTTTTCCTTGATCAGTTCCTGCTCCATCACGGAAATACTCAGCGATAGATAATCCTGAAAGTGCTACACGTGCACGAGCTCCAGGTGGCTCATTCATTTGTCCGAAAACGAAAGTAGCTTTAGACTCTCTCATTCCTGGCATATCTACTTTAGATAAATCCCATCCTCCATTTTCCATAGAGTGCATGAAATCATCACCGTATTTAATAATTCCTGACTCTAACATCTCACGAAGTAAGTCATTTCCTTCACGTGTTCTTTCTCCTACTCCTGCGAATACTGAAAGTCCACCGTGACCTTTTGCGATATTGTTAATCAACTCCTGGATCAATACTGTTTTACCAACACCTGCTCCACCGAACAATCCAATTTTACCTCCTTTTGCATAAGGCTCAATCAAATCGATTACTTTGATACCTGTGAATAAAACTTCTGATGAAGTTGACAAATCTTCAAATTTTGGTGCTTGTCTGTGAATCGGCAAACCGTTTTCACCTGTTTTAGGCAATTCACCTAAACCATCAATCGCATCTCCAACAACATTAAATAATCTTCCGTATACATCCGGACCGATTGGCATTTGGATTGGATTTCCAGTTCCAACTACTTCATATCCTCTACTCAAACCGTCTGTAGAGTCCATAGAAATGGTACGAACCGTATTTTCACCAATGTGAGATTGTACTTCCAGAACTAACAATGTTCCGTCTTTTTTTGTGACTTCTAGTGAATCATAAATTTTTGGAAGTTCAACATCCTTACCGTTGAAAACTACGTCAACTACTGGTCCAATGATTTGAGCAACTTTTCCTATTACTTTTGACATTACTTATGTATTTATTAAATAGCTATTTAGGTTTATCGAAAATACCTCTTTTTTCAGAGCGCAAAGATAAATTTTTAAAATATAAAATCAATATTTTTTTTATAAAAAATACTACGATTTTGTTTGATTCTTAAAAGTCAGCCTTCAAATACCGAAAATAGCATTTTTTAAGGGCATAAAAAAAGCCACTGCGTTCTGAAAGCAAGTGGCTGTTTTTATGAAAAAATTAAATTTAATTTATAACTTTAGGATAAAGTGTCTGATAATTCCCCACATCTACTCCTTTTAGATTTGAACCGTATTTCGCATTAATCGATTCTATAAATTTATTAGCAATAAATGCATAACCTCTGGCTGAAGGATGAACACCATCCAGAGAAAACACTCCTCCGAAAACAAATGCGCTTGTCAAAGTATAGCCATTTACAGAGATCCCGTTCGCAGTAGACAACTGTTTCATCAATCCGTCTGCATCTACTAATGCCAGACCGTTTGCTTCCTGAGCTGCTTTAATGGTTAAATTATAAGCTGCAGTAGCATTTTTAATCTCTGTTATCTCTGACGGAATTAATACATATTTATCTTGTAACGGATACGTAATCCCGAATTTATCCAACGGTGCAGGAGGTGCCATTCCGATTCCTGAGTTTGCAGCTGTAGGTGCCGTTCCAATAGCTGCTCTTGTGCTCAAAAGCACCAAATCGGCAGCTTTAGCCTGACGCGCCTGACCAAAAACAGTACCATAAAACGCCGCAGTCTGCGCTCCTACCGATGGCGTAAGCACTGCAGTAAGCTGAGTAGATAAGTTGGTAAGCGTTTCGTCTTTTATCAACAAAGGATTTGCTGCTGTTAGCGATAGTAAATCAATTCTGTCCGTAACTCCAAGATAATTTAAGGCGCTTTTCAACGGACCGTATAATTGTGCATTAAGTGCATTGATCGTTGCTGTTCCAACAGCTGTACTTCCATTACCTAAAAGCGAAACTGTTAACGGATTGTAAGGAACTGTTGTAAAGTGTGGCAAGGTACTGATGTCCGGCAAATTAGCCACAACACCCTTTCTTCCATTCTTAGACAATTCTGTTGCCAGGTTTTTATAAACAGCATCAAAAGTAGCCGGATCTGTAATCGGGTTTGATCCGTCACCTCCCGATGTAGCGTAACCTAAAACGTCGTTACCCCCAATCCACAAAGAGAAAAAAGTAGGATTCTGCGCCAAAGCATCACCTAAAACTGTTGCCGAAGGTGAAGAAGCAATCCTGCCAAAGTAAGGATTAGCACTCGCATAACCAGCCAGTGCCAAATGTGTTGCTTTTGCTCCCGGAATCCCCATATTATTGAAAGCTCCCGTTAAACGTGCACTAATATCGGTACCCGAAACACCGCTTACCGGAACCGGAGTACTTGTTGCTACATCTAAATACAATCTAACTCCCAAACTAGGCACCTGAACACCACCAGAGGAAAATCCTCCAATGTTATCGGTCATAAAAGGAGTTGTAAAAGTACCGCCACCTACCAATGCAAATTGCTGTGCCAAAATATTAGGGTATGCATTGGTCTGACCGGCCTTAAACAAAGCATTATCTGAAAAACCTGCCGCGAAAGAATCTCCCAACGCAACATATTTTGAAAAATTCGCCTGTCCCGAAGTTAACGGCTGTCCATCAGACGAATCTGACACCGTTACCGCATCATCACTATTACAAGCCATAAAGGTTACTGAAACCAAAAACAGCCATTTTAAATTTTTTACCATGATCTACTATATTTTATAATTATCCTTTTCTGAACGTTGTATCCGGAAAAGCGAATAAAAGTTTTGTTTTGTCTATTATCCCAAATTACGGATTGATCGTCCAGGAAATGAAATATTGCTGACCGATATATCCTGCACCAAGCACCTGAGCATATTCTTTTCCTCCAATATTTGAAGCTCCTAATTTGAAAAGTGATTTTAATTTCGGAAGTCCGTAATTAATCTGCGCATCAATTACAGTTGCCGCCTTAATTATACCATCTGCAAAAGTCGATTCCCATTTGTATTCACTATTCCATCTTCCGCTTACATTGAATCCGAAGTTCTCAAATAACTTGTCATTTCCAAGTGACACTTTAACTCTGTGTTTTGGTGTATTGAACCCGGCTTCAAAACTTGGGTCTTTTGCCTGATCAAAATCAAACTGAGCATAATTATAATTTACTCCCAATTCAAAATTAGCAATCACTTTTTTAGAAAGACCAACTCCAAATCCGAACGATTTAATTTCAACATCTGTATTGGTATACAACTGGTACGCTCTGATGTTTCCATTCTGAAGCGCATGAAGCGTCTGGAATCCAGGATCTGTAGGTCCTAATAAAGGGTTTGGAGCATCTTGTGCCGTACCATAAAAAGGAGCCACAACATTTAAATTTCCAATAAAATGATTGTAAATATTGTAATAAGCATTAAGATCTACCGAAACATCATTAATAAAAGAACGATATCCCAACTCAAATGCCTTAACTTCTTCCGGTCTTACATAATTTATATTTGTTTTTCTTAAAAGAGCAGCTGCAGCTACAGGATTAGTTCCTGCCAAAGCACTAAAAGCACCTACAGAACTTGCTGTATAAGAATTATTATAAGCATTCACTCCCGTCATTACAACAGTCGGACCTCCGGCAAAAGCCTGACCTGCCGTTGTAGAAACAGGCAATGTCTCTGTATAACGCAATAAGTTATCCGGAGCAGAACCGATTAACACCGCATTCCCTATATTAAAACCTATATATTGATCCTGTGTAGACGGATTTCTAAAACCGGTTTGGAACGAGGCTCTGAAATTATGATTCTTTTTCTCCCCTCCGGAATACACAAAAGATACTCTTGGCGAAAAATTACCATCGAAATTTTTTGATTTATCATAACGAATAGATCCTGTAAATTTCAATCTGTCTTCCATGAATTTCTTTACCAATTGTGTATAAGCACCATATTCTGTATAATTGATACCACTATTTCCGTCAGTATAAATTCTTCCATGAGAATTCAACTCGTACAATCTGAATGATCCACCTACCTGGATTTCGGCAAATTTTATCAAGTCTTTAAAGTTGTAGTTGGCATCTGAATGATAAATCTTTGAATTATCTACCAATTTTGAACCTGTAAGTACGCTTTCATCAGCAATTACCTGAGTAAATGCGTTCTTAAACGCTGCTGTGCCTGGTAAGAAACGACCTGTATCTGCCGTAGTTCTACCCGCTGCATGTGCCTGTTCAGGGGTTGCTCCACCTAAAGTAGCCTGAACATAAGCTCCTGCATACTGACCAAACCAGGTTTTATCGTCTTTCCACTTTCTGTTGATATTAATACCCGTAAAGCCCATATCATAAGAATTACCTCCATCCTCTGTTGTAGTATATCCTCTCACAAAGAAATTCTTCCCTTTAAATTCAATTTTGTGCTGTTGCATAAAAAAGTCATTCAGGTAATATCTGTTGGCACCCTGATAAACGGCATTTCCAAAACCAAATTTACTTTGCCAGATAATTTCCAAACGCTCATCACCAAAAGGTCTTCCGTGAAAAGAGAAGTCTATTTTAGTATTTCCAGCTTTATTATTAGTAAGATCGACTTCATTATAACCCGTTCTGCTGACATTTTTACTAGGCAATAAATTTACTGCCGAAGCAGGAATAATCCCTAAAGCAGCCAGTGATTGTCCTACACCTTTTAAATTAGTAGAAACTTCATCACCATAAACGTTAATCCCGTCATAGTTGATATTGCTTCTGTCAATTCCGGGAATTGTTTTGTCGTTATAATTTGTAGCATACCAATCGGTAGCCTCCATATAAGTAAAGTTTGCTTTGGCCGCAAAATATTTATTAAACGCATGCGCAAATCGCATTCCAAAATCGTAGTAATTATTCGTACCGGCAGCTTCCTGCGAAGTCATTCCATATTTAAAATAAGCCGATGCCCCCTGATATGTAAATGGACTTTTGCTGTTCATGAACATAATTCCGTTAAAAGCATTTGCTCCGTACAAAGCAGAAGATGCACCCGGCAAAAGCTCCACACTCTGAACATCTATTTCCGAAATACCAATCATGTTACCCAGTACAAAGTTCAAAAGCGGAGAAGAGTTATCCATACCGTCAACCAACTGCATAAAACGAGTATTGGCTACCGTTGCAAAACCTCTGGTATTGATTGATTTAAAAGACATACTACTGGTATTCATCTGTACCTCTTTTAAATTTTCCAGACCATCGTAAAAAGAAGGAGAAGCGGTTCTCTTAATATCAACGATTCCCATTCTTTCAATAGTTACCGGAGATTCAAGCACTCTCTCAGGAGTTCTGGAAGCAGAAACCACAATTTCATTCAATTTAGTTTCCTCATCTTTTAAAATTACATTAATTTTTTGATTTGCAGCAGTAACATTAATCGTCTTAGACTCGAAACCTACAGCTGAAACCTTAATTGAAAAAGGCAGCTTAGCCGAAGTACTTAACTTAAATGTACCATCAAAATCCGTAGAAGTACCGTTTGAACTTCCAACTACGACAACATTGGCTCCGGGAATAGCTTGTTTAGTGCTGCTGTCTGTAACAGAACCGGTAATTGAATTCTGCGCAAAAGATATTCCGCTGAAAAACAACATAATTAATAAATAGACTCTCATTTGGTTAGTTTTTGGTTAGTTTTTGTTTAGTTTATACTACCAAAATACAAATAATTTTAATATGTATAAAAAAATGTTAAAAAAAATCAGTATTTACCATATTTTTACACAATATTTTAACTATTCATCAATCTGTTTTATTAAATTAAAATCAAATATTAAACCTTCAACAATTCAATTACTATGCATACATATTATTTTATAGGGAAATTTTGAGGATTTACTAAAAATACCATATGCAGAAAAAAAATCTGGCAATACAAAAAAAGCGAGACCTAAAATCTCGCTTTTTAACAGTAATGTAATTTTACAATTATTCCTACTTTCTTTTTATTTCTTCGATTTGTTTTTCTAAATCTTTAATTCTCTTATTTTGTTCTATCATATAAAGCGTCATTTCCTCCATCTTCTTCAACAGATTCATGTTCATTTCTCCCAGCATTAAACCATTCTTCTCTATTTCTTTTGCTGATGGTATTTCCGGTAAATGGCTATTTTGTTTGATATACCTCTCCACTTCTTCTAATGATTTTAATTTGTAATCATTAGCAAAAACATAATCGGGAACTTCGCCCGCCCTAGCCGTCACTTTTACTTCCTGAGCATGAATATTTCCGGCAACGGTAAGTTTTGAATCTGGATTTTTTGTACCAATACCTACATTCCCATTAGATTGAAAAGTCACTTTTATTGGATTAGCAATTCCATCCTCAGCGCCTCCAAACGAAAGAAATAGCTTACCTTCATCCATAGAAGTGTTGGGAACCCATGTAAATCCTGAATGTTGAATTCCATATCCAGCAAAGCTAAGCATAGCGGAAGGCTGACCGGACAAAGCTGAACCATTTCCAAAAAGAATATGTGCTTTACCAGGCCGATTAGCGGTTCTTAAAACAGCTAACCTTCCTGTTAAATCTACATTCCCATCTTGATCTGACATTAAAATCTTTCCCCACTCACTCCATTGGACATCTAAAGGATATGCATTTCGATAAAAAATACCACCATTATTAAAATTTAGCTGATGATTTTTATCTCCACTATTTTCATTATTTGCCCAAGGCGATATTGTTAAATTTGTAGAGTAAAAACCTGAACCAGGTACTCCTATAGTGCTTCTTGTTTTAAAATCAACTCTAAAATCCCTTGATGAAAAATTTGGCAGATCATTACTATCTCTAGTATCAAGAATGGATAAAGAGGTTGAAACTTGTGCATTAATATTCATGCAAAAGAGCATCCAACATAGAATGGGAGCTATTACTTTCATTGTTTTACTATCTTTTTTAGTTCCTGAACAGTATTCTCTAACTGTTTTTGTTTTTCTTTCATTACTAAATTTTCTTTCTTCATTTCAATCATATAAAGCGTCATTTCTTCCATCTTCTTTAACAAACTCAAATTCATTTCTGCCAGCATCAAACCATTCTTCTCTATTTCTTTCGCTGATGGTATTTCCGGTAAATGGCTATTTTGTTTGATATAACTCTCCACTTCTTCTAATGATTTTAATTTGTAATCATTCGCAAAAACATAATCGGGAACTTCGCCCGCCCTAGCCGTTACTTTTACTTCTTGCGCATGAATATTTCCGGCAACGGTTAATTTTGAATCTGGGTTGACTGTCCCTATTCCAACTCTGCCATTACCAAGCAAAGTCATCACATCAACAGGTACTAAATTCCCAGTCCCACCACTATATAGCTTAAACTTTAATTTATTCTGCTCTGCTGTACCTGCAGTAATTGTAGCATCAATACCATGCCAACGATTAGTATAACTTGTACCACTTTCTAAATCTGATTTATACCCATACTTTATCAGGTTATCAAATATACCATCAACACCTGTTTCTGTCAACTTCGATATACCTCCTACCACACTCAATTTAGTTACGGGGTTTAATGTTCCAACACCAAGATTCCCGGAAACACTTTGGTTACCAATAAAATTATTCGTCCCACGAGTCGCTAATTCATTCCAAACAGCCCCTTGAGTGTTAGCTATTTTTCTAAAAAACAATCTATCATTTTCGGTATAAGAAGAAGAAAGCTGCAATTGATGATTATTACTCTGATTGGAATGTCTCATTACAAACAAATGATACCAACTCGCACTTCCATCCCCATTTACATAATTCGTCGTATTCAATTCATAAATCCCAGATTTTATAGGTTGTGTTAAATCCGGAACATTATCAGCAAATCCACTACCTAATTGCTGTGCTGATGAAACTGCAGTAATTAAAAACACAGCGGCAATTCTAATAAATCTTATCTCCATTTCTTTCCTATTTAACAAATACCTTCTCTTCAAGAACCCTAATTTTTTCATTTTGTTTTTCTATTCTCTTATTCTGTTCTATCATATAAAGGGTCATTTCTTCCATCTTCTTCAATAGATTTAGATTCATTTCTGCCAGCATTAAACCATTCTTCTCTATTTCTTTAGCCGATGGTATTTCCGGCAAATGACTGTTTTTCTTAATATAACTTTCCACTTCTTCCAATGATTTTAATTTGTAATCATTCGCAAAAACATAATCCGGAACTGCACCTGCATTAACCGTCACTTTTACTTCTTGTGCATGAATATTTCCGGCAACGGTAAGTTTTGAATCTGGCACTAATGTTCCAACTCCCACATTACCATTCGCAAGAATTGACATTTTTACATTATAGTTTGTTATTAAATGTAAAGGATGATTACTTTCTGTACCAACAAATCCACCACCACCATACCAATCATTATGCGAAAAAATACCCACCCTAGACAATCCATTTCTCGAAGTTGCCAGAATTTTAGAATTATCAACTCCAGCAACATCAAATACTCTGCCCCAGCCTTGTACGTTAGAAGGGGTAGAAGTTCCAATCCCGACATTTCCATTACCAACTAGAGTCATCACATCAACCGGTATTAAATTACCTGTTCCACCACTATAGAGTCTAAACTTTAATTTATTCTGCTCTGCTGTTCCTGCAGTAATTGTAGCATCAATACCATGCCAACGATTTGCATAACTTGTACCACTTTCTAAATCTGATTTATGCCCATACTTTATTAGGTTATCAAAAGTACCGTCAATTCCCGTTTCTGTCAATTTAGATATTACCCCTAATACACTAAGTTTAGTTGCAGGAGTTGATGTTCCAATACCAACATTTCCATTCTCTATCCTCATAACATCACTACCTGTTTTATCTCCAAAACGAATCCCTCCGTGCCAATGCAAATCTAAACCGGATGATCCCGGAACACTAAAAGTATTAATAGTATAATTTGCAGGATCCCCAAACCCCACTATAGGCAAACCCTGACCATAGGATATCATCCCCTGCAGCAATAATGCCAGCATAAAAACCTTTTTTAAATCTGATAAATCCTTCATATAAATTCATTTTATTTTAATTAATTCTCTTTACGATATAAATCATTCTCTTCCTAGAAAACATCGAAAAGCATAAAAATTAAAGGCAAAACAACAATTATTATTACTTTCAAAAATGATTTAAAATATATCACGCAAACTTATTATTAAAATCTCAACATCTAAAATTTCCGACAAAAAACAACAAAAAAAATGCGAGACCTAAGCCTCGCATTTCTAAACATTTATATGTTTCAAATAAATTTTTCTATTCTACCGTCACCGATTTTGCCAAATTACGAGGCTGATCAACATTACAACCTCTCATTACTGCGATATAGTACGAAAGTAATTGTAAAGGTATAGTCGTGATCAGTGGAGACAATGCATCTGAAGTCTCAGGGATCTCAATTACATAATCAGCTAATTCGCGAACCTGTGTATCACCTTTAGTAACTACAGCAATGATTTTACCGCTTCTGGATTTGATTTCCTGAATGTTACTTACAATTTTATCGTAATGCCCTTGCTTAGGCGCAATAACGATAACCGGCATGTGCTCGTCAATCAAAGCGATTGGCCCGTGCTTCATTTCGGCCGCTGGGTAACCTTCAGCATGGATATAGGAGATCTCTTTAAGCTTCAAAGCTCCTTCAAGCGCTACCGGGAAATTATAACCACGTCCTAAATACAAACAATTTGGCGCATCTTTAAATGCTGCTGCAATTTCTTTTGCTCGGTCGTTCGTCTCTAATGCTTCTGCTACTTTTTCAGGGATGATCTCTAACTCTTGTAAATAGGTATGGAAATCAGTATTTGATAACGTTCCTTTTGCTTTACCCAATCGCAATGCGATCATAGTTAAAACTGTAATTTGAGTGGTAAAGGCTTTAGTAGATGCTACTCCAATTTCTGGTCCTGCATGCGTATAAGCACCTGCATGACTTTCTCTTGAAATAGAAGAACCTACGACATTACAAACTCCAAAAACAAACGCCCCGTTTTCTTTCGCCAACTTAATAGCCGCCATAGTATCTGCGGTTTCTCCTGATTGAGAAATTGCAATTACCACATCGTCTTTGTTGATAATTGGATTACGGTATCTGAATTCTGATGCGTATTCCACTTCTACGGGAATACGGGTAAATTCTTCAAAAATGTATTCAGCAACTAAACCAGCATGCCATGAAGTACCACAAGCAACGATTAAAATTCGTTTAGCATTTAAAAATTTCTCTAAATTATCTTCAACACCTGCCATCTGAACAATTCCTTCATTGGCATGAAGCCTTCCCCTGTACGTGTCTTTTATAACACTTGGCTGCTCGTAGATTTCTTTTAGCATGAAATGGTCATAACCTCCTTTTTCAATTTGCTCCAAGTTCATTTGAAGCTGCTGAATGTAAGGATCCACTAATGAATCATCTTTAATTTTTCTAACTTTAAGAGGCTTATGCAATCTAATGTTTGCCATTTCACCATCTTCCAGATAGATCGCATTTGAAGTGTACTCAATAAAAGGCGAAGCATCAGAGGCAATAAAATACTCTCCTTCTCCAACACCAATTGCCAATGGACTACCCAATCTGGCAGCTACAATTTCATTTGGGTTCTTTTTATCAAAAACAGCAATTGCGTAAGCTCCTACTACCTGATTTAAAGCAATCTGAACTGCTTTACCCAATTTCAAACCTTCATTTTTCTGAACTTCTTCAATTAAGTTCACTAAAACTTCGGTATCTGTATCTGATTTAAAAGTATAACCTCTCTTTTTTAATTCTTCTTTTAGCGGCGCATAATTCTCAATAATTCCATTATGAATTATAACCAACTCTCCTGAGTTAGAAAGATGCGGGTGCGAGTTTACATCATTTGGAACTCCATGAGTTGCCCAACGTGTATGTCCAATTCCTATGCTTCCGGTTGCGTCTAAGTTCTCTTTAGCTTTAACCTCAAGATCCGAAACCTTTCCTTTTGTTTTACAAAGTTTTATCCCTGATTCAGTGTCATACAACATAACACCGGCACTGTCATATCCTCTGTACTCGAGTCGCTTCAATCCTTTGACTACAATAGGATAAGCCTCTCGATGACCGATATATCCAACAATTCCACACATATATTAATTATTAATTTGGTTTCGTGTAGTAAACTTCAAGCTGTAACTTCTTCCCTGCTGGAATAGTTGCACTTGAAGTGCCTCCAAATAATACCGTCCCTAATGGACTAATAACGGAGGCTCTAGGTGCCTCTGAGATAACGTTGTTTTTTAGTTTCAATTTGTTAGAAGCTATTGTGCTTGCATCACCTGTCACCACCAAACCTAACTTTACGTTTTTCACAGTTGCATTCTTAATCATATTACGAATATGATTGGTTAATCTAATTTTATAGGTAGTACCTCTTTTGGTTGTAGGATCTACATTAATAATCCCACTATATATTGCCTTATTCAATAACGGATTAGAAGAAGAAGTTCCATCGGAAACGTAATCTACAATAGGCACATTATCATCCAGGTTATACAAATAAATTCGCTTAGGCTCATAAGATCCCGTCATTTTATCTGAATCAATAGAGAAAACTAAATTAGCCTCATTCACTAACCACTTTTTTGTTCTGATTTCATCCAGCTTAGCACCAAAACCATTCAGTTCCAGTACTGCTAACGATCCTTGCCCTCCTTTTAAATAAAGTCTATCATCTCCGGTCGTCTTATTCGGATTAGTTATTGCACTGGCATAAGCAGGATCTTTTGCTTCTTTAAGCAAACTTGCCGAAGCACCTGTTAACTTAATCGTTAAAGTCTTATCCTCCTTTGTATCCTCAGGATCTGTTGTTATAGCCGTCTTAGCCTTGTACTTGATCGTAATTTTACCATTTGTTGCAAAATTCAGCAAAGCCATATTAGCCGGGCTACTACCTGAACGTTCTACTTTAAAATATAATCCTCTAAAATACTCCTGAAAAACATCGGCAGAGGCCAATTTTGCAGCCGGAGCTTTAAGAATTTTATCTAAAAAGAAAGCTTTATTCAGATTCAAGCGCATTTCAGGGGCAACTTTAGTACTCGTTTCTTTACCTGTTGTAGGATCTGTACTTACATCTGTGATCTCACTCGCATTGAAGAAAAATTCATCATTTTGTGCTATGTTAGGATCATCATTTAAAGGCTTCCCGGTAGCGACATAAGGTTTTTTAGATTTATCAAAATTGATATAATCCGCTACGCCTGTATCTGTATCCATATCTGTATTATACAACTGTGCAAATTGAGCTCCTCCGTCAAAATAAGAGCTACGCATTTGAACCCCTGACTCATAAACCCCTAATTTAATTTTACCATTAGACGCTCCGTAAATAGAATCCAGTACAAAAGTTCGGCTTCCGTCACTGTTTGCTGTTTTTACATGATTAAAGTAAGGAACACTAAGCACCACACTTACTATTTCAGGTGCATCACCAATCGTAGGTGCATACGTATCCAAACTAACCTGAGTCACAAAACTGGCAGCGGAACTACCAAAAACTGCATTATCGTAAATACCTAAACCATAATTTACCGATCCGTTTGACTGAATTGGGGTTACTTCCTGATTATAAGCTAAAACTTCATATTTTTCAGATTCCAGACCAAAATGATCGTCTCCGATCAAACCATCACCAATCGCATTAAAATCTTTATCGCAAGAATATAAAAGGACAACTGTTGCAACTAATAGTATTTTCTTAACAAAAGAAGTATTGTACATGTGTAATAATAAAGTTTAAATTTAGAGACCCATTGTTTTATAGAAATTTGTATACGCTTCAGCGAATGCATCTTTCGTGGCGAAAGGTAAAAAAGGTTTTCCTGAAGATTCTATAAATTTTGTTAAACTTGGCGATACATGCTCAGAAGCTATAATTACAGCATCAGAATGCAATATACTGGCTTTTAGGATATTTTCGTAGTTAGGGGTTTCCAGATCAGCAACTGATTCATGCGGAACCCCGTCAAATTTTACTTTATTAATCATTTCTAAATCCAGATTCTCATCAAAAGATTGTCCGTAAACCGAGGTTACGATCTTAGTTTCAGAAAATAAAGCTTCATTTTTATAATAGTGCTTCATGTAAATAGGCAACATCGAAGCCAACCAACCGTGAACATGGATAATATCCGGAACCCAGTTTAGTTTTTTTACAGTTTCAACAACTCCTTTTGCAAAAAAGATAGCTCTTTCGTCATTATCAGGATACAAAACCCCGTCTTCATCGGCAAAAGTTGCTTTACGTTTAAAATATTCATCATTATCAATAAAGTAAACCTGAATTCTTTCTTTCGGAATGGAAGCAACCTTAATAATCAATGGCATATCTAAGTCATTCACTACCAAGTTCATTCCTGAAAGTCTAATTACTTCGTGTAACTGGTGTCTTCTCTCATTAATATTTCCATATCTTGGCATGAAAATTCTAATCTGACCTCCTTGATCGTTAATCATTTTCGGAACGTCATAAGACATTAAAGAAACCTCATTTTCAGCCAGATAAGGCACGACTTCAGATGATACATATAATATCCTCTTATCTTTCATAATAGTATTTTACTTAATTTTTGGTAATAAAAACGTTGCAAAATTACAAAATTTTATGCAGTTATTAACTAATATATTATGTTTGCAGTAAATTTTAATAATACTGCCATGCATATTTTCTACGGTAAAGTAGCTTTGATAGCCTATTTGAAAACTATCAAAACCGCAAATTCCACTATTGGATTTGTACCCACTATGGGAGCTTTACACCAAGGGCATCTGGCTTTAATGCAAAGATCACTGAAAGAAAATGACGATACCGTTGTGAGTATTTTTGTGAACCCAACTCAGTTCAACAACCCCGAAGATCTCGAAAAATACCCACGTACTTTAGAAGAAGATGTAAAGAAAATGAGAGGTTTAAGCGACAAAATGATTCTATATGCTCCTAGCGTAGAAGATATCTATGAAGGACATACTGTTTCTGAAGCTTTTGATTTTGACGGTTTAGAAAATCAGATGGAAGGAAAATTCAGACCTGGTCATTTTAACGGAGTCGGAACCATCGTAAAACGTTTGTTCGAAATCGTAACTCCTACCAATGCTTACTTTGGAGAAAAAGATTTTCAGCAGCTGCAGATTGTTAAAAAAATGGTCGAAAAAAATCATTTACCCGTAAATGTTGTGGGCTGTCCTATTTTTAGAGAAGACAACCAACTTGCCATGAGCTCCCGAAACGAGCGATTAACTGCAGAAGAACGAAAAGAAGCAGCTATAATTTTTAAGGTACTTACTGAAGCAAAAGAAATATTCCAGAAAGACACTCCTGAAGAAACGATTCAGTTTGTCGAAAATTCTTTCAAAGACAACGAAAGATTTGAACTCGAATATTTCGTCATTGCTGACGAATCCACATTATTACCGATAGAAGATAAAAATAAAGACAAAAACTACCGTGCCTTTATAGCGGTATTTGTTAATTCTATCAGGTTGATTGACACCATTTCATTAAATTAATTTACCTTTGCACCATGCAAATTCAAGTTATAAAATCTAAAATTCATCGAGTAAAAGTGACTGGCGCTGATTTAAATTATATTGGCAGCATTACTATTGATGAAACTTTACTGGAAGCTTCAAACATCATTGAAGGCGAGAAAGTAGCAATTGTAAACATCAATAATGGCGAACGTTTTGAAACTTACGCAATCAAGGGAGAGAAAAATTCAGGAGAAATTACCCTGAACGGACCTGCCGCGAGAAAGGTTCAAAAAGACGACATTATCATTATCATCTCTTATGCTACCCTGGAGTTTGAAGAAGCTAAAACGTTCAAACCATGGATCATTTTCCCAAATGAAAACGATAATTCGTTAACCTAGTTTTTCCTTTCACACTTTATTCGACTTAGTTTGTTCAACTCCCAATTGACACAAACACTATTTTATTGGTTTAAATTCAATATTGACTTTAATAACAAAAGCGTCTTGCTGTTTTTAAAATTCCTACAATAATAAAAGAGCAAATAAAATGTTATATTGCTACATTATTTCAATACTTTTTAACTCACTGAAATGCCCAACTCATGAAAAAAGTTTACCTACTTATTACTTTAATTTCATTTTCTGTCTTTTCGCAGAAAAAATTCGACAACATTAAATCCGAAAAGCTCGGAGAAGAACGAAGAATAACCATTGGACTTCCGGAATCTTACGAAGCCAATCCCGATAAAAAATATCCTGTTTTATACCTACTGGATGGCGATTATTTATTCGATCCTTTTTCCGGCGCTGTAAGTTATGGCACGTATTGGGGAGACTTACCTGAGATGATCATCATTGGCGTTCATCAGAATAAAAATGACGAACGCGAGGACGATACTACAATTGATCAGAATACCGGACTGCCATTTGAAAAAGGAGCCAACTTTTTTGAATTTGTGGGAGCTGAATTAGTTCCTTACATTGAGAAAAAATACCGTACCTCGCCTTTCAGGATTATTGCCGGTCATGATGTAACCGCCAGCTTCATCAATTTTTACCTTTACAAAGAGCAGCCTCTTTTTAATGCCTATATTGCTTTTAGTCCGGAACTGGCAAATAAAATGGAAATTAGAGTACCTGAGAAACTTGCCAAAGTCACAGAACCTGTATTCTATTATCTTTCTGCAGCCGATGGAGACAATAAAAAACTCAAAGAACCTATCGAAAAATTAGACAGCAATATAAAAATTGCCAATAATCCGTTAGTAAGTTACAAATACGATTTATTTAAAGGCACCACTCATTACACTCAGGTTTTACATGCAATTCCGAGTGCCTTATATCAGATTTTCGATGTTTACAAGCCTATTAATTCCGCTGAATACAACAATAAAATTGCCGTTCTGGAAACCGGATATGCTGATTATTTAGAAAACAAATACAATACCATGTCTAAAGTTCTGGGAGTTCAGATTCCGGTAAGAATGAGTGATTTTAAAGTAATTGAAAACCTTATTCTAAAAAAGAACGCTTACGACGAATTAGGCAAAATGGCTGAAATTGGAAACGTAAACTATCCGAAAGCCATGTTGGGAGAATATGAATTAGGACTGATGTACGAAAAAATGGGAGATCCTAAAAGAGCTTCTAAAAAATACCAAAATGCTTCTCAAATGGAACCAATAGGTGATTTGAATAAAGATTTGATGTACGAGAAAATGGACCAGATGAATGCATTAGCAAAAACCACCAAATAATGTCAAAAGTTAAAACTTCCTTTTTTTGCCAGAACTGCGGAACTCAGTATGCCAAATGGCAAGGGCAATGCAATGCCTGTAAAGAATGGAATACTATTGCCGAAGAAATTATCCAGAAGCAGGAAAAAGTAGCCTGGAAAAGCGAACCTACTTCAAACGGTAAAGCGCCGCGTCCTTTAAAAATTAACGAAATTGATTCCGCACAGGAAATTCGAATGAATACTACTGATGGTGAATTAAACCGTGTTTTGGGAGGCGGGATTGTCCCGGGATCCTTAACGCTTTTAGGAGGTGAACCGGGTATTGGAAAAAGTACGCTTTTGCTCCAAATTTCACTTAAATTACCTTACAAAACCTTATACGTTTCCGGCGAGGAAAGTCAGAAGCAAATCAAAATGCGCGCGGAGAGAATCACTCCTAACAGTGACAATTGCTACATTTTAACGGAAACTAAAACACAGAATATCTTCAAACAAATTGAAGCCATACAGCCTGAAATTGTAATTATCGATTCGATTCAGACTTTACATACCGATTATATTGAATCTACTGCAGGAAGTATTTCTCAAATCCGAGAAACCACTGCGGAACTCATCAAATTTGCCAAAGAAACTAATATTCCGGTTATCCTGATCGGACATATCACAAAAGACGGAAATATTGCCGGACCTAAAATCCTCGAACACATGGTCGATACAGTCTTACAGTTTGAAGGCGATCGCAATCATGTGTACCGAATTTTACGTTCGCTAAAAAACCGTTTTGGTTCTACTGCCGAATTAGGAATTTACGAAATGCTAGGCAGTGGTTTACGCGAAGTATCCAACCCTTCCGAAATTTTAATCTCTCATAAAGACGAAGAATTATCAGGAACAGCAATTGCAACCACACTTGAAGGCATGCGTCCTTTGATGATCGAAATACAATCACTAGTGAGTACTGCAGTTTACGGAACTCCGCAACGAAGTACAACCGGTTACAATGCCAAAAGATTAAACATGATTTTAGCGGTTCTCGAAAAAAGAGCCGGATTTCGTTTAGGAGCGAAAGATGTCTTTTTGAATGTTACAGGTGGAATTTCTGTCGATGACCCCGCAATTGATTTAGCTGTTGTTGCTGCAATTTTATCCTCCAATGAAGACATCCCGGTAACCAAAGGTTTCTGTTTTGCCGGAGAGGTTGGACTTTCAGGTGAAATTCGCCCGGTAAATCGTGTTGATCAGCGTATTCAGGAAGCTGAAAAACTTGGATTCACCACTATCTTTGTATCCAAATACAATAAAATTGCGTTAAAAAATATAGGAATCAAAATTGAATTGGTGGCTAAAATCGAAGATGTGGCCAGTATTCTTTTTGGTTAATTTTTATCAACCTACCTATGAAATTTCCAAAACAAAAAATAGCAAAAGCACTTCTGATACTTGCCCTGGTATTGGTAGTGCTTTTTTTAGGATTTTACTTTTTTCGCGATTCACTTCTCAAACAAGCTATCGCTAAAGTAACTCACAAAATGAATACGGAATACAACAGTACATTTTCCGTAAAATCAGCTTCATTTGACGGTTTGTCCGGCATAAAATTAACCAACGTTATTCTGGTTCCTAAAAATGCCGACACACTTTGTCATATTCAAAAAATAGAAACCAGCATCAGTCTTGCCAATTTATTGATTGGTGATGTTCAAATTGGAACTTTAAAAGTCAACAACGGCTACATTCAACTGGTTAAAAAAGGAAATGTTCGCAATTTTGATGCTTTCTTAAAAAAAGACAAATCAGATTCTGACAAAAACGAAAAACGCAAATACGCTTCCTTTGCTTATCGCATCATTTCGAAACTATTAAATCTGGTTCCGACCGATATGAAGCTTGAGAATTTAAATTTCAGAATTGATGACAATGGAAAAAAAACGTCTGTAGCCATCAACAAACTGGTTTTAGACAACAAACAGCTTGAAACCAACCTTCATGTTCAAAGCAAAGATTTTGATCAGCGATGGAACATCAAAGGCTTTGCCGATCCGAGAAATAAAAAAGCTGACATTCGTTTTTTTAATCTCGATACCGGAGCCATTCGTGTTCCGTACTTAGACGAACGTTACAACTTAAAAGCGAGCTTTGATTCGATTCGCCTGAATGTTCAGAATATTGAAAAAGACGGCAGCGAATTACATCTTGACGGTTATACGTCTATCACTAATTTAAAAATCAATCATCCGAAAATTGCCAGCAAAGATGTTGTGATTAAAAATGCCCGTTTTGATTATCGTTTCTTACTGGGAGATAGTTTTATTTCGATCGACAGCACTTCGACCATGCAGTTGAATAAAATCAAACTGCATCCTTATGTTTCTTATGACACTGAGAAAGATACCGTTTATACTTTAAAAGTAAACATTCCTAAAATGCAGGCACAAGATTTTATTGTTTCTCTGCCCGAAGGTTTGTTTACCCATTTTGAAGGAATGGAAGCTGCCGGAAGTTTTGACTACAAGCTCGATTTTAAATTCAATAAAAACAAACCGAATGCTTTGGTTTTTGATAGTAAACTTAACAAAGAAGGTTTAAAAATCACGAAATACGGCGAAGCAGATCTTAACAAGCTGAATGGAGAGTTTGTTTATCGCGCTATTATTCAGAATGTGCTGCAACGCCCGGTTTTGGTTGGAAATGCAAACCCTAACTATACGCCTTTAGATCAAATTTCACCTTATTTACGAAAATGTGTTCTGACGACTGAAGATCCGTCGTTCTTTTCGCATCGTGGTTTTATTAATGAAGCTTTTAAACAATCCATTTTAAAGAACATCAGAACCAAAAAATTCTCACGCGGCGCAAGTACCATTAGCATGCAGCTGATTAAAAATGTTTTCCTGACCAGAGAAAAAACGCTTTCACGTAAACTCGAAGAAATTTTACTGGTATACATTTTAGAGAACAATCGCGTTGTAAGCAAAGAAAGAATGCTGGAAGTTTATTTCAACATTATCGAATGGGGCCCTAATGTGTACGGGATTGGAGAAGCAAGTCATTTTTACTTCCAGAAAAGCCCCGCTAATTTGAATGTTGATGAATGTCTGTACTTAGCGACAATTATTCCGAAACCCAGAAAATTCATGTATCAATTTAATGATCAAGGCAATTTAAGGGATTACGCATTGAAAAATCAAAAATTCCTGAAGAATTTAATGTTCCGAAGAGGTTTGTTGGTTCCTGAAGATACGCTTGGACAATTACCCGTTTACATTTCGGGAAATGCGCGTTCGCTGATAAGAATTAAAGCTCCGGATTCTACAGCGGTAAAGAATGATTCTTTAGCGATTGAAGACGAATTTGACCTGTAAAACACGGATTTCATGGATTGGCACTAATTTTAGGTTTGAAATCACTTATCCTCTACATAAAAATTCCACAAACTAACACGAGTTCAATCCGTGTTAATTTGTGGAATTTGTGTTTAATTTAGTAGTACTAATTAAGGAGCCGGATCAGGAATTATGGCCTGAACAGCATTAATTTCGGCTATAATTTCTTCTGACAACACTACATCAATCGTATCAATATTTTCTTTTAGCTGCTCCATAGTTGTGGCACCAATAATAGCGCTTGTTAAAAATGGCTGCTGTAACACAAATCCCATCGCTAATTGGGTTAAGGTTAAGCCATGTTTAATCGCGATTTCCTGATATAATTTTGTGGCCTGTGTACTTTGCGCACTATTGTAACGTGTATATTGCGGAAAAAGATTAATTCTGGCATTTAGATGTGCTTCTCCGGTTAAAAATTTACCCGTCAAAACTCCAAAGGCCAAAGGAGAATAAGCCAACAATCCCACATTTTCATACTTTGAAACTTCGGCAGAACCTACTTCAAAAAGACGATTCAGCAAACTGTACGGATTTTGAACTGTTTTAATTCTTGGAAGGTTCTGGTATTTGCTTTCTTCTAAAAAGCGCATCATTCCCCAGGCATTTTCATTCGAAACTCCAATATGTTTTATTTTACCTTCTTTAATTAAGCCGTCAAATGTTTCTAGTACTTCTCTGAAGTTGTCTTCCCAAACATCGTCGTGACCGTTAAAAGCACGTTGTCCAAAACAATTGGTTTTTCGCTCCGGCCAATGCATCTGATACAAATCGATATAATCGGTTTGCAGACGTCTTAAACTGTTCTCTAAAGCATATTTGATGCTCGCTGGTGAGAAATCACCTTTTTCACGCATGTATGTGAACGCAGGATTCGGACCAGCAATTTTGGTAGCCAATACCACTTTGTCACGATTTCCCGATTTCTTAAACCAGGTTCCTATAATTTTCTCTGTACTTCCGTAAGTTTCTTCACGTGCGGGAACGGAATACATTTCGGCTGTGTCAAAAAAATTAACGCCTCTCTCCAATGCGTAATCCATTTGCTGATGCCCTTCGGCTTCTGTATTCTGTTGCCCGAAAGTCATCGTTCCGAGATTGATTTTACTAACTTTTATGTCGGTATGGGGTAAAGTGGTGTATTTCATTTCTTCTTAAAGCTCTAAGTTACTAAGGAGCTGAGTTGCTACAATTTTAAGCTTTCAGCATTCGACTATTAAAACTCAAAGATACGAAGCGATTCTTCAAATGAAAATCTCTCAAAAGTTAAAAAAAAGATAAGGTTAGATTTTACCTTTTGCCACCTGCAACGCCCCAATTGTTACAAGTCATCAACCAGACATTTCTTTTAAAAGAATGTATAAGAATAGTCTCTATAAATTTACTTGCTCACAGCAACATACAGTTGCTCTGAACAACAATTATCTTATAAATTTTTAACACCTTAAACCCCAAACAAAATGAAAAAAATTATTCTGGGAATTCTGACCTTCTCATTTTTTGCATGTTCAACTGAAGAAAACACTAAAACACCTCCAGAACAAGTAAAAGAAGAAGTAAAACAAGATCCGGTAGTATCAGTACCACCTAAGTATTGTGAATCAGCAGGGATTATAACTAGTGAAGAGCGATTAGATAAAGTCGTTTTTGGCAGTATCAACAATGCTTCAACAGGCAAAGGAGGTTATGAAGATTTCACTAACATATCTGGCAATTTCGCATTAGGTTCAAGCAATACTATTTCACTTACACCTGGTCTTTACAGTCAATATGGAAAAGATGGCTTTGGCGTACAATTTTTTGTCTACATCGATTACAATCAAGATGGCGACTTCACTGATCCGGGAGAAACAGTCTGGAAAAGTAAACAAGGTACTGATCCTGTAAGCGGAACAATTACCATCCCCTCCACAGCATCGCTAGGTTCTACCAGAATGAGGATTGAGATGAGAAGTATATTATCTCTGCCCGGTACACCTGTTACCGACCCGCCTTTTGGAACCGGCTGTGGAACTTTTCAGTATGGACAGGTCGAAGATTATACCGTAAACATTAAAGCTAAATTGTAAACAATTAAAAAAGGCTCAAAGTAAAACTTTGAACCTTTTTTTTTAAAATCTTAGAGACTTAGCCCCTTAGAACCTTAGCGTCTTAATTTATACTATTAAGCATCTCCGCAATCTCGTCCAATCTTGGCGTTAAAATGATCTCGATACGACGGTTTTTTGCTTTTCCTTCCGGAGTAGCATTACTTGCCAGAGGAGAAAATTCGCTACGGCCTGCTGCCGTTAATTTTTGCTTATTGATTTTAGTATTTTCACTTAGAATGTTCACAATGGCAGTGGCTCTTTTGGTAGACAAATCCCAGTTGTTGGCAATCGGTCCTGAACCTGCGTAAGGATCATCATCAGTATGTCCTTCAATTAAAACCGAAAGATCGGGATTATCCCCTAACACTTTTCCAAGTTCCACTACAGCTTTTCTACCTTCGGTACCAACGGCCCAGCTTCCTGAATTAAAAAGCAGTTTGTTTTCCATCGAAACATATACTTTTCCGTTTTTCTGTTCTACCGTTAGTCCTTTGCCTTCAAAACCGTTTAAAGCTTTCGACAGGGTCTCTTTCAATTTACGCATTGCTTCTTCTTTTGCTGCGATCATTGCTTCCAATTCGTTCAGACGATTTGCTGTTTTATCCAAACGAGCCTGTTCATCAGCCAATTTTTTAGATTTCGCTTCCAGCTGTGCCAAAAGTTCACGGTTTTTAGCCATATTACTTTCTAAAGCATCGTTGCTGTTTTTCTCCAAGGCATTATAAGAATCCTGAAGTACTTTGTATTTTTTCTGTTGAGCAGCCAGATCTGCTTTTTGTTTTTCAAGATCCGTTTTAGTTGCATTTAAATCTTTTGTTAAAGCGTCACGATCAAGTTCTAACTGATTTTTTGATTTCTGCAAACTCTCATTTTCATCCGTAATGGAACGATTTTCTTTTTTCAGATCCGAATATTTGGTTTCAAGATCGTTGTAAATTTTCTTGGACACGCATGAGGTCATAGACATTGCTACAACCAGTAATCCGACAGAGGCCTTTTTAATCATTTTTTGTTTTATTTGGAGGGTATTAATAATCGTGCCATGTAAAAACTCAATACCAATGACTATGTCAATGTTTAAATTTAAACGGTAATTCATTCAACAATAACAATACCACTTTTACTCTATTTCGACTAAAACAGGACAATGGTCTGAATGAACGGCATCCGGAAGAATTACGGCTCTTTTTAACCTATGCTCCATAACATTACTCACCAGATTGTAATCGATACGCCAGCCTTTGTTGTTTCCTCGGGCTCCTGCACGGTAACTCCACCAGGAATAATGATGCGGTTCTTTATTAAAATGACGGAAACTGTCGATAAAGCCTGATTTCATGAATGCGTCTAGCCAGGCACGTTCTGCCGGTAAAAATCCTGAAACCGTTTTATTTCGAACCGGATCGTGAATATCAATCGCTTCATGGCAAATGTTGTAATCACCACAAATAATCAGATTCGGAATCATTAATTTTAACTCGTTAATATAAGTTTGAAAATCGTCCATAAACATAAATTTATGATCCAGTCTTTCAATATTAGTTCCTGAAGGCAGGTACAAACTCATTACAGAACAATCATCAAAATCGGCACGAAGGTTACGTCCTTCAAAATCCATATGCTGAATTCCCGTTCCGTAAACCACATTATTAGGTTTTGTTTTAGACAGGATAGCAACGCCACTATATCCTTTTTTAGTTGCCGGATAATAATATTGATAGGGATAACCGGCAGCGGTGATATCCTCAACCGGAATTTGCTCTTCTGTAGCTTTTATTTCCTGAAGACAAATCACATCTGGATTAGCTTGTTGCAGCCATTCAATAAAACCTTTGGTTATTGCGGCACGTATTCCGTTTACATTATAAGAAATAATTTTCATCAGTGTTTTTTTTAGGATTTCAAATGTAATAAAAAAGTGGAAAGTTTGCATTTGAAACAGCGAAAAGTAGAGTTTTTTGTTATCTTTGTTCGCTGCTCTTAATAAATTAAAAATAGTACATGGGTTTAGTTACCGCGAAAGAAGTTGCAAAAGCGATAAATGTTGATAAGTACGGAGTTTTGGGTACTTTTTCGGGCTGGCTTCTTATGAAAGTCCTTAAAATATCTACTCTAAATAAAATTTACGATCACAATAAACATTTAGAGGATGTTGCATTTCTAAACGGGATTTTGGATGAGATGGAAATCAAATTTGAAATTCCCGAAGAAGATTTAAAACGTTTACCGAAAGATGGTGCTTATATTACCATTTCAAATCACCCTCTGGGGGGAATTGATGGTATTTTACTTTTAAAATTAATGCTTGAAAGAGAACCTAATTTTAAAATCATTGCCAACTTTTTACTACATAGAATTGTTCCGCTTAAAAAATACATCATGCCTGTTAATCCTTTTGAAAATCATAAGGATGCTAAATCAAGCGTGGTGGGGATTAAAGAAACCTTACGCCATTTAAGTGACGGGAAACCGTTGGGAATTTTCCCTGCCGGGGAAGTTTCGACTTACAAGGATGGAAAATTAGTCGTGGATAAACCTTGGGAAGAAGGTGCTTTGAAGTTAATCCGAAAAGCCAAAGTCCCGGTTATCCCTATTTATTTCCATGCCAAAAACAGTAAGTTGTTTTATTGGCTTTCTAAGATTGACGATACTTTACGTACAGCAAAATTACCTTCGGAGCTGCTTACGCAAAAAGACCGTGTGATTAAAGTTCGTATCGGAAAACCGATCTCGGTGAACGAACAAAATGAAATCGAATCATTTGAAGAATATTCTGAATTTTTAAGAAAGAAAACCTATATGCTGGCTAATCCTTTTGAGAAAGACAGCAAATTATTAGACACCGCAAGCTTAAAGATTCCGAAAGCACCTAAAAAAATTGCAACTCCGGCAAATGAGTCAAAAATGATTGACGAGGTTTGTGCGTTAAGAAACAGTGACTGCAGGTTGTTGCAGAGTAAAAACTACGAAGTATTTTTTGCGCGTGCAAAATCAATTCCGAATATCTTACACGAAATTGGTCGTTTACGTGAAATTACGTTCCGTGAAGTGGGCGAAGGAACCAATGAATCTATTGACTTAGACGAATACGACCAGTATTATCATCATATGTTTTTGTGGGATGACGACACCAAAAAAATAGCTGGTGCTTATCGCATGGGATTAGGTTCTGAAATCTATCCAAAACACGGTATTGAAGGTTTTTATTTAACGGATCTTTTCAGGTTTGAACCGGAATTGCATGATATGATGCACAAATCAATCGAAATGGGACGTGCTTTTATCATCAAAGAATACCAGCAAAAACCAATGCCTTTGTTCTTGTTGTGGAAAGGAATTATTCATACTACCTTACGTTATCCGGAACATAAATATTTGCTTGGTGGTGTAAGTATCAGCAATCAGTTTTCTGACTTCTCTAAATCGTTAATGATTGAGTTCATGAAGTCTAACTATTATGATCCTTATATTGCACAATACATTCACCCTAAAAAAGCGTACAAGGTAAAATTAAAAGACGCTGATAAAGATTTTATCTTCGACGAAGCCGAGTCTGACCTGAACAAGTTTGACAAGATTATTGATGAACTGGAACCAGGAAATTTACGTTTGCCAGTTTTGATCAAAAAATACATCAAGCAAAATGCCCGTGTAGTCGCCTTTAATGTTGATCCTTTGTTCAACAATGCTGTAGACGGCTTAATGTACATTAGAATAGCAGATATTCCTGAAAGTACCATGAAACCTGTTATTGAAGAATTTCAGATAGAATTAGAACGCAAATTATCAGAGAAAGAGGATTAATCAAAAATAGTTTCAAATTCCAAATAAAAAATTCCAAATCCCAAAAAGAGCTCAGCCTATTGGAATTTGGAATTTTTTATTTATTTTTTTGAAGGATTCAGACACTTAAAACCAGCCTTTCTGTCCAACCTGATAGGTTTGATAAAATTCTTCATCTGATCTGGTGAGATAAATTATTCCTTCGATCACACCTATTATGCCTCCTATTCCAAAAATAAATCCGAGAATAAGCTGGATAACGCCTTCTTTATTGTATCCTAAATAAAACTTATGAATACCCAGCGCACCTAATAAGATTGCCAGGATTCCTGCAACTACTTTTTTATTCTCCTCCCGATGAACCGGAGGATTGTTCCAATGTTCTGTTTTACTGTTTTCCATTTTTATAGTGATTTTTAGTTATTCTAAATTCAACATTATGTGGATGGAATTCTTAGACTTAAAACCAGATAGACTGATGCAAAATATCATCAAAAGAGCTTTCTCTAATAAATAGAACCAATCGTATCAAATGATAAAAGCCTAAAAAATAAGCCATGTTGTAAGCTAATTTTCTATTGTACAGTAGCCCTGAAAAATATTCTTTTTTAGTAATAATTTCAGTAGTCAGTATAATTATAGTGAGCCAGCAAAATACAATTACAAACGGGCCCAGAATATGGTAACTAAGCGATTTATAGATGTCGCCTTCATAAAAATAAACTAATGACTTGGTAATTCCGCAACCCGGACAAGGGAAACCGGTTACCATTTTAAAAGGACAAAACGACTGATCTGTCTCCAGATGGTCGTTATGGTTGTCGAGCATTAAAAAAAACGGAATTATCAGTGTAATTGCTGCACCGATAATTCCGTAAATTTTACGTTTTATTCTACTATTATTTGTATAATCTGTTGATATCACCTTGTACAATCATTGCTGCTGCCATAGGAAAAAAGAACCCTAAAACAATTAATAAAGTTGACTGGTCTTTTTGAAGCTCTCCAGTTCTTTGATAAACTTTTGGCAACGCTTCTTTTCCAGCTAAATAATAAAAATAAATATTTACCGGCATACAGCATCCTGCAAAGATTGCAACTGGCTGAGAGATTACCTCTTTTCCTGCTACGGCATTAAAAACCTCAGATACTTTAATATTCCAATAAATCAAGTACAATCCGCAAGTTAAAAAACTAAAAAGCAACACCATTATTGGATCTACTTTGAATACCGGAATTTGGTCATTAAAATTATTTGACGTTTCTTTAAAATCGTTTTCCATTTTTTACTAGTTAAAATTAATTGGTTATGTCCTACTCTTGGGATTTTCGGTTACTCCTTATTTAGAAACAATATTATTAAAAAATAATATTAAAAACTAATTATAACCCAAAAACTCTTCAGAAAAAACTCGTTATTTAATTGTAAAAAGGAAGTTAAATTTGAATCTCATCCTAGAAAACTAGCTGTTAAAGACCGCTTTTATCTTGTCAGCTATCACCTGAGCCAGTCGTTCATGACTTTCAAATGTCCAGCCGGCAATATGAGGTGTCAGTAAAACATTTTTAGACTCCATTAAATATCGCAAGGCTTCTGGTGTACTTTCTTCCTGAAACAAGGTTTCGAAAGATAATTTCTCATACTCCAAAACATCAAGACCCGCGCCTAAAATCTTTTTAGTTTTCATCGCCTCTACTAAATCTGCTGTGACAATGTTTTTACCGCGTGAGGTATTTATAATCCAAAAGGGTTTTGAAAAAGCATTTATAAAACTTTGATCCACCATTTTATCCGTTTCAGGAGTCCACGGAAGATGAAGACTCAGAACATCACTTTTTTGCTGTAGCTCAGCTAATGACACCTGTTTCGCATTTTGATCGCCTACATTATCCAGAATATCGTAACACAACACTTCCGTCTCGAAGCCGCGAAGTTTTTTCGCAAATGCTTTTCCCATATTTCCGTAACCAATGATCCCCACTGTTTTACCATCTAATTCATGACCGCGGTTACTTTCCCTATTCCAATGTCCTGATTTCACTTCGGCATCTGCCTGATTGAGATTATTAAACAAAGACAAAATCACTCCCAGCGAATGTTCTGCAACTGCATTGCGATTTCCTTCGGGCGCGGCAATTAAATGAATTCCTTTTGTTTCGGCATACTCACAGTCAATACTTTCCAGGCCAGCCCCTACACGAGCAATAAACTTTAAGTTAGTCGCCTGATCTAAAAAGGTCTTATCAATTTTAAAACGGCTTCGGATCACAATTCCGTTGTAATTTGCAATTTTCGCTTCAATTTCTTCTTTAGAAGATTTAAAATCTGCGTAATTTTCAAAACCTACATCTTCCAGTTGTTGCCATAAAACCGGATGATTGCTATCAATATGAAGAATTTTTATACTCATTGTATGCTATTTTTATAAAACAAAAATACAGCTTATTCTTTATTTAATTTTTCTGTTTCGACTATTAGCTTCCGGAGTTCACAGAGATGTAAAGAAAAATGACTTTAAAAAATTTGACTGCAGTAGCTTCCCGGTTTTCAGGCAAGAACCTTAGCCACTGAAATTAAAACAGTTACTACACAAAGTTCTCTATATCTTAACATTAACGAATTATTTAATTTCATACATTTATACATAGATTTTTACTTCAGAGGACAACTCGCCCCATTTTGCTACATGACATATTGAATTTTAAATTAACAATTCTATTTTAATCAATTAAACAACAGTAATTATGGCAACAAAAGATTTAACCATTATTTTGGTTCACGGTGCTTGGGGAGATGGCTCACATTGGCAACATGTAATTCCGGGACTCGTAAAAGAGGGATATAAAGTGCGAAGCGTTCAAAACCCTTTGACTTCTTTACAAGATGATATAAATAAAACTCAGGATTTAATTGATGCTCAGGAAGGAAAAGTACTTCTGGTAGGACATTCTTATGGAGGAGCAGTAATTTCGGGTGCCGGACATCATGATAAAGTGGTGGGCTTAGTTTACATTGCAGCATTTGCTCCTGATGCAGGAGATAGTCTGGGAGCTCTTTTAGGCCGCAGACCAGGATCGGGCGGAGCCAGTATTTATCCTGACCCAAAAGGTTTTCTATGGATTAAATATGATGAGTTTCATGATGCATTTGCTCAGGATTTAGACCATAAAGAAACACTGGTCTTATCACTGGCCCAAAAACCAATACACGGACAATGCTTTGGAGACATCGCAGGTGAACCGGCATGGAAAAACAAACCAAGCTGGTATCAAATTTCCAACTTCGATAACATGATTCCACCGGAAACAGAAAAAGAAATGGCAGAGCGAATAAACCCTAAAAAGATCATTCGTCTCGACGCAGGACATGCCTCGCTCGCATCACACCCCAAAGAAGTGACAGCCTTAATTTTAGAAGCAGCTGCTACATTCTAAGAAACACTCCAAACCGCTTACTATTAGCGGTTTTTTTTATTTAATACCGCAACCGCATCCCGTAACGCGATACACCTGAATTTTTTATTCGTTCATTTTTTTTTAACTTTGAAAATATATGCCTCCAAAAAATCCCTTCTAAATTCACTGAACTTTTATAAAAATGAAATTAACAAAAACTTTTAAAGCCTTCTTCAACAATGAAAAATCAGGGGGACTACTCCTGCTTTTTGTCACCATCATATCGCTTTGTCTTGCCAATTCGTCTTATCAAACGGAATATATTGCTTTCTGGGAAAAAGACCTCAACGGACATTCAATTACACACTGGATTAATGATGGTTTAATGGCTATTTTCTTTTTGTTAATTGGCTTAGAATTAGAAAGGGAGATTTATCACGGTGAATTGTCTAATATTAAAAATGCCTCTTTACCTATCATGGCAGCCTTGGGCGGAATGTTAGTTCCTGCCGGTATTTTTCTGATTTTAAATTTTGGAACAGCAACTCAAAACGGAGCAGGAATCCCAATGGCAACCGACATCGCTTTTGCCATCGGAATCTTATCTCTTTTAGGAAAAAAAGTTCCTTCGTCGCTAAAAGTTTTTTTAACTGCCTTGGCTGTTATAGATGACTTGGGAGCCATAATCGTTATTGCCATATTCTATACAACCTCAATCGCATTTATAAATCTTGCAATTGCGTTGGGAATCTGGGTTTTCTTGTTTGTTTTGAATCGTTTGAAAGTTCACAACCTTATCCCGTATCTTATCGGAGGTGTTGTAATGTGGTATTTCATGTTAAACTCAGGTGTTCATGCTACCATCACAGGAGTAATTCTGGCTTTTGTAATTCCGTTTGGAAATGGCGATGAAAATTCTGTTTCTTATAAATTACAGCATTTTCTACACAAACCGGTTGCCTTTTTTATTCTGCCTTTGTTTGCTGTTGCTAATACCTGTATTGCTATTCAGTCAGATTGGCACGAAGGATTGAATCACCCTAATACATTTGGAATTATCCTGGGGCTTGTAGTAGGCAAACCTTTAGGGATTTTACTTTTCTCGGCTATTGGTGTAAGTCTTGGATTGTGCAGCTTACCTAAAAACTTAAAGTGGGCTCATATACTAGGTGCCGGAATGCTGGGCGGAATTGGTTTTACCATGTCCATCTTCATCACTATTCTAGCTTTTAAAGATCCTGAAATTATTGTTTTCTCGAAGATCGCTATTCTGATTGCCTCTGTGCTTTCGGGTCTTTTTGGGTTAGTTTATCTGAAATATACTTTAAGCAGAAAACATGTTTAAATTCTAATATTAAAATTCCCAAATTCCAACACTATTGTAATTGGAGTTTTTATACTGTTTGCCTTTCTAAATGAAAAAAATTAAACAAATATTACTTTTATCAATAACACTTATTACTATTCTTGTTGCAGTAATATTGTATCAGATAAAAACATACGTTCCGCCAGCTTTTAATTGTAGAACACCTGTTCCTGAGTTTTGCGGAACACCTAATTTAACAGAAAAAGCAACCAAGGGAAAAGAGATTTTTAATTCAAATTGTGCAGCCTGTCATAAAAAACATGTCAGATCAACTGGACCTGCACTTAGCGAAACAGATTCATTAGTGTTTGTAAAATGGTTAATTAACAAAAAGGGCAAAATAAACAATACAAAAATTGAAGAATTTGGAATTGATTATCATAAAGCAACATTTTCAAAAGTTTTACACAAAGAAGAAATCGCTAATCTAATTGAATATTGTAGAAATTAACTAACGATACATTTCTTCGTCATAGAAATAATTAAAAACCATAGTAGTCCTAAAACAGAAATCCCAAATTCCAAGTTTAACTAAATTGGAATTTGGGATTTTTAATATTTGGAATTTCCTTATCCTAACCCTTAATTTGCTTCAAAGAGGTCTTTATTCCTTTTATTAAAGACGAACTGAAACCATTATGCTCCATTTCATTCAAACCTACAATTGTACAGCCCTGAGGCGTCGTTACACGGTCGATTAATTGTTCCGGATGTACTTGTTCCTCCAACAACATTTTTGCCGCTCCTTTGACCGTTTGAGCCGCAATTGCCAACGCGGTATTAGAATCAAATCCAATTTCGATTCCGGCCTGCATAGAAGCGCGAATATATCTTAAGGCATAAGCTGTTCCACAGGCACCAAGAACAGTTGCTGCATCCATTAATTTTTCATCAATTACCGGAGCAGTCCCCAAATCCTGAAATAAATCAACAATTGGTAATGCTTTTTCTCTGTCTTGTTCAGGAAAAGAAATACAGGTTGCCGATTCGCCAAACTGCGCAGCAATATTGGGCATAATTCTAACTACTGCAAATTCATTATTGGTTTTAGACTGAAGCATGTCCAGAGACAATCCGCTTACGGCCGAGGCAATTGTTTTTCCTTTAATAACAGGTAAAATCTCTGCTAAAACAACGTCTACCTGATAGGGTTTTATGGTTAAAATAACCACATCAGCTTCCTGAATACTATGTTTATTATCTGATGAAACCGTAATTCCGTGCTCTGATAAATACTGAATACTGCTCGTGTTTCTTCTTGTAACGGTAACCTGGTTATTTTTAGAGAATTTAGCAATTCCCAAGGCAATAGAAACCCCGAGGTTTCCGCCTCCTATAATGTGTACTTTCATTACTTTTATTTGGCTGGTTAATAGCGAATTATTCGGTTACAAATTACGCCGATTTTAGAGATCAATAATCACTCTTATCTACTAATTTGTTGCAAAAACTTAAAATCCAAGAATAAGTTTGGCTACTCCAAAGTAGAGCATAATACCAAATACGTCATTGGTTGTGGTGATAAAGGGCCCTGTTGCAATAGCAGGATCGATTTTATTTTTATGTAAAAACAACGGCACTAAAGTTCCCAGAGTCGCTGCAAACAAAATTACTACAATCATCGAAATTGAAATGGCCATTCCTACCAGGTACTGTTGGTACATAATGGAATGATATCCCAGTAAAAGCAACGAAATAATAGTTCCCGAAATCATCGAAACGGTTATCTCCTTGCTAAAGTATCCTCTGCTGAATTCTTTTAGTGTTCCGTTTGCCAAACCCTGCACAACGATTGCCGAAGCCTGAACTCCAATGTTACCTGCTGTCGCAGAAAGCAACGGTACAAAAATAATCAGAGTTGAATATTTCTGAAAAGTGGCTTCGTTACCCTTTAGTACAAATGATGCAACAATTTCGATTACCATTCCAATTAAAAGCCATGGCAAACGTGCCTTGGTCAATTCCAGAACACTATCGTTTGATTCAACGTCTTGTGTAATACCCGCTGCCAACTGATAATCTTTATCGGCTTCGTCCTTAATTACGTCTACGATATCATCAATCGTAATTCTTCCTACCAAACGGCCTAACTCGTCGACCACCGGAATTGCCTCTAAATCGTATTTCTGCATGATACGGGCCACTTCAACATCTTCGGTATCAACATTTACAAAATTTAACTTTCTGATGTAAATATCTCCGATCTGTGTTTTGGTTGAAGTGGTCAATAAATCTTTAAGAGACAGTCTGCCTTTCAAACGATTCTCATCGTCAACGACATAGATTGAATGTACTCTGGAAACATTCTCGGCCTGAATACGCATTTCTTTGACACAAGTAAGAACGTTCCAGTTTTCATTAACTTTCACCAGCTCTTTCCCCATCAAACCTCCGGCAGTATTCTCGTCGTAACGCAATAATTCAACAATGTCTTTTGCGTGTTCAACGTCATTTAACTCAGAGATTACCTCTGCTTTAATGTCCTGCGAAAGTTCGGCGATAATATCCGCCGCATCATTGGTTTCAAGCTCATCAAGCTCTTCTGCAATCTCTTTAGGCGACAGACGGCTTAAGATGTTTTCACGAAGATCATCTTCTAGTTCCAGAAGAATCTCGGCCGTTTTATCACTATCTAAAACCTTAAAAATATAGGTTGCATCATCGAAATCCAGCTCGTCCAGAATTTCGGCTATATCAGCATGGTGCAAATCGTTAAGTAAAATTTCAAGTTCCTTGTCATTTTTCTTAACAATGTGCTCTTCTAATTGTTGAATTAAGTCTTTGCTAACTTTGAACTCCATCGGCTTCTATTTTTTGAGTCAGTTCAATAAATTCTTCTACGCTAAGCTGTTCAGGACGTTTATCAAAGATAGTGTCTTCTCGCAACTTATCAGTTAAATTTAATGTTTTCAAACTGTTACGTAATGTTTTTCGTCTTTGCTGAAAAGCCGTTTTCACTACTGTGAAAAACAATTTTTCTCCGCACGGAAGACTATAATCTTCCTTTCGGGTCATTCTCATCACACCCGACTTCACCTTGGGCGGAGGAATAAAGACGTTTTCATCTACTGTAAACAGGTACTCTGTAGTATAGAAAGCCTGAGCCAGAACGGATAAGATTCCGTAAGCCTTTGATCCTTTTTTCTCGCAGATTCGTTCTGCAACTTCCTTTTGAAACATCCCCGAAAATTCCGGAATCTGATGTTTAAATTCTAAAGTTCTAAAAACAATCTGTGTTGAAATATTGTAAGGGAAGTTTCCGATAATAGCGAATTGCTTGTTCTCGTAAACCTCATTAATATTGTACTTCAGGAAATCCTGAGAAATAATGTTATCTTTTAATTTTGGATAATTTTCACCTAAATACGCCACCGATTCTGTGTCGATCTCGATCACGTGTGTATTAATTGGTTTGTCAAGCAAATACTTAGTCAACACACCCATCCCCGGCCCTATTTCTAAAACCTCATCATATCCGTTCAGGCTTAAGGTATCTGCAATTGCTTTAGCGATACTTTCATCCTTTAAAAAGTGTTGTCCTAAATGTTTTTTAGCTTTTACTTTTTCCATTCTCTTTTCTAGATTCTTAGATTGTCAGACTACTTAAATTGTTAGATTATCGAATAATCCAAAAATCAAGTCATCTACTTCTTATTTATTTCACGAAGCTGCTGAATATCGAGTAAATCTTTAGCTCTGTTCGCTTTAATCTTACTTGTAATCAGGTCTTCCAGTGATAAATTCATCAATGTTTTGATTCCACAATTATGACATCCTATTTTGGTTTAATCACAATGAGAAAATTATCTTTATTCTTATCCTCTTTATTCTTAATCGGAAACCTGCTTACCTGTTCCATCAAACGAAAAAAAGCGTAAACTCTTTCGGTTTTAGACAACTTCATGAAATCTTCCTGTTGCTGTTTGTTACTTTCTTCTTTTGTTTGAAACCGAATCTCCATCTTTTCTTAGATTGTTAGACTGTTGAATTATTCAAAACATCTAATAATCCAACAGTCTAACGATCTCTTTTAATGTTCCGAAATCACTTCCAGCTCTGTTCTGAAAGAAAGCATTTTATCCGCGAATAATTCCAAAGCTTCTCTATGAAATGCCGGTTCGTCTTCGATATAATAACGCTCTAACGTTTCTTTACTGTCTGTAACATATTGAACGGAATAGGTAATTCCGCCCATTTCTTCTTCAATCATCACCCTGACAATTCTTGCCGAAGAAAACTTTTGTGTGGCTAAAATTTCAGGAATATGTTTTTCCTGCATCCATTTTAACCATTGCTCCTGAACGCTCTCGTGTATATTGGTAGTAACGTTGTAAATAATCATTTTTTTTCAAAAGGTTCTGAGATGCTAAGACTCTAAGGTTCTGAGTTTTTTTTTCTGAAACTTAAAAATCAATTCTCATGTTTTTAATTCTATTTTTTGGAATTTGAAATTTGCTTTTTGAAATTTATTTCTTTTACAAATTCTTGTCTCCTCTTAACTCCCGGTATTTTTTCCTGGCATCAACAAAGTAAATACTGTCCTGATGATTAAAAATTACCTTCTCATATAAAGGCTTTGCCTTTTCTGCATTATGCAATTCATCGTTGTAAATTTCTGCAGAGAAAAACAATGCTTCGTCTATATAAATTCCGTCGCCATGATGGTCAATAATCTGCTGATACTGCGCCAAAGCTGAGGTGTAATCCTTCAGGCTTTCGTAAATTTTACCTAAACGCAACATTGTAACAGCTTCAATTTCCTGCCCTTTAAACGTTTTCAATATCCCCTGAAACTGAGCTATTGCTTCCTGCTTTTTATTCTGATACATCAAAAAATCACCTTTGGCGAACTGCTTCAAAGCGGTTTGTGTTGAATCGGCAACTGTATTGTCGTTGATCAGTAAAAAATACTCGAGCGCATCATTGGCAATTAATTGCGTATTCGCCGCCTTCAATTCTTTAAACTGTTTCAAAGCCCACTCGAAATCACCTTTGTAATAACTTGTTTTGGCGGCTTTCAAACTCGCTTCATGCGCCATTACATCGTTCTTCAAATCCAATTGAATTTGCGAATAATAAATAAGTGCCTGATTGAATTTCTCTTCTAAAAGCAGAATGTCTGCCAGCTCCATTTTCGCATCTGCCTGCTGATAGGCATTCAGATTTAATTCCAGCGCTTTTTTGATAATATCCTTGCCTTCTTCTGTCTTTTTAAGATTAAAAGCCAGAAAATGTGCCTGAATTATTTGCAAAGATAAGGTAAAAGGAGTTATTTCATAGGTTATGAGCAATTGTTGTAGTTCGGAATTGATTAATGGATAATCTTTCTCCTGCGCTTTATCAATTTTTATCTGCATCAAAGACGAATTTGTCTGAATGAGTAAATCACGATCTTTAGTCATCTGAAGAATAAAATTGAAAATTTCCTCTGCCGTATCAGTATCCTCTTCATTTAACGCAAATTGTCCCAGATTAACAATACTTGAGAGTGATTCCGGGTCCCGTTTGTAGATTGCTTTCTCCTGAATAAAAGCTTTACTGAATTCTTTCTGCTGTACATAAAACCAACTCAGGTAATGATTCCAAAACACATCCTGATCTTTTTGTGTTCTCAAAATCAAAGCTTTTCGCATTGCATCTTTAAAAGCGGTATTATCCGTTTCTCCGTTCATGAAACGAGACAGCTGTGTCTGTATTAAATTTGCATTCTGCGGATTTTTGTACGATTCTGTCAGTAAAAGATCAATCATCTGATCCGTCTGCCCTAACTGTCCGTACAGCATTCCGATTTGAAAATTGAAATTATAATTCGGCTGAATTGACATGGCTGTCTGATAGGCTCGTAATGCATACTCAAGCAGTACTTTTTTCTCAAAAGAATTACCAACTCCGTAAACATCATTGGGATTGGTTTTAATCTTTTCGATCGCCTGTTCGTAGTAACTTTTGGCTTTAGCATCGTTTTTCTGCAGTTGGAAATTATACCCTAACTCTACTAAAAAAACGCCTTGTTTGTATTTGTTGTAACGATCCTGAATTACTTTCTGTGCAGTCTCAAACTGCTGCAACTGCTGATAACAGTCAATTGTTCTTAAAAAATATTGTGTATTGGACGGCGAACTGTTTAAAAGTTCTTCGTAACTGATTTTAGCTTTTTCAAAATCACCTTTATCGTAATAATACTGCGCAAGCTGTTCATTCTGTGAAAATGCAAAAGCAGACCAGAACAAAACGATATAGATGATGCTGTTTTTCATATTATAGCTTTTTTTTCAGTGTTCAGTGACAGTTTGCAGTCGCAGTTTACAGTTTGCATTATTCAACATAGACTGAGACTGAGAACCGCGACTGAAAACTAAATATAAACATTATTCTTAGACTTCCAGACAATCAGTCCCAGACCTATCAAAATAAAAGGAATACTCAATATTTGTCCCATGTTAATGAGCATACTATTTTCGAAAGCTTCCTGATTTTCTTTGAAAAACTCAATTATAAATCGCGCCAGAAACAGTAACATCAGGAAATAGCCAAAGATCAAACCATCTGCTTTTCGTATCTTCTCTGACTTGTACATTGTCAGTAAAATCACAAAAATCAACAGGTAGGCAAAAGCTTCATACAGCTGTGTCGGGTGTCTTGGGATTAAATCGTCTCTCTGAAAAACCACGCCCCAGTTTCCATCAGTAGGTTTTCCGTAAATCTCAGAATTCATAAAATTCCCAAATCTGATAAAAGCTCCCGTAACCGGAACTCCAATTGCCATTTTATCTAAAAGCCACAGGAATTTTACTTTATACTTTCGACAATATAAAACCATAGCGGTTAAAACTCCTATTGAACCTCCGTGGCTTGCAAGCCCCTGGTATCCAACAAATTTATAGACTCCTGCTACTTTTTGTATGGGTAACAGAATCTCTATTGGATGCTGTAAAAAATAGGACGGTTCGTAAAAAAAACAATGTCCCAGTCTCGCTCCCAAAATGGTCCCGACGATTACATAAACCAATAAACTATCAAGATTATCCAGTGAAAGATTTTCTTTTTTGTAAATATTACGTACTATGGCATAGCCCAACAGTAATCCGCAGGCAAAAAAAGCACCATAATATTTTAATGGAAAACTATCTGTAATCCAAAAAATAACGGGATCTGCGTCCCAATTTAAAATCCCTCTCATCTTCCTCTTTTTTTATATTCAGTCTCAGTTTACAGTATTCAGTCGCAGTCTCAATATTCAGTGCAATTCACTGGAAACTGAGACCGCGACTGAATACTGTAAACTTTACCTCAATCTTAATTTATAATATCAAATCCACAGTATGGACGTAATACTTCCGGTACTACGATTCCTTCCGGAGTTTGGTAATTTTCTAAAATTCCGGCCAAAACTCTTGGCAATGCCAATGAACTTCCGTTTAGAGTATGTGCCAATTGATTTTTTCCGTCTTTATCTTTGAAACGCAATTTCAAACGATTGGCCTGAAAAGTCTCAAAGTTAGAAACCGAGCTGATCTCTAACCAACGATCCTGTGCCGTTGAAAACACTTCAAAATCATAAGTCAAAGAAGATGTGAAGCCCATATCACCACCACACAAACGTAAAACACGGTATGGTAATTTTAATTCTTTCAAAATGTCTTTTATGTGTTCAACCATTCCGTCTAATGCTTCATAAGACTTATCCGGATGCTCCACACGTACAATTTCTACTTTGTCGAACTGGTGCAAACGATTCAATCCACGTACGTGAGCTCCGTAAGAACCTGCCTCACGACGGAAACATGGCGTATAAGCAGTATGCAAAACCGGCAAATCGCTCTCGTTTAAAATCACATCACGAAACAAATTCGTAACCGGAACCTCAGCGGTTGGAATCAAATACAAATCATCAACAGTTGAATGATACATTTGCCCTTCTTTGTCCGGTAATTGTCCTGTTCCATAACCTGAAGCTTCGTTTACCAAATGCGGTACCTGAACTTCGTTGTATCCGGCAGCAGTATTTTTGTCTAAAAAGTAATTGATCAAAGCACGCTGTAAACGGGCTCCCTTTCCTTTATAAACCGGAAATCCTGCTCCGGTAATTTTTACACCCAATTCAAAATCGATGATATCATACTTTTTCACCAACTCCCAGTGTGGTTGTGCTCCTTCGTGCAAAACCGGAATATCTCCTTCCTGAAAAACGTTCAGATTATCATCCGGTGTTTTTCCTTCGGGAACAATATCAGCAGGAAGATTAGGTAAAGTGTATAATTTATTGGTTAATTCGGCTGCTAAAGCTTCTGCTTTTTCGCCCAATTCTTTGCTTTTTTCTTTTAAGGAAACTGTTTTTTCTTTCAGGATTGCAGCTTTCGATTTCTCGCCAGCTTTCATCAATTCTCCTATATCTTTGGACAATTTATTAGATTCGGATAAAGTATTGTCTAATTCTACTTGTGTTGCGCGACGGTTTTCGTCTAATTGCACCACTTCTTCCACAACGCTTTTAGCATCGATATTTCGTTTTGCTAAAGCCTTGATTACTTTCTCCTGATTCTCTCTAATAAATGCGATTTGTAACATAGCTTGTTTTTTATAACTATTGTATTTTTTTTTTATAATGGAAGCAAATTTAAGGAAATGTTTCCTAAGATCGTGACAAAGTTGGTTCTAAAGTTATTTCGGGGCTGTACTACGGAGATACGCAAAGAAAACACAGAAATATGCAGAGATTATTCTTCACTCTTTATTCTTTACTCTTTACTCCTTAATCACCCTAAAACTTGCTGTTGAATCTGCCGTAGTCACTTTAAGCACATAAAATCCGGAAGACAGGGTTGAGACGTCTATCTTTCCATCTGTACTTTTCCCTTTTAAAACAGAAACCAATTCGAAATTAAAAAACTCATAATCAAAGTTTTCGGCATTAAGATCTTTTATAGAAATCACACTTGTTGCGGGATTCGGGAAAGCATATGGTTTTTTCGTATTTGCATTTTCATACTGAGTGTTATTGCAAGTACTTTCTAACCATGCTGATAAATCTGTTTCATCATAAATCAGAGCATAATTGAGTTCTTTTGCTTTTTGAAACAACTCACAGGCTTTTTTGTATTTATGCTGCTCAAAATAAATAATCCCCAGATTCTTCATCGCGTACGAATTGTTTTTATCCGTTTCTAATGCTGCTTTTAAATCGGCGATTCCTTTATTTGATTCTCCTAATTTGTGATAGATTAAACCCCGGATGGTTCTTAAATCCCTGCCTCCGTAAGCCGAACTCCGTCCCATACTCGTTTTTTCAGCTGCAAAAGCTTTTGCAACATTTTCCATCGCTTTCTCATAATTGCCTGTATCGCTGTACAATTTCGCGAGGCTCCATCTTGCATATGCGTGATCCGGTTTCACAGCTGCAATTTTCTCCAGATAAAAACACGCTAAATCGTATATCTTTCTTCGCTGGAGCAATGAAGCAAAATTATAAAGGATGCGTAAATCGTCCGGAGCACTTTTTATGGCTTTATGGTAATACTGGATCGCAAAACTATCCATTTCAAGTGATGCATAGACAAAGGCTAATCTGTCGTAAAGCTTGCTTCGAAACAAATCTTTCTTTTGTTCTAATGAATCGGCCAGAACGATGCTTTTATTTTTAGGATCTTTATCAATCGAGTATTCGACTTTTTTTAAGTCTTCAAGTGCCAATGTGATATTACCCAAACTAACGCTTAACACACCACGATTGTACAGATCATTCACTTTAGTGGGATTGTAATTTGTTTTGGTATTGATCTCAGTAAGTAGTTTGAGGGCTTTTTTTACCGATTCTTCCTTGTCTTTACTGAAAGGTAGTTTATGGTCGGTTCTGCTAACTAATTTCCCATGCGAAAAATTCCAGGTGACTAACTTTTCGCCTTCCTGATTGTACTGAAAACAATCGGAATCTTTGAGCCCTTTCTCATCAAAATAAAAAACTTCGTTCAATTTTCCGTTCGGATAATACGTTTTGGTACTGTCCGGATTTTTATCTGCTCCGTACCATATTTGTACCGAAACTACCTGATCGTCATAATAATATCGGGTAACATTATCAGTTGTATTCGTATTGTTCACCTGACCGGATAAAACTACCGGCAAAAACAGCAAGGCAAAAACCGCCTTTTTACAAATGGAAATTTGTTCTCTCAAGATTTTATTGATTAGACGGAAAATGCAATTTCAGGTAAAATTATTTGTTTTCTTTCAGGATGGATTAAAATCAATCCCAACAATATGGACCGAGCCGAAGGCTCTTTCCTGTAAACTTTGTAGGACGGATTAAAATCCATCCCTACAATATGTCTCGAGCCAAAGGCTCTTTTCGGTTAACTTTGTGAAGCTTTGTGAAAAACTCCGCGAATCTCTGTGACAAAACCCAACTAAAACCTTTGCCTCTTTGAACCTCTAAAATCTAAACCCTCTTAATTTCATGCCCCACAAATTCCTCCAAAGTCGCAAACATATCATCGACAGAAAGCACTTCGAAATCGGGATGATTTTTTAAGAAACCGGCATTTAGTGTCACCAGGTTTTCTTCTAATTCATAAAACGTATCGTTGTTCAGTAAATCACGTATTGGGTTTACGCCTTCCAATTTTCCGCTTAAAAATTTATTGAGTTTTACGCTGCTCATCAATCTCACTTTTTTGCTTTGCTGCTGAAACAATTCCAAGTGTTTTTCGGCACCAATTAAAGTCAGACCTTCTTCAATAAGTTCGTTTAATTCTTTGTTCCAACCTGATTTATAGACAAACTGAGCAAAATTTCCTTCTGTATATTGTGACCAATAGAAATCTAAATAATAACTCATCAAAGCATCTTCGTGGATGAACTCATCATCGACACCTTCTTCACGCATTAAATTGATTACCGAAATATTCGAGTGAATCACATCCTGCGGATTCTCACTGTTCATTGCTGTTTCAGAAACTATTATTCTGCCAAATTCTTCCATTTTGATTTTTGTTTTGAGATTGTTCTGCAAATTTCGATGAAATTAAAACCAAAAAGAAACATATTTCAATCTAAATAGCATCAGATTCATCCGTGTTTTTTTTCTGATTTATTTTTGCTACTAAAGCCTTTAATTTTAAAGCACGCTCTCTTTTCTCTTCCTGAACTTTAGCTTTTTTGCGTTTTAGCAATTTGGTATGCAAAGCCTTATTCTTGCCGTTTTTTTCAGGTCCTTTCGCCATGATTTCAACTCTTTAAATTACTTCTCCAAAGATAGAACTAATAATTAAAAATGATTATTACTAATTTTGATTCTTATGCTTTTGTGTGTAAACCGCAATGAAATTATTCTAACACATAGAAACATAGATTTGCTTACTTTGAAAAAGACGTTTCACTCAGCTAGAACACACAGAGTTTACTATGCAAAAGAAATGTATTTCTCTATTACGTTCTCTTTTTCAACATTTAAAAGCTATGTTTCTATGTATTAAAAAGGATTTTTATATTTACACTCCATACGATAACTTCATCCAAAATGACACCAACCTTCTTCTCAACACCCGAAAAATTCAGAGCATGGTTAGAAAAAAATTATCAAAAGGAAACCGAACTTTTAGTTGGTTTTTATAAAGTGAGTACCAAAAAACCGTGCATGACCTGGTCAGAATCTGTTGATCAGGCGCTTTGTTTTGGCTGGATCGATGGTGTTCGAAGAGCTGTAGATGAAGAAAGTTATACGATACGGTTTACGCCCAGAAAAAAATCCAGTATCTGGAGTGCCATCAATATCAAAAAAGTAGAAGAACTCACTAAGGCCGGACTCATGCTACCCGAAGGCTTAAAGGCTTTCGAATTAAGATCTGAAGAAAGATCTAAAATCTACTCGCATGAAAGAGAAGCTTACCAACTTGATCCGGAATTTGAAAAACAATTTAAAGCGAACAAAACGGCCTGGGAATACTTTAGCCATCAGGCACCCTCGTACAGAAAAGTAATGATTCACTGGATTATGAGTGCCAAACAGGAAAAAACAAAACTTTCGAGATTAGAAAAAGCTACACAGATAAGTGCCGAACAAAAGCGAATGTTATAACAACTATTGCTTTGCTAAACGATAAATATTAACTTTAATCCCTCTAAAAAAGTCTCAGCTAAAAAGAAATAAAGAATGGAGGGAAGAAAAACACTAGAATATTACGTTTTAGATGTATTCTCAAACGAAAGTTATAAAGGAAATCCGCTTTCTGTTGTTTTTACCGATGGTAATTTAAAACTGGAAACGTATCAGGATATTTCTAAAGAATTTGGCTACTCCGAAACCTCTTTTATTTATTATTCCACAAGAGAAAAAGCACTGATGGTTCGTTCGTTTACCCCAACAGGAATTGAAATCGACGGAGCGGGACATAATTTACTAGGGGCTGTTTGCGGTGCTCTCTTAAAAGGTATGCCAATTTTTGATGAGCAAAACGAAAGTGAGCTTTTTGTTATTATGAAACATTCCGCCATTCCGTTAACCGTTACTTTAGATCCGGTTACTTTTTATCCCCTTGTTCAAATGCATCAAAAATCGGCGGTCATCAAGCAAGAAATTCCAACTTATAAAATTGCAGTTGCACTTGGTTTAAAAATTGAAGATTTAGATGTAAATGCTTTTGTTCCTACCATAGTCAATACAGAAGTTGCCCATGCCATGGTTCCCATAAAAAGCAGTCAAATACTCAATAGTTTTGTTCCGGACAACCAGCTTTTAATCGAAATTTCGAAAGAATATAAATTTGAAGGTTTTTATTGTTTCACCATCGCTGATGAAAATGAGGAGCATATCGTCGAAACAAGATTTTTCAACCCCATTATCGGAATAAATGAAGATCCTGCTACAGGAACGGCAGCAGGTCCTTTAATTGGCTTTTTAACGCAAAAGAAATTCACTAAATCCGACAAAGAATACAAAATTCTTCAAGGTGTAAGATTAAAACAGCCCTCAATGATTGAAGTAATGAATCGCGAAGAAGATATTCTGGTTGGAGGTTCTTCTACCATAACGATGCGGGGAGAACTTTACTTATAAAAAAAAGCTGCACATGATGCAGCTTTTTTTATAAATCGAAACTATTACTTTTTGATTTCTTTTGGTAAAGTTGGTTTTTGCTGAGGCGGAATACGTTTCTTCAAAAACAAAATCTGCCCTAGATGACTCGACTGATGTTCCATGACATGAAACCAGCAATATTGATTACTCATATCATACTTTGTTTGAACTTCGGCAAACCAGGCATCGTCTCTTTTTTTAAGCTCCGAAATTGTTTTGGCTCTTACTTCATTGTAGATGTCTAAATAATATTGAATATCATGTCCTTTAAATTCATCTCGTCCACCCTGATCCAGGTTTAAAGCGGCATTCCATTGTTTCTTTTCCTCTTCATTAAAATCTCTGTTTTCGAAGGTAAAAACCTGATAGTATTTTTCGGCTGCAGCCAAATGCATCACCAGTGCTCCAATTCTGTTGGCTTCTGCATCATGCAAATAATCAATTTCGTACTGATTCATGTTCTTCACTGTTCTTTCTACACGAGCTTTAAGATCTTCAAGCATTGAGATCATATCTCCAATTTTTGGTGATGCTCCTTCCACATTTCCAATCTTTGCTTCTGCTCGCGGTTTAATCCCGCTTCCTTCCAGTAGCAAACTGTTTTTTCCGTCAGCACTGGATTTGTCCTGCGTAATTTTGTACTCTTTCACTTTTACACTTGCCTCTTTTGAAATGCCTAAACCCCATTTCGGAATTTCACCATTTTTCAGAGGGGTTTCGAAACTTGAATTTAAAACCGCCAACGGTTCAAAAACACCTTTATCATTCTCGATCAGCAATTCAAATTTATCAAAATAGAATTTACCGTTATACAAACACAAACCTCCAAAACTAAGTGATTTACTATTTTTATCGATAGTTCCTTCTACGGTATAAGATTTCCATTCGTTTGATTTAATTGGTCTGTCTCTCATGTTATCAAAAAAACCTTCCTCTTCATTCTTCGTATCAACTCTTGCCCAAACTCCTGCCCAGGCCTGAGGTTCGGTACTTTCTACTTTTACCGATGCGATTACTTTAAACTTCTTTTTAACAGGAGACTGAATTTCTATCGTTTGATTGAAAGAGGTCCAATCACTCGAAACCGTCTTTTGCGTCTGGGCACTTGCCAAAACAAAACATAAAAGCAACAATGGGGTCACCAATTTTTTCATTCTTTATAGTTTTAAAAATTTAGGTAAATATAACACACTTTTTTAAGGAAATAACTGATCATATTTAGTAAATCATCTAAAAATGAAAACAAAAAAAGCCACATCAGTTAAGATGCAGCTTCCTTATAAAAAATAACCAGAACCGAAGTTCTTAGTTTGTTTTCATTGGTGGTAAATCGAATGCTTTAGACTCGTGTTCGAAATTATTACGGTGTCCGCCATCGCAAAAAGGCTTGTTTGCCGATAATCCGCAACGGCAAAGACCCAATGCCGATCTTCCTTGTAGTCCGTAAACAGCTCCTTCAGAATCCATGATTTCGAAGTCACCTTCTATTTTAATCGATCCGTTTTTATTGATGATAAGTTTTGTCTTGCTCATAAAATTGCTTTTTTGTTCTTTTTTTGAGCACAAAGGTTGCGAAATAAATCGTGAAGATTTCAGCAGGTATGCTAGTTTAAACTGGTTCTATTTTATGGGGTGTTACACAGAGCTACTCGAAAGTTTTCGCAGAGATTCGCTAAGTTCAATTGTATTGTCTGGCTTCGACTTCGCTCAGCCGGACAATAAAACACCTCATCACTCGGGTCTCCCTTCGATCGAAATGAGAAAAAACTCGGTGAATCTCTATGCTTTTTCTCTGTGAAACTCCGCGCAATAACAAAATCTCAATTCTATTGCTTATTTTTGCACTCAATAAAATTGAGTTATGATACAGAATCCAAAGAGATATACTATCACGGCAGCCTTACCTTACACCAACGGACCTATACATATTGGGCATTTGGCGGGGGTTTACGTGCCTGCAGATATTTATTCGAGATATTTACGTTTACAAGGAAAAGACGTTGCATTTATTTGTGGAAGCGATGAACATGGTGTTGCAATTTCGATGAAAGCCAAAAAAGAAGGAGTTACACCACAAGAAGTTATCGATAAATACGACGGAATTATTAGAAAATCATTTGCTGATTTTGGAATTTCGTTTGACAATTATTCCAGAACTTCCGCCAAAATTCACCATGACACAGCTTCTGAATTCTTTAGAACCTTGTACGACAAAGGCGATTTTATTGAAGAAGTAACCGAACAATTGTACGATGCCAAAGCCAATCAGTTTCTGGCCGATCGTTTTGTGGTAGGAACCTGCCCTAAATGTGACAATCCGGAAGCCTATGGAGATCAGTGTGAAAAATGCGGATCGACATTGAATGCTACCGATTTGATTAACCCAAAATCGACAATTACCGGAGAAACGCCAATTTTAAAAGAAACAAAACACTGGTTTTTACCTTTGGATCGATATACTGAGTTTTTAACCGAATGGATTTTGGTTGGACATAAAAACGACTGGAAACCGAATGTTTACGGACAAGTAAAATCATGGGTTGACGGCGGGCTTGAGCCTCGTGCCGTAACGCGTGACCTTGACTGGGGAATTGATGTTCCGGTTGAAGGTGCCGAAGGAAAAAAATTATACGTTTGGTTTGATGCTCCTATTGGTTATATTTCGTCTACTAAAGAATGGGCAGCCCGCGAAGGAAAAGACTGGCAACCTTACTGGAAAGACGAAGACACCAAACTGGTTCATTTTATTGGGAAAGACAATATTGTTTTTCACTGTATCATTTTCCCGGCAATGCTTAAAGCCGAAGGAAGCTATATTTTACCGGACAACGTTCCTGCAAATGAGTTTCTGAATCTGGAAGGAAACAAACTTTCGACTTCTAAAAACTGGGCGGTTTGGCTGCACGAATATTTAGAAGAATTTCCGGAGAAACAAGACGTTTTACGTTATGCCTTAACTTCGAATGCACCGGAAACTAAAGACAACGATTTTACATGGAAAGATTTCCAGGCAAGAAACAACAACGAATTAGTTGCTATTTTCGGAAACTTCATCAACCGTGTGGTGGTTTTAACCAATAAATATTACGACGGGTTTATTCCGAAACCAAACGAATTATCTGAAGTTGACGAAAATACTTTGGCTGAACTAAAAGCATATCCGGCTGTAATTTCAAGTTCGGTAGAGCGATACAGATTCCGTGAAGCTTTGGGTGAGTTGATGAATGTGGCTCGTTTAGGAAATAAATATTTAGCAGACGAAGAGCCTTGGAAAGTAATGAAAGACAATCCGGAGCGTGTAAAAACTCAAATGTATGTCGCTTTGCAAATTGCTGCTGCGTTGAGCGTTTTGGCTGAGCCGTTTTTACCTTTTACTGCCGCTAAATTATCCCGAATCCTGAAAAATGAAGGCAAATTGCAATGGAATGACGTTACTGAAAATTCAGAATTAATTCCTGACGGACATCAAATTGGTGAAGCCGAATTACTTTTCGCAAAAATAGAAGACGAAGAAATACAAAAACAAATAGACAAATTGGAAGCGACAAAAACCGCAAATCTTGCCGAAAGCAAACAACCTGAACCACAAAAAGATCTTATTCAGTTTGAAGATTTCGCCAAAATGGACATTCGTGTAGGAACTATTCTGGAAGCCGAAAAAATGCCTAAAGCCAACAAACTTTTGGTACTTAAAGTGGATACCGGAATTGATGTACGTACGATTGTTTCGGGAATTGCCGAAAGCTTTTCACCGGAAGAAATTATCGGAAAACGTGTTTCGGTTTTAGCCAACTTAGCACCAAGAGCCTTACGTGGTGTAGAAAGTCAGGGAATGATCCTAATGACTACAAATGCCGAAGGAAAACTGGTTTTCATCAATCCGGATGCTGATGCTCCTAATGGGGAAACGGTAAACTAATTATTTTAATTAGAAAATGTGGCAATTTGATAATGTGCTAATTTTCTAAATTTAGAAATTTATAAACCCGACAGGTTTTAAAAACCTGTCGGGTTTGCTATAAAAAACGGTAAACTAAAATTCTTCCAATATTTAATTGTACGAATTTTAACACGTTTTAATGTTTTCGATTACTTTTTATTTGTAAGTTTGTCTTGCAAAAATACTTCAGAAGTAATTCTGAACTTTATTAAAAGTTAACAATAAGCGAACCCTCGCCATGATGGCCCTATGGAAACTCGGGAAATCTATCCTTCTGGGGTATTTTTGCACATCTAAAGCGGGGGTTTCGTGCGTTTAATATTTTCGATATGCAAAGAGAAAATCAAAAACCAACACAACAAGATGTACTGCCAGCGGTGGCAAAATTTCTTTCCTTTCTTTGGATGGAAGGAGAATTTAGAGAACAACCGGAATATTTGTCCGAGATTTTCGAGGCAATTCTGGAAACAGAAATTGGTGACAACCAGCATCTGCGCACTAAAATGATAAGCTGTATGAAAACCATTAAAATGCTGACCCAGGCACTTGATCCTTTCTCGGATCAACAAATAGCACAGGCCTGCAGTGAAATTGCTACAGCTTAAACACTTTCTTAAACGCGTGAAATTGGTAATCGATTCACGCGTTTCTTTTTTAAAAACTTTACAAAAATCAATAATTTGATTCTTATTCAAGAAAAAAGTGAGATCTTAGCAAAAACCCACTTTCCGATTCAATATTTAGATTAAATGAAACTCACAAAACCAAGATTGGCCCTAATTGGTGGAATACTTTGTATTTCAATTTTTCCAATATTAGTCAAACTAAAACTGGCTCCGGGATTAATCTCGGCTTTTTACAGAATGTTTTTTGCGGTACTTTTGCTTTTACCTTATGTACTGGTTACTAAAAGCTTTAAACTTCCGAAAACCAAATTCATACTATTAGCAGTGCTTTGCGGAATTCTGTTCTCTTCGGACGTTGCTGTTTGGAATATTGCTATTCAGGATTCAAGTGCGACTCAGGCATCTTTATTAACTAATTTATCACCGCTTTGGGTTGGAATTGGTTCTTTTTTCTTTCTAAAAATCCGACCAGCCACTAATTTCTGGATCGGAACTGTCGTTTCCTTATTCGGAATGGTCACGTTGGTGGGATTTGAGTTTTTCATGGATTTGAATTTTGATCAGGCCTTTCTGTTTGCCGTTTTATCGGGTATTCTTTATTCGATTTATCTATTGGTAAGCAAAAATGCACTCTCAGAAATCGATGTTTTATCTTTTATGACCATCAGCTTACTGGCATCGAGTATTTATTTAGGAATTCTATGTTATGCCCTGGATCAGCCTTTTGCAGGTTTCTCGAATACGGGTTGGTTTGTACTGGCACTTCAGGCTGTGATTTGTCAATTGTGTGCCTGGCTTTCCATCAGTTATGCTACCCAGCACATGCGCGCCACAAGAGTTTCGTTAAGTTTATTGAGTCAGGCCGTAATTACTTCGATATTAGCTTGGTTGTTTTTGGAAGAACAAATAACTTTACAAATGGTTTTTGGCGGAATCATTCTGCTGCTCGGAATTAGGATTACGTTCTATGATAAGACGATTTCATTAAAAAAGCTTTTCTAAGTCATTGGCCCACGGATAACGCTGGTTTTACAGATTTTCGCAGATTATTTATTCATCTGAATCATTAAATTCGTGAATTCGTAATAAAAAGGTTTCACGCAGATTTAGCAGATTATTTTAGAAGCTTTGAGATCATTTTAAACTGTGACAATAAAATTCGTGAATTCGTGGCGAAAAAATATTCTCGCAGATTTGGCTGATCTGGCTGATTTTTTTTAGAATCTTTGAAATCATTCTAATCTGTGGCAATAAAATTCGTGAATTCGTGGCAAAAAAATATTCTCACAGATTTGGCTGATCTGGCTGATTTTTTTTTAGAATCTTTGAAATCATTCTAATCTGTGGCAATAAAATTCGTGAATTCGTGGCAAAAAAACCTGAAACAAGAAAAACTTCAAACCTGAAACAAAAACATTATGTTACATAAAAACAAAATACCCAATTTAAAAGTAATCGCATTTGATGCCGATGATACTTTATTCGTAAACGAACCTTACTTTCAGGAAACCGAACATAAATTTTGCGCTTTGATGGAAGATTATCTTTCGCATCAAGGAATTTCGCAAGAACTATTCAAAATCGAAATTGAGAACCTGTCCCTGTACGGTTACGGAATCAAAGGCTATATTTTATCGATGATTGAAGCGGCCATAAACATTTCGAACAAAACCATTCCGATTGAGGTTATCGAAAAAATCATCCAATACGGAAAAGAATTACTCGAAAAACCAATTGAATTGCTTGACGGAGTCGAAGAAACCCTAAAAACACTACACGGAAAGTACAAACTGGTTGTAGCCACAAAAGGCGATCTGAAAGACCAGCACAGCAAATTGCATCGCTCAGGACTTGGTCATTATTTTCACCATATCGAAGTAATGTCAGACAAACAGGAAATTGATTATACGAAATTATTAGGACGTTTAGACATTCAGGCAGAGGAATTCCTGATGATCGGAAACTCCCTAAAATCAGATGTACTGCCGGTTTTAGGCATTGGCGGTTATGCCGTACATATTCCGTTTCACACCACTTGGGAGCACGAAAAAATCAGTCACAAAATAGAACACGAACATTTTAGTTCGTTTGAAAAAATCACTGAAATCCTTCAGAACTTATTGTAATGAAAACACTTTTAGACTTAGAAAACTGGAATAGAAAAGAACATTTTGCACACTTCATTCAAATGGAAGAACCCTTTTTTGGTGCTACCGTCGAGATTGATTGTACGCAAGCCTACGAAACGGCCAAAAGTCTCGAATCGTCCTTTTTTATTTATTATTTGCACAAAACACTGGTTGCCGTAAATGCAATCGAAAATTTTAGATACCGAATTTCGGGAGATCAGATTTACATCAATGACCAAATCGACGCTTCTGCAACCATCGGACGTGAAGACGGTACTTTCGGATTTTCATTTATAGAATACCACCCTGATTTTAAAACCTTCGAAAAAACGGCTCTACAGGAAATAGAACGCATACAGAATACCACAGGACTTTTTACAAGGTCTTTTGAAAATGATAATTTAATTCACTTCTCGGCAATTCCGTGGTTGAATTTTACGTCACTTTCACATGCCCGTAGTTTTACCTTTCCGGACAGCTGTCCAAAGGTTTCTTTCGGAAAAATGATGGTTTCACCAACCGGAAAAAGAACCATCGCAATGTCTGTTCATGTGCATCATGCCTTAATGGACGGATTACACATGGGACAATTTGTGGACTATTTTCAAGAATTAATGAATCAGTAATTCGCACACAAGAGGTTTAAATTTGGAATAATTTTGTCGATAAAAGCATATGAAAAAACTACTCCTTTTCTTGTTAGTAACCTATCAGTCAACGCTGTTGAGTCAGACAGTGTTGGCTTCTTATCCTTTAGATTTAAAAAGGTACGATCAGAACAATACAATCGTTAATGTCGAAAATAAGGCAACGCACGATGTATTTGTTTTTGCCACAAATACTCAGAATCTTACCATTTTAAAATACAATAACGCTTTATTTTTAAAGGACGAATTTATAGTATCACGTGCCAATCTTGAAAACAAATCGATATTGGGTTATAGTTTTAGTGAAGACGGAAACCCTACACTTTATTGGGCTTCCGAAGATTCCTCGGAAATTTTGGTTGTTAAGTATTATTTAGAAACCAAAACATATAAGATTTTAAAATTTCAATATCCTTCTTCGAGTGAATACATCGTTGCTAAATTCCAAAGCAATAATCTACTCTACCTGTTATCTAAAGAACTCACAAGTCATACTTTAACAGCCTATGTTTTTAAAAACGGAATTGTAGAAGAGCGGATATTTGATTTCTCTGCTTTTACCTTTCAAAACAAAAGAGGTCAGTCTGTAAACTTTTCACAGCTCATCAAAGAGAATCCGATTATAAAAATTGATCCGAAAGATTATACCCCTTTAGACAAAGCTTCTAAAAAAAGTAAAATTTATCTCGAGGACAATCATCTTATCCTGACGCTGGATCATAATCCGAAAGAAACACAGCTTTTTGATCTCAATCTGGACAATCAGGATGTTATTGAAAAGAAAATTACGCAGTCTGAGATTAAGACGCCACGCAAAATAAGCAATTCATTCTATCATGAAAAGAAACTTTATCAAATCAATGCCAATGAAGATGAATTGGTTCTTGACATTAAAAATTATGATTCGGGCGAACTTGTAAAAAATATCAGAGTTACAAAGGAAGATACGATTCGATTTAAAACCTCTCCTTTCCTCGTTCAGCAAGGCGGTGAAAGAAAACCACGGGAATTGAGGAACACAAAACGTTTTCTACAACATCTAGGTGCATTAGAAATAGGTTTATCTCTTTATGACAATGGAATTAGTACTTCTATGACACTGGGCGGAACTCCACGTGTTGGCGGAGCTTATTACACCGTCATGAACGATACTTTTACCTGGGATTATTTGCCGGTTGTAAATGACGAAACCGTATTTTTTGAAACTGCTTTAAACCAAAAATCAGAATTTGTTGCCAAAGATCCGGCACCAATGGCGCTTGACAACTTGTATTACTTTTTAAACAATAATAGAAAAGCGATTCTGGATAACATTTTTAGATTTGACGATTATTATATTTTAGGATATTACGATACTGCTTTAAAACAATATCAGATGCGAAAATTTACCGATGGATTTCCGGAAAATGAAACACAAAACCCGATCATCGATAAGGCTGTTTTTTCGAAACCATTTTCATTTGAAAGGCCTTAATTTTATTGAGAATTAATCCAAATGTCTGATGTTTTCAGGTTTGAAAAAAAAGGGAATGGATTATTTTCTCTAACTTTACATAAAAGAGAAATATTATGTTATCAAAAAATATCGAAACAGCTTTAAACAAGCAAATCCGCATAGAGGCAGAATCTTCGCAAACCTACCTTTCTATGGCTTGTTGGGCTGAAGTACACGGACTGGAAGGAATTGCGCAATTTATGTACACACAGTCAGACGAAGAGCGCGCGCACATGCTAAAGTTAATAAAGTATGTAAACGAACGTGGAGGTCACGCTCATATTACTGATCTAAAAGCGCCTAAAACATCTTATTCGACTTTCAAAGAAATGTTTGAGGAACTTTACAACCACGAACTTTTTGTTTCAAAATCAATCAACGAATTGGTACACATTACTTTTGAAGAAAAAGATTATGCAACTCATAATTTCTTACAATGGTATGTTTCTGAACAAATCGAAGAAGAAGCGACAGCTAAGTCAATCTTAGATAAAATTAACTTAATTGGAGATGACAAAGGCGGACTATACTTGTTCGACCGTGATATTCAACAATTAACGGTTACAAGTTCGATCGCTATCAACCCAAAATAAAAAAAGTTAAAGTTTATTTAGAACATTTAAAAATAACTTTTTTCTTTTATATTTGTCTCTGTTTTTATAATACAGAGGAAAATTGAGCAAGAAAGAAAAAGACAAGGACAAAAAAAAGGATAAGAAGAAAAAGAAGAACAAAGCTGCTATCCTTGAGAACATTAAGAAGTTGGAAAACTGTAAATCTTCTTGTTGTGAGAAATATAAAAAAAGCGAAAAGAAACGTTGCTCACGTTGTCCTATGTTTGATTTATTCAAAAAAACTGCTTAACGAAATATACAAACCCACCAACCGGTGGGTTTTTTAATTTAAAACAACAGACTCTTTACAAACAAAAGTTCAATAGAACACGGATGAAAACGGATATTTTGAATTATACAAAATATGTAATCCGTAAACTGATAATACTCTACTTTATCCCTTTTGAAAATCCGTTCCCATCCGCGTCTTCGTGAAACGAATCCGCGTCATCTGTGTTACAATGCGGAAGAAGCTCTTTACTTTTGTAATTGACTCGCACAATACTTAAATCTTTGCGTAACTTTGCTTTTTCCACTGCGTTCCTTACGGTTAAAATCAATCCCAATTTTTTACGATTCATTCAGCTCATCTATGAAAAACGACATTACGATTCCCAAATCCTCACTTGATTTTTTATCTCTGCTTAAAGAAAACAATAACAAGCCCTGGTTTGAGATACATAAGCCAGAATATCTAATCGAATTAAATCATATTGAAACCTTTGCAGGTGCTTTGCTTCAGGAACTCTCTAAAACAGATGTTCTGGAAACAGCTTCGGGCAAAAAAAGCGTTTATAGAATTTATCGTGACATTCGCTTTTCTAAAGACAAAACTCCTTTTAAAACCTTTTGGGGAGGCAGTTATACCAGAGCAACAAAAGAAAGACGCGGCGGTTATTATTTTCATCTCGAAAAAGGAAATAGTTTTCTGGCCGGCGGTTTTTGGGGGCCAAACGCGGCAGATCTCAAACGCATCCGAGCCGAATTTGGTCACGATTCTCAAGCTATGCAGAAAATAGTACAGTCAGAATCTTTTATCAGCACTTTTGGGACTTTGCAGGGAGAGCAACTTAAAACGGCTCCCAAAGGCTACGACATAAACCATGAAGCTATAGATTTACTCCGTTACAAATCGTTTCTGCTTATCAAACGTTTTACTGATGAGGAGGTGCTGAGTCCTCTTTTTCTGGAACAGGCTCTCACGACTTTTAAAAACATGAGACCCTTTTTTGATTATATGAGTGAAATATTAACGACAGATATTAATGGTGCTTCCATTTTATAAAATACAAACCGGACAGGTTTTTGAAACCTGTCCGGTTTAGATTATCGACCGTCAATACTATTTACTTCAATAGTAAAATTTCATTTACGACTACCTCAGTAATGAACTTTTTCTCTCCGTTTTTATCGTCGTAGCTTCTGTGGGTCAGTTTGCCTTCAACAGCAATTTCTTTCCCTTTTACGACAAACTTTTCGATTATTTCGGCTGTTTTGCCCCAGGCTGTAATTCGGTGCCATTCGGTTTGTTCGACTTTTTCTCCTTTGTCATTGGTATACTTTTCATTGGTAGCGATACTCAAATGCGCTAATTTCCTACCGTTTTCTAATGTTTTAATTTCCGGATCGTTTCCTACGTTCCCAATTAACTGTACTCTGTTTTTCATTGCATTCATGGCGTATAATATTTAAATGTTAGTATAAAATGAATTCGTTCATCAAATTCAACAGGACAAAGATCCGACGAACGCAAGCAATTATCCGGTAGACAACTATTTACTTTCGGTTGTAACTATTTGTAACCGTTTGTAAATGGAATTTATTTTGTATATTTGAGAGAAACCTTACGATATGCAGACAAAAATCAATAAAGTCGAATTGCGAAATTTGGAATTCGATGACTATAAGCAGCTAAAAGATTCTATGGTAGAATCCTATCCCGAGATGGCAGATTCGTACTGGAAAGAGGACGATATTAAAAGACTACTTTCTATTTTTCCAGAAGGACAGCTTGTTATACTGGCAGATGGTAAAGTCGTAGGATCGGCTTTATCCTTAATTGTCGATGAAAAGCTAATCGACAAAAGACACAATTACAAACAAGCAACAGGAAACCATACTTTTTCTACCCATAATAAAAATGCAGAGATCCTCTACGGAATCGATGTTTTTATTCACCCTAATTATCGTGGTTTACGTTTAGGCCGACGTTTATACGATGCCCGAAAAGAACTTTGCGAACAGTTAAATCTGAAAGCCATTGTCTTTGCAGGCAGAATTCCAAACTATGCTCAGCATTCTAAAAAGCTTACTCCAAAAAATTATATCGACAAGGTAAAACATAAAGAATTACACGATCCGGTACTTTCGTTTCAGCTAAGTAATGATTTTCATGTATTGCGAATTATTAAAAATTACCTTGAAGGCGACGAAGAGTCGAAAGAATTTGCGGTACTTTTAGAATGGAACAATGTATATTATGACGAAAGTCCAAAATTAATTAACCTCGAGAAAAGTGTCATCCGTTTGGGACTGATTCAATGGCAAATGCGCCCGCTTAACAATATTGAAGAATTTTTTGAGCAGGCCGAATTTTTTATCGATGTCGTTTCAGGTTATGGAAGTGATTTTGCTTTGTTTCCCGAGCTTTTTATAGCTCCTTTGATGGCCGATTACAATCATTTATCGGAAGCCGAAGCCATTCGTGAACTGGCCCGATATTCAGATCCTATCCGAAAGCGTTTTCAGGAATTTGCTATTTCATACAATATCAATATCATTACTGGAAGCATGCCTTATCTGGACAATGGAAACCTTTACAATGTTGGTTTTCTTTGCAAAAGAGACGGAACTTCGGAAATCTATACTAAAATCCATGTAACTCCAAATGAAGTACAGCATTGGGGAATGAAAGGCGGCTCTCAGTTTAAAACTTTTGATACTGATTGTGGAAAAATCGGTATTCTGATTTGCTATGATGTTGAATTTCCGGAGCTTTCGAGAATTATGGCCAACGAGGGAATGAACATTTTGTTCGTGCCATTTTTAACCGATACTCAAAACGCCTACACCAGAGTGAAACACTGCTCACAGGCACGTGCCATCGAAAATGAATGTTATGTCGCTATTGCCGGCTGCGTGGGCAATCTCCCGAAAGTAAACAATATGGATATTCAATATGCTCAGGCCTCTGTTTTTACACCTTCAGATTTTGCTTTTCCGAGTAATGGAATAAAAGCCGAAGCAACACCAAATACAGAAATGACTCTTATAGTGGATGTTGATCTGAACCTGCTGAAACAACTACACGAACATGGAAGTGTACGCACGTTAAAAGATCGAAGAACCGATTTGTACGAAATTAAAAAGATAGATTCATGAAAACATGCCTCGAATGCTCTGAAAAAATTGTAGGCAGGGAAGACAAGAAATTCTGCTCAGACAGCTGTCGAAATGCTTACAATAATAAAATAAATAAAGACAGTACAAATTTCATGCGTAATGTAAACAATAAATTACGAAAAAATTACCGAATTTTGAGCGAACTAAACCCTAACGGGAAATCTAAAGCAACAAGGGATAAAATGACAAACAAAGGTTTTGATTTCGATTTCTTTACCAATATCTTGCAGACCAAAACAGGAAACACCTACTATTTTCTGTATGACCAGGGATATCGCTCTTTGGATAATGATTATTTTATGCTTGTTAAAAAAGAAATATAGTACCTATCTACCATGAAAAAAAACCAGACCTCAATTCTAGCCATAGTTTGCATTCTTGCCATTCTTGGCATTATATACGCCACAATGATGCCGCAGGTAATCTCTAAAGGAGATGAGGCTCTTGCTGAGTTTTCTACGGACAGAGCTTTAAATCAAGTCAAAATTATTGCGCAGAAACCGCACTATGTAGGTTCTCTCAATCATGAACTGGTAGCCAATTATCTTAAACTTGAACTGAACCAAATTGGTTTGGAAACCAGTGTTCAGGAAGGTTTTACGTTAAATGATAGAGGAATACTGGTAAAATCAAAAAACATTCTTGCCCGCATAAAGGGTACCAACAATACAAAGGCACTTTTACTTCTTTCCCATTACGACAGTGCACCACATTCTTTTTCAAAAGGGGCAAGTGATGACGCTTCAGGTGTTGCTACTATACTCGAAGGAATTCGTGCTTTTTTATATGCAAAACAACCGCATAAAAATGACATTATCATTCTTTTTTCAGATGCTGAAGAACTGGGGTTAAATGGTGCTGCTCTTTTTGTAAACAGCCATCCATGGGCAAAAGATGTAGGTTTGGTTCTTAACTTTGAGGCTAGAGGATCTTCAGGTCCAAGCTATATGTTAATGGAAACCAACCAAGGAAACAAAGCATTGGTGAAAGAATTTTCTAATGCAAAAACTACTTATCCGGTTTCCAATTCTCTTATGTACAGCATCTACAAAATGCTTCCAAATGATACCGACCTAACGGTTTTCAGAGAACAAGGAAACATTCAGGGATTCAACTTTGCTTTTATAGACGGTCACTACAATTATCACACACAACAAGATGATGTTCAGCACCTGAACAAAACGACTCTCGCACATCAGGGAACTTATTTAATGCCTTTATTAAAATATTTTTCCAATGTAGATTTAAATACTACAACTTCAACAGAAGATGATGTGTACTTTACTGCTCCGTTCTCCTTCATTAATTATCCTTTTTCATGGGTATGGCCAATGACAATTATTGCTTTGGGATTGTTGATTATTTTCATCTTTATAGGAAAAGCAAAACGTGTTATCACTTTCAGAGAAATATTCAAAGGATTTGTTCCTTTATTGGGATCTCTCATCATAGCTGGTCTGGTAACATTTTTAGGATGGAAAATTGTATTACAGATTTATCCGCAATACTCTGATTTATTGAATGGATTCACATACAACGGTCATGCTTATATCGGTGCGTTTGTAACACTAAGTATCGCCATTTCATTTGCCTTCTACCATCATTTTTCAGAAGCTAAAATCACCATGAATCATTTTGTAGCGCCATTGCTGCTCTGGATCATCATAAATGCATTTGTAGCTAATAGTCTGGCAGGTGCCGGTTTTCTGATCATACCGGTATACTTCGGCATATTCCTGTTCGGAATTTTTGTTCTTACTCAACATTATAGTCTCGGACTCAATCTACTCTTTAGTATTCCGGCATTTGTTATCATCGCTCCCTTTATTGTGATGTTTCCGGTTGGCTTAGGATTAAAAATTCTCTTTGTAAGTGCTATTTTAACCGTATTACTTTTTACATTGGTATTACCGATATTTGGCACGTTTGCAAAAAAAGGGATCTGGACGATCTTTTTCTTTGCTGTTTCAATTGGCTTTTTTGTCTATGCGGGATACCACTCCGATTACGAACCGGGAAAAGCAAAATCAAACAGTTTACTGTACGTTTACAATGCCAATACCAACTCTGCTCTTTGGGCAACTTATGATGTTAACCTTGACGATTGGACCAAAACTTATTTAGGGCAAAAAAACCAGAGCGCTGTTGGTCTAAATACATTACCAATAGCCAGTAAATACAATTCGGGCTTTACGTATAGTGCGATTGCTCCTGTAGTCGACATACCGAAACCAACCATTGCATTTTTAAAAGACAGTGTGGTTGGCAATAACAGGTATTTAAAAATAAAAATCACCCCAAACAGAAAGGTAAATCGTTATGACATTTATGCCAATCCAAAAATGACTTTTTTCAATTTCAAAGCTAATGGAGTTTTAGCTTCAGGGCAGAAAGGAAATCGTCTGGAACGCGATGGCATGAAAATCTTATGTTACTATGTAGTAGGCAACGAACCTCTTGTCATGGAATTTTATACCAACAAATTAACGGCTCTGGATATGGAGTTAATTGAAAGTTCTTTCGATTTGATGACCAATCCGCTACTTAAAGTAAAACCAAGAAGTAATTGGATGATGCCAACACCTTTTGTACTCAATGATGCAGTACTCATTCAGCAAAAAATAAAACGCTACACAACACCCGCAACTGCTCCTGCACCTGCAGCAATAGTGAAAGACAGTACTGCCCTAAAAAAAGACAGTTTAAAACCTATTGCAAAGCCAATTGTAAAACCACAATAAAAACTACTTATTATGGCAACAAATATCTCTACAGTTCTTTTAAATGCTTCATCCGAAAAAGTCTGGAATACACTCACTCAACCTGAGTTGGTCAAACAATGGCAATACGGCAGTGACTTAATCACGGACTGGAAAATCGGTAATGAAATCAGATTTAGGAACGAATGGGAAGGTCAGGTTTTTGAGCAATGGGGAACTGTTTTGGAGATTATCCCCAATCAAAAAATCAAATATTCCTTATTCTTCCCCAGACCGGAATTAGAGGACAAACCCGAAAATTACTTCGTAATGAGTTATGTCTTAACAGAAGAAAATCAGAAAACAAAACTCGAAATTGTTCAGGAGGACAATCGTCCCGGAGCAGTTCAGGAAAAACCTCAGGGTGAAGAAAACCCAATTTTACAAGCTTTAAAAGCTTTAATCGAATCGTAAAGACGATCATTTATCGATACAAAAAAATCGGTAAATTTTAATTCTTATAGCTTTACAGCTTTAAACACAAAATGACACAAATAAGTATTCTGGGCTGTGGCTGGTTAGGATTACCCCTGGCTAAAAAACTTACCGCAAAAGGACATCTGGTAAACGGATCGACAACTTCTGAAAGTAAACTTACTATTTTAAAAGAATCAGGCATAAATCCTTTTCTGGTTACACTTGAAAGCGAAAGTGTTTCCAATACCATAACTGATTTTTTAACCGAAAGTGAAATCTTAATTATTGATATTCCACCCAAATTAAGAGAAAGTAAAACCAATGTTGCCACTTCTACTGAAATGGTATTTGTTCGAAAAATGGAGAATCTAATTCCGTTTATAGAAAAATCAACGGTAAAAAAAGTACTTTTTGTAAGTTCAACCGCAATTTACGGAAACGACAACACAACAATCACAGAAGAAACGCTCCCAAATCCGGAAACCGAAAGCGGTAAACAATTGCTTTTAGCGGAAGCTTTACTTCAAAAAAATCAAAACTTTGCAACCACAATATTGCGTTTTGGCGGCCTAATCGGAGAAGATCGTCATCCGGTAAAATTTCTGGCCGGAAAAGAAAACCTTGAAAACCCCGATGCTCCGGTAAATCTGATCCATCAAAACGATTGTATCGCCATCATCGAAGCAATCCTAAATCAGTCTAAATGGAACGAGGTTTTCAATGCTGTAGCACCTTTTCATCCAACGAGAGAAGAATACTACACTCAAAAAGCAAAAGAACACAATCTGATTCCACCAAAATTCAAAGCTGAAAAGTCAAACATTCAAAAGGTTATTTCAAGTGAAAAAATAGAATCCGTTTTAAACTATCAATTTAGACCGGACCATTACTAAAAAGCCTCCTACTCGGCTGAGCGAAGCCGAAACCTTTTTATAAGCCTGCCACTTCGCTCAGGGCGACAATCGTTTGCCCAAACATAAAAAACTTAAATTACCTCCCTAACTTGTATCATTTAAAAAAAACTTTGCGAACTTTGCCATAAACCTTTACTCCTTTGCAGTAAAAACTTTACGTTTAAAACTATGGAAACAGTTTATGTCAATTCACCATTAGGAATCACTAAGATCGTTGGAGATGAAGACGGCATTGCTATTGTCTCTGTTTCGGATGTTGGCGATAATGACATTTCGCAAACCATTCCTAAAGTTCTGGAAGAGGCCGTTTCACAGCTTCAGGAGTATTTTGATGGTAAAAGAACCGACTTTGATTTAAAACTAAACCCAAAAGGAACGGACTTCCAGCAAAAAGTATGGAAATCATTGTTGGAAATTCCGTATGGAAAAACCATCAGCTATATGGATCAGACCAAGAAACTGGGAGATATAAAAGCTATTCGCGCTGTTGCATCAGCAAATGGTAAAAATCCACTGTGGATTGTGGTTCCCTGTCATCGTGTTATTGGTACAAATGGTTCTTTAACAGGTTATGCCGGTGGTCTTTCCCGCAAAAAATGGCTTCTGGAACATGAGAATCCCAGTACGCAACAGAGTTTATTTTAGTTTCTGAACAAGACATACCTTTACGAAAGCTGAAGACAAAAAAGTATCGAAATCTTAAAAATATAAGCTATTTCTTATTTTTAAAATCATTTGCGTACTTTTATAAATCTAAATGCCTAAAAATATAAGACGTCTCCATAATGATTGAAAAAATTAACCTTAACAACATTCTTTTCCTTGATATTGAAACGGTACCGGAAGAGGAAAATTTCAATTCGCTTGACGAAGAAATGCAGTCTCTTTGGGATCAGAAGACACAATACCAGCGCAAAGACGATTTTACTCCCGAAGAATTTTATGAACGTGCCGGAATCTGGGCAGAATTTGGTAAGATTGTCTGTATTTCGGTTGGCTATTTTACCATCAAAGGTGATGTTAGAAATTTTAGAGTAACCTCTTTTTTTGGAAATGAAAAGAAAATCCTGCGCGACTTCAACAACCTCCTCAACAATCATTTCAATAAACCGCAGCACCTGCTGTGCGGACATAATGCTAAAGAATTTGATATTCCGTTTATTGCCCGACGCATGATCATCAATCAGATCGCAATTCCGGAAAAGCTTAATTTATTTGGCAAAAAACCCTGGGAAATAGCTCATTTAGACACTTTAGAATTATGGAAGTTTGGCGATTACAAGCACTTTACCTCTTTAAAACTATTGACCAAAATTCTGGGAGTTCCCTCTCCAAAAGGCGATATCGACGGCAGTCAGGTCGCACATGTTTTTTATGTCGAAAAAGACATTGACCGAATTGTAACCTATTGTGAGAAAGACACCATAGCTGTAGCTCAGATTTTTCTTCGCCTGCGTCGTGAAGATTTATTAATTGACGATGAAATCATTCATGTGTAATACCGCTTTAAACAATGGATTCAAAAATAGCACAGCTCAGGCTCATCTCTCAAAAACTTCATAAAACCACTGACAGTACACCACAAGAAATTGTGCAGCATTTAGGTGCAATGCAGGCTCAGGACTATGCAATGGCAAAATGGGCGGTTGGCTCCCGCTGTGATACTTCAGAAAAAGCGATTGAAGAAGCTATCAATTCGGCACAAATTATCCGAACTCATATATTACGACCTACCTGGCATTTTGTTTCTGCCGATGATATTTACTGGATGTTGGATCTTTCAGGCCCACAAGTCAAACGCATTGTAACCTCTTACGTAAAAAAATACGGTTATGATGCTAAGAAACTAGATCAGACTAATGCCGCTATTCAAAAAATACTCGCAGGAAACAATCATCTCACCCGTGAAGAAATCATGCAGGAACTTAGCATTACTAAAACTCCCAGTCCTGATCATTTAAGTGGCCCCATTATGATGTATGCCGAGCTCGATGGTTTGGTTTGTAACGGAAAAATGAACGGAAAACAAATGACATATGCTTTGCTTGAAGAAAGGGTCCCGAAAACACAAGGCAGACTAACCCAAGAGGAAGGCTTGATAAAATTAGCCCTTCGATACTTTGAAAGTCATGGCCCTGCTACTCTTCTTGACTTTTCCTGGTGGTCAGGTTTCTCCCCTACCAGCTGTAAAAACACCATTAATGCAATCGAATTGCAATTAAACTCTATTACCATTGAGGATCAGAAGTATTGGTTCAAAAATGATATTTCTACCGAAGATGACTTCCGCGAAAGCATTCATTTTCTTCCGGCTTTTGATGAAATCTTAATTTCGTATAAATCCCGAGAAGCATCCATTTTACCGGAACATCAACCAAAGGCTTTTACCAACAACGGTATTTTCAAACCCATAATTCTGGAAAACAGCAAAGTCATCGGAACCTGGAAACGCACCATCAAAAGAGATCATGCCAAAATAGAAACCCAATTTTTTAACGAGACTGAAAATCATAAAAAGGCAATTCTTTTTGAAGCCATTAAGCCTTTCGAAAACTATTTAGGAACCAAAATTCAAATCGAATAATTTGAATTTTCACAAAACCGAATTGCTTTCAATGAAATACTTCCTGTTTCCTGTTTAAAATCCTTGCGCGTTTTAGGGTTAAATAATTACATTTACAAAAAAATATAATTATGGTATTGAGCAGATTTTGGTTAGCTATTTTTGTGTCTTCAATTTTATTTGTCGTAGTGAGTTTGTTTACTGGCAACAGTTATACGCTTGATTTTATTTTGAACGGACAAAAAGATGACCCAATTCTGGTATCTGAAAAATATCTGGAGCAGATTCCTGCTTTTGTGAGAGATAGTATCGACTTAAAAGAAGATAAAACCATGATTGTAAACAGGGACTTAACAAATCCTGATACTACTTATGTTTACAAAAACAAAACGGTAAAAATTTATAGTGGTGTACAAAAATCAGACGGTTTACTGCCTACCTGTAAAAGTACTTTGATCGACATTATCATTCCATTAATTGCCTACCTAGCCTTTTTCTGCGGATTAATGGAACTTTTAATCGTTTCCGGAGCTTCCGAAAAACTAGCAAGATTCCTAAGTCCGATGTTTACCAAAGTGTTCCCTTCGGTTCCTAAAAATCACCCGTCGATATCCTATATGACCTTAAATTTTGCAGCAAACTTCCTTGGTTTAGATTCTGCTGCCACGCCATTTGGACTAAAAGCAATGGAGAGCTTACAGGAATTAAATGTCGAAAAAGACAAGGCAAGTGATGCTCAAATCATGTTTATGTGTCTTCATGCATCTGGTCTGACCCTGATTCCAACTTCAATTATTGGATATCGCGCCGCAGCAAATGCAGCCAATCCGGCAGATGTTATGCTTCCATGTATCATTACTTCGCTAATTGGAACTGTCGCAGCATTCCTGATTGTGGGAATCAGACAAAAAATAAATTTCAAAAGTGCTTCATTGGTACTTGCCTTAATGGCTATTATTGCTGCGATCATAGGATTATTATTCTATGTCAATCATTTAGATTTAATTGGAAAAAACTACTTTACTTCTAACCTTTCAGGATTAATGTTGGTTGGAATCATTGGAATTACACTCATTTTCTCCTTCATTCATGAGAAGAAATTTGTAGCACAAGACACTACAATGTTCGATACTTTTGTTGATGGTGCCAACAATGGTTTAAAAACCGGAGTTAAAATATTTCCTTATGTTTTAGGAATGCTGGTTGCCATCTCTCTTTTTAGAAATAGTGGACTCTTTGAAATTATCAGCAATGGAATCGGATTTATCTTTAGCAGTATCGGCGTAAGTTCCGAAATCATAAATGCATTACCGGTTGCATTACTAAGACCTTTTAGCTCAGGAGGTTCCAGAGGATTCTTACTCGATTCGATGAGTACTTTCGGAGCAGACTCCCTTACCGGACGTTTGAGCAGTATTTTCCAATGTAGTGCCGAAACTACTTTCTATGTAATTGCGGTTTACTTTGGATCGGTAAATATCAAAAACACCCGATACGCGCTTACCACCATGTTACTGGTTGATTTTATTTGTGTAATCGCTGCGATTTTTGTGGCCAGCTGGTTTTTTTAAAGCTTAATAAAAAATAGTATTTTTCTTATTTTTTATTAATGACGCATAGAAATATTTTGTATTATTGCTTCTATAATACAAAATACGCGAAATGGCAAACACCTATCATCAAGTTTATATACAGGCCGTTTTTGCTGTCAAATATAGAGAAGCACTTATTAATAGCGAATGGAAATCGAAATTTCTAAGCATTCTTGGTCATCTGATAAACGAAACGGGATGCAAAACCATAATTGTAAATGGTACCGAAAATCACGTTCATTGCTTTCTGGGTTTAAAACCAAATATTTCAATTTCTGAACTAATGAAAACCATAAAAGCAAAATCATCAAAATATATCAATGACCATAAGCTGACAAAATCCAGATTCGAATGGCAGGAAGGTTACGGTGTTTTCTCATACAGCCAATCACATGTTGATGCGGTGTATAAATATATTCAAAATCAGGAAGAACACCACAAAAAGCAATCTTTCAAAGAAGAGTATTTTACATTTTTAGAGAGATTTCAGGTTTCTTACGATGAAAAATATCTATTTAATGATCTTATATGAATCGATCCGATGGATCTTTAAATCCCATTGTCGAATATTTTTTAAACCGGATTAAAATCCGGCCCTACAATATTGGTCGAGCCACAGGCTCTTTCTTAAAGATTACAAATTCCATAGGAATGACCTCTTTTGTAGCAACGGATTTCAATCCGTTGATCGATAAAACGACCGTAATTTAAAAAGTTCCGTAGGAACGAAACATATCACAATGCGATCTTTTACAAAACCTAGAAATATAAACCGATCTGATGGATCTTTAAATCCCCTTGTCGCATATTTTTAAACCGGATTAAAATCCGGCCCTACAATATTGGTCGAGCCGAAGGCTCTTTCTTAAAGATTACAAATTCCGTAAGAATGACCTCTTTTGTAGCAGCGGATTTCAATCCGTTGATCAATAAAAAAACCATATTAAAATAAGAACCATTTAATCAAAGCCTAAAAAATAACAAACCATGAAACCACAATACCTTTTGCTTCTATCGTTTGTAATCGCCTGTCAAAAACCAAAATCCGAATCGCAGATAATAAGTATCAATCCTGAAAACAAAGTTGAAAACGCAATTCCCGCTAAAGAAAAATTCTTAAAAACGGATACAATAACTCTTAACGATGAGGGCGAAACTCCAGCAAACAACTATATTCTTGCACATCTGATCAGCCAAAAGGCAGATAAAGACAGTATCGTAACCGGAAATTACCAACTTGATTTTTATCAAAATAAAACCAAAACTGTTTCTTCAAAAATCTCGATTAAAGGGATCGAAAAAGGTTCAGAATGGGGAGCTTCTCTTGGATTGGCTTCAGCCACGACTAAAAACTCTCCGTTCATTCATATTAGTTTTGGATATCCTGCTTGTGGTTACAATCAGAACAACTATTTATACTATCTGAAAAATAAGACCGTACAATTGGTTCATGAATGGTCAAGCATGTCCGATAGTGGCTGGGGCGGATGGGTTGAATTTGTAAATCCTTCTGCAAAAGTCAATCCGGATTCCTTCTACTGCAAAACTGTTTTCTTTGAACCCGATGACAATGACGAGAATATGGGAACTGTTAAATACTCGGATTCAATGGTTTTTCGCTTGATTGGAAATCAGTGGAAAAAGCAGCCGCTTACCAAGGAAGACCAAACCTATTTTGAGAAAAAAATGAGTTTTGATGACTTCCACAGTCAAAAATAAAGGTTAGAAAACGGGCCTTATTCAAATTCTTTCTTAGGTAAATAATTTCTAACTTTGTAAAAAACAAAACAATGATTGATTTTATATACCAGGACCCTTATCCTATTTTGAAGGATGATACGCAATACCGCAAAATCACCTCAGATTTTGTAAAAGTAGAGCAATTTGGACAACGTGAAGTTTTGACCGTTGACCCAAAAGGATTAGAATTATTGGCGGAAGAAGCCCTTACCGATGTTTCGTTCATGTTACGAACGACCCATTTACAAAAACTAAGAAACATTCTTGACGATCCGGAAGCTACAGATAACGATCGTTTTGTTGCTTACAACTTATTACAAAATGCATCTGTTGCTGCCGAAGGTCAGTTACCTAGCTGTCAGGATACGGGAACGGCTATTGTAATGGCAAAAAAAGGGGAAAGCATTTTTACAGGTGTTGATGATGCTGAATGGTTAAGCAAAGGAATTTTCAATACGTATCAAAAGCGTAACCTTCGTTATTCTCAAATTGTTCCGATTTCGATGTTTGAAGAGAAAAATTCAGGATCAAATCTTCCGGCACAAATTGATATCTATGCCAAAAAAGGAACTTCTTACGAGTTTTTATTCATGGCAAAAGGTGGTGGATCTGCTAATAAAACCTACTTGTACCAACAAACAAAATCTTTATTAAATGATAAATCGATGGATGCTTTCATCCGTACGAAAATTAAAGATTTAGGAACATCGGCTTGTCCTCCGTATCACCTGGCTTTAGTAATTGGAGGAACTTCTGCAGAAGCGAATCTAAGTGCTGTAAAAAAAGCATCTGCGGGTTATTATGACCACCTGCCAACTTCAGGAAATATGGCCGGTCAGGCGTTTCGTGATTTAGAATGGGAAGAACGTGTTCAGAAAATCTGTCAGGAGAGTGAGATTGGGGCTCAGTTTGGTGGAAAATATTTCACGCATGACGTTCGTGTAATTCGTTTGCCTCGCCACGCGGCTTCTTGTCCGGTTGGATTAGGAGTTTCTTGTTCAGCCGACAGAAATATTAAAGGGAAGATTACTAAAGACGGAATCTTCGTTGAGCAGTTAGAAGTAAATCCAAAGCAATTTTTACCGGAAACAGCTCCGCACTTAGAAGCACCTGTTGAAATTGATTTAGATCAGCCAATGGCCGATATTCTGGCCAAATTATCTCAATATCCAATTAAAACCCGTTTAAAACTTAACGGAACTGTAATTGTAGCCCGTGATATTGCACATGCCAAAATCATGGAATTATTGGAAGCAGGTAAACCGATGCCGGAATACTTTAAAAATCATCCAGTTTATTACGCCGGGCCTGCAAAAACTCCGGAAGGAATGGCTTCAGGAAGTTTTGGACCGACAACTGCAGGACGTATGGACGTTTATGTAGATGAGTTTCAAAAACATGGAGGCAGTATGGTCATGTTGGCCAAAGGAAACCGTACCAAACAGGTAACAGATGCCTGTAAAAAATATGGCGGATTCTATCTGGGTTCTATTGGAGGTCCTGCTGCTATTTTAGCACAAGACAATATCCTAAAAGTTGAAGTCGTAGATTTCGAAGAATTAGGAATGGAAGCGGTTCGTAAAATTACCGTTAAAGATTTCCCGGCTTTTATTATTACGGATGATAAAGGAAATGATTTTTTTGAAAATTTGTAGACTAAGATTCTGAGGTGCTGAGATACTAAGATTCTAAGTCTTCTTAAACAATAAAAAACCGCCTTAGGGCGGTTTTGTTTTTTTACAAGTATTATCCTTTGAACCTTTGCGTCTCAGCACCTCAGAATCTCAGAATCTTAGAACCTTAATCCAATTCTTCACTTTCGAAAGCAATGAAATGAGACAACTGTCCTTTTAAATTAAAAACAGGACGTGCATTGATTTTACATTTATAGGTTCTGCCGTCTTTTCTGTAGTTTTCAATTGTTTTTTCAAAAGGAATTCGCTGCTGAATGGCTTCTTTTATTTCTTTAAGCACAACTTTTGAAGTAGCCGGTCCCTGAAACATTTTCGGAGTTTTACCCAAAACTTCTTCTTCCTTATAGCCTGTCATTTTTCTGATTCCGTTTGAAGCAAAAATGATCTTCAAATCCAAATCGGTAACCAGGACCACTTCATTTTTTATTCGTTCTTCAATTTCCAGATTTTTGGCGTCCCAGATAAACTGACTCGAAATTTTATTCACTTTCTTTACATCAGTAAGAATCGCTTTTAATTCTTTTAAATGTTCACAATGAAAATCCCAGGCCATAATAGGGACTGAATTACGATGAGAAACTTCTTCAAATTTATTCGTTTTCATTGCGAATGATTCAATGTTAATGGACTCTTTCACTCAAAGATAGAGAGAAAATTCATCACAAAAGGATAAATTATACAATTTAATTATTCCTTAATGCAATTAGAAGGAAAATTTAAGCTGTACTACTACTGCCTTTTTTTCTTCTGTATTTAGATTGTTCAGCGAAATGCCAAGCAATCGAACTGAATCTTTCATCCGTTCCTGATACAGAAGCTCCTCTACAGTCTCTAAAATTAAACTTTTATCAGAAATAAAGTATGGCAACGTTTTACTACGCGTTTGTTGCGTAAAATCGCTGTATTTGATTTTAAGTGTCACGGTCTTGCCCGAGATGTTATATTTTTTTAATCTTTTTTCTAAAGATACCGCAATCTTTTCAAGCTGTTCGAGCATAAAAATTTCAGAGGATAAGTTGACATCGAAGGTGTGCTCTGCCGCAACTGATTTCGTTACACGAGACGCTTTTACTTCACTATTATGAACCCCGCGAACCACATTGTAATAAAAGGCCCCCGATTTTCCGAAATGTTTCTCCAAAAACGCTACGTCTTTGCTCTTAAGATCTGCTCCTGTGAAAATTCCCAATTGGTACATTTTTTCGGTGGTCACTTTTCCAACACCGTAAAACTTCCGAATGGGCAATTCTTCCAAAAAGTTTAAAACCTCGTCCGGATTAACCGTTTTCTGTCCATTTGGTTTGTTAACATCCGATGCAATTTTCGCTACAAACTTATTAATCGAAATTCCCGCAGAAGCCGTGAGTCCAACTTCATTCAGAATTCGGAGTCTGATTTCCTGTGCAAGCAAACTTGCGCTTGGGTTGCCTTTTTTATTTTGTGTCACATCAAGATAAGCTTCGTCCAGCGAAAGAGGCTCAACCTGATCGGTGTACTCATGAAATATTTTATGAATTTTATTCGAGATCTCTTTGTAACGGTCAAATCGCGGACGAACGAAAATAATTTCCGGACAATATTTTTTGGCCAGAACACCACTTATGGCACTTCGTACACCAAATTTTCGCGCTTCGTAACTTGCAGCCGAGACTACGCCTCTATTCTCTGATCCGCCAACAGCAACAGGTTTTCCACGCAAAGCGGGATTATCCATCTGCTCTACCGAAGCATAAAAAGCATCCATATCAATATGAATGATTTTTCGATATGTTGGGGTTTCGGACATACTACAAATTTAAAGAGGAAAGGCACAAAAAGTATCGAAAATAATCATAAAAATAATCTCTCCAATCACCCCAAGTTCATTCCAAATTTCAAATCTCAAATTCCAAATTCCAAATTTCACCTTTTACATTTTACATATAACAATTCAAATCACACCATTTGTAAAGATTCTCAAGTTACTAGTCTCAAACGAATCCTTTTCGTTATTTTTGTATTTCTACATTAAAGAATTAAAATGCGAACATTTGTTATAGGCGACATACACGGCGGATTACTCGCGCTTGAACAAGTGATGAAAAAAGCCAAAGTTACTACACAAGATACTCTTATTTTTTTAGGCGATTATGTTGACGGATGGAGCCAATCTCCACAAGTAATTGAATATTTAATGGACTTAAAAAGTAAGCAAAATTGCATTTGCATCAGAGGAAATCATGATGAACTGCTTTTGTCCTGGTTTAAAAGCAAAACAGAAGATGTTGACGAAACTTTATGGTTCAAACATGGTGGTGAGGCGACTGTTCTGGCTTACGAAAAACTGAGTGAGGAAGAAAAACAGGCACATATCGCTTTCCTCGAATCATTGGAGGATTATTACCTTGACGATCAAAACCGATTATTTGTTCACGCAGGTTTTACCAATCTGAATGGCGTCAAATATGAATATTTTCCAAAATTATTCTACTGGGACAGAACGCTTTGGGAGACAGCTCTTTCGCTAGATCCTAATTTAAAAATCGGTGATGCACTTTATCCTAAGCGTTTTACGTTGTATAAAGAAATCTATATCGGACATACTCCTGTGACCCGAATTGGCGAAACAACACCTGTACAAAAAGCAAATATATGGAACGTTGATACTGGTGCCGCTTTTAAAGGCCCGTTGACTATTTTAAACGTCGACACTAAGGAATTCTGGCAGAGCGAACCATTAAATGAACTGTATTCTTCTGAAAAAGGCAGGAATTAACTCCTAAAATGGCTATTTTTGCACTTAAAAAAATAATTAAAATTTATATTTATGAAAAAGGTAATTACACTTTTGTTTTTAGTATCATTTGGATTCACACAAGCACAAGAGGCTTTTAAAGGAAAAGGAGACACTAGAGTGAATGTTGGTGCTAACATACAAAATGGTGGTTCCGGAATTCAGGGTTCGGTAGATTTTGGTCTTGGAGAAAATTTCTCTTTTGGATTTGTAGCCAATTATTTATTAGGAGTAGACAACTTTAATGGTTTCTATCATAACAATCCAACGCCATACACTGATTTAAAACCGAAGTTTAGTGATCGTTTTGATGCTAAAGCCAGAATTAATGCTAACCTAAGCAGTGTTATTGGGGTTAAACAATTGGATGTTTATCCTGGTTTAAGTTTAGGGTTGCGTAACTTTGGAGGTCATGTTGGCGGACGTTATTTCTTTACGGATGGATTTGGTGTTTTCACAGAGATTGGATTTCCAATTGCAAAATACGGAAACAACAACGATGTATTTGATCATTTAAACAATCAGGCAACTTTTAGTTTAGGAGCCTCATTCAATTTACAATAAGCGCAACGGATAAGAAAATATAAGTTTTATTTAAAACCGTATTTCCTCTGAAATTGTCCGACAGCAAAATTTATAAAGTCAAAAAACCGCCTAGCTGGGCGGTTTTTTATTTTATCTGCTTAGCAAAATACTCCAATGGGCTCCGCTATACACTTTATACTTTTCTGAAAAATTCCCCTGATTGACTGCAAGCGAGAAATTTAAAAGACTGTTGAAGTAACAAACATCAGTCCCTATTTCAGCCTCACCAAATGTATTTACTAATTTCAGTTTCCCTTGGTATACTTTTTTAGCACCATCAAAAACCTGAACTTTCACTACATCTCCCGCTTTCAAGCCTAATTTTTCAGCGGTCTTTTTATCGATATTTGTCCATACATTGCCATACTGAATATCCAAAACCGGAATACCTCCTTTAATAACTCCATTTTCTAAAACCGGTTTCTGATAATCAATTTTCACCACTTCATTAGGCAACTTAGACCCTACTTCTTCAAATGCAATCGTTTTTGAGGCTAAACGTGCTCCTGTAAAAGCATATACATCGCGTCCATGAAAGGTATAGGATTCATTTGAATTTTGGCGACGGTTTTTTACTTCATCAATTTCGCGAATTTCCTGAATTCCTAATTGTTCTGCAATTAAAGTTAAAGTTCCGTTGTCGGGAGTCACAAAATAATGTCCTGATTTGGTAAGTAAAACTACAGAATGTCTCGCGGTTCCCACTCCCGGATCACAAACGGATACAAATACAGTTCCTGCGGGATAGTACTGTGCGGTTTGCGACAAACGATAAGCAGCCTCCCAAATATTAAACGCCGGAATTTCATGCGTCAGATCAAATATCTTCAAATCTGTTGAAACTCCCATTGCCACTCCTTTCATTGCTGATACGGCTCCATCTTTCAACCCAAAATCAGATTGAAAAACCAATACATTATTCTGAGAAAAGCTACTAAAACTAATGGCATACAAAAAAAGCAATAAGTACAATTTCATCATGATCTTTTTTAGGATTACTAAACAAACAAACTTACAAAAAGCGGTCTAACCGTGACATACAAAAATTACATTGGGGAACTCCATAAAAAAACCCCGCAAATTGCGAGGCTTTTCGTTTTTTAAACTAACATTTTTATTTTTTGGCGAATTTCTTAACGATTCTTTTAGCACCATTATTCAACTCGATAACATAAAGTCCTGTTTTTAAAGTTCTCACATCAATAGAATTTCCTGAAAGGGCTCCTGAACTCACTTGTTGACCTAATGTATTTGTAATTCTGAAAGTATATCCTGTGTTATCTGCTAATGAAACATTTAATTCATCAACAACCGGATTTGGATACAATGCAAATCTTGCCGTTTCATTAGTTTCAACTAATCCTGCTGCAATTTCCTGATTTACAATAGCTCCTGAAGCTGTGATATTGATCGAATAATCTTCTACTTGTCCATAAGAAAATGACTCACAAGAAGTTGGTATTCCGTTGTATTTCATAGAAACTCTAAGTCTTGTTGTACCCAGTGTTGCTGTAGCCGGAATTGTAATAGTTCCTGTAGCTGTAGCCGCTGTAGAGGTTGCTTTCGTCCAAACTGTTTCACCTGCATCTGTAAAATCCCCATCTTGATTGTAATCGATAAAAACTGCATATCCTTCGCTGTAAATAGTAGAAGTCCAAACCGGAGTAATTGTTATCGTATAAGCTGTTCCTCTTGCAGCATTTGTAGAGATAGCGGTATAGTTTTCATAACCGGTTGTTCCTGTTGAAGTGTTGTTGATGGTACCGAATACCACTTTTCCAATTCTCTCGTCCACAGTACTGTTCCCCTGAGAGTTACAATAGTTTAAAGATGCCGCTGTAGTCGTAACATTTACAACATTACTTGCTGTTGAAACATTTCCTGCTCCGTCTTTGGCTTTTACGCTAAAGCTATACGCTGTCAATGCTGTTAAACCTGTTACGGTATAATTGGTTGTAGTAGACGAACCTTTTAGAGTTGTTCCCTGGTAAATATCATACCCCGTAACCCCTACATTATCTGTTGAAGCAGTCCATGTTAAATTAGTTGTTGACCCCGTTGTTCCGGAAGCAGCAAGATTTGTTGGCGCTGTTGGCGCAGTTGTATCATTTGAGTCCACATACGCAGCTCCAACACCTACAGCATAAAATGCATTGGTGGTAGCAATAACTTCCGGTGAACCGGCACCATACAAATCAATAGCCGATTGTATTCCTGAAGTTCGTGCATTGGCAAAAGTAGAATTTGCTGTTAAATACACGCTTTCCAGACGGTACGCAATTTTTGCCGCTTTATCAATTGTAATCCCTGTTACGTTATAGGCATTTCCGATATCATTTGTACCTGATTTCCCCACAGACAAAATGTAAAACCAGTGGTTCAATACACCGGAGTTGGTATGCACACCGCAATAATCGTTACCGCTTGTTGGTGTACAATTTGGATTGATCCAATAGGTTCCGCCATAAGTGTCCGGCTGACCTTCAGAATTTGGATCACTCATTGAGCGCAAAGAAAGGTGCCCTGATCTTCTTTCGATATCTTCACCAATTAACCAGATCGATTTTGTTGGTGCTGCTGCATATTCAATACAGGCTCCCCAAATATCAGAGAACGCCTCGTTCATCGCTCCGGATTCTTTTTGATACGCTAGATTCGCTGTATAAGTACAAACAGCATGTCCAATTTCGTGTCCTGCAACATCAATAGCGGTCAGGATATCGAAATAAGTTCCGCTTCCGTCACCGTAAGTCATTACACTACCGTTCCAGTAAGCGTTATCATAGGCATTGCTGTAATGTACGTAGCTTTTTATAATTGCTCCTGCGTTATCAAAGCTGTTTCTGCCATGCACTGTTGACCAATAATCGTATGTTTTTTCAGCTCCCCAATGTGCATCCAAAGCTCCATTGTCTTTGTTCGCATTGTTATACTCAGCAGCGGTCCAGTTATTATCGGCATCCGTAAAATTTACGGCTGCTGTATAACTGGTTCCCTTTTTCATATTGTAGGTGTTGATTCCCAAACCTCTTGTCGCATCAGCAAGTATATAGGACGCTCCGCTTAAGGTAGTTTGTATTACCTGCGTTCCGCTGTAACGTGTCGCGGCATTGGCTGCAACAAAAGCTTTTTTAGTATTTGCGTCCTCTTTTTGATGTATTGCTTTGGCGGTTTTTACTTTATTTCCGTGGCTGTATTCACCAAGGTGTTTTATGGTAGCGTTATAAAACAGGACTTTTCCGGTTTCTGCATCGATATAAAGATCTCCGCGGCTTACCGGGTTGGTGGCATAAATGTCAAATTTATAAGCCAGTCTCACCTTATCTGACTTTCTGGTTTCACCCTGTTCTTCCATTGCCGGCAATAAAACCAATTCGCCTTTTGGCTTCTCATAGTTCATTGCTGCAGCATCTTGCGGGTTTTCCCACAGATATTGTTTTGCTCCTGTATAAGCAACCGCTCTGTCGAAAGCCGCTTTACTGGATAATTTTGGGGTTGTTTTTACATTTTGAAGGGCATAAAACTCTCCGTTCATGGAAACTAATTTTCCTTCTTTGGAATGTAGGGTATAATTGGCAAATTCTACTTTAATACCTTGTTCGTACAATTGAAATTTTTCATGTGTAAAACCTTCTCTATCAGATTCGATCTTAATTTTAGAAAAGGACTGGTTGTCTTTTAAACCCAATTGTTCTTTAAAAACAGTGTTGTAATCTGTTCCTCTGTAAGTAGATTTATCACTAAAAGTGATTAAGCTTGGTTGTCCATTTTCGGATACATTTTTCTGACTTACCCGTTTATCTGTGTTTTGGGCAAATCCTGATACTGAAAATGTAAGAATAACAACGGCTGATGCCATGATTTTTGGTAATTTTCTGTCCATAATAATGTGGTATTTAGTTTGGTTAAATGGATTACAAATAAAATACTAAACGTAAGTAAATACTCTATTTTAACATAAAAGTATTTTATTTATGTTATATAATCGATGAAATTTGCCGTTAATCGATTAAATACAATCTTTTTTACTTTAAATTTACTTTTATTTAACAAACTGTGATGAATTCACAAAAAACAGGGCCAAAAAATAATTATTCTATTGATAATTAATACGTTAACCTCAAAAAGTCAGTAAATACAAGGCTTTTAGAAAAAAACAAACAGGGTGACTTTTCTTTAATTTTTTCCTACAAAAAAGGCTAGCCCTTTTAAAAGCTAGCCTTCATGTGAATTTATCTTAATTACAGAATTATCTTATATCCATTTCCGGAATTTCACCTTCAATGATTAAATCAGCTTCGGTTGATGCGATGATGTGCTCAACAGAAACACCCGGTGCTCTTTCTAGTAGCTTAAAACCTTTATCAGTCACTTCCAGAACCGCAAGCTCGGTGACTATTTTTTTAACGCAGCCTACGCCAGTTAAGGGTAAAGAGCATTTTTTCAGTATTTTCGATTCACCTGCTTTATTAACGTGCATCATGGCAACAATAATGTTTTCGGCAGAAGCTACCAAATCCATCGCTCCGCCCATTCCTTTTACCATCTTACCCGGAATTTTCCAATTAGCAATATCACCATTTTCAGAAACCTCCATGGCACCTAAAATAGTCAAATCTACCTTTTGGCTTCGAATCATCCCAAAACTAAAAGCCGAATCAAAGAAACTGGCTCCCGGAAGTGTTGTAATGGTTTGCTTTCCGGCATTGATAATATCTGCATCTTCTTCTCCGGCGAAAGGGAAAGGCCCCATGCCAAGAACACCGTTCTCACTTTGAAACTCCACAGCAATATCTTCTCTCACATAATTTGCTACCAGAGTTGGAATACCAATTCCAAGGTTCACAAAATAGCGGTCTTTTACTTCTTTTGCAATACGTCTTGCAATATCTTCTTTTGTCAACATAGTTCTAATGTGTCAATTTGGAAATTAGATAATTAGATAATGTAAAAAATTTACGCAATCCAAATAATTATCTAATTATCATATTTTCTAATTCTCTAATTATGCTCGTTGTCTTACCGTTCTCTGCTCGATTCTTTTCTCAAACTTTTCTCCCTGAAAGATACGCTGCACCATAATTCCCGGAATGTGTATTTGATTTGGATCTAATGTTCCTACCGGAACTAATTCTTCCACTTCGGCGATGGTAATTTTACCCGCACCTGCCATACAGGCGTTGAAATTTCTGGCTGTTCCTTTAAAAATCAGGTTTCCTGCTTCGTCACCTTTCCAGGCTTTAACAATAGCAAACTCCGCTTTAAAAGCTTGTTCCATGATGTGCATCTTTCCATTGAACTCGCGTACTTCTTTGCCTTCGGCAACTTCAGTTCCGTAACCTGCAGGTGTAAAGAACGCGGGAATTCCGGCTTGAGCTGCACGACAGCGTTCGGCTAAAGTACCTTGCGGAGTCAATTCGACTTCCAGTTCTCCTGAAAGCATCTGACGTTCAAACTCGGCATTCTCCCCCACATAAGAGGAAATCATTTTTTTAATTTGCTTCTTTTGCAAAAGCAATCCCAAACCAAAATCATCCACTCCCGCATTATTCGAAATACAGGTTAAATCTGAAATGGAAGTATTTACCAGTGCTGCAATTGTATTTTCAGGTATTCCGCATAAACCGAAACCTCCGAACATTATAGTCATTCCACTTTCAATTCCTTCGATAGCTTCCTGAACGTTATTTACTTTTTTTGTAATCATAACAAACTGTCTTTATTACTGTATATTTTTGATAAAAATAAGATTTTTAGATTAAATTATAACGATTTCGTAAAAAATAAAATGACTGATTTTATTCTTTGAAAACGAATTGCTCGCATTCCTGTTGAGTGACAGACTACATCATTATAAAAAGAAATCCTTTTGTATTCTTCCTGTAGAAGATCACAAAAGGATTTATTATTCTATGAGAATCAAACCTAAAGTTCGAATTCGTCTGTATTTTGGTCAGTCTGTGTCGTATCTTTTACCACTGCCGGTCTGCTGTAGCAATCTACCTTTATAGAAAGGTTTGCCGGACGCTCGAACTCGGATTTTGAAACCTGTAATCCCGGGTCGGCATAACATAATTTCATGAAATACCCCCAAATTGGTAAAGCCGCTGTAGCTCCTTGTCCGTAAGTCAAACTTTTAAAACGTGCTGAACGGTCTTCACAACCTACCCAGACTCCGGTTACCAGATTTGGTACCATCCCCATAAACCAACCGTCTGATTGATTTTGAGTGGTTCCGGTTTTACCAGCAATCGGGTTTCTGAACATGTACGGGTATCCTGTCCAACGATTGTCACCGCTTCCTCCGCCCTCTGTACGCAAACGTGCACCTGAACCTGTTTCGGTAACTCCTTCTAATAATTTAATTACTGCAAAGGCAATATCTTTGTTTAAAACGTCATGAGATTCCGGAATAGGCTCATAGATCACCTCTCCGCTTTTGTTCTCTATACGGCTTAAAAACTGCGGTTTTACATATACACCCTGATTGGCAAATGTACTGTAGGCAGCCACCATATCTTCAACTGTAATATCTACAGCACCAAGTGCAATAGAAGGCTGAGCAGGGATTTCAGTTTTTACACCTAATTTGTGTGTTAACTCTACTACAGCTTCAGGACCTGTTCTGTCGATTAACTTAGCTGATACGGTATTGATCGAATTGGCAAGACCTTGTTTTAGAGTTACCATTCCGCGGTATCTGTTATCAGAGTTTCTTGGTTCCCAGTCAGCAGTAACATTGTGACGTCCTTTGTGAATCATAAAAGGTCCGTCCAAGATAGAATCGCAAGGAGACATGTTTAATTGCTCAATAGCGGTGGCATACACAAACGGTTTGAATGTAGATCCTACCTGTCTTGCTCCCTGCCCTACGTGGTCGTATTGGAAATATTTATAATTAATTCCACCTACCCATGCTTTAATGTTTCCGGTTTGAGGTTCCATCGCCATTAAACCAGATTGCAGGAAGTGCTTGAAATAACGAATAGAATCAAGTGGTGTCATCACAGTATCACGTTCTCCTTTCCAGGTGAATACACGCATTTTGGTCTTCACTTTAAATGACGCAATAATGTCTTCATCACTTTTATCCATTTCTTTCATAAGAGCCCAACGCGTCGAATTCTTCATCGCCTGCATGATGATACGGTCTGTTTCTGCTTGCGTAATGTTTACAAACGGCGCATTTTTATTGGTTTTCATTTCAATAAAAAATTGCTGTTGCAAGTTTTTCATGTGTTCCGAAACCGCTTCTTCTGCATGCAATTGCATTCTTGAATCGATAGTGGTGTAAATTTTCAAACCATCTTTGTAGATATCATAATCTGAACCGTCCGGTTTTTTATTTTCTGCCACCCATTTTTTCATATAATCACGCAGGTATTCTCTGAAATAAGTAGCGGTTCCTTCACGGTGACTTTCCAATTTGAATTTTAAAGCGATTGGCAATGCCTGATATTTCTCTTTTTCAGATTTGGTTATCATCTTGGCTTTTACCATTTGTCCCAGTACAACATCACGACGGTTTTTTACCCCAACAGGGTTACGCAAAGGATTATAAAGAGATGAATTGTTAAACATTCCAACTAAAATTGCCGATTCGTCAATAGTTAAGTCTTTAGGATCTTTGGAAAAATAGGTCTGAGCTGCCGAACTTACCCCAACAGCATAATTTCCGAAATCATAAACGTTGCAGTACATCGCTAAAATCTCATTTTTGGTATATTGTCTTTCCAGACGAATGGCAATAATCCATTCTTTTATTTTTTGCACTATCCTAAAGGGCAAAAAGCTAGATCCACCACGATGAAATAACTGTTTGGCCAATTGCTGTGTTATGGTACTGGCTCCTCCATTTGTCCCCAAAGAAAAAGCAGCACGTAAAGTCCCACGTCCGTCAATTCCGGAATGCTCATAAAAACGAGCATCTTCAGTTGCCACCAAAGCATCTACCAGATTTTTTGGCAAGTCAGAATATTTAAGCTGCGACCTGTTGGTTTTGAAATATTTACCGATTACCACTCCGTCAGACGAAATGATTTCGGTGGCCAAATTAGAATCCGGATTCTCCAAATCTTCAAAAGAAGGCATTGAACCGAATAATCCCCATGAGGCAAATAAAAAGAAGGCAAGAACTCCTAATAAACTATAGGCAAAAATTCTCCAGAACTTCTTTTTGTAGTAATTAATATCTTTAACGCTATTGGATTGATTGTTTTTCTTAGCAGCCATAACTATTTTTCTAATCTTTTTGTTCTATTCTAAAACCAACATCTGTAATACCTTCTAAAGTCTGAACTCCCGGAATTTTACCTGATTCTCTGACTGCTTGTTTGATATGTACTTTGTATTTTCCTCTAAACTTTACGTTTTCTTTGTAAAACAGTTTACTTTCTTTAATGTCTGTAAAGCCATTCCCCATCAGGCTACCGTCAGGATTTGCCATTTGATATTCTAAAGTATCCACTTTGGTAAAACCGCTTGGTGTTTCGATAGCTACAATCAAAAACAAATTATTGAACGGATAATTGTTGTTGTCTCTCAAATTTACAAACAGGTTGTATCTTTTGGTAGAATCTAAAACCGGCAGATCAAAGGTTACAATACTGTCTTTGTTCCAGGCACTTCCAACAGATTTGTATTCGTCAAATACTCTTTTTTTATCGCAGGAAAAAAGGAGTATTGCTGACAAAAGAAGAATTCCACTACTTTTTATTCTCATTTTTAGTAATAATTATAGGTTTTCTTGGCTCGGCTGGCTTTTTATCGTTCGAATTTTTGGGCTTGTTCGATTGATTCTGTTTGTTGTGTGGTTTATTCGATTTATTCGGATTACCACCAGCCGGCTTGTTTGTATTATTATTGGCTTGCTGCGGTTTGTTGGGAGCGGCCACAACTGCATTCTCAGCATTTGGTTTGCGTTTACGACTTGGCTTTTTCTTTCTTTTTGGCTGATCGAAACGGGTTAAACTCTCCTGCCCCATTGCATTGTTAAAATCTTTCTCAGGTTCAGAAGTTACTTCAATAGCAAAATCTTCCAGTGAAGAAACTTTGTTTTTTTGTTTGTTTTCGGCAATAATTTCTTTTACCTGATCGATTTTTAAAACATGCCAGTTCGCAAAATTATTGGTATAGGCGAACCACATCAGGCCTTTAAAAATATCTTGTTTCTGGCAAATAGCATCTCCTTTTTCGGTTGCCAATTTGGTATCGTAATCCGGAAAGTCTTTTAGCGCATCCATGTAAGTATCTAATTCATAGTTCAAACAGCATTTTAGTTTTCCGCATTGTCCGGCCAACTTTTGAGGATTCAGTGAAAGCTGTTGGTAACGTGCTGCCGAAGTATTCACACTTCTAAAATCGGTTAACCAGGTTGAACAGCAGAGTTCACGTCCGCAAGAACCAATTCCTCCCAAACGGGCTGCCTCCTGACGGAAACCAACCTGTTTCATTTCGACTCTGGTACTGAATTCTTTAGCAAAATCTTTAATTAAAAGTCTGAAATCGACTCTGTCATTTGCGGTGTAATAAAATGTAGCTTTCGACCCGTCTCCCTGAAATTCAATGTCAGAAATTTTCATTTCCAGTTTATGCTGAATGGCCAATTCACGTGCACGAACTTTCATTGGTTCTTCACGATCACGTGCTACAGACCAGATATCAATATCTTTCTGTGAAGCTTTTCTGTAAATTTTAGGAACTTCATTACTTTCAGGATTTACTCCTTTTTTCTTCATTTGAATTTTTACCAATTCACCTGTCAGAGTAACAATTCCAATATCATGTCCCGGTGAAGCAACAGTTGCTACAATATCACCAATACTTAATGTTAATTTTTCTGAATTTCTAAAGAATTCTTTGCGTCCGTTTTTAAAACGAACCTCAACACAATCAAAAATCGCCTCTCCATTGGACGGACTCATGTTTGCGAGCCAATCAAAAACCGTCAATTTATTGCAGCTATCGGTGCCGCAAGTCCCATTATTTTTACAACCTTTTGGTGCGCCACCATCTGAGGTTGAACAACTTGTACATGCCATAATTATATATGTAGTGTCGCAAAAACGCGACTTAAGTTCATAAACGTTTGATCGGTAAAGATAGTATTTTTTTTAGTTTGCTTTTTATCCATTAAAACTAAAGGGATGTTAAATGAACAAATGTCTCATTTTTAATCAAAAACGCATTTTTTAGTCTCTTAAATCCATCTTTTCTAACTCATCCTGTGTCGTTTTTAGAGGCTTTTCCGTACAATTTTATTCTTTAAATATCAAATCATATATTTTTTCTTATAAAAAATCTTCTAAATATTTTTGCTCTAAATTTATTCAGTTTTAATAAAAATAACCTCATGAAAAAACACCTTTACGATCTGTTAACGATTGTTCTATTATGCTTACTAATCTTCAGCTGTTCTCCTGAAAATGATTACACCAGTATTGAAAAACAGGAATCAGCATTACTTATCCGCTCAAAAGAATGGTTAAGCTCAAAACACATTATCAGTGAAAAAGATGTACTTTGGAACTCCGCTACCCTTTATCAGCAAAGCACCGAAACTTCTTTTGTTGCTATAATTCCAGTAAAATCTTCCAACTCTTTTCTTTTGCAAAAAATTATTCTGGAAATCAATGATTATAATATTACGGGGAAATTATGGAGCTTTGATTTTAAAGACTCTCAAGAAATAGAGGATCTGCAAAAAATAGCCACACACAAAATATTGGAATCGTTTACCGGTGAAGTAAGAATTACTAACTTAGAGACCATGGAAACGAGAAAGGATAGTTATAAACAAGGGATAGCCAATGGTAATAATCTTTTTTCGAAATCAAGTGGAGCGGGTGTTTGCAATAACTGCCATGGAGATGAAGGTGCTATTAAACTAAACGAAGTAGTTGTAACTGGTCCTGGCGGTAATCCTTGGCCTAATCCTATTACAAATCCTGTGAATCCTCCAATAGTACCAATTGGTGGCGGTTCTAGTGGCGGATCGGCAAATTGGAATAGAGTGGAACAAATTAAAGACAACAATCTGGATCCTTGCGGAAAATCAGCTCTTGAAAAACTAAAAAATTTAAAACAAAATGACATTACCAAGATGTTACAACGTTTTGGAGGTCCAATCTCTCCTTATGATGTTACTATGCAAAAAGGACCGGTATTAGGAGGCCCATCTGTTTTTGGGCAAACCATCAAATTGTCTGACAACAATTATCAAATTACAATTAATCAGGATTATCTAAATGGAGTTATAGATTCAGAACCAAACTCACCTCCAACAGATTTATCGGTAGCAACAACACTAATTCACGAAATAATACATGCTTATTTTTTAAGTATTATCGATCAACAAAAATCAACCGGAAATTCTTCGTTATCCGATTTTCCAACTTTATTTGAAGCTTATGTACGAAGCACTAATCCCGGATCTCCGTCAAATGACATGGCTGATGCACATCATGCTGAAATTGCAAATCGCTATGTTGACATAATGGCTTCTGCCTTACAGGAATTTAACACAGGAACACCTGTTGCCTCAGGTGCAGCTCAACAAATGTACAAAGACTTAGCATGGAGTAGCTTGCAAGGCACTCCAATTTATAACGCTAAACTATCAGCTGCTGATAAGGACAGAATTGCGCAACGTAAAACGGTAGAAGCCAGAAACAAATCCAGAGGAAACCAAAATCCCCAAGGAAAACCATGTAATTAGAAAACAATTATGAAAAGAAAGATCTTAATTTTAATAGTATTTCAGGCATTACTACTTTCATGCTCCTCTATTAACCATAACAGGTACGAATCAATTAATACTTTCCTTAAAACAAAAATTACAAATAATGAAAGCATAATTATCATAAAAGAAAAAGCAGATCTTCGCAATGCTTTACGCATATTTTATGGTGGGGACAAAACTGCTGAAGTCCAGGAAAACTACAGAAGTTCGTTATTTGATCAAAAAAGTTATGACATTATGCTTGAAACTTATTCCAATGACACAATTAAAAAATACTGGAAACCAAAAGATTTTCCTGGATTTGATTTTATTTTTGAAAATAGATTGGGAATGTGGAACACAAAATTTCTGGATAAATATGAAAATAAACCAGGACTTGTGTTCTCAATATCTGACCCTGTTTTTTATAAAAACAAAAAATATGTTTTGTTTCACTTTTCGCGTGGATCAACTGGTGATATAGAAGGTCTAATTCATGAAAACAAAACTATAATCATGCAGAAAGTCAAAGGAAAATGGCAAATTGTCGATGAAGTTTCAGATTATATATACCATTAGTCACTTTAACGCATTAAAAAGTTCTGTTATTACCAATGTAAGTAACAGAACTTTTTTAATGTTGGCTTTAAGCCTCTTTAATTTTTTACAATTTTATTTATTTCATCAGACAAACGAATACAAAGAAGAACTTCAGAGGTTTGTTTGATATCATTACAGCTCTCCCCTTCCTGCTGAAAAACTTTCCCTAAAATATTATACCTGAGAGTATTTAGATTTTTAAAATATCCTACTTCACTCCCGTAGTCATTTCTAAAATTGACTGCTGTAGCATTCGGAACATCCAAAGTTTCATTGAACTCTTCCACCTATTACTTCGAGTTTACCAAGTATTGATTGTACACCAAATCTACGCTTGAGTCTTAATAATTTTGAATAGATTTTCACTAGTCGTTCAATCTTAAAAATGCAGGGATAGTAAAACGTAACCGTTTGTACTCCAGAATCTGTAAACCTTTTTCGCTTTGTTATAAAGCTTTAGCAATAAGCAAAAAAAGAACATTTTACTCCCTTCCAATTCACTCTTATGGTAAAAATGTCTTTTTATACAGCTATCAGCGGATTCCATATACTAAACCAAAAAACGGATTCAAAGAAGAAGGTTAATTTCACAAAAACGTTTGTAGTCTTTACTCTAATTATGCTGTCTTCTTTAGCAAATGGTCAATGTACGGTTGAAACCATAAACGCAGATTTTGAATACCCTGCTTTCGCTCAAGGTCTTGAATTTATCAACCAAAACCAACTTCCAGCTTCTTTGCTTGGTTGGAGAACAACAGCTACTGATGACATCATAGAGTTTTGGGCTAATGGCAATGAGGGGAAATACGCATACAGTGGAAGACAATTTGTAGAACTTAACGCCTATCAGTTTTCAGGTTTGTATCAAGACTATGATACCTCAACCACAACTTATTTTAATTACTCGTTTGCTCACATGGGTAGACGCGGTGTTGATAAAATGGCACTAAAAGCAGGCCCTCCCGGAGGTCCTTATACTACTATTATGACAGCCTCAACAGGTACGGCATGGAAATTATACACCGGCACTTATCAGATTCCAAAAGGTCTCACCAAAATCCGTTTTATTTTCGAAGCGATATCAACCTCAACCGGAGACCCAACAGTTGGTAATTTTCTGGATGCTGTAAATTTTACCGCCTCTATTGCTCCTCCCTCAGCAACTGACCAAACAATATGTAATGGAACAGCTACCACACTTACAGCAACTGGAATTCCTAATGCAATTTTCTCCTGGTATGATACTACAGGAACAAATCTGCTTTATGAAGGACCGATATTTACAACTCCTATCCTGACAACTGATACAAGTTATAAGCTGAAAGTAAAAGATACTATTTCTAATTGTGAAAGCAATTTTGTAAATGTTACTGTCAAAATAGACAATCTGGCAAATCCACTAACTTTAACGCTAACAGGAAATGACCAAAACGAGATCACAGCAAACGCAAGCGGAGGAAAACCAGCATATCAATATTCCATAAACGGAGGCTCTAGTGGACCCTCCAACAAATTCACCATTGATAAATCCGGCACGTATACGGCTACGGTTACAGATGCAAATGGATGCAGTACGACCGTTACAAAGTATTTTGAATACATTCCTAAAAAAGACATTGCAATTCCAGTTGCACCTGGCACGACAATATGTTATAAAACAACCGCTACCCTTACCGCTACAGGAGTTCCTAATGCAACTTTTTACTGGTACGATGCTACCGGGACAAATCTACTTTATGAAGGTTCTGTATTCACAACTCCTGTCCTGACCGCTGACACAACTTATAAGCTTAAGCAAAAGGATAGTGTTTCTAATACAGAAAGCGACTTTCTGAATGTTGAAGTAAAAATAAGTAACCTGACAAATCCATTAACTTTAACCTTAACAGAAGGCGAACAAAATGAAATTGTAGCTATAGCAAGTGGAGGAACTTCAAAATATGAATATTCTTTAAATGGAAGTCTCAGTGGTCAATCCAACAGATTTATCATTACCGAATCCGGCCTCTATACCGTTACCGTTACTGATGAAAATGGATGCACTGCCTCCACTTCGAAATATTTTGAATACGCTATCAAAAACGACATTTGCATCCTCAATTATTTCACCCCAAACGGTGACGGCATAAACGACGAATGGGCTCCGGGCTGCTTAGGCAACAACAAAAACCTAACCTATACTATTTTTGACCGATACGGGCGCACCATTACAACCAATAATTACGATCAAAAATGGGACGGAAGATACAATGGTGCTGAACTGCCTTCCGGTGATTATTGGTACGAAATAATTCTAAATACCCCAAAAGACAATAGAAGACTTCGTGGTCATTTTACTCTTTACCGATAAATACAAGGACAAGAAAACGATGTTATCAGAACTCATTTTCCAATGAATAAAATTACAATAGAAGTAAAATCATTTAATTTTTAAACCATAAAAAAGCATCTAATGATTCACCTGTTAACAGATATAGAGGTAAAAAAGAATAAGGCTCTTATTTATGAATTCCTTCTTAATCTTGACAAGGAAAAATATTGCCAATGGCACCCGGCACACAAGGAATTTGCAGTGATTAAAAGAACAGAGAAAGAACTTGGAAGTATTCTTTATTTCAAAGAAATTGTTGATGAAACAACAGTAAATTACAAATGGCGTATAATTGAACTAACTGAAAATAAGTTGATAAAAATGAAAGCTTTGTATTTCTATCCTATCTATCTTACTATAGCCTTAGAAAGCATTTCTCAAAACAAGACTATTGTTCATCATTATTTAGAGATTGGCTATAGTATTAAATTTTTAAATTTAATCATTGATTGGGCTGTTGGCCATTCTTTGTTCTCCCTAAAAAAAAGAAAATCACAACAACTACACGCTATTGAGGAATATACGAATTTGGAAAACTTGCTAAATTGATATCTTATTATATTAAACTTGTAGACACCGATTAATCAAAATTTAAAAACCCTATTTTGTTTATTACACAAAATAGGGTTTTGTTATTCTAAAAAACGATAATTTAAATCTGCTTTAATTTTACAGATATTTATTTACAGCTAGTTTATAATTTTATATAATTTATCAGACAATCTAACTCTGAAAGGAACTTCAAAAGTAACTTTATCACCAATTTTAGCGGTTGAAGTTTCGGCTCCGTTCACAATCAGTCTTTCTAAAACCATTTCCTGATTACCGGTTGTTGGTCCTGAAATTAAGATTTTGTCACCACTGTTTAACTCTTGGTTTTCAATGGTAAACTGTGCCACCTGTGCTTTTACATAATAATGTTCTGCTTTTCCAAGAAGTACTTTTTTTACTTTTACTTTCTGACGAATATCAACAGGTTTTTCTGCTGCGGCCAAAGCTGTATTGGGTAAATCGCCTGAATGTTTGAATTTCAAATTTTCCGATTTTCCTTTTCTGAAAACTTTGTTTCCAACTTGTTTTCCGGTTCTCAATCGAACCTGATCTACTAAAGGCAGGTGGATAATTTCCAGACATTCTGTTGAACAACAGTTTTCCATTGCCGATTTACATTCATCACACTGAATAAATAATAAATGACAGCCATCGTTTTCACAATTGGTATGATTGTCACAAGGTTTTCCGCATTGGTGACATTGCGAAATAATATCTTCTGTAATTCTTTCCCCTAAACGATTATCAAACACAAAGTTTTTTCCGATGAATTTGCTTTCCAGTCCTTCTTCCTCAATTTGTTTGGCGTAATTAATGATACCGCCTTCTAATTGATAGACATTTTTAAAACCCTGGTGCTTAAAATAGGCACTTGCTTTTTCGCAACGAATTCCTCCGGTGCAATACATCACAAGGTTTTTATCTTCTTTATGATTTTGAAGCTGTTCGTTGATGATTGGTAAACTTTCTCTAAAAGTTTCAACATCGGGAGTAATTGCATTTTTAAAGTGCCCTACTTCACTCTCGTAGTGATTTCTAAAATCAACCACAATTGTATCAGGATCGTCAAGAATGGCATTAAATTCTTTGGCTTTCAGGTGAACGCCAATATTGGTTACATCAAAAGTTTCGTCATTCAAACCGTCGGCAACAATTTTGTGACGAACTTTGATCGTTAGTTTTAAAAAGGAATGGTCATCATGTTCTACGGCTTCATTCAAACGAATGCCTTTCATGAAATCATATACTTCCAGAGTTTCTCTAAAAGCCTCCAAATTTTCGGCAGGAATACTCATTTGAGCATTAATACCTTCGTTAGCCACATAAATTCGGCCTAAAGCATCAAGCTTGTTCCAGGCAATAAATAAATCGTCGCGAAATTTTTTGGGATCTTCAATTTTGGCATACGCATAGAAAGACAACGTTAGTCGTTGTTTACCGGCATCATCGATCATGATGGCTCTTTCTTCTGCGCTCAAAGTGTTATACAGTTGCATGCTATAAACAGTTTTAAGTTAAGAATAAGTTTGATTTTTTAAAATCTGGTGCAAAAGTACCATTTATTTTCAGATTAAAAATTCTATTAACATTTCATCTCATTTTTTCATCTCAGAAAAAAGCCCCAAATTTATAGATGCTTGTTATTTTATCATTCAAAAGTCCGTCCTGTTTCTGCAAAAGGTTAATTCAAATACCGTTGTAACTAAGCAGAACAGTTGCGGAAATTCTTTTTTTACTTTTTGCCAAAAAAATGTTAACTTAGCGATGCACATATTTGGTTTCTAGTTAGTTGAATATTAATATATCTTAATATAAATTAAAAATGAACAAATTTTATCCTTCTGCAATCCTACTCCTTTTCTTTCTTTCAGCCTGTAAAAAAGAAACTCCGCCACCACCCAAACCACTTGAAATTTCAGTTCTTACTGTTTTAAATCAGGATGTAAATGTAGAATCGGAATACACCGGCCAGACCTATGGTCAGTCAGACATTCAGATAAATCCTCGTGTTGACGGTATTATTATGAGTCAAAATTTTAAAGAAGGTGGTTTTGTTACCAAAGGACAATTATTGTACACTATTGACCCACTTCCTTATAAAACCAAAATGGACGAAGCTGCAGGGGCACTGGCAGAATCGCAAGCCGGTTTGGCAAAAACCAAAGCCGATTTAGACATGATAGCGCCATTAGCAAAGATAAATGCTGTTAGTCAAAGAGAGTTAATTTCGGCTAAATCAGCCTACAGTGCATCTCAGGCTAAAATTAAAGCGTCTCAGGCTTCTCTGGAAAATTCAAAAATCGAACTGGGTTATTGCCGTATTATCGCACCAATTTCAGGTTTAATCGGAATATCAAAAGTAAGAGTAGGCGATTATGTGAGACCTGGTGCGGCATCAGTTCTAAACACAATCTCCGATTTAGGCGATGTCAGGGTTCGATTTACCATGAGCGAACAGGAATTTCTTCGTTTGTTTAGAGAATTCAACAAACCTAATTCTTCTTTAAAAGGTTCCGGCGCTGTGGTTTCTCTAAAATTATCCGACGGTTCGACTTATCCTGAAACGGGTAAAGTCAGTTTCGCCGACAGACAGATTGATCCTTCTACGGGCGCGATAACATTTGAAGCGGCATTTTCAAATCCTGATAAATTATTACGACCGGGACAATATGTAAAAATCGGATTGCTTACAGACATTCGTAAAGATGCGATCGTAATTCCGCAACGTGCTGTTATTGAAGTACAGGGTATTTATCAGGTTTATGTATTAGGCAAAGACAATAAAGTCAACATGCAAATCGTAAAACCCGGTCCGGCTGTAAAAGATGGTTACGTAATAGAAGATGGCTTAAAACCCGGAGACAAAATAGCTATGGGAGGTACTTCATTATTAAAAAATGGAAGTCCTATTACACCAAAAGTAATTCAATGGCAATTGGGTCAGACACAAGCTGCGGCAACTAAATAACTTATACACCACGTATCATGGGAGAATTTTTCGTTCGAAGACCAATTGTTGCTATTGTAATGAGTATTATTATTGTGATACTCGGATTGCTGGCATTACAAAAAACACCTATTTCGCAATATCCCGACATTAACCCGCCTGTTGTTAAAATCAATACGAGTTTTACAGGTGCCAATTCGCTGAATGTTGAACAAGCAGTTGCTACACCTATTGAACAAAAAGTAAATGGTGTGGAAAATATGCTGTACATGAAATCTACCAATACTTCTGATGGTGCCTGTACCATTGAGGTAACTTTTGATGTGGGTACTAATTTGGATAATGCCAATATGCTCACTCAAAACAGGCAAAATCAATCTTCCCCTTTTATGCCTTCCAGTGTAAAACAGCAAGGGGTTGTGGTAAAAAAATCCTTGTCCTTCCCGATGATGCTGTTTACTGTTACCTCAAACAATCCGAAATACGACGCTAAATTTCTAAACAATTATGCCAGTATCAATATTGTTGATCAGCTGGCTCGTATAAAAGGTGTTGGAGAGGTTGCTCTTTTTGGAGGCAGTGACTATTCAATGCGTATCTGGTTAAAGGCCGATGTCATGAGCAAACTGGGTGTTACGGTTGATGATGTAAAAAATGCCCTGAACGCCCAAAACATGATTAGTCCCGGAGGAAAATTCGGGGCAGAACCCGCCCCTCCGGGTACTGAGTTTACTTATGGTGTTACGCTTCAGGATCGTCTGGTAACGGAAAAACAATTTGGAGAAATCGTTGTTCGAAGTAAAAAAGACGGTGCACAGGTTTTACTCAGCGATATTTCCCGAATTGAACTGGGAACTGAAAACTACAGTTCGTCTGCACGCCGAAACAGTTCACCAAGTGCGGTAATGGCGGTTTATCAAATGCCCGGAAGTAATGCGCTTGAAGTAGCTGAACTGGCTAAAAAAGCCATGAAAGACCTTTCTGGAAAATTCCCAAAAGATATCGAATATCAGGAATCACTCGATACAACGCTTGCTATTACTGCCGGAGTCGAAGATATTGTTCACACCCTCTTTGAAGCGGTCATACTGGTAATTCTGGTGGTGTTTATCTTTCTGCAAAACTGGCGTGCTACCTTAATTCCTCTAATAACGGTTCCTGTTTCCTTAGTGGGAACCATTGCCGTTTTTCCATTATTAGGATTTTCGATAAACACACTTTCACTCTTAGGATTGGTATTGGCCATTGGTATTGTAGTCGATGATGCTATTGTTGTGGTAGAAGCCGTTATCCATCATATCGAAAAAGGCAAAAGTCCGCGGGAAGCCACCATTCAGGCAATGAAAGAAGTATCAGGTCCGGTAATTGCCATTGCCTTAATTTTGATTGCTGTTTTTGTACCGGTTGCCATGACTCCGGGAATCACGGGTCGCTTTTATCAGCAGTTTGCCATCACCATTGCGGTATCGGTAGCGTTCTCAGCCATTAGTGCATTGTCTCTAAGTCCTGCTTTATGTGCCATGTTATTAAAACCCACCAAACCAATCGAAGAACAAACCGGATGGCTGGCCAAATTTTTCGCCGGTTTTAACCGAATTTTCGAAAAAGTTACCGGAAGATACCTAACAGGAGCTACTTTCTTTGCCAAAAAATCAATGCGAATTGTAGTCTTACTGGCCGTTATTATGGCTGCCGTTGTAGTATTAGGCAAAAAAATTCCGTTAGGCTTTATTCCCGAAGAAGATCAGGGTTATGTATTGGTCAATATGTCACTACCTCCAGCCTCTTCCTTACAGCGTACAGATGAAATATCGCGAAAAGTGGACCGTTTTTTAAAAGAAGAAAAATCCATATTATCGTATACCACCATCAACGGGTTTAGTATGCTTACCAATTCTTACCAGCCGAACAGTGCCTTTATTTTCATCTCATTAAAACCCTGGGAAGAAAGAGACGAAACTTCTAAGCAATTTGTAGACCGCTTAAACAAAAAATTTGCGACTCAAATCACTACTGCCTCCGTATTCGGATTTGGTCCTCCAGCCATTCAGGGTCTGGGTGCTTCCGCAGGTTTTAGTTTAATGCTGCAGGACAAAGGTGGCAATACTCCACAGTACCTGGCGGAACAGACTCAGGCTTTTATAGCCGCCGCTCAACAACGTCCGGAAATAAAACGAATCTATACCACTTTTAATGCCGGTTCTCCACAAATCAAATTGGATATTGATAACGACAAAGCCATGAAACTCGGTGTTCCGGTCTCGAAAGTTACCGAAGCTTTAGGTGCCTTTTTAGGGGGAAGTTATGTAAATGACTTTAATCGTTTTGGACGTCAATACAAGGTTTTCATACAAGGTGAAGCCGTTAATAGGGTAAAACCCGAAGATTTAAACCTGATTTATATCAGAAATAATGATGGTGATATGCTTCCTATTTCCACGTTGGTAACCGCTACAAAAGTTATGGGTCCCGATTTTACCAATCGTCTCAATCTGTTCCGATCTGCCGAAATTGGCGGAAGTCCGAATGACGGTTACAGTAGCGCACAAGCTTTGGAAGCTTTAGAAGAAGTAGCCCAACAAACCCTGCCGGCAGATATGGGTTACGATTACATCAACCTTTCGTATCAGGAAAAACATTCACCTGGCGGAAGTTCCGTGTTTATCATGGCGCTCGTATTTGTGTTCCTCATACTTGCCGCACAATATGAAAGCTGGAAATTGCCTTTCAGTGTATTACTTGGTGCGCCTTTTGCTGTTTTTGGAGCCTTTTTGGGACTGCTATTAGCCAGAATCGGTAGCGATGCTTACGTTAACAATGTTTTTGCTCAAATTGGGTTAGTGCTCTTAATCGGATTGGTCGCGAAAAATGCGATCCTTATTGTGGAATTTGCCAAAGAAGAATACGAAAAAGGAAAACCGCTGTACGAATCGGCTATGGTGGCAGCAAAACTTCGTTTCCGTCCAATTCTCATGACGGCCTTTGCTTTTATTCTTGGTGTTGTTCCGCTCTTAACGGCTACGGGTGCGGGCTCTCAGGCACGTATTGTAATGGGAATGGCGGTATTTAGCGGTATGTTAATCGCCACTGTTTTGGGTGTATTAATTGTACCCGGCTTGTTTGTCATGATTGAAAACATCGGAAAAAAGAAAAAAGATACTATCGCAACGACGGAAAATAATAAGGACTCTAATACCACTGGCCATGATGATTAAGAAATATAAAATAATAGCCATTATCCTTCTACTCTCCTTATTGCCTGTAGGCTGTATGGTGGGGCCTAAGTATAAAAAGCCAGAACAGCTAAAGTCTGATTCTTATCAACACGAGCGAAATTTAGACAGTCTCGCCTCGGTCGTCAACTTAAAATGGTTTGATTTATTTAATGATGATGTTTTAAAAGACCTGATTACAAAGGGGCTTCAGAATAATTATGATTTAAAAATTGCAGTTACCAGAATCGATCAGCTTAGGGCTCAACTAGGATACTCTAAAACAAATCTATTGCCCTCTTTTCAATATGGAGCAACTATAAACAGCAACGAAAAGAATCTGACGCCGTCAAATGTCGGTGCAAACATGTCCTGGGAAATTGATTTTTGGGGAAGATACCGTCATGAAAATAAAGCAGTACAAAATGAACTTCTGGCTACTGAGGAAGCCCGTAAAGTTGTACTTTCAAATATTGTGAGTGATATTGCTACGGCTTATTTTCAGCTGCGAAATTTCGACGATCAGTTAGAGATCGCACAACATACCCTCTCTACCCGCGAAAAATATTATGAAATTATAAACCAAAGATTCAAAAGCGGTTATATCTCTGAGGTAGACAAAGCACAAATCGAACAACAGGTTGCGATCGCCGAAGCAACTATTCCAAACATTAAAAGACAGATAACGGTTCAGGAAAATATTATTTCTCTACTTACCGGTCAGCTTCCATCGCAAATTCCCAGAGGAAAATCCAACACCGAATTGCGAATAGTAAGCGAAATCCCCTTGTCAATTCCGTCTGCTCTATTAGAAAACAGACCTGATGTGAAAGCGGCAGAATTAAAATACAAAGCCTCCAATGAAAGAATCGGAACCGCTCAGGCGATGCGCTTTCCTTCTTTTAATCTCGCAGCTATTGCAGGATTCGCCAGCGCCGACTTAAGCAATTTGTTTTTAGGAAGTTCTTATTCACAAAATGCCTCTGCAGGAGTCACCGGCCCCATATTTGCTTTTGGAAGAAACAAACGCAGGGTAGAAATATACAGACAACAGGCTGAAGAACTCAAATTTACCTATCAAAAAACATATATTTCTGCTGTTAATGAAGTAGAACAATCTATTCAGAACATCAAAACCTACAAAGAAGAATGGAGCGCCCGAAACCGACAGGTTAAGGCGGCTTTAATAAACTATAAACTATCCTACGAAAGATATGACAGCGGTTATGTTTCGTATCTGGAAGTTTTAGATGTCGAAAGCAACTTGTTTCAGGCGCAATTAAGTCTATCACAATTATCTGAAAGACAATTAAGTTCAATGGTTCAATTGTACAAAGCCCTTGGCGGGGGATGGAGTCCGTAAAGGTTCTAAGCTGCTGAGATTCTAAGGTACTAAGGTTTTAAAAGGGGATAAAACAACAAAAAGCACTATTTTCATAGTGCTTTTTGTTATAACTCTTTGTACCTCTGTCGCTTTGTACCTAAAACCTTAGAATCTCAGCAACTCAGAACCTTAGTCCCTAAATTAACAAAACTCGTTAAAAGCGTCTTTCAAATTCTCAGCGATTAATTCAGCCGGACGACCTTCGATGTGGTGACGCTCTAACATGTGAACTAATTCTCCGTTTTTGAACAAAGCCATAGATGGCGATGATGGAGGGAAAGGGAACATATGTTGTCTTGCAGCATCAACAGCTTCTTTGTCAACACCAGCGAAAACTGTAATTAAGTGATCTGGTTTTTTAGCTCCTTCTAAACTCATTTTTGCTCCCGGACGTGCATTTCTTGCAGCACAACCACAAACAGAGTTTACAACAACTAAAGTGGTACCTTCAGCTTTGATAGCATTATCAACTGCTTCTGCACTATGTAAATCTTGAAAACCAGCAGCTGTTAATTCAGCCTCCATAGGTTTTACCATTTCTTGTGGATACATATTTCTTATTTTTAAATTTTACTTTTGATTTGCAAAGTTACGAAGTTTACCCGCAACTACTTAATTTGTGGTATAAAGTTTTGTTATAGTTCAATTGATTTAATCGAAAGCTGTAAAGTCATAAAAAACAAACACTTAAAACAATCTATTGTTTGGTGAATTTCTTCTGATATGGATAAGTCTCATAAATCGTATTGTCTTCATTAAGAGAAAACCCCTTAGCAGCATCATCTCTCGCAATGCCAACCAAAGCGACGACTTCTTCTCTTGGTTTACCCTGCTTTAACCAGCAAACCGCTTTATAATATTTCACATCCGAAAATTCAGGATATACTTTGAGCGCTTTATCAAAAATAACAAGTGCTTCGTCCCATTTTTTGAGCTCGTATTTGGCAATTCCCTGATAAAAATACGCAGTAGGATGTTCTAATTGTTGTCTGTTTTTGTAAATATCATTTACATAATCGTCAAACAGCTTTTCGGCTTTGTCATATTCATTCAATTGCAAATAACAAAGCCCCATATAAAAACTATAGGTATGATCCATAACATAACTGTTTCCGTAAAGTTTAATGCATTCTTCAAAATCAACAATCGCACTTTTATACGTTTTCGCAAAAATACATTTTATAAAAGCCCGGTACGGAAGCCATTCTTGTTTATTATAACGAACGGCTTTATCCAGAAAAGGCATTCCGACTTCGTATTTCTTGCATTTAAAATAGGGCATTGCTTTTTGCTGCCAGAGATAAGCAACAGTACTGTCTTTTTTTAGTCCCTGATCAAGACATTCCTGCCATTCAGCCATTTCAAAAACATAATTGTGTTTTTCCGCACAATTGGTTAAAAACTCTTCAACAATTGCATCATGTACTTTGTTTGCAGATACTTGTGCAAAAGTGGTAATCGAAAAAAAGAAACTGAATCCTAAAATAATGTTTTTCAAAGGTTATTGGTTTAAGTTAAATTTATTTAGCAGAAAAATCACTCTAAATAACGCTTTTATAAATGGCACTTTAGGACACTTTAAAATAACTTTAACATCCTCGATCAAACTAGTTTCCTCGTCTAAAAACTTAAAAATTAATTGTGGATCTCCTTTTTTGAACAAGGACGAAAAAATACCGCTTCCCAATTCATTATGACGATACAGAATGTCCAAAAGCAGTAAATCGTAAAACCAGAATCGGCTTCTTTTATGAAATGATGTCATCTTAATTGATGAGGAAGAATAGAGAAACTCCACCAAATCAGTTGATTTTTTATCGGCACTTTTAAAAGTATAACCTGTACTGGCTTTGGTCCACCCTCCGGCAGTTCCAATGTTCAAAACTCTTTTGGTATTCTTCTTCCAGAACGGATAACAAGTCATCGGGATGCTTCCCTGCTCCTTCTCTACAATTTCATACTGCTCAATACCTCGTTTTTCTAAATAGATCTGAATCTCGTTTTCATACTCCGCCGTTGAAAGCAATTTCTCCGAAAATAAGGTATATTCAACCAAAGCTTCGGTTTTAGAAACCGGCAATACATACATAAATCTAGTATTCCCTTTTTGTACTACCGAAAAATCCATGAAAGTAGCCTGTTCCGGATTGAAGACTTCCTTTTCGGTTTTCACATACCATCCCACAAAATGCTGTTGCAGAACGGGATATTTCATTTGACTTAATGCGGTTGATGAGGTATAAATACTATTCAGTAAATAATTACAAGTGTACCTATTCTCTTCTGAACCTACAAAAACATGGGTTTCGAGTTCGTTGATATTCGTTACTTTCTCGTTTAAAAAAGTAATATTCGGATGTTTGGAAAGCTCTTCAAAAACAAAATCATAAAAATCCAATCCCCGAATTTGATGGTACTGATAGGGTATCAGGTTTAAATCACGTTTGAAATTTTCGTTAGCAAACAAGGCCGAATCCCATTTTTTAAGAACAATTGGACTCCAGACCGAATCTTCTTTCTCCCAAAAGCACCAGGTTCGGTCATTGGTCTTTTTTACATCCTGATCCAACAACAAAACCGATTTATGGGCAAAGTTTCCCGACAGTACCATTTTGTAAACGGTCATCAAAGCAGCTAAACCCGTTCCGGTAAAAATGTAATCGAAGTGTTTGATTTGTGAGGATTGCATCTTCAAAAATAAGGAATTTTATTTTTGCAGCTTTTCTAAGAGCAGGTTAAAATCGACAGGTTTCAAGTAACTGTTATACTGAGCAATAATTTCATACTCTTCATTCAAAACACATAAAACCGGATACACAAGCTGTCCGTTTACGGTGCCAAGCTGCAAAGCCAGTTCATGAACCCCAACATTGTTTCCTGAAGGTTTGTATTTAAAGGTATGTTTGTTAAAGGTAATCGCTCTCTTTTCTTCGGCATTCAAATCGATGAAGTAGAAGTCTGAATTGAGTTTTTCACTCACTTCCTGATTTTTAAACGTCGCATTTTTCATTCTCTGGCAATACTGACACCAATCGGTATGAATGAAAACAATGATTTTTCGTTTTTGAGTTTGTTGTAAAGCAGCTACTTCCTCAAAAGTTCTGCTTTTTAACTGGCAGAAACCTGTTGAAGTTATTCCGAAAAAGAAAATAAGTAGAAATAGTTTTTTCATTGTCTTTTTTGAGTCAAAGATTTTTTTTGCCACAGATTTCACAGATTAAAAGGATTATTTTTTTAAGTGTCTTGCTTTTTTTTATAGAACTTAACTATTCAATTCGTAAAACTCATAGAGCAGAAAAAATCCTAATAATCATTTGAATCTGTGGCTCATAAAAAACCTTTATCAATCTGTGGCTTATAAATTTACCTAAAATTGTATCGCAATCCTAAGAATCCTCGAATGGTCTGGTTTTGTCCGTAAACATAAGTAGTATCAAAAGTTAAACCGTATGGATTATCCGGTGTAACCAATACTTTTCCCGCCGAATCGTACTGTACATTTTTGTCAAAAGGGTCATTGGTTCTCGAAATCAAAAATGGATTATTCTGTTTTGGAGTAAAATTCAGCAAATTTTTGATTCCCCCGTAAAGTTCAAAATTCTTCCAGCCTGTAAACGTAAACTGAATATTCTGAATGCTGTACCAAGGTGAATTTGGATTTCTCGGATCGTACTCATTCAACAATGGCAATTTCATCGGACTGTAAACATTTCCGGTGTAATCAAGCACTAAATTCCAAGGGTTTATTTTATACGAGACACTCCAGGTTCCGGTAAATCTTTCGGTTAAGAACGGTCGCTGTGAAATTTTGTCCTGAACATTTTTATTATCTAAAACGGTTGCTCCTAAAATGAACTTTAAACCATTGGTGAAATTGACATCAATATTGGTACTGATTCCCTGACTGAGAGCATAACCATCGATATTGTCGTAAATGATCTTATTAGGATCGGTTTCGTAGTCTGAAATGATTTTATTACTGAAACGTGTATAAAAAGCCGTTGTTTCTATTCCGACAAAAACTCCGCTGTCAAAGTTTATTTTCTGAATATAGTTCAAATTAACGTTTACTGATTTTTCCGGTTTTAAATCACTTTTAAGCACAACATCTCGTGATCCCGTAAGCGCTGCATGATCTTCGGTAAACAAATTCACCACTCTGAATCCTGTTCCGGCATTTAACCTGAAAATCGTATTTTCATTTGCCTTAAAACGATACGCGAATCGGGGTGTAAAAATAGAACCATGAATAGAATTATAATCGTATCGCGCCCCTAACAAAACCTGACTCTTTGGAGAAAACGTTATTTCGTCCTGAACAAAAATTCCCGGCAACCAGGTTTTTTCGGCATTTTTTGTTGCCGGCGTATTGTCATCGTAGTAGGAATATCGGCTTGCTATTCCGGTAAGGAAATCATTACTTCCTATTTTTTTATCCCAGGTTAACTGCAGGAAGCCTATTTTTTGATTCGCAATATACGACGTCGTTCCGTAACGGCTGTCCTGATAATGTACATTCCCCGAGAACGATAACATCAGTTTTTCTTCAAAAGGCAGTTGGTAACTTCCAATTAATTCTCCTCTTTTCGTATAAATACTTTCACCGTAAATTTCATCACCTCCACGATATTTTCTTTCCCAACGAACATCTCCTCCCCAACGATCTTCATACATACCACGTGCTGCTATGGTAAAAAGACGGTTGTCGTTTCGATGAAAACTCCATTTATTAAAAACCGAAATCCTTTTAGAAAGCGTCACATCGGTGAAATTATCGTTGTCTTTATCGATAACCTGATCGTAATTGAAATAGTTAACTCCTAAAAGTGAAGTCGCCTTTTTTCCGGCATTAAATTTCATTCCCAGATCGAGATTATTTTCTAAATACGTTGTGGTAAAATAATCTGCCGAAAAAACCGGAGCGTTTGTTGGATTCTTGGTTATAATATTGATTAATCCCCCAACAGCCTCACTTCCGTAAAGGGAAGAAGCCGGACCTTTTACAATTTCTATTCTTTCTACCAGAGAATTCGGAATTCCGGACAAGCCATAAACCGTTGAAAGGCTGCTGACAATTGGCATTCCATCAATCAAAACCAAAGTATAGGGTCCTTCGAGACCGTTTATATGAATGTCTCCCGTATTACAAACACCGCAATTTAACTGTGGCCGAACGCCATTTATGTTTTGAAGCGCATCGTAAATACTCGGTGTTGGATTCTTCTTAAAAAAAACAGGGGAATAAACCTCAACCGGAACAGCACTTTCCAAACGTTTAACTGCTTTTAAAGTTCCCGAAACCACTACTTCATTCAATTGATTGTCTGTATCGTCCAATTCAAAATCATACGTTTGAATAGCATCCTTCCTTACGTCGATTTTCTTTTTTGAAGTCTGAAAACCTACTAGTGAAACCTGAAGCGTATAATTTCCAACCGGTACATTTTCGAAGTTATAATATCCTAAACTATCCGTAACCGATCTGTATTTTGTTCCCACTAAATGTACGTTTGCCAACTGCAATTGATGGCCATCACCTGAAATAATTCCGGAAACAGAATTGGTTTCCTGAGCAAATGAAAACTGCAAACAAAAGAAAAGCAGCATCAAAAATAGTTTTTTCATTATTATAAAATTAAATTTAGACAAAACTAAAAATTAAATTTGACAAATAGTGTTCCTGACGCAAAAAACTTTAATCTAACTTCAATTCAAGGTTTTGCAGCTATTTTAATCACATGGAATCGTTATCCGATTTAACCTAAAAATGATTCATCAATCAGTTCTCTATTAATCGAAGCCCCGGCAAAAGATCCGGAAGAAACAGCCATAGCAACAGATCGCGCCTGAATATGACAATCACCACTGGCAAAAACTCCGGGAATTGTTGTTTTTTGAAACGCATCTACTTTCAACAAACCTTGTTCTGTCAATTCACAGCCTAAAGCTTCCGGAAGTGGGCAATGTTGCTCAAAAGGCGCTCTGAAATAAATAGCTTTTACTTCAATTGCCACTTGACTTTTGAAAATAAGCTCCTGAATATCTCCGTTTTCCTGTTTTACGCCAGTAATCTCATCTTCTATAACCTTAATTTTATGTTGCTGTAAAATTTGAGATTGCGCTACGGTAAAAGTTGATTTTCCGTTCGTTAATATTCTTAAATCCTTCGTCCAGTTCGAAATTAGTTTTGCATATTCGAACCCCATATCACCATTAGCGATAATTGCTGTTTTTTCGTTTTTGACCTCATAGCCGTGACAATACGGACAATGCAATATTGAAATCCCCCAGCATTCGCTAAAACCGTCAATTTTGGGTAGTAAATCTTTTATTCCGGTTGCAAACAATAACTTTTTAGAAATGAACACTTTTCCGAATTCTGTTTTGATTTCAAATCCTTCTTTTGTTTTCAATGCCTGAATCGCTAATCCGTTATAAAAATGAACCGTATCGTAAAAATCAACCTGAATTAAAGCTTTCGCCGAAATAACGGCAGGTTTTTCACCATCTTGTGTGATGAAATTATGTGAATAAGGCGTTTGTCGGTTACAAGGCAAACCACTGTCTATCACCAAAACCTGTCGCAAAGAACGCCCCAGACTCATTGCAGCCGAAAGCCCGCTATAACTGCCGCCAATAATTATAACATCGTATTTATTGTTCTGTATCACTATATTCTATTTTTAAGAAGTTCTTGGTATGGGAAAAAGATCTTTCTTCGGGAAAAATCCATCCTGATAATCTACAATCTCATCTGGTGTACAAAGGCACTTTTCAAGCTCGTTAAGAATTTCTGTTTCTTTTATTTTCTGACCAATAAAAACAAGTTCATTGAGTCTGTCGCCGAAATTAGAAGTCCATCGTTCTTCTATAATATCCTGAAATTCAACAAAATTATTAAAGGTCATTCGTTCGCTTAACGGCATGCTTGCCCACCAGACTCCGGCCCCTTCGGCTTTCATTGATCCACCGGCCTGACTCCAGTTTATGGCTTGTTCCGGTCGGGATGCCATCCACAGCAGTCCTTTACTTCGAATGATGCTGGCGGGAAAATCGGATGTAAAAAAATTCCACAATCGATTGGGATGAAAAGGCCTGGGATCCCGAAATACAAAAGAACTAATTCCATATTCTTCTGTTTCAGGTGTATGAATACCTTCTAATTCCCGAATCCAACCCGCTGAATTCTCGGCTTCTTCATAATTGAATAATCCCGTGTTCATAATTTCGTTTGGATCTATTTTACCTGAAACCGAAGTGATTATTTTTGCCACAGGATTCAGCTTTTGAATAGAAGTTCTCAAAAACTCCAATGATCTGATACTAACGAGATCTGTTTTATTCAAAATGATAACATTAGCAAATTCTACCTGATCTACCAGAAGGTTGACGATCGTTCTATTGTCATTTTCAAGATCGGATAAGTTTTGCTCCCGCAGTGTTTTGGCCGAACCAAAATCTTTAAAAAAATTAAAACTATCTACAACAGTCACCATGGTATCGATGTAACTGAATCTGGACAAGTCAATATTTTCCTCTTCGTTCACAAAAGAGAAAGTCTGCGCTACCGGAATGGGCTCGCTGATACCTGTACTTTCGATAAGCAAATAATCAAACCTGTTTTCTTTGGCCAGTTTTTCAACTTCAAGCATTAAATCTTCTCGCAGGGTGCAGCAAATACAGCCATTGGTCATTTCGACCAGTTTTTCTTCCGTTCTGGACAAGGTATACTCCTTCTTCACAAGCTGTGCGTCTATATTAACTTCACTCATGTCATTTACGATAACAGCAACTTTAAGGTTTTCTTTGTTGTGAAGAATATGATTGAGAAGTGTTGTTTTTCCTGCGCCAAGAAATCCGCTTAAAACGGTTACGGGTAGTTTTTTCATTACTAAATGTGTTTGTGGTTTTTATAATTTAGAAGATGTCCGATAATCATTCCGATACCGCCAATAAAAATCAGATCCAAATGAACATCCAGTATCATTTCACTCAGAATACTGATCCAAATCAGAGATATCGATAAAATCAAAGTTATAGCGACCAAAAGACTTGATTTTTTAATAATTTTGACAATTGCAATTAAACCTATTGAAGCAAAGGTCAAATCGATAAATGGATTATGACTAATGCCCAAAGGCAAAATAGTAAGTAGCGGAAATATCAGACAATGAACCAGACAAATGGCAGCACTTGAGATTCCTAGTATATCGTAAAAAGGTGTCGTTGTTTTCTTCATTTTCAGTACATTTGCTTAATGCAATTATGTTGCAAATATAGAATTTTATTTTTAATGCAACATTGTTGCGTTAATTTTTTTAATGCTCTAAAAATGAAAACAACAAGAAATACAGCAGCAAAGACAGCGGTTCTAGAGATTTTTGACAAATCTAAAACCGCCTTGTCCCATACCGAAATTCACAAACAGATTGATGATTTGTGCGATCGTGTGACCGTCTATAGAATATTAGACCGCTTAGTAAATGAAGATATCGTTCATAAAATTGTGAATCTTGACGGTACCGTAAAGTATGCCAAATGCCATCATCATGCCCAAAGAGTACACATTCACAATCACGCTCATTTCAGTTGTGAAAAATGTCTCGAGGTCACTTGTCTGGAAAATGTAAAACCAAGCTATATTATTCCGCACAATTATAAAGTAAATGAGATAAACTTCACCTTGTCAGGATTGTGTCCGAATTGTTTGAATTCAAACAATTAAGATTTAGACTTGTCTAAAAATATTGTTGTGCAGATGTAATTTATCCCTATATTTGTTCAAACAACATTTTTACAATGACCAAATCTTTAGAAGAAGTACACCAATCGGTTGCAACACAACATAAAAAAACAGGATTTAGAAAAATATTAGCCTTTTTAGGACCGGCTTACCTGGTAAGTGTCGGTTATATGGACCCCGGAAACTGGGCGACAGATATTGCCGGCGGAAGTCAGTTTGGGTATTCTTTACTTTGGGTTTTACTAATGAGTAATTTGATGGCGTTGCTCCTTCAAAGCTTAAGTGCAAGGCTTGGAATTGTGACTCAACGTGATTTGGCGCAGGCATCGCGGGAGACTTACTCCAGATCTATCAATTACATTTTATACTTTTTAGCCGAAATTGCTATTGCCGCCTGTGACCTTGCCGAAGTTCTGGGAATGGCGATCGGAATTAATCTTTTGTTTGACATACCATTAATCGAGGGGGTTTTAATTACCGTATTGGATACTTTCTTATTGCTATTCCTGATTAACAAAGGAATCCGAAAAATGGAGGCTTTTATTATTGTATTGGTAGCGATCATTGGTTTCTCTTTTATATTCGAAATGATTTTTGCAGAACCTGAACTGGATAAAGTTATTTACGGTCTGGTTCCTTCAATTCCAAGTTCTGCCGCTTTGTACATTGCCATCGGAATTATTGGTGCCACGGTGATGCCTCATAATTTGTATTTACATTCATCACTCGTACAAACCCGAAAATTCGACAGGACTCCGGCCGGAATCAAGCAGGCATTGAAATACAACTTTATAGATTCGACTATCGCCTTAAATCTGGCCTTTTTTGTAAATGCAGCCATTCTGATCCTTGCAGCTGCTACTTTTTACAAAAACGGAATGTTTGAAGTGGCTGAAATTCAGGATGCGCATCAATTTCTCGAACCTTTACTGGGAACTAAATGGGCGCCAATTCTATTTGCGGTAGCTTTAATTGCTGCAGGACAAAGCTCAACAGTAACAGGAACTTTAGCCGGTCAGATTGTAATGGAAGGTTACCTGAATTTACGCATCCAGCCTTGGGTACGAAGAATTTTAACACGATTGATTGCCATCGTGCCTGCCGTAGTAGTCATTTTAATTTATGGCGAAAGCGTAACAGGAAAATTATTGATTCTAAGTCAGGTTATTCTGAGTTTACAGCTTGGTTTCGCGATTATTCCGCTAATTCATTTCGTGAGCGATAAAACCAAAATGAAAGGTTTTCATATTTCAAGAACGACACAGGTCGCCGCATGGATTATTGCTTCGATTATAGTAACTCTGAATGCAAAGCTGGTATATGACGAAATCACTTCGTGGCTGCAAAACTCTGATAATCCAACCTTTCTCTGGTTGACAGTAGTTCCGCTTGCCTTTGGATTTCTGGCTTTATTGCTTTACATCGTATTCAAGCCTTTTGTGACGAGAATAAAGTCAAATATCGAGAATCATTCTCCACATCATTTAAAATTAGTCTATACGCCAAAAGAAAGCTATGGCAAGAAAAATATAGCGATTACAGTCGATTTTTCTAAGGCAGATGAAGTTGCGCTCAACAATGCCTTTGAACTGGGCGGAATCGACGCGCAATACACCTTAATTCACATCGTTGAAACTGTTGGAGCTTTGATGTATGGAGGCAATGTCGACGATCATGAAACGACTATCGACGAAAAGCTATTATTAGAATACAAAGAGATGCTGTCTTTAAAAGGTTTCAAAATCGAAACAGAACTTGGCTTTGGAAAACCCAACAGTGTTATTCCGGAAATTATCAATTTTGGTAATTTCGACATTTTAGTAATGGGAACCCATGGCCACACCGGACTAAAAGATATTTTGTTTGGCACAACAGTAGACAAATTGAGACACAAAATTTCTATACCTTTGCTAATTGTTAAATAAAGTGGCTAAGGTTCTAAGCTGCTAAGGTCCTCAGGTTTTCTGTTAGAGTCCTTTAACTTAGCAACTCAGAACCTCAGAACCTTAGAACCTCAAAAAAAATGACTTTTTCAGAAGAAAACTATCTTAAATCCATATACCACCTTACAGCTTCAAACGATGCTGAAGTGAGCACTAATGCCATTGCTGAAATGATGGAAACTAAAGCTTCATCAGTTACTGATATGCTTAAAAAATTGTCGGAGAAGGATTTAGTCAACTATAAAAAGTATCAGGGTGTTTCGCTGACGGAGAATGGAAAGCTGGCCGCCAAAATGATCGTTAGAAAACATCGCTTATGGGAAGTCTTTTTAGTAGAAAAACTCAACTTTTCCTGGGATGAAGTTCATGATATTGCCGAACAGCTGGAACACATCAAATCCGAGCAACTGATTAATCGTCTGGATGACTTTTTGGGAAATCCGACCGAAGATCCTCACGGAGACCCGATTCCCGATGCCAACGGACGGATTGTTAAAATCGAAAAACAATTGCTTTCAGAATTAACAGAATATCAAACCGGGGTTTGTGTGGGTGTAAAAGATACTTCCTCAGAGTTTTTAAAGTATCTGGACAAACAAGGAATTGCTTTGGGTTCTAAAATTGATCTTTTATCGAAAGAATCGTTTGATTTATCCGTTAAAATTAAGGTTGATGGACGGGAATTGTCTATTTCGAATAAAATTGCGTCTAACTTGTTTGTCAAGCTGGTTTAGAGGTTTGTTATTCGTTAATGGATAAAGATTTTTTAGATCTCCATAAATGAGCCGAGCCTACGGGCTCTCAATCTTGTGGGAATTTATCGTTTGGACGGATTAAAATCCATCCCTACAAAATTAAAGAACGAGCCTATGGCTCTCTTTTAATCATAACTTCAGAGAAATGGCAAATGATATCGCAATAGATTTTAATTCGATAATCTGGAAACACACCATACCATTAAAGTTCCAAAGGAACGGAACATATTGTAGCAACGGATTTTAATCCGTTGACCCAAAAAATGCAAAAACACAATAGAGTTCCATCGGAACGAGGCCTTTGCTTCAAACCATTTCTCTACACAATAACCGTAACGATAAATAGTATACTTTAAACGATCCCTTTCTCGATCATTTCCAGCATAACCGGAGAAGCGTTTTTAAACGTCGGTGGCTGTTCGATAATACTTCCAGCATTCTTCTTGTTCACCTTAAACGTCAAGTCATTATCTGTGGTAAACAATAAAGCTGTTAAAAATGGATTTTTAATATAAGTTCCTAATACCAATAGGGCTTCGTCTAAGGTATGAACGCTTTCAATTTCTTCGGTTTTGTATCTGGTTGTTAAAGAAATAGAGAAGGTATTATCCTCATTCAAAACTAAACGAAAATAAATATTCTTAATCTCGGTATCTCCCATTGTTTTGGCCAAAGTCAATTTTGCGAAAGTTCCCGCCTGGATGCTTTCTTTAACTCGTTCACAAAAAAGGGCAAATATTGGTTCGTACATTTTTTTAAGGTTCTAAGGTTCTGAGATGCTGAGGTTCTAAGTTTTTAAAACCTCAGTCTATCATTTTATTGCAAAGTTGCACAAAGATTTATATAAGTTTTCTTTGTGAACCTCTGTGCTGTCTTCGTGTGACTTTGTGGAATAACTTATTTCCCAGTAAATTCAGCTTTACGTTTTTCTAAAAATGCCGTTGTTCCTTCTTTGAAATCCTGAGTTCCGAAACATTTTCCGAATGATTTAATCTCGGTATCAAAACCATTTTTACCATCGGTATAGTTCGCATTGATCGCTTTAATGGCTTTACCAATTGCAAATGGTGCATTTTTAATAATTTTTTGAGCGATTCCGGTAGTAAAATCCAAAAGCTCTGCTTGTGGCACTACATGATTCACTAAACCGTATTGTTTGGCCTCTTCTGCACCAATCATAGCAGCGGTCATAATCATTTCCATCGCGCGGCCTTTCCCTACTAATTGTGGTAAACGCTGCGTTCCTCCATAACCCGGAATCAATCCTAAAGTTACTTCCGGCAAGCCCATTTTAGCATTGTCTGAGGCTACTCTGAAATGACAAGACATTGCCAATTCCAATCCTCCACCAAGAGCAAAACCATTTACAGCCGCAATTACAGGTTTTTTCAAATTTTCAATAAGATCAAATAAAGTTTCCTGTCCTTCTGCCGCCAATTGCGCTCCTTCGATGATGGTATAATTGGCGAATTCCGAAATATCAGCTCCGGCTACAAATGCCTTCTCCCCACTTCCGGTGATAATGATAACACGAACATCATCATTTTTACCCAACAACTTCACTGCTTTACTTAAGTCACTGATCGTAGCTTTGTTTAACGCATTTAATTTGGTCGGTCTATTGATGGTTACGGTCGCAATTCTTTCTTCTATTGAGATTAAAATATTTTCGTAGTTCATGATGCTAATTTTATGAGTTTGTTATCGGTAAAGAAACTCTGAATGTGGTTCCCTTTCCGTAAGTTGATTCAAAGGTAATTGTTCCTTTGTAATTTTCGATGATGTTTTTGATAATTCCGAGTCCAAGTCCCATTCCACTTGTTTTTGTGGTAAATTTTGGCTCGAAAATTCTGCTGATATCCTGTTTCTGAATCCCGATACCGTTGTCTTTTACAGCAATTTCAACATCGTCGTCTATACGTTTTACAGTAACTACAATCGATTTATGAAATTGACTTTCCGGGATTGCCTGTGTCGCATTTTTAACAAGATTGGTGATAACCCGTATCAATTGTGTACGATCCATCTTGGAGATAATTTCCTCCTCTTCACTTTCAAAAACGATATAATCTTCATTGAAAATATCTAAAGCAAGCTCCACAACCTCAACCACGTTTAAGGTTTCGTTTTGTTGTGCCGGCATCGAAGCAAAGTTCGAGAATGCCGATGCCACCGCTGTCATGGTATCGATTTGCTGAATTAAGGTCTCTGAATAATCATTTAGTTTTTGCTTAACATCCGGTGCAGTTGGATCAAACTTGCGTTGAAAACTCTGCACAGTCAAACGCATCGGTGTAAGCGGATTTTTGATTTCGTGGGCTACTTGTTTCGCCATTTCGCGCCATGCCTCTTCACGTTCACTTTGAGCTAATTTTATAGCACTGGTCTCCAGTTTATCGACCATTCCGTTATAAGCCTTTATTAAGAAATTGACTTCCTTACTGTTAGCTTCTAAAACGATCTTCTCGTTCTTCTGGTCTAAATTAGTTTCTTCCAGTTTATCCGAAATTGTTTTAAGTGATTTTGTAATATAAGTCGATAAAAAATAAGCCAATCCAAAAGCCACAATAAGCATGAAAGAATATACCTGACTTAAACGAATCAAAAAGGTATTCAGCTCATTGTCGTAGTACCCGTCGTCTTCTAAATAGGGAAGGTTTAGAATCCCCAACGGTTTGAACTTTTCGTCTTTAATCAAACTGTAAGACGATCTGTTTTTAACACCATCAATGGTTTTAATATCTACAAAACGTTTTTCGATAGAAGAACGCACTAATTTCAGAATGTATTCGGGAATTGGAGGAGCAACTTTATCAACGGCGAAAGACTCCTTTGAGGACTTCAATAATTTTCCGTCAAGACTGTAAATATTGATTTCGATTTTATGAATCTGAGCCAGTTCGTGAATTTTATCTTTAAAAATTAAATCCAGATTGGCAGTTTTTAAAGGATATGTTGTCGTGGAAAGCACATAATTGATGTGTTCCTTCACCGCATTCTCTTTGCGTTCCAAACGTTCCTGATGGTATTCTTTTGCTTCGTTTTTAAACTGAATAATAGAAATAGAAGCTAATAAAAACGATGCCACAACAATCAATACAATCATCGACAGGAAAATCCTGACACGCAGCGAAAGCATAGACATTTTGAAGTTGTTAAACATAGTTTTTGTTTTGTTTGTTTCAGGTTTCAAGTTTCAGGTTTCTTGACGATTGGCAACTTGAAACTTGAAACCTGAAACTAAAAAACTATTTCCTCTCTCTTATTCTTTTATAAAATCTAAATCCTAACATGATCAGAACTGAGAATAAAATAATTCCGATCACACCAAAAATCCAGTTGATGGCACTTTTTAAAACTACTAAAAAAACTACTGCAAATAGTATGATGGTAGCGCCTTCATTCCACAAACGCATAAAGTTATTGGAATATTTCACCTCATCATTCTGTAATTGTTTAAAAATCTGATGGCATTTTAAATGATAGAGATACAATAGAAATACAAAACACAATTTTACATGCATCCAGGGCATTTTAAGCCAAGCGTTACCCAAATCTGTAAAAAGCAGCATCCAAAAAGCAAAAATACTGGCCAATATAGCTGAGGGCCATGTAATAATGTACCACAAACGATAGGCCATTATTTTGTACTGTGCCTGTAAAATCTCTTTTTCGGGAGACGGTTTTTCACTGGCTTCTATTTGATATACAAATAAACGCACGATGTAAAATAATCCTGCAAACCAAGTGATTACAAATATAAGATGTAGTGATTTTAAGTAATTGTAGTACTCCATTATAAAGTCTTTTTTCTTTACTCTTTATTCTATTTTTTATTTCGCCCAATCGTTAATCCAATTTCCAACTGTCTGGCACCACTCGTCGTCGTCATTCAAACAAGGTATTGCCAAAAACTCTTCACCTCCGTTTGCTTCAAAATCTTCTTTGGCACGCATTGCGATTTCCTCTAAAGTTTCTAAACAATCCGAAACGAAAGCTGGTGTTACAACCGCCAAATTTTTGATTCCTTTTGCTGGCATCTTATCAATTTCAACATCAGTATAAGGCTCCAGCCATTTGTCTCCCGCTAAACGTGACTGAAATGTTAAGCTATACCTGTCTTCAGGAAGTCCTAATAACTTCACGACTTGCCTGGTTGTTTCATAACATTGATGACGGTAGCAAAAATCATGCGCAGGTGAAGGTGTATTGCAACAAGATCCGTCAATTTTACAGTGTGATTTCGTCACATCGGTTTTACGAATATGACGTTCCGGGATTCCATGGTACGAGAACAATAAATGATCGTAATCAAAACCAACTAAATGTTTCTGAATAGAATCAGCCAGATTCTTGATATAATCCGGTTTATTGTAAAACGCAGGAACATCTGTAAAAGTCATTTGTGGAAATTTCTTCTTACGAATTTCTTCTGCCTTAACTAAAATAGTCAAAGTCGAAGCCATCGCGTATTGCGGGTATAAAGGGAAAAGCAATACCTCTGTAACACCTTTTTCATGCAATTCCTGAAGTCCTTTTTCGATGGTCATACTTCCGTAACGCATTGCTAAAGCCACCGGTACATTTACCAAAGGCTGAACCTTTTTTTGCATTCTTTCAGAAAGCACGACCAAAGGAGAACCCTCATCCCACCATATTTTCGCATAAGCATGTGCTGATTCTTCCGGTCTTTTTCTTAAAATAATACCACGAACCAACAAAGCTCTTAATAAATATGGAACATCGATCACGTATTTATCCATTAAAAATTCGTCTAAGTATGGTTTTACATCTTTTGGTTCCGGGCTTTCCGGAGATCCTAAGTTTACTAATAATACGCCTTTCATTATGTTTTTTTTGCTTTAGGCTTTAAGCTCTAAGCTTTAAGCTTTTAATATGTTTGTTTTAAAAAATTTCGTCAAAAGTAGCGCTTGCAGCTTTTTAGAAATATGATAAATGTTACTTTTTGTTTATTGTCTAATATCAAAAATTGATTCGTTAGAAATTTTCACGCAGATTTTGCATATTCTTTCAAGTTCATTTCTGAAATTGCCCTGGCACTTTATTATCGTTCCGGTTGTTTAAAACTTAAACATTTGCATTAATCGACATCAAATACTTTTTCGGAGTTGTAGCAAACTTCTTTTTAAATGCCGCAATAAAATGACTCCCTGTGCTATAACCGATTTTCAGTCCAACTTCGTTTACGTTATACGAACCGCTATCGAGCAGTTTTCGGGCGAAATCCATTTTGTAATCAAACAGGAATCCGTACACTGTATCGCCATAAATTTGTTTGAAACCCATTTTTAGTTTCTTCAGGTTTAGACCAATCTCATCTGCCAGTTCCTGCAAACCCGGTGGTTCAGCCATATTTGCAATGATAATTTCTTTGGCTCGTCTTATTTTCAAAACATTATCTTCATCAATCAAAAACGGACATTGTTCTGCATTTGGATCTTCGGTTCGGTTAAAATACAAACTCAGTAATTCATATCCTTTTCCCTTATAATAAAGGTTTTTTATGGACGGATGCAGGTTGTAATGAAACAGCTGACTCAGCACAATAGCCATAGAGGGACTAATATTTCCTTCGTTATAATATTTTTTGTCCTTATTATCAGGACTTAAAAAAGTAATATAATCTGCTTCAGCAGAAAACAACGCGTGAAATTTTTTGATCGATACGATTACCGAAATCACCCAGGAATTTGGAGAAAGTTCTAAATTCAATGGTAATTCTTTTTGTGGATTGTACAAAAGGAGCGATTTTTCTTCTTTCAATTCCAGAGCATAAGTCCCCTGATTGAACAAAAATTTAGCGTTGCCTTTTATCCCGAAATGAAACTGTATCAGACCACTACCTACTTCATGCTGCCCCAAAAAGAGCTCTGAACTGTCGTTTTGAAAACGGATCAGCGTAAAGTCATCTTCGATTTTAATAATTTCCTGAGAACTCATAGCGATATTTTTTTGAAACAAAAATTAGCGTAAACAGAGAATGTTATTTAGAATCACTCTAAACAAACCTTTTCTAACAACTTGATTTTGCTACAAAAATACTTCTTTTTGCATAAAAACAGCTGTTTAGAAACAAAAAAACATGTAGCGATACAAAAAGTACTTTTAGCGTTATTTTTCTAAACACTATAATGATAATTTTGTTGCACTTTTATGAAAGTGAATTTATGGAAAACAATAACGTACCGAAACACCTTTATTTTTATTCAGTTGGTCTGAGTTATAAAAAAGCTGATGCTGAGGTCAGAGGTCAATTTAGTCTGGATGCAGTTGCCAAAACACATTTGTTGGAACAGGCTAAAAAAGAGGGAATAGAAAGTTTAATTGTCACTTCGACTTGCAACAGAACCGAGATCTACGGTTTTGCAGAACATCCTTTTCAATTAATAAAGTTAATTTGCGATAATAGTAACGGATCTGTTGATGCTTTTCAGAAAGTAGGATTCGTTTATAAAAATCAGGAAGCGATCAATCACATGTTTCGCGTAGGAACCGGCTTAGACAGTCAAATCTTAGGTGATTTTGAAATTATCTCTCAAATCAAAACCAGTTTTACCCATTCGAAATCAATGGGTTTAGCCAATGCTTTTTTGGAAAGACTCGTAAACGCCGTGATTCAGGCGAGTAAAAAAATCAAGAACGAAACAGAAATCAGTTCAGGAGCCACTTCGGTTTCTTTTGCTTCGGTACAATACATTCTTAAAAATGTAGAAGATATCGGAAACAAAAACATTCTGCTTTTCGGAACCGGGAAAATAGGGAGAAATACCTGCGAGAATTTAGTAAAACATACTAAAAACGAACACATCACCTTAATCAACCGTACGAAAGACAAAGCAGAGAAATTAGCCGGAAAACTGAATCTTATTGTTAAAGATTACTCCGAATTACATCTTGAGCTTCAAAAAGCTGATGTGGTCGTGGTAGCAACCGGGGCTCAAAACCCAACGGTTGACAAAGCGATCCTGAATCTTAAAAAACCTTTATTGATTCTGGATTTATCTATTCCGAAAAACGTTAATGAAAATGTTGAGGAGTTAGAAGGCGTGACCTTGATTCACATGGATTATTTATCACAGTTGACAGATGAAACGCTGGAAAACAGAAAACTGCATATTCCTGCTGCCGAAGCCATTATAGAAGAAGTTAAAGAAGAGTTTATAACCTGGACTAAAGGCCGTAAATTTGCTCCTACCATTAATGCTTTGAAAGAAAAACTAAACGCGATTAAAAACTCGGAATTAGATTTTCAAAGCAGAAAAATTGCTGATTTTAATGAGGAACAGGCTGAGATTATCAGTAACAGAATCATCCAGAAAATCACTACTCATTTTGCCAATCACTTAAAAGACGACGACACCATGGTTGATGAAAGCATCGAATGGATCGAGAAAGTCTTCAAAATAAAAGCATCTTAAGGTTTTCACCATTAAGATATCTAAGATTCATTAATCCAAGCTTTGTCAAGGGAATTAAGCAAAACTGATTTGAAACTTAACTTTCTTAAATTAATCACAACGCTTAATGAACCTTAATATCTTAATCGTTGAAATACAAAAAGTTCTATGACAAAAAAGGAGGTAACTCAATTGGCTTACGAAATTACCGGTTTTGCTATAAAAGTGCATAAAGCCTTAGGCCCGGGACTTGTTAGAAAGCATTTATGAAAAGTGCCTCAAATATGAATTAGAACAAAATGGATACGATGTTAAACAGCAGCTGAGTGTTAAAATAGAATATTATAATCTTGAGTTGGAATCTGATTTAAGAATTGATCTTCTTGTTAATGATTGTGTCGTTGTTGAACTGAAAGCAATAGAAAATCTATTACCAATTCATGAAGCACAACTTTTAACTTATATGAAATTATTGCAAAGACCTCAAGGACTATTAATTAATTTCAATACTCTAAATATAACAAAATCAATGAAACCACTTGTAAATGATTATTTTGCAAGACTAATAGATTAGCAGCTTCATTAGCTTAAAAAATCAACACAAAGCTAAATGAACCTTAATATCTTAATGGTTAAAATATAAAAATGGCAGAAAAAACAATCAGAATTGGAACCCGCGATAGCGAATTGGCACTTTGGCAAGCACACACGGTCGAGAAAAAACTAAACGATCTGGGTTATAAAACCGAAATTATTGCAGTAAAATCTACAGGTGATATTATCCTTGACAAACCGCTTTACGAACTTGGCATCACCGGAATTTTCACCAAAACGTTAGATGTTGCTATGATAAATGGTGACGTAGATATTGCCGTTCACTCGATGAAGGATGTACCTACAGCTTTACCAAAAGGTATTGTTCAGGCAGCAGTTTTAGAAAGAGCCAATGTTCTTGATATTCTGGTTCATAAAGGAAATCCTGATTTTGCCAATCCAAGTACAATCGCAACCGGAAGTTTACGTCGTCAGGCGCAATGGTTCAACAAATACCCTAATCATACTGTTGTCGATTTACGCGGAAATGTTAATACCCGTATGCAAAAATTACAGGACAACAACTGGGACGGGGCTGTTTTTGCTGCAGCAGGTTTGGAGCGTATCAACTTAAAACCGGAAAATTATATCGATCTGGACTGGATGATTCCCGCACCGGCACAAGGGGCCATGGTGGTTGTCGCTATGGAAAATGACAACTATGCCCTTGAAGCTCTTTCACAATTAAACGATATTGAAACTGAAATTTGCACCTATATCGAACGCCAGTTTTTAAGAACTCTTGAAGGGGGTTGTACGGCACCAATCGGAGCTTTGGTTCGCTATAATGAAGAAGAGGACACACTTCACTTTCAGGGTGTTTTACTTTCGGTTGATGGAAAACAAAAACTGGAAATCAACAAGACTGTTGAAATTGGAGAGTGGAAAAAACTGGGATTCTTTGCTGCTCAGGAAATTCTAAACAACGGCGGAACAGAATTGATGCAAGCCATTAAAGAATCTTTGAAAAAATAATGAGTAAATCAATTCAAATATTATCCACAAAAAAGCTTTCAACAGAGCAAAGACAAGCCTTAACAACCGCTCATCTTGAAGTTATTGAAGCCGATTTTATTCAAACCGAAAACAAACCTTTCGAAATAAAAGACCTCAACGATAATTTGATTTTTACAAGTCAGAATGCCGTTCATAGTGTTCTCTCCCATCCCAAATCGGAAGAACTGAAAAGTAAAAATGTATTTTGCGTTGGCTTAAAAACCAAGATCCTCTTATCAGAAAACGGATTCAATGTTGTCGCTTACACTGGTTATGCTGCCGATTTAGCCGAAATTATTACTTTAATATACCGCAGTGAAAGTTATACTTTTTTCAGCGGAAATCTTCGCAGAGAAACATTGCCAAAAGCTTTAAAAGATGCTGAAATAAAATTCAATGAAATTCAGGTTTATAATACTTCTTTGACCCCTCAGAAAATAAAGACTCCCGTTGATGCTATTCTGTTTTTCAGTCCATCAGGTGTACAAAGTTATCTGAAAGAAAATTCGATTAAAAAAGAAACCTGCTTTTGCATTGGTGAAACTACTGCAGAGGCTTTAGAAAAAATTACCAAAAATATCGTTATTGCAGATCAGCCAACGGTTGAAGATGTCATTGAGGATGTTTTACAAGAATATAAATAACAACAATAAACAAACCCGACAGGTTTTAAAAACCTGTCGGGTTTAAAATATAAACCTTATGTTAAAAAACGACCTATTTTTAAAAGCACTAAAAGGAGAAACCGTTCAACGCCCACCAGTTTGGATGATGCGTCAAGCCGGAAGATATTTACCGGAATTTAGAGCTTTACGTGATAAATATGATTTTTTCACCAGATGTGAAACTCCGGAACTGGCTGCCGAAATTACCGTTCAGCCAATCCGTAGAATTGCTCCTGATGCTGCTATTTTATTCTCTGATATTTTAGTGGTTCCACGTGCAATGGGTATTCATGTAGAATTGAAAGACAATTTAGGTCCAATTATTCCGGATCCTATTCGTACAATGGAGCAGGTGAATCAGGTTTTTGTTCCCGATGTAAATGAAACTTTAGGATATGTTTTTGATGCCATTAAATTAACTAAGGAAATGCTGAACGACGAAGTGCCATTAATTGGTTTTGCTGGTTCACCGTGGACAATCTTTTGTTATTCTGTTGAAGGAAAAGGCTCTAAAAGTTTTGATACTGCTAAAGGATTTTGCTTTTCAAACCCGATTGCAGCACACACTTTATTACAAAAAATTACAGATACGACGATTTTATACCTAAAAGAAAAAGTAAAAGCAGGTGTTAATGCGGTTCAGATTTTTGATTCCTGGGGAGGAATGCTTTCTCCGGTTGACTATCAGGAATTCTCCTGGAAATACATCAACCAAATTATTGATGCATTGGCAGAAGTTACTCCTGTTATTGTGTTCGGAAAAGGATGCTGGTTTGCCTTAGGCGAAATGGGTAAAAGTAAAGCTTCAGCACTTGGTGTAGACTGGACTTGCACTCCTAGAAATGCTCGTTATTTATCAGGTGGAAATATTACTTTACAAGGTAATTTTGATCCTTCAAGGTTGCTTTCTCCAATTCCAACCATCAAAAAAATGGTTCACGAAATGATCGACGAATTCGGAAAAGACAAATATATCGTAAATTTAGGTCACGGAATTTTACCAAATATCCCTGTAGATCACGCTAAAGCGTTTATTGACGCGGTTAAAGAATACGGAAACTAATTTTCAGTACGCAGTCTCAGTTTTCAGCTGCCTGCCGGCAAACTGAAAACTGAGACCGAAAACTGGGACTGATACCAAAAACTAAAAAAATGCTGAACAAAGGTTTAAGAGACGAAGAAAAAATAAGAATTGATAACGTCCTCAAGACGTTACGATCACTTGTTTTTGTTCCTTATCCTTTGAATAATACGGAAAAAGAAAATATTGAAAATCAGCTGAAAGAAATCGGGCTAGATTTTGAAACTTTATCCTCTCAAAAAAATGAAGATTTGATCACATTATTAATGAAGCTTCATTTTGATTGGGAACATTTAGAGCAATTCGGAGATATTTTAATCGAATTCTCTAAGGATGAAAATCATAATTTTACCCATAAAGCTTTGGCTGTTTATGAATATATCCAACAAGAAAGTAAGGTTTTTTCTTTCGGGATAAATACTAAAATTGCTTCGGCCAAAAACAGATCCTAATGGTTTTTACAGATTGGAAAACAAATACGATTGCCAATATTCTTCCTGAGGAATTTTACAACCTCATCGAAAAGAATAGAAACCACATTCAAAAAACATTTCCGGTCACACTTTCTTACTGTCCGGATCTCGCAAAAACAAAGCAGTTTCTTGCTTTCAACCAAGACAAAGAAAATCACAAAGAAGGATACTTTTTCTATCCAAGAGATAACAAAACCAATGCATTAATTGGCTATTTGTGCATCAAAAGCATTGACAATCGCATTTCAAAATGTGAGCTGGGTTATTTTGTTGATGAAGATTATCAGGGAAAAGGAATTACTTCAAAAATGGTTTCCGAAACCTTAGATTTTTGCTTCAATACTTTAAATATGAATAAAGTATTCATCTGTACCTCAAAAATCAACAAGGCAAGTCAGCAGATTGCTTTAAAACATCATTTTAAACAAGAAGGAATATTAAGAGAGGAATTTAAAAACAGTGACGGAACATTAGAAGATGTTGTTTACTTTGGATTACTCAAATCAGAATACAATATCCATGAAAGATAAATTTTACGCTTACATACAACAATTACAAGATCAGATTTGTGCCGGATTAGAAGCCGTTGACGGAACTGCAAAATTCCGCGAAGATCTTTGGAAACGCCCTGAAGGCGGCGGCGGAAGAACACGTGTAATCGAGAACGGAACCGTTTTCGAAAAGGGCGGTGTCAATATTTCGGCTGTTCACGGAAAACTGCCGGAAGCCATGCAGAAAATGTTTAATGTAGACGAAGCCGATTTCTTTGCCTGCGGATTAAGTCTGGTTCTTCATCCTAAAAACCCAATGGCTCCAACAGTTCATGCGAACTGGCGTTACTTTGAAATGTACGATACTTCGTCTTCGCCTAGTACAGGTCCAAGAAAAATAATTCAGCAGTGGTTTGGCGGCGGACAGGATCTTACGCCTTATTATTTGTTTGAAGAAGATGCTATTCACTTTCATCAGACCTGTAAAACGGCTTGTGACAAGCATAATCCAGAGTTTTATCCTAAGTATAAAAAGCAATGTGATGCCTATTTCTGGAATGCGCACCGAAACGAAGCCCGAGGTATTGGTGGTTTGTTCTTTGATTATTGCAAAGCAACCGAAACCATGTCAATGGAAGACTGGTACAATTTTGTAACCGAAGTAGGCAACAGTTTCCTTGAAGCTTATGTTCCAATTGTAGAAAGAAGAAAAAATCTGGAATACACAGCCGAAAACAGAAACTGGCAGGAAATCCGTCGTGGCCGTTATGTCGAATTCAATTTAGTTCATGATAAAGGCACATTGTTCGGTTTGAAAACCAACGGAAGAATTGAAAGTATTTTAATGAGTTTACCTCCACATGTACAATGGGTTTACGATCATCACGCAGAAGCCGGAAGTGTTGAGGAAAAATTGATTCAGGTGTTAGAGAATCCTGTTGACTGGATTGAATTGCAATAGAGTCTATTTATTTTTTTGTAGAAAATTTCTTTCAAAAAACAACATCCCGTCAATAGATTTTTGTAGATTTAGTCTTTAAACCCATAAGGATGATCTCTATAAAAATCTGTTAGTATGGCAAGCACCTATTCTCAATTATACATTCATATTGTTTTCACCGTTAAAGGCCGGCAAAATCTGATTTCCAAAAATTGGAAAGACGAACTCTATAAATACATGACCGGCATTATTAGTAATAAAGGTCAAAAACTAATTGCTATTAACGGAATGCCGGATCATATTCATATCCTGATCGGGTTAAAACCGGATAAGTCAATATCGGATTTAGTAAGAGATATTAAAGCAAATTCTTCAAAATTCATAAATGACAGGAAGTGGGTTAATGGAAAATTTGAATGGCAAACCGGATTTGGGGCCTTTTCATATAGCCATTCCCATTTGACAAATGTTATACGATATATTGAAAATCAAGAAGAGCATCACAAAACAAAAACATTCAAAAAGGAATATATCGGTTTTTTAAAATTGTTTAACATTGATTTTAAAAACGAATATTTATTTGATGATGTTAACGAATAATATATCATTACAAACATGCTATAGATATGCTGCTCCTTCGGAGCTCTGTAAAAAATAATAGAATTCTAAAACGAATACAATACCTCAAAAAAATTCTAAATCAATACATAGCAGAGTCCCAACAGGACGACATCTTTATAGATTTTTTTAAATGATCCATATCAGAGTCCCAACGGGACGACATATTTGTATATTTTTTTGTAGATTTAGTTTTTAAACCCCGAAGGGGTGACCTATTAAAAAATGATAATTCCCCTTTGTTAAATTCTGAACCAATATCAGATAATTGCAATTTTTAACCAATGAACTTAAAACTGATTTATATCGTATTTCTCGGAAGTTTTTTAGGGTGTTTTGCTCAAAACGATTCACTGCGGAATCCTTATTTTAAATCCTATAACGATAAAATTACCGGCAGCGTTTATTATATAGACACTTCAAATAGTTTTCAGATTGCTTCAGGCCCACAGGGTTCACAAACATTTCTTAATCTTACTCCGAATAGAAGAGAACAGATTGGTTTTAATCTGAATTATAAAATCATTGATGTTTCTGTTGGTTTCGCTCCAAAATTTCTTAGCCAAAATAAAGGCGATTCCCATTCCAAGCATTTTAATTTCAATACCCGTTTTTACTATAAAAAATGGATGCAGTCCTTTACTTTTATCAATCAGAAAGGATTTTATATCAGTGATGATAATATAATGGCGCAATTGCCCGATATGCGCACCACGAAAATTGGCGGATCTACGGCTTATGTTTTCAATCCTAAGTTTTCTTTTAAAACATTGGTAAGCCAAAACGAATGGCAGACCAAAAGCTCCGGAAGTTTTATTCCGACTTTTTCTTTTTATTATACCAATCTCAATCTAAACAATACACCGGATTCTTCAAACGCCGATATCTATGTTTTTTCGATAGCACCCTCCTATTTTTATAATTTTGTAATTAGTCAACGCGTTTTAATTGGTGCCGGAATTGCTTTAGGAGTTGGAATTAATGATATTGACGGCGATTCATCTGCGCTGTATCAAGCAGATTTTAATTTAAAACTGGCCTACAATAATGACCGTTTCTTTGCTTTTGCAAGCATTAATACAGTAAGTTTTGCCCAGGACGATAAAGTCAATCCGCGATTGAATGATAATGTTGCCACTTTAAAACTTTCTGCCGGTTACCGATTTGATCCACCCAAAAAAATAAAAGAAGTTTACGATAAAGTAAATCAGAAAATAGGTTTGTAATTTTTTAATCCAAAATCTTCATTCTAAAATCTAAAATAAAATAGTATGGCAAATGTGAATAAAGAACAATTGAACCGCATGCAAACCGGAAAAGGATTTATTGCTGCATTAGATCAAAGTGGCGGAAGTACACCAAAAGCATTAGCGCAATACGGTGTACAGGAAAACAGTTATACAACCGAAGAAGAAATGTACACCCTCGTACATGAAATGAGAACCCGAATTATTAAAAGTCCCGCCTTTAGCAGCGAATATATTCTGGGAGCTATTTTGTTCGAAAATACGATGGACCGCAAAATCGATGGGCAATGGACTGCTGATTATTTGTGGGAGCATAAAAATATCGTTCCCTTTCTAAAAGTAGACAAAGGTCTTGCTGAGCTCGAAAACGGGGTACAACTCATGAAACCCATTTCTAATCTGAACGAATTGTTAACTCGCGCTGTAGAACGCAATATTTTCGGAACCAAGATGCGATCTGTAATCAAAGAAGCCAATGTTACTGGAATTCGCGAAGTCGTTGAACAGCAATTTGCAGTAGGACTTCAAATATTTAACAAAGGCCTTGTACCAATTATTGAACCTGAGGTAGATATTTATAGCGCTGACAAAGAAAAATCAGAAGAAATTCTAAAAGCAGAAATCATCAGGCAGCTTAATTTACTGGACAAAGAAGTAAAAGTGATGCTGAAACTTTCGATTCCAACCGTAAATGATTTTTACAAAGAATTAATGTCCGATCCTCATGTGGTACGTGTAGTGGCATTGTCCGGAGGTTATGCGCAGGAAGAGGCCAACCAAAAACTGGCCCTAAATCACGGATTGATTGCCAGCTTCTCGCGAGCACTTTCGGAAGGGCTAACGTTTGGTCAGTCTGATGATGAATTTAATTCAAAACTTGAAAAATCCATTAACGGAATTTATGAGGCATCGATCCTCTAAAATCAGAATAAAAAATCCCCGAAAAAGATCAGATCTCTTTCGGGGATTTTAGTTTTATATCGAGCTTTAGATTATTTACTCAATTCTTCTGCTAAATCCAACGTTTGCAGAATGACATTTTTATCTGATTTTGAAGCGTTTAATCTCAACTCAAATTTTAATTTGTTATCGATCAGCTTTTTAGGAGACTGTACGGCAATATCACTAAACTGCTCTGACAATCGTTTCAATTTTTCTGAATCTTTCCCTTTTGCTTTGCCTGAATTCTCATAAGAAAATGATGCTCTTGTAAAATTTAACTTTCCGGAGATGTAATTTTTCTTTAACTCCTTTTTTGCTTCCTTAACAAAAAGTCCTTTTCCATCATTAAAATAATCTAAAGTATTGGCTATCAAAACCACATCTTTGTCTTTTTTGATAAAAATAGTCCCATAGTCTTCCGTTCCAAAAATTTCATAAAAATCTCCTTTTTGCTCCAGGAATTTTTTGCGAAGTCCCAATTGGATTAACTTATCACCAAAAGTAGGATGCGTCGAGGTAAATACCATAGAGAATAACGGAATGTTCTTCTTCACTTTTTCCTCTGTTATCTTCTCTTCGTAATTTTCATCATATCCATATACTTTCTTAGTCACCTCAACTTCATTTACATGATATAAAAACATACTTAAATCACCATCAAAAAGCGTTGCAGTAGCTTCTTCATCTACGATTGTCGAAATTAAATCCGTAATAACCGTCAAATCTTCCTTTACTAAATACTGACTTTGAAATAAATCTGCCACTAACGTTGGAAATTTTTCCAGTGCCGCCTTAGTATTGATATGATAAGACATATATCCTAATGGGTTTTCATCCGGAAAATAGTTGAAAATATTTTTGTTAATCTTTCTGTCCGTCATTTTCCCAACAATCTGCGCCATCGGTTCAGCATATTCAATCACTTCTTCAATACGGGCATTATCATTCTCAAAATAAAAATCCAGATTAATTCCTTTTACCATATTTGCCGCATTATTCTGCATGGGTAAAAACTTATTATAACTGGTGAATTTCGATAAAAGACCATAAGCTGAATTTAAACTGGTCATAGCCGAACTGTAATTCAGCCAGGACGAAATATCGGCTGCCCCATTTATTTTTTCAGAAACAGGTGCGGTGAATCCATTTTCGAATAGTGACTTGATAAAAAGGCTTTGCTGTTCCTTCTGCAAAAGATTAAAATCAGCCTCTGCTTTCTCGTATGCTGCATTAGACACCGCTACAGCTTCTTCTGTTTCTTTTGCAGCACTAGCCGCAGCCTCTTCAGCCGATTGCGCAGGTTCTTCTGTTGTTTCCGTTGAAGTTTCCTGATAAGGTTCATCTATCGCAATAGAATCCTGCGTTCTGTCTTCCCAGTCGTATGATTTTGGCTTGTATTTTTTAGTCAATTCAACCAACACCAGATAATTATCGTTCCAGACAAATGAAGTCTTTTGATTTTTTGGTGTAAAAACAGCGTATTTGCCATAATCCTGAATTACGGGAACCTCAACTGAATCTGTGTTTTTATTCTTTGTATGCTCTTCAATTAAGAACTGCTTCACTGCTTCTTTGTTTTTGATCGGAAGCGTCACCTGATAATACGGAATACTGTCCGTGAAGTTACCATGAACGGTTATCTTTTGATCCAATTTAAAGAGGGCTGCATATTTCTTAAGATCGAGGCTGGCTTTACCTTCTTTGTATTTACTAATTAGCGGATGATTTACTATTTGATCAACGCTTACTTTTTTCGAAAGCTGATCTCCGTTAAACTGCACAAAATAATCGTAGGGTTTTGAATTGAGCTGTCCAAAAGTCAAATGTGTGGCTAATACTAAAAATAAAATATAAAATTGCTTCATAAATCAAGGGGTTAATTGGATTGTATTGTTCATTAAGGCCGATTTTTTAAGTACGCTGTACATACTTTGTTTTAAGAAAACGGTCTTTTTGTTTTGTGAAATTCTGCTGTTCGGATTCTCTACGGCCTTAACATCTTTATCAAAAGTGTAAATCGCTGTAATACTTGCCGCTTCCAGATCTTCCTTTTTCTTTGGATCTTTTACTACTTTTTCAGGAACTGGATAAGAGGCGATCCTTTCAAAACTTTTGGCATTGCTGCTAAAATGAACTTGATTGCTCTGATTGTTTATCGTATTAACAACAGCATTGAGTGCTTTCAGATTGGCATAATTGAGTTTGATAATAAAAACATACTGATCAAAATCAGTTTTAGTGGTTATATTGGTAATACCGTCAATTTTTAAGGCTTTGACTTTAAAATCTTCCAGTTTTTTGGTGATTTCCTGTTCGTTTGGGATTTTTACACCATCAACCTCTTCCATCCACATGGCCGATTTTGTCTTAAACCATGATTTCGAAAAGTCAACCATCAGTGTGTACTCTCCACTTTGGTCGTCATGGTGTTTGATTCTTTCTGTTATTTCGAAACAGCTGGTTAGCAGTAAACAACAGCATAATGCGAGAAATTTCTTCATTAGACAAATTTATAGGTAAATATTCAAAAAAACCAGAGCCTGAAAGTTAATTCTAAATTTACATCCCCAATTGCTTTTTGAAACTTCACGAACGAAGACATAACTGCCATATTCTGCAAATTTTTAGATAATATTAACGGATTCTACCGGGGGCTAAACGCCTTATTCTGTTCCTTTTTCTTTAACTTTGTGGCACTTATTAAAAAGTAGCACAATCTTCAAAAAAACAAAAAACAATACACTTTAGAAAGTAGGATTCTCCATCATATTTCGAAGAAATCGGTTGCAATCTAAAATCTAAATCTAAAATCTAAATTTTTATGTTCCCATTACAAAGAAACCGCCGTTTAAGAACCAATGAATCCATTCGTTCTTTAGTTCGTGAAACTAGTTTAAGTCCACAGGATTTTATGCTTCCGATGTTTGTTACTGAAGGAAAAGATGTAAAAGTAGCCATACCGTCTATGCCGGGAATTTACCGTCATTCTCTGGACAATACGATTAAAGAAGTAAAAGAAGCCTGGGATTTAGGAATTAAAGCGGTGAACATCTACGTAAAAATCAGCGATCATTTAAAAGACAATAAAGGTGTCGAAGCCTGGAACAAAGACGGTTTGATGCAGCAAACCATACGTGCAATAAAAGATGCTGTTCCTGAAATGATTGTAATGCCGGATGTGGCTCTCGATCCTTATTCAATTTATGGTCATGACGGAATTATAGAAAACGGACAGCTTCTGAATGATCCTACGGTTGATGCTTTAACCCGAATGAGTTTAAGTCACGCAGAAGCGGGAGCCGATTTTGTTGCGCCAAGTGATATGATGGATGGAAGGGTTTTAGCCATTAGAAAAGCATTGGAAGAAAACGGACATCACAATGTGGGAATCATGAGTTACAGTGCCAAATATGCTTCGGCGTTTTACGGGCCATTTCGTGACGCTTTAGATTCTGCTCCTGTAGATTCTCAAAATATCCCAAAAGATAAGAAAACGTACCAGATGGATTATGCCAACCGAATTGAAGGAATTCGTGAAGCTTTATTAGATGTTGAAGAGGGTGCAGATATCGTTATGGTAAAACCGGGAATCGCTTATTTAGACATTGTTCGTGAGATAAAAAACACTGTTCAGGTACCCGTTGCTGTTTACCAGGTATCTGGTGAGTATGCTATGGTAAAGGCCGCAGCAGAAAGAGGGTGGCTAGATCACGACAAAATCATGTTAGAGCAACTTTATTGCATTAAGCGTGCGGGTGCCAATATTATCACAACTTATTTTGCCAAAGAAGCAGCAGTACTACTAAACAAATAACATGAAAAAAATACTATTCTTATCAGCCATTTTAGCGTTTGCATCCTGTAAAAAAGAAACTGCAGAAACGCCAGTTGAAACTACAACGGAAGCTTATTCAGAAGGAGAAACAGCAAAAGCCAAAACTCCGGAAGAATTTGGAAAACAAATTTTTGAAGGACAGGGAAACTGTTTCTCCTGTCATCAGCCGGACAAAAAAGTAATTGGCCCAAGTATTCAGGAAATAGCCAAAATATACAAAGACAAAAACGGAGACATTGTTACTTTCCTGAAAGGAAAAGCTGACCCTATTGTTGATCCGAGTCAGTTTGCCGTTATGAAGACTAATTTTCCGGTAACACAGGCGATGTCGGATGAAGAACTAAAAGCGATTGAAACCTATATTTACAGCCATTTAAAGTAAGATTATCGTTTCCTGCTGACATACTGTTGTCATTGCATCATTTTACCTTTACAGCTTAATAAAAAACATGTAAGATGGAACAAAAATTCAATGTGATTGGTATTTCAATAAGAACGACTAACGAAAATGGCCAATCGGGAACAGATATTCCGGCACTTTGGAATCGATTTATGTCAGAAGGAATTCTTCAAAAAATTCCCAATAAAACTAGTAATGCGATCTATTGTATCTATACGGACTATGAAAAGGATTATACACGTCCTTATACCACAATATTGGGCTGTGTAGTAGAAAATCTAACTCTTATTCCGGAAGGAATGGTTGCCAAAACGATCTCCGGAGTTCATTACCAAAAGTTTACTGCCAAAGGCAATCTGGCCGACGGCATTGTGATTAACGAATGGATGAAAATTTGGAACTCGGATTTAGATAGGCTTTATACCGAAGATTTTGAAATTTACGGAGAACAGGCTCAAAATCCTGAAGATGCAGAAGTTGATATCTATATTGCGATCTCATAAATACAAAAACAAAAACGGCGCTAAAATTAGCGCCGTTTTTTATGGTTTTTCTGTTACCAGATTTTAACTCTTTTATCAGGATCAATGTACATTTTGTCTCCTTTTTTAATATCGAAAGCCTTGTAAAAAGCATCAACATTTTGAATTGGCACTACAGCTCTGTACATTCCAGGTGAATGCGGATCTGTTTTAACCTGGCTTTTTATAGCCTCGTCTCTCGATTTCGTTCTCCATACCGTAGCCCATGAAATAAAGAAACGCTGCTCTGGCGTAAATCCGTCAATTAATCCAGGGTTTCCATTGGCTTTCAAATACAATTGCAATCCATCGTAAGCTGCATTTATTCCACCTAAATCACCAATATTTTCACCTAAAGTAAATTTACCGTCTACGTGAATTCCTGGTAAAGGCTCTAAAGCGCTGTATTGTGCTGCAAGAGCTCCTCCAAGAGCTGTAAATTGTTTTAAATCTTCCGGTGTCCACCAGTCTACAAGATTACCATCAGCATTGTAACGTGCTCCTGAATCATCAAACCCGTGAGAAATCTCGTGTCCGATTACTGCTCCTATTCCACCGTAATTCACGGCTTCGTCTGCCTGATAATTGTAAAAAGGCGGTTGAAGGATCGCTGCCGGGAAAACAATCTCGTTGTAAGATGGGTTGAAATAAGCATTTACCGTTTGCGGAGACATTCCCCACTCTGTTTTATCAACCGGTTTTCCTAATTTAGCCAGGTTCTCAGCATAAGCCCATTTTGAGATACTTCTCATATTGTCAAAATACGTTCCGCCTTCCCCTACATTTTTAAGCTCTAAAGCTGAATAGTCTTTCCATTTATCAGGATATCCGATTTTAATAGTTAGTTTTTTCAATTTCTCAATGGCTTTTACTTTGGTCTGTTGTGACATCCAAGGCAATGCATTAATTCTGTTTTCGTAAGCTAACATTACATTAGCAATCATTTTCTTTGCTTTGTCTTTTGCTTCAGCAGGGAATAATTTCTCTACATACAATTTTCCTAAGGCTTCACCGGTTGCAGTATTAATTACCTGTAACGCCATTTCTTCACGAGGACGTTGTTTTAAAGCACCTGTCAACGTTTTTCCGTAGAAATCAAAATTAGCATTTTCGATATCTGTAGTCAAAGTCGAAGCAGTTCTGTTTAATAAAGACCATTTTAAGTATTCTTTCCATGCCTCTACTTTCTTTTCAGAAAATGTCTTTTCCAAAGCGATCATATAACGCGGTTGCGCCACATTTACACTATCCAATTTTGCCATTCCAATTCCGGTAAAATATTTTTCCCATTGAATAGAAGGCGTGTTCTTTTTTAAATCAGCAATTGCTGTTGGATTGTATTGTTTTCTACGGTCTCTGCGCTCTACACGGTCTAATCTTGGAGCAGACAATTCGATTTCTAAAGCCAGAATTTGCTTGGCACTTTCTTTTGCTTTTACAGGAGATTCGCCAATAAACTGTAACATTCTGGCAACGTGTACTTCATACTTCTCACGTTTTTCTTTTGAATCTTTATCATCAGCGTTGTAATAATCTTTGTCTGATAATCCTAAACCACCCGGACCTAAGTTAACTGTATTTTTGTTACTGTTTTTTGCATCTGGTCCCACAAAAACACCAAAGAAACCAATACCGCCTTGTGGCTGCATTTCGATAAAGAAGTTTTGAAGATCTGTTACATTTTTAATGGCGTCGATCTTTTTTAAGAAAGGCTGAAGCGGTGTAACTCCTCTTTTATTACGTCCAACAGTATCTAAAATCGTATTGAATAAAGCAATCGCTTTACCCTGATCTGTATTGGATTTGTACTTAGGATCTTTTGATGCTTCTTTTAAGATAGCAAGTGCATCATTATCCGTTTTCTGACGTAGTTCATTGAAACTTCCCCAGGAATTTCTATCACCAGGAATTTCAGTTTTGTCTAACCAGGTCCCGTTCACATATTTAAAGAAGTCTTCTTTCGGACTTACCTTGGTATCCATATTAGACAGATTGATACCGGGCTCTTTTGGTTTTGCACTTTGTGCGTTTACTGCGGTAATGGTAACCATTGCAGAAACAACACAAAACATTGGTTTTCGTAATTGTTTGATCATTTTTCTTTGTAGTTTTTAGTATATACACAAACATATTCTAATTATTCCAAACGTCATGTTAAATTTTTCACATAAAATTGACTCAGGGAACGCCTTCAGACCACGGCCTGCTTCTATACCGATGATTAGTTAGATGGTTTACACTCCTTTATTTTTGTAGTACACTCTTAAAATTAAAGATCTCCCAAATCTGTGTGAGAAAAAAATAGAGGAAGAACTTTACAGAAATCAAAAACGACGCTGGTTTAGCGTCGTTTTCTATGGTTTTTTTATTACCAGATTTTTACTCTTTTATCAGGATTAACATACATTTTGTCTCCCTTTTTAATTCCGAAAGCATCGTAAAAAGCATCTACATTCTGAACCGGAACAACAGCTCTGTACATTCCAGGTGAATGCGGATCTGTTTTTACCTGATTCTTAAGGGCTTCGTCTCTCGTTTTGGTTCTCCACACAGTTGCCCATGAGATAAAGAAACGCTGCTCCGGAGTGAATCCGTCAATCAATCCCGGATTACCATGTGCTTTTAAATACAACTGCAAACCATCGTAAGCAGCATTAATACCTCCTAAATCACCAATATTTTCGCCTAACGTAAATTTACCATCAACGTGAATGCCCGGTAAAGGCTCTAAAGCGCTGTATTGATCAGCCAAAGCAGTACCAAGTGCCGTAAATTGTTTTAAATCTTCCGGTGTCCACCAGTCTACCAGGTTTCCTTCGGCATTGTAACGTGCCCCTGAATCATCAAAACCATGAGAGATTTCGTGACCAATAACCGCTCCGATACCACCGTAATTCACTGCTTCGTCTGCCTGATAATTGTAGAAAGGAGGCTGCAAGATTGCTGCCGGGAATACAATCTCGTTGTACGACGGATTGAAATAAGCATTTACAGTCTGTGGCGACATTCCCCACTCGGTTTTATCAACCGGTTTGTATAATTTGTCGATTCCTTTTTTGAAATTCCACTTAGACAGATTTACCATATTTTCGAAATAACTTCCTCCCTCTGCTACATCTTTAATTTCAAGGGCCGAATAGTCTTTCCATTTATCCGGATACCCCACTTTTACAGTAAGCTTGTCCAGTTTTTCAATCGCTTTTATCTTTGTAGCCGCAGACATCCAGCTCAAATTATTGATACGGGTTTTGTATGCCTGAATTACGTTATGAATCATGTCTACCGCTTTTGCTTTTGCTTCAGCAGGGAACACTTTCTCTACATATAACTTACCTAATGCTTCACCAACACTTGAGTTTACCACCTGCAATGCTTTTTCTTCACGTGGCAATTGTTTGATTGCACCTCTTAAAGTCTTGCTGTAAAAATCGAAATTAGCCGTCTCCAAATCTGTTGACAGTTCACTTGCATAAGAGTTCAGCAAATCCCATTTCAGGTATTCTTTCCACAGTGCTACTTTATTCTCTGTAAAAACAGTTTGTAAAGCTTTCATGTATTTAGGTTCTGTCACTACTATACTCTGCAATTTTGCCAAACCAAGACTTGAGAGATAAGCATCCCAGTTAATGGCAGGCGTTAATTTTTGAAGTTCAGCAACGGTCATTGGATTGTATTGCAAACGACTGTCTCTGCTTTCTACACGATTCAATCTCGGTTTTGACAATTGTGTTTCTAAGGCTAAAATTCCGGCAGCACTTTGCTTTGCTTTTTCCGGAGATTCACCAGCAAACTGCATCATTCTGGCCAAATGAAGTACGTATTTTGAACGCTTTTCTTTAGAATCTTTATCCTCAGAGATATAATAATCCTGATCCGGCAATCCTAATCTGTTTGGATAAAGCATTACGGAGTTTTTAGAGCTGTTTTTCTCATCGGCACCAATATAAATTCCGAAAAATACACTATTACCTTCCTGTCCGATTTCAGTCAGGTATTTTTGAAGATCAGCGATGTTTTTAATCGCATCAATTTTTTTAAAGTAAGGCTGCAGCGGTTTTATACCTGCTTTGTTTCTCCCAACTGTATCTAAAATCGTTGAAAACAAGTTTACTGCTTTACCCTGATCGGTATCTGATTTGTACTTTGGATTTTTAGAAGCTTCTTTCAGAATAGACATTGCGTCTTTATCTGTTTTTTTGATCAATTCATTAAAACTTCCCCAAGTGGTACGATCACTTGGAATTTCAGTTTTACTCAGCCAGGTTCCGTTTACATATTGAAAAAAGTCCTGACCGGCACTGATTTTAGGATTCATGTACGAAACATTAATACCTGGTTCTTTGGAAGTTGCATTCTGAGCATTGACTGCTGTAAATGAAACTGCTGAAAAAAGGGCGCAGAACAAAGGTCTGCTAAATTGTCTTTTCATTTATATTTAAATTTTGGTGGTTGTACAAACGTATTCCTAATATCCGGAACGTAATGTTAAATTTTTTAAAATAATTGCAAAAACTCCATTATTATAACATCAAAATAGATCTTTTGAAATATTTTCATGTTTTATCATCGGTTTTTAACTCTATATTAGAATACTTTTTCGAATATTTGTTACACCGAATTTAAATAAATGTGAAAGCAAAAATTCAGAATGCCGTTTCAGGAAAAATTGAAGCTATCGGATTACCGATTTTGGCTTTATGCTGGGTAAGTTTTTTTTGGGGAACCACCTGGCTGGCCTCTAAAGAAGGAGTAAAACACATGCCTGCTTTACAACTGGCCACCATTCGTCAGTTTTTAGGCGGAATTTTATATGTCGGATATTTTCTTCTGAAAAAACAGCCCTGGCCAAAAGGCAAACAGTGGCGTACGATCCTAATTTTGTCCTTTTTGAATTTTGTATGCAGCAACGGCTTAAGTACCTGGGGTGTAAAATACATGAGCAGCGGACTTGGAGCGATCATTAGTGCTTTATTTCCGATCTGGATTATTATCATCAACTTCTTTAACGGTCAGAAAATTGCCAAAATGGCTTTGATAGGCATCCTGATCAGTTTTGGTGGGGTTTGTGTTATTTTTATGGACTATATCTCTGATTTTCTCCGACCTGATTTTCAATTCGGAATTATACTGATGACGGCTTCTACCATAACCTGGGCATTCGGAATACTTGAAACAAAGAAGAAAGCATCGAGTTTTAACCCCTATTTCAGTTTAGGATTGCAAATGCTGATTTCCAGTGTTTTTCTTTTTGGAATTACGGAAGCTGCGGGAGTTAATATTCCCCTAAGCGAAATTCCACTGCCTTCTTTGTGGTCTATTGTCTATCTGGTTCTTATTGGGTCAGTTTTAACTTTCATCGCATTTATCTATTCGCTGCAGCATCTTCCAACGGAAATCAGCAGTATTTATGTGTACATCAATCCAATTGTTGCGATGATTTTAGGCTCGTTCATCTTTGGAGAAACCCTTACGCAGGCGATCGCGATTGGTACCATCGTAACCTTAACGGGACTGTATTTGGTAAACAAGACTATTCGGAAAACCAAAAAATAAAAAATTTGCTTATTGCTGTCAATCTGCTTTAGCCCTTACAGGGCATTGGGTATTATCATCATTATCATTCATAGCGCGTTGCGTCATGCTCATGCTTTTGGGCTTTCAGCCCTATTTCATTCCCTATAACCTGTTAAAAACTAAGCGCTCTTAGGATTTTGAGAAGTGCTTTTCGTATTTTTGCCTCCAAATTGCTTTTATGAAATCTTTTTTATACAAATACCGTAAATTCTTTATTGTTCTTATTGTATTTTCAACCGTTACAATATCTTTATTTTACTCGGCTTTAAAACCGCAAAAAACTTTACCTATTTACAATCCTGCCGATGTAAATCCGGAACTGGTAGACAGCACGGTTCAATATAAAAGCAAATACCATACAATTGCCGATTTTTCGTTTGTGAATCAAAACGGAGATACTATTAATCAGAAGAATTACGAAGGAAAAATATATGTGGCCGACTTTTTCTTCACCACCTGCGGTTCAATCTGCCCAAAAATGACGACCAATCTGGAGGATGTTCAGAAAGCAGTTTTAAACAATCCGAAAGTGATGTTGCTTTCTCATACCGTATTTCCTGAGGTTGACAGCATTCCTGTACTAAAAGCCTACGCCATAAAACATGGTGTGGTCGACAGCAAATGGAATCTGGTTACGGGCGATAAAAAAGAAATTTATACAATGGCACGAAAATCATACCTGGCTGTAAAACTCGGACGTCCTGATCAGCTTTACGATATGGTGCATACTGAGAATTTTGTTTTGGTGGATCAAAAAAGACGTGTTCGTGGTTTTTATGACGGAACAAATAAGGAAGAAATTAAACGTCTTTTAGAAGACATTAATTTTCTGTGCCAGGAGTAATCCCTCAAAAGAACAATCGCGAAATTCATTAAAATCGGTCTAAAATCCCTTATTTTTAGAAAGATTTAGCATTTCAGCAAGTGTTAAATACCTTGAAATAAAGAATAATTGCCTATTTTTGCAATCTAAATTCAATCTAAATAAGCTTGCAAAATACTATCCACACTCTGAAAAAAGGCGAAAAAGCCATTATCAAAGATTTTGATATCGATCTTATTCCTCTAAAACTACTAGAAATGGGTTGTTTGCCGGGCAACTTAGTTGAATTACTGCAAATTGCGCCTTTTGGCGACCCCTTATATTTAGACATTAATGGCTCGCATGTTGCCATTCGCGTTGAAACTGCTCGTGAAATTGAAGTTGAACTTATCAAAACCAATTTGTAATGAGCATTCAAAATATCAACGTCGCCCTTATCGGGAATCCGAATACCGGAAAAACTTCTGTTTTCAATCAGCTTACAGGATTAAATCAACAAGTTGGGAACTATCCCGGAATTACAGTTGAGAAAAAAATCGGTTTCTGTAAGTTACCACACAATATCAAAGCCAACATTCTGGATTTGCCGGGAACCTATAGTCTGAATGCCAGTTCTATGGACGAAAGTGTGGTTATTGAATTGTTACTCAACAAAAACGACAAATTATATCCGGATGTAGCGGTAGTGGTTACAGATGTCGAAAATCTGAAACGTAATTTACTGATTTACACTCAAATTAAAGATCTTGAAATTCCAACGATTCTGGTCATCAACATGTCAGACCGTATGGAAAGCAAAGGTATTACTTTGGATATTCCTTATCTGGAGGAAAAACTAAAAACGAAAATTGCTTTGGTAAGTTCCCGAAAAGGTTTGGGAATTGAAGAACTGAAAGAACTAATTGTTTCGTATAAAAATATTCCGCATGAGCCTTGCCTGAACGCATCGGTTATTGATCAGGCGTATTTTGAAAAACTACAGGAAGCTTTTCCGAATCAGTTGTTATACAAACTTTGGCTGGTAATTACACAGGATGTGAATTTTTCGAACCTGGATCGAAATGAAATCAGAAGCACTTTTACCAAATCACATTCGGAACTAAAACGCTTACAGCAAAAGGAAACGATCAAACGATATCAGTTTATCAACGATGTTTTAAAAGAAGGTTTAAAAGTAGATGCCTCAATGGCGAAGGATATCAGAGCGAAACTGGATCGTGTTTTAACCCATAAAGTTTGGGGTTATGTTATTTTCCTGGCTATTTTATTTTTGATCTTCCAGTCTATTTTCAGTTGGTCAACTATTCCTATGGATTTCATAGACAGCTCTTTTGCTTCCTTAAGCAGCTGGGTTGCCGCAGAACTGCCAAGCGGAATTCTAACCGACTTACTTTCTCAGGGAATTGTACCGGGAATTGGCGGTGTGATTATTTTTATCCCACAAATTGCCTTTCTGTTTCTGTTCATTTCGATTTTAGAAGAAAGCGGTTATATGAGCCGTGTGGTCTTTTTGATGGATAAAATCATGCGAAAATTTGGTTTGTCCGGAAAGAGTGTCGTGCCTTTAATTTCAGGAACGGCCTGCGCTATTCCGGCCATTATGGCTACCCGAAATATTGAAAACTGGAAAGAACGACTGATTACAATTCTGGTCACTCCTTTTACTACCTGCTCTGCCAGACTGCCTGTTTATACGATCATTATTTCACTGGTAATTCCGGACAAACGCCTTTTTGGAATCTTAAACATGCAGGGATTAGCGTTGATGTTATTGTATTTACTAGGTTTTGCAACCGCAATTCTCGCTTCTTATATCCTGGACAAAATATTAAAAATTAGTTCAAAGACTTATTTTGTGGTAGAAATGCCAAGCTATAAATTGCCGTTGTTCAAAAACGTTGCGATTAATGTTGTAGAGAAAACAAAAGCTTTCGTAGTGGGTGCGGGTAAAATTATCTTAGCCATATCTGTGATCTTGTGGTTTTTAGCTTCGTATGGTCCGGGAAAAGATTTTAATGAGGCCGAGACTATTGTAAAAGAAAGATTTGCAGATACTACTATAGATGAAACTCAGTTTGAAAATGAGGTCGCTTCGCAAAAACTGGAAAACTCTTATATCGGTTTGATGGGAAGAGCCATAGAACCTGTTATTTCGCCTTTAGGTTACGACTGGAAAATCGGAATTGCACTAATTAGTTCCTTTGCCGCACGTGAAGTGTTCGTGGGAACTCTTGCAACCATATACAGTGTTGGAGATACGGACAACGAATCTACCATAAGAAGTAAAATGCAGGAAGAGATCAATCCGGAAACGGGTCATAAGATTTTTAATTTTGCCTCGGGTATATCCTTATTGCTTTTTTATGCTTTTGCCATGCAATGCGCCAGTACGCTTGCCATCACCAAGAAAGAAACCAATTCCTGGAAATGGCCTGCCATGCAGCTTGTCCTGATGAGTGGTCTTGCTTATTTTGTCGCACTTATAACGTATCAACTTTTAAAATAAACGATCATGGTACAAGAAATTATTGCCTTTATCATATTATTCATTGCCGTTGGGTACCTCATCAAGAAGTTCTTCTGGAAATCTAAAAAGAAGAAAGATTGTGGCGATCACAATTGTGGATGTTCTTAGAAGGAGATTCATAGGAACAAAGATTTAAAACCATACAACTTTGCTCAGCCTTACAGCTGGCAGATATTCTAAAAAAGCAAATTTAAAAGATGACTAATTTAATTTATTATCTATTCTTCATAACCTTAAATCTGTCCATATTTTTAATTCTTTCTAAAAAAGTCCTTTTAAACCGATACATCAATTTAGGCATTGCTGCTTTTTTTATAATTGTTTATTTAGCGCACCAATACAATCTCATTGACAATAAAATAAATTCATCCGATTTTAGAACGATATCCTTTTTTAGTATTCATTTAATATTCTGGTTCTACTTCAATGACCTTTTATTAAAGCTAATGGAACCCAAAAAGAACACTTTTAATTATTTCAATAAAGGTATATATGTCTTTGTACAAAAGGATTTTCTAATTTATCTGCTTTTTATAATGACCACAATCTTACAGATAGATTGGGTTTACCGCATAAACTAAAAGTACTTAAACCCTAAATTTAGAAGAATAATTAATTCACCAAATAAACACAAAGCTTCACAGAGATTTTAAATCCTTTGTGAAGCTTTGTGTTTTCTTAGTGTGTCTCGGCGGAAAAAAAACCTTTACTCCTCTATATATCAACTAAATACTAATCAAAAGGATCTCTTTTAATTTTTTAATTTGTGGTTTTAATTATACTTTTAGCAGGTTTTAAAAAACCAAATAAGTTCAACCTCAAACAACAAATTCTAAAATGAGTTCGAAAGTTTCTTTCCTTTTTCTTTTGCTCTTGTGTTTTGGATATCATGGACACAGCCAGAAAAGCAATACTCCTGCAAGACTAAACGATAGTACCGTTGTTACTTCTGATGGAGTTCCTTTGTTTCTAAAAGTTTCCGGTAAAGGTGATCTCTGTATTTTTTTGCACGGTGGTCCCGGCGCATGGAGCAAATCGTTTGAAGAAATGGGAGGAAATGTTCTTGAAGATAAACTGACTATTTGCTATTTTGACCAAAGAGGCTGTGGCCGTTCCGCATCCTCCCCGGATAACAATTACAGTCTCAACAGAATGTTAGAAGATATTGAAGACATTCGTAAAACCCTGAATACCGAAAAAGTATTTATCATGGGGCATTCCTTTGGAGGAATCTTAGCTTCCGCATACGCTCAAAAATACCCGGAACATGTTAAGGGCTTAATTCTTTTAAATGCAACATTGGATATCAACGATTCGTTGCTGAATCAGATTGATTTTATGGGCAAAACACTTGGTGAAAACATAACGGTAAAAAATAATGAAACTGCACTCGATACTTTTATAGCTTCAAAGAAACGCATTAAAAAAGCAGGCAAGGATTACATGATATTATCTGACAGCAAACAGAACGTAGAAAAACTCGATAGTATCGACAGTAGTTTTAAAAGAAATTATTCTTTTGGACAGCAGGCACTAAGCATGCCCGTTTACTTAAGCAATTTTACCAAACAAACTTCACTGATAAAAGTACCTGTTCTTATAATCACAGGATCGCAGGATCATAGTATTGGACCGGATCACTACCGTATGTTTCAATTTCCAAACCGGGAAGTAAAGATTATAAAAGGAGGTCACATTTTATATTACGAGAAGAACAAAGAATTTAAAAACGCTGTGCAGGCATTTGTTCAGAAAACGGCATCAAAGTAATCGAGAGCCTAAAAACTGAAACTTAGGTTTAAAAAAAACTTACGGTTCCATAAGCCTTCGACTTCGCTCAGGGGGACATTCCACTAGCATTCTGCTGGTGTCAGGCTGAGCGGAGTCGAAAGCCTCTTCTCTATTAAAAACTGAAAACTGAGACTAAATACTACTTCTCCCCCTCCCATTCCGCATAAAACTGCGCCAGGAATGTTTCCATAAAACGATGTCTTTCTGCGGCAATTTGCTTACCGGTTTCGGTATTCATCTTATCCTTCAGGAGCAAAAGCTTTTCATAAAAATGATTGATCGTTGGTGCCGTATTCTTTTTGTATTCCTCTTTTGTCATATTGGTTATGGGTGCAATTGCAGGATCATGGAGCGTTCTATTCTTAAAGCCGCCATAATTAAATGCTCTTGCCACTCCAATGGCCCCAATTGCGTCTAAACGGTCCGCATCCTGAACGATATCTAATTCTACAGAAGAAAACCTCTTTTCAAAATTTCCGCCCTTATAGGAGATGTTTTCGATAATGTTTACCACATGCTGAATTATTTCCTCAGCAACTTCCTCTGATTCCAGAAATAAACGAGCTGTTTTAGGCCCAATAGTCTCGTCTCCATTGTGGAATTTACTGTCGGCAATATCATGAAGCAAAGCTCCCAATTGTACTATGGTAAGATCACAGTCAGTTCCTTTGGCAATTAAAAGTGCATTTTTATAAACGCGTTCAATATGAAACCAATCGTGTCCGCCTTCGGCATCGTTTAATTTCTCTTTTACGAAAGCAATCGTTTTATTTATAAGTTCGGAATTATTCATAGTATTTGTAGTTTGCGATAAATGTCACACACCTCAAGCAGGTGAAACAGATTTACTCTGGTATTTTGCACTTTAAATAAAAATTGTTGATTGTCAAAGTTTTGAAACCTCAACAATCAACAATATGTTTTTCAGCTATTCTGCTTAAAGTTTCACAAATCTAAACTCTAAAATCAGAAATCTGTACTTTACAATCTGGCAGGCTCCACCCATTTAAAGATATGAGATTCTGCAGGGATTACAAGTCTTTCAGAAATTCTTGCCATACGGGCCGGTAATTTCATCAGGTAATCACGCGCTTTCTCTGCTTCGTCTGTCAAATTTGAAATTTTATCAATTTCCCATTTGTTGATTAGCTTTTGCATAATATCAACATAATCGTTAGCGGTGTACACCCCTATACGTTGTGCTGAATCTGAAAACTGCTCAAAAGCACTGCTTATTTTCTGACCTGATTCTCTTAAAAAGTGCGCCGGCATAACGATTTTTTGTTTCATCATGTATTGAAACGCCAACATCATTTCACTTGGATCAACGGCAAAAATACGGGTAACAAACTCGCTGTAAGCATGATGGTGACGCATTTCGTCGCCTGCAATCATTTTACACATTTTAGACAATTTGTTATCCCCAAATTTCTTTGCCATTTGTGCCACTCTGTTGTGCGACACATAAGTAGCCAATTCCTGGAAGCTGGTGTACACAAAGTTTTTGTACGGATCAGATCCGGTTCCAATATCAAAACCGTCGTTGATTAAATGCTGAGTAGTCATTTCGATTTCACGCATGTTTACACGACCAGACAAATACAAGTATTTATTTAAAAGGTCTCCGTGGCGGTTTTCTTCTCCGGTCCATTGTCTGATCCATTTCGACCAGCCATTTCCACCGTTTTCTACCTGATTGACTCCTTCTACATCCATTAACCATGACTCATATGTTGGCAAAGCTTCTTCAGTGATGGTATCCCCCACTAAAGTTACCCAGAAATCATAAGGCAGTTCTTTAGCAATTTCACGTAACTCTTTTACCTCCTCAAAGAAATTTTCTCCTTCAGAATTAGGCAAAAAGTCTGACGGCTGCCAAATTTTTTCCACTGGAATTAAATACTGTTCAACGAAGCTATCCACGTTTTTTTCCAAAAACTGCATTACTTCTAATCTAATGTTTTTTATAGACATTACTTATTTAAGATTGGGATTTAAGTTTTCGTTTGTACTAAAACAAAAATCTATTTATACTCATTTACTCCTTCTACCACTGCTTTTTCTGTCAAAGCCATTAAATCGGCAAAATCATAATCTTTTACGGCCATTGCTTTATGTGCTGTAAAAGTTAAATGATTTCCTAATCCAACCGGAAACATTCCAAAACGAACCATTTTCCATGAATTATTGATACTTACCGGCACTACATAAGCAGACGGCGCATATTTACATAAGATTTTTAAACCACTTTGTGCAAACTCTTTAGGTTTTCCTGTTTTACTTCTTGTTCCTTCAGGAAAAATTACAGCGGCTCTGGTATTTTTTTCGATATATTCAGACAAGCCTTTGATTACCGGAATCGCTTGTTTAGGGTCTTTTCGGTCGATTAAGACAGATCCTCCATGGCGTAAATTATAAGACACACTCGGGATTCCGCTTCCTAACTCTTTCTTACTTACAAATTTACAATGAAATCGTCTAAAGTACCAAATCATTGTCACGATATCGTACATACTTTGGTGATTCGCAACAAAAATGATTGGAACTCCCTTTGGTATACCCTCTACTCCACTAACGGTGTATCTTGTTCCCACCAGATTGGTACATCTTAACAGGAAGAAATTCAGATAATCTACGCTTTTTTTATGTGCCTGATACCCAAAAACATTCAGGCAGAACCATTGTATCGGGTGAAATACCGCCAGACAAAAACCAAAACACAAGTAATAAATTACGGAAATGGGGTACGAAATTATCTTTTGCATGCTTAAAAAATTAATGCCCAAAAGTAATAAATAAATTTTTAGCGGTATAAAAATTGAAAACAATAACCGTTTTTCTGGTTTAATTGTACCTTTGCCCTAAAATTTGCAAATTTTTTCTGAATTAAATGAACTTCACTTACCCTAAAAATGAACGCTTAAAGAGCAAAACCACAATAACTTTACTGTTTTCTGAAGGGAAATCGGTTTCAAAATATCCTTTGCGTTTGGTTTATGCTCCGGCAGAAGAAAATTCACCAGAAAAAATCAAAATTGGCGTTTCGGTTTCTAAAAAATACTTCAAAAAGGCCGTAGACCGAAATTACTTCAAACGAGTTCTAAGAGAAACGTACCGACTGAACAAACACTTACTTTTGGATAACATTTCACAGCCCTACTCATTGATGTTTTTTTATCAAACGAAAGACAGACTCTCTTATGACGAAATCAACACCAAGACCATTCAGCTTTTTGAGAAATTCCTTCAACAGGTAAATAAAACCCCTGATTCTGAAAATAAAACAGAATTGTAATCGTTTTAAGGCAACTTTATTTATCAAATTATACGAAAAATTATAAAAAAATTGTAGTTTTAAATTTAATTTGAAATATTATGCGCTATATTTTATTTTTATTCTTGCTCTTTTTAGGCTTTTCAAGTTGCAGTAAAAATGAGGAATCATCTGCTAATATGATGGTTAGCGCCGTCAAGCTTACTCCAAAAAATGAATCCGCTGCAGCGTCAGATGCACAGTATGACCCCGCTGCCCCGGATGCGCCACAGATATCACAAAAAATTATTAAGCAGGCTTCACTTCGATTCGAAACCAATGATTTAGAGGATACTTTCAAACAAATCCAAACTGCGATTGTTGCCAATAAAGCCACCATTCAGAATGATTCTGAAGGCAAAGAATATGACAACATTTACAGAACCATAACGATTCGCGTTCCCAGTGCTAACTTTGATTCTTTTATAAATGCAGTTTCTAAGGGTGTTTCGTACTTTGAACAAAAAGAGATTTCAGCAGAAAATGTTACCGAACAATACATTGACCTAACTTCAAGATTAAACACAAAACGTAAACTTGAAGCCCGCTATTTAGAGATTTTACAAAAAGCTACTAAGATTAGTGAAATATTGGAAATTGAAAAACAAATTTCGGCTATTCGTGAAGAAATTGAAGCCAAAGAAGGTCAGTTAAAATACCTCGAAAGCCGCGTTTCAGAAAGTACTGTAACGATATCATTTTACAAAACCATAGCTCAAAAACAAGGCGTTAAGATTTCTTATGGTTCTAAAATATGGACTGCTATTCAATCCGGATTTTTCAGCCTGTCCGATTTTTTAATTTCGATCATTAGTATATGGCCGTTTATAATCGTATTTTGCGTACTTGTCTACTTTATTAGAAAAAGATTTAAAAGAAAAAAAATATAATCATGTATCCTTATTTCAAGAAGAAATTCATCATACCTGCTGTTGCTGCAGGGTTTTTATTTATCGGAACCAGTTTCAAAGACGACTTTTTTGAAATTGCCAAACAAATCGAAATTTTCACTACGCTGTTTAAAGCCGTAAACACGAATTATGTTGACGAGACCAACCCCGGTGACTTGATGGACAAAGCCATTAAAAGCATGCTGGGCAGTCTGGATCCTTATACGGTTTATTTTAACGAACAGGATGTGGTGAATTTTAAAATCAACAATACCGGAGAATATACCGGGATTGGCGCTTTGATCTCAAGAAAAAAAGACCGTTTAATTGTTCGTGAACCTTATAAAAACTATCCTGCCGACAAGGCCGGACTGAAAGCGGGAGACGAAATCATTCAGATTGGTGATGTTTTGATTGCCGATTTTAAAGATGATGCTTCGCAATTAATGAAGGGAACTAAAAACACGAAAATCAACATCAAATACCTCCGACAAGGGCAAACCTTCACCACTCAACTCGTTTTGGATGAAGTGGATATTAAATCAGTTCCATTTTTTGGAAAGATCGATGCTAAAACAGGATACATTGTTCTGGCGCACTTTAGCAGAAAAGCATCCAACGAGGTGAAAGACGCACTTGAGAAACTTAAAGCGGACGGTGCTACACAAATCGTTCTGGATTTAAGAGGGAATCCGGGTGGTTTGCTCAATGAAGCTATTGATATCTGTAATTTATTTGTTCCGAAGAATGAGGTTATTGTAACGACAAAATCAAGAATCGAAAAACACAACAACATTTATAAAACAACTAAAGAACCTGTTGATACTGCGATTCCTTTGGCCATTTTAGTCAATGGCAGAAGTGCTTCAGCCTCAGAAATTGTTTCCGGAGCTTTACAGGATTTAGACCGTGCCGTAATTCTGGGAAGCCGCAGTTTCGGAAAAGGTTTGGTGCAGCGCTCTGTTGACTTAACTTACGGAACTCAGTTGAAAGTGACAATCTCACGATATTACACGCCTTCCGGACGTTGTATTCAGGCTTTGGATTATGCCCATAAAGACAAAAATGGTGTGGCTCAAAAAACGGATGCTAAAAATTTCAATGCTTTTAAAACCCGAAAAGGAAGAACGGTTTATGATGGAGGCGGTGTTTTACCGGATATCGAACTGGACGAAACCAAAATGAGTCCGATTACAACGGCCTTGCTAAAAAATGATGGGATCTTTGATTATGCTACCACGTACTATTACAAGAATCCAAACTTAGGAGACAAAACACCAACGATTACAGATGCTGATTACAGCAGTTTTAAACAGTTCCTGAAAACCAACAAAATTAGTTTTGACACGGAATCGGAAGTGGCGTTGAAAAATATGATGGCTGCAGCCAAAAATGAAAAAATAGACGAAACTATTGCTACGGAATACCAACAATTACAGGCAGCTCTTGAAAAAAGCGAAAGCACTCTGCTGGATAAAAATCAAAAGGAGATCAGAAACCTGATACAGGAAGAACTGATTAAAAGATATCAGTATCAGGAAGGTTTGTATCAATATTACATTAAAAACAATTCAGAAATTAAAAAAGCAGTAAACGTATTAAATAACCAGACCGAGTATAAAACGATTTTAAAAATGTAAAAAAATGAAGCTTTACAGAGTTCTATTTCTGTTTCTTATTTACAATTTATCGGCACAGCAAAAACCTATTGAAACCATTTATTTCGAATTTGACAAGTTCGACCTTACACCGAAACAAACCGAAGTTGTAAACCGTTTTATTAAAAGTATCGACACCTCTAAAGTTGAGTCGGTACAAATATATGGCTATTGTGATGATCGCGGAAACGACGAATACAACTTTCGTTTGTCTAACAATCGCGCAGCCACCATCCAAAACTTATTGGTTCGCGCAGGCTTCAACCAGGGCAAAATTGTTATTCTGGAAGGAAAAGGCCGTGTGGTTGTACGGCCTGACACTATTGAAAACTTACATGAAACCCGTACCCGAAACCGGCGGGTTGACTTAATTGCTGTAAAGAAAAACAGCTTTGGTAAAGGAATTTACAACTCATTTCCTAATAAACTTAAAATTGGTGACAAGATCTTTTTAGACAATATTTTATTTGATATCGGAAGTTCAAAACTTACTTCAAACTCTAAAAAGGAATTAGATAAGGTTGCCGCAATCTTAGAAAAACAAAATGGTTTAAAATTCGAAATCAGAGGTCATGTTTGCTGCACCCCTGATATCTACTCCGACGGAATTGACAGAGCAACCAATGAAAGAAGGCTTTCCTGGAACCGCGCCAAAACTGTTTTTTACTACCTCAGCTCCAAAAAAATCTCCAAAAACCGAATGACTTATCAGGGTTGCGGGAATAAATACCCGTTGGGAAAAGGTGATAATCTGGATCGTCGTGTTGAATTTTTGATTACTAAGATTTAAAAACAATAATCCTCTAGCTCTTTTCTGTTACTAAATATTCTTTTGCTTTCTCCAAAACCTCATCTTTCCCTTCCTGAATTCCTTTAACTGTTGGGCGAACCTCTATATCGATCTTGACCCCTTTTCTTTGTGTCTCGGTTCCATCGGGGTAAAAAACACCTAGTCCACTTATAGCCGTTTCAAAGCCGGAAAATTCAAGTCGGGACACATCACCGTCCGCTGCCGCAGTCTGGCTGCCAATAGTCGTAACATTATCACCCGTTTGTAAAAGCATAGTCACAAACTCCGCTCTGCTTTGGGTCTCTTCATTAACCAACAAAACTACTTTTCCTTTATAATATGATTTTTTTAATGGCTCTATCACGAGAGATTTTTTCCAAATAAACCTTCCTGGATATTTTAAATCAGGGGCAATACACTTGACATACTCTTTATTTTCAAAACTTAGTCTTCTCGCAATTCTATAAGGCATCAGTGGAGGGTAGTTTCTAATATCTATAATTAAAGCTTTTGTCGAATTCAGCTTTTCCATAATCTCGTCCTGATCATTTACTTCTATATTAGCCAAATTAATATATCCTATATTGTTTGCATCCAAATTAAATTTTTCTTTGGTGCGACTCAAGTTTGATTTTAAATCTGATCCTTTGTAACGTTTTACCATTTTTACCAGAACAACATCATCTCTTCTTATTTTTACTTTTACTGAATCCGTTGAACCATTAAACAGATGATGGTTATAATTCTTAGCTTTGGTGCTATTATTTGAACCGTTTACGTATTTTTTTCGATCAGCCATTATTTTCAAAGCATTTTCACCCTCAATTTCTTCAATAATATCCCCCTTTCTGATATCATTTATTTTCGCGAGTGAATCGCTGTAAATTCCAACGATAACAACTTTATTTTCAATTACATTACTGAAAGCCGGAATATACTTTTTCCCAAAAAACTCAAAGTTCTTATCCGTATACAAACTTGCATGTGTATCGTCAAGTTTAATAACGGTTACAAGCAATGCCAATTGATATTCAGTCGCATTGTTGGCTTTTTCAAACTGAGGAATCATTTCCTCCAGAACTGTACTCCATTTTTGATCCGTTAAATATTTATAGGGGAAGAAATATTCAATTGTATTCCAATATTTGAACAAACTTAGTAACCGATAATTTTTATCCGGATATTCAAAATCTTTATATTTTGATTCATTTCTGACTTCAACATTATCTCTTGAACTTTTGGTGACATAGTAGCTATTACTTTGTGCTCTATTTTCTTCAATGTATCTAAGTTTACGAGAAAGCTCCGGTGTAAAAACAGCTAAATTATCCGCCCAGGCAAGATCAAAGTTTTTATCAAAATAATTTTTTGAGGACACATCTTTACATGATTTACATTCTTCTACAACGCCTAAGGTTGCAATCCAGTCCAAATAAACTTTTGATAAATCCTCTCTGTTCTTTGCGCTTTCAACTTTAGGAATCATTGTAACCAATTGCTCATCCCAATTGAAATTACCTTTAGCTACATTGGGATGATAATATTTTAAAAATCCCCAAATTTTTGCAAGGCTCGCCAAATTTTCGATGCGTTGATTTTCATCACTACTTACCTCCCTACTATTACCAAAACATAAGACATTAAAAACTAAAAACACAAAAACCAGTATTCTTCTTTTCATATACTATTTATTTTATTAGACATTAATCGCAACCTAAATTAGAGAAATCCAGTCTTCAAAAATGTTATCCAAATCATAAAAAAAAGGAAAGTCTTATCTACTTAATAAAGTAAATAAGACTTCTATATGATTTTGACAAAATTTAAAATCTAAAGAAATAAATCTCTAACTAATAGTCTTCACTATCAATCAGCTTCTGACCATCTCTATGTGCTCAATATCATCTTCCAGATACATTTCGCTGGTTTGCACGAATCCGTGGCTTTCGTAGAATTTTTTTAAATATAATTGAGCTCCAATCGTAATCGCATCTTTATTAAAATTTGATTTTATGGCTGCAATTGCTTCACGCATCAGATCATGTCCCCATTTTCGGTCGCGGTAATTGGCATCTACCACCACACGTCCGATCGAAGCATTATCAAAACTAATCCCCGCATCGAATAAACGTACATACGCGACTGTTTTTCCATCGTATTCCCCAATCAGATGTAATGCTTTCTTGTCTTTACCGTCAAGGTCTAAATAAACGCAGTTTTGCTCGACTACAAAGATCTCACTTCTTAATTTGAGTAAATCGTATAGCTCGTTTACATTTAACGCCTCAAAAGGCTTTATTTTCCATTTTAGCTCCATTTGCTCTTTGTTTATTGTTTTTGTCTTATTGTTTACGGTTCTAACTTACGCTAAAAACAAAATTATACCAAATATTCTTAACTATAAATCCCGATTACAAACTGCAATCGGGATTTATACTTTATGATGAAATGAGAATCCTATTTTTTCTTCATAATGATTTCCATGCTCTTGAACTCTTCCCCATTTTTTACATCAAACATTTCCATTTTACGTGTTTTAGCATCTACAATGGTATAAATTTCTCTGTAGGGTGTTTTTTTGCCGTTTACGGGATTAACCATGTCCCCTTTTAGCTCCATACTTTTGGTACTTTCATCGTACTTACCCATTGCCACCAGCATACCGGTTCCCATATTATCGATAAAAGTGGTGGTGTATTCTTTACTGGCATTGTTGTAAGCTAATGTACTTTTACCCTCAAAAGCTTGCCCCATCATGGTTCCTTGATAATTCGATTCCTGATAACGTCCTCCAAGAATCATTTTAACGTTTGCTGTTGAAGTGGCTTTTTCAGGTTTCCCGTTTGGTTCTGACCAGAAAGTCATGTCACAATTCCAGGTTCCAACCTCATCCGCCATTAATTTATGAGGAGCCCCAGGGGTTGCATACTCTTGCCAGGCTTTCATTTGTGCTGCCGAATCAACCGGTTGTTCTGCTATTGGTTCTTCCTTTTTAATACTATCAGAAGAGCCTACTGTTTCAGTTGCTGTCTTTGCCTCTTTTTTACAGGAAGCAAAACACATGACTAGTAATAATGCTGCAATTAAATTTTTCATAATGATCTGTTTTAATGTTAGTTGTAAAACAAAATTAAGAAAAATTAGTTTGTCACCTCATTACTAAAAACTTAACATGATTTCTATAAAAAGCTGCAAATTGATAATTTTGGTATTGGGCTTTTGCCCTTTCAGGGCGCAAACAAACTTTTTACATGCTTCATAGTGCGTTGCACTATGCTTTAGCTGAAGCTCTTTCAGAGCGACGGATTTACCTCTTATCAATTTTAACTGATTTTATTATCGCTTCCAGGTCTAACATTAAATCACGTTCTTCGTTGGAGGGTGAATAACAAAATCCTTCGATTACCAGAATTCGGTTATACATTTCGTCAACAATGGCATAGTTGATAAAAGGTCCGGCCATAAAATCATTCTTAAGCTCCCAGGTGCCTTTAGTTTCAAAAGCTTTTTTTCCATCTAATAAAATCGTCGAGAAATAGGGAGCATAAGCCTCTCCTGTAATCATACGTGTTTTGGGTTCCTTGCCTTTGATGTAGTACCCAACCGAATCCCGCATACGGATAATGTTGTCTACTACATTTGAGCTTTTTTCAAAACTGCGAATCGGAATTTGATAGATGAGCAGACTGGTATTTCCGCTAATGATGTCTTTTTTAAGCCAGATAAAGTTCTTTTTGTGCAACATGTATTCATATCCAACGGGTATCTGAAGATCGACATGAAATTTGTTTTTTATAATCGCCGGATTCAACAGGGATTTACTGTTATCTTCCTGAATTTTTTTGATTTCGGTATCGCGGATTACCTTAATAATTTGCGCGGAATTGAGTTCGATACTGCATATGATATCATCTACCGATTTTCCGTAAATTCTAAAAGTATTATGAGGCAGCGAGGCACTGTGTGTGACTTCGAACTTATCAGCAACAGCTTTTTTTACCACTATAATACTACGACTGTCGGTAACAAAACCTTCCAGCAAACGAGCCGGATACTGATTGATGGTAAATATTGGTTCTTCCTGTGTAAGTCCTAAAACCGGTGAGGCAAATTTATTTCGGATACTGTCGCCTACTTCACCATACCACAATTGATCGTCTATAATGACGGAAATAGTATTGGTTTTTCCAGACACAGATTCAGTCTGCTTGTTATTTTTAAAGCATGAAATGAACAGCAGCGAAAGTAGTATTAATAAAAAATGGGTTTTATTCATTCTCTTAAGTTATGAAATAAAACCCAAATTTATATAAGATTTTGAATTATCCGTTTATTTTAAGTTTCATTCCGGGTTTAATGTCTCCGTCTTTAATATTATTCCATTTTTTAATATCGGAAATAGTTACTCCCGGATATTTTTTAGAAATACTATACAACGAATCTCCTTTTTTAACATAATAGTCTTCACCCAAAGCTTTTGATGTTGCTTTTTTCTTAAACGAATCAATTGAATTGTTTGATGCAATAGCGGTTGTTACAGCATTCTCATCTACAATTTCAGGAACTGCTTTAGAAATCACTAATGTTTTCCCCAAACCAATATTATTTGAAGTTAGACTATTAAGTTCTTTCAACTCCGCAATAGTCGTACCGAATTTCTTTGCAATACTGCCTAAATTGTCTCCGGCAGCTACTACATATTCCTGCGGTTGTGCATTATTTTTATCTTTATCATCTGCTGAAGCAATAGCCTCTTCTGATTTTTTATCTATTGCAAGTGTTGCTTTAGCTTCTTTAGGATTTTTAACAACTGCCTCTATTTCAGATTTAATTTTTAAATTTCTTCCAAAGGCCACTGAGTTTGATTTCAGATTGTTCCACTTCTTCAGATCTACAATGCTTACGTTATACTTTTCGGCAATTGCTCCCAGATTATCCCCTTTACGAACTTTGTAAAACTGAATTTCTTTAGGAGATTCTTCTTTTTCTTTGGCTTTCGCAATGTATTTGGCTCTTGGGGCTGTCCTCATCGCCAATTGAACCGGAATGGTTTTGTTCTGCGATTGGTAAGCCACATAGGCATAAATTTTGTCTTCGTTTGAAACAAAGGTGGCAATTTTCTCTTTCGGTAAACGCAGATAATGCTCCTCACCCTGATAAAAAGGAACGACGTTTAATTTATACGATGGATTTAAAAGCTGAATTTGAGATTGCGGCATGTCTAACAAATCAGCAATTTGTTTGAATGTCATTTGGCTTTTGATCTGAACGGTATCCGTTTCAAAATTTTTAACAACGGCTCTTTGTGGATTGATCCCGTGTTCTTTGTGGTATTCAAAAAGGTACATGGTGGCTAAAAAAGCGGGTACATAACCTTGAGTTTCTTTTGGAAGATGGCTTCGAATGTCCCAATATTTTGTTTTTCCACCGGAACGACGAATGGCCTTGGTCACATTTCCTGGTCCTGAGTTGTAAGAGGCCAGAACCAATTCCCAATCACCAAAGATGCTGAACATTTTAGTCATATATTCTGATGCCGCGGCAGTTGCTCTAAGCGGGTCACTGCGTTCATCGATATAAGAATCTATTTTAAGTGCGTATTGTTTTCCGGTTCCGTACATGAATTGCCAAAGTCCGGTGGCGCCCATTTTAGAAACTGCTTTAGGATTTAAAGCAGATTCTACAACGGCTAAATATTTAATTTCTAAAGGCACATTTTGTTTGGCAAAAGCGTCTTCAAAAATTGGAAAGTAATATTCTGATAAAGACATCAATCGTGAAAACGATTTTTTACGATTCTTAAGAAATGACTTTATAATGTTTTCTAATCCCTGATTGTATTCAATATTAAAAGGTGATTTCCCATTCATTGCCTGCAATCGCTGTTTTAGCAAATCTGTAGGCAGTTCTTCATCAACTGTTACATCTGTGTTAATGGTTTGAATGTCTTTTGTTAAATCGTCGTAAATATCGAGACTTACTAATTCGTTCATCCAAAGACTGTCAACACGTGTTGCCAGTTCATTTTTTTTGAAGGTACTTTTAACAGAATCTAAATACGATATTTTTACAACCGGTTTAATTTCAGCATCTGCTTTTGTAACATTCTGTGCGACCACAGAAATAGAAAAAAAAGCGGAAACCACTATTACTATTTTTTTTACAATCATATAACATTTTTTTAAAATTCTATAATTCAATAAATTACAGAAACCTTAGTTTTACAAACTTAAACAGTTTATTGAAGAAAACTATGTAAAAAAATGTTAATTGTGATTTTTTAGTCCAAAATCGCGGCGATTCCAGGTAAAATTTTACCTTCTAACATTTCAAGCATAGCTCCACCTCCGGTAGAAACATAACTCATTTTATCTTCAAAACCGAACTGTTTTACTGCTGCAACAGAATCTCCACCACCTACTAATGAGAAGGCACCATTTTCTGTAGCTTCAGCAATATAATCACCTAAAGCAATCGTTCCTTTAGCAAAGGACTCCATTTCGAAAACTCCTAATGGGCCATTCCATAAAATTGTTTTTGACTCCAGAATTACTTTTTTAAAGTTTTCCAAAGATTTTGGACCTGCATCAAGACCTTGCCATCCGTCAGGAATCGCGTTTACATCTACTACCTGAGTATTTGCAGTATTAGAAAAACTATCTGCCGCAATTACGTCAACGGGAATGTGAACCTGAACTCCTTTTTCTTTGGCTAATCTCAAAATTTCTAGAGCTAAATCCTGTTTGTCATCTTCACAAATAGATTCTCCGATTTTACCTCCCAGTGCTTTAACGAATGTAAATGTCATTCCACCACCGATGATCATATGATCTACTTTGTCTAAGATGTTTTCGATAACGGTAATTTTTGAAGATACTTTTGAACCTCCAAGAACTGCTGTTACGGGTTTTTCGCTATTTTTAAGTACTTTATTTAAACTTTCTATTTCTTTTGCCAATAAGGTTCCAAAACATTTTTCAGTTGGAAAAAACTGGGCAATAATTGTGGTTGAAGCGTGTGCTCTGTGTGCTGTACCAAAAGCATCGTTTACATAGATGTCTCCTAATGATGCTAATTCTTTTGCAAAAGCAACATCTCCGGCTTCTTCCTCAGCGTGAAAACGTAAATTTTCAAGCAACAAAACTTCTCCCGGCTGTAAATTTGTAGCGGCGGTCTTTGCTACTTCTCCAACACAATTTTCAGCAAATTTCACCTGAACTCCCAAGATTTCAGAAGCTGTTTTTAAAATGTGCTTTAACGAATATTTATCTTCTGCTCCTTTTGGTCTGCCTAGATGCGACATTAAAATTACACTTCCTCCTTGTGCTAAAATTGCATCGATAGTTGGTTTTGCCGCTTCGATACGTGTAGCATCCGTTACATTAAAGTTTTCATCCAATGGCACATTAAAGTCCACACGGATAATTGCTTTTTTATTTTTAAAGTCGAAATCGTTTAGAGTTTTCATTTGATAATTTTTTAATTTTTTCTGATAGAAAAACAAATATAGAACTTTTAAGGTTGCAACAAATTTGAAAAATATAAAAATAAACCCGCTGTAACAGCAAAAACGATATAATCTATGAAAAAAAACAAATTAACTTTAAAAACGCTAAAAATGTTTGCTTAGTCGTGAACCGGGCTTTGTGTACAAGGACAGTTACTAATGGCTTGCAAGAAATCGAAACCAATAGTTACCGAGTGTGTCCCCGTGTTGTAATTCCCTAAATTGTTAAACATTACCTGATACGAATACCCAAAGTAGAACTTAGATTTCATAAAACCTACCATTGGCCCAACGGATAATGGTTTTGGGAACTGATCGTTTAAGAAACGGTACGAAACCCCAATCCAGTAATAATCCTCGTAACGGTTGTAACGTCTGTACTTGAAGTTAAAATCGGTTGTAGAACGTTTATCACTTGCGAAGTATTGGTAGTAAAGCGATGGTTCGTATTCGATACGGCTGTTTTCTCCGTCTTTAAAAACAAATCCTGTATATACCTGATAATTGGAAAGTAAACTAGGCTCTACTCCTCTGTATTTGTTAGTGTTTTTCTTTAGTACGTTATTCGCATTAAAACTGATATAAAATGCTTTGTTACGGTACAAAGCACTTACATCGAAGTTGCTGTTTGCGGTATATCGATTGTCGGTTACACTTGGATCTAAAATAGGATGCTCGATGGTGTTATTGAATTCGTCAATATCAATACGGAAACTATTAAAGTTGTACGAAAGTCCGAAAGACAAGTATTGTTTCGAATAATAATCCAGAATAATGTGGTGCGCAAAGGAGATCTTAGCTCCAGTCTGGCGCGTATATCCATTCTTATCATTGTACACATTGACACCCACTCCTGAACGGTCCAAAACTCTAAAATCGGCATAAAGCGACTGGTTGTCCGGCGCATCTTTTATCCCTACCCACTGGGTAAGTCCATTGGCTCTAATTCTAAGGTTATCGCCGATACCTGCGAAGGCCGGAGAAATAACAAAAGGATTATCGGCTAAATACTGTGTAAAAACCGGTAGGTTTAACTCTTGGCTGTAACTTGTTGTTACAGCCATGAGTACTAAAGATAAAATAAACTTTTTCATTGTAATAATTTTTTTAGATAACATCATTAGGGGCTCTTATTTTGTTATCTGTATAAAGTGAAATGTCCTACAAACTCACGTGCATCTTTCTCGTCATTTAATTTAAGAACATACCAGTAATCTCCTGATGGTAATTCGGCACCATTGTATCTACCGTCCCATTTTTGTCCGTAACGGTACTTGGCAATTACACGACCGTATCTGTCGAAGATTGAGAATTCAAGGTTGTTGTAAATGTTTGTACAACCAGGACCCCAAGTGTCATAAACACCATCTCCGTTTGGAGTGAAGTAATTGTCAAGACACACATCTACATAAACTGCATGAACTGTTATTGTTGCTGTACATCCGTTTTGGTCTCTTACTACTACTACATAATCTCCTGTTTTGTAGATTTTGTATTTGTTAGAAGAAGTAAACGGCTCTCCGTTGAAACTGTACTCGTAAGCAGGTGCTCCACCGGCTGCAGTAACCGAAATGATGTTCATTTCAGGTTTTCCTGTTGACTCAGCAAGTGTTAACTTCTCATAAGCTCTTATTTCAAAACTTGCCGTTGGCACTTTACATCCATTCGTATGTCTTGCTACAATGTAGTGCGTTCCAGGAGCAATATTGGTAAAGATATTTGCTGCCTGCCAAGGACCTACATCACTATCAAGTGAATAATCTATTTGTGTAAGATCTGTATTGCTCTCATCTACTGAAACGGTTACCATATTTGTTTGAGCGTTGTTCACACAATCATAATTGGTTACGGTAGTTGGATCAAGAACAACCGGTAAAGGCATGTTTTCTACAAATTCATTCACACATCCCTGAGCATCCTTAACGTAAACGGTATGAACTCCTCCTGAAAGATTAGTAAAATCAAATATAGTTTGAGTTGCCGTACCTTGTGTATACGTTCCGTTTTTATTGTCAAGACTTACACTATATGGTGCAGTACCTCCTTTAACTTCGATACTGAATGCTCCATCTTTATCTCCTTTACAAACTTCCGGAATCATAGAGTTTGGAAGTTCTGTAACGATTAAAGGTTTTGGCTGAGTGATTTCGATCTCATCGATAACATAACAACCATTTTCATCCTGAGCTATAACTGTATATTTACCTGGTGCAAGTTTATCAAATGTGTTTTTAACATCAAACTGATCTAAATCCGGTGATATTGCATATTTAATAACTCCTGTACCACCTGTTGCAGCAACTACGATCTGACCGTTACTTTCTCCAAAACAAGAAACATTGGTTGGTGTAAATGTAGCCTGAATAGCTGTAGCAGGTTGTTTAATTTCGATAGCGCCTGATGTCGCAGGACAATCACCACTAGCTACTTTTACAACATACGTTCCTATTGGAAGATCTTCGAATCTGCCAGTAGGTTGTGCCGGTCTAACCACACCACCTGCAGTATTTTCTAAAGTATAGATATAGTTTCCTAAACCACCTTTTGCATTTGCTACAATAACTCCTGTAGCTTCGCCCATACATTTTACTACTGCATTGGTCACATCTAATTCTATTACTAATGGCTCTAATGGATCGATTTTAACTTCGTTAGAAATTTTCGCCACACAACCTTTAGCATCTTTTACATAATATTGGTATTTACCCACTGGTACCGCGAAGGTAACAGAAGTTGCAAATGAACCAGTTGTTGTTGTAAAAGTCTGATCGGTACTGTATGTATATGGACCAGAACCTCCTGTTGCACTTAACGTAAGTGTTGATTGTGTATTACAAGTCTGTGTTGTTGCCAGCACTAAACTTGGAACTACTTCTGTTGGTTCTGTAATTACAACATTTGCTGATGTTGCAGAACATGTAAATCCGTCAGTAACTGTGATACTGTAAGTTCCTGCCGGTAAGCCTGTGAAAACAGGGTTACTTTGTGGACCTGATGAAACAACCGGATTTTCTGACAACATATTCAAGGTGTACATATAGTTACTTCCCTGACCACCTGTTGGAGGGTTTACCGTAATTATTCCAGACCTGTCTCCAAAACATGGTAATACTGAAGCTGTTGCTGTTGCACTAACCACAATTGGATCAGGAATCTTCAATGATTGTGTTGCTGATGCCTGACATCCTTTACCATCTTTAACATTAACTGTGTAATTACCTGCAGATAGTCCGGTAAAATTACCGTCTGTATTATTTGCAATAACTGCTCCGTTTAATACTAACTCATATTGGTAATTCGTATCCCAACCACCTGTTGCGGTAGCTGAAATTTCGCCATCATTATTACCTGCCACACAAGTGATTTCAGATTTTGTTGTTGTTACAACTAAAGCAGCGGTAGGCTGTCCTATTGAGAAAATAGTTGAAACTGAACAATATGGTTTGCCTACTAAAGTAGCGTTTACCGTATACTGACCTGCACGAAGACCTGTAATCGAAACCGGACCAGCATTTGCTGAACGAGTTAATGGAACATTTACAGGACCTGTAATTGTGTAATCAAATATACCTGCATCATCACTTGGAAGTTTTTGATTATCAACAAAAGTTAAGTTCACACTTCCATCAGCAGTTCCAAAACAAATTTCAGCTACTACCGGAGTAGCTTTAATCTCGAATGTATTTGGATTAGTTACGTAATGGGCTTTCTCAATTTTACATCCAGTTAACGAATTCTCAACTGTAATTAAATAGTTACCAATTGGTAATGCTGTAAACACTCCTGTCGTGTTAGTATCAGTAAAAGTACTTCCGCCTATTCCCTTAATAGTGTAAACTATTTGAGTCGGTGTCGGTGTACCACCCGTTACACCAGCTTTAACAGTAATGTCTTCATTATTTACACAAGTAATGTCTTTATCCACTGTTACTGTAACATCGTCCAGGCTAATAAAAGGCTTAATATCGATTACCGATGTCGATGATCCAACACAACCTTTATCGTCGAAAACATTTACAGTATAAATTCCTCCTGTAAGATCAAATACAGTATAAGTATTTGAAGTACTATTTTGAACTTCAACCCCATTTTTCATGAATTGATATAAAACATACTTACCAGATCCTCCAGTTACAGTATTTACTGTAATTGTCGCATTTGTATTTGTGTTTGTTCCTGCTGTACAACCAAACTGAGTAAATACAACATTAGAAACAACAATTGGAGCTGGTTCAAAAATTTCAACATCTTCTAAATCTTTACATCCTCTTCCAGATGTAACTGTTACTGTATATTGACCTTTTGGTAATCCTGTGAACACATTTGAAGTTTGATTAGGTCTAAGAACTGGTCCCGCTGTAATACTGTAATAGTAAATTGGGTTGTCATTTCCACCTGTTTCATCAATAGTTGCAGTGATCGTTCCATTAGTAAATGTATTACAAGTAACATCTGTGTGTGCTAAAGTAAATCCTTTAATTGGAGTCGCAGGTATAATTTCAAATTTAACGGTTCTGGTACAACCTGTAGTCACATCTGTTACAGTAATTGTATGGTTTCCAGGACCGATATTGGTAAATATTCCTGATGTCTGACCAAAGTTTCCGTTTAGGCTATAGCTATAATTTGCTGGGGTTGAACCACCAGAAGCTGTAGCTGTAATAGCTCCATTGTTAGTGTTACAGTCTGGTAAAGCTGTGATCTTAACATCTAAAGCCAAAGCTGGGAAAATATTAACTACTGCTGTCGTTTTTACTTCACAACCATTTCCATCTTTTACGGTTACATCATAAGTACCAGATGTACTTACTGTAAATGTTGGGCTGGATTGGAATCCACCACCAATACTATATTCAATTGGTGCTACACCTGTAACTCCTGTAATCGTAAAGGTATACGTTCCGTTTAATGGATCCGGGCATTGGCTAAATGGTGCCACTGACGGAGTTGTTGGTAATGCATCTTCCACAATAGTTTGAGTTTTCATTACCGGACATCCGTTAAGGTCTTGTACATAAATATCCCAATTTCTATTTGCACCATTGTTAGTATCAACAGTAATAACATTATTTGTTCCAAAAACCGTTGGAGCCGCTGACAATGAAACAACTGCAGCATAACGATAAGCAGGAGTACCTCCGGTTGCTGTGATCGTTATTTGAGCCGTTTTATTGTTACAATTTGTATTTGTAGCAGTAGATGTAAAATCTAAAATTGAAGGCTCTTTAATCTCAAAGTCAACAACCTGATCCTGACATCCTGAAATTCTGTCTACTACTGTAAATGTATACTTACCTGCAGCTAAACCAGTGTAGCTTATAACATCACCTGTTTTAGTCGCTGTTCCGGCAACTGGTGCCAATGAATAGATATAATCAGCAGGCGTAATATAACCGCTTACAACAAATGATGCCGTACCGGTGCTTCCTCCATTACATAACACATCCGTTAATAACTGAGTAGTAGCTTTAATTTTATCAGATTCTTTAATCACGATAGCTTTTGTTGTACTACAACCATTAGCATCCGTAACTTTAATTTGATAAGTATTTGGTAATAATCCAGGGAAAATACCAGTTGTATTATTAGTAACAGCCGCTGCCGGTGAAACTATTTCGTATTTGTAAGGCCCTACACCACCTGTTACTGAATTTACTGTAGCAGTAGAAACTCCTCCCATAGTATTACAATAAATTGGTGTTGCTGTAATGTTCATATCAGTAGGAGGCGTGTAAGGATTTACCGTTACGTTTCCTGAAACTCTACATCCATTCGCATCAATTACAACATAGAACACTGTTCTAGGAGCTGTTATAGTGCTTACATTTAATGTTGAAGCATCTCCAAAAGTAACACCATTATCAAAACTGTATTTATATCCTGGTGTACCATTAGTAGCCGTTAAAGTTACTACAGCATCCTGTGGTGTATTAGTTACAGTACATCCAAATGGAGTAACTGCAGCAGTAGCATTCAAAATAGTTGGCTCTGAAATAGAAACTGTTTTACTCACTACACATTTCTTAGCATCTCTTACGTATACTGTATAAGAACCTTGACCTAATGTTCCGAAAATATTCGATGCCTGATATGTTGTACCATCAATACTATATTCGTAAGGAGCAAGTCCGCTACCGGCAGTAATTGTAATGCTTCCGTCGTTTCCTCCGTTACAACTTACGTTGAATTCCGAAGTAGCTATAGTAGGCATCACGATAGGATTCACCACTACAGGTTTTGAAACTGACTGACAGTTTTTATTATCTGTAACTCTAAAAGTATAAGTTCCTGCAATATTCGTTGTGTATGGAGATGTCGTTGGTGTAAACGGACCTCCATTAAATGAAACATCATAGTTTGTATACACCGTAGATCCCTGAGTCGCTGTTAATGTAACAGTTGCCATATTAGGAGCCGCACAGGTTAAATCCTGAAGTACCGCATCTAATAATAATTTCTGATCCAATTGGTAAACGTATGGAGTAGCTGCATCACAATTGTTAGCATCTCTTACGTAGAAAGTATAAGTACCAGGCGCGTTAAGCACAAAGTCTGGGCTTGTTTTAAATCCATTACCAATACTGTATGTTAATGGACCAACTCCATGACCTACCAAAGTAACATTTACTGGAGAACCATCGTAACAAACACCCGTAATTGGGTCAATTGATGGTAGAGGATCTGTCGCAATAGTCAATGGTAACTGAGCAATACATCCGTTCGCATCTTTTACATAAGCAATCCAAACTTTAGATGGATCTAAAACTGCGCTTGGACTAGTATTGTAAGCTCCTGCTGCCGGTGCCGTTGGGCTCACAGCATAAGCGTAAGTATAACCAGGCGTTCCACCTGAACCTACAACGCTTACTTTTGCACCAAAATTACAATTCGCATTAACATTAGAAACTAGTGTTAATAGTAATGGTGTTGCTGGTTGATTAACGTCCACATCTGTTGTTGCAACGCAACCTGTAGCTACGTCAACAACATCAATTTTATAATTACCTACTGCTAAATTAGTAAGTGTAACTTTAGGATTGGTATGTGTTCCCGCAACCGCAACTCCGTTAATAGAATACGTATAATTTGCTGCAAAGTTACCTACAGTGAACTCAACAGAACCATTAGGTGTTGCTGCTACTTCGTTACAACTTACATCTTTTATTAATTGACCAGAAACGGTAATATTGGTTACTGGTTTAATTGTTAATGATTTCTGGAATGAACATCCATTAGCATCTGTCACTTTGAAAACATAAGTACCTGGCAATAAACCATTGAAAACATTCACCGTTCCGTTATCAACTGCGTTTGCAGTTGGTGAAACGATTTCATATTTTGTAATCGCATATCCACCCGCTACAGTAACTGTAATACTTGTTGCAGGAGCATTACAAGTAATTGCAGCACCCGTAAAAGTTAAATCTGTAATTTTTTGGTATGGATTAACTGTTACTGTATCATCAAATAAACATCCGTTAGCATCTTTTACATAATAGTGAATAGTCTGTACTGCACCATTGTCTAATACTGTTAAGGTATTAGCGTCAAAATAGTTAGCAGAACCATCAAAATTGTATTTGTAAGGTGCTGTTCCTGTACCTGCTGTAACATTTACAGTTACGACAGCTGGCTGCGCAACATTACTTGTATTACAAGCGTAATCTGTAACCGCTGCAGTAGCCGCTAATGTTAGTGGCTGACCTACTGTAAACGGTTTAGATGCTGAACATCCTCTGCCTGAAAACACTGTAATTGTATAAGTGTCCGCAGGAAGATTTGAGAATACATTATCTGTTTGTACCATTCCTACCGGAACAGGCAAAATAGAATAAGTATAAACCGGGTTATCGCTTCCGGCAGCTAAGTTTACGGTAATAGTTCCGTTACGTGAGCCATTACAAGTAGCATTCGTTACTACAGCATCAAAATCTACTGGTGTTGGTGCAGAAAGCTCAACCGGAGCTGTTGCAGTACATAGTGTATTTGTATCTGTAATTGTTATCGTGTAAGTTCCGGCAGGAACTCCCGAAATAACATTCCCAACAACAGTTCCAACAGGAGGCGCAATACTATAAGTAAACGGTCCTGCACCACCAATTGGTGTTAATGTTATAACTCCGTCATTGTTCGCACAAGTCGGCAATGCTGTTATCACTGGTGTTACACCTAGTGGTTTATCAATCGTAATTGATTTAGTATCAACACATCCGTTTGCGTCTTTAATTTTAATTGTATTTAATCCTGAATTAAGACCCGTTACGTCATATGGTACAACTGTTGTAATAGTAACAGGTTCATATACGCCACCGTTTACACTAATTTCGTAAGGCGAAATTCCTGCTGTAGTAAGAGAAACTCTAACCACATAGGCTCCTTCAGCCACACATTTATTTACAACTGATAATGCAATAACCGGACTAGGATCCAAGCCTATTGTTGTATTAACTCTATCTATACATCCTTTTGCATCTCGTACAACAATATCCCAATTTTGTCTTGTAGTATAATCTAAAACCAAAACATTACTAGTTCCAAAAGTTGTTGGCGTAAATCCAGGAGCACCCGCTGCGTACTCATAAGGTCCCGTACCACCAATAGTGGTTAGTGTAACTTGTGCACCAACATTACAAGTAGCATTCACATTTTTTGTAATTGTTGTTTTAAGCGGTTGAACCGGTTGTGATACTGTAAAACTAAATGTAGTAGAACAAAGTGTTCCTCCTGCCTCAGTAACTCTCAGAACATAATTTCCTGCTTTCAATGTTGAAATAGTTCCAGAAACCGGGCCGCCTAATGGACCAGTTAATGTGCTATTAATTGCCGGTGAAACCGGTAACAAGGTTAAAGCATTTAATACTTCATAATTTACTGTAGTAATTGATGGATCAAAATCCCTAACAGTAAACGTCAATATTCCTGTTGAAGTTCCATTACAAGTAACATCTGTTACAGTTGTTCCTGTAACTTTTATACTTGATGGTGGTGGAGGCGTTGTAAATTCTAAAATAGAAATACAATCATTAATATCTTTTACTTGTAAAAAGTAAGTCGTTCCATGTTTTAAACCTAAAAAGGTATAAGTTGGACTCGTTTGTGCAGGGCTTTCTGTTAAAGGTTGTCCAAAAATAGAGTATTTATAATCCGGCGTACCACCTGAAGTAGTTACGGTAACATTCACACCTGTAGCACAATTATTTGAATCTGCAACAGCACTCATCTTTAAGTAAGGAGGTGTTTCAATTCTCAATTTACCACTTCTGTATTCACAACCATTTGCATCAACAACAGTAATATAATAATCTCCAAAATTCAATCCTGCAAATTTATAAACAGGTGTTGGATTTACTGTAGATGTTTCTGTGTAGGTTGCAATTTGTGTAAAAGCATTATCGTATAATGTATATACATACGGAGCTGTTCCTCCTGATGTTACATTAACATCAAAACTACCAGGCGTATTTAAATTACATAAAATAGCATTACGTACGATGTTAACAACAATTGGAGCTGGATTAACCAAAGTAATTGTTGCAGGTACTGAAGTACATCCTTTAGCATCTTTTACTACATAAGTATACGTTCCGGAAGCTAATCCTCCAAAAACTTTTGTAGTTACAAAAGTAGTACCTCCATCAATACTGTACGTAAATGGAGAAACTCCGGCTGTAGCTGTCAATGTTACAGAACCATCTGTATAACCGTTACAGGTAGGATCAACTTTTGCAGCAGTTCCTGTTACTGTTTGTGGTGATGTCACTACAACTTTGTTGGTTATTTTTGTACATCCACTAGCATCTGTTACCTGGAAATAATAATCTCCGGCAGTATTTGTTGTAAATGTATTTCCAATCAAATCAGGAGATGTTCCAAAAGTCACACCATCCGTAGAAACTAAATAAGTGTAAGGCGCTAAACCTCCTCCGGCATTAACTGTAATTGTTGCATTAACAGGAGCAGCACAAGTAATGTCTTTCACTAAAACTGCACTGGCTGTTAAAACAGAATTTACTGTCACTGTAACCGTATCTGTACAGTTATTTGCATCTTTTACCGTAATCACATAAGTACCCGGTGACGTTACTGTAAAAGTATCTGCAGGAGATGGTGCAACACCACTGCTAATAGAGTAGGTTAAAGGAGCAATACCTCCTGTTCCTACAGCTTTGATACTAAATGAAGTTCCTGTAGAGGTACATTGGTTAGTAACCGAAGCCGTAACATCCGGAACTGCATCTTTAATAATTGCTGCGTCTAATTTAATCACACAACCATTTGCATCTTTTACCCAAACATCCCAATCTGAGATAGCAGGATCAAGATTAGCTGTGTTACTTGATTTATAATCTGTCGATACAGGAGCCACATTATTGTGTACAAATGCATAAGAATATGTTGGCGTTCCACCAGTAGCATTAACTGTTACCTGTGCATTTGGAACATTACAATTAGCATTTACAATTGTAAGCGTTCCTCCTAATGGATTTACTGGCTCTGTAATCGTTATTGATTTGTTTGCCTTACAATTTGTTGTATTATCTGTTACTTCAAGGTTGTAAGTACCCGCAACTAATCCGTTTAAGGTAATCACATCTCCTGTTGTTACATTTGTATATGGCAATCCTGCAGGAGTAGATGTTATTACTACTGCATAATTTCCTGTAGCACTAAATCCGGAAATACTGAATTTTGCAGAACCGGTATTTCCTCCTTTACATAAAACATCGCTTAATTTTGATTCAGCAACTGCAATTGGAGTTAATGGAAGTACTGTATAAGATTGAATAGCAAAACATCCGTTTGCATCTGTTACTTTAAAAGTATAAGTGTCTGCCACTAATCCTGTAAATACTCCCGTCGTAGCACCTGTTACGTTTGAAGTTGCAGAAGCCGGTGCTGTGATAACATAAGCTAAAGCTCCTACTCCATTTGATGTTGTAACAGTTACAGTACTGGTAGTACTTGTAGATGGCGAGCATAGAATTGCACTACCTGATATTGAAACAATAACAGGAGGATCCAATTTCTTAATGGTAATTTGCTGAACCGCAGTGGTACATCCTTTAGCATCTTTAACAGAATAGCTAATGATTTGATCTGATCCGTTATCGTTTACTGTTAACGTATTTGCAGCAGTATATCCACTTCCGTTAAAACTGTACGTATAAGGAGCTGTACCGTCTGCTGCTGTAATGGTTACAGTAGCAGATTGTTTTGTATTAGTAACACTACAAGTAAAGTTAGTAGCAGTAGCACTTGCTGTTAATTTTATAGGTTCACCTATTGTAACATTAACACTTCCTGTACATCCTTTACTGTCTTTTACATAGAAAGTGTAGTTACCTGCTAACAGATTTTCAAATAATGAAGCCGCTGCAAAAGTAACATTGTCTTTACTATAGGTATATCCACCTGAACCATTAGCACCTGTTAATTGAACAGTACCTGTTGCAGAACCGTTACATGAAGCATCAACTTTTACAGCAGTTACTGTAGGAGGTGCAATAGGAGCTACGGTAGCAGATGTTGCAGTAGTACATCCGTTTGCATCTGTAATTGCAAATGTATATTTATCAGCATTAGCAGAAGCAACAGAAATTGTAAACGATGTTCCGGTAACATTAATAACTCCGCCAGGAGTTCCTGAACCTTTCGCTACAGTATATGTATATGGAGTTTTTCCTCCGCTAATATCAACTTTAATCGTTGCATTTGGAGTTGCACTACAATCTAATTCTTTAGTAACCTCTGCTAAGGCACCAACTTTAGGATAAACTACTACAGGAACTGCAGCAGCTGTTGTACAACCATTTTTATCTTTTACCGTTACGGTATAAGATCCTGCACTTACTGTAAAAGTATTGCTAGTCTGGAAATTAGTTCCATCAATACTATATGTTAAAGGCACTAATCCTGTAGCAGTAGCTGTAATTGTAAAACTTGAAACGGATCCTGTCTGACATTGATTGTCAACCACCACACTGGTAATAACCGGTTTAGCGTCAACATCAATTTTTACAGGAACGTTATCCAAACAACCGTTCGCATCTTTGATATAAACAACCCAGTTTAATACCGTTCCGTTAACCGTATCAACTGTTAGAACATTATTTGAAGCATAAACCGTAGGAACCGGAGCACTTTGTCTTGCTACTGCATAAGTATAATTTGGTGTCCCTCCTGCTCCGGTTGCTGTAATCTCAGCTGTAAATTTGTTACAATTTACTGTAGTGGCTACAGCAGTCACATCAACAGCTGCAGCTGACTGCGTTAAAGTTACTGTATAAGAAGACTGACATTTTGTTAATCTGTCTGTTGCAGTAATAGTATATGCCCCTACAGGCTGAGCAGTAGGAACTGCAACAGTAGTTGTAGCCGCACTTACACCAGTTGCTTGCTGAATGATTGTATTGGCAGCGTTCTTAATAACATAATCATATCCGTTTGCCTTAACACCGTTTACTGTAAATTCAATAGTTCCGGTAGAACCAAAACACTGAATATTTGTAAGTACTGAACCACCTGTAACAATATCTGACGTTGCTTTAATAGTATGTCCTTTTGTGAATGAACAATTAGTAGCCGTATCAGTTGCCTGGAAGATATAATCTCCCGGAGTCAGTGATGTAAAGTTTCCGGTTGTATTTGTCGCAGGGTTAAATCCGGCAGGACCAGAAATAATCTGATAGGTAACATTTGCTGTACTTCCAGTTTTTACCGCTGTCAAAGTTACACGTCCACCAGCCGGAACTGTAGAACAATCATATCCACTATCAACAATAGTGATATCTGTAATTGGTTCTAAAGCGCCAATTGTAATTGACAATGGTCCAAACTGACAGTTATTTGCATCTCTAACATATGCCGTAACTGTTCCGGCAGCTGTTGTTGAGTAAGTATTCGTTGTTGTAAAGTTTGCCGTTCCGTTGAAACTGTAAGTATAAGCACCCGTTCCTCCAGAACCAGTAACAGTAACTACCGCTGGTACAGTACTTGGTGTACCACATTTAATAATAGTAGCTCCAATAGTTCCAGACACGGCAGTTGGCTGCGTTAAGGTAATATTTCCAACAGCAGAAGTACATCCTTTACTGTCTCTTACTTGATAAGAATAGCTAATATTTGGATCTAAACCGGAATATAATGAAGTTGTTGACCAACCTAAATTATTAAAATTGTACTCATATCCGCCTGAACCTCCTGCTCCAACTAACTGTACACTACCATTTTTAAGACCATTACAAGTAATTTGTGTTGGATTAGCAGTAACTGTTGGATTTGTAATAGGACTTATTGTAGCATCTATATAGGCTTTACATCCTTTAGAATCTGTAATTTCAAAAGTATAAAGTCCGGCTGTTGGTGCAGGATAATTAAACGTATTACCTGTAACATTTACACTGGCACCGTAAGCACCTGCGTCTTTTTTAACTTTATAAGTATAGGCTGCAACTCCATCTGTAATGTCAACTTTAATTGTTGCATTTGGAGTTGTACAATCCAATGTTTTTGTAATAGAGGCTGCTGCTTTTAACTCAGGAGCAATTACAATTCCGTTTATGGTAACCGGACAATTATTACTGTCAGTAACTGTAATCGTATGTGTTCCTGCTCCAACATTTGTAAATGTATTGCTGGTTTGTGCAGGTGCACCATTTAAACTATACGTTAGAGCTCCTGTACCTGTAGCCGTAACAACAAGAGTTGCTCCTTTAGTCCCGGTAACGCAATAATCACTAGTAGCAGCTAAAGATGCTGTTGGCATTGTTGGTGCAACAACATTAACCTGTGCAGATGCGCTTGAAGAACATGTATATGCATCACGTGTTACAACTGTATAGGTACCGGTAGGAACATTTGCAAATACGCCAGAATTCTGGAATGCAGTTATTACCGTAATACCATTTGCTGCTCTTAATTCATATTGATATGCTGGTGTTCCACCTCCTGCAACTGCTGTAATAGTTGCTCCTGTAGTACAAGTAGCTGTTTTTGTAACACTTGCCGTAATTGTTAATGCAGCAGGAGTACCTACTGGCTGATCGAATGGGAAACTACAAGTTCCGGCTTTATTGTCATAACGAATTAAAATATTATACGTTTTACTCGTCAAGTTTTTAACTGTAACCGGTGAAGTTTTAGAATTTACCCATGTTGCACCATTATCTAAAGAGTAATCAAAACCATAAGTGGCATCAAAATTTTGTGCAGATAAGGTAATTTCTCCATTATTAGCACCATTACAGGTTACATCTTTATGACCTACGATTGAAGCTTTAAAGGCTTTATCTGTTCCAATAACAATTGGGAAATCTTTCTCGGCTCCACAAACCTCCGGAATCTGACGTACCCAAATATCATCAACCGCTAAATCATTACCAGAAATAACCTGGCTGTATGATAAGATAACAAAATCAAGAGAAGTATTATTTCCAGGATTTAAAGTTAATACCTGGCCGCTTCCAAGATCAGTTGTATTATGCCATTTCTCATCTCTAGGAATACTTTGTGTATCCTTTGATGCTCCTGGTATAAGAACTCCGTTTTTCTGAAGTTGTATGGTTAATCTTGGAGAAGGTAAATTATTATTTTTACTTAATAAGTTAAGCATATAAAGTGATACCTGTATGTCCTGATTTGGAATAACGTCATTGATGGTTTTTTTATACAAAACACCACCTATTGGTACCACACCTCCAACATTAACGGCTAAAAATCTTCCGTCTTTTATTTGTGGTGTATTGTTAATAACCGCTGTATTATCTTTAGGCAAATTCCAGTTAAAACCTGCTACGTGCTGTGGCAACAGAGCCTGAGTCACAACATATTCCCCATCATTAAGCAAAATTGGCATATAACCTCCAATACCGCAATCTTCTACAGCATCTTGCTTTTCCCAACAATAATTAGGGTGAATACCCGGAGTCGTTGTATCTGGTCCTCTGCCAAAATCCTCTGTTAATAAGTTACTGTAAGTAGGTACCGTAGTAACTTTGTATTTAACTTTTATAGTATGTGTTCCTGAAGGAACATTTGTAAAGACATTATTTGTAATTGGCGTGTTAGGCGTTCCGTTAATATAATACTCGTACGTATAATTGTTTGACGGATTTGTAACCGTAACCGTAGTTGATGCCATACCATTACAGCCAAAAACAGGATCAGCCACTGTGATCGTTGGATCGGCAGGTTTAGGATCTAAAGTAACCTGATAAGGAATTTCGAATATACAGCCTAAAGCGTCTTTAACCTGTAGAATAAAATTACCCGGCAACACGTCTTTTTCATTTGATGCCTGCCATGTAAGACCACCATCAAAACTAAATTGATAAGCAGGAGTTCCACCCTGAACGTTATTGATACGCAGTTTTCCTCCCTGGTTTGCACCGCTACCGTCAGGTAGTGTACATCCGGCCAAAGCCGCAACTCCGGCAGAAGCCGAAATAGCAGAAGTTGGTCCTGTAATTGTTATCTTTTGTACAGGATCTGTACAATACTTGATTGGCGTTCCTATACCGTATCTTACAACTACGTCATAAGTTCCCGGCTGTAAATTAGAAAAAACAGGATTAGATTGAAAAGTTACACCACCATTAATACTATACCCCATTGTGTACCCGTTTGCTCCGGCAGTAAGTTTTACTTCTATCTTAGAGCTTCCATCATAACAATTACTATTGGTATGATCAATAGTATAAGCAGGTTTTGCATTATCAGGAACTGTAATTGTTCTTACTATGGTACAGTTGTTTTTATCTACAATTTTAATGGTATAAAGTCCCGGAGCTGTTACCACAAACTCATTACTGGTTTGAAAAACAGTATCGCTGTTTATAAAATAGTTGTAAGGTGAATTACCTCCTTCTGTTGTGATTCTGATTTTTCCATCACTACATGCAGTAAGAGGTTCTACTAAAGCAACTGTCGCTTTATACTCATTCCAAACCTTACCAACATATATGTACTTAGTATCTTTACAACCATCATCTGTTGTAACTTCTACGACATAATTCTGGTCTGTATTTAAATTATCAAAAGTATATTCAGAATCCGGCACCGGTCCAACATTCGATAATAAAGTTCCATTATTATAAAGTTTATAATAATATTGTGCATTAGCATCGTTTACAGCTACTTTAATTTTACCTTTTTCACCATAACACAATGGCTGTGTTACCTCTTGTACTACGTTAAAATTCCTTTGTCTGATTTGAATATTCGGAACTGTAAAAATACACGTGTTACCTGTTACACCTGCCAGTCTTATATATACTGTATAGAAGCCCGCAGTCGTAACATTAAATACATTACTAGCCTGATAAGTTGTACCATTAATACTGTACTCATATCCGGCAGGAACACCTCCTACTGTAATCGTACCTGGTTTACCACAAATAATGTCCGTATGTTTCTCTGTAGGACTTAATGAATTGGTGAAAACATTAAAATAAAAACGGTTAAAACAACCACCGGCATAGTTTAATGTTAATCGATATTGTCCGGCAATTTTAGCCAAATAATTTGGTCCCGTTGCAACCTGAGTCCACGAACAAGAAGTTCCTTCGTTAGCACAATTTGGACTACTTGGCGCTGTACAACTTGCTTCATCTAGTTTTTCCCAAACAAGAGTAGAACCATCTGAGATATGCGTTTCAATTAGTCTCGAATCATTTGCACCACATAAGAAAAGATTAGGTAACTCTTTTCCATTATTTGGACAAATTAAGACCTCTCCTTTATACGGAGCTTTTGCATAAGGAATTACAGGGTTTGTATTTGTAGCACCAAATCTGGTTACTGTAATAGCCTGATAAATTGATCTACAAGGTGCCGCAGCCAAATTGTATACATAATAAGTTCCCGGATCTTTAACAGTAAGTGTCTGTCCTGTTCCGATTTGTTTTGTACGGGCTTCGTCACTATACCAGGTATAACTTGTATATCCGTTTGCTGCAACTAAATCTACAGTGTCTTTACATAAAGTAACGTTTGCTGTATACTTACAACCATCAACACCTACTAAAAAGTTAGTCGCTTTTGGAGTTAATATACATCCTGTATTGGTATTGACACTCGGATCATCTGAAATTTGGAAATCAGGATTTAAAGTTCCTTTGTAAGTGGCATATGCAGAGTTATCGATACTATTAGAACATGCTTCACTCAAGGAATTACAATCCGGAACAACTTTAACTTTAAAGCTGATCACTTTTTCTGTTAGAGTATTGGCTTTAACAATAGATTCGTCTACTTTAAAAACAATGCTTCTGGTTGCAGGATCATAACTTTGCACCGTTACTCCAGTTGGCAACGGGTTTAAATCTGCAGGGTAATTAAATATAATATTAATTGGCAGCTGATCTCTAATGGTTAAAGATTTAGCATCATCATTACCTGAGTTTCTAATACCAATTTCATAATTTAATTGTTGCCCCAATACTACATTCTGGCCTCCAATATCCGTTCCTGCCGAATTTTTAACAATTTTCGTCAGTACAATATGAGGCTCAATAATATCTACCGCAAATGCATTAAAATAATAAAAGTAAACGTCCTGAGTACTTCCTAATCTAATATTTGCCGAAGTCTCATTATTATCAATAACAATACCTCCCGGTTTCAAAAGGGTACCGGGGTTATTAATATTTAAAATACCCGCATCATACCCTAAGGTGTTAGTACTGGCAGGGTTTCGATTTAAGAAATCTTCTGTTTTATCTGTAGCCGGATCAACGTAAGTTACACTACTATTAAAGAAGTTATTTGAAGCTCTGATAGCTGTATTTGCAGCATTTGTAGCACTAATTGGAATTCCGTTAATTTGCAGATAATCCCCTGCAATTGGCTGATCCCCCTCTAAAGCAGCAAAAGCGAATTTTACACGAACCGGACCTTTAGGAATGGTCTTGAACCCTGAAACAGGAATATCTAAAGTAGTTGCCCCTCCAATTCCGCTAAAACCGTCAAATGATGTAATATATTTGGCTGGCAAAGTTGGGTCTTCATAAACGATAAAAATAGACCAACCTGCTGATAAACCTGTTCCTCCATTAGAACCCTCACTAGACTTAACATTTGCAACGGTATACAAACCTTGTGCATTAGCCTGTCCGGTCACTAAAGAAGTAATATCTGCATAACATGCATATGCTTTGTTATTGTCACCACCAATTGGGGCTGCATTAGCATCATACACGATCTGACCTGTAATATCATTATAACCACCTGTTGGTAGTTTAAGCTTTACTTTTTCAATGCCTGTACGATCATTTTGCTGTAGGATCGCTCCCCAATACAAACCTGCATAAACAATTTTATAACAAGCCGGTTTTGGTACAGTTAAAGTCGCACTACTCGAACTGAAAGTACTGTTGTCATTATCGATATCAATATATTCCATACTGAAATCAGAATTGTATCCGGAACCATTATAGGCATCTTCCGGATCCCTGTTATTGGTATTTCTATTTAGAATATTATTACCAATAAGCAACATGTCTCCTTTTAGCCTCTTGTCAAATCTCGGAGTAAATGACTTAAGATTCTGAGAAATTACAACGTAACTTTGAAAAAAAATCAAAGCTAATAAAATCAATCTTAGGTTAGTAGGTTTTTTCATAATCTTCATTTTGTTTTTGCCTTCTCTTTTATTTTTTAAGGGGCGTTAAAAAATAAATCAAAGCATTCTGAAACATTTATAATAGATGTCCTTCTCAAAAATAAAAAGGACGGGGCTTTATTCTCAATAATTATATTAATTCTCCACTTTCACAATTGCCATTTTTCCATTGTATGGCTTAGTCCCTTTTGCTTCCAGCGCTTTTGTAGCTTCTGACAGTCCGTCAAATTTCTCATAATAGATGTAATACTTACTTGTCGTTACATTGTAGAAGAAATTAACATCTGTACGTCCTGCTGCAACTGCTTTAGCGAGGAACTGATCGCGTTTTTCAACACTGCTGTGAACTGCAATAATTAAATAATATCCACCATCAGCATTCTTAATATTCTTGATAATCTGCATATTTGATTGGTCTTCACCGAAATCAAAATCACTTGCTGTTAGAGGCGTACTGCTTAATTTTGTTGTTTCTCTAATACGCTTAAGAGCGGCAACATCCTGTGCATATCGGCCCTGATCATTCTCATATGCTGCACGTTTGATTCGACGTTTTTTCTCAATTTCAGTCTCAGCCTTGATACGTTCTAAATTAGAAAGTAACGTTGCACTATCCTGTTCCATTTTCAATTGTGCTGCTTTTAACTCGTTTATCTTTTCCAGATAAGCCTTATTCAAAGCATCGTTTTTATTAGGAAACTTTTTAAGCCTTTCATTGTATAAATTAGTCAACTTCGCAATTTCATCTTTCTGTGCTTTATTTACTTCAGCAAGTTGAGATTTTAAAGCTTCTAGCTGACTGTTCTCAGCCGCCACACTTTTGAAAGGTTTTGGTTCTTTATAAATTCCTTTTTCACTTAAATCATTCTCTTCTCTTAAGTCGTTCAAGTCTTTTTGTTTACTTGCCACTGTTGTATTAAACTGTGACAATAAATCTTTCTGCATTTTACTTGCGCTCTCGATAGACTGAGATAAGTTATCTATTGCTTTCGCTGTATCATCTTTTGGAGCTGAAGCAGCTTTTGCAAGTGCATCGGCAGCAAGTTTAGCCTGAAGAGCTTCCGCATCGGCTTTAGCTTTAGCATCGGCAGCTAATTTTGCCAAACGAGCTTCTTCTGCTAATTGCAACTGTCTTGTTTCTTCCTCAGCTTTTAATCTTTCTGTTGCTTCAGCATCGGCCTTCGCTTTTTGATCCGCCAATAACTTCGCTTGTGCAGCTTCCATATCAGCTTTCGCTTTAGCATCGGCAGCTAACTTCGCTTGAAGGGCTTCTGCATCTGCTTTGGCTTTAGCATCAGCAGCTAACTTAGCCTGAAGTGCTTCCGCATCTGCTTTAGCTTTAGCATCGGCAGCCAACTTCGCTTGAAGAGCTTGGGCATCTGCTTTCGCTTTAGCATCAGCAGCTAACTTCGCTTGAAGGGCTTCTGCATCTGCTTTAGCTTTAGCATCAGCAGCCAACTTCGCTTGAAGAGCTTGGGCATCGGCTTTGGCTTTAGCATCAGCAGCTAACTTCGCTTGAAGAGCCTGGGCATCTGCTTTTGCTTTAGCATCAGCAGCTAACTTCGCTTGAAGAGCTTCTGCATCGGCTTTCGCTTTAGCATCAGCAGCTAACTTCGCTTGAAGGGTTTCTGCATCGGCTTTGGCTTTAGCGTCTGCTGCTAACTTCGCTTGGAGAGCTTCTGCATCGGCTTTGGCTTTCGCATCTGCTTTCGCTTTGGTATCAGCAGCTAACTTAGCCTGAAGTGCTTCAGCATCTGCTTTTGCTTTTGCATCAGCAGCTAATTTTGCCAAACGAGCTTCTTCCGCTTCCTGTAATTGTTTTGCTTCTGCATCTGCTTTCGCTTTCGCAGTTGCTTCAGCATCCGCTTTTACCTTCGCATCCGCAAGTAATTTAGCTTGTAAAGCTTCCATATCAGCTTTTGCTTTAGCATCAGCAGCTAATTTCGCCTGAAGAGCTTCAGCATCTGCTTTCGCTTTAGCGTCGGCAGCTAACTTCGCCTGAAGGGCTTCTGCATCAGCTTTCGCTTTAGCGTCGGCAGCTAATTTCGCCTGAAGTGCTTCAGCATCTGCTTTGGCTTTAGCATCAGCAGCCAACTTAGCTTGAAGTGCTTCTGCATCGGCTTTGGCTTTAGCATCAGCAGCCAACTTCGCTTGAAGTGCTTCTGCATCGGCTTTCGCTTTCGCATCAGCAGCCAACTTCGCCTGAAGAGCCTGGGCATCCGCTTTGGCTTTAGCATCCGCAGCTAATTTTGCCTGAAGAGCTTCCGCATCGGCTTTCGCTTTAGCATCCGCAGCCAACTTCGCTTGAAGTGCTTCTGCATCGGCTTTGGCTTTAGCATCAGCAGCTAATTTTGCCTGAAGAGCTTCCGCATCTGCTTTCGCTTTAGCATCCGCAGCCAACTTCGCTTGAAGTGCTTCTGCATCGGCCTTCGCTTTAGCATCCGCAGCCAACTTCGCTTTAAGAGCTTCTGCATCGGCTTTCGCTTTAGCATCCGCAGCGATTCTGGCTTGTCTTGCTTCTTCATCTGCTTTGGCTTTAGCTTCAACAGCTTGTTTTTCTTTTAAGGCAGCTTCTTCAGCGGCTTTAGCTTTCGCATCAGCAGCTAATTTTGCTTTATTGGCAGCATCTATACTTGCCTTTGTTTTTGCAGCAGCAGCAGCGGCGGCTTTAGCTTCAGCAGCCAGTCTCGCCTGAAGCGCATCTGAATCTGCTTTCGCTTTTGCATCCGCAGCTAAAATTGATTGTAAGTCTGCAGCTTCTGCTTTCGCTTTTGCATCTGCCTTACGTTTTGCTTCTGCAGCATCAGCTTTCGCTTTTGCATCTGCTGCTAGTTTTATTTTCAGAGCTTCCGCGTCAGCTTTTGCTTTAGCATCGGCAGCTAATTTTGCTTTTGCAGCGGCTTCCGCATCAGCTTTTGCTTTGTCAGCAGCTAATTGAGCCGGAGTTTTTTGTGGCGCTGTTGCCGGTTTATTCTCTGCCGCAGTTTTTGCTTTAGCAGCTTCAGCATCGGCCTTTGCTTTAGCATCTGCAGCTAATTTCAATTTCATTGCTTCGGCATCAGCTTTGGCTTTATCAGCAGCCAGTTGTGCTTGTGTTTTTTGTGGCGTCGCAGCAGGCTTATTTGCATTAGCAGCATTCGCTCTTGCCGCTGCCGCTGCATCTACTCTCGCTTTATTATCAGCAGCTAATTTTATCCTACGGGCTTCAGCATCGGCTCTTACCTTATCTGCAGCCAACTGCGCCTGTGTTTTTTGTTCTGCAGCAACAGCTCTGTTTGCCGTTGCAGTTTGCGCTCTCGTCGCTGCTGCAGCATCGGCTTTTGCTTTTGCGTCAGCGGCTATTTTTATCTTAAGTGCCTCGGCATCAGCTTTGGCTTTATTGTCTGCTTCTAATTTTGCTTTTGCTGCTGCTGCGGCATCAGCCTTCACTTTTTCGGCTGCTGCAAGTCTCACTTTTAGCGCTTCCGCATCGGCTTTAGCCTTAGCATCGGCAGCCAGTCTCGCTTTTTCTGCACCATCAGTTCTCTCAGCAGTTGTCGCTGATGACGGTTTAGCCATTACCGGTTTTGGTTTAGCCGGATCTATTAAAGAACCTTCTTCATCATCACCATAGTAATAGTTTTTATTCTTAAATTTATAAGCAATTGTAAATTCATGAGAACCTCCCATATTGGTAAAATTTCCCATTCCTTTTTCATAGTTGTATTCAAATGCGATACTTGGAGAGATATTAAACCCAAGACCGGCAGAAATCCCATATAATGTATTGTATCCTGCTTGAGCCCAAACTCCTTTTGGAATTGCAATCATTGCAAGTCCGGAAATTACTGTCTTACCTTTTTTAACTTCTGTTTTTACAATTCCTGAAAATTTACTTCTGTCAAAAAAACCAAAACTGTCAATGTATCCTGTATACATGGCATGCAACTGAATCGCTCTTTCAGGATCTTCTTTTACAATTCCGCCACCGAAATTATAAAGGATCAGATTGTTTACCGCTAGTCCAAAGTCAAGGAACTCTGTTCCGTAATTAACTCCCGGATTAACTGTAAGCAACGTATTTGATGGATAATCACCCATTAAAATATTTGGATCATTTGATATAATTTTTCCTTTATTCAAACTGCTTTGGTAAACCCCAACGTTCAAACCAAAAGTCAAATTACTGTCCTGTTCTAAAACGATGTTATGCGCAAAGTTTCCGATTCCTCCAAAGACCGTCATTAAACCATAATTTTGCTGAAACAGACCAAAAGCAAAAGCTTCATTTTCTCTGAAACGGCCTGAATAATTGGCTAAATAGGTGTTTGGTGCATTCTCAAACTGTACCCATTGTCTTTTATTATAAAAACTGGCATAAGCATTTGTTTCACGAACAAAACTAAAAGCCGGGTTAATTAAATATCGATTAAACTTTAAAGAATTTCTAATAGGCAACGAAAACGAAACAACTCCATCCTCATTTTTGTCCTGAGAATAGAGTGTATTTGAAAAACCGTAAAATAGCGTGATGAATAGTAAAATTTTCTTCATATTACCTTATTACAGTTATTGATCCTTTTTTTTCACCATTGTCGGATTTAATGACATAGTAATATACCGGATTAACATTTTTAAAATCTTTTATAAACGTATTGGTTTCAGGATTATAATCACTACCTAAACCGTCATACATAATTTCACCATTAGAGCTCATGATTATTATTTTCGTCTGGACTGTTTTATAAACATCCGGAATATTCCAATAAGGATTCTGGAGACTTACAACATTAGGAATCACTGTCGTCGACGCCATTGGTCCCGTAACTTTAAAACTAAACTCCTGAGAAGAAATACAGCCCGATGCCTGAGAAATTTTAACTTTATAATTACCAGGAATAGATACAACATAAGAACTTGATGTTGCACTTGCAATTGCGTTTCCATTTAAAAACCATTCAAAAGTAGGATTTGAAGCATCTGTTGTAACTGAAACATTCAGAGTCTCCCCCTCGTTTATTGAAGTGGTTTCCGGCGCGTCTATACTTGCATTAAAGCTATTACTTTTCAGATCGATAGTTCCTGTAGCACTACATCCTCCAAAATCAACCTGTACGGTATAAACTCCCGATGCATTTGCATTAATACTACGGGTAGTAGCACCAGAAATTATCGCTCCGTCTTTCTTCCATACATAAGTGTTTCCGGAAGTAGCTGTTAAAACAGTTCCTGATCCGGATGCACAAAATGGGTTTCCTAAACTAGAGCTAATGGTAACTGCCGATCCTCCCGATCCCGATGTGGTTACATCAACACGATTAGAGCTAAAATTTACATCAGAACATAAACCATAGTCAATTTCGGCATAATATTTTCCGGCAGCATTTACAATCAAATCTTTAGAACTTTGTCCGGCAATTACAGCACCATCTTTGTACCATTTGTATTTTAGATTGGAGTAATTAGCAGGTGACGAAGCCTGATCAGAAGGTGTAGGATTATAAACGGAGAGTGTAAGATTTCCGCCAGCACAAAAAGATGCTGTTGGCTGTTTTTCGTTAATATAAAACGAACTTACATAAGTACTGTAATACACAGAAAAGGTTGTATTACCAACGGCGTTCTTAAATCTTGGGCTATTTACTACAGGTGTAGTATTTAAGCTCTTAACGCGTAAGCTGTATGCATCTGATCCTTTTAGATTAGTAGGAACCGCAAATTTAATTGTCTGTTGTTTTAAAGCAGTATCATCTGTAACCGCAAGTGTTGTAGTAGCAGTTGGGTTTGTAAAACTTCCGGTCTCATCAGAAAGTTCTACGGCAAAAGTTGTCCCAGCGGGAAAATCCACGTAGCTGAAAGTTGCAAAATATTCATTAAACACCACGCCATTGACAATAAAACCAGCGCAGATTCTCTCAAAGGGAAGCTGCTGTGGTCCTATTACTGGCGTTTGGGCATATGAATTTAATTTAGTTAAAACAACTAAAGAAAACAAAAGCACTATTTTGGTAAAATTTGGGGTAATTTTTTGAATCATATAGTGCGTGTTCTTGCTAAATCTATGTCTTCAAAAAAGAGGATATCAATAAATGTTTCAGAAAAATCGTACTTATAGTTCTCGATAATATCCTTTGCAAGAACTGAAAAAGAACCGGTTAAAAACGAATTTTCTTTGCACTCTGAATTCTGATGTTTCCCTTCAGCTGCCATAGAAAGGCTATCCTTGGGGATGGATAGCCCTGCTAATAACTGATTAGAATTATCTAATTCGCCGATACATACTTGATCAGCATTTTTTATCTTTTGGTTCTCACAGCCTCTTATTTCGCTTATTACTTCAGTAGAAGTAGGTCGTTCTACTGTGGTATTTTGAGCATATAAACTAAGCGAAATAGGGAAAACCAAAAATATTATATATATAAAATATTTTTTTCTAGATGGTGCCATTATGTCTTGATCTTTATTTGTCCGGTATTAAGACGAATACATAAATTGTGTCTGGGGACTTTATTAATAAAATTTACGCTGAAATAAAAATCGAAATCTATTATCTGTTGCTGCTAGACGCTGTAATTTTTCCTAATTGCAATCTGAAATCTGGTTTCTTAGGATTGAAAATATCAATGAAAGTCTCTCTGTTGTTACTTTGAGAATACACATTGAAAAATACACTATTTCCGTACCAGCTTTCTAAATCTTCATTGTTTGAGTTGTACTCTGTAAAGATATTTCCGTTACATAGGTTAAAGTACATTTCTTCAAATTTGATTTTCTTAAGATTAGCATCATTAATTTCTGTTTTACTGTCTAATAAAACAGCTGGATTAAATCCGGAAATTACACTACGCTTCATTTCAAGAGAAGCATTTTCAGCTACAAAAACAGCTTCTTTTACTAATCCTGACTGAATATCAGCTTTGATGTTTTCGCTGTCATTAAGCATAGTGATATTAGTTGCAACAACTAAAGTTTGTTTTTTAGTAAAATCTGTTTCACTTTTCTTTTCGAAAGATTTTACTTCCATACAACGAGAACCGTCTTTATTACTTGATAAATAAGAAGATCTTACTGCTAATGAATTGTACAAACGACATTGTACACCCTGAGTAAATTTGTAATCGTCATTGATTGATTTATAAGATACAAATTTAGTAGCGTTTACATCACCTCCAAAAAAGGCAAATGAGTCACCACCAGAGTAGCTTACCATAACGTTGTCAAGTACTGTTTTAGACCCAACACCGGCAAAAGTTATACCGTTGAAAGTATCCACACCTTTTACTTTTTTACCTGCAAATTCAACTCTTACAAATCTTAAAATTCCTGAATTAGCAGCAGCATTATCACCACCGTAAGTCGTTAAACTAGGATCAAGATCTAAGTTGTAAGAACCAACATTTCCAAATTTATTAATTGGTGCATCGCCAAGAATTACGATTCCACCCCAGTCTCCAGCTTTTTTCTGGCTACGGTTTGAAGTAAATACGATTGGGTCAGTCTCTAAACCATCGGCCATAATTTGGGCACCTTTTGTTACAACAAGAGTTCCTTTTGTTTCAAAATCACCAATGATTAAAGTTCCTGGTTCAATAGTTAAAACTGCATTGTTCGTAACATAAACATTACCTTGCAGTACATAAATATTCTTTTTCAGCAATTTAGTATTAACAGAAATATTTCCTGCTAAAATTTGGTTTGCTTCTCCATACTCTACTTTGTTAGGCTTAAATTCGGTCCAGTTGTTCAACCAATTGTTGTAGCCCATAATTCCTTTCTCTTGTTGAGCACTCATACTCGTAACTGTCAAAAGAACGCAGATCATTTGAGTAATTTTTTTCATGATAAGGGGGTATTACAGTTAATAATAAATTTGGGTATGCGTAAATGAAAAAACTCGTCTCGAATTTTCTGATAATACTCAGAACTTTTCGAGAGAGTTGTTTTTTATTTCTTTTCTAAAAACATCTATATAAATTTAATCATCTATATAAACATTGCCAAAAAAAGTTTTAAAAATTATAAATATTACATTTCGTTCAATTCGTTGAACTCGTGTAAAGATTTCAATGTGCTTTCGTAGAATAAAATTGCAGCGATTAAGTTTCCTTTATCAGAATACGGCATCATCTTTCTTTGAAATTCTACTGTTGTATCTAAAAATGTTGTTGTACCAACAGCCTGTCCATCTAACACTTTTTTGTGTTCGTTGTCGTCCGGAATACCTAAGTCGGCCATTGTAACTCCCGGTTTTGTTACCAAAGCAATGTAAGGAAGAGTTTTTACTAAAACTTTAATACGCTCGATGTACAATTCTAAAAGTTCTCCTTTTTGCATACCACTCAATTCTTTTTGATCATGGTATTTGCGAATAATCGCAGTTGTACTGATTATACTTCTTGGAGCATTTTTCGCCTGAGCCGAAATGGCACCAGTCGTCATAAAAAAAAGTGCACTTAATAAAATAATTTTCCCTTTCATAGATTCTTAGTTTATAATTGGTTGTTCATAAAAACAAAAATATAGAAATTAACTTAAACTGCAACTTTATTAATTTCTTTTTTCAAAAAAAAAGCTTAAAAAAAGCTTAAAAACCAGCGTTATGTCGAGAAAATGTGCGTTTTAACGAGGTTTTAGTTAAAATTGACTCGATCTTAAAGGGTAAGATATTGGCTATAAAAACAAAACAATACGCTACAGTATTAATCAAAAAAAGCTTTCGTTAATCGTTATACAGCAAAAAACTATTAACAAAAAAGTCTTAATATCTCCACATCTTGCTATGTTTATTAACAAAAGTTGGTTAACAAACATCAAAAAAACAGCCCGAAATCTTCATGATTATTAGAAATGTCTCTGTCTGGATAAACTTTTGAGCTAAAATTTTTGACTACATCATTTTCTTCTATCTTTGCTTCATGCAATTTTCTCAAATTTTAGGTCAGGATTACATCAAAAGTCACTTGATAAAAAGTGCAGCTTCCGGACGAATTCCGCATGCACAACTATTCATTGGGCCGGAAGGAAGTGGCACATTATCTACAGCAATTGCCTACGCACAATATATTTTGTGCAACAACACAGGAGACGAAAACTCAAACGGAAATGATTCCTGCAATTTGAAATTTCAAAATCTCTCTCATCCCGACTTGCATTTTATTTATCCGACAGTGACCACTGAGGATGTCAAAACAAAACCCAAAAGTTTAGATTTTATTCAGGACTGGCGCTCTTTTATACAGGAAATGCCTTATGGAGGTTTGTTTGACTGGTACAAAGTACTTGGTGTTCAAAACAAACAAGGAGAAATTCGAGTTGAAGATGCACAGGAAGTTTTGAAATCATTTTCATTAAAATCATACGAAGGCGGTTACAAAATTATGATTATCTGGATGGCCGATAAAATGAATATTGCCGCCTCCAACAAACTTTTGAAATTACTCGAAGAACCTTCAGACAAGACTATTTTCATTCTTATTTCTGAAAACGAAGAAGATATTATTCAAACCATCCGATCCCGTTGTCAGGTTATTCATTTTAACGGGCTTCCCGAAAAAGTAATTGCAGAAGCTTTAGTTTCTAAAGAAAATATCGACGAAAAATTAGCTTTTAAAATCGCACATCAGGCACAGGGAAATTTTAGTAAAGCCTTACATCTTTTAAAAGAAGATGATTCGGAGTTACCTTTCGAACAGTGGTTTGTCAATTGGGTTCGTGCTGCGTTTAGAGCGAAAGGAAATGCGGCTGCTATTCAGGATTTAATTTCCTGGAGTGAAGAAATTGCCGGTCTGGGACGTGAAAGTCAGAAAAAATTCATCCAGTTTTGCATGGAAATGTTTCGACAAGCCTTGCTGCTTAACTATCAGGCTCCTACTCTTGTGTACATCGAACCAAAAGTAGATAAATTCAAACTCGAAAATTTTGCCCCTTTTGTCAACGGGAACAATATTCACGAAATTTTCAAAGAACTTTCGGATGCGATGTATCATATCGAAAGAAACGGAAATGCAAAAATAATTCTAACCGACTTATCTATAAAACTGACTCGTTTAATCCACAAAAAATAGTTATCAAATGAATAATGTTGCCTCCATTTTACTATTAGCATTTTTAGCTTTAACCTTCTTACAGTCCGGATACGAAAAAATATTTTACTGGAAAGACAACGTCGAGTGGCTTAAAGGACATTTTGCCAAAACAAGACTTAAAAACCAAGTACCACTTGCCCTGCTTCATCTTTTAATTATGGAATTAATCTCCGGAATTTTATGTGTTGTCGGAGCGATACAATTGCTCACCGACAGTGGCCGGGAATTTGGTTTATACGGAGCTATATTTTCATGTATCACATTGCTAATGATGCTTTTCGGACAGCGATTAGCCAAAGATTACGACGGTGCAAGAACCATAGTTATCTATTTTATTCCGGCAGTAATGGCGGTTTACTGGCTGAACTAATCTGACATAATCGTACCGCTTCAAAGTCAATAAAAAATTAAATTAAATCGTCACAGATTCAACATTCGTAAAACAAAACTGAATTGAAATCAAAAAATAAAGTTGTGGCAAAAAATAAAATTTACAGTAAAAAAATGAATGCAAAACACCCATCAGAGTCCCTTACAATCTTAACCGATTTAGTTTTACCAAGTGAAACAAATCCTTTAAACAACCTTTTTGGTGGCGAATTATTAGCCCGAATGGATCGTGCCGCAAGTATTGCAGCCCGCAGACATTCCCGCCGAATTGTAGTTACGGCCTCTGTAAATCACGTGGCTTTTAACAGAGCCATTTCGTTAGGAAGTGTTGTAACGGTTGAAGCAAAAGTTTCAAGATCTTTCAAAAGTTCGATGGAAGTTTTCATTGATGTTTGGGTAGAAGACCGCGAATCTGGTAACAGAACCAAAGCCAACGAAGCCATCTACACTTTTGTAGCCGTAGACGATACCGGCAGACCTGTAGAAGTACCTGCTATATTGCCTGAAACTGAACTTGAAATACAACGTTTTGATGCCGCTTTGCGTCGTAAACAGCTTAGTTTAGTGTTAGCCGGGAAACTAAATCCTTCCGATGCCACAGAATTAAAGGCTTTATTCTTGTAGTACAAATTGTGACAATTTGGAACAATCAAACTTCGAAAAAAGAACTATTTTTACAAAATATAAGCCGCACTAATAAAGATCAAGAAGTTAGTATCTTCTTTACATTTATTTGAAAGAAAAAAATAACAATTTAGACATTTAAGAAAAGATGAGTTCAGACAAAGAAGCCAAATTAAAAGCGTTACAACTAACGCTTGATAAACTTGACAAAACCTACGGAAAAGGAACCGTAATGAAAATGGGCGACAGAGCCATTGTGGAGGTAGAAACGATTTCTTCTGGCTCACTTGGCGTTGATTTAGCCCTTGGAGTAAATGGATATCCAAAAGGAAGAATTATTGAAATATACGGTCCAGAATCATCTGGTAAGACCACTCTAACCTTGCATGCAATAGCCGAAGCTCAAAAAGCCGGCGGAATAGCTGCTTTTATAGATGCTGAACATGCTTTCGACAGAAATTATGCCGAAAAATTGGGTGTCGATATCGAAAACTTAATCATCTCGCAACCGGATAATGGAGAACAAGCGCTGGAAATTGCCGAAAATTTAATTCGCTCAGGAGCAATTGATATTGTGGTAATTGACTCTGTTGCTGCATTGACTCCAAAAAGTGAAATCGAAGGTGAAATGGGAGATTCTAAAATGGGTCTTCATGCACGTTTAATGTCACAAGCATTGAGAAAGCTTACCGGAACCATCAGTAAAACAAACTGTACCGTTTTCTTCATCAACCAGTTGAGAGAAAAAATTGGTGTTATGTTTGGTAATCCTGAGACCACAACGGGAGGTAATGCTCTAAAATTCTACGCTTCGGTACGTTTAGATATTCGTCGTTCTTCGCAAATTAAAGACGGTGAAAATGTAATTGGAAACAGAACCAAAGTTAAAATTGTAAAAAACAAAGTTGCTCCGCCTTTCAAAACTGCCGAATTTGATATCATGTACGGAGAAGGAGTTTCTAAAACAGGTGAAATTCTTGATCTTGCTGTTGAATTTGAAATCGTTAAAAAAGCAGGTTCCTGGTTTAGTTATGGCGACACCAAATTAGGACAAGGTCGTGATGCTGTTAAAGCTTTGATCAAAGATAATCCGGAATTAGCGGACGAACTTGAGATTAAAATCAAAGCACATATCAAAGAATTAGCAGACGCTTAAAATCATTAAAAGTATTACAATCAATACTTTACACACAACCCGATCGTTTCCAAAAAATGATCGGGTTTTTTATTTAAAAAAATATGCATTTAATGACGCAACCATTCCGCAACCGAGTCATCTTAGTAAGAGACAAAAGATTTGACTGGTACTTAGCCAAAAGTATCTGATCAAAGGTTTTTCTTTAAATTTGGTTGGTTTGTTCAATAAAAATCCGTTAGTTTTTTGGTTCTAACGGGTTTTTATTCTTTTTTTTCACCTTTTCACGCAACCTTTTTCATTTTTTACGCTCTATCATAGTATATCATTAACTTGAGTTTTGTTAAACTCTTTAGTATCAACCTAAAATATTTTAACCATGAAAGAGAGAATAGAAGTGTTGTACAACAAAAACCGTAAAAAAACCAAATTGAGATTGAGAAAAGTATTGCGTTTTATTTCCGAAAAAATAATTCATAGATAATCATTATTGAATATAAAATGGAGTAATTTTAATTCAAAAGAAAACCCGGCAATTTTGAAAATTTTGCCGGGTTTTATCCTTAAAATGAGTTACTATTCTTTATTTTTAAACTTCAGTAAATCTTTATAAATCATTTGTCTTACCTGATCTCGCAGTTCTTTTCGATAGTCAGCCGTCAATCCGTCTGTAGAAACAAAAGGAAGTACCTTTGCACGCATTTTTCCGGGACTTCCACTGAAAAAAGTATATGAAAACCTTTCCTTGTTATCTGCAAAAACAATGGGAACGATCGGAATCTGATGCTCGATTGCCAAACGAAAAGCACCGTCCTTAAACTCATCCAGTAAAATAGATTCGTCGTCAGGAACTCCGCCTTCAGGAAAAATACAAATACTAAGCCCTTGATTCAACCTGTTTTGCGCTCTTTTAAAAACCTCATTTTTACTTTTCGAAGAACTTCTATCAACCAAAATACAGGTTCTTTTATAGAAAAATCCAAACAAAGGAATCTTTGAAAGCTCTTTCTTTCCAACAAAAACAAACGGATTTTTAACCAGAGCCAGCATTAGCATAATATCGGTCATCGAAGTATGATTGGCCACGATCATATAGCTCTTATTTCGAACCAGCTTCTCTTCACGCTCGACTTTATAATAAAAACCCATCCCGAAAAGGATAAATTTAGCCCAAATGCGGGCCATTTTAAAAAAATAGGGGTAACCCTTCTCTGATGCTATAGAAACTAGCAAAAACGGCAGCATAATCAATATCGGAATGGCCATTAAAATATAAAACCATACACGCCATAAAACCCAAAAAACAACTTTTAATCCTTTCATGGTTTCAAATGTAATAAATCAGAAATGAATTCTACAAAAAGAATTTATGCTCGTGTTTTTTACCACAGAGAACACAAAGTTTTTCACAGAGTTTACAGAGTTTTTTAAATAGAAAAGCTTTTTCTAAGTTAACAGGTTTTAAGTCCATTTTTTGTAGATCTAACTTCCTTTTCTCTGCGAAAAACTTTCTGTCTCTCTATGGTTAAAATTTAATTAATTATAAGAAAAAAATTATTAAATTTAACATTATGACAGAGAATGAAATATCTACAATTGTAATCGGACTAGCAATTCAGGTTCACAAAGCACTCGGTCCCGGTTTACTTGAAAATGCATATAAAGAATGTTTATTTTATAGAATTAAACAACGTGGTCTTTCTGTAGAAAAAGAAAAAGCGATGCCTCTAATTTTTGAAGAAGTAAAACTAGATTGTGGTTATCGTGTTGATCTATTGGTAGAAAACAAACTTGTAGTCGAAATAAAAAGTGTAGAATCATTAACCACAATTCATTTAGCCCAAACTTTAACATACTTAAAACTTGGAAAATACAAACTAGGCTGACTTATAAACTTCAATGAAATTCTTCTAAAAAATGGTATACGAAGGGTTATTAACGATTAGTACATCCCCATTCCCTTTGTGAACTTCAAAAAATTTAACGTTCAATAAAGTTAAATCCTTTGCAAACTCTGTGAAAAACTTTGTGTTCTCTGTGGTTAAAATAATTAGTAACTAAAAAAAATTACACATTTTGCTCTAAAAAAACGAACTTTGCATTTAGTAATAAGAAAAAACGAGAATGGCAAAAATACTTACCGGTGTTCAGAGTACTGGAACGCCACACTTAGGCAATTTATTGGGAGCAATTATTCCTGCAATCGAATTATCAAACAATCCGGCAAATGAATCTTTTTTATTTATTGCTGATTTACATTCGATTACACAAATTAAAGACGGTAAAACTCTTAGAGAAAACACCTACAGCACTGCCGCCGCCTGGCTAGCCTGTGGTCTAAATCCTGATAAAGTAACCTTTTACAGACAATCTGATGTGGTACAAACGACAGAATTAACCTGGTATTTGAGTTGCTTTTTTCCTTTTCAACGTTTGACTTTGGCACATTCGTTTAAAGATAAAGCCGATCGTTTAGACGACGTTAACGCCGGACTTTTTACGTATCCGATGTTAATGGCCGCCGATATTTTATTGTATGATGCTGAATTTGTTCCCGTTGGTAAAGATCAATTGCAGCATTTAGAAATCACTCGTGATGTCGCTTCGCGTTTCAACCACCAAATGGGAGAAACCTTTGTAATTCCGGAAGCTAAAATTCAGGAAGACGGCAAACTGATTCCCGGAACAAACGGTGGAAAAATGAGTAAATCAGCTAACAATCTGATCAATATTTTCCGTGACGATAAAACAATTCGCAAGCAGGTAATGAGTATTGAAACCGATAGTACGCCACTGGAAGAACCTAAAAACCCGGACACTTGTAATGCTTTTGCCATTTATTCCTTGCTGGCAACCGAAGCGCAAATCGCCGAAATGAGAGCCAACTATTTAGGAGGAAACTATGGATACGGTCACGCCAAACAGGCTTTGTTTGAACTGATTATAGAAAAGTTTAAAACCGAAAGAGAACGATATACGTACTACATGAACAACCTTGAAGAAGTAGATGCTTTACTGAAAAAAGGAGCATCAAAAGCTTCCGTAATTGCTGATGGTGTTTTAGCCAAAGTAAGAGAAGTTCTTGGATTTAGTAAATAAACATCTAAACCGACGGGTTTTAAAAACCCGTCAGGTTTAATTCAAATTAAACGGCCTCAAACAACTTTCCGGGTAATGGCCGAATGACTCCTTTAAGTTCCATGTTTAAGAGAATTCCCGAAATTTTATAAATAGGAAAATCACACTGCAGCGCAATAATATCAAGCAATTCTTTACCGTTTTTTAGCAGAAAATCATACACCTTTTGCTCCTCTGTTTCCAACTGAATAAAGAGCTGTTTTTGAACCGGTTTTGCCTTTGTTTCCACATTCCAATTCAGCATATATACCAAATCAGCTGCACTCGTTAACACATTGGCACGTTGTGTTTTAATTAGATTATTACACCCCTGACTGTATTTATCTGTCACACGTCCGGGAACAGCAAAAACATCGCGATTGTAATCATTGGAAAGATTTGCGGTAATCAACGAACCACCCTTTTCAGCAGATTCTATTACAATAGTTGCCTCTGTCATACCCGCTACAATACGATTTCTACGTACAAAATTTTCTTTATCGGGATTTGATGTACTCCAAAACTCAGTTATAAAACCACCATTTTCTTCCATTGGAACAATAAACTTCTTATGCGATTTTGGATAAATCTGATTGAGACCATGTGCCAGAACTCCAATAGTTTGCAGGTTAAAATCCATCGCCCGCTGATGTGCTACAATATCCACACCATAGGCAAAACCGCTAACGATTACCGGATCGAGTGGCGCAAGTTCTTCAATTAAATTTCGGCAAAACTCTGTTCCATAAGAAGTAATCTGGCGCGTTCCCACAATACTGATTATCCGTTTATTTCCTAAATTTATGTTTCCAGAGCTAAAAATCAGAACAGGAGAATCAATACAATGTTTTAAATGTTCCGGATAGTCATCCTCTTTAAAAAAAGACACTTTAACCCCACTAGATTTCAAAAATTCCATTTCCTGATTCGCTTTTTCGAAAACCGATTTATCCTTAAAACTCCGTAATAAAACCGATCCAACACCATCAATAGCAGTAATTTGACTCCCCTTACTTTTAAAAACAGCTTCTGCACTGCCAAAATAATTAAGCAGCTTTTTAGCCATTATATCTCCAACTCCATCGACTTTTAATAAGGCTAATAAATAGAATAAATCCTGATCTGGCATCCGTGTAAAATATTATGTAAAATAAGAAAAACTAAAACTTAAAATTTGAAGCACAAATATCACAAAAAGAAAGTCTAATCCTGTTAAATTTTAATATAAATATGGTTTCAAAACATACACGCCTTAAAAACCACCTATTAACTATTTGAAAAAGAATTGTCTATAAAAATAAAGCAATTGTTAATAAAAATTGTGAATAACATTTTGATAAGTATTCTGTAGTTGTAACTTTGTTACTATGAAAATCGAAAATTACATAGCACAGTTACTGTATCGTTATCAGTGTGTAACGGTTCCAGGGTTTGGAGCATTTTTAACAGAAATTCAATCGGCAAAGCTGAATGAAAGCACAAATTCTTTCTTTCCACCGACAAAAATGATCTCTTTCAACGGTTATCTAAAAAATAATGATGGATTGTTAGCAAATCATATCGCACAGGCTGAAAAAACTTCTTATGGTTTTGCAGTTAGCGCCATTGCTTTTGAAGTCGTGAGCTGGAAAAAAACACTAGAAGAAAATGGTGTTGTAACACTTAAAAATATTGGTGAAATTCGATATAATGCTGATCAGAAAATGGTATTCACCCCTAATGATCAGACCAATTTCCTAACAAGTTCTTTTGGACTAAGTCCATTTGTTTCTCCGCTCGTTAAAAAAGAGAATTCCGAGCGAAAAATCGAGGAAATTTCGGAAGGAGATGCAATTTCACTATACGAAAATGAAGAAGGAAGAACAACAAATCCACTTTTGAAATATGCTGCAATACTAGTCTTAGGACTTGGAATAACGGGAAGTATCGGATATCCTTTATATCAAAATCAAATCGCCGCCAAAACACTTGTTGTAGAAAGCAGTGTACAGAAAAAAGTAGAAAACAAGATTCAGGAAGCAACTTTCTTTATCCAAAATCCTATGCCTGCTGTAACACTCTCAGTCGATACAACAAATGTAGAAACAGCTTCTGAAAAAACAATGCCTTACCACATTATGGCCGGTGCATACAGAAGTGAAAAAAATGCCAGAAAAGCTTATAATCAATTAGTAAAAGATGGTTACGAAGCCAGAATGCTGGGCGAAAATAAACACGGATTATTCCCGGTTCTTTACGGTAGCTATGCCACAATGGCTGAAGCCGAAAAAGCACAAAAAGAAATACAAAAAGGAGAAAATCCGGATGCCTGGATTCTCATACAGCCTTTATAAAACTAAAAAAAAGCCCGTTCCTCTGAATGGGCTTTTTTTTAGTTCGCTATTATTTCTGCATCCTGCGAAAGAATTACTTTCTTCCCTTTATATATTTTCAGTCTTGCCGGAGGAGAATTCTTTTCGCCCAAAACGATAATGGCACATTCATAAACATTTCCATCCTTTTTAAATTCATACTGGTGATTACCGCCAATACCTTCAACGACTAAAACTCCGCCATTAATCACTAAATCAGGCTTTTCCGTCATTTCCTTTTGAATGGACCATGAAGCATATCGATAGTTATTAAAACCTAAATGATCGATCCTAATTTTAAATTTAGAAGTCTCCAGAATACAAATTGGGTCCTGAAAAAAAGCAATACTAGAATCCAGGTTTTTCTTTTGCGACGCAATTAGTTTGTTTTTAAGTTCTATTTCGGCTTTCGATTGATAATTCACCGCCGTTAAACGGCCTTCGGTATCAAGCCAAATCTTACCGTGAATTAGCATAATTCCGCGTAAACCCATATCATTCCAGCCATTTGCCGGCGTCGATTTTAAAATTTCGTTTTTTAACGTAACATCAAAAATTTCAGAATATCGTTTTATAAAATCTGCTTTATTCGCAATATCGGGTATAGGATATACTCGCTCTAACGGATAAACCACCGCATCAGCAATAGCTTCTTTCTTATCATTTTTGACATTTTCAATGAACTTTTTAACCAGTTTATGATAATCGATGTCTGAATCTTGGGCAACCATAAAACCGCTGCAAAAAAATAATACTACTAAAAATAAATTGCTTCTTTTCATCTCAAATATTTTTAATTAATTATTAATCCGACAATTATAATCAAATATAGCAAATTTATGATAGTTGTAATCGAATTGAAATTGGGTAATAAAACAAAAAATCCCATTCTTTCGAATAGGATTATGTTTAACGTGGAACAATTTTAGCATCCTGATTAAGGATTTCTTTTCCGTTTTGATAAATGGTTAAATTAGCTGGTGCTGAATCTTTTGTACCTAAAACCGTAATATAACACTGGTACAAGTAATTTCCTTTTTTAAAATCGTAATGGTTATTACCTCCTGTTCCATCGTGAAACCATTTTCCGTTGGTAATGATTAAATCCGGTTTTTCGCTCATCGATTGTTTTATCGACCATGAAGCATATCTGTAATTATCATTTCCTAAGTCATCAATTCGAACTCTGAATTTAGATGTTTCTATGATAATTTGTGGCTCTTTAAACTTAGCAATTGACTGGTGAAGTTTACTTTTTTCAGAAGCTATCAATTTGTTTTTGAGATCATTCTCCACTTTTGACTGATAAATAATAGAGAAAACTTTTCCGTCAGTATCCATCCACAAAGTACCCTGATTTAGCATTATGCCACGCCAGCCCACTTCTGACCAATTTTTTGCCGCATCCGATTGTGAAATTTCGGCTTTCAGTTTAGCATCAAAAATTTCAGCATATCTTTTTACAAGCTCTGCTTTATTCTTGATAGACGGAATTGGATTATCTCTTCTTAAAGGGTATTTAATAGCCTCGGCTACAGCCTCTTTCCTATCATTTTTTACATTATCAATAAATTTTTTAACAAACTTCTGATATTCGGGTCTCAAGTCCTGACCTGATGTATTTTGAGCCATAATGCCAATGAAGAGAACGTACAGTAACTTTTTCATAATTCCTATTTTACATAATGTTTTTATAGTAGATTCCAACATTTCATCAGAACCTTCAAATTCCACAATCTAACAATCAGTTAATGCTTGCTTTAAACATCTTCAACTCATCCCACGTAAACTCATCACCATACTTTTCTTTTAGCGGACTTAAAGATTCTTCACTATAAAACTCGAAAGCTTCACGCAAGGCCAGGATTTTATCATACGGTAAAACATCTGATATCTCGACTTTTTTAGCCTGAATTAGTTTAACCAAATGCATTTCAACTGTTTGCACTGTAAGTTTACGAATTCGGGCAATATCCTGAATCGAATTTTTCTCCATCCATAAATCATGGGTTTCTTCGATGGTTGTTTTCTTTTCGGCCTTTGGTGTGCTTTTATCTAATTTACGTGCCGTATAACGAACTGTAGGTTCTTCAGATTTAAAAATATCAGTGTTCGACATATTAAATTCCTCCCGGATCTTTGCAACCTTGTCAAATTTGTAGTTTTTAATCGCTGTAGACGACAATTTCTCTTTACAGATGGTTTCACCTGCCACGACAATTTCGATGAGTAATTTGGCCTTCATTAAGCGCAAAACAGCTTTTGTTTGCAAATCATCCAAAAAAGCGAGCTCTTCGTAGAACTCTTTTACTTTTTTAAATTTCTGAATTTCGGCCATTTTATTCAAAAGATCCGTAACCAGTTTGTCCATTGGTTTAAAAAAATAATCATAAGCTGCCACTACCCTTTCCTGTACAAAAAAGAGATCGACAGTTTCTTTATTGAAAATTTTGTTAAGCTGATTAACGAATTTTTGTGCAGGATCTGCTAACGAATCTATTATTTCTAAACGCTTATGTGCCCACGCAGAATGTTTTGATTTTTCAGAAGCAACTGCATTTTCGTTATAACTAAAACGGTGATTGCGCCACTCCTGAGCCAAATCAGCCCAATTAAAACTGTTAATCAAATAGTTATGAATAAAATTTTTAGTTTCAAAATGCAAAGAATGTTTTAAAACTTCTTCTGTTGCTTTGTTCAAAGCATAATCCATCACATCCTGATCGTTCGAAATACCATTCATTTGCAGCGGAGACAACAAAATAAGCCCATTTAAGGACGTTAAACGCGATAATGCTACATAGGCTTGTCCGGGTAAAAAAACTTGCGATACATCAAGCGCAGCTTTCTCAAAAGTTAAACCCTGACTTTTATGCACCGTAATTGCCCATGCCAGCTTAAGTGGATAATGTGCAAATGTGCCCAAAACTTCTTCTTCAACTTCTTTGGTGAGATCGTTTACTTTGTATCGGATATTTTTCCATTCGTATTTTTCAACTTCAATGGTTTTATCCTCCTCAGGAAAATGTATGAATATTTCTTCGGCCGAAAGTGACTTTACAACGCCCATTTTTCCGTTGAAATAACGCTTTTCAAAAGACAAATCATTTTTGACAAACATAACCTGAGCACCCACTTTAAGTTTCAAATTTTCCTCAACCGGAAAAATTTTCTCCGGAAAATCCCCCACAATAAACGGCTGATAAGCGAATTCATTTCCGGCTAAATCGCCAATTGCCTGCTCGTTAATCGAATCGGCCTTGGCATTATGCGTGGTAAGTGTAATATATCCGGGATTATTTTTTAAGTCAAAATCAGGTTTCACATATTCATTTAAAACCTGAATATCCTGAGGCGTAATCTGATTGTTACGAAGATTATTCAAAACCGAAATAAAAGTATCATCACTTTGTCTGTAAATCTTTGATAATTCAATATATAACGGCGGATATTGCTGAATTACATGCGAATGAAAAAAGAATTTTCCTTTGTAATAATTGCGTAAAGTTCGCCATTCTTCATCTCTGATAACTGGCGGAAGCTGTAACAAATCGCCAATAAAAAGTACCTGAACACCTCCAAAAGCACGGGTATTTTTACGTACCGTCTGCATCATAAAATCAATTGCATCCAACAGATCAGCGCGTAACATACTGACTTCATCGATAATCAAAAGCTCCATATTCCGGATTACGTTACGCTTCACATTATTCATTTTAAAGTGTCGACGTAAAGTTTCCTTATTCTCAAACTTCACTGTTTCAGTAAACTGGGAAGCCTCTTCGTATGATGGAATAAAGGCTGAAAATGGTAACTGAAACATCGAGTGAATTGTAACACCTCCGGCATTCAGCGCCGCAATTCCGGTTGGAGCCACAACCACAGTGTTTTTATGCGTAGTGGCAATAATTTCACGCAAAAGTGTAGTCTTCCCGGTCCCAGCTTTACCGGTCAGGAAAATAGATTTTTGCGTTTGATTGATGAATTGTAAAGTATAAGCTGCTGCTTCTGAAACGTTTTGCATTAGGCGTAAATTGAGAGCTAAAAGTATCGTATTTTTATAAAAGAAAAAACCTAAATCTTGACAGATTTAGGTTTTTAAATTTAGTTAGTTAGTCTGGTATTATTTTTTAGCTTCCTCTTTTACAGCTGGTTTTTCTTCTGTTTTTGGAGTCGCTTTATATTTGTCATTCAGAGCTTTAACGATATCTTTTGTGATATCGAATTTCTCTTCAGCATACAAAATTGAAGCAGCATCTCCAGTACCATAGATATAAGAATAACCGTTTTTCTTACCGTATTCTTTGATGAATTTCTTCACTCCACTTACCAAAGAATCCATTTCAACACCGCTTTCCTGTTGTAATTGTTGAGACAAAGCTTGTTGTGCATAACCCAATTGTTGTTCTCTTTTTTGTAATTCAGCACCTCTTTGTTGTGCCCACGCCTGACCGTTTGCTTGTGCCTGACTTTGAAAATTAGCAGCGTCTTGTTTAAAACGTGTAATCTCAGCTTGTAGTTGTCTTCCTTTTTCTTCTGCCTGAGCTTTGTATTTAGCTTCAAGGTCTTTTGCTTCAGTGTATTCTTTCATTAAAACTGAAGTATCTACGTAAGCTGTTTTTACTTCCTTAACTTCCGCAGTTTTGTCACTACATGAAACAGCGAAAATTGAAAGTGCGATAATTACTAATGCTTTTTTCATTTTTTTAAATCTCTATTTTTTTTTATTGTATTGAATGAAGACAAAAATATAAAAAAATAAATAGCATCAAACTAAAGTTTAAAAAATGCTATAATTTTATGATATTACTTTTATTTATTGAGGAGATTTTTACCATAAAATATCATTATTAAAAATGACTTTCACAGCCTTTTTTTAAGACGTTTTCTCAAAAATAACAACACAAATACTCGCCTTTCATTAGAAGACTCCTTAAACAAGCTTATTTTAAGTTTTAGGGTAATTTAAAGCGTAAATCCGTTAAGAATTGTTCTTTTTTACCGTTGCGCTTCATCTGATCGCAAAACCATAAAATTAATCCAGTCAAAAAAAATTATTTTTCAATTTTTGCATTCACAAAACAAAACTTAGCAAAAAAATGAAGCACTTTTCTAAAACCTCGAATTTCTAAAAAGAAACAACAAAATTTCCAGAAAAATGCTCCATTTTTACTGCATTAATTTTATTTATGGACTGGGATTTTACCATAAAAGATCACTATTAAAAGTGGCTTTAATAGCTTTTATTTAAAGCGATTTCTTAAAAAAGACAGCACAAACCCTCGCATTCCCTAAGAAAGCGCCTTAAATGCGCTTATTTTGCGTTTTAGCTGTTTTTTAAGACATAAATGTGCGATGAATACTCTTTTGTTCCCGATGCTTTTAAATTGGATCGCAAACCAATAAAAAAGGCCTTAATGAAATTCATTTTTCCCGTTTTGTATTTTTCAGATAAAAGACTAACATAAAATGAATCGAATTTCATCGGAAGCACTTTTTCTAATTTCATATCTACTTTTCCAAAAAGAGACTGAATGGCTTTTTTTGAGAAATGCCAAAAGTGAATTGGCACATCGTAAGCTGCCCAAAATTCATTGTAATATTTTGCATCAAACGATTTGAAATTTGGAACCGCAACAATTAAAGTTCCAGTTGGTTTCAATAAACGTTTTAATTCCTGAATTTGCAATTCTAAATTTGGCACATGTTCTAAAACGTGCCACATGGTAATTACATCAAAAGAATTATTTTCAAGAGCATCAATTCCATTTACAAAAGAAATTCCTTTTTCTATCGCAATATTTTTTGCTCTCTCGCTTGGTTCCACTCCAACAGTTTCCCAACCATCATTTTTTGCTGTCAACAAAAAATCTCCGGTTCCGGCACCAATATCTAAAATTCTACCTTTTTGAGATTGCTCCCCATTAATCAAATTCAGCTTATTTTTTAAAGCAATACTTTTTACAAAGTGATACGCTTTTTCGAACAAAGATCTTTTATTGTCGGTATGAGAAATATAATCTTCGCTTTCGTAATATTTTCCAAGATTTTCTAAAGCGGGTTGTGGAGAAGTAATCAGCATATCCAAAGTTTCATCGTAATATAGATCAAAAATTTCTTGAGATACAGAATGGTCTTTTACAGTAAGAAAATGTTTTTTGTTTAAAACGTTCATTTTTAATTATAGGTTTTTAATAGAATTTGGCAACGCGGTTGTTACATCACATATACTAATGCAACAAGTATTAATTAATTTGAAATGCTTTACTACGCATCTCACAGATTTTTTTAAATAGTTTTACGATTTTCTTCAAATTTAGCAAGTCTTCTCAAAGTAGTTTCACGTGGAACATTTTTTTATTTCAGATACCTTCTCTTCAAACAATCCAACTTAATAAAGTTCAAACCCCAAACCTGAAACTTGAAACTTGAAACAAAGAAAATCAAAACAAAGAAAATCAAAACAAATAAAGACGCACCTATTGGCACGTCTCTAATTTTTTATCTTCCCATGTAAATCAATAAAACAGAAATATCACTTGGTGACACACCGCTTATTCTCGAAGCCTGAGAAATAGTTACAGGACGAATCTTGCTTAACTTTTGTTTCGCTTCAATCGACATTGATTTAATTTTATCGTAATCGAAATTCTCCGGTATTTTCACTTCTTCCAAACGAGTTAGTTTATCCGCATTATTTCTTTCCTTTTCGATATAACCGGAATACTTCACCTGAATTTCTGCTTGCTCTAAAATTTCCTGATCCAGATTATTTTCTTCCACATACGCTTTCACTTTTTCAAACTTAAGCATATCCTCTAAATCAATTTGCGGACGAGAAAAAACTTTAAACATTTTATCTCCCTGTGTAATCGGAGCAGTTTCTTTAGCTTCCAAAATAGGATTTGTTTCTGTAACAGAAACACTGGTCTCTCTAAAAAAGGCAACCATCTTTTCAGATTCATTTAATTTCTTTTCCATTCGACGCAAACGCTTTTCAGAAGCAAGACCAATTTCGTGTGACATTGGCGTCAATCTAAAATCGGCATTATCCTGACGCAACAAAGTTCTATACTCTGCTCTAGAAGTAAACATGCGATAAGGTTCTTCTGTTCCTTTCGTAATCAAGTCATCAATCAATACTCCGATATAAGCTTCATCACGTTTCAAAATCAACGGCGCTTTTTCATGTACTTTCAAATGTGCATTTATTCCCGCCATCAAACCTTGAGAAGCCGCTTCTTCATATCCGGTTGTTCCGTTAATCTGTCCGGCGAAATATAATCCTTCTACTAACTTTGTTTCCAAAGTATGTTTCAATTGTGTCGGTGGGAAATAGTCATACTCGATTGCATAACCAGGACGAAAAAATTTCACATTCTCAAAACCGGCTACAGAACGCAATGCTTTAAATTGAATATCCTCCGGAAGTGAAGTTGAAAATCCATTCACATACACTTCGCAAGTATTCCACCCTTCCGGTTCCACAAATAATTGATGACGCTCTTTATCTGCAAAACGATTAATTTTATCTTCTATCGAAGGACAGTATCTTGGACCAAGACTTTTGATCCTTCCGTTAAACATTGGCGAACGATCAAAACCATCTCTCAAAATATCATGAACATCCAATGACGTATACGTCATGTAACAAGAACGCTGATGCGTTAACGGTGAAGTCAAATCAGAATAAGAAAACTTATCCGGCTTTGCATCACCTTTCTCTTCGTTCATTTTAGAATAATCCAAAGAACGTCCATCCACTCGTGGTGGCGTTCCAGTTTTCATTCTTCCCGCTTCAAATCCTGCGCGAACTAAATCTTCAGTAATTCCCGTTGCTGCACTTTCACCTGCTCGCCCTCCACCAAACTGTTTTTCTCCGATATGAATTAAACCGTTCAAAAAAGTTCCGTTCGTCAAAACAACAGACTTCGATCTAATCTCCACTCCCAACGAAGTTTTGATTCCCTTTATTTTACCATCCTCAATAATCAAACCTTTGACCATCTCTTGGTAGAAATCCAAATTTGGAGTTCCCTCCAACATCATTCTCCATTCTTCAGCAAAACGCATTCGATCACTTTGAACTCTTGGCGACCACATTGCCGGTCCTTTCGATTTATTCAACATCTTAAATTGAATAGCCGTTCGGTCAGAAACAATTCCTGAGTATCCGCCCAACGCATCAATCTCACGCACGATCTGTCCTTTTGCAATTCCTCCCATCGCAGGATTACAAGACATCTGTGCGATGTTCTGCAAACTCATTGTAACCAATAAAGTTTTGGATCCCAAATTTGCTGCCGCTGCCGCGGCCTCAGATCCTGCATGACCAGCACCAACTACAATAACATCGTATTCTTCTAAAAACATTTTGTTTTATTATTCTCTTCAAACCGTTTAAGGCGGTTCTCAGAATTAATTTTCTTTTCTTTTGTTCCACGTGGAACGTGGTTTTTCTTTTTCAAGTTTCAAATTTCAGGCTAAAGCTTCCTGGTTCAAAATACAAATTAAAAACTCCATTCAATTCTTAAACCTTTTTCTAAACCGAACCTCTATAATTTCCAAAGACTATTGTTTCACGTGAAACAATCTAAAGCCCTTCTTTACCAAAAATCAATCGTTCCACGTGGAACATTTAATTTTTTCATACACAGAATAAACTGTCTATTTTTATGTTCCACGTGAAACACTTTAATATAATAACCTTCTTCTACTCTTTAATGTTTCACGTGGAACACGTAAAACTAAATTTAAAAAAGGTAATTTATCTACTGTTCCACGTGAAACATAGCAATCTTTTCATCTTCTTTAGATCGCATTAACTCCGCTTCAGCATCACTTTTATCTTTATATCCACAGTAATGTAATATGCCGTGCGCTAAAACTCTCTTCAATTCTTCAGTAAAAGAAACATTAAAATCTTTAGCATTATCTTCTACTCTTTCAACAGAAACAAAAATATCCCCGTTAAGTTCGTTCCCAACTGTATAATCAAAACTGATTATATCTGTTAACGTATCATGATTTAGATACTCTACATTAATCTTATGAAGATACTCATCATCACAAAAAATGTAATTTATCTCTCCTTCGTTTTTGTTTTCAGAAACGATAACAGCACTTAACCAATCAGAAAAAGCTTGTTCGTTGTCTAAAGTAAATTCGGTTTCGTAATTAAAATTGATCATTTTGTATTAAAATATTCTTGAACTTTTTGATTAAAATTCGAGCGCAAAGGTAGTGATTGTCTGTTTAATATCTCCACACTGTTTAAATATTCCAGTAATGAACTCGGCAATGCATTTGTTCTGTTAGGAAATTCAGTCTTATTAGTTTCAGATTGACGCTTCGTATCTTGGCCTTGTTGTTGAACTGCGTTGTTTAATTTTAGTAATTCTTGTTGAATATTAAGAATACGCTGCAAGTTCTCATTCTTAAAACCTTTATTCAAAATTTGTTTTTCAGAAGCTTTCATCTGATCGATTACAGATTTACCTTGAGAATCTAATCCTTTTTTAGCAAGTTCTTTTTGCAAGGCTTCACGTAATTTTACTTGCTCTTTGTAAATTTCCATGATTGCTTCAGCATCTCCTTCTCCATCATTGTCCTTCATCTGCCCATTACTTTGTCCTCCATTCTTATTTCCCTGACCCGTTTTACCATCACCGTTTTTACCTTTACCATCCTTACCATTACTTTCTTTGCCTTCACCATTTTTTCCTTCGCCCGGTTTATCCCCCGGTTTATCCCCCGGTTTATCCCCCGGTTTTTCTCCTGATTTATCCCCAGGTTTATCTCCCGGTTTACTACCCGACTTCATCCCTTCTTTCATCTTATCTCCTAAACCTTTTTGTTTTTGGATAATATCCGGTAATTGCATTCCTTGTCCATCACCCGGTTTTGGTTTTCCAGATCCCGGCTTCGACATAGACATCTGCATATTATTTAATAAATCACTCAGAAAATCTGCCAACTTATTTGCAGAGGAAACTGCATACTGCTGATGCGATACTCCTTTTGGAACCTGAACATCGCTTAAACTTTCAATAGCTTTATCAATATTGTACTGTACATTTCCAATTTCTTTGGTTACATCTTCGGCGACTTTAGGGTTACGAAGTGATAAAGCAAACAAACTGTCATCCACATATCTGAACTGTTGTTTCAAATTTTGTTGAATTTTAATGTTCTTCGTATACGCTGACGAACCCAATTTCATTGTTCTAAATTGTTTCATTACATCTTCCTGCGACAAAGAATAGGCTAAAAGATTATCCAGAATCTGACGAAGCATAGCAACATCTTCTTCCATTTGTTCCTGTTCTCCACCTTCCATACCGGCATCCATTTGTTCTGCCATACTTTTCATTTTTTTAGCAGCACTCTTTTGCTTAGGTTTGGCTGATGCGGAATTCTTTTTACTCAATTCTTCTGAAGCTTTCTGCAAATCATTCTTCACCTCTTTTTCCTTTGAAGCATCATTCGGAATGTCAAGTGGAGCTTTTAATGTTTTGTTTTCTTCTTTCAGATTCTTTAAATCTTCCTGAATTTTATCAAACTCTTTATTAATATCTTCTTGTTTGTCCTGTGTATTTTCTTTGTCTTTATTTGAAAGCTGCTCTTGTTTCTCAGCTAGCTTGTTTAACTTTTCAGCAACTTGTTCTGCTTTCTTGGATACATAAAAACGCTTTGTCAATTCAACCAATTGTTCTAAATTACGGGATTGGTTTTTACTAATCTGTTTGAATTTTTCCATCTTATCAAACAGATCTTCGCTATTCAACTTGTCATTTAGATTCTTCAATTCCTCCATTAACTTCTGGTTTTTTTCCAAATCCTTTTCAGCATTGTCCAATCTCTTTTGCAAATCTTCAGCTGTTTTATCTTTCTTATCCGATTGAAACTTGTCCAGATTTTTATTCATCTTCTCTGTAAACTGTTTCATCAATTCGTCTTGTTGTTTCTGACGCTTGATAAAATCATTTACTTTTTGCTGATCTTTAAACTCTAAATTCTCTTTCTCTTTACCCGCTTTCTGAATCTTGTCCATCTCAGAAAACTGTTTCGTTTGATTCTTTAAAGACTTCTCCAAACTATTAATATTCTCATTCTGCTGTTGCAATTCCAGATCATGAATTTCATCAGTGGTAGCCACACGATCAGAAAACACAGAAGACTTTGTACTTTTGAAACCATGTGGTGCATCGTTATCAAAAACTTCAAAATAGTATTCATAAGATACTCCCTCCTGCACTGCCAGATTACTTGGAAAGTTAAAAACGAACTGATCAAATACTCCTGACTTCACAGGTATTGTTCCACGCTTGGCAGTGTTGGGTTTGTTTCTTTCATAATACACAACCTGTAATTTAGACAAACCATAATCATCGCCTAACCTGCCCAGAACATAATTTTTATCTAACTTCAAACTATCCGGAGCTGGTGCAACATGGATTGATGGGTGCTGATCTTTGATCACTGAGAGCTGATAATCCAATTTTTCATAGTTTTTAACCTTATTATTCGAGGTAAGAATTTGATATTCTGTATTTTGACTGATACTTTTAGCCAATTTAAACTCATTTTGGTCTCTATTAAACTTAAAAATTGAATTTTCGCCCTTCCAAACGATCTCCTGAGTAGATTGTGTTTTCATTTTCCAGGTTACCAAAGTTCCTTCAGGTAGAATTGCATTACCTGTTCCCTGAATAATTTCTACTTTCTTTTTTAAGTAAGATGGGAAATTAAGTACCATCTCGAAGTTCGCAATTGATGGAACTGTGATCACTTTCAATTCGTATTCTTCTGATGAAACTGTATTACCTTCAAAAGAGAAAGAAACATTTTCAACTGGTTTTTCTACTTTGAATTCAAACTTTCCCGGTTGAGAAGATTCCATAAAATAACTTTCATTCCCAATATGAATCATCACATTTTCGGGAACGATCTTACCAACAGATTCCATCTTGATAACAAAATCTTTGTTTTGTTCGGTTTGTAAATTCTGATTTAGAACAACAAATTTAAAAGGTGCCGGAGGTAAAAACGTGGCATTAAAGTGCACTACTCTATTTAAACTTTGCGAAATAATAGTACTGTTTCCTGAAATATAAAACACGGCAAAAAGCAAAACCGGAACGATTGCTAATGGCAAATACTTTTTGTTGTTGTTAAAATTAATAGCATTACCGAACGGAATCGGTTGTAATGAATTGGCTTTTTGTTCTATTGAAGCCAGCATTAATTCTGAACTTTCGGCTGTATTTCCTGAAGCCGATAATTGCAAAAAGTTAGTCAACTTATCACTTACTTCCGTAAAATGGTTCCCAATAATAGCCGAAGCCTGATTGTAATCTATTCCCTTTTGGAGTTTAAATAACTTAAAAATGGGAAATAAAATAAATCGAAACAAAAGAAAAACTTCTACTCCAACAAATAACCAAAACAATACGGTTCTTCCAAATGGTTTCAACCATAGAAAATACTCTATAAAAAGTGTAAAAAGAAAATACAATAATCCAAAACCAATAAAAAGAAGTCCTCCTTTTATCAATTCATTCGTATAATATTTTTTTATAAACGCTTCTAATTTTTGATATATGGCAGATGTTGTTTTCAAAATGAATCTCTTTTATTTATAACCTATAAAAGTAGTAATTTTAATAATACCTTTTAAGATTCTAAGTTACTAAGACGCTAAGCTTTTAGGAGGCAAAAATCTGAAATCGACATTCTAAAATCTAAAATCATAAACCGTATCTTTGCATCAAAATTTAAACAAATGTCAAAGCAAGTTCGTGTGCGTTTTGCACCAAGTCCAACTGGACCATTACATATTGGCGGTGTTCGTACTGCCCTATTTAATTATTTATTTGCAAAAAAACATAACGGTGTTTTTTATCTGAGAATTGAAGATACAGATCAGACTCGTTTTGTTCCAGGTGCTGAAGCTTATATTATGGAAGCGCTGGAGTGGTTAGGAATTGCTCCTGAAGAAACAGTTGGAAAAAATGAAAAATTTGGTCCCTACAGACAGAGTGATCGTAAAGAAATATACCAAAAATATGCCGATCAGTTGATTCAGTCTGGCTGGGCATATTATGCATTTGATACTCCGGAAGCATTGGATGCACACAGAAAGCAACACGAAGCTGAAGGAAAAACGTTTATATACAATCATCACAACCGTGAAAAGTTGGATACTTCTTTGGTAATTTCTACCGATGAAGCTGCGTCAAGAATTGCCAATGGAGAACATTATGTCATTCGTTTTAAAACTCCGGTTGACGAAACTTTACATTTAAAAGATATTATTCGTGGTGATGTAAAATTTGAAACCAATTTATTGGATGATAAAGTATTATTCAAAAGTGACGGAATGCCAACGTATCACTTAGCCAATATTGTAGATGATCATTTGATGGAAACTTCACATGTAATTCGTGGTGAAGAATGGCTTCCTTCTATGCCTCTTCACGTTTTATTATACAGAGCTTTTGGCTGGGATGCCCCTGAATTTGCACATTTACCTTTAATTTTAAAACCAATTGGAAATGGAAAATTATCTAAAAGAGACGGTGACAAATTAGGATTTCCTGTGTTTCCATTGGAATGGAAAACGGAAGAAGGCATTTCATCCGGATACAGAGAAAAAGGATTTTTCCCGGAAGCGGTTGTAAACTTCCTGGCTTTGTTAGGATGGAATGATGGAACGGACAAAGAAATATTCTCTTTAGAAGAATTAGTAGCCTCTTTTGATTTGAACAGAGTACATAAAGCGGGAGCAAAATTTGATCCTGAGAAAAATAAATGGTTCAACCATCAGCATCTTATCCAACAAAATGATGCCGATTTAGCAAAAAGCTTCTCTCCTATTTTAGAAGAAAAAGGCTTCTCTTCCTTCGTCTCCGCTCAGGAAGACATTGCAAAGCTTACAAGAATTGTTTCACTGATTAAGGAAAGAGCTAATTTTGTTTCAGAATTTTGGGATTTAACGGATTTCTTTTTCCAGGCACCAACGTCTTATGATGAAAAAGCAAGTAAAAACTGGAAGGAAGAAACACCTGCTTTAATGCAAGAATTAATTTCGGTTCTGGAAAATATTGAAGATTTTACTTCTGCCAATATTGAAACCATTGTAAAAGACTGGCTGACTAAAAATGAAATTGGTATAGGGAAAGTCATGCAGCCCTTCAGGCTTAGTTTGGTTGGAGCACTAAAAGGCCCTCACCTATTTGACATTGTTGAAATCATAGGAAAAGAAGAAACTATTTCAAGAATTCAAAAAGCAATTTCAACTTTATAATAAGAATTCCATTTAAAAATAGAAACGCTAGGTAACATCAAACAAATGTTCTTAGCGTTTTTTTAATGTTTTAAAATTTTAAATTGGAAGAATATTCGTAATTTACAACATCAAAAACTAAATCATTATCACCATGAACACAGCATTTATTATCATTTTAGTCCTGGCATTTTTTATACTAATGTCCTCCTTCTTTACCGTCAAACAACAATCGTCAGTAATTATAGAAAGATTTGGGAAATTTTTAAGCGTAAGAAATTCAGGATTGCAATTAAAAATTCCTTTGGTTGACCGATTGGCCGGACGTGTTAATCTTAAAATACAACAGTTAGATGTTATTATTGAAACCAAAACCAGAGACAACGTTTTCATAAAAATGAAAGTTTCGGTACAATTTAAAGTTATTCAGGAAAAAGTATACGATGCTTTTTATAAATTAGAATATCCACACGATCAGATTACAGCTTATGTATTTGATGTGGTACGTGCCGAAGTTCCAAAACTAAAACTGGATGACGTTTTTGAAAGAAAAGATGATATTGCGATTGCAGTAAAAAGAGAATTGAATGAAGCGATGACCACTTATGGTTATGATATCATCAATACTTTGGTGACTGATATTGATCCTGACATTCAGGTAAAAAATGCCATGAACAGAATTAATGCTGCTGACAGAGAAAAAACTGCTGCTGAATTTGAAGCCGAAAGTTCCAGAATCAGAATCGTTGCAAAAGCAAAAGCCGAAGCCGAAAGCAAACGTTTACAAGGTCAAGGTATTGCAGATCAGCGTCGTGAAATTGCCAGAGGTCTTGTAGAAAGTGTTGAAGTTTTAAACAATGTTGGTATCAATTCTCAGGAAGCTTCTGCCTTAATTGTAGTTACACAACATTATGATACGTTACAGGCAATTGGTGCTGATGCCAATTCGAACCTAATCTTGTTACCAAATTCTCCACAAGCCGGAAGTGATATGCTCAACAATATGGTTGCTTCGTTTACAGCTTCTAACCAGGTTGGTGAAATGATGAAAAAAACGAACAAGAAAATTGAAAAAATAAAACCAATCGAACCACAACAATCCGGTTATGAAGATGACATTCAACCGGAAATAAAATAATTTAAAAAAGAAAAAGAGGCTTATTTGCCTCTTTTTTTCTTTATAAACCAATTGATAATATAGGGTAAAATGGATTGTAAAATTTGTGGATATGAGTTAAAGAAATACTCTTTATAAGAAGAAAATACTCCGTTAATTACATTTTGTGGTGTTATAGACTCTTTAGTTTTTTGAAAACTTAATACTAATTTTTGGTAATTAATATCTTTCTCTAATTTCAGAATTTCCAAATCTCTCTCGATTTCAGCGTATGATGAATATTTTTTTGTCTCCATAATTAATCATTAAAAAATATTTCTGAAAATTTCTCTAAAATTGGTCCTTCTACAAACTTATCTTTTACAAAGAAAAGTAGTATTGTTGCCAAAAGATAGATCCCTCCTACTGTCAGGAATCCTAAAGTGTAACTTCCAAACAAATTACTAAAAGCGAATGCTGCTGCTACAGATCCAAAAAGTAATACCATTCCAACACACAATAATATCAAAGTAAACTTAAAAATCAGAGTGGTCGATTTCATTGCGACCTTAAAACCCCAAAGTTTATAGTAGGCCAAATGACTGTCGAGATAAATTTTAGCCTGATCCTGAATATTTTCAGTATTCTCTTTTAATTCTTCAAAAGCCATAGTTGTAGTTTTGGTTAAAAAAAGAAGCACAAAACTTATGATTTAAAAATTGTCATTTGGTTATTCTAAGAATAAAATAACCGAAACAATCCAACAAATCATTCTAAGCTTTGTGCTTCCGGATTATTATTTCTGAAGTTTAGCGTTTTGTGCTTTTAAATCAGCCAGTTTAGCTTCTAAGAAACTAATTACTTCTTCTGTTTTATAACTCATATTTGAAAGCAGCTCTCCATAAGTTCCGTCTAAATTTTCTTTTGCATGTGTAAACTTTTCACGCAGTACTTCAGAACTTGCTGAAAGTGAATCTTTTAAATTATGCGCCGCATCATCTAAACCTTCTTTCAGTTTAGCACGAGTTTTAGATCCTTTATCAGGAGCAAATAAAATTCCAATCGCTGCACCAGCGGCCGCAGCACCTATAATTGCTGCTACAGTATTTAGATTCTTTGACATAATATTTAATTTAAGTGATTAATAAAGGTACTCTTTTTTTAAACTATAAAATATTGACTTGATGTTATTTAATAAAAGTTAACACAAAATTTAATACGCATAAGCTACCGCTTCATACTTTCCATCTGCTTTTTCAACAATACTCACAAATGGATATCCATTTGAAGCCGATTTTGCTTTTATTCTCATAGCAGTCTGTTTCTGATTTGCAAGTGGCGACTCCCCTTTTGTCTTTGTTGACACTCCTGAAAAATTAGCCACCTGTTTCAAACCGGCTGTTTTCTCCTGAGGCAAAACGGTAACCAATTTGTAATCTGATTTAGAATCAACCAGAACTTTATCGGTTATTTTTTTAGTTTCTTTTGTTTCTTTATTGGTCAATTGTGAAACTGCGTACTTACTAATTTTCTGTTCTTCTCTACTCCCATCTAATGAATAATAAATTAAATCATTTTCCTGTTTGATGAAATTAACATCCAATTGTTCTCCATTGTGTTTTGTAATTTGGTGTGTTTGACCAATTGCAAGATTTGCAAATAAAAACGACAGTGTAATAATAATATTTTTCATAACTAAATAAATTTAAAATTGTTTACAGTCAAAAATTGAAAATCAAAATTTGAAACTATCAGTATGAATAATTCTATGATTTTTAACATTATGAAACTATTTTGAAAAAATACTTATCTCCTAAAATATTATCAAAATGAGATCACAATGAAAATTAGAATATAAAACGATTGGCAAGAATTCATTTTCAGAATTAAAACTAAAGTAAAAATGAATCATTTTTAAACTTTACCCCAACTCACTTTTCGATTCTCAGCTTTCGTTTTAAATTATCGAAAAACATTTTCAATTTGACATTTGCATAAAAATACGAACTTTATAAACAATTGTGTGTTAATAACCCGTTAAACTGAGAAAAATAACATCAAAAACTAAAATAAAGGCCGTAAATCAACGATTATTCAATAAATGAGTTATGATATGGAAGAAATAAAAAATTATTTTAAAACCACTCTATTAAAGCCATTTTTAATCTAAAACATCTATAAATTTTAAAAATAAAATAGTTTTTATAAATAATAGATAAAAACATAACAAAATTAAAATTTTATAATTAAAATAAATCATAAGCTAATTGGTTAAAATTCCCATTTAAATCTCTCTTTTGAACCAAATTTATCTTCCGTTTTACAAAAATTAGATAACTACGAATTTTATGAGCAATAATGGGTTCTTCGTCTAAAAATTCTACCCTAAAAATAGCTAAAATTAATATTAGCTTTATTTTTAAATCATTTTTTAAAAGATGATAAATAACTCCACTGATTATTTTTTCTGTCTTAAATTTAATTTATGAAAGTCATTTTTAATCTATAAAAACTATAAAATTAATATATTAAATAATTTTTATAAATAATAACTATAAACTTAATTATAATAAAACTTAATAGATAAAATTAATTAATATAGTTTTCACTTTTCATTTTGCTTCAAAAGTGATAAGATTGAATAAATTCTTTGGAAAATTTGCAAAACCAGTCGAATTCATAACTTTTTCCATAATCTAATGTTCAAAAGCAGCAAATCTGACTAAAATAAAAGCTAAAATTAAAATAAAGCTAAATTTTTAACTATTTTTATAAAGATGATAAATGAGTCGAAAGAAGTTTTTTTATAGCTTAAAATCAACTTATGAAGGCTATTTTCAATCTAAAACCTCTATATTTTTTTAAGTATTAATAGAAAATATAAATAATAAAAAAAACGCTTATAAAAAGCGCTTTTTAATAGATTATAATTATATTATTTTTGAATCATTTCAGAAAGAATTTCAATTTCTCTCTCCGAAGCATTTTTTGGAGGATTTGAATGTAACTTCAAAATATCTTCTTCAAATTGCTTTCTTAAACTTTCATTTTCTAAATCTCTTAAATTTAAAAGTGCTTTAGATCTCACATAAGTAGATTCACTGCGAAGAGACATCGTGTACAATTTTTTAATATCGTCTTCTTCAAAATCAGGAGATTTTAAACTTGAATATTTTAGGATAAACTGAGCAAACAACAATGATCCTTTGTTATTGTTAATATTCTTCTTTAAAGAATTTTGCAACAACGAAAAACTAGAAACATTTTTAATGCTCTCCCCTATTGCACTTTCAATAGCAATACGTTCTGCTTTTGTCTCCACTTTGAAATATTTATTGATATCCTTCAAAGAATTGTTGATACTATTTTCTTCTTTTTTACCCTTCTCTTCCCAGGCATCTTTTAGTCCAACCGTTTTGTTAAATACTAATTTTGAAGGAGTTGAATCTTTATCCACTGTAAAATAACCCAAACGTTGAAACTGAAATTTATCTTCATTTTGAGCTGTAGCCAAACTTGGTTCAACAAATCCTGTAATTATTTCTAACGAATTTGGGTTCACAAAATCTAAGAAATTTTTCTCTTTATAACTGTCCGGAGCTTCATCTGTAAACAAACGATCGTACATACGAACTTCTGCTTCAACTGCATGCTGAATGGAAACCCAATGTAAGGTCCCGGATACTTTTCTCTGACTTGCTTCTGTCCCGCTTCCGCTTAAAGAATCAGTGTCATAACTTACATGAATCTCTGTAATATTACCTTCTGAATCTTTTATAACACTTTCTCCTTTAATGATATAAGCATTTTTTAAACGTACTTCTTTTCCTAAAGTAAGACGGAAAAATTTAGCAGGGGCTTCTTCTAAAAAGTCTTCTCTTTCGATATATAATTCACGTGAAAAAGGTACTTTTCTGAAACCTGCATTTTCATCTTCCTGATTATTTTCGGCTTCCAACCACTCCTCTTTTCCTTCAGGATAATTTGTTATTACCAATTTTACCGGATCTAAAACGGCCATTACACGTGGTGCAATTTTGTTCAAATCTTCACGGATACAGAATTCTAAAACCGATACACTGATCAGGTTATCACGTTTTGCAATACCAATTGTATTAGCAAAATTACGCAAAGATGCAGCAGTATAACCTCTTCTTCTTAGTCCCGAAATGGTTGACATTCTAGGATCATCCCAACCGTTAACATGCTTTTCCTTAACTAGTTGCTGTAATTTTCTTTTACTTACAACTGTATGCGAAAGATTACGTCTGGCAAATTCTCTCTGCTTCGGACGTAGTTTATTATCTTCAAAAATTTGGTCTAAAAACCAATCGTATAATTCACGGTGAGGCAAAAATTCCAGTGTACAAAATGAGTGTGAAATGCCTTCCAAATAATCACTTTGTCCATGTGCCCAATCGTACATTGGGTAGATTTTCCAGTTATCCCCTGTTCTATGATGATGTTTGTGTAAAATTCTGTACATGATAGGATCACGCATCAACATATTGGTTGATTTCATGTCTATTTTGGCACGAAGAATATGAGTACCAGCCTCAAATTCACCATTTTTCATTCTTTCAAACAGGTCTAAATTCTCTTCAACTGAACGATTTCTGTACGGACTATCAGTTCCTATCGTTGACGGAGTTCCTTTTTGAATCGCCATTTCTTCTGAAGACTGACTGTCTACATAAGCTTTATCTTTCTTAATTAACAGAACTGCCCAATCGTATAATTGCTGAAAATAATCTGAAGCATAACGTTCTTCTGACCAGGTATATCCCAGCCATTCTACATCTTTTTTTATAGCATCAACAAACTCCTGTTCTTCTTTTTCGGGATTTGTATCGTCAAAACGTAAATTTACAGGTGACTGATAATCAATTCCCAAACCAAAATTTAATGCAATAGAACTTGCATGCCCAATGTGCAAATATCCATTTGGTTCTGGTGGAAAACGAAAATGAAGTTTAGTTTTAGAAAGACCTGATTTTAGATCTTCCTCTATGATTTGTTCAATAAAATTGAGTGATTTCTCTTCTGATGCCATTATTTTATAGTAATTTTAGCAAAGATAAAAAAAAGGTTTCAGGTTTCAGGTTTAAAGTCATTTAAGTGTCGTTGAACCTGAAACTTTAAACTTTAAACAATAAGAAAATGGGAGTTATAAAATTAAAAAACATCCGTACTTTTTCCTACCATGGATGTTTAATTGAAGAAGGAAAAATTGGATCTGATTACACGGTTGATCTAAAAATCAAAACTAATTTACAAAAATCTGCACAAACAGATCATTTGTTAGATACTGTTGATTACGTTCATTTGAACAAAATTGTAACCGAAGAAATGGCAATTCGCTCTCATTTATTAGAGCATGTAGCCAAAAGAATCAATATTCGTGTACTTTCGGAGATTGAAATGATAGAAAAAACTACTGTTTGGGTTTCTAAGATAAATCCTCCTATTGGTGGTGATGTTGAAACAGTTACTATAAAAATGACGGAAACGAGAAAATAATTTTTTCTTTAAAAATGCTAATTTTTTAAAATAGTTACTTTGAAACTTTTGAAATTTAAAGATTTTAGTTACTTTTGCCATCCGTTCAAGTAATGGCGTCGTGGCCGAGCGGCTAGGCTGGGCTCTGCAAAAGCTCCTACTCCGGTTCGAATCCGGACGATGCCTCTAAAACCTCTAAAGAAATTTAGAGGTTTTTTTTATGTTTAATTTTTAGAAAAAATTAGATAAAGATTTATGTTCGAATCCGGACAATACCTCAAAAAGAGATACAGAAATGTGTCTTTTTTTTATGGTAATTTTTAGAAAAAATTAGATAAAGATTTATATTCGAATCCGAACAATACCTCAAAAAGAGATACAGAAATGTGTCTTTTTTTTATGGTAATTTTTAGAAAAAATTAGATAAAGATTTATATTCGAATCCGAACAATATCTCAAAAAGAGATACAGAAATCTATCTCTTTTTTTATGTCTAAATTTTCCATCAATCTTGTCATTTCAACGTAAGGAGAAATCTTAGCAATTAACTATGCAACAATTATCCAATCTTTGTCGAGCTTCTTACTAAGATTTCTCGTTCCTCGAAATGACAAAATTTACGCAAAATAACGTTGTTAACAATAGCAAACCGGACAGGTTTTTGAAACCTGTCCGGTTTAGCAACGAAGTAAATATTCGTAACAATTGTCAATCTTTGTCGAGCTTCTTACTAAGCTTTCTCGTTCCTCGAAATGACAAAGTTTACGCAAAATAACATTGTCAACAATAACAAACCGGACAGGTTTTAAAAACCTGTCCGGTTTATATTTAGTACAATTACACAATCTTGTCGTTCTTCGTTCCTCAGAACGAAAAAAAACATTATAAACATAAAAAAACCTCTGATATACAGAGGTTTAATTTTATAATTTGGAGTTATTAACAACTTACTTTTCAATCTTTTCGAAAGCGTTTTTAACCATTTCTTTCTCTTTCGGAAACCAACCCTGAATCATTAAAACAACACCAAAAACCATCAATACAATACTAATACCTTTTTTAATTTTTAGGATATTCGTAGGTGTCATTTTTGATTTTAATTGTTTGGCTAATAATATTTTAAGGCAATCAACTACTAAATAGGTAATGATAACCGAAGTAAAAAAAGTAAACATTCTCGAATTTTGCATTTCTAATTTTGGACCAACAGAAATAATAACGGCTAACCAAAAACCAAGAACACCAATGTTAATAACGTTCAATAAAAAGCCTTTTACAAATAAACTACCATAGTTTCTTTTAATAATATCACGATCGATTTCTTCGTCGTTTATTTTTGCTTCTTTCTTTAGTCTTACGAAAGAAATTATACCGTACGCCAGCATAATAATTCCGCCAAAAATAAAAAGAGCAGGTTTGTCTTTTAAACTCTGAATCAGTCTGTAACTTCCCAAGTAGGCAATTGCAATAAAGAAAATATCACCTAATACTACACCAAGATCAAAAACTAATGCAGCTCTGAATCCTTTCGTAATACTGGTTTCCAATAGTATAAAAAATACCGGACCTACCATAAAACTTAAAAAAAGTCCCCATGGCAGTCCAGCCAAAATATCATTTATCATTCAAATACAATTTCTTATTTTACTTCTTCAATTTTACCTCCAAAAACCGTTTTTTGATTTATTTGCTTCGGTTTTCCATAAATGTAAATAGAGCCTCCTGCGCTCACTTTTGCATCAACAAGGGTTGAAGCATTCACATCTGCTTTTCCTCCCGCAGAAACGCTTACTTTCGTTTGTGAGGTCTTTAATTTACTTGCCAACAAATAACCACCGGCTCCAAGACCTGCATCCTGATTATCGGCTTTACCACTTAAAGTAATTGAACCACCGGAAACGGAGCTTACATTAAGTTTATCAACATTTAATTCAACATTAATCGTTCCGCCTTCTTGTGCACTTACTTTAAATACCGTTGCTTTTATAACATCTTTACTACTAACACTAGCTCCTTCATTAACATCTATAAGCTCTAAACGTTTGTAATATACGGTAATATCCAAATCATTTCCTGATAATAACTTAGGAAAAGGCATTCTTAATTTTAATAAACCTTTCTTGTTAACAACTTCGACTTCTGATTCTCTTGCTCCCTTAATTACAATCTTATTTTCTGAAGACTGAACTAATTTTACACTTAACTTATCAAATACTTTAACCGAATCAAAATCACCTAACTCTTTAGTAACCTGACCAAAAGACATCTGAACCAATAAAATTGCAGCTACTATAATTAACTTTTTCATACTTCTATTCTTTTAAATTAAACTTCTATTCTGCTCTTCTTAAAAAATGAAAATCCAACTGTTTTTTAACTAAATCAGCATTTTTAACTTTTACATAAATTTCGTCTCCTAATTGTAAAATGCTGTTTGAAGTGGCTCCAACTAATGCATATTGTTTTTCATCGAAAGTATAATAATCATCTTTTATCTCTCTGATTCTTACCATTCCTTCGCATTTGTTGGAAACAATCTCCACATAAATTCCCCATTCCGTAACACCAGAAATAACACCAAGAAATTCCTCGTCCTGGTGATCCTGCATGTATTTCACCTGCATGTATTTGATACTGTCACGCTCAGCATTAGTGGCTAAACTTTCCATATTCGAACAATGTAAACATTTTGTTTCGTAGGCTTCTTCATCTACAGAAGCTCCATTGTCTAAATAATACTGCAGCAAGCGGTGTACCATAACGTCCGGATAACGACGAATTGGTGATGTAAAATGGCTGTAATAATCAAAAGCTAAACCATAGTGACCAATATTCTCTGTCGAATATTTCGCTTTACTCATACTTCTGATCGCCAGAGTATCAATTAAATTCTGCTCTTTTTTACCATTTACTTCTTCCATCAAAGCATTCAGTGATTTCGAAATATCTCCTTTGTTTCTAAAATCTATTTTATAACCAAATTTAGCAATTAAGGTTTGCATCGCAATTAATTTGTCTTCGTTAGGTTCATCATGGATTCTGTAAACGAATGTTTTCTTTTGTTTACCAATGTATTCTGCTACTTTTCTGTTGGCCAAAAGCATAAATTCTTCGATCAGATGATTGGCATCTTTTGAAATTTTGAAATACACTCCTTCCGGTTCTCCTTCTTCATCCAGGTTGAATTTTACTTCGACTTTATCAAAAGAAATAGCACCATTGGCCATTCTTTTTCTTCTTAAAATCTTTGCTAACTCATCTAATTTTAAAGTGGCTTCCGTAATTTCATCAGAAACCGTATACGATTCTCCGGTAATTGAGATATCAACAGGAATTGTATTGTCTTTTGTTTCAATTATATACTGTGCTTCTTCGTATGCAAATCGCTGATCAGAATAAATCACAGTTCTTCCAAACCATTGGTTAATAACCTGTGCAGTTGGAGAAACTTCAAAAATAGCTGAGAAAGTATATTTCTCTTCATTTGGACGTAATGAACAGGCAAAATTAGACAATACTTCCGGAAGCATTGGTACTACCCTATCGACCAAATAAACCGAAGTGGCACGTTGATAGGCCTCATCATCTAAGATTGTTCCTTCTTCCAGGTAATAGGAAACGTCGGCAATATGAATTCCAATTTCATAATTTCCATTCTCTAACTTTTTGAAAGATAAGGCATCATCAAAATCTTTAGCATCTTTCGGATCTATCGTAAACGTAAGTGTATCACGCATATCACGACGTTTTGCAATCTCAGCTTCCTGAATTGAGGTATCAATTTTTTGAGCATAAACTTCTACTTCTACCGGAAAATCTGCCGGTAAACCGTATTCGGCCAAAATCGCATGAATCTCCGTATTGTGTTCTCCGGGTTTTCCTAAAACTCTTAATACAGATCCAAACGGACTATCGGCTCTTTTAGGCCAATCTTCAATACCAACTAAAACAACGTCACCATTTTCTGCTTCTCCCAGTTTATCTTTTGGAATAAAAATATCCGTATACATCTTAGGGTTTGCGGTAGATACAAAGGCAAAATTGGCCTGAATATCAATTACTCCAACAAACTCCGTTTTGTTTCTTTCGATTACGCTAATTACTTCACCTTCAGGTCTTTTACCTTTTCTTCGGTTGTAAACATAAACTTTTACTTTGTCTTTGTCTAAAGCTCTGTTTAAATTATTGGTTGGAATAAATACATCTTCGCTAAACTCATCACAAATAAAATATGCCGTTTTCCTACTGGTCATATCAATTGTGCCTTCGTAATAATCCTGACTTTCGGCTTTTACTAAATATTTACCCGGTTCTGATTCAATAATTTTCTTTGAAGCAGCCAGAATTTTTAAATCTTTTATAATTTGATTTCTGCTTTTAGTATCGTCAAGTTCAAGTTTTGCTGCTATTTGTTTGTAGTTGAATCCTTTATTAGGGCTTTGCGATAAAATTTTTACTATTTTACTAGAGAAATCTTTCTCTTTTTTTATCGGCTTTCTAATTTTCTTACTCATATATCTTTTCTTAAAAGTTTAAAATTACAAATAAGATATCAGATTATATATTTTAACAAATAAATTATTAAAAATATAACTTTCTGGAAGTCGTTGCAATTCGTCTATTCAAATTAGTACCAAGAACAAATTTTGGTACTATTCATTTGAGTATCTTTACAAAAAGACCTGATATGGAAAGCTTTAAAACCATTGCTGTATTCAATTATTTACACGAAACCGTGGTTCTGAAACACTTATTAGAACAGGAAGGGATTCCTTATTTTTTTGAAAACGAAATGACACTGTCTGTCGTTCCCTTGTACAGCACTGCGCTGGGTGGAATCAAACTCAAAGTTCATCCGAACGATTTCGAAGAAGTTCAGCAAATTCTGGACAATCTGAACAATCCTCTGAAAATCGTTTGAAACAACAATCAAAAACAAATTCAAATTAGCTTTGAATTCAAATAAAATTTAATTTTTTTCTTTTTCAGTTTTCAAAGTTGTCAACATATATTAAATACAACAAAAAAGAATTTTAAAAATTTAAAAAAATTTGGTTGTTATTATAGCTTGTTAATATGTCGAATAAATTTATTTTTAAAAGCATTGAAATGAAGTTTCTCTTAGTTATCTTGAGTTATCAACATACTTATATTTTGTTAAAGGATTAATTTCTAAGAGTTTTTGTATTTTAATTAACAACGGTTGACAACCAAAAATGAATTCAATTTGTAGATAAGTTCATATGTTGATATTTGTTGAAAATGGCATTTTTGGTATTGATAACTTTTCCAAAAATTCCTGAAACTTTATTAGGTTATTTCATTTGCGTTTTGGATTAGGTTTTTTTTCGACACGACCAAAAAAAACTTCTTATTTTCTATTCTAACTTATTAACAAATAATGTTAACTTAAAGTTAATTGAATATCAACGAATTACGAATCACTATCAACACTTCAAAATTTTAACAAATATTATGATTATTCTTTATTGGTAATGAGACAGTTACAGAGTTGTTAATAATGTTGATAACTGTTAAGAATCTGATAGTATGATAGTTATAAATTTTGTTTTTTGACGGCTGGTTTTACGAATGTACATCCATTATAATTGAGATGATTTATGTAATGTTTATAAGTGAGCAGAAAAAAGAAATTCGTGAAAATTGATGTATTTCGTGGCAAACATTTATTAATTGAGTAAATTTGTACCACACAACTTAATAGTATAAAAAAATGAAAATTTCGATAGGAAATGACCACGCAGGACCGGATTATAAAAAAGCAATTGTTGCAATGCTGCAGGCAAAAGGATATGAAGTAACCAATTATGGGACTGATACAGAGGCTTCTGTTGATTATCCTGATTTTGGCCACCCGGTTGCAAGTGATGTATCTGAAGGTAAAGCTGATTTTGGAATTGTAATCTGCGGTAGCGGAAACGGAATTGCAATGACGGCTAACAAACATCCAAAAGTAAGAGCTGGTTTATGCTGGACTAAAGAAATTGCTTATTTAACACGTTTACACAACGATGCTAATATTGTAAGTATTCCGGCTCGTTTTACCTCTATTGCTCAAGCAGTTGAAATTGTTGAAACCTTTTTAACAACTGAATTTGAAGGCGGAAGACATCAAAACAGAGTGAATAAAATTGCTTGCCAGTAAAAAGTCAAAAAAAATTCGGTGCTTCGCACCAATACTAAATACATAAGCCGGGCGGATTTTAAAAATTCATCCGGTTTGTTGTTTAAATAACTAAAATTTTATTTTTAAGTAATTGATAAAAAGGTATTTATGTAGTTATTAACAATGTAATTGTTTAAAATTTAACTTTCATTTTTAGATAAATCAATACAATCTGAATGAAAAGAATAAACGAGAATTTTATAATAAAAGAAGATTTGCTCGTTTTATGTCTAAAGAATAACATTGCTAAGAACAATCCAACTGTGCCACCAATGGCTTCCAGAAAAAATAAGGTGTTTTCAGGAATTCTTTGTTTGTTTTTCCGGGCTTGATATTTATCATATCCTGCGAGAATAAAAACAGTGATATTTACAACTAAAAAATACGTTAATAAAATTTCCATCGGCTTAAAATTAAAAACAAAGATATTATTTTAGCGGGGTGATTGATTAATCTAATGTCAATTTTGACAGACAGATTATCTCATTTTCTAATCCAGAAATTATTTCATTATAAAGTATGACTAATATTCAATTCATTGCCAAGTCTGTCCCAACAGCAGCAATTAACATTCAAAACACGGTAAAATTACTAGAAGAAGATTGTACTGTTCCGTTTATTTCCCGTTACCGAAAAGATACAACCGGAAATCTGGACGAAGTTCAAATTGAGCAGATTGCAAAACTTCAAAAGGAATATGAAACGATTGTAAAACGCAAAGAAGCGGTTTTGAAATCTATTGAAGAACAAAAATCACTTACACCGGAACTGAAACAGAAAATAGAGCAAAGTTTTGATTTACAGGAAATAGAAGATTTTTATTTGCCTTTTAAAAAGAAAAAGAAAACAAAAGCTGATGTTGCGCGTGAATTTGGTTTAGAACCATTGGCAAAAATCATTATGTCGGAGAATGATGTTGATGTTGATTTTATTTCAACACAATACCTGAACGAAAATGTGATTAATGAAGAAGCTGCCATGCAGGGCGCACGAGATATTATCGCGGAATGGATAAACGAAAATATTTATGTTCGTAAACAATTGCGAAGATTGTATCAACGAAAAGCAGTGATAGCAACTAAAGTTGTAAAAAAGAAGAGTGAGGAAGAAGGAGCTCAAAAGTTCAGTCAGTATTTTGAGTGGGAAGAACCGTTGACAAAAGCGCCTTCACATCGTTTATTAGCAATGCTTCGTGCTGAAAATGAGGGATTCGTAAAAATGAAAGTGGATGTTGATCTGGACGAAGCCTATGACATTATTGATGAGATCATTATTAAAAAACAAAACAGTACAACAGCCCATTTGCAGTTAGCGATTGAAGACAGTTATAAGCGATTGCTAAATCCTGCTATTGGAAATGAAACTTTGCAGGAGGCAAAAGCAAAAGCGGATGCTAATTCAATCCAGGTTTTTGCAAACAATTTAGGACAGCTGTTATTGGCACCGCCTTTGGGAGAAAAGCGTATTTTGGCAATCGATCCGGGATTTAGAAGCGGTTGTAAAGTAGTTTGCTTAGATGAAAAAGGAGATCTGTTGTATAATGAAACCATTTATCCTCACGCGCCTCAAAACGAGGAAACTATGGCGATCAAAAAAATTCGTTCTATGGTAAATGCGTATCAGATTGACGCTATTTCTATTGGAAACGGAACCGCTTCGCGTGAAACGGAGTTTTTCATCAAAAAAATCGCGTTCGACAAACCGTTACAGGTTTTTATTGTTTCTGAGGCAGGAGCGTCGGTATATTCGGCATCAAAAATTGCGAGGGAGGAATTTCCAAATTATGATGTTACGGTTCGTGGATCGGTTTCTATTGGAAGACGACTTTCAGATCCGCTGGCCGAATTGGTAAAAATTGATCCAAAAGCAATTGGAGTAGGTCAATATCAACATGATGTGGATCAGACGAAATTAAAAGAAGAATTAGACAATACGGTAATTCGTTGCGTGAACTCGGTTGGAATCAATATTAATACAGCGAGTAAACATTTATTGAGTTATGTTAGTGGAATAGGAGAGAAGCTGGCTGAAAATATTGTTCAGTACCGTTCTGAAAACGGCCCTTTTGAGGACAGAAAACAACTTAAAAAAGTGCCTCGTTTAGGAGATAAGGCTTATCAGCAGGGAGCTGCATTTATTAGAATTACAAATGCTAAAAATCCGCTGGACAATTCGGCAGTGCACCCTGAGGCGTATCCGGTTGTGGAGAAAATGGCGAAAGATTTAAAACTTTCGGTAAATGAATTAATTGCTAATAAAGAGAAAACAGCCCTTATTAAGGCCGAAAATTATATTACTCCTCAAATTGGATTATTAACTTTAAAAGATATCATAAAAGAGCTTGAAAAGCCTGGATTAGACCCGAGAAAGTCGGCTAAGGTTTTTGAGTTTGATGCCAATGTAAAATCTATCAAAGATTTGAAAACCGGAATGATTTTACCTGGAATTGTAAATAACATTACCAACTTTGGTTGTTTTGTTGATATTGGGATTAAAGAAAGTGGCCTGGTTCACATTTCTCAGCTAAAAGCAGGATTTGTCAGCGATGTAAACGAAGTAGTAAAACTACATCAGCATGTTGACGTTAAGGTTACTGAGGTTGATGAAGATAGAAAGAGAATTCAACTGACAATGATATTATAAAAGAGAATACGACTTCCAGAATGCGTACCGAGAGTATTTTTTTGCCACTGATTTTACAGATTCACACAGATTTTATACGCAATTACTAAAGAAATCTGTGGAAATTTTTCGAATCTGTGGCTAATTTTACCAGTTTGGTATTAGTCATGGATAGTTTTAAAACAGGAAATAAAAAAATCCCAAATTACAATCTTATATAATTGTAATTTGGGATTTCTAACAACTCGAAAGTTATTATTTTGTTTCTTCCTCTTCTTTTTTAGCAGCAGGAGCAGATTGATCATCCTTAGCGGCATTTTTGAATTCTTTAATTCCGCTTCCTAAACCTTTCATTAATTCCGGAATTTTTTTACCTCCAAAAAGTAATATCACAATACCTACTATTACGAGGATTTCTGTAAGACCTAATCTTCCCATGATTGTATATTTAATGCCGAAGCAAATTGTTTTCTAAATTTTAAGCAAAGGTATATAGAAATATACGAACAAGGAGTCTTTTTAGATTAAAATATTTGTTTGTGACAGCGTTAAATATTTTATAAAATAGTAAAATAAGTGTATTCGTTCATTTTTGTCCCGCAGCAACAAGACGATTAATTGTTATATTTGCTCGTAATAAATAACCATAAATGACCAGGAAAAAGTTCAATTTCAGGAAAAGTTTATTCATTAAGAACCGATTGGTGATTTTGAATGAGGATACTTTTGAAGAAATTTTTTCGTTCAAACTTAATTTAATGAACGTTTTTGTGACGTTTACTTTGGGTGGAATTTTTTTGATTTTAATTACTACTTTCATCATTGCTTTTACCCCTTTGCGCGAGTTTATTCCGGGGTATTCTTCCTCTGAATTAAAAAAGAACGCGACAGAATTGGCTATAAAATCAGATTCACTGGAAACTGCTTTAAAGAAAAATGAGGCCTATATAAACGGGATTCAGAAGGTTTTAAGAGGAGAATTGGAATATGCAAAATTCAATAAAGATTCTATTTTAGCAGAAACAGATGAGCCTTCGGAGGTGGATATGAAAGCTTCGGAAGAAGAAATTAAATTAAGAGAAGAAGTGGCCAAAATGGAGAAGGAGTCGGGTGAAAAATCCCGAAATAAAAAGAAAAGTGACAAGAATTAATACCTCAAACAATGTCTATTAAGTCAGTAGCAGCAAAATTATTTGCCAGCACCATATATTATCAAACCAAGGCCTGGGCCAATAAACCGGTCGAAACGCAACAAGCTGTATTTAAGAGTTTAATACACAGTGCCAAAGAAACTCAGTTTGGAAAAGATCATCATTTTGATAAAATAAAAACAGTTCATGATTTTAGAAAACGTGTGCCTGTTCGGGATTATGAAGATTTAAAGCCCTACATCGATAAGGTGAGGATGGGGGAAAAAAACATTCTTTGGAAAGGAAAACCGCTTTATTTTGCTAAAACTTCCGGTACAACTTCCGGAGCCAAATACATTCCGCTTACCAAAGAGTCGATGCCTTTTCATATTGAAGCATCCAGAAATGCGATTCTACATTATATTTATGAAACCGGAAATGCTGATTTTGTTGATGGAAAAATGATTTTCCTTCAGGGAAGTCCCATTTTAATTGAAAAATACGGAATTAAATTTGGTCGATTATCTGGGATAGGAGCGCATTTTGTACCAAAATATCTTCAAAAAAACCGAATGCCATCCTGGGAAACCAATTGTATTGAAGATTGGGAAACTAAGATTGACGCCATTGTTGAGGAAACGATTGAACAGGATATGACCATTATTTCGGGAATTCCGTCATGGGTTCAGATGTATTTTGAGCGTTTACAGGAAAAAAGCGGCGGTAAGAAAATCACGGATTTGTTTAAAAACTTTCAATTGTTTATTTACGGAGGAGTAAATTATGAGCCGTATCGTGCCAAGTTTGAAAATCTGATGGGCAGAAAGGTAGACAGTATTGAACTGTTTCCCGCTTCGGAAGGCTTTTTCGCGTATCAGGATTCTCAAAAAGAAAAAGGGATGCTGCTGTTGCTGAACTCAGGAATTTTTTACGAATTTATCAAAGCAGATGAATTTTTTGAACCAAATCCAAAAAGTCTGACCATTGGAGAAGTAGAGACAGGTGTTAACTATGCTTTGATTATTTCAACAAATGCTGGGCTCTGGCGTTATAATATTGGAGATACAGTACAGTTTACTTCTTTATTTCCTCACAAAGTTATTGTTTCGGGCCGAATCAAACACTTTATTTCAGCTTTTGGAGAACATGTGATTGCAAACGAGGTCGAAAATGCGATGAAAGAAGCCACGCAAGGAACCAAAGTCGTAATTAATGAGTTTACAGTTGCCCCGCAAATAAACCCTTCAAATGGATTACCGTATCATGAATGGCTGATTGAATTTGAAACAGAACCCGAAAACATGGACGTTTTTGCAGAAGCAATTGATAATTCGATGCGAAAACAAAATATTTACTACGATGATTTGATAACCGGAAATGTTTTGCGTAAAGTTGTGGTAAGCAAAGTTTCAAAAAACGGATTTCAGGAATACATGAAATCGCAAGGAAAATTAGGAGGTCAGAACAAAATCCCTAGATTATCAAATAATAGAGATATTGCTGATAATTTAAAGTAAGATTATAATGAAACAACAGTTTAGTAACACTAGGGTTTTATGAAACTATAGTTTTAAATTACTACTTTCGTTGATTGAAAAATACAAATTGCATCTTCTGAAGAAGAAGATTTTAAAATAGAATAGCATGAAAGAAACCAAACATATATCAAGATCAAGAGCACAGGAATCATCTGCTGCTATAGAAAAAATGTACATTACAATGCGTCACTTATTCAACCGTGGTTTTTATAAACCAATGGGAGTTTCAGGAGATAGTTTACGTGAGTCATTACTAGCATTACGTCCGGAGATATACGGAAATATAGGGGAAGAAAAAGTAGAACTTAATGGTCTTTTATACGTAATAGAACGTCTTCCGATAGGAATCGAGCAATGTCGTTTCATTAATTTAACTTCAGACGAAGGATATTCTAAATCACATTTTCAACCTATTGTTCCTCCAAAAAGAAGAAGAAACTGTTACCGAATTGATGAGGAGCAAATGAATGTTGAAATCACCCGCGGGCGATCCGATATTTATGATATTCTGACGCATTTGACTTTTATTTTCATCGAATCACATAAAATTAAAAACAGAGTTTTATTAGATGATGGAGGAGAGGTTTCCCGCGATTGGCTGAAATTAGAACAAGCCGTATTGCAGACGAAGAAGCTTTCTCAAATAGAAAAAGAAAAAGCAATTTCACATGTTGCTAATATTCTGGCAAGAACTTTTGAAGAAGTTTTAGATATTTATGACGCTTTTGGATCAGAGAATGCTCCTGATCGTTTCCTTCACGTTATTTACTGGTTAGGAAAACTGGCGATTGAAGAAGTTATTGACAACAATAAACGTACAATCACCTTTAGTCCGGTTTTAAGAGAGCGTTTAGGGCACCATATTCACGGTGAAATATGGGCAACTAACATCAAGGAAGTTCTTAAGGCAAACAATCTGTTAAAACGTCCAATTCATGTGATTAGTGCAAATATGCACAGTGTCATGAATTCAATTTTTGCAACACCGTTGTTGAAAACAAAATTTAAGGAGAAGTCAGATTTCTATATTTATGAAGAATTAAGTAAATCAGGTGCTAAAGAAATTAGAAGCCATGTAGAAGAGCTGGCGTTAAAAAACGGAATGATTTCGCTACCGGATAGCTCCGGAACGAATATCGATGTTCAGATTTTTGATACGGCTAAAATTGACTGGGGAAAAACAGCCTTTCCAAAAGCAAAACTGGAAGAAGAAAAACCAGTTATTATTGTAATGGATTATGCATTTGGAGAACAGGCTTATGAAACGATTGATGAACTTTTGAAACCGTATAAAAAAGATACTTTATTGAACGTAAAATCGGTTTCGATAATGGGTAAAGCCGGAATTCTGGAAGGTGGAAAAGGAGATATTATGATTCCTACTGCACACATAAATGAAGGAACTGCTGATAATTATTTCTTTGAAAATGAATTAACAGGAGCCATGTTTGAAGGAAATGATATTGCCGTTTTTGAAGGAGCTATGGTTACCGTTTTAGGAACATCATTGCAGAACAGAGATTTGTTGAAATTCTTCCACGAGTCTACCTGGGGTGTAATCGGTCTTGAAATGGAAGGTTCTTATTATCAGAAAGCGATTCAGTCTGCCTCTAAAATCAGAAAAAGTGTACCACACGATATTAAAGTTCGCTATGCTTATTATGCATCAGATAATCCATTGGAAACGGGTAGCACATTAGCTTCAGGTGGATTAGGTACAACAGGTGTAAAACCAACGTATTTGATTACCATTAAAATTTTAGAACAGATTTTCAACGTAAAATAGAACTTATAAATGAGTACAAGAGTACCCCAAAATCAAGAAGATCAGGAAATTGATTTGTTGCAGATTTCAAAAAAAATCAACCATTTTTTTCAGAGGATCAATACTTCTATTTTTAGGGGTATTCAGTTTTTTGTTCGAAATTGGATTTTGGTAGCAGTACTCATTTTGTTAGGTTTTTTGACGGGTTGGTATTTGGATGCCAATAGAGAATCGTATGATAATAAAATTATAGTTGCACCAAATTTTGGGAGTGTCGATTATTTATATGCAAAGATTGATTTAATTGATTCAAAGATTGCTTCCGGAGATACTGTTTTCTTAAAAAATATTGTTGGAATTTCGAATCCGAGAGTAATTTCAAAAATTGAAATTAAACCTATATCTGACGTTTTTAGATTTGTAGAAAATAAAGAACAAAATTTTGAACTTATAAAGTTAATGGCCGAAGATGGTGACATTAACAAAATCTTATTGGATAACGTTACCAGTAAAAACTATACTTTTCATTCGATTTCATTTATTTCTAATGAATTAATTGATGAAAAAGAATTTGTAGAACCGATATTAAAATATTTGAATAATTCGGAATACTATAATTCAATTCAAAAAATAGAATTCAAAAATATTGAACTGAAAATTGCTCAAAATGATACTATTATTGCTCAGATAAATGATGTTTTAAATGGGTTTTCAGGTACAGTAAAAAATACGGCTAAAAACGACAAATTAGTATATTACAACGAGAATACGCAATTAAATGATATTATAAAGACGAAAAAGGAATTGATTAATGATCAGGGCAGAAATAGACTGGAATTAATAAGTTTTGATAAAACAATTAAAGACATTAACTCAACCCTAAATATAAAAAACACAAAATCCATCTTCGGAAAGTTAAAATTTATACTACCAGTTTTATTTATTATTCTATTTGGATTAATAAACTTTTTTAAGACCTTTTATAACAAACAATTAGCAAAGCAGAAATTAACCCAATCATAATAATTGAATTCAAATTAAAACAAAAAAAAATGAATGCAAAATTACTATTAGGAGCTCTTATATTATTTTTTACTTTGAATTCATGTAAGAATGATGCCGTAAAAGAAGAACAAACATCATCAAAGGATAATTTTTCAGTAGTTATAGAAGGTGTTTTTGAAAAGAATGACAAATTGCAGGTTTTTTACTTACTTGATGGAAAAGAATGGAGTGAAGAAAACTCTGTTTCACAAGCAATTTATGCATCCAAAGATATGCAGAAAATAGAGTTAGATTTTCCAAAGAATATTAAAATAAAAAACATTAGAGTTGATTTAGGATTTAATCCAACACAATCCTATGTAACAATCAAAAATATTAGTGTAAAATATAAGGATGAAATAATTGATGGGGATTTAGAAGGCTATATTCTTTACTTTACACCAAATGAATTTGTAACATGGGATCCTAATTATTTTGGTTATAAGTTAAGCACTCTAAATGATAACTATGATCCATTTATGACGGGTAATGAATTATTTATGGATAAATTGGCGATGATGGGACAAAAGAAAGAATAGGTCTTTTGGACGTTATTTAGTTGTATTTATATATTTAATTTAAGAGTGAATGAAAAAGAATACAATTATAGATTATCTAACGTATGGTTCAGGTCAGTTAATAAACCTCATTGCACCATTATTGGTAGCTCCAAAAGTTATTTCAGTATGCGGTATTGAGCATTGGGGTAAAATAGGCGTAGCATTATCCGTTTTTACTTTGTTGGGATTATTTATTGATTTTGGATCTAATATTCTGGGGGTTAAAGAAATTAGCATTAATAAAGATAATTTTAGTAAAATTCAAAGCTATTTAAATACTTCTTTTGCTATCAAACTAATCTTTTTTTTCATACTCCTTTTTTTAATAATAGTCGTTAGTTTGATTTTTAATACTATAAATCAAAAGCTATATTTATTAGCATTAACACTTTTATCTGCTCAATTTTTTAATATCACATGGGTTTATCAGGGACTTGAGAAATTCGGTATTATCAATAGACTTATTTTCTTTTCAAAGGCAATTTATGTATTACTTGTATACATTTTAATTCGTGAAAAAGAAGATTATTATTTTGTTTTGTTCCTATTAGGAGCAGCGAATACGTTTATTTATTTATTCTATTTTATAAAAATATGGAAATCTTATAAGCTGTCTCTTTTAGATGTTAAAGGCGATTTAATTAAAAAGCAATTCAAAAATGAATACGCTATACTCGTTTCTAATTTTTCAATAGCGATATATGTACAAAGTCCAATTTTAATAATTCAATATTTATTAGGGGATTATTATGCCGGAATTTATAAAATTGGAGACATGATATTAAGTGTTTTTCGAAGTTATTTATCTGTCTTTTTTAATGTTAGTTTTCCTAAATTTTGTGAGCGGTATAGTCAAAATAAGAAAGAAGGAATTTTATTTTTAAAAAAAATAAACTGTATCAACACATTGCTATTAGTTTTAGGAGTTTTAGTGATACTAATTGGCGGAACAATTAGTATGAATTACTATGTTATAAATGATGATATCAACAATCTTCTGGGGTTTTATTCAGGTTTTTTAATAGTGCCAATTATAACGGCTCTAAATATTCCATTTTATCAATATTTAATTTACAAAAATGAGCAAAAGGTATTATCTAAAATTTTATCTTTCGGCTCTGTAATGATGTTGATTTCTGGTTATTTGTTGACTTTGTTTTTTAAATTAAAAGGAAGTTTGATTTCCGTTTTTTTTATAGAAGGTTTAATCACAACTCTAATAATATTACTTTGTTTTAAAAAATATAAAATTAGTTTAAGAACATTTCAAATCAATAAATAAATATGCAAGAGTCTTATTTAGAGAAAGAAAAGGAATATTTTTCAATAATCAGAAAAGATATTATTTCTTTTATTGGCATGGATAAGGATTTAACAATTTTAGAAATTGGAGCAGGAAGCGGTGTGACATTATTAGAATTAAAAAACAAAGGCATTGCAAAAAAGATAATAGGATTTGATATAGTAGATGTTGCACACAACAAAGAAAAATTTGATTCTTTTATTATTGGAAATGTTGAAAATGGTGATTTTTTGTTTGAATCTGACTTTTTTGATAGCATAATATTGGCAGATGTTCTTGAACATTTAATAGAACCACAAAGAACAATTCAAAAATTAATTCCACATTTAAAAAAGGGAGGAAATTTTTATATCAGTTTACCGAACATTAGAAATTATGAAGTTTTTTATAAAATCTTTGTTAAAGGAACTTTTGAATACACAAATGAGGGAATTTTTGATAAAACACATGTTCGTTTTTTTTGTAAAAAAGACATGTTAAACCTAATCAATCTATTTCCAGAGTTAGAAGTTCAGAAAATAGAATCAAATTTAAAGCATATTTCTTCAATGAAATCAACTTTAAACAAGCTAACTTTTGGTGTTTTTGAACCTTTTTTAAGTACACAGTATTTGATTAAGGTAATTCGAAAATAAAAGAAATAATATTGTTAATGAATAAGAAAGTATATATTGTTCTTTTAAATTACAATAGTTCTGCAGATTCTATTGAGTGCTTAGAAAGTATTTTAAAGCTAAAGTATACTAATTATCAGGTAATTGTTATTGATAATAGCGAAAAATCACAATATTTTGAAGAGCTAAAATTATGGGCTCAGGGAACTCATATTCCTAAGCACGAATTCTTTAAAAATCACACTCATCCTTTAGAAAAAAAGCCATTATCCTTTCTAAGTATTGATGAAAAAGATTTAGTATCAGAAACGAAGCAGGAAAAGATACTTTTGGTAAAAGCAGAGCGAAATAAAGGTTTTGCAGCAGGAAATAATTTGGCACTAAAATATATTTTAGACCAAAAAAAAATGGATTCCTATGTTTGGCTTTTGAACAACGATACAGTAATAGAGAAAAATGTACTGACCGATATTATTTCTGAAATTGAGAAACAAGATATATCTGGTAAAATAAATATATATGGGACTGCTTTATTGGAATATGATAATCCATCCAAAGTTCAATCACTGGGAGGTCTTTACCACTCCGGAACTGGTCTGACAACACATCTTGGAGAAGGAGTTTTGATTGATGAAGCCATTTTAAACTTTGATAAAATAGTTCAAAATGTAAGTTATCCTGTTGGAGCCTCTATGCTAATAAAGTGTAATGATCTTGAATCAATTGGATTATTATCGGAAGATTATTTTTTGTTTTATGAAGAAATAGATTGGGCTTCAAGAGCAAAGAAAAAAGGAGGCGGTGTAAAAATACTGCCGGTTTTTGGGGTTTATCATAAACAGGGAAATAGTACAAAATCAAAATTTAATAATCGTAAATCTGAATTTATAGATCTGATTTCATTGGATAGCCGGATTATTTATGCTAAAAAGTATAATCGAAAAAATCTTATAATTGTTTATTTATCGATTTTGACCTTGACTATTGGTAATCGAATTTGGCAAAGAAACTTTAAGGTAATTCCAAAAATTTTAAAATTGCTTTTTAGTAAAAGCAAAAAATTATCGTAATAAAATGAAAATAGATATTAAAAAAGTCTTTTTAGTGTTTCTGCCTTTTACTCAGGCACTAACTTTGAATATCTTTTTCCCACTTAAAATATCTGAAATAGCACTTGTCGTTTTAATTCTATTTTATGTCAATAAAACGATTATCTCAAAAGATACAATTTGGTTTTTTAATAATAATCTCGTTATTCTGTTATTAGGAATTCTGGTGACATTATCCTTTTTTGTAAATATTTTCTGGAACTATTCCTATCCCCCAAAGTTAATTCCTTTTAGGATCAACAGAGTTGGGGATAGTTTTATCAGGCTTTGTTATTTTTACTTGTGTTTAGCAGCTTATTACATATCATTTCGACTATTCATCAAAGATATTAGAATTTTAGAAAAATGGGTTTTAGGAGCAATGATCTCAGCCATTTTTGGATGGTATTTATTTTTATCATCAAAACTTAATATACCCTATTTTACACTTCCGGGTATGGACGATCCACAAATATTGGAGGGTTTTATAAGATGTAGTACTTTTAAAGAGGGTAATTATTTTGGATTATTTCTATTATTATCAGCATCAGTTTCTTTTTATTTAGAAAAAAGAGCCCATGGGTGGTTTTTACTCTTTAGTGTTATAGTATCAATGTCTACCATTTCGATAATTTCAGTATTCATTTTTATATTCTATTTTTATAGAAAAAGACTTTTAAGTCTAAATATACTTCTTAAAGTGATTCCAGTTGCAGTTATAGGAGTTTTACTGTTTATTCAGACCGATCTTTATCAAAAGTATGTTTATGAAAAACTATTTGATTCAACAAGAACACTTACTCAGAATAATTTTTCAAAAGTAGATAGGGTTATTACGGGAAATGTTGCTTTTTATTCAGGAATAGAAAATCCTTTTTTCGGAGTAGGGCCGGCTAATTATGGACTTCATTATGATTATTACAACAATTATAAAAAGATTGTTGTGCATAGAAATGATTATTTTGATCATTTTGCACAGCGAAAGAATGAAAGAGCTATACCAAACAATGTATATTTGGAAGTTTTGTCTGAATATGGTGTAATTGCCGCAATATTGTTTATGCTGTTCTTATTTCTTATTTTAACAAAAGCTTATTATTTAAAAGAAGATGCCATAGTTGCTGGTATATTCAGTATTATAATCTCTTTTAATGCATTTCCGTCGTTTATAATGCTCTTTATTTGGGTTTTTCTTGCGATACCTTTTGCGATTCATCGAAATAAATTAAACCAGCAGACAGCAACAATAAATTAATCCTTTGTAAAAAAAGCCATATGATTCAGGAGGTCTTTAAGAAAAATAAAATAGAGTTAGTCTGCTTCTTTTTTATAGCATTTGCTTTTGTCTTTAAAATCTCTTTAGCGACACCATTTATTTTGTTTTTGCTACTATTGAATATTTCAGGGGCGAAAGATTTTAAAGATAATTTTGCGGTTAAATTATTAAGCTTATTATTCGGATCAATCTATATATTGTACTTGTTGTCCTTCTTTTTGAATTATGATTTTTCGTCAAAATTAATTATCCGGTCACTTGGTTTTATTTTTATTCCATTATTGTTTTTAGTAAAAAGGATAAGTGAAAAGGAGATAAAGTTTTTTATTTTTTCCTTTTTAATTCTGCAATTGATACACACACTTTATATTAATTGTATTGTATTACAGTATCATTTTTTTTCAGCGTCTAAAAGTTTTGAAAACTTTACCGCTTTGGTCGAGAATAAGTTCTTAATAGAAAGACCTTATTTTTCTTTAAATTGTTTATTATCAATATTTTGTGTTAAGTTTTTATTGGATAGAGCCACAGTAAAAAAAGGAATACTCTATTTATTTATCGGCCTGATGATTTTTACTTTGTTCATTATTGCTGCAAGACTTGCAATGGGGGTTTCGGTACTAATTTGTCTTTTTATTTTTTTAAAAGAAAGGAAGATAGCTTATTTTGCAGGATTCTTATGCATTTTAGTTGTTACCGTTTTGACGAATAAATATGCTATACAAAGACTTGCAATAGAAAAAGGAGAACCTCGAATTGCAATATGGACCTGTGCAAAAAATATTATTGATGAACAAGAGTTTAATTATTTTATCGGAACTTTTAGCAGTGAGAAAGTGGATAAAAAATTAATTGAATGTTATAATTCAAAAGAAATATCAAGTGGTCCGTATTGGTGGATTGGAAAATACAATTATCAGTACAACACCCATAATCAATACCTTTGGTTTTTTGTTTGTTACGGTTTATTGGGACTAATTTTATTTTTAGGAATTTTTGGTGTTCATTTCTGGAATTTTATTAAAAACAAAAATGCATATTCCTTTTTTTTCATATTGATTTTTTCATTCCAAAGTTTATTTGAAAATCTTTTAAGCAGACAACTTGGAATTTATTTGTTTATTTGGTTCTGTTTTCTTTTTGTGTTCCCAATCGAAAATACAATTCAGGATGAAGAATAAAATTGTAATCAATGGCCGTTTTTTAACTCAAAGAGGAACAGGAGTTCAAAGGGTGGCTACAGAAATAAGCAAACATTTACAGCAACATTATAAAGAGGATATTCTTTTTGTTTGCCCTAATAAAACTTTCTTGAATCCTGCGGCAGAGTCATTTAATTGTGTAAAGACAGGTTTTTTTTCGGGTTATTTATGGGAACAAGTAGAATTACCTTTTTTCTTATTTAGGAACAAAGTTTCCTTATTGATTAATTTTTGTAATACAGCTCCAATTCTATTTAAAAAAAATTTAATCGTCATTCATGATATGGCGGTAAAAGAGAATAAAAATTGGTTTAATTGGAAGTTTGCTCTTGTTTATAACCTTTTGTTTCATTTTAATTTAAGAAGAGCCCTAAAAATTATTACAGTTAGTCATTTTTCAAAAAAACAAATTTTAAAATTTTACCCCATTATTGAACAATCAAAAATAGAAGTGATTTATTTGGCCAGTTTTTTTGATTTTAATGATGAAAAAAATCAAAATGCAGATTATTTTATAGCGGTAAGTTCTTTAGATCCAAGAAAAAATATTAAAGTAATTTTAGAAGCTTTTAAGCTATTGGATTTCAATCATTATAAGTTGAAAATTATTGGAGGTTCTTTTAATAATGTCTTTAGAAAAGATATTTTAGAATATGATTCAAGTGTTGAATTCTTAAATGAAGTTTCAGATTCTGAGCTAGAAAAACAGATAAGAGGAGCAAAAGCACTTATAAATGCTTCTTTTTATGAAGGATTTGGGCTTTCGGCGCTTGAAGCAATGAGTCTTTCTACCCCATGCATCTTGTCGGATATTCCCGTATATAGAGAACTATACGATGGAATTGCCACATTTTTTAATCCAGATGTCCCGGCAGAATTAGCACAAAAAATCGAAGATTTAATTCGTTCACAAAGTTATAACGATCTTTGCAAAAAGTCGTTTGAGGCATCTCAGAAATTTAGCTGGGAAAAAGCGTCACAAAATTATATTTCCATACTCGACGATTTGAAAAATAACTAGATGAGAGATTTGAAAAAAGCATTAATTAGCGATTGGTATTATGTAAACGGAGGTGCTGAAAAAGTAATACATTCCATAAATTCAATCTGGGATGATTTTGATCACTTTGCACTGATTGATTTTTTAAATGATAAAGACCGAAAGTTTATTCTAAATGGGAAAAAAGCAAGGACTAGCTTTATTCAAAGACTTCCAACGGTAAAGAAAAACCATCGTAAATTTTTACAGTTATTTCCAACAGCGATTGAACAATTTGACTTAAGTGATTATGACTTAATAATTAGTTCTTCATCAGCTGTAGCCAAAGGGGTAAGTACCCGAAAAGATCAGCTTCATATTTGTTATTGTCATTCGCCTATGCGATATGCCTGGGATTTGCAGGATCAGTATTTAAAAGATTCAGGCTTAGATAAGGGTTTAAAAGGATTTTATGCAAAGTATGTTTTGCAGAAAATAAGAAAATGGGATGTCTCAAACTCTGAAAATGTCGATTATTTTATTGCCAATTCTAACTATATAGCAGAAAGAATAAAGAAAATTTATAATCGTGAAGCAACGGTTATTTATCCTCCCGTCGATGTTGAATTTTTTAGTTTAGAAGAACAGAAGGATAATTATTATTTTACAGCTTCACGCTTAGTTTCTTATAAAAAAACGCAATTAATCGTAGAAGCTTTTAATGAATTACCACATTTAAAATTAATTGTTGCCGGAGACGGACCGGAGTTTCAAAAACTTCAGACAATTGCTAAAAATAATATTGAATTTGTTGGATTTGTAGAAGCCAATAGTTTAAAAAACTACATGCAAAAAGCAAAAGCATTTGTTTTTGCCGCTGAAGAAGATTTTGGGATTATTCCAGTCGAAGCACAGGCCTGTGGTACTCCGGTTATCGCTTTAGCAAAAGGCGGCACTTTAGAAACAGTTGTTGAAAATAAGACAGGAGTTTTTTTTCAGGAGCAATCATCAGAAAGTATTAAACAAGCAGTGATTGATTTTGAAAAGATGAAATTTAGTTCTACAGTAATTCGGGAGCATGCAATGAAGTTTTCGAAGGAACGTTTTGAAAATGAAATGGAAGCGTTTGTTGAGAAGAAATTAAAAAAAGGATTTTAGTTTAAAGTTTTTAAAGCGTAGAATAATTCCTATAATTGCATAATTTTTCAAATCTTTAAACATTTAAAAATATGAAATATTTGTTTTTACCAGCGGCTATTTTAGTAACAACGTTTGGTTATAGTCAAAATAAGATCGAATCTAGTGGAAATGTTGGAATAGGTACATTATCACCAAGTACAGCACTTCATGTAAATGGGGGTGATATTTCAGTTACCGGAGCAAATCAAAAAATTGGTTTTAACACAATAGATAATTTTACAAGTGGAATAGGTACTGTAGCTCACTATGGAATGTCTTATGTAAAAGATGCATTAAACATACCAATGTTGTCTTCTTCAGGTTATTTTGGAATGAATTTTTTTACTTCAGGTACTGAACGAATGAGAATTGATACTAACGGAAATGTCGGAATTGGAACCACAAACCCAAATGCAAAACTCCAGATAAATGGTGATATTTCGAGTGTAGGGGCTAATCAAAAAATTGGTTTTAGCACAGCAGATAACTTTGCAAGTGGAAATGGGACAATAGCTCATTATGGAATGTCTATTTCAAAAAATGTTGCGAATGAGCCAATAGTTTCACATTCCGGTTACTTTGGAATTAATTTTTTCACTGATGGTTTAGAGAGAATTAAAATTAGGATTGATGGTAATGTAGGTATAGGTTCAATCAATCCCGATGAAAAACTTACGGTAAAAGGTAAAATCCATGCTGAAGAGGTGAGGGTGGATTTACGGGTGCCTGCAGATTATGTTTTTCAAAAGTACTACACAGGTAAATCGGATTTAAAATCTGATTATGTGATGCCAACTTTAGCTGAGGTAGAAAAATTCACAAAAGAGAATAATCACTTACCAAGTGTCCCTTCCGCTCAGGAAATAAAAGAAAAAGGACTGCAGGTGGGAGAAATGAGCAGCGCACTTTTGCAGAAAATAGAAGAATTAACACTTTACATTATAGAACAAAATAAAAGGATTGAAATACTTGAAGCAAAGCTAGACAAGAAGTAATTGCTTTTAAATGTTTTTATTTGTGATATTCTAAAGAGCTGCCTAATTATTTTTTAGGCAGTTTTTTTATAGAATAGTTTTTATAATTTTCAAATCAGTTACATTTGCGAGGTATAAATAATTACTATGAAAAGAATACTTATTACAGGAGCAGCCGGATTTCTGGGATCGCATTTGTGTGATCGTTTTATCAAAGAGGGATACTATGTTATCGGAATGGATAATTTGATTACCGGAGATCTTAAAAACATAGAGCATTTATTCAAATTAGAACATTTCGAATTTTATCATCACGATATCACCAAGTTTGTGCACATTCCAGGTGATTTAGATTATATTTTACATTTTGCTTCACCCGCAAGTCCTATAGATTATTTAAAAATTCCGATTCAGACCTTAAAAGTAGGATCTCTGGGAACACATAATTTATTGGGATTAGCCCGTGTGAAAAAAGCGAGAATTTTAATTGCATCAACATCCGAAGTTTACGGAGATCCTCTGGTTCATCCGCAAACCGAAGAGTACTACGGAAACGTAAACACTATTGGTCCACGCGGGGTTTATGATGAAGCCAAACGCTTTCAGGAATCGATTACCATGGCTTATCATACTTTTCATGGGGTAGAAACCAGAATCGTGCGTATTTTTAATACTTATGGTCCAAGAATGCGTCTGAACGACGGGCGCGTAATTCCGGCCTTTATCGGACAGGCATTACGCGGGGAAGATTTAACCATTTTTGGAGACGGAATGCAAACGCGATCTTTCTGTTATGTAGACGATCAGGTCGAAGGTATTTTCAGACTATTACATTCAGATTATGTATATCCGGTAAATATTGGAAATCCGGATGAGATTACGATTAAGGATTTTGCAGAAGAGATCATTAAATTAACAGGAACCAATCAAAAGGTAGTCTACCATCCATTACCTATAAATGATCCGTTACAACGCCAGCCAGACACCACAAAAGCGAAAGAGTTGTTGGGTTGGGAAGCAAAAGTAAGCCGCTCTGAAGGAATGAAAATTACATATGACTATTTCAGATCACTTTCAAAAGAAGAGCTTTCAAAAGAAGAACACAAAGATTTTTCGAACTATATCAAATAAGAAAATTTAAACGGGCAATTATTTCCAGAATAATTGCCCGTTTTTTATTAAGTTACTTAAAAAGCATTCTTTTCGATGAGTTCCTTCATTTGCTGGTCCAGATTAAAATGACTTTTGGCGTGAAGCAAAATAGTCTTTTTCATCTTCTGTATTTCTACTTTACCTAATGTCGATATTGTTCCTAAAGTTGTATTTAATTGTTGGAAATCTTCAACGGGAACTACCCAACCAAGGTTATTCTCTTCTACAATATTTTCTCCTTCGCCTCCTCCATAGTAAAGTATTGGAAATCCTAAAGCACTATATTCAAATATTTTGGACGGAACAGAGCCGTAAATCCTTGTCTTGAGCGGAACAAGGGCAATATCTAAATTTTTCAAAGTTTCATGCAAAACATTTCGTTCTAACATTCCGTGAGAAACAATTTTTTTAGTTGGATTTTGGTTGAGGTAATTCACAATCTGAGTTTTCTCGGCACCATCACCAAAAATATGCAGTTCGATGTTGCCATTTTCTAAATTCAATTGCTGAATAAGTTCAAAAACTCCTTGCGCAACGCCTAATAGTCCGGCATAGAATAGTTTAATAGGTTCGCTGGAATTGTTTTTTTCTTCGAGGAAACCTTCCACAAAATGATCCGGATAATTACGATATAGAAAACAATTTTTTTCGGGAAAGATGGAATGAATATGGGTAATGATTTCATTAGATTGCCCAAAAATATGCGTTGCTTTTTGGTAAATAAAACGTTCAATAAAAAGCAAAATTTGGTGTGAAATACTGTTTTTCTTTAATACCTGCAATTCGATAGCGGCAGTTGGCCAAAGATCTGAAACATTCAAAAGGATTTTTTTACCCTTAATCCAAAGTACAAAAACTGAAACAAACGAAAGTAATAGTGGCGGTGATTGTACAATTATTTTTTTAGGTGTTTTGGAAAATAATAAATAAAAAAACAAAGTACTTGAAAATGATAGTGTCGAGACAATTCGTTTAAAGATATTCGAACTATTACTCGGATAGATCCAGAGACGTTTTAAGGTAATATTCTGGATTTTTTCGGTAACAGAAAACCGGCCTTTGTATTCCGGAAATAATTCGCCTTTTGGATAATTTGGAAGCGGAGAAATTACCGAAACTTCATAACCATTTTGATTCAATTTTAAAGCCAGTTGTTCTATTCTATTGGCCGCAGCACCTTTTTCGGGTGGATAATAGTTTGATATGATTAGAATATCCTTCATTATTTTTTAGCCAGTAAAATTGAAACAATTCGTTCCGATGCTTTTCCATCCCATAAATCCGGGACACCACTTTTCTTGGGACCATTTTTTAAAAATGAACCGTATACTTTTTGTAAATTTTCTAATGACGTTCCAACAATAGTATTTGAACCAATAGTTTCCGTTTCAGGACGCTCAGTGTTATTTCGCATGGTAAAACAAGGAATTCCCATTACGGTCGTTTCCTCAGAAATACCACCGCTATCAGTGATAACGGCAAAGCTGTTTTGTATTAAATACATGAAATTCAGGTAGCTTTGTGGAGCAACAAAGAGGATATTTTTAAACTGAGTTGAGCTTTCGCTTAAGATAGCCTGTGTTCTGGGATGAATTGGAAACAATATTTTTTTGTCTTGAGCTAAATCATCAATTCCATGTAGTAAAGCAATAAGAGAAGAAAGTTCGTCTACATTTCCAGGACGATGTAAGGTTAGAACAATGTAGTTTTTTTCACTAAGCTGATGTTCTTCCCAAAAATCCGGAGCCGAAATTCTATTGATGTTCTGATATAAAGTATCGATCATAACATTTCCTACGAAATGCACATTTTCAGGATTTGATCCTAGTTTTAATAAATTTTCTGAAGCGGATGTGGAGGTCGTAAAAAAGTAATCCGTAATGCTGTCTGTCAGCATTCTGTTGATTTCTTCCGGCATTGTTAAATCTCCGGAACGAATTCCCGCTTCAACGTGTGCTACTTTTGTATGACATTTTTTAGCCACTATCGAACAAGCCATCGTCGAGTTTACGTCGCCAACAACCAAAACTAAATCACAAGGGTTTTGAATAAGTTCTTTTTCGAAAGCAATCATAATTGCAGCCGTTTGTTCGGCCTGAGAACCGCTTTTTACTTCCAGATTTACATTTGGTTTTGGAATATTTAATTCTTCAAAAAAGGTATCACTTAAGTTTTTATCGTAATGCTGTCCCGTGTGAACCAAACGAAAGGAAACATCAAAGCCTTCATTTTGCTTGTCTTTTATAGCATTAATAAGGGGAGCTATTTTTATAAAATTAGGTCTTGCACCTGCGATTAGGGTGATTTTCATGGGACTATTTGATTCTTTCTAAAAACATTCTTTTGGCAAAAGTAAAGTTTAAATTGGAATTTAATCAAAATGAAATAATTTCTTAAATATTGGACTATGAATTTGTTTATTTTTTATAACCAATTTTGACTCTTTCATTTCCGTTTTCTTTTTTCTCGGTTAGTTCATCTAAATAAGAAAAAACCAATTCGATATTTTTATCATGATTTTCTAACTTCTTTTGAATCTGAAGAATATCCACTTTAATTTCAGTTGTATCCAGAAGCATTTGTCTCACTTTGGTGAAAATGCGCATGATCTGAATATTGGTTTGAATGGCTTTGTCGCTTTTTAGAACGCTTGATAACATTAAGATTCCATGTTCAGTAAATGCAAAAGGTAATATTCGGGTTCCTCCCCAACTTGAGGTCACAATTTGTGACCTCAAGTTATTAAATTCACTTTGTGATAATTCAAACATGAAATCTTCGGGAAATCTCAATAAGTTTCTTTTAACAGCTTGTTTTAGAACCTTGGTTTCAATTCCATAAAGTAAAGCCAAATCACGATCAAGCATTACTTTTTGATTGCGGATATAATATATTTTGTTAGAAATAGTTTCTTCAGAAAGTAAAGATTGATCTTCCATAAGTTTTCATTAAAAAAACAAATGTAGGATTTTATTTATATTAAAGGTAAGATTTAAATTGTTTTAACTTTCCACTTTTACTTCTGTCTAAAACTGTTTTTCGGGTAAAGCTGAAAGTTAAATTCGGTTCTAAATATACCGTAATTGCCTTTTCAATTTTTTGAATTTGAGTTATATTTAATTCAATATCACTAACATATTCAATTTCAAAAGTATTTAATTGTGTTTGTTTGATGGTAAATTCTTTAACGTTTCCATCGTCTTCAATAATACTTTTAGTAACATAATAAAAGGTTAAACCCGGTGCTTTTTTGCCGCTTGGTAAGACAGCAATATCATTGGTCCTTCCAACAAGTTTTTTTAGAATGGGTTTCTGCGGAGTACTTTTTTCATCCAAAATTCCGATATCACCAATATCATATCTGATAAAGGGATGTGCCTTATTGAACAGAGATGTAATCACAATTCGGCCTTCTTTCCCATAAGGAAGAACCTGATTGTTTTCATCCAGAATTTCCACAAAAAGTGTTTCGGAATTGACCTGCCATTCACCTTTTAAGTTTTCAAAAGCAATCAAATCGAGTTCTGAAGCGCCGTATTCATTAATAATCGGAATATTAAATTGCTTTTCTAAGAGTTTTTTGTCGGATTCAAAAAGCATTTCCGAAGTAACAAAACAAGCTTTTAAAGAGGGACAAACTTCTTTTAAGATAAGATTTTTTTGCTCTAAATACTTAGCAAATAAAACAATCGAACTCGTGTAACCGTTGATATAATCGAATTTTTTAGTTTTGAATTTTTGCAGAAATTTTTCGAGAACGCCATCAGATAAATCGAAAACCGGAAATCGGAAACGATGCGTCAAAAAATCTTTAATTCGTTCTTTATGATATCCGGCAAAATTCATCGGAATACCATAGAATCGAGCCTGATACGAGCGATTAAAATTGATATTGTACCAGCCAAAACGCATAAAAATCGAAGTCCAGGTCAGGGCATGGCAATGCCTATCTTTGGCAAAAACAAAAGGAGTTCCACTAGATCCTGAAGTTTTGTTGAGGTACACATTTTTTAAGGTGTAGCCTTTTGAAAGCCTTTCTTTTAGTGGTTTTTGTAAATTTTGTTTGTTTAAGATGGGTAAATTTTCCCATTCCAATTTTGTATTATCTCCAGCCAATTCCTGATAGAAAGAATTGTTTTCCAAATGAAAAGCTACGATTTCTTCTTTTCTGTTTTGAAGAAAATGTGCATACTGTTCTTCCGATAAATTTCTGATTTCATCCAATTGTGTTTTGGCTTTCTTAATTGGAAAACCATTTAATTGAAGCGAAATATCGAAAAGAGAAATCATTTGAGGAGCTAATTTTCGTCAAAAATAATATTATCAAATTACTAACAGAGAACAAACAACAACTTTTTAAGATTTAATTATTTTTTACGTGTAAAAGCAATTATTTTTGCACCACAACTAAATACAACTACACCATGACAATTTTACTATTGGGATCGGGCGGAAGAGAACATGCTTTTGCCTGGAAAATGACTCAGAGTCCGCTTTGCGAAAAACTTTTTGTTGCACCTGGAAATGCTGGAACGTCGGCAATTGCTACAAATGTTGCAATGTCTCCAACAGATTTTGATGCAATCAAAGCATTTGTAATTCAGGAGAATGTAAAAATGGTAGTCGTAGGCCCGGAAGATCCTTTGGTTAAAGGGATTTACGATTATTTTAAAAACGACGAGAGCTTACAACATATTCCGGTTATTGGGCCATCAAAATTAGGAGCTCAGTTAGAAGGAAGTAAAGAGTTTGCCAAAGAGTTTTTAATGAAACATAATATTCCAACTGCCGCTTACGATAGTTTTACGGCTGAAACGGTAGAGAACGGATGTGCTTTTTTGGAAACATTACAACCTCCATACGTTTTAAAAGCCGATGGTTTGGCTGCAGGAAAAGGAGTTTTGATTATTCAGGATTTAGAAGAAGCTAAAACAGAATTGAGAAACATGTTGGTTCACGAAAAATTCGGAGCAGCGAGTTCAAAAGTGGTAATCGAAGAATTTTTGGACGGAATTGAATTAAGCTGTTTTGTTTTGACTGATGGGAAAAGCTATAAAATCCTTCCAACAGCAAAAGATTACAAACGTATTGGTGAAGGCGATACAGGTTTAAATACAGGTGGGATGGGAGCTGTTTCTCCGGTTCCTTATGTTGACGCTGTTTTGATGGAAAAAATTGAAACACGTATTGTAAAACCAACTATCGAAGGATTTCAAAAGGATGGAATTGAATATAAAGGATTCGTATTTATTGGTTTGATCAATGTAAAAAATGAACCAATAGTAATTGAGTACAACGTAAGAATGGGAGATCCTGAGACTGAAGTTGTAGTACCGAGATTAGAATCTGATTTAGTAGAATTGTTTCTTTCGGTAGCCAATCAAAAATTAGATACATTCGAATTAAAAGTTGATCCAAGAAGTGCAACTACCATTATGGTGGTTTCCGGTGGATATCCTGAAGAATTTGAAAAAGGAAAAGTAATTACCGGTTTAGAAAATATTGAAGATTCTATTGTTTTTCATGCAGGTACAAAATTAGAAAACGATAGTATCGTGAGTAATGGAGGACGTGTATTAACGGTAACTTCTTATGGAGACGATTTCCAACAGGCCATAAAAAAATCTTACCAAAACATAGATAAACTAAGCTTTGATAAGATGTATTTTAGAAAAGATATCGGCTTCGACTTACTTTAAAAAAGAGTGAGCCGTAGTATCTTGGTTTTCTGTTCCGGCATCATCAAAAATGCGTAATTGTTTAATCCAATAAACGATTGCGCATGAACAGATGATCATGAAAATCCAGTTGATAGTATTAGCACCAAACCATGTAACAAGTTCCAAACGACGTAAAAAATCAAGTGGTGCGAATAAAATGTTAACGAATAAGTACTGTATTCCTTCAAAAAAAGCTGTCATAATTTTATAAAATTATATGTTATTTATTGTTGTGTAACGCATTGAAACCAGAAGTCTGCTCGCAGAATCTTTTTTCAACTTGTTGGTTTTCCTTTTTAAACAAGTATTATATTTACAATCACAAAAGTATAAAATATCCTTATGATAACAAGTGTTTTTAAAAAATCTACACCATTAAATTATTCATTGGTCGTAATTTTAATACTGGTTTTCTTTTTTCTGTTTCAAATTCAGGAACCTTCCTGGATAACATCTTATTTTTTGGCATTCCAAAAAGTGAGCTTACTGTGCTTTATTTTGGCCTCATTTTTCCTGATAAATTTTATCGTAAAAAAGAACGGACTCAGTAAAGACAATGGTTACGCGATATTTTTTTACTTATTGTTTCTTTTGTTTTTCCCCACAATATTTAACAATGCCAATGTAATATATGGTAACTTTTTCATACTATTGGCACTTCGAAGATTGATTTCTCTGCAGTCGTTGAAAGCTTCTAAGGAAAAAATATTTGATGCATCATTTTGGATTTTAATAGCCTCTTTATTTCAATTTTGGTGTATTCTTTTCCTGATTTTAGTTTTTATCTCGATAGTTTTCCATGTTTCCAGAGATTATAGAAATTGGATTTTACCTTTTATAGCACTTGTAGCAGTGTCCATAATCTTTTTATTGGTCTCTTTAATTTTCCATATCGACATCACAGATTTTTTTCAGAAACGTGCTGTAATCGATTTTAACATTGATTATTTCAAGAGCAATTATGAAAATGGAGCACTTTCAATCTATGTGGCCGTAGCCTTATTTTTTGTAGTTTCGATGCTGACTACATTGTCAAATCGACCACAAATAGTGCATTCTTCATACAAAAAAGTAGTAGCTTGTTTCTTTATTGCAGCCTTTGTTTATATTCTATCGCCGGATAAAAGTAACGATTTACTCTTTTTTAGTGTTGCGCCCTTGACTATTATGGCAGCAAGTCATGTAGAGTATATGCAACAAAAGCTCAATAATGAAATTGTTTTTTATGTGTTGATTTTGTGTAGTTTATTTACATTTTTCTCTCAATTATAATTTACTTCCGTAAGCAAGATCTCCGGCATCGCCAAGACCTGGAACGATGTAATTTTTTTCATTTAGTTTTTCATCTAAAGAAGCGACCCATAAATGACAGTTTTCCGGAAGATTTTCTTCCAGAAAAGCAACACCTTCCGGTGCAGCAATAACTACAACTATATGAATCTCTTTTGGAGTTGCATTTTGAATTAGTTTTTCGTGAACAGCAACGATAGACTGACCCGTTGCCAACATTGGATCAAGAAGTAAAACAGTTTTGTCGTTTATGTTTGAAACAGCCTGGTATTCAACCCGAATTTCGAATTCGGCATCGTTATTTGGATGGTATCGGCAAGCCGAAACAAAACTATTCTCGGCATGGTCAAAGTAATTTAGAAAACCATTATGCAACGGTAAACCGGCTCTTAAAATGGAACATAAGACTAAATCACTCTCTATTTCAGTTGTATTTTTAATGCCAAGCGGAGTTTGAATTTCAACATTTTTATAAGCCAGATCCTTGCTCAGTTCATAAGCCATAATTTCGCCAATTCGTTCAATATTTCTTCGGAAACGCATGCTGTCGTTCTGAACATTAACATTTCTGATTTGGCCTAAAAAGTGATTTAATACGCTATTATTTTTGGAGATATAATGAATTTTCATACTGAATTTTTAGAATTATGGATAGATTGTAGTGCAATAACGAAAAATTAATCGTTTTCTTCACACCATAAAAGTATAAAAAGTATCTTTGTGACTCTAATAAATAAAGACATGTTTTCAAAATTAGCATATTCTGTTTTCGAACAAAGCATTAAAGATTATCATCAATTTGATAATGTTGATCAACCTATAAACAATCCTTACCCAAAGGATAAATTTGAACATTTATTGTATTTGAAAAACTGGATTGACACTGTTCAATGGCATTTTGAGGATATCATTCGTGATCCGCAAATTGATCCGGTAGCGGCTTTGACTCTAAAAAGAAGAATCGATGCTTCAAACCAGGAGCGTACAGATATGGTGGAATATATCGACAGCTACTTTTTACAAAAATACAGTGAAGTAAAAGTAAAAGACGGGGCAAAAATCAATTCTGAAAGTCCGGCTTGGGCTTTTGACCGATTGTCTATTTTAGCTTTAAAAATTTATCACATGCATGAGGAGGCAACGCGTGTTGAAGCTTCACAGGAGCACAGAGATAAATGTCAGGAGAAATTAAATGTACTTTTAGAACAAAGAAGCGATTTATCAACTGCAATCGATGATTTATTGACTGACATTGAAAATGGAGATAAATTCATGAAAGTGTACAAACAAATGAAAATGTACAATGACGATGAATTGAATCCTGTTTTATATCAAAACAAAAAATAATTTGGCAGAGTTGTCCAATACAATAAAGCATATAGCCGTCATGAGACTATCCGCAATGGGAGATGTCGCCATGACGGTTCCTGTTTTACGAGCTTTTGTAAAGCAGTATCCAACGGTTAAAATCACCGTAATTTCACGACCGTTTTTTAAGCCATTTTTTGAAGGAATCCCAAATCTTGAGTTTTTTGCTTTTGATGAAAAGCAACGTCACAAAGGATTTGCAGGGCTACTTAGATTATACAGTGATGTAAAAAAACTCAAAATCGATGCTTTTGCAGACCTTCATAATGTTCTGAGATCCAAAATTGTAAGCCTTCTTTTTGCTTTAAGCGGAAAAAAAAGAGCCACAGTGGATAAAGGACGAGAAGGTAAAAAAGAATTAACTCGTGCCGAGAATAAAATTTTTGCACAATTGCCAACCATGTTTGAAAGGCATGCAAAAGTATTTGAAAAACTTGGTTTTCCTTTAGACCTATCAAATCCTGAATTCCCGAAAAAAGCAAAATTAAGCTCAGATATTTTAGAAATCATTGGCGATCAAAACCAAAAATTAATTGGGATTGCACCTTTCGCACAATACAATTCTAAAGTATATCCACAAGATTTAATGCAGGAAGTAATTGCAAAATTGGCGGAGAATAAAACGTATATCATTTTACTTTTTGGTGGAGGAAAGAAAGAAATTGAAATCCTGGATTCGTTTTCACAATCCTTTGAAAATGTAGTTAATGTGGCTGGAAAAATTAAATTTCAACAGGAACTACAGCTCATTAGTAATTTAGACGTTATGCTTTCTATGGATTCCGGAAATGCTCATATTGCAGCAATGCTGGGAGTAAAAGTCATTACACTTTGGGGTGCTACACATCCGTATGCTGGATTTTTACCATTCGGACAAACAATGGAAAATGCTTTGGTTTCAGACAGAAATCAATATCCAAAATTACCAACATCTGTTTATGGAAACAAAATCGTTGAAGGTTACGAAGACGCTATGAGATCGATTTCACCCAAAGACATCGTCACGAAGATTCAGTTAAGCATATAATCCGTTTAAATCATAGAGAAAGTATCCAACTGTTTTCTTTTTGTTTTTATTAGCAACGATTACAACAAAATGATTTTCTTTTTCTGTAGACAATAAAATGTGCTCAAAATCTTCCGTTGAATTTCTGTAGATTTTGTGCACCAATTGTGACTCTTTAATTTTGTTCGATAGTATTTTAGCAGCTTTTAATTTGCTTATGTAGGGCCAGATATTAAAAGTATTCTTCTCAGAAACATTTATTTCAGTCATTTTACCAATCATTGTGGCACTATATTTTTCTTTGGTAAGTAACTTGGGACCTTTTTTATTTTGTTGTTTCTTAATGATAAAGTAGATACAAAAAAGAGCTGTTATTACAAAAATTGCTATAAAGGATAAACGAAGTAAGTGATGTATTGTCATAATATTTAAGATTTAAACTGTTGACAAATTTGATTTAGCGCTACAAATCTAGAGAAGAACACATGAGATTGTGATTGCTATAATTTTACCTCTAATATAATAAAAATTCAGCAATATTTTATCGAAAAAATGCTTTTATTATAATTGCAATTAGAGCCAAATTTTCTCATCCCGGCATCTGCTATAAATATAACTTTTTAGATTCGAAATCGTGGCTTGATAATTTGGTGCTTCATAACCAAATCGTTCGTGTTCCATTTGTTCTTTTTCGACAGCATCACAGCCTTTTATAACTTCTTTAAGCATATCCAGCATGGCGAGTTCTTTGTTGTTTGTCTTCTGAAATTTAAATTCTATAAGTTCATCCTGAAGTTCTTCACAATATTCTACAAGTTTTTCAACTTCAGGTTCATCCAGAAGATATTCTTTATTTTTAAAAATTTCTTGTACAGATTTCATAGCATAATTTTTAAGTTCCAAATTCAAATTTTACAAAGGTTGCTAATAATTATAAAACAAAAAAAATTCCAAATCCCAATTGTAAGTTTGGGATTTGGAATTTGAATATTTTGAAATTTTAACGATTAAACATCATCATAATCTACATAAATAGACTCTGAAGTAGGATGTGCCTGGCAGGTTAAAATTAAACCATCAGCGATTTCGCTATCCGTTAAAATCGAGTTTTTAGTCATTTCAGCACTTCCGGAAGTTACACGAGCCAGACAGCTGCTGCAAATTCCACCCTGACAAGAGTATGGAGCGTCGATTCCTTGTTTTAAAGCGGCATCAAGGATGGTTTGTTTTTGAGACATTTCGAATGAAACTTCGTCATCATCAACCAAAACCGTAATTTTTGTATGTCCTTCTAATGAAGTATTGATTTTATTTTCCTGAGTAGAAGAAGTAAAAAGTTCAAATTTAATTGCAGATTCTTTTACATTCTTTTCCTTTAAAATTCCCGAAACCGTATCGATCATTTCTTCAGGACCACACAAGAAAAATTTGTCAAATTGTAATTCTTTGTGTTTGTTGTTCAAAACAAAATTTACTGCCGATTTATCAATTCTTCCAAACAAAGCATTTTCAGCCTTAGCCTGACTAAAAACATAATGGATGAAAAAACGACCTACATACTGTAATTGTAAATCATGTAATTCCTGGTAAAAAATTGTATCTTCAGGAGTTTTGTTTCCATAAACCAATACAAATGAACTTTTTGGCTCACTTTTTAAAACCGATTTAATAATAGAAAGTACCGGAGTAATTCCGCTTCCGGCCACAAAAGCCGCATAGTTTTTTTGTCTTTCAGCATCTGGTTCAAAAGTAAATTTCCCTTCCGGATGACCTACTTCAAGAACATCTCCAGCCTTAAGTCTCGTATTGGCAAATTGAGAAAATAAACCATTTTTTACTGCTTTTACAGCAATGCGTAATTCGTTGCTTTCCGGTGCAGAACAAATAGAATAAGCACGACGAATCTCTTGGTTATCAAGAGTTAGTTTTAAATTTATGTATTGTCCGGCTATAAATTTATAGTCCGATTTTAGTTCTTCAGGAACATTAAAAAGTACAGAAACAGCATCGGCAGTTTCGCGTTTTACCTCTTTAATTATTAGTTTTAAGAATGAAGGCATGATTGTATTTTTTATGCAAAAGTAGCAAACGACAGTTAATTGACAGGCACTAAACGATTATTTTTAACTTTTTTTGTAACGTTTTCTTACATTTGATCACATACTAGAAAACTCAAAACAAATAACCATGATTAAAAAGTTTATTTATCTGGAATGGAAAGCCTTTGTTAGATCTGCATCATTCGGCACAAGCGTCGTGATGAAAGTTTTATTAGGTTTTTTAATGGTCTATTTTTCCTTGCTTTTTGTCGGAGCCGGAATAGGGGCATTCTATATTTTAAAAAAAATGAAACTGGAGCCTCTGGTGACAATCAACCAATTTTTGATTTACTATTTTCTTTTCGATCTGGTGATTCGTTTATTGATGCAGGCAATTCCGGTTTTGAATATTAAACCATTATTAATTCTACCCTTCAAAAAACCGACCATTGTTCATTTTTCATTAGGCAAAACAGCATTGTCTTTTTTCAATTGGGTTCATGCACTGTTTTTTATTCCTTTTTCAATAGTGTTAGTTTTAGAAGGTTATGATCTTTTGGGAGTTATCTTCTGGTTTTTAGCAGCATTCTCCTTAATTTATATCAACAATTTTTTGAATATTATTCTAAGTAATATCGACAAGTTGTTTGTTGTTTTTGTTGGAGCAATTATCGCTTTAGGAGCTGCACAGTATTATAAACTCTTTGATATTACCAGTTTTACAACCCCAATTTTCCAGGGTTTTTATGCGACAAAAGGATTGTTTTTGATTCCTGCTTTGATTCTGATAGGGCTCTATCTGTTTACTTTCAAATATTTCAAGAATAATTTGTTTTTAGATGCAGGACTTTCACAAAAAGAAGACATCGCTACTACTGAAAATCTTTCTTGGCTGAATCAATTCGGAACATTAGGAACCTTTCTTAAAAACGATATCAAATTGATTAAGAGAAACAAAAGATCAAAAACGACTCTGGTAATGAGTTTTATCTTTTTGTTTTACGGACTTATCTTTTTCGGAAACAAACAACAGCCCGAGGTGATGACCATTTTTGCAGGAATATTTGTTTCAGGTGGGTTCTTATTCGTCTTCGGACAATTTGTACCGAGCTGGGATAGTTCGTATTACCAATTAATGATGACCCAGAATATTCCGTATCGCGGTTACATAACGTCAAAATGGTGGCTGATTGTTATTGCTACTTTCATCTCTACAATACTGGCGTCTTTTTATCTTTTCTTTGGATGGCAAATTTATTTAACGGTTGTTGTTGGAGCAATTTACAATATAGGAGTCAATTCGCATCTGGTACTTTTGGGCGGTGCTTTTACAAAAACGCCAATTGATTTGAGTTCGGCGGGAGGTGCCTTTGGAGATAAAAAAGCGTTTAATGTTAATGCAATGCTGCTGACATTACCAAAGATATTAGTGCCTTTAGGACTTTACGGAATCGGATTGTATTTAGGAAACAAAACCATAGGATTAGCACTTGTAGCTGGGGCAGGAGTTTTAGGTTTTGCTTTTAAAGAAAAAGTATTTTCACTGATCGAAAAAAGATATAAAATAGAGAAGTACAGCACCATAAGCGCTTATAAGCAAAAAAACTAATTAGTTAATTAGAAAATGTGTCAATTATAAAATTGATATCATGTAGTTGTAAATCAATAAATTAACTATTAATTAAATCAACAATTAAACTTTCAAAAATGATACAAGTAAACCAACTTTCAAAAAAATACAACGGTACAACAGTTTTAAACATAAACAATCTTGAAATTCCAAAAGGGCAGAGCTTTGGACTAGTAGGAAATAACGGGGCGGGAAAAACCACTTTTTTCAGCTTGTTACTTGATTTGATTCAGCCTTCAACGGGAAATATAATAAACAACGATATTCAGGTGAATGCAAACGAGAACTGGAAATCTTTCACAGGATCTTTTCTCGATGAAAGTTTTTTGATTGGGTATTTAACTCCTGAGGAATATTTTTATTTTATTGGGGATTTACGCCACCAGAACAAAGCTGATATTGATGCTTTATTACAGCAGCATGAAGAGTTTTTTAACGGAGAAATCCTGAACAACAAAAAATATTTAAGAGATTTATCTAAGGGGAATCAGAAGAAAGTAGGTATAATTGCTACACTTATCGGAAATCCGGAAGTCGTTATTTTAGACGAACCTTTTGCAAATCTGGATCCGACAACGGTAAGCCGATTAAAAAAGATTATTAAAGATCTGGCAGATAATCCAAATGTTACCGTGCTGGTTTCCAGTCATGATTTGCAGCATACCGTAGAGGTTTGTGACCGAATAGTAGCCTTAAATAAAGGAGAAATTGTGAAGGACATTCAAACTTCAAAAGAAACCTTACAAGAACTGGAATTGTTTTTTGCAGTATAAGTTTCTATATTTCAAAAAGAAGCGTATTTTTACAAGTCAATATACTAAAAATCCTTTTTAGAAGTTAATTGATATAAACTCTTTTCTATTGAAAAAGAATACTCTTAAATATAGTTTTTTTATTGTTTTTTTATTCTTTTTGATAGCCTGTTCTACCAAGAAAAATAATTTTTTGGCGAGAAATTCCCATGCGCTAAGTACAAAATATAACATTCTGTACAATGGCGGAATTGGTCTTGACAAAGGATTAAAGGCTGTTCATGCGAATAATCAGGATAACTTCTGGAAAATGCTTCCGATCGAAAAGATGCAGTTTGATGAGAACTTTTCACAAGGAGATAAACCCAAAAATGCTGATTTTGAAAAGGCGGAGACCAAGGCCACAAAAGCGATTCAGAAGCACTCCATGAATATTGGAGGAAGAGAGCGAAATTCGCAAATCGACGAGGCTTATCTGATGCTTGGAAAAGCCAGATACTACGATCAGAGGTTTATTCCGGCTTTGGAGGCATTTAATTATATTTTGTACAAATACCCAAACAGCAGTAATATTTATACAGCGAAAATCTGGCGCGAGAAAACCAATATGCGTTTAGGTAATGATGCTATTGCGGTAAAAAATATCAATTTGCTCTTAAAAAATACAGATCTGAACAAGCAGACATTTTCAGATGCGAATGCTTTATTGGCAGAAGCTTATTTGAATTTGGAAAAAAAGGACAGTGCAGTTGCCAAACTTAAAATCGCCGAGGAGTTTACCAGAATAAATGAGGACCGCGCACGTTACCGTTTTATCTTAGGTCAGATGTATCAGGAAGCCGGAATAAGAGACAGCGCCTTTTATTACTATGACGGTGTAATTGACATGAACAGAAAAGCGGATCGAAAATACATGATGCATGCCTACGCAAAAAAGGCGCAAATGTTTGATTATAAAAATGGAGATCAGGATTTGTTTTTAGAAATGTACAATAAGTTAGTGGCAGATCGTGAAAACAGACCTTATCTGGATGTTTTATTTTATGAAATGGGAGTCTTCTTTGACAAAAATGACGAACAGCAGGATGCTTTGGTTTTCTACAACAAGTCATTGGGAAGAAAGTCAAAAGACCCTTATTTAATAGCGTCGACTTATAGAAATATTGGCGACATGTATTTTAAGAATACCAACTACACTATCGCTGCCAAATATTATGACAGTACGTTAGTAAAATTAGATCCTAAATCCAGAGAGTTTGCTTTTATTGAAAAAAACAGAAAAAATCTGGACAACGTTATCAAGTACGAAGCAATTGCAAAACGTAACGATAGCATCATAAAAGTATACGGTTTGTCTCCGACTGACAGAAAAAGTTATTTTAATGATTATATAGCTGTTCTCAAAGAAAAAGACGAGGAGAAACGAATCTTAGAAGAAAAAGAAAAGGAAAAACTGGCCAATATCGATCGTAACACAAATGCTAATGGAGGACCAACAGCGGTTAACCCTCAGTCAGTTGGAGCGGCTAATCCCGGAATAGGAGCATTTAATCCGCCGTCAGGAAATGAAACGGCAAGTACCAGTACCAGTACTTTTTATTTTTACAATCCTACCACAGTTGCTTACGGAAAATTACAGTTTAAGAAATTATGGGGTAATCGGGTTTTAGAAGGCAACTGGAGATTGGCCGCTGTGAAATCAGCCAATAATGCCGCATTAAATGATACGTTAAATAATAACGCTGCAAATGCACTTAAAGACACTATAGTTATTGAAAAATATACTACAGATTTCTACGAAAAACAGCTCCCTCAAACACAAGTTGCAATTGATAGTATTGGTGTAGAACGTAATTTTGCGTACTATCAATTAGGGCTTATCTACAAAGAAAAGTTTAAGGAATACAATCTGGCGAGTGACAAACTGGAACAATTACTAAAAAATAAGCCGGAGGAAAAATTGATTTTACCGGCGATGTATAATTTGTACAAAATATATCAAATTACAAATCCTGCACGCGCCGAAAGGATAAAATCAGATATTACAAACAATTATCCGACTTCACGATATGCTCAAATTTTAAACAATACCAATGCGGCCGATTTAGCATCACCGGATAAAGAGTACCAAAAATGGTATAAATTGTTTCAGGAGGAACAGTTTGATACCGTCTTAGATAATATTGACAATCTGATCAATCAATATTCAGGTGATGAAATTGTTTCAAAGTATGAATTGTTAAAAGCCAATACTTTAGGAAAAGTAAATGGTTTAACGGCATACAAAAAAGGCTTAGAATCAGTTGCCGATAATTATCCAAACAGTGATGAAGGAAAAAATGCTCGTGAGATTTTAGAAAAGCAAATACCGGCTTTAGAAAAACTTGATTTTACTTCTGTTGACAGTAAAAACTGGAAAATTGTATATGTAGTTGCTAATAATGACACTAAAACTCGTCAAAAGATTGAAGAAGCGATCAGAGTCTTTTTATTAGTTGAAAATTATGAGAGATTGACAACCTCTTTTGATAAATACAATAGAACCGAAAGTTTTGTGGTGATTCACGGTTTAAAATCAGAGGCATACGCCAGAGATATTTCAGGAGTTTTTAGAGACGATAAAAAGTACAAGATACCGAATCCCGCAATTATCATATCGAGTGATAATTATAAATTGGTTCAAATTAAGAAAAATCTCGATACCTACTTAGCCCCCAAAACACCATAATCATGTTTGATAAAGTAAAAAAAAACGGAACAGAACTTTTAGGAAAAACGAATCGAATAGTTGAAGGAACCTCTATTGTAGGAGACATCGTTGCTAAAGACGATTTTAGACTGGATGGAGAATTGATAGGAAATTTTACTTCACAAGGTAAATTGGTTATTGGAGCTTCCGGCGTTGTTAAAGGTGAAATAGTTTGTAATAATGCCGATATTGAAGGAGTATTTCAAGGAAAAATTAAAGTTTTAGAAGTCCTTAATATAAAAGCATCGGCACAGATTCATGGAGAAGTTGCCATAGGAAAACTGTCTATTGAACCAGGCGCAAATTTTACCGCTACCTGTACCATGTTAACTCATACTAAAGATGTAACCCTAAAAGATGGAAAAGGAACCGAACAAAAACAAAAGGAACAAGTGGCTTCCGCTCATTAATATTCCCGTTCAAATGGGGATCATTATTTTTTTATTTTCCTATTTTGGTACCTGGCTGGATGAAAATCATCCCAGTCCAAAATTAAATTACAACACCATCTTTGTCATGATTGGAGTTGGATTGGCTTTGTACAATGTAATTCGTCAGGTTAACGAAATCAATAAAACAAAGTAAATCATCTTTTAAACAGCTTGAAATAAATATTGCATCTTTGCAAAAAAAAATCAAATGCTTTTAAAAAATTACAAACCCATTCTATATTTATTCTTTTTTGCTTTGGCGGCTTACTTATTGCACAAAGCACTTTTTTCAGTTTTAGAAATTAATACCCAAAACTTTTATTATAGTACAGCCTTTTTGTATTTGATTTTTTTCACACTGTCGGCATTTTTATACCTTATATTATTAGTAGTAAAAAAGAAGAATTTTGAAATTGTTGGAATGGCTTTCCTTTTCGGGACCGCCAGCCAAATGTTATTAGCCTATTTAATTTTAAGGCCGATTTTGGAAAACAAAAGTGGCGAGGTGATGGTTGAAAAAATCAATTTTTTTATAACATTTATTTTGTTTTTGTTATTTCAGACGCTTTTAACTGTCCGATTATTAAATGAAAAGCATTAAAATGGGGATTATGCAAAAGAAGGTTCAAAAATAATTTTTCATATCCTTTTGAATATTAATAAAAAATGTACCTTTGCACCAAATTTTAGAAACGTAAAAAATAAGATTTTTAACAGATATGGTGATTTCAAACAAACCGCTCAAATTTATTCTTGCAGCTTTAGTAGCTTGTTCTCCAGTAATGAGTTTTGCAAATTCAGAGAATGACTCAACGCATGTACATGCTGAAGCCGCTCATGAAGAAAAAGTAATTTCACATAACGCGCCGTCAGAAGAGGAGCATGCAGCTCTTGACCCAAAAGCAAAAGTGGACGCTTTTATTGATCATCACTTACAAGATTCTCATGATTTTGTTTTCTTCTCAGATGAAAAAGAAAATAAACATTACGGTTTTCCATTACCTGTAATTCTTATTGACGGAGGTTTGAAAATTTTCTCTTCTTCAAAATTACACCACGGTGAAGCAGTTGCTGAAGTTGACGGAAACTTCTACAAATTAGTTCACGGTAAAATTTACAAAACAGATGCTGCGGGAACTATTACTTTTAATGACCACGGACATCCTGAAAACGAAAAACCATTAGATTTTTCGATTACAAAAAATGTAGTGTCAATGCTTTTTGTTTCGGTATTATTATTTTTAATGTTTACCGGATTAGCGAAGTCCTATAAAAAAGGACCAATCCCAACTGGTTTCGGAAGAGTATTAGAACCGCTTATTATTTTCATCAGAGATGAGATCGCCGTTCCAAATATTGGAGAGAAAAAATACAGAAAATTTATGGGTTACCTTTTAACGGTGTTTTTCTTTGTGTGGTTGTTAAACTTATTAGGTATGACTCCACTTGGAATTAACGTTACAGGAAATATTGCAATCACAGTTTGTTTAGCTGCGTTTACTTTTATCATTACTCAGTTTAGTGCTAACAAAGATTATTGGGGACACATTTTCTGGATGCCAGGAGTACCAGTTCCGATGAAAATTATTTTAGCTCCAATCGAAGTTTTGGGAACATTAACAAAACCATTTGCATTATTAATTCGTTTGTATGCAAATATTACTGCAGGTCACGTAGTAATTATGAGTTTGATCGCGATGATTTTCGTAGGTAAAAATTTAGCAGCAGATTTGCCAATCTCTTTAGGACTAACATTATTTATTTCGGTAATTGAAGTTTTAGTTGCATTTTTGCAAGCGTTCATTTTCACAATGTTATCGTCATTATTTATAGGTATGGCTGTTGCAGATCACGACCATGATCATGGGCATGGACACGAAGACAATGTTATTATTTAATTTAGAAGTTTAATTTTATATATATAAATACTTATGGGAACAATTCCAACTTTAGTAGGTGCAGGTTTAGTAGTAATCGGTGCAGGTTTAGGTTTAGGTAAAATCGGTGGATCTGCTATGGACGCGATTGCTCGTCAACCAGAAGCTGCTGGTAAAATTCAAACTGCGATGATTATTATCGCGGCTTTATTAGAAGGTTTAGCGTTTGCTGCTTTAATCTTAGGAAAATAATAAAGAAAGAACTAACAACATCTTTAACGGTTGGTTAAAGGTGTTGTTACTTTTAAAAAAAGAAATTAAATATTTAATATAGTTATAAAATGGATAAGTTAATTAACGATTTTTCATTCGGTTTATTCTTTTGGCAAGCGCTAATCTTGTTGGTTTTGATTTTACTTTTAGTAAAGTTTGCCTGGAAACCAATTATGGAATCTATTACAGCAAGAGAAGAAGGTATTAAAGATGCATTACTTTCTGCAGAAAATGCAAAGAGAGAAATGGAAAACTTACAAGCTGACAATCAAAGAATTTTGAATGAAGCTCGTGCAGAGCGTGACGCGATGCTAAAAGAAGCTCGTGAAATGAAAGAGAAAATGATTGCTGATTCTAAAAACGAAGCACAAGAAGCGGGTCAAAAAATGATCGAGCAAGCTAAAGCTGCTATCGAAAGTGAAAAGAATGCTGCTATGGCTGAATTGAAATCACAAGTTTCAACTTTATCATTAAGCATCGCTGAAAAATTATTGAAAGAAGAATTATCTAACAAAGAATCTCAAACTAAATTAGTAGAGAAAATGTTAGGTGACGTAAAGCTAAACTAAGATTATGGCAAGTACAAGAGCAGCAATTCGTTATGCAAAAGCAATTCTGGACTTAGCAAACTCTAAAGGTGTTGCCGAAGCTGTCAATAACGATATGAAGTCAATTGCAACGGCAATTGAAAGTAATGAAGAATTAAGTGCCTTTATTCAAAACCCAACGACAAAAGTTGAAGTTAAAGAAAGTGCTCTTTTAGAAGTTTTCGCAGATGTAAATGGTGTAACTAAAGGGTTATTTCATTTATTATTTGAAAACAAAAGATTTGAAATTCTGGAAGCTATTGCTTTAGAATACAAAAAAATATTTGACGAAGGTAATGGTGTTGAAGTAGCAAAAGTTACAACAGCAATCCCAATGGATGCCGCTTTAGAAGCTAAAGTTTTGGCAAAAGTGGCGACTTTATCAGATAAAAAAATAACAATTGAAAATACAGTAGACCCATCTATCATTGGAGGGTTTATTTTAAGAATAGGTGATCAACAATACAATGCTTCTGTTGCAAACAGATTGCAGGTATTAAAAAGAGAGTTAAGTAATTAGTTTTATTACACATAAAAGTGTCTAAATTATAAATTAAGATGGCGGAAATCAAACCTGCTGAAATTTCAGCAATATTAAGAAAGCAAGTAGAAGGTTTTGAATCTGGTGCTACGCTAGAGGAAGTAGGAACAGTACTTCAAGTTGGAGACGGTATTGCTCGTATTTACGGGCTATCGAATGTACAATATGGTGAGTTAGTTGAATTTGACAACGGACTTGAAGCTATTGTATTGAACCTTGAAGAAGACAACGTTGGTGTGGTACTTTTAGGACCATCAACTGGAATCAAAGAAGGATCAACAGCAAAAAGAACGCAACGTATTGCTTCTCTTAAAGTAGGTGAGCAAATGGTAGGACGTGTAGTAAACACTCTTGGTTTTCCAATTGATGGAAAAGGACCAATTGGTGGAGACTTATACGAAATGCCTTTAGAAAGAAAAGCACCTGGTGTTATCTTCCGTCAGCCGGTAACGGAGCCATTACAAACTGGAGTAAAAGCAGTTGATGCTATGATCCCGGTTGGTCGTGGACAACGTGAGCTTGTAATTGGTGACCGTCAAACAGGTAAATCAACTGTTTGTATCGATACAATCTTAAATCAAAAAGAATTTTACGATGCAGGAAAACCTGTATTCTGTATATATGTTGCAATTGGGCAAAAAGCTTCAACTGTAGCAGGAATTGCTAAAATGTTAGAAGAAAAAGGTGCAATGGCTTATACAGTTATTGTTGCAGCTAATGCTTCTGATCCGGCTCCAATGCAAGTTTATGCTCCTTTCGCAGGTGCTGCAATTGGAGAATATTTTAGAGATTCAGGTCGTCCGGCTTTAATTGTTTATGACGATTTATCTAAACAAGCTGTTGCTTACCGTGAGGTTTCTCTTTTATTAAGAAGACCACCGGGACGTGAGGCTTACCCTGGAGACGTTTTCTACTTACACTCTCGTTTATTAGAGCGTGCTTGTAAAGTAATTGCTGATGATGGAATTGCTAAAAACATGAACGATTTACCAGATTCTATCAAGTCTATCGTAAAAGGTGGTGGTTCATTAACTGCATTACCAATTATCGAAACTCAGGCTGGTGACGTTTCTGCATATATCCCAACAAACGTAATTTCGATTACAGATGGTCAGATTTTCCTTGATGGAGATTTGTTCAACTCTGGAGTTCGTCCTGCGATCAACGTAGGTATCTCTGTATCTCGTGTTGGAGGTAATGCTCAGATTAAATCAATGAAAAAAGTTTCAGGAACTTTAAAATTAGATCAAGCTCAATTCCGTGAATTAGAAGCTTTCGCTAAATTTGGTTCTGACTTAGATTCAGTTACTTTAAACGTAATTGAAAAAGGAAAAAGAAACGTTGAAATCTTGAAACAAGGTTTAAACGATCCTTATCCTGTTGAAAATCAAGTAGCTATTATTTATGCAGGTTCTAAAAACTTATTAAGAAACGTACCTGTAAATAAAGTAAAAGAATTTGAAGCTGATTTCTTAGCTTACTTAAACAGCAAACATAAAGATACGCTTAACGCGTTAAAAGCTGGTAAGTTAGATGACAACATTACTGATGTTATCGAAAAAGCAGCAAAAGAAATTTCAGCAAAATATAACTAATATTTAGTTTATAGTTTTTAGTTTATTGTTTGTGGTTTGTCCCAACAATAAACTAAAAACAACAAACAATAAACATAAAATTAATGGCAAATTTAAAGGAAATCCGTAATAGAATTACTTCCGTTTCATCGACGATGCAGATTACATCGGCTATGAAAATGGTTTCTGCTGCAAAGCTTAAGAAAGCACAAGATGCAATCACTGCGATGCGCCCTTATGCCGAGAAATTAACGGAGTTGTTGCAAAATCTTTCCGCTACACTTGATGGTGAAGTTGGAGGTGATTACACTACTCAACGTGAAGTAAAAAAAGTATTGCTTGTAGCCATAACTTCAAACAGAGGTTTATGTGGTGCATTCAATTCTAACGTAATTAAAGAGGTTAAGAATCGTACCGAATTTTACGCAGGAAAACAAGTTGACGTTTTTGCTATTGGTAAAAAAGGAAATGATGTTTTAAGCAAAACGCATAAAGTACACGGTCATCATAATGCAATTTTTGATCATTTAACTTTTGAAAATGTTGCCGGAATTGCTGATAACTTAACAGAGAAATTCCTTACTGGAGAGTACGACAGAATCGAATTGATCTACAATCAGTTTAAAAATGCTGCGACTCAAATTGTTCAGACAGAACAGTTTTTACCGTTAGCTCCAATTAAATCTGATGCTGCAGTTTCTACAGGAGATTACATTTTTGAACCTTCAAAAGAAGAAATCGTGTTGACTTTGATTCCTAAATCATTGAAAACACAATTATATAAAGGAATCCGCGATTCATTTGCTTCAGAACACGGAGCACGTATGACAGCAATGCACAAAGCAACTGACAACGCAACTGAATTAAGAAACCAGTTGAAATTAACTTACAACAAAGCACGTCAGGCTGCTATTACTAACGAGATCTTAGAAATCGTTGGTGGAGCGGAAGCTTTAAATGGATAAGAAAATTTCAGTATAAGAAAAAGCAAAAGAGCCGGCATATCAATGTCGGCTCCTTTTTTATATATAGGGTTGTTGTTTTTTGAAATGAAGCTTATAAAATGGTGATTCTCAATTTAGTCAAAAAAGAGAATCAATACCATTTTATAAATCACCAAGTGCTTTGTCTTTTCTGGGAACAAACTAGCTTTATTAATCCCAATGCTCTGTTTTTTTGAGGGTTACATTTCAGCAGAATCAATCCCGTTGCTTTGTCTTTTATAGGAACAAACTAGCTTTATTTGTCCTCATGCTTTGCTTTTTTTAAGGGTTGTATTCTAGCTTTTCTCATTCCCTTTGTTACAAAGTTAAGATAGAACCGGTTTTAGAAATTTATATAATTTTAGAACTTTTTTATACATTTTACAGGTGAAGTTGCGGTTCAATTTTGTGAGGAGCAATGGAAAAAATTGAGTATTTTTGAAATCTATTTTTTTAAACAATGAAACTACAAATACAAGAACTCACTACAGTCGAAGAAATGCTGGAACAAATTGAAACCATGCGATTTCTTTATCCAAATCTTTCAGTAGAAAAGTACACAGCATATCTTTCAGAAATGGTTCCACATAACTACATCCAGATCGGAGTTTTTGAAGAAGGCGTTTGTTTAGGAATTACCGGTTGCTGGTCGGCTACCAAACTATGGACAGGTAAATATCTTGAAATAGACAATTTTGTCGTAAATCCGGACGTTAGATCAAAAGGAATAGGCAAATTACTGACGGATTATATCGAACAGAAAGCCCTGGATTTAGATTGCAGCAGTATCGTTTTGGATGCTTTTACCGGAAATTTTGCCGCGCATCGTTTCTATTACAATCAGGGGTACGCGCCAAGAGGTTTTCATTTTGTTAAAATTTTGGACGAAAAAAAATTAACTCACTAAAATTCCGGCAAGTTCTTTTATTGAAGCGCAAAATCAATAATAAACCAAAGAATTGGTTATTTTTGTTTTATAAATTTTATTACACACATATATTTTGGGATTATATAAAAATCTATTCAAACAAACGGCTATTTACGGACTAGCGACGGTTTTGCCGCGAATGCTGAGTTTTCTGTTAGTCAGATTGTACACAGGTATTTTACCAACTGCAGAATACGGTGAAGTTTCGATTGTTTTGTCCTGGATGGTTTTCTTTAATGTAGTACTTTCCTACGGAATGGAAACGGCATTTTTTAGGTTTTACAGTGCCGAAGACGATAAGAAAAATGTAATAGCTACTTCTACAATTTCAATATTCTGGTCGTCCATAATTTTCTTATTTGCAGCCTTAATTTTTAGAAATACATTGGCAACTCTGGCCGAAGTAGATGTACAGTACATCACGTACACTGTATGGATCCTGGTTTTAGATGCCTTGGTTTTAATTCCTTTTTCTAAGTTAAGAGCCAATCAGCGGCCTATGGTTTATGCGGCGATTAAAATAGGTAATGTTATAATCAATCTGTTACTGAACATATTTTTTCTGATGTACCTTCCTAAACTGGCAGCATCAAACCCTAATTCTGTTTGGGATAATTTGTATGTCGAAAACTTTCAGATTGCTTATATTTTTATTGCAAATTTATTGGCGAGTTTAGCGACGTTCATCGTGCTTTCACCAAATTATCTTTCACTTGGACGAAAATTTGATCCGGTACTATGGAAAAAAATGATGAAATATGGTTTACCTATTTTAGTGGCGGGACTTGCATTTGCGGTTAACGAACATTTTGATAAAATTTTATTGGGTTATCTATTACCTGAGAATCTTGCAAAATCTGAAGTTGGAGCGTATTCCGCCTGTTACAAACTTGGACTGTTCATGGTTTTATTTGCAACGGCATTCAGATTAGGAATCGAACCCTTCTTTTTCAGTCATGCGAAAAACGAAAATGCACCTCAGACCTATGCCGTGATTACAAAATACTTCGTGATTTTAGGATCATTGATTTTATTAGGTGTCATTGTATTTGCAGACGTTTTAAAATATTTATTACTAGATAATAAATCGTATTGGGAGGCTATGAAAGTGGTACCGTTGATCATTTTGGCAAACTTCTTTTTAGGGATTTACAACAACTTATCGGTTTGGTATAAACTGACAGACAAAACACAAATTGGAGCATATATCTCGATTGTAGGAGCCATCGTGACTTTGATTTTAAACTATGTTTTAATTCCAAAGTACAGTTACTACGGTTCTGCAATTGCGACTATTTCAGCGTACGGAAGTATGATGTTGATTTCGTATATTTTAGGAAACAGATACTATCCAATCCCTTATGATATGAACAAAATTGGAGCTTACTTAGGAATTTCAATCGTATTTTCGGCTATTTCTTTTTATGGATTTAGAGAAAACTATTTCGTTGGAATCCCGTTGTTTTTGGGCTTTGTCTATTTTGTGTATCATAACGAAAAACAAACAATCAAAGGAATGATGAATAAAAAGTAAGGGTACTTTTTAATCTTTTATAATAAAAATGAAAATACAAATTATCAATAAATCACAGCACGCTTTACCGAACTACGAAACGATAGCTTCGGCAGGAATGGATTTGCGTGCCAATTTAACAGAAGCTATTACGTTAAAACCTTTAGAAAGAACCATTGTAAAAACCGGACTTTTTATAGAGTTACCCATTGGTTATGAGGCACAAGTACGACCAAGAAGCGGACTGGCGGCGAAAAAAGGAGTAACCGTTTTAAACTCTCCAGGAACTGTTGATGCAGATTATAGAGGTGAAATAGGCGTAATTTTAGTAAATTTATCCAATGAAGAATTCGTAATCGAAAACGGAGAGCGAATCGCACAACTTATCATTGCAAAACATGAAAGAGCAGAGTGGATTGAAGTTGAAGAACTTTCTGAAACGTCAAGAGGAGAAGGCGGATTTGGCAGTACAGGAGTAAAATAAAAATTTAATAATTTAAAAATTGAAAAATTAAAAGATTTGCTATTTTTTTAATTTTTCAATTTTTTAATCTTTCAATAAAAAAATGAAGATAATCGTTCCAATGGCGGGTCGTGGATCAAGACTTAGACCACATACTTTAACAGTTCCAAAACCATTAATTCCAGTTGCAGGTAAATCGATCGTGCACCGATTGGTGGAAGACATTGCCAAAATTTTAAAAGAACCTATTGAAGAGGTTGCTTTTATTTTAGGAGACGCGGCTTTTTTTGGAGACGATCTTGTAGCAAGTTTAGAAGAATTGGCTGGAAGTTTAGGAGCTAAAGCTTCCATCTACCGTCAGGATTTACCTTTAGGAACAGGTCACGCGATTATGTGTGCCAAAGAATCTTTATCAGGTCCGGCAGTAATTGCTTACGCAGATACTTTAATCAGAGCCGATTTTGAATTAGATCCTGCTGCGGATGCCGTTATTTGGGTAAAACAAGTAGATCAGCCGGAAGCATTTGGTGTAGTAAAGTTAAACGCCAATAATGAAATTATAGAATTAGTAGAAAAACCAAAAGAATTTGTTAGTGACTTAGCGGTGATTGGAATCTATTATTTTAAAGAAGTAGGTGATTTGAAAAAGGAACTTCAGGGAGTTTTGGATAATAACATTCAAAATGGTGGAGAATATCAAATTAACGACGGTATCAAAGCCATGATGGCAAACGGTAAAGTGTTTAAAACCGGAAGTGTGGATGAATGGATGGATTGCGGAAATAAAGATGTTACCGTTGAAACAAATTCAAGAATGTTAGGGTTTTTACACAATGATGGGGAGCACTTAGTAGATTACGACGTGAAATTGGAAAACTCAACTATCATTCCACCGTGTTATATTGGCGAAAATGTAGTGTTGAAAAACACAACAGTTGGTCCAAATGTATCCATTGGTAAAGGTTGTCACGTTACAGATAGTACAATTAGCAACAGTTTAATACAAACTTATTCTCAAATAAAAAATGCACAGCTTGACAATGCAATGATTGGAAATCATGTGGTTTATGATGGTAAGTTTAGCAGTGTAAGCATTGGAGATTATTCAGTTTTAGAATAGATTATCAGTTGGAATAGATTCGTTTTTGTTTAAAAATAAATTTAAAAAAATGATACAAAAAGGAGTTATCGCAATTTTATTTTTCGTTTTGCTTGGCAATCCCATTTCGGTTATGGCTCAAACAGAGCCGGAAGATATTGCTATGGCAACCGATGAGTATCAGGATGCTTTTTATGAATCGTTGAAACAAAAAGGAATTGAAAATTATGATAAGGCTGTCACTTCATTACAAAAGTGTATCAAACTAAAACCCAATGATGCGGTAGCTTATTTTGAACTAGGGAAAAATTATCTGTCCTTAAAAGATTATCGAAGTGCACAGGATTCGTTTGAAAAAGCAACTCAGCTTGATCCTAAAAACAAATGGTATTGGTTGGGAATTTATGACGTAAGTTATGAAACCAAAAATTATCCTTTGGCGATTGAAACCATTCAGAAAATAATGGTTTTCGATGAAGAGTACAAAGATGATTTGATTTCGCTGTATATGATCACCAATCAGTTTGACAAAGCGTTGGTGGCGATCAATGAAATGAATGAGAAGTATGGGAAATCAGAAGATCGTGATCGCTATAGATTGCAAATCTTATCTCAGGGGAAATATCAAAATGCAGAAATTGATAATTTGATTGAGCAGATAAAGCAGCATCCAAAAGAAGAATCAAATTATGTAAATCTGATTTTTTTATATTCAAAATCAGAAGAAACAGATAAGGCGCTAAATGTTGCGAAACAACTGGCAAAGGAAATTCCAACTTCAGAATGGGCGCAGGTAAGTTTGTTTAAAGTGTATCTGGACGGCAATCAGGCTGATAAAGCGATTAAGGCAATGAATGTAATTTTGGGAAGTTCAAAAATTGATTCCAAAATAAAACATCGTACCTTAAATGAGTTTTTGATCTATACGAACAAAAATCCACAGTATGCTCCAGATTTAGAGAAAGCCATTTCGTATTTTGATAACGATCCTAATGTGGATGTGGCTAAAGAGATTGGAAAATTCTATCACAGTAAAGGTCAGTTTGAAAATGCGATTAAATATTATGAAAAAGATTTAAAAGCCAATTCAGAAACAGACCGTGAAACCAATTTGCTTTTGCTTGAAGCGTATGCTCAGACGAAACAATTTGAGCCAATGACAAAAAGAGCGATGAGCATGATAGAGGTTTATCCAAGTCAGCCGCAGTTCTATTATTATGCCGGTTTAGGAAACAATCAGTTAAAGCAATTTAAAAACGCAAAAACCGTTTTAGAAATAGGACTCGATTATGTGGTAGAGGACAAAACACTAGAGGCAAATTTTAATATTCAAATAGGAGAGGCTTACAATGGATTGGGAGATGCAAAGAAAAAAGAGGAATACTTTTTGAAGGCAAATGAATTATTGAAAAAGAGAAAATAGAGGAAAGAGGGGGATGTACTTACATGCTAAGATCTTGATTTTTAGTTTTCGACAACCTGAAACAACACTATAAACAATTAAACAGATTTTGATTTATCCAGATTCAAAATTAAAAAAGGCGGTAAATGAAAAAATATATAGCGATAGCGGTATTGTCCGTTTTTATGATTTCTTGTAAATCAAAGGCGGTTGCAGTGCAGAACAATACCAGCGAAGTAAAAGAAATTACTCCAAAAGAAGAAAAAAAAGTAATAGAGAATCACTACAACAATAAGTTAGATTTTTCAACGCTGTATGTAAAAGCCGGTGCGAGATATGTTGACGATAAACAAAGTCAAAATGTTACGGCTGAGATTAAAATTGAAAAAGACAAACAAATTTTAGTAAGTGTTCGTTTCCTGGGTATTACTATGGCAAAAGCTTTGATTACGCCAACAGCAGTAAGCTACTACGAAAAAATAAACGGGACCTATTACGAAGGCGATTTTACAAGTCTAAGTAAATGGCTGGGAACAGAACTGGATTACAGTAAAGTTCAGAACCTGTTGGTTGGTGAAGCTTTAGATGATTTGAGAAAAGGAAAATATGCCCAAACTATAGTAGATAATCTTTTTCGTTTAGAAGATGAAAAAGATTCTAATTTGAAAAAATCATTCTATTTGGATCCTGAAAAATACCTGTTGCAAAAAGAAGAGATCTCACAGCCATCAGAAAACAGATTCCTGCAGATTTCCTATGCCGACAGTAAAGTTTTCAATCAGGGAATACTTCCAACAAGTATTGAAATCAGTGCAATTCAGCCAAAAGGAAAAACAAATATTAGTTTAAATTACAATACGATTTCGTTTAACGAAGAACTTTCTTTTCCTTACAGTGTGCCAAGTGGTTATAAGAAAGTTATAATTAAGTAAATTTGCAAAAAGAAAATATAAACATGCCAAAATTTCTCCTAAGCCTAATTTTTATATGTGCCACTACTTTTATGTGGGCACAAGATTCGCAACAAGAAAAACTGGAACAGCGTAAAGCTCAGATTCAACAGGAAATTAGAGATAATGAAAAGATGCTGCAATCGGTAAAGAAAAAAGAAAAATCGGCAGTAAATGTTTATTTAATTCAGTCCAATAAAATCAAGCTGAAAGAAAAGCTGATTAATACTACTGCAAAACAGGAAAAACTTTTGAGTAATGATATGTATATTAATCAGGTTAAGGTTAATAAACTTAAAAAAGAGCTGGAAGTATTAAAGGCAGATTATTCAAAAATGATTCTGAAATCATATAAAAGCCGATCTGAGCAAAGCAGAGCCATGTTTATTTTATCTTCAGAGAGCTTTTTGCAAGCCTACAAAAGAGCGCAATATTTGAAACAATATACCAATTTCAGAAAAAACCAGGGATTAGAAATTCAATCTAAAACCGCGGAGCTGGAAGACTATAATGCCAGATTAAATGGTCAGCGTATTGTGAAGAAGAAGATTATTGCTGAAAATGAAAAAGAAAAACAAAGTTTAGAAACGGAAAAGAAAGAGCAGCAAAAACTAGTTAATTCGATTAAAAAAGACAAGAACAAAATTATTGCTGATACGAGAAGTAAACAGCAGGAGGCCAAAAGAATCGACAGACAAATTGATCGTTTGATTCGTGAAGCCATTGCAGAAGCCAACAGAAAAGCTGCCCTGGAAAGAGCAAAAGAAAATCCTGGTTCGACAGCATCTAAAACTCCGGTTTCTTCTTCTAAAATTGCATTGACTCCGGAAGGAAAAATTTTAGCTGCCGACTTTAAAGCCAACAGAGGAAAATTACCATGGCCGGTAGAAAAAGGATTTATTTCATTAGGATATGGTGATCAACCTCACCCTCTTTATCCGTCATTAACGGTGCATAATTCAGGAGTTGAGATTACAACAGAACAAGGAGCAAGTGCCCGTGCCGTATTTGAAGGTGTAGTATCGAGCGTAATTGTTTTGTCTCCAATCAACAGAGCTGTTATGATTCAGCATGGAGATTATTTTACAGTTTATCAAAATCTTAGTCAGGTTTTTGTGGAGAAAGGTGATAAAGTAAATGTAAAACAAAGCATAGGAAAAGTGAGAACCAGTGGTGACACCGGAAAAACAATCATTAAGTTTTTGATTCTTCAAAATACATCCAATAACAATCCGGAAGGATGGTTGCAAAACAGATAATAGTAGTCAACTGCAGTTTTAAGTTTAACTTTTAAAAAGTTTCCAAAACCGTGTTATAATAAAGTTGATTCAGAACTTAAATAAAAACCTTTTCACCGGAAATAGACTGGTGAAAAGGTTTTTTATTTAAAGTTAATCGTATTGTTCAAGTAAATATTTCATAACATCTGTTGTCGTTACAATTCCGGTAAGTTTGCCATTGTCGACAACGGGAAGTGCGTGAAATTCCTCCGTAACTAAAATTTGAGCTAAATCCCGAATACTGGTATCTGATGAAACGGTTTTTGGCTTTGAAGTCATGATTTGAGAAATACTGAGCATTTCTAAAATAGCTTCGTCTGCCTCCTCCTGTCCTTCGAACAAAGCACCAAAAGTTAGGCGATTAATATCCGTGCGGCTTATGATACCAATTACTTCTTTGCCTCTAACGATTGGAATATGCCGGATAGTGTGTTGTTTTATAAGTTCAACGATTTTTTTAAGGTCGTCATTTTCACTTGCAGTAATGACGCTTTTAGTCATAATATGACTGATAGGTTCTCTCTTTTTCATAATAGGAAGTGTTGTATTATCTCCATTAAAATTGTGAAATAATTCACATAAAACAAATGACCTTTATCATGTTTTACAACTTCTCAAAATATTGAAACAAGTAGAGGATTGGCTAAATTTTCTTTAGAAGGAGACCAATTTTTGAAAGAAATTGAACGAGAATACAAAAATCATCCTATTGTTCATTTGAAATTGCACCGATTGAAATTTAAAAATAGTATTTTTGCAGTATGGAAACAAACAGACAGAAAAAAATAGGCGGTGTCATCCAAAAAGATTTGGTTGATATTTTGCAAGGTGAAGTGCGAAAAAACGGAATCACTAATTTAGTAATTTCAGTATCCAAAGTTAGTGTTACTTCAGATTTATCTGTGGCGACAGTTTATTTAAGCATCTTTCCTCAGGATAAAGCCCAAGAAACTTTAGAAGGAATAAAGTCAAATACAACTTTAATCAAACACGATTTGTCACAACGTGTGCGTTTGCAATTGCGTCGTGTACCTAACCTGGTGTTTTTTATTGATGACTCTTTAGATTATATCGAAAAGATTGATAATGCGTTATCTAACAGAGAAAACCCAATTGAAAACCGTGATCTTTTAGAAAAAAGAAGAAAATCATAAATTGAATTTCCCCCTTTACATAGCCAAACGTTATATTTTTAGCAGAAGTAAAAACAATGCTATCAATATCATCAATCGTATTGCCAGCATGGGAATTATTGTTGGAACGATGGCTTTGTTTGTGGTTTTGTCCGTTTTTAGCGGACTAAAGGTTTTCAGTCTTTCGTTCACCAACGAAATAGATCCTGATCTGAAAATAAGCAGCACTTACGGAAAATCGTTTTTTGTAACGCCGGATCAGGAAACTCAGCTTAAAAACATTGAAGGAATTGCTTCCTACAGTAAGATTATCGAAGAACGGGTTTTGTTTTTGTTTAAAGACAAACAGCTGGTAACCTACTTAAAAGGCGTTGACAAAAACTATATTGTTGTTAACGATATCAGGAAAAAACTTTTTAACGGAGAATGGCTAAAACCGGATACTTATCAGGTGGTTATTGGTTATGGAATTGCTCGTGATTTTTCGTTAGGAATTCTTGATTTCGAAAATCCTTTGCAAATATTTGCACCCAAACCAGGAAAAGGAGCGATCGAAAATCCGGAAGAAGCATTCAATAAAACAGATGTTTTACCAGTTGCAATTTACTCCATCAGTGAAGATTTAGATTCAAAATATGTTTTTGCTGATTTGGGTCTGACGCAGGAATTACTGATGTATAAAACAAACCAGATTTCCGGAATAGAATTCAATCTGAAAGAAAACGCCAATGAAACTGAGATCAGATCTCAGCTGGAAAAATTATTCAAAAATAAAATCACCATAAAAAACAGAGCACAACTTAACGAATCTTTGTATAAGATGCTCAATACCGAAAACATTGTAGTGTACCTGATCTTTACACTGGTAATTATTGTGGCTCTTTTTAATTTAGTGGGTGCTTTAATTATGATGATTTTAGAGAAGAAGCACAATCTGAAAACGCTTTTTAACCTGGGAACAGAAATCACCAGTTTACGCAAAATATTCCTTCTTCAGGGAACTTTGTTAAGTGTTTTTGGAGGTATAATTGGTCTTGTTCTGGGAATCATTTTAGTATTGCTTCAACAAGAATACAATTTGATTATGCTGACACCCACTTTGGCCTATCCGGTCGTTTTTACTTTAGAAAATGTACTCATCGTGATGGCAACCATTGTATCACTTGGTTTTGTTGCTTCTTTAATTGCCAGCAGCCGTGTGAGTAAAAAGCTTCTTGATTAGTATTTCTACCAGAAAAATATTACCTATATTTACCGTCTTAAAAATCTACAGCATATGATAGTTTCTGCTTAGTCCTATTTTATTTTTAGAATAATTAGGATACTTACGTTTGTTTTTTGAGTTCAGATCGTTGCATCTGGACAAATTTTATCATTTATCTTAATTTATTATGACAGAAACTACCATACAGAAAAATCTATTTTCTAAAATTTACACGACTTTAAAACAGGCTCTCCAGGGAGATGAGTCTTTTGATTATACCGCAGGAAGCATTAAAAAAGCAGTCATTCTCTTAGCCATTCCGATGGTTTTGGAAATGATGATGGAATCTGTTTTTGCTCTCGTCGATTTGTATTTTGTCGGGCATTTGGAGCATAGCAGTTTTGCAATCCAGACGGTCGGATTAACCGAATCGGTTTTAACCATTATATATTCTATTGACATCGGGTTAAGTATGGCTGCAACTGCAGTCGTAGCAAGGCGTATTGGAGAAAAAGATCCTGTCGCTGCTGCAAAAGCAGGAATGCAGGCCATTGTTATTGCATTTGTGTTAAGTATTTTTTTAAGCATTTTTGGAATTATCTATGCCAAAGATATTCTCCTTTTAATGGGAGCATCTGCAGACGCGGCTGAACATGGTTTTAGATATACCCAGATTATGATTGGTTCGAGTTTAAGTATTACGCTTTTATTCCTGATTAATGGAATCTTCCGTGGTGCCGGAAATGCTGCAATCGCCATGAAAAGTCTTTGGATTGCCAATATTTGTAATATTATTTTATGCCCGATACTAATTAACGGTTTTGCCGAAATTCCTGCACTTGGTTTACTTGGTGCTGCGATCGCCACAACTACCGGAAGAAGTATTGGTGTCCTGTATCAAATTTATCATTTGTTCTACGGAAATGGAGTTTTGAAAATTAAAATGTCGTACCTCTTACCGGATTTTAAACAGATAAATGCTTTAGTAAAAATTGCTGCACCGGGCGTATTACAATTTGTGATCGCTTCCTGCAGTTGGATTTTTCTGGCACAGCTGGTGGCAACAACGGGAGGAGATCACGGATCGGCAGGTTATCAGACGGCTCTTAGAATAATGATGTTTTTTATTCTTCCGGCCTGGGGATTGAGTAATGCCGCTGCGACTTTGGTGGGGCAAAATTTAGGAGCCAAACAAATTGAGCGCGCGGAGAAATCTGTTTATACTACAGCAAAATACAATGTCATCTTTATGGCAACAATTATGATCATTACCTTGTGTTTTGGAGAATATATCATCTCATTTTTCACCAATGACGAAATGGTAAAAACCATTGCTGTTGAAGCGTTACAGATTATGAGTATCGGATTTATTTTTTACGGAATCGGGATGGTTTTGATCAACACGTTTAATGGAGCAGGAGACACTTGGACACCAACAGGAATTAATTTCTTTGGATTTTGGCTGTTTCAGATTCCGTTGGCATTTGTGCTGGCAAAACATTTTAATATGGGACCAAAAGGTGTTTTCATTGCCATTCCGGTTGCTGAAACTGCGATTACTTTAGCAGGGATTTTCTTTTATAAAAAAGGAAAATGGAAACGTGTTCAGGTTTAATTTTAAGTGAAAATAGTATGGAATTAATAAGTATTAGAGACGTATTATCACATCCGGAAGAGAATTTAAACTGGTTTTATCTTCCACCAAATTCAGGACAATGGAATTTAGATACCTTAGGAATTTTTTCACTTGATAGTCGTGATTTTGCACCAGACTCAGATGAATATTTGCCAGAACAAGTAAAAAAAATGGGTTGGATAGAAACTTTGGATGCTGCAAGTATTGAAGATGTGGTAGAAAATGCAATAGAAGAATTAGAAAATCCATCCATAAATCAATTGTTTGATGCATTCATTTTTTATTATGAAAATGATGCATTTCTCGAGTTTGAGAATTAAATGATTTTATGCAAAAAGAGGAAGTCATGTAAATGAAACTTCCTCTTTTTTATATTTTAAACAAACTCATACCCGGCATAAACCTGTTCAATTTCTTTCATAACTGCGAAAAGATTTTCAGGTTCATCAGTAGTAACCAGTTTTTGTTTGTATTCTTTAAAAGAGTGAATTCCTTTGAAATAATTGGTGTAATGACGACGCATTTCAACAATTCCCAAGCGTTCGCCTTTCCAATCCATAGACCACTGCAAATGATTTCTGGCGGCTTCAACACGATCAATTACGGTAGGAGAAGGCAAATGCTCACCGGTATTAAAATAGTGCTTGATTTCGTTAAAAATCCACGGATAACCAATCGCAGCGCGACCAATCATGATTCCGTCGATACCGTATTCATTTTTATATTTTAATGCTTTTTCAGGACTGTCGATATCGCCATTTCCAAAAATAGGCATGGTGATTCTCGGGTTGTTTTTTACACGTGCAATGTGCGACCAGTCAGAATGACCTTTATACATTTGTGCACGGGTTCTGGCATGAATTGTCAAGGCCTGAACGCCAATATCCTGAAGCCTTTCGGCTACTTCATCAATATTAATAGAGCTGTCATCCCAGCCCAAACGTGTTTTTACCGTTACAGGTAAATCGGTACTTCTGATCACCGCTTTGGTTAAACGTACCATCAGATCGACATCTTTCAAAACTCCTGCTCCGGCACCTTTGCAAACCACTTTTTTTACCGGACATCCAAAGTTAATATCCACCAAATCCGGTTTTACGGCAGAAACAATTTTAGACGAAAGTGCCATTGCTTCTTCATCACCACCAAAAATCTGGATTCCAACAGGACGTTCGTAATCAAAAATATCCAGTTTCATTCGACTTTTGATAGCATCACGAATTAATCCTTCCGACGAAATAAATTCAGAATACATTAAGTCAGCACCATGCGTTTTGCACAATCTGCGAAACGGTGGATCGCTCACATCTTCCATCGGTGCGAGTAATAAAGGAAATTCGGGTAATTCTATGTTGCCAATCTTGACCATCTTCAATATTTTTTGCAAAATTACAACATTTAGTTCAATTTAAAAGATTCTAAGTCTCTAAGATGCTAAGGTTCTGAGTTTTCATTCTTATTTAATAGTAAAAGAAAAACTTAGAACCTTAGAATCTCAGTATCTTAGCAACTTTAAACAGTAACTCTGTAATCAAAAAAACGAATAGGTTTTCGGCTCATAGGGTTAAAAACTAAAGGATTCAACGCTTCTTTTGGAGCGAATTCAATTTTTGGGGTTACTCTTAATTTGGCTCTGAAATGATCTTTGATCTCCTGCAAGAATTCAGGAGTTTGATTTTTCACGGCTATTTTTATCAGGATCTCATCGGTTCCCAAATCGTTGGTAGAGATCTCGATAATATGGTTTTCGATATTGTCAAATCCGCTCAGAACATCATTCATCGCAGGCGGATAAAGTGTTGTGCCTTTGTATTTGATCATTTGTTTTTTGCGGCCAACAACCGGACCAACACGCAAGGTATTTCTCCCGCAGGCGCAGGGAGCATTGTGTAATTGAACAATATCTCCGGTTTTAAAACGCAATAAAGGCATAGCTTCAATACCTAAAGTAGTAAAAGTCAATTCGCCAATTTCACCTTCTTTTACAGGTATATTATTTTCATCTAAAACTTCAACAATGATCAATTCCGGATGATGATGACCGCCAACACCGTGTTCGCATTCGGTAAAAGCAGTGCTCATTTCGGTTGAGGCATAAGTGGAGAACAACTTAATATTCCACTTTTCAGTGATTTTGTTTGACAGGGTATTCATTGAAAAATCCTGATTTCGCAAAGGTTCTCCAATACAAATGGCGCCTTTTATGCTGGAGTTGTTGTAATCAATTCCGTGTGCTTCGGCGTATTCGATTAATTTCAGTAAAAAGGAAGGAACGGTAATCAGGTAAGACGGTTTGTATTTTAAAATCGAATCCCATTGCAATTCCGGAATTCCGGCACCAACGCGGATTACGCCCACTTTTAATTTTCGCAATCCCAGAAAATAAGCCAGACCGGCCATAAACTTTCTGTCAATTGTCGTCATCAGTTGTACCACATCACCTTCGGCAATTCCGGCGCAGGCAAACGAAATGGCTTCGTTATAAGCCAGACGATCCAGATCAGAATCGGTTAAACCAAAAGTAACAGGATCGCCCAAAGTTCCGGAAGTAGATGCATAATCAATAATCTGATGTTGCGGAACACATAAAAAATCATCGTTGTACTCTTGTAAATCTTCTTTTGTTGTTACGGGTAAATGCTGTAAATCTTCAAGGGTTTTAATCTTCGAAAGGTCAATATTTTGTCCGGCGAAAAGACGTTTGTAAAAAGGAGAATTTTGACTGATATAGTGTAATAGTTCCGCTAACTTCTGCTCTTGAAAAATTTTAATTTCTTCTAGAGAATTTTTTTCTATTAATGGAATCATTGTAATTTTCTTTTGATTTTTTTTAAATATTTTTCAATGACTGTTTTGTCAGGAACAGTTGTGATTTCTTTTGTTAGTGCTTTTTCAAAATTGGATTGAGAAAGACGGTACTCTTTTTTTTGATAAAAGTACAACCCTGCTTTGTAATACACAACCCAATAGTTAGGGTTTAACGATTGGTAATTCGGTATGAATTCAGGACTTATAGTTTCTTTGTTTTTCAGATACAAATCGAATTTGTGGTCTTCGACTCTAAATTTTTGGTAATTTTTATAGGCTATTGTTTCTAAAAAAGGATCTTTTGGAATGTCTAAATTTACTTGCTGTAGGGAAACAATGCGATCCGTTTTTCTTTCTTTAAAAATACTATCCAGATTATAACACACAAATTCGCCTAATTGATACGGATTTGTAGACACCCAAACCTGTTTTGTAGCAGGTTTAAAGATAACACCGTGATGAGCCATCAGCTGGTTAAGTGCTTTTTCATTACCATATCCCAGATTTATATTATTTAAACCCTCTTTGTTTCGAAGAATTTTAGAGGCAATTTCAGGGTCGATTTTCGGATTTTCAGAAAAAAGTTCCTTCATCTTTTCCATACGATATTTAGAATGACTGTTGGCCATTTGAAACTGGTTACGTTTTTCGTTTTTTAAATCTTCTCCCTGAAAATGATTCGAACAAAATAATTGATTGCCGTTCGGAGTCTCGTAAACGTCCATTTTTTGAGGTGTGACTTCAATCAGAACGGCTTTGTTATCCTCGGCACTTCCCACCATAATTGATTCGGATACAAAAACGGCTCTTTTTTTGGCAATCGCAATTGCTTCGTTTATGTTTTTGGCGTGCTGTAATATTTCGCGCGTAAGAATTGAAATGGGTGTTTTGGCAATTAACGGAATTTCAGATTTTCCGGCATTAATGGTAACCGTTAGGCCTTTTTCATTCATTCCGGAAACCGCACCAATCATTCCGGGCCAGGTAATCATCATAAATTTGTGACCTTCTTTCGGATTGATAAACGCTACGATTTTGTTTTCGGCGAAAGCATCGTTCACATAAAAATCAAAGTTACGTCCGAGGATTAAATTTCCGTCTTCGGATTTTTCTCCCCATGCAGCAAAAGACGAACAGCCTACTAAAGCTAAATCCTGCAAGGCGTGACCAATGTCGTGTGCAGCATGCAGGTACAAACTGCGATGGTATTGTGGTGCAATGTTATTAAAATCAGGTGAGGTATATTGTGAAACTCCGAAAATCTCGGTTTGATATTCTTCCGGAACATTCAAATACAGTTTTCGATTGTACCATTTCAGGAAATGACGAAGGAGTTTCTGCTGAAATTTTGACGGAACGATATCCTGTATTTTAGAGAAGAAAATACGTTCTTGTTTTTTTAAAAGCGAATCTGATAAAGCCCCCGTGTTGAGTCCGATTTCTAACGGATCGCCTTCGGCATACAATTCCCAAAGGCCTTGCTTGTTTTTTAAAAGCGAATTTTTTCCGGAAATAAAAATACTGTCGGAAAGTTTAGTGACAACAGGTTTTGTCGCATTGTATTTGGCAATCTCAGGCTGATGCCGCATTGATTTTGATGTTCCGCAAGAGGCGAGCATCGTTAAAAAACCGATAGATAAAAAGAATATAATTCGGTTTTTCATAGCTTTTTATTCAGATGCCTGATTGATTTTGTTTACCAAATATTCTTTACCAACAATTTCAGAACAGGTTACCACGGCTCCAATAGTTACTCCGAGAACACCATGCATGTTGATACTTTGGCCCGTAAGATACAAATTATCCAGTTTGGTTTTTGAGGGAATCAGCGTTTTCATCGGATTATTTGAATCCTTAACATATCCGTACATATTGCCATTGTGCCCGCCAATATAATCGCGATAGGAGAGCGGCGTCGAGGTATGAACGGATTGAATGCAGTTTTTGATCCCCGGAAATTTCAGTTCGATTTCTTCTAAAAACTTTGCCGCTTTTTTGGCTTTAAATTCTTCGTAACTCTCCCCACGGTCATTTTCTTCAACCGTAGTATTAAAAGTAGTTGCCCACGGGATTACATCATCGTATTTCATGTAGGTAATAAAAGTCATCCCTTCTGCCCATTCTTCCTGCTTTTTGGAGGCATTCATTGAGGCCATAAAGCCTTTTGGCCAGGAATCATCATCATAGTTATGAGCGGTCCAGACTTCGCTGCTTTTCTTAAAATGATAATGGTTATGATTAATGTATTTGAAAGTTTTCGGTTTAAAAACGATGTACAGACTAAACGCCGAAATTACACCTTCAAGACTTTGAACTCTACTGTAAAATGATTTTCGGAAGTGTTCTTCGCCGGTCATTTTCAAAGTTGTTTTTGGCTCGATGTTAGAGATAAAATAGGAACCGGAAACATTGGTCCCATCCTTCATGTTTACCGAAGTTACTTTTTTATTTTCAACATTAAAATGGGTAACTTCTTTGTATTTGTAAAATTCACCACCGTATTTTTTGAGCTGTTTTAAAAGCTGCTTGGTAATCTGACTTCCGCCATTGATGCAGCGCCACGAACTTTGAATATAGGAATTTACAGAAAGTGCATGAACATAAAAAGGTGTTTTGTCGGCAATTCCGGCATACAAAAAATTAGAACCGGCAAGAACTGCTTTCAGTTTTTCATTTTGGGTACATTCATCGATCGTCTGTTTGGCATTTAAGCCTAAGATTTCATTATCGTATTTACCTTCCCATTCTAAATTGTAGAGCGGAAAAGATTCGCAAATTGTTTTTATTCTTTTGCAGTATTCCTCAATACCAGTTTTTTCTTCCGGAAAAAAATGTTCCAATTGGGAAGTAAAATTAGCGTAACCCTGTGCATGAGGATATTCGTTTTGATCGTCTTCAAAAGAGATGATGTCAAAACCGTTATCGTCCATTTTTTTGAGGTTAAGATGCTCCATAATGCCCAAATAGTTGAAATATTTGAACAGGTTTTGTCCTTCTCCTAAACCTCCGATGTAATGAATTCCGGTATCAAAAATGGTTTTATCACGTACAAATGTCTGGAGATTTCCACCATACTGATTGTTTTTTTCGAGCACGCAGACGCTATAACCTTCCTTGGCGAGAATAATCGAAGAGACTAATCCACCCAATCCACTGCCAACAATTACAACATCGTAATGTTCTTTCATGCTCCTTTTTTCTTTAATACAATTATACTGTTATCTTCAAAAATACATTCAAAATCAAATGTAATCAAAGTGTTTTTTAAATCAGAAGGATTGAGCAAGATTACTGTAGAAGTTAGAGTAACGATTTTTTCAAGATCATTCGCCTGATTCTTATCGGAAATCAAAAGAACATCATATTGATTTTGCAAAGCCGGTTCAAGCGTATCTAAATAAGAGATTTTTCTTTTTTTGAGGAAATAATTGGTTTTTGAAATCGCTCGTTTTTCTTCGTCAAAATTAAACGAAGTTATTTTTCGCTGAGGCTCCTGCAAGGTTAGTAACACATCTAATTGTCCATAATCATTGGATAAATGGAGTATTCTGTCTTTCGCGGAAAGCTGTTTGTTTAAACGATAATAGACTTCCAGATGCTCTTTTAAATCGCTCTTGACGTTATTGATGATTTCGATTTCTTTATAATCGAAACTGTGTAAAATCATTTTTTTGAAATAGTCTGGACCTTCTAATTGTTGACGAATTTTGTGGTACTCTTTTTTGAAAAAAGCACTCATTTGTTTGGTTCTCTCGGCATAATTTTTTCCGAAAGAAGTGTTGTCCGGAGAAATTCGTTCCAGAATTGAAATCGTAAGATGGCTGTGATGAATGACAAAATCGCCTTTTGGAATCGCTTCTGAAGCTCCGTGAATGACCACAGGAATAATATCCAGATTAAATTCTTCAGCCAGATAAAAGGCTCCTTTATGAAAACGTTTAACCTGATTGCTTTCAGAACGTGTTCCTTCGGGGAAAATCATTAACGAATACCCTTCGTTTACTTTTTGGCGTAAATGTTCTACTCCGCCTTCAATTCCCTCCGAAACCGGATAAAAACCTGATTTTCTGACGGTACCGCCAAAAATAGGAGAGTTGTACACCCAGTCACTTACTAAAAATATAATTTTAGGACTCAGCATTCCCATTGCCAAAATATCAATGAACGAAGAATGGTTGGCAATAATAATGGCGGGTTTTTCGAAGGTTTCTCCAAATTTATTCACGACTTTTTTATGAATAAACGGATTGGAATACAATACCGATTTCATGAATTTTGAGATCACGTATCGGAAGGCTTTCATTTTTGTTTTCTCCTTAATCGGCAACAGTGGCATAATAGTGATGCTGAAAAGCGACATCAAAATTCCGCCCATACCGTAATAGAAAAAAGAGATGACACCGTGTATAAAAGTGCGTAAGACAAACGGAGGATTTCCTTTTTTCGAACGGTTTGAAATGAATATTTTAAAAAGAATAGGGTAGAATATAAACGTAATAATAAGTGCTGCAAAAACTCCGATTAAAGACACGGATGAAATAGATCTCAACGCCGGATGTTTAGCAAAAATCATTGCACCGATTCCTAAAATTGTTGTGATTACTGCAAGAATGATAGAGGTTCGATAAATAGCAATTTCGTTTTTCCCGGTCGTATATTCTTTTTGAAGGGCGCTGGTCATGAAAATACTGAAATCGACGCCGTGACCAAAAATCAGGGTACAGACAATCAAGCTGAATATATTCATCTGAAGTCCAAAAACACCCATAATCCCAGCCGTAACAATTCCCGTTAAAGCAATTGGAATACAGCTTACAATAACCAATTCCAGTCTTCGGAAAAAGAAAAATAAAATCAGAATCACCGCTATAAACGAATAATTTACCAGTGTGTTGAAATCGGTTTTTAAAGTACTGAAAAACGTTTCATTCATCTGCTGGCGATCAATTGCAATCAGATTTTGTTTAGTCTCAGTTACTTTTACGAAAGAATCTCTTTGTTGAGGACTCACTTTTACGAGAGTAGAAATGGTGAAGAATCCGTTCTTTTCGGTTACAAATTCTTTCAGCTGTAAAGCCTGTATTTTCAAATATTCCTGTGGGGAAATGGGTTTGAAATTGAAATTCAAATGCTCAAAAAAAGCGGTATAAGTGGTAGGTTTAAATCCGAGTTTGGAACCTTCGGTAATTAGTTGTGTTTGTAAAAGCTGTTTTTTGTTGGTGTCCCAAAACGAATTCCAACGATTGATTTTTTGCTGTTGCTCCTTTTGCGAAAGCATAATACCGCCAACAGAACTAAAATTCAATATTTTGCCGTTTTGTTTTTCTTTTGATAAATCGGAGAACAGGGCAGAGTTATTTCGTAAAACCTCTTCCATACTATTTCCATAGGATGCTACATAAATGGTTTTGGAGGTGAGGCTTGTACTTTCTTCCAGATCTTTTTCAGCCGCTTTTATTTCTGTCGGAATAAAATTCAGTTGCGACAAATCGTTGTTGAATCCCACATTCTTATAAGTAAAGCAGGAAATAATGACTGTTAAAACACAAAAACCAATCAGAAATTTGTTGTTGTGAAAGGAAAAATGAGCCAGTTTATCAATCACATTTTTCTTGTGTTCTACGTTATTTTCTTTCGGTTTGTAGAGATGCGGAATAATTAAAAGAGAGAAAAATGCCGAAGCCATTACGATAACGGCAGCGAAAATCCCCAAGTCATTTAAGGCATCCGATTTTACAAAAAGCAGGCACAAAAAGGCAACAGCCGTTGTTGAACTGCTCATGATGACCGGCATAGTAATGTCTTTGTACAAGGTTTTTATATCGCTGTTGTGCTTGTAGTGTGTGAGAATATGGAGGGAATAATCAATGGTGATTCCCAGTAAAATAGAACCAATTCCTAATGAAATAGCAGAAATTTGTTCTTTTGCAAAATATAAAAAGGCGATGGCAAACAAAGCGCCAAAAACAGTAGGAAGAAAAATAATTACCGGAATCAATACTTTTCTATAAAACAAAATCAAAATGAGCATCAGTGTAAACATCGCGATTGATGTGGTCAGGATGATATCACTTTTGATTTGATTGGCATTTGCGACTGCAATCAGGGCAGAGCCAAAATAGTGAATCGAGGTTTTGGTTTTGAATTTCTGATTCAGATTGTCCTGAATGGATTTCAGTTTTGATGCAAAAATGGTATTCTGTTCGGTTTCGCTTGAAGGAAGATTTGAGGTAATAAAAAGAAGTAATTTCTTTTTGTCTTTGGTCATAACAAAACCATTGTCAAGCGTAAAATCGTCACCAATATTTAATTGCTGTAATTTTTTTAAAGCGATAAAGGAGATTCCCAACGGATCCTGTAAAATAAAATCTTTTGTGATAAATCCTGATGGAGCGATAATTGATTTATAATTTCCCTGAACTGTTGCCGCGATGCTGTCTTTTTGAAGTTTACTTTGCAGGACTTCATAATCTTTATTTTCCAGAAAAAGAGGCAGATTGTGGTAGACGAAATCAATGGTTTCCTGAATACTTTCTTCGTCAATTTTTCCCTGAATACCGCTTACGTAGGGCTTGCAGGATTGAGTGACACTGTCTGAAAAAGCAGTTGCCATTTCTTTTAGATCGTCTTCGGTACCGTTTTTATCGAGTTTGAAAATAACGGTAGTTTTATCAGCAAAATTAAGCTGTTTGAGCACTTTTGCCGTGACATCTGTTTTATCATTTGTGGGAATCAGTTTGGTGATATCCTCTTCAAATTTAATTTGAGAGGCAAAAAATCCAAAAACAAAAAGGATCAAAATAGCCAGAACAACCGATAAAGATTTTCTTCGGTTTACAAACATATGAATGGCGTAGAAGTATTGATGCATGTTTATTTATTATTGTTTTTGCTTACAGTTTTTTTGCCACAGATTGAAAGGATTAAATTGATTTTAAATGCTGTTGCCAATTCGTGGCTAAAAAAATCCAGCTAATCCTTTCAATCTGTGGCAAGACGTTATGTAATCTTTGTTTTGTTCTTAGCGCTAAAAGCGGTTAAAAGTAAATAACTTATCAGACCTGCTGAGAGCGCTAAAACGGATGCTAAAATAAGACTTCCCACGATATATTGTGTTGCATTTTTTTGAATATCATCAAGTGTAACCGAACCATTTGCAGTTAGCATAACATCGTTTGAAACAAAGTAACTTCCCATTTTTAAAGATCCGTAAATAACAAAAGGAATGAAAGGCGGAAAACTCACATTTGAAGCTAAAAAAGCAATCACTTTGTTAAGCTTAAATAAGGTTGCAAAAGTTAAAAGCAGAATGGTCTGGAAACCCCAAAAAGGAGAAATTCCGATAAAAATTCCCAAAGCAATTGCCGCCGATTTTTTGAAATTGGAATCACTACTTTCTAAAATGTCTTCTAAAAAGAATTTTTTAAAACCTTTTTTTTTTGCTTTTCTAAAAAAGTCTCTGGGTTTGATGTACAGCAATGCCCAAATGACCAAAACGGTATTTAATATGCTGATGCGGGTAAAGTCTTTAAAGGGACGAAAATGAGAAACACGTTCAGCAGGATCGTACAAAATTTGAACAGGAATATTTTTAACCACAATACCTTTCCAGGCAGAGCGAACGATTACTTCAATTTCGAATTCAAATTTATTCGTGTAAAATTGTTTCGGAATGAGTTTCAAGGGATACAGTCGGTAACCGGATTGAGTATCGTCGAGTTGAATTCCGGTTTCAAATTTAAACCAGAAATTAGAAAACTTATTTCCGAAACTGCTTTTCTTGGGTACATTTTCCTGAGTCATATTTCGGCTCCCAATCAATAAAGAATTAGGTTGGTTTTGAATTTCAGCAATAAAATTCGGAATATCGGCAGCAAAATGCTGTCCGTCCGAATCAATTGTAATCGCGTACTCAAAATCTAACTCGATTGCTTTTCTGAAACCATTTCGTAAAGCTCTTCCTTTTCCCAGATTTTTAGGATGATGAATCTGAGTGTATTGCGAATAGTGTTTCAGAATTTCAGAAGTTTCATCGGTCGAACCGTCATTAACAATAATGACATTTGAAGTGAAATCTAAAACAGAATCCAACACTCTTTTCAACGTTTTGTGATTATTGTACGTTGGAACAATCACACAAAAATTTGTAGCGTTTAGTAATTCCTGCTGTGGTAAAGTAGGTATCATGAGTTTTTTTTCCTTTATCTACTTCACAAATTGTTTCTCTTTCTCAGAGAAACTCTTTGATTGTAAAACAAAGTTTTTTAGATATTCTTTTAAAGCAGCACTTTGCTCTGCGTAATGATCGGTGAGGAATTTTTTGTCTTCTTTAATGTTTTTTCTATAGCCTGTAATTCCGGGAACGTTCTCCTGAATACTCAGGCGAATCATTCTCATTTCGATATTATTGGGATCATTTTTTATAGTGGCTTCCAATAATTTTGCGCCTTCTTTAAAACGATCCATTTTATCTTTTAAACGGTTTTTAAACTTTGAATCCAATAAAATAGAAGCCGCTTTATAGGCTACCAGAATTTTATCATCGTCGGCAGAAATACCGGAAAGTTTTTCTGAAAATTCTTTAGCGTTTGCTTCTGATTTTGTGACGTCGGCATACATTTTTCTAATGCTGGATAAATCCGGAGTACTCACAAAATGAACCCATAAAAACAATGACAATACTAATTTCATAGTTATATTTTTTTGTACACATTGCTCAGTTTCAGCGCAACGGTGTCGTTAAAATAAGTGGTGTTTTTCACCTTAACCAAATCTTCTTCTGTTGTAACAATATCAAGTTCTAAGCGTAATTCCGGATTTACTTCCGGATTAATCAGCGCCATAAACTTCACATTGGAAAGTGTCTGCATGATCAAAGTACTTTTGGTGATAGACTCCGTAAGTTCTTTTATAATCTGAATCATGCAAACTCCCGGCATAATTGGATTGCCCGGAAAATGACCTTTGAAAACGTCGTGTTTTTCATTGATCAGAATCGAAATTGTGTATTTAGAATCTCCTGTTTTTTCTTCGGAAAGAACTTTGTAAAAATCTTTTAAAACCATATTTTTTTATTTGCCAAAAGGATAAGAAACACCTATTTGAAAACTAACATTTGTATTATAATCTCTAAACCAATAATCATTATTGTTACCGTTGCTGCCGTAATAATCACTATCAAGAACATCCACAATTCCTTTTTTGAAACGGGCCTCAAAAGTCAATCCGGAAGGTAATCTATAACCAATACCCATTATAAAAGCCAGATCAATATCTGATTTTTCATAAAGTAAGTTGTCTCGTAATCTAAAATCTAAAGTTGGACCAGCCTGAAACTGAAAGCCATTTTTTAAAGTAAATTTATTGACTACAGCAATGGAAAGATAATCAATTTCTAAATCTTTCAAACTCACAACATCGTTACCGTTATTATAACTGATAAAAGTTTTAACGTTACTCGCTCCTTGCTGGCTATACGTGATTTCGGGTTGTAAAGTGTAAATTTTGGTTAATTTGATTTCACCAAAACCACCTATATAAAAATCAGTTTTATAGTCGGAACGTGTATTGGAGAATGTAGAAAAAGAAGCTCCTGCTCTCAAACCGGGTTTAAAGGTAACCTGTGCCTGTAAACTTGTTAGGGCAAACAAGGCCAATACGATAATTATTAAATTTCTTTTGTTCATGATTTAATTTATTTTACTTTGAAAGTGTAACTAATACCTATTTGGAAAACCTGATTTAAAGTAATGTCATCATAATAGCGTCTGTTTTCATTATCATAATCATATCCGTCGTAGCCATAAATATCAACTAATCCTTGTTTTAATCGGGCTTCAAAAGTTAATCCGTTTGGAAGGGTATACCCAACTCCGCCAACAATAGCAAAGTCAACATCAACAGGGTTCTCTCCAAATTTGTCAAAATTATCATTGGTTCTAAAATCTATAGAGGGTCCGGCTAATACATGGAAACCTTTTCCTTTAAAATTAAATTTAGCCACAGCTCCAAGTGTAAGATAGTTAATTTCGGCTTTCTGGCTTCTGCGACGGGAAGTATTGTTGTCAAAATCCAAATAAGACAAACGAATCTCAGAACCCTGTCTGGAATAATTCAACTCAGGCTGCAACGTAAAATATTTATTGAATTTTATAGCCATTAATGCACCCACATAAAAATCAGATTTAGAACTGCTATTTTCCGGCATATTACTTAAATCCGATATATTTAAACCTCCGCGTAATCCCGGACTAACCTTTACCTGGGCATTTGACGTTATAATTCCAATACATAAAACAAAGGCAATTACGGTTATTTTTTTCATTTTTGGTTTGATTTAAGTTTAGGTTTAGTTTAAATTTTTACTCTGATTTCAAATAATTTAATTCAATTTTCAGTTTAATATTTTGATGATTAATCAAAATTTTCTCAGCAAAAATATTGTTTTCTGAACTAAATGTCAGTGTAAATTTTTCTTTTGTTTTAGAAGACTGAACGACCTTCTCTAACTTTTGGTCCTTTTTGGAGATAAAAAGATAGTTGTCACGTTTTCCATCCTGTGATTTATAGATGTCCGCTGATTCATTTTCGAATTGTTGTTGAAAGATATAATCTTTTTTCAGTAGCAAGCGGAAATCTTCTCGTAACGTACTGATAAGGATTTTTCGGTCTAATTCGGATACAATAGAATTGATTTTAAAGTCTGTTTCAGAAATTTCAAAATCCATTAATTTGTTGCCAAATTCTGTTGTAAAAACAATACGATGTGTAGTGTCATTGATTTTTTTGGCGATGAAAATTCCAGACATTTCATGACCGTAAACTGTGATGTTGGTTTTATAAACGTAATCGGTTTTTGAATCTGCGAAATAAGGGACCTGATAAGACGTTCGGTCTAATTTTTTAGGAGTATAGTTTTTTGTGACAGCACCGCAAGAAACCAGAACAATTGCAAGGAAGCAATTAATTATTAAAAACTGAATCGTCGATTTTTGCATTGATCACTTTATTTTTAAGTACAATTCGGGTATAATCCTCAGAGGATTCTAATAGTTTTACCTGAATTACGGTTGCTTCTTCTTTGTCGAAAGTCAGTTCAATTTGTTTGATGTATTTTTTTAAAGTAGCATCTTTAGGAGCAAACTTCGCTATATTCTGTCCTTTTGATTTGAAATAAGAAATGACAAACTCCTTGTCGTCAAACATATTACCGCTTACACTTCCGACAATCAATTTGTTGATTCTGCCAAAGATTTTGCTGTTGCCAATATCAACGGCACTTTTCTTCCCTTCGTCGTTAATCAGGATTTTTCCGTTTTTAAAAACAATACTGTAATTGTATGGTTTCTTGTATTGCCATTGTAATAAAGAAGGTTCTTTAAAAATCATTTTTCCCGAAGTTTCAATATCTTTCGATAAAAAGTCCAAGTGTTTGTACTGAACAAAATCGGTACTGAGGGTTTTGATTTTTTTGGAAACTACATTTACATCCTGCTTGAAAGCATTAATTTCGGCATCAGACATTTTTTGTTCCTGAGCGAACAAATTGCCTGAGATGAATAAAATTAAGAGTGCTATTTTAGTTTTCATATTTATTACGAATTGAGCTTTATTATTTTGCCACAGATTAAAGGATTTTCACAGATTAAATTATTAAAATCCGGTTTTATCCACGTCTTCGCGTAAGCGAATCTGCTTCATCCGCGTTCAGTTTTCATAAGCATTAAGATTCAAAAGTTCTTCGGTTGAAATTACTTTATAATTGTTTTGCTGCAAAAATTGCAAAAACTGTTCCAGTACCAAAACAGAGTGTGCTCCTGTGTCGTGCAAAAGTACAATTCCTCCCGGAGAAATACGTTTTATGATTCGGTTGAAAATTAAACTTTGGTTGGTTGTGCCACCGTCCAGAGAGCGAATATTCCATCCTATCACTTTGTGGCTGGTACGTTTTAAAGCTCTTCGGATGGAGGGTGTTGTAACTCCGTAGGGCGGGCGGAAGAAGTTTATTTTTTTGGAGGTGTATTTTTCTAAAAGAGCGTCTGTTTTCTGAATTTCAGTCGTGATTTTTTTAGCATTATAAAAATCAAAAAAAGGAGAATGGCTGTACGAATGATTGCCAACCAAATGTCCTTCTGCTATAATTTGTTGTACGATTTCAGGATGAGTTTCGATGTTTTTTCCGATGCAGAAAAAAGTAGCTTTGACCTCATATTTCTTTAAAAGTGTCAAAACTTCCGGAGTAAAAATAGAGGGTCCGTCATCAAAAGTAATAGCAATTTTCTTTTGGGTTTCTGAGGAATTATTGCAGTAAGCTTTTACGTGATAATTAGAAGAAATTACAGCAGAGCCCACAGCATTTATGCTTAACCAAATTAAAACAATTGCGATAAACCATGCTCCGTTAATTGCTGTATAGAGATTCAGAAGAAGCAGTAGCAGCAATACAAAGAGAAAGAATAACGAAATGTTTTTATGCGTTATCATTTTGAAAGTAACGTAAAACTATGGTTTTTTCCGTTGAGCTGATTGTACAATAAAATCGTATTATAAGCCGGTCTTTCGACTGAATTTACTTTTATAATTTCAGGGATTTCCTGAGTTTTTAAAATTTTAGACGCCATCCATAAAGCAAAAGCCGAAGCTGTATCGTATTCACCACTCAAATGTTTGTAATACAATTGCGGAGTTTGAGCGAAGTCCTTTTGGGTTAGATTTTTATAATAATTTTCAAAATCTGCATTACCGTCAAATCCTAAAATCAAGGCATCAACATCTGAAATTTCTAATTGATTGGATTTCAAAAACGATCTGATTGCTGCTTCAATTTCATTCTCTTCCAGGGTATTTACTATGGCAATGTCCAGTACTTCAGCATAAGTAGTCTCTTTTCGTTCATTTTCCAGAACAAAAAAACTGGCACCTTCTCCATAAACGGCACCGCTTGTAGTAGCCTCTAAAAGGTTGTAGGGTTGCTGACCGTCTGGTTTGATACGTCCTGACAATTTAAAAAGCGCAGTAGTATAATCGCCATTTTCATCCACACCACCCACAAGAACAGACTGTACTTCTTCTTCCTCAATTTGCATTTTAGCATCCAAAAGAGCCGATTCAAAAGAGACAGCTCCGTTGACATAGGTAAAATTGTAACCGTTGCATTTTTGCAACAACGCAATTTGAGCGCCAACTGTATTATGAGTCGATTGAATGAATGAAGTTGGTGTTAAGAATTGCTCATTATTATCGAGGATGTTGGTCAGGAATTTTTCAGAATCTTCAATACATCCTAATCCTGTTCCGGTAATAATGGCATCCACATTTTCGAGTTGTGCATCTTTCATGGCAATTGCCGAGGCCACGATTCCGTTTTTTACACCTTTTGCCATTCTTCTTATGGCAGCAGGAGAAATATAATCCTTGTAAACCGGCGGAACGATTTTAAGCACATTCTCGTCGAGGTTGTGTGTGGCTTCTTCTAAAAAAACAGTATCAAATGTTTTTTGAGTCGAAATACAACCTATTCCATTTATATATGTTTTTTTTAATTGCATTTTGAAAAGATAAGAGTGGAACAGTTTCCTCCAAACCCAAAAGAGTTTGATAAAACGTGTTCAATTTTTTTATTCTTTAAAGTTGTTTGCGGTTTTAAGTCAAACTCTTCCATTGGTGTTTCAAAATTCAGATTGGGGTAAACCACATTATTCTGAATCGCCAGAACGCTGTAAACAGCTTCAATGGCCGCCGCAGCTGCCAAAGTATGTCCTGTATAAGGTTTCGTCGAACTAAAATCGGGTACTTTTTCATCACCGTAAATTCGAAGTATAGCTCTTCCTTCAGACAAATCATTGTTGGGAGTGGCTGTTCCGTGAACGTTGATATAGTCAATTTCACTTGGTTTTAAACCCGAAACGTCAAACGCTTTTTTCATCGCCAGGTAAGCACCGTCTCCATTTTCTGAAGAAGCCGTTTGGTGAAAAGCATCATTGGCATTGCCATAACCTGACACACGGGCCAGCACTTTTTTGTTTTGTTTCTGAACGACTTCATCAGATTCTAAAACCAGAAAAGCAGCTGCTTCACCCAGATTTAGTCCTTTTCGGTTGTTGTCGAAAGGTTTGTTGTATTCGTCAGATAAAATCATGAGGGTTTTAAATCCGTTGATCGTAAATTTTGCCAGAGCGTCGGTTCCGCCTACAATTACGCGGTCCAGTTTTCCGGATTTTATAAGTCTTGCCCCCAGCATAATTGCGTTTGCTGCCGATGAACAAGCTGTACTTATGGTGGTTACAATCCCTTTTAAACCTAACTCTTCTGCAATTTTTTCGGCTACATCTCCGGCATCATGACAAGTAATGTATTTGATAAGTTCAGGATGTTTGAAATAATCGTAATAATGTTTTTCGGTCATATCCATTCCACCCACACTTGTCGCCGAAATTAGCCCGGTTCTGAATTCGTTTATTGCCGTGATTCCGGCATTTTTAACAGCCTGTTTCGCTGCAAAAGTGCCAATCATCGCAGTTCTCGAAAAGTTATTATCGGGAGTAAGTTCTAATTCCTGAACCAATTCATCATTAGTTTTTTTAATCTCCCCTACCTTATTTATAGCAGCGTGAATCGTTTCAATGTTTTCGATACGCGTTACCGCAACTTTATTTTCGATTAACGAAATGTAATTTTCTTCGACTGAATTTCCAATCGAGGAGATAATTCCCATTCCGGTTATTGCAACACCTTTTGCCATTTTAGATTATTGGATTATTGGATTGTTGGATTGTTGGACTATTCTTTTTGGTTCATAAAAGTCTTAAAAACTATTTTGAATTAGATTTTTGAATATTTTCATTTAAGAAATCTAAAAGTCTAATAATCCAACAATCTAAAAATCTATTTCGTTCTGTTAGCGCTAATGTACGCCGCCATAGTTTCGATGGATTGAAAAATGGTTTTTCCTTCTTTTGGGTCTACCAGTTTAATTCCGTAATCTTTATCCAGAATCACGATCAATTCAAGCGCATCAATGGAGTCTAAACCTAAACCATCTCCAAACAAAGGATCGTTATCTGCAATATCTTCGATCGCGATATCTTCAAGGTTTAAAGTAGTAATGATTTTGTTTTTTAATTCTTCTTTTAATGCTTCCATGATTATTTATTGTATAATGTATTGATAGTTTCGTTGGTATATTTTGTGCTTTCTTCCTTGCTAATCGTGCAAAGGAACGCCTTGTAATCGTCATTAAAAAATTCTACCCAGCCACAAAGAACCCTATCGGCTTTATTTGTATTCAGAAGAATAGCAGAATAATTAGACATAAATTCAGTGTTAAAGGCATCAAATATAAAGAAAGAATTTTCACTTTTCAGCTGATGGCGGATACTTATTTCGCCCAGACAAATATTTGGCAGGGTATAAACAAAAACCGCAGGGCTCGGAAAGTAGTTTTCTTTGTCGGAAATAGATCCCTGATACTTAACATCGGTATCTAAACTCGAGGATTTGTTGGCCAGAACCAAGGCAATATTGTTCTCTTTTTCATCAGAAGTTATCGGACTCAAAAGTAATTCGGCTCCTAAAAAAGCAAGTTTACTCAAAGCATCCATTTTGAAAAACTTCGGGTATTGAATATCAAAATTGCGATAGGCCTGTTTAGAGAAATCACTAAAATTGGTCAGTTCAATTTTGAATATCGAAGTTCCGTTCAAAACAATTTCGTTGTTTTCAATGGTGCAATAGGATTGTATGTTGGTTTTGTTTGGATTCATTATTTTAATTTAACACTAATTGCACAAATTAGCACGAATTGATTTTGGGGTTAAATTACACTAATTAATCTGTGAAAATTAGTGCAATTCGCGGTTAATCATTTTTTACCTTTTCAAATATCACCGCTACATTACAACCTCCAAATCCGGAAGGTGTTTTTAGGGAATATATTATCTTATTTCTTCTACTATGCTATTATATGTTTGTTCAATATCTGTCCAATTTGTTTTATTAACTGGTTCTTGTTTTAGCATTTTGAATGCATTCCAAAAATCTTCTTTTCTTTCTTGATGTTCTTCAACTAACCTTTTTTTATCAATATGTATGTTTTTAAAATCTTTAGATAATGCTAATTCAATTTGGTTGTCCATTTTATTAAAAAAATCTTCTCCGAACAATTTAATTTCATTCACAAAATCATGGTAGTTCATTTCGCAGAAGCCATCTTTCACTGTCCATAAACTTATACCATTTTCTAAAGTATATTCAGCTTCCCAAATAATTTTTATTTGATCATTTTTTCTGAAGAAAAACAAATTCGGACCACCAATTAAGTGTGCTGAATCTAATGTTCTCTCATTAATCCACGAAAGTAATTTATAATATTCATCAAAATAAAAATCAGTATTCTCATTTTCATCTGTATCATGAATACTAAACCAATTTTCTGATTCAGTTTTAAACTTTTCTAAATCTTCAGTTAAAGAGTAAAATTTTTCAGGAATGCTTTCATTTATTTTTCCAAAAAGGTTTGTAAAATCCTCAATGAATCTGACTAAATAATACTCATTATATGATGTTGATTTATTTCCAAAATAATAAATTGCTTCATCAGAATACTCGTAAATTATATCATTTTCGAAATCAAGCCATAACTCTCCATCTGTTAGCCAAAACCAACTTAAACGTTGATTTGGTTCTTGACCAATAGGAACTATCTCATCAATATATTTTAATTTGAAATTTATCATTTTTAGAATTTACATATAAATGACGATCATTTTTTTTCGATTTTCTATGAATTTTAAATATTGAACTTGTAAATTTTACTTACAAGTTGGATTTTGAACTCTCAAGATTTCCTTGTTAGTTGGACTTTACTTTTGAACTGTTCGGAATTTCCGAATAGTTCAAATTTATTTTACTTTCTCAAAAACAACCGCCGTATTACAACCTCCGAATCCGGAAGCTGTTTTCAGGAAAAAATCAATTGTCTTTTCTTCATTTTTCTCAATAACATTTATTGGTTCGCTCACGCCCATCTCGTCAAAACCTTTTGATTCAAAAAGCATATTTTGATTGGCAGATTCAATAGCGATTACAGTTTCTAACAATCCCGAAGCGCCCAAGGTATGACCGTAAAATCCTTTCAGACTATTGATTGGGACATTTTGCAGACCTAAACGGTTTAAAGCGATGGCTTCCATTTCGTCGTTGAAAGGCGTTGCGGTTCCGTGTGCTGAAATATAATCGATTTTGTTAACTTCTATTTGGGCTTCTTTCAAAGCATTTTGAATACTTCTGAACAAACCTTCACCGGTTCTTGAAGGACCCGAAATATGATTGGCATCGTTTATCGAACTGTCTCCGATCACTTTTATTTTGGCATTTGTAGTTTCGGCGGTAACTAACACTGCGGCCGTCGCCTCCCCCAAGCTTACACCGGTTCTGTTTTTAGAATACGGTTTGCATGGCAAATCGCTCATAGCCTGAAATGCATTAAAACCGGACAAAACAAATTCTGAAACTTCGTCACCCGCCACGACAAAAGCATGGTCATAAAGACCTGACTGAATCATTCTTTTGGCAACAGAAATGGCTAAAACTCCGGATACACAGGCATTCGATACCACAATAGGTTGTGTTTGAAATCCGAAAAAAGCGGCAACATTTTTTGCCAGAACGTCTAAATGTGCATTATTAAAACTGTCAGCAGAATCATTTTTTAAAGCCGTTACATTGCCTTTGGTTGTCGAAAGGATAAAGGCTGCTTTGGAATTTAGTTCAACTCCCGAGTTTTTGATAATAGGTTCTAAAGCCAAAATCATCATTTTCTCTAAACGGGAATATTTTGTTTCTGTACTTATTTTTGCAAAGGCACTGTTGAGTTTTTCATCATCGATGATTGAAGCATAAAATGAATGGGGCATTAAAGAAATATCATTTTGAAGCTGAATGCCGGAATTCCCTCGAAGAATTGCTTCAACGTTTGATTCGACATCAAAACCTAATGGTGTGATGCAGTTGGTTTGTGTGATGTATATTTCCTTTAACATTTTATGATTTTATTTCAGCGTGATTTTTATAGCACGCAGATTTAGCAGATTAGGCAGATTTGCACTGCTTGTTTTATTCTTAAATTTGTGAAAATTCGTACCATTCGTGTTTTACTTCAACAGCCCCACTTTTCGTTTCCATTCTTCATAAAAAGGAGGATTAGTCAGCATTAGATTTCCTTCCTGATCTAAAAAAACCTGAACGGTTTCTCCGGTACAAGCCACTTCACCTTTATCGTCCAGTATTCTGAAACGATAGATCATTTTGGCGGCGGGTGTGTCAATTACCGTAGTTTCTATGGTTACCACATCGCCATAACGCAAAGACAATTTGTGTTCGCATTTCGATTTTACGATAGGAGTTGTGTAGCCTGTTTTGGCAATATCCAAATAGGTAAGTCCGTGTTGGCGACCAAAAGCTTCACGTCCGTCTTCAAAATAGGTGATATAATTGCCGTGCCACACGATTCCAAGCGGATCAGTTTCGTTAAAACGAATTCTGATTTCATGTGAAACGGTTAGTTCGGTTGCTTCGTTAAACTGTTCTTTTCTTTTTGTCATAGAATAATGCAATGGATGTTGTGATAATGAAGAACAAAAATAACAAACTTATTTTTGGAATGATTTCAAGGAAAGATACGTTGCGGAGTAAAACATCATAGAAAGCTTCTAATCCCCAGTTCATGGGTGATGATTTGGCAATAAGCTGCATGATGCCTGGCATTGCAAAAACGGGAACCCAGATTCCGCCAATCGCCGCCAGGATAATAACACTTGTCGCACCAAAAGGAGCCGATTGTTCCTGCGTGCTTGCGACCGTTCCCAATAAAATTCCGAAACCAATGGCAGCGAAACCTGAAAATAAGGCTACAACACTCATTAAAAATAAATGGCCTTCAACATTCAAAGGAGGTAAACCAATATGCGGAAATAAAAAGATTGCCACAGCGACCATCATGTAAAACTGTATCATACAAATGACAGAATAGGTGATGGTTTTACCGATTATAACCACAATATTAGAAACCGGATTGGTCAATAAACGAACAAACGTTCCCTGTGATTTTTCTTTTACAATATTGATAGACAATGGAATTACAATAAAGAATATAGCAAAAAGGGTCCAGGCTGGAACATTATGCTGTACCGAGTTGGGACGCACTTCTTTGTTGTTTATTTTAGGAATAATTTCTTTAAAAGTGATGAAACTTTTTTGTTCAAATTCGGCATTTCCTTCTCCCAGCTGATTTTGAAAAGTGGTATAAATGGATTTTGTTTCGATTTGAGAAATCATCTTATCGATCGAACTCATCACAGCATTCTTGAAGCTCATTTGAACCGCAGGATCAAAATACAATTTAACTTCCTTTTCTTTAATTACTATCGGTTTTTTGGCTTGAGCCGAAGTATCTGTTTCTGTTAGCCCCATTTTGCTCACAATGTTTTCGACATTCTGATCAATTTTGGTTTGCAGATCAACACTTAGTTTTTCCGGAATTACAATGGCCAGCTGAAACTTTCCTTTGTAAACGGCTTCCCTGGCAATTTCTTCCGTGATGGGTTTATGATCAATTTGTGTGACCACACTAAAAAGCTGACTTTTCTCCAGATTGTCAAAAACGGTTTTAGACACTGAACCTTTGTCGTTATCGACCAGTAAAATTTGAATTTTGTTATCGCTAACGGTTTTGAAAGTACTGTCCTGAATCAAGGTTACTGTAATCACCAAAACCAAAGGCATGATGAATAAAATGATCAAACCGCCCAGATCTCGTTTGAGCAGGAGGAATTCTTTTACGACCGACATCCAAATTTTATATACCATCTCTAAAGTCTTTACCGGTTAATGAAATAAAAACTTCTTCAAGATTGCGGGCTTCTTCAGTAGAAGCAATTAGGCTCGAAGGTGTACCTTGTGCATAAATTCTGCCGCGATCTAAAATGGCAATATGAGTACAGAAGTCTTCAGCTTCTGCTAAATGGTGTGATGTATATATAATGGTGGTTCCGTTTTGATTTAAGAATTTTAAATAGTCTATGATGGCATTTTTCGATTGTACGTCAACGCCAACAGTTGGTTCGTCTAAAAACAAAACTTTGGGATTGTGTAAAATTCCGGCAATCAAATTGACTCTGCGTTTCATACCACCTGAGAAAGTCTCAATACGCTTGTCGGCAAATTTTAATAATCCTAAAAGATCTAAGGTTTCAATGACCTTGTCTTTTAGGTAATTACCTTTTAGTCCGTACATGCTTCCGAAATAATGTAAATTTTCCCGGGCTGTCAATGTAGGATACAATGCATATTCCTGAGGGACAACGCCAATTATTTTTTTGATTTTGGAGGAATGATGGGTATAATTCAGACTATCAATAGTGAAATGCCCTGAAGTTGGTTTGATCAACCCGCAAAGCATGGAGATTAAAGTGGTCTTTCCGGCACCATTTGGTCCCAATAACCCAAAAATCTGACCTTGATTAATCTCCAGCGAAACGTCGTTCAAAGAATACAGATCTGCATTTTTGTACTTTTTCGAAAGGGATTCTATTTTTATTATGGATTGCAAAATATTCTTAGCTAATAGCTTTTTTTAGTTTTTTGAAAAAGATTTCTTCACGATTGGCAATGTCCAGAAGTTCATCGGCAATTGTATTGTAGGCATCTTCTTTGGCGCTTCTGTTTTTGTAAATTCTTGAGGCTTCAACGGCAAAATCACGCCATGAATCTCCGATTTGTGTCATCTCTTTTGAAAGGGATTTTAATTCTTCATTGTTTAGAATAACTGAAGCTTCCTGTAAAAAAGCGGCATAAATAAATCGGAAACCTCCGCCTCCTGTACCTATTTCTTCCTGCATACGAACCATTTGTGCTAAATAATGATTGGCTTTTTTAGTACCGTGTTTTACAGGCCATTTTCGGATTTGTTTGGAAACAAATTTGATTCCGCGGACACCCACGATAGGCATTGGTGCCAACATATCGCGGCAGGTATTTTTGATTCCTTTTATAATGGCACTTTTTAAATCAACATCCTTCGGAATTTGAATCGGATAGTACATTTGTCCTCTTGGTGCAAAAGCTCCTTTGGCAAAACGCACCTTGTCGAGTTCGTCATGTGTCAGGGTGGTAACGGTTTCCATTACAGGATCACTCACCAGATAATCGGTTTCGGTTTTTCCGTAAACCACTAAATTGTGTGCGTTAAAATGAAAGCGGTATTCATCAGGGAAATAACTTAAATGGTACACGCCAACTTGTAATCCGGTTGGAATATTATTTTTTAAATTTTCATCTAAGGCCTTGTTGGCATTTATTACAGAGGAAAATTTTTGTCTTTTTATTTTTAAGTTTAAACGACTCGCCAGTTTGTTAAAAATCTGTCCGGGCAAAGTTCTGTAACTAATGGCCGGAGCGTGATTGACTTTTATAAATGGCAGGTATACGAAGAAAAGTCCGGAGCCAATACCAAAAACCATTGGTTCGCTGATATTCAGTCCGTTGTTTTTTAACAAATTCGAAGCTACTCCATTTTCGCAATGGGCAGATTGATGATGTGTAAAATTAGTTTGCATTACGCGGTTTTAATATTTTTTAATTCAGCTATTGAAATTTCAAAAGCATCGGCATATTTCTGTAAAGTAGTGTTGCTCAATTTGGCAAAAACAGAGGGTTTAAAATGTCTTTTTACACGCCATTTCCACATTCCAACATAACTGGAAAGAATGGTAAGATCCATTTTATTAAGCTCCATATAATAACAAATCGGACTTACTTCACCTATTTCTACCTGTTGCTTTGCTTCTGCAATTCGTTCGTTTATGTCATCAATCGAATTGGATAGTGCGATGGTTTTAGGTTCCCAACCGGTACTTAAAGTTGTGGTATAGTCACCATTTTCATCGGTGGCGTAAAGCAGTTCTTTGAGATTATTTTTGGTTAAATTGCCGTTGTCTTGTGGTACTTTTTCTTTTTCCATGGCCTTTTTATTTTCGGGAGAAGTTATGAAATAGCCGAAATCGTTTGTTGAATGAACAGATTAATTTCGCATTCTAAAAGTAGTTTGTCATCAACTAAACTTTCGCAGCTCATGGTGCATAAAGTATAATCGTCACCCGCAAATTTTGAAACTAAATTTGCTTTGGTAATAATAGTGTCATTAACTTTTGGCAACGCATGTACTTTCAGATTCTTTATAGCACTGATGAAACCAATTACATTTACGTTTTCATTTTCTGTTCCGTCATCGTCAAAAAAATATTTTTTACCTACAATGGAGGAACAGGTTTGTGCGGTATTTTCGATGAGCCCGGCTTCAATAAAAATGTTGTTGTCAACAAAAATATTGTCTTCACGGATCAAAAATGTAGTTTCTACAAAACTGGAATTTATATCCAAAATTAAATCCACCATAAGCAATGGTGCTCTGTGGGGTAGGTAGTTTTGTATGTCGACTCCGGTTTTCATTCCTAATTTATATTATTTGGCTAAAACGGTCTTCATTTGTCCGTTCGCAATTTCTTCATTATTCAGATACGTTACGATGTCTACCAGAGTAATTCCGGCAAACTCCTGTAAAATAGTTATGGTCGATTGAATTGTGTCGTTGACTTTGGGTAACTTTTTTATTTCAATTTCTTTGATCGATCCAATGTAGCCTGTTGGGGCTGTTTCGTTTTTCAGGAAAAATTGATAGCCCGTGTGCAAAGCCACAGATTGCGCCATATGCTCGATTAAACCGGCTTCTAAAAAGGTATCGTTGTCAGAAAAAATATTATCGTTTTCAATTTTTAATCCCGCAACCAATGAGGTCTCGGTAAACGAATACATTTTATCAACCATAACAAAAGGAAACTTTTGTGGCAATAAATTTTCGACAGCATTTTTTTCTAAAAGTAAAGCAGTTTCCATTAGCAAACAGTTAAATAAGCATACGCAAAAGAGAATCTTCCGCTTTCAGGGACAGATAATAGAATACGTTCTCCTTTTTTCAAATTTCCTGAATTCATTAATTCTTCCAAAGCTAAGTAAATAGAGGCAGAACCGACATTCCCAACTCTTGAAAGATTCATGAACCATTTTTCATCGGCCATACCGATTCCTTTTTCATTCAGTCCTTTTTTTAGTCCTTCCACAAAAAAGTTAGAAGAAACGTGAGGGATAAAATAATCGACATGATCTGATGTGATATTGTTTTTATCCATAGCCTCTTTCATACTTTCTGCTCCTTTGGAAAGAATAAATTCGTCCAGTAATTTCACATCTTGTTTGATGGCAAAAACCGATTCGTTTAACCATTGTTCCGGTGCATAATCGCTCCAGGCTTTGATCTCACCATTTTCTAATTTATCACCACCGGCATACATACAGGTTTCTAATTCGTAAGCATACGAAAAGGCTTCCATCCACTCAATTTTTAAAGAGATCGCTCCTTTTGGTTGGTTTTCTAATAAAAACGCTCCTGCACCATCAGATAACATCCAGCGTAAAAAATCTTTTTTGAAGGCAATGATGGGCTGTTCTTCCAGATTTTTCAAATTAGCCGCTTCGTGGTTGTACATTTGGGCATTGAGCCAGGTAGAGACCTTTTCAGATCCTGTACAAATGGCATTTTTAGAGTTTCCGGATTTTACAGAAAGGAAACCAAATTTTAAAGAATTCATACCTGCACAGCAAACTCCTGTTGAAGAATTTAGTTCTACAGATTTGTTTTTCAATAAACCGTGTACCATCGCAGCATGTGAAGGAAGAAAGATATCAGGTGTTGAGGTTCCGCAGGAAAGTACTTCAAGATCCAGTGCTGTAAAGTTTTCATCAAACAATTGCAGAATTGCATTTCGGGTTAACTCGGCGTTGTTATGCGTGCTTTTCCCGGACTTATCTATTGCGTAATAACGAGTTGTGATTTTATTATTGCGCAAAATAATACGTCTTGCTTTAGAGGCAGCATCATTAATGAGGCCTAAATAACTTTCCATCTCATCATTAGAAATGGCTTCATTTGGCAAATACTTTGCGGCTTTGGTAATATATACTTCAAACATAATCTAATTTCGTCTTCTAAACTCCTTGATAATATTGAGTTTCTCTTTTTATGGTATTTAACTTAAAGGGGTAGGTAATAAGGTGCAATATATACACTATTGGCGAGATTAACCATATTGCAAGGAATAAATAAACATTAAATACTTTAAGAAGTGTTTTTCTGTTTTTTTGATTTTTATAAATCAGATTCGACCACTTATTAAAAATTTTATTTGCCGTTTTATCAACGGTGACCAAATAAGGGCTGATTTTAACGGCATCAATGGCAACTAATTTGGGCTGTAAGTTCTGTAATTGATTTTGCTTAAATTCAGAAAGTATTGTTTCTCCAAATTTATCTGACTCCTGAATGTCTTTTTCTGATACTCCCGGCAGTGGAAAAATACCAAGATATTTTTTCTTTACGCCCGAAAACATCCATTCTACAATCGTAATTACACTGATTAAATTTCCAACACGATCTACTAAAGCCACATTTCCAACAAGCTGAGCATTGGCTTCTTTTAGTAAAACTTTGATTTTTTCCTGCGCCATAATCCACATATTACGAGAGCCGCTTATGGTGATAACAGGTGTGTTGTTTAATATTTTTTTGGCTTCGGCACTTTTCAGAAAAGAGTTAATCGGAATAGAAGGGGACAAATACCAAACCTGGTAGTGAAACAATACCAGATCGTATTTGGTGTTTAGAATTTCTTCCGGAACCGGTTTTAGTTCGGTTGGAATTTGCAGAAATGATTCGGGAAAAGCGTCGAAAAAAGCGTCTTTATTCCATGGAAAAGGAAAAGATTTCTGTAGTTGTATTTCGTGAAAAGTTACATTTATCTCCTCTGAATTCAGGAAGGGTTTAGCAATATTTCGTGCAATTGTTCCCAGTTGTCCAGACTGCGTATAATAAATAACAAGAACATTTTTCATTGAGGTTTATTTGCTTTTGGTTGCGAACAAAAATAGGCAAATTTATTTAAACGAATTTTCTTGTTTAAATGAATTGTTTTTGGGCCACAGATTTTGCGGATTAAACTGGTTTTCACAGTTTTTTCTTTTCGTAGAATGTCAAAAAGAAAGTGATTCCTAAATGTAAGTAGTTTATATGTAGTGTCTTGTGTTCGGATTTAAACAGTGATACGGTTTTTGTAAATCTTCATTTTTACTTTTATAGAATAACTTTTACAAGAGCCCCAAGAAAATAAATTAGTGTAAACCAGTTTAATCTGTGTAATCCGCGGGCTGATTTTTAATGAGCTTTGTTCCAGAAATCAAAATAATTGAACCATTGCAACGGATATTTTTGCAGAATAGTTTCAACGCTTTGTACATATTCTTTCAGCAATCCTTTTTCGTCACGATGTTTCGAGGCAGCTTCTCTGGCGTACAAATGATAATGTAAGTTAGGTTCTTTCATTACGTAAACAAAAACAACAGGAACTTTTAATCGTGAAGCAATTAAAAACGGACCTGCAGGGAAATTAGCTTCCTTACCTAATATATTTTCCGAAAGAGATTTGGTGCCTTCAAAGTAACGATCGCCAGTAAAACAAACCAATTCGTTATTGGTCAAAGCAGCATTGATCTCAAAAATATGAGACAAATCGTCTTTAATGATGATAAATTTTACGGTAGGTTTTTGGGTAACGCTCTCCAGATAGTTTTTTATAGCAGAATGTTCCAAATCGGTAGTAACCAGATTGATTTGAAAATTAAGATCAATATCACCCAGGAAATGTTCGGCAATTTCGAAATTTCCAACATGAGCACTAATTAAAACACCTCCTTTTTTCTCAGCCAGGAGTTTTTTCAGTACCTCAATTCCGTCAAATTCATAAGTGAATCTGTTTCGCATTCCTGCCGAAATGGAAATTTTATCAATGATCGTCTGTCCAAAAGTATAGTAACTTTTGAAGACCATTTTTTTAGATTTGAACCAGGAATATTGAAGCCTTTCTTTAAAGTAATAGAAAATGGCTTTGTTGCTTTTTTTTAAAAACAAAAAGTAATATGAAGCAACAAAATAAAGCAGGACATAAGCAGCCTTAATACCCGCTTTTTGTATTAAAAAAACGAATATTCTATAGCCTAAAACTGTTCCTTTTGATTTGCCATCCCATTGACTCATTAAACAGCTTTAGCTTTTAGTTTGGTTTCAATAAGGTCATAAAAATTCTGAAAAGTAGCAATTCCAACAAAATCAGCTTCTACCAGTTTTACACCAAAGTTAGATTCGATCGAGACTACTAAATCTACATAATCTAAACTATCTAATCCAAGTGTGTTTTTTAAATTAGCATCCGGTTCGATATCATCATTGTCTACTTCAAATTCATCAACCAAAAAACCATTAATTCTTGCTATAATCTCTTCTTTATTCATCGTTCAATTTAAACTTTTTAACCACCAACGCAGAGTTGGTTCCTCCGAATCCGAAGGAATTGGACAAAAATATGTCAAATTTTTTGTTTAAAGTAGTTTTGACCAAATTTAATTTAGCAGCATCTTCGTCAGGATTTTCTAAATTGATGTTTGGAGCAATGAAATCGTGCTGCATCATTAGGATAGAGTAGATTACTTCGCTTGCTCCTGCCATCCAGCATTCGTGACCTGTCATCGATTTGGTAGAACTTACATATGGATTTCTCTCTCCGAAAACTTCAAAAATGGCTTTGGCTTCATTTCCGTCTCCAACAGGGGTTGAGGTTGCATGAGCATTTATATAATCAACATCCGTTGCTTTTAGCTGTGCATCGTCAAGCGCTCGTTGCATGGCTATAGACGGCCCTTCAACATTAGGCGTCGAGATATGTCCGCCGTTTGAAGAGAATCCGTAACCTGCAACTTCGGCAATGATGGTTGCGCCTCTGGCAATAGCCGATTCGTAGCTCTCCAGAATTAACGTTGCACCGCCACCACTCGGAATTAATCCGTCACGGTCTTTGTCGAACGGACGGGAAGCTTTTTCCGGTTCGTTTTCTCTGGCCGAAAAAACACCCAAACCATCAAAACTGCTCATCGCATATTTATTGATTTCCTGTGCGCCTCCGCAGATGATAACATCCTGAAATCCGCTCTTGATTAAAAAATAAGCGAGTCCTATAGAGTGTGATCCGCTGGCACAGGCTGCACTTACAGTAAGATTGATACCGCGAAGTTTAAAAATCGTTGATAAATTCATGGTTACCGTTGAATTCATCGATTTAAAAATAGCACCTGAACCTATTAAAGCCGTGTCTTTTTTATCTCTGACAATATCAGTAGCTTCAATAACAGCTTTTGATACACTGTCGTTTCCGTACATAATTCCCACTTCGCGTTCTTCAAAAAAGGCATCATCTATATTCGCATTTTTCAATGCTTCGATCGTAGCCATATAAGCATACTCGGTCTCTTCACCAATGCTCATTCGCTGTCTGCGGGTCAATAAATTTTTTAAATCAGCCTTCGGAACCATTCCCGTCAGGGCCGATTGGAAACCAAATTCTTTTCTTTCAGAATCAAACTGAATACCTGATTTTCCCTGGTATAAAGATTCCTTTACTTCATCTAAAGAAGTTCCGATACAAGAATAAATTCCCATTCCAGTAATTACAACTCTTTTATTCATGGTGGTATTTCAAAGTATTTTCTATCCTTAAAGTGTATTTTTTTTGAAGTTTTTTTAATAAAACTTCGGGGCTCTGCGTCTTTGTGAGCAATTTTTGATGTTTAAAAAACTTAAAACAATCTCACAAACATAGGATTATTAAGAATATATTCCTCCATTTATATTGATAATCTCTCCTGTAATGTAACTTGATTTTTTTGAAATCAAAAAGCTTACCAAATCTGCAACTTCCTCAGCTTCTCCAAAACGGTTTACCGGAATCAGCTTTAATAATTCTTTTTCGTCCAGTTCACTGGTCATGTCCGTTTTAATAAAACCGGGTGCAACAGCATTTACAGTAATATTTCGTTTGGCAACTTCCTGAGCCAGTGCTTTGGTGGCTGCAACAATTGCGCCTTTTGCTGCCGAATAATTCGTTTGTCCGGCTGTTCCTTTTACTCCTGAAACGGAAACCATATTAACAATTCGGCCGTATTTATTGCGTAGCATTTTTTGAATAAAAAACTGCGTAACATTAAAAAATCCGTTTAAACTCGTGTTTACTACACCGTTCCAGTCTTCGGGACTCATCCACATAAAAAGACCGTCTTTTGTAATTCCGGCATTGTTTACAATTGCTTCTACAATTGCTTCCGGATTAGCTTCCTGCCATTGTGTTAGCGTTTTTTGTACGTCTTCAAAATTGGAAACATCAAAACCTAAGATTTCTCCCGTTGCTCCTAGTTTTTGTATTTCCTGAAGTGTTACTTCAGCAGCTGTTTTATTCGAGTGATAGTTAATCAGGATATGATAATTTGCATCAACGGCTAATTTTTTACAAATAGCACTTCCAATTCCTCGTGAACCGCCAGTTACTAATACACATTTCATATTCAGAATTTATTTTTATTTGTTCGGTATAAAATCACTTTTTGATTAGCAATTTCATATGCAGAACTTATTTGGTTAATAGGTTTTATTTCTTCTTTTTGGCTACCGGTTTTTTGGTAGTTTTTGTCTCTGACTTTTCAGTCGTTTTGGCTTCTGCTTTTGGTTTCTCTGCAGCGATTTCTGCTGTGCTGATTCTTTCTTTTGATTGTGAAAACAGTTCAGCATTTTCAAACCATTGGTTGCCTAATACAGTTCCGTCTGGTTTTAAGAATCCCCATTTTCCTTCATTTTTTACTCGGGCCAGACCATCGATAAAGCCTTTGTCTTGTTTTACGAACAGCGCAATAACAAAACCATTTGCTGTAATATTGTATTGGGTTGGAATAACTAATTTTCCGGTTTGATTGATGAATCCCCAGTTTTTTTCTTTTACAGGAGCCAGTCCATCAGCACTAAAAACTTCGGCATCGCTGTAGGTGGGTTCAATTACAAATTCAGCTTTCGGATTGATATACCCCCATTTTGAACCTACGCAAACCGGAGCTAAACTTTTTGAAAACGCTTTCACCTTGTCATAAATTGGAGTAATTACCCAATTTCCTTTTAAGTCAATGAATCCAATTTTGCCGTTTTTCTTGGCGTATGTAAGATCCTGCGTGTCAAAATCCCAGATTTTTTCAGCTCCGTCAACAGGAATAAAACTTCCTGAACTAACGATTCCAAAGGTTTTATCTTTTCTTGCCCAGCTTGTGTTCTTGAAATAATTGCCTATTTCTTCATACGCAGGCTCGATCATTTCTTTACCGGAAGTATTAATAATTCCCCATTTTTTATTGTTTTCAACTCTGGCAAAACCGTTTTCAAATGATTTGATCTGATCGTATTTTGGTTCTAAAACAACGGTCATTTTCGAATTGATTAATCCTACTTTGCCATTTTGTCGAATGAACGCTACGCCATTTTCGAAATCAAAAAGTTTGTCTGACACAGGAGCGTTCTGAACTTCTCCTTTTGTATTGATATAAACCCAGTCTTTGTCTTTTTGTACAACTGCAATTCCGCTGTTGAAATCTTTAACATTTTTAAAATCTGCCGGAATTATCCAGGCTCCTTTAGCATCTATAAACCCCCATTTTCCATTATTTTCCACAGCTGCCAATCCTTCAGAAAAGCTTCTTGCGGATTTGTACTGAGGTTCAATTTTAAAATTTCCGTCTTTGGAAAGATATCCAATTTTTGAATCTTTTTTAACTAACGCCAATTCCTGACTATTAACAAATTGAATAGTGAATGCAAATAAAATAATAAGTGTCTTTTTCATGATTTTAAAGGTTCAATATTAATAATGTAAAAATAAGTATTAACTGTGAATCAGGTAATCTTTTACTTTCTGAACAAAAGGATACATCACCTGATCTTCTTTAAATTCAGGAATAATGTTTCGGATATCGTCGTACCATTTTTTGGTAACGGATGAAATTTTATCTTTTTGTCCTAAATAATCAATAGCCTGAACGATGGTGATCATTTCGATACCTAAAACTTCAAATGAGTTTTCGATTACTTTTGAAGTAATAACGGCAGCATTGGTTCCCATACTTACAATGTCCTGATTGTCGTTGTTGTTCGGGATGCTGTGAACGTACATCGGGTTAGACAACATCTGGCTTTCGGCAGTGGTTGAGGTAGCGGTAAACTGAACCCCCTGCATTCCGAAATTGAATCCTAAAGTTCCTAAGTTAACAAACGGAGGAAGGATTTCGTTGATTTTTGAATTCAATAAATAATTCAGCTGACGTTCTGCCAGCATGGTTAGTTTGGTAATAACAATTTTTAGTTTATCCATTTCAAGCGAGATATAATCGCCGTGGAAATTTCCTCCGTGATAAACGTGTTTGTTTTTTACATCTATAATAGGATTGTCGTTTGCCGAGTTAAATTCGTCTTCAAGAATTGAAGCGACATTGTTTATAGTTTCTAAAACCGGTCCTAAAATTTGAGGAACACAACGTAAAGAATAGTACTCCTGAACTTTTTCTTTGAAGATTTCTTCGGTGTTTTCTCCGGAATATAAGTGATCTTCTCTTTTACGGATCAAGGTACTGTCTGAAAGATTTTGTCTCATTCTTGAGGCTACTTCCTGTTGTCCTTTATGACGTTTGGTTTGGTTTAATTCTTCAGAGAAATGATCGTCGTATGCCTGAACCAATTCGTTGATTGCGCAGGAACATTTTAAAGACCAGTCTAATAATTTTTTGGCAAGATGTACATTTACAACTCCAATTCCGGTCATTACCGAAGTTCCGTTGATTAAAGCCAGACCTTCTCTGATTTCTACCTGAATAGGTTTTAAACCTTCAATTTCGAAAACTTCAGAAGTTGGTCTTCGGTCTCCTTTATAAAAAACTTCGCCTTCGCCAATTAAAACCAAAGCTAAGTGTGATAATTGTACTAAATCTCCGCTGGCACCTACACCGCCATGCTCAAAAATAAGAGGAGTAATGTCTTTGTTGATCAGCTCTGCCATCAAATGAATTACAGAAGGATGAACCCCTGAATTACCTAATGATAAAGTGTTTAAACGAGCCAAAATTGCTGCTTTCGCACAAACAGGGCTTAAAGGTTTTCCCGTTCCCGAAGAGTGGCTTCGGATTAAATTGTATTGTAATTGTATTTGATCAGATTCTTTAATTCTATATTGGGCCATTGGTCCGAAACCAGTGTTGACACCATATATTACTTTGTTTCCTGAAAATTCTTTTAGGAAATTGAAGCTTTCATTCACTCTGTTTAAAACAATATCGCTGATGACAACTTTATTATTTCCAAAAATAATAGACTCGAATTCTGCTAAACTTAAATATTCATTAATTGTGTTCATTAAATCGTTTTTGGTTGTGCTAATTTAATTTTATTTATCAAAATAAATGTAGTTATTTTGATGATGGCAAATGTAGGTTAATAATTGATAATAATATTAATATGATAAAGGAGTTTGTTGATGTTTTAGTCATTGGCGCAGGACCATCAGGATGTGTCTCGGCATCGTATCTTCACAAAAACAACATTAAGATAAAAGTAGTTGAAAAAACAAAGTTTCCAAGACTTGTAGTAGGGGAAAGTCTGATCCCTCGAGTAATGGATCATTTTGCTGAGGCTGAGCTTTTTGAGAGTTTGGATGCGATGAATTTTGAGAAAAAACTTGGTGCTCGTTTTATCAGAGGAGAAGAAATTTGTGTTTTTGATTTCAGCAAAAAATTTGGTGAAGGCTGGGACTGGACCTGGCAGGTACCGCGTGCTGATTTTGACAACACCATGGCGCAGGAAGTGATTAGAAAAGGAATTGATCTGGAATTTGAAACAGAGGTTCTGGAGGTTTCTTTTGAGGGTAAAAACTCTAAAACAATTGTAAAAGATAAGGATGGAAACCTAAAAGAAATACACGCTAAATTCATTATTGATTCCAGTGGATACGGCCGTGTTTTACCAAGACTTTTAGACTTGGACACCCCATCAAAATTAGATCCGCATTCTTCGATATTTACACATGTAAAAGATATTAACAGAGAAGAAGGTGAAGAGGGAACTCAAATCTCTTTTGATATTCTGGAAACCGAAGTTTGGTTATGGGTAATTCCTTTCTCCAACGGAAATACGAGTCTGGGGGTTGTAGGCCCAACCGATTTTATTAATTCGCTTTCAGAAAATAAAGACAATGCCGAGGCTTTAAGAAATGCGATTCAGAAATCAGATTATTATATCAAAAGATTTAAAGGAACAGAATTTTTGTTTGAGCCGGTAAAATTGGAGAATTATTCAAGAGCGGTAAAAAGAATGTACGGTGATGGTTTTGCCCTGACTGGAAACAGTTCTGAATTTTTAGATCCGGTATTTTCATCTGGAGTGGCGTTTGCAACCGAATCCGGAATGCTGGCGGCCAAATTGTACCTTAAAGAATCTCAGGGAATCGAAGTAGATTGGGAAACAGAATTCACCGGATATATGAAAAGGGGGATAGCTGTTTTTACCACGTATGTACAGGAATGGTACACTGGGAATCTTCAGACTTTGTTTTTTCATCAGCCGGAAAATCCGGATGTGAAAGAAAAGATCTGTTCGGTATTGGCAGGATATGTCTGGAACGAAGAAAATCCGTTTGTAAAAAAACACGATCACGTGATAAAGAATATGGCCTATTTATTAAATATGCAAAAAGAACAAAGCCCTGAATAATCAGGGCTTTTTGTTTAGATGATTGTTTCTATTGCAGCGTCATATTTCGCCCTTACAGGGCTCTTATCTATAAACGAACCTTTTATTTCTATAAATATGTTATCCCTCCGGGATAAAAAAGGGAATGGTTTTTTAGTTAGAAAATTATTATTGTCTGCTCCATCGGAGCAAAATATTTATAGATTCCGGAGGAGGGGCATATTTTAGGTTTTATCGTTTTTTAAAATCAATATAGGGAAATAAAGAGGAGAGCTGTTTTATGACAGCTCTCCTCTTATCGTTTTATTTATATGCTTTTTTTACTATCAGTTTAGACATTGATTTTGCTGTTTTGGCGAAACCTTCACCAATTCTGGTTTCGTTACTGAAATTACTGCCCCATTGATCACCCGGAGCTTCTTCGCTTGTAATTTCTAAAAGGACATTTGATTTATTAGCAGTTTCAACAAATTTTAAGTTGGTCGTTACTTTTGCGGGCTGCTTCATAATTCCGGCATCCCAACCCGGATAGATCCATACTGCAGTCACGATTAAAGTATAAGGAGTTTTTAAATTTTCCTGAAAGTTCAAATCCTTTTTTTCTTTAGTTAAAACAATATTGGCAATTTCTAAAAATTTAGGCGTCCAGATTTGGTCTTTTGCACTAATCCATTTTTTTTCCCAGATGTTTCCGTTGCCTTTTGCCTTTTGATCTAATTCGGCTTTATGCTCCTGGACATACTGTGCTTCCGGTTTTTTTTCTTTCATCATAGTAAAATTACTATAATCAAATTCGGTATTGATTTCTTTCTGATCTTTTAAGAAATCAAAGTTTCCTTTTACTACTTCCATGTCCTGTGCAAAAGCTGCTCCGGAAATAATAAATAAAGCAAAGATTAATTTTTTCATTTTTTGTTTTGTTTTTGGTTAATTAGTGTGTTAAAAGTAATTAAAATGTTTGTACAAATATTTTTCCTGTTAAAATAAAATCATCTATACGCTAAAGTTAAAAATGGTTTTTACCGCTAAGAGAGCAAAGGTTTACGCAAGGAGGTTGTAACAAATTATTTTTTTATTCCAATTTGTTTCAAAAGCTGTAACAATTTTTATAAAATTTCAATTTTGTTTCAAAAGCTGTAACAAAATATTTTTATTTCCTGTTTTGTTACAAAAACTTTGAAAAGGTAACAGATACACCAAAACAAAAAAAGAGGCGTTAGTAAACGCCTCCTTTATTATCTAAAAAATAATTTTAGGTTTAAGATCCTGTTTAATTTTTTAATATTTTGTTAGAAATCTTTTTACCATTTTCAAGTTTTACAGCTACTATATACCAGCCGTTTTTAAGTTCGGAGAGATTGATTTTAGTTTTATTTTTCAGGGTGATAACATTTTCACCATTCATATCAAAAACATATACGACTTCAACTTTTTCTTTTGTGTCGATACTTAGCTCTTCCTTAACGGGATTAGGGTAGATAATCAGAGAGGAATTAAAAGTTAGATCATCATTTAGAGCAGCAGCACTGGACGTGCTAGCGCCGGAAGTTTGATTGATATAATAATCCTGTAATTTTTGAATCCAAAAATGATCATCAGTCAGCGTAGTTCCCGGGTTTCCAATTCCATCCGTACTGGCTCCTACGCCTGCTCCCATTAAGACAAGTTTGGTTCCGCTATTTTTTACTTCTGCAAAGTGATTTCCAAAAGTCACTTTTTTTGTAGTGGGATTAACCAGAAGTTTAGGGTCGGCATGTTTATTCTGACTGAAATAGTTATAACGAGTCGCGTCATTTGAGAAATTTACGGTATCTCCAAAGAAAAAAGTAGAAGCAGAATCTTCGTAGTGCTGGCTGGTATTATTTAAAATTTGAAAAGGACCTGCTGTTCGTTCATTTACGGTTTCTGAACCATTGATATGTCCTACCGGGATTTGCCAGAGGACAACATGTTTGCCAGAGGCTTCGTAAAGTTTTTGAACAAAATTCAGGTAATTCATCCAGTGGTCATTATTCCAGAACCAGGTATAAGAGAAGGGATCTGCAGGGTTTCCGGTACTTCCGGCGCCCATGGCATCAAGACCATATTTGTCTATAGAAATAAAGTCTGCATTATTAGACATAATTCCCATACTATTGGTGTACTGAAAAATATCTGCAGCGGTTTGTTTAATTTTGTTAAGCTGGGTAGTAAAAGTTCCGGTATCCGTTTCTCTGATAATTCCTTTTGGACCGGCTACACCAGCTTTTGCCCAAAGATTAAGCTGCCATCCAAATTCCATATTCAGGTTTTCGTCTGTTCTTTTCTTGTTGAGCTCAAAATTGATTCTTTCTACGAGGGTTTTTAATGTACCTGCATTTTGGGCAATACTTGTTGCATTTACGGCTGTTGTAGTCGTTATAGGTTCGTTAAACTGCTGCATATAGCCCAGAAAATCAGGTTCTAATACCACTCCAAAAAACTCATCTCCCAGTTCAGCTTTAACCTGATTCAGAAAAAGGTTGAGATTATTGAAATAAGCCGTCATATAGGAAGCATCTTTTACGTGTGCCAGATCCAGTTCGTAAGATTCGCTTCCGTCGGGAATGTTATAAAAAACAAAGAAAGGAATAAGCCCCATTTTTAAAGAATTCCGTGCAAATTTTATAGCTCTGTCAGGTTGCCAGGTATTCCATCCTGCGATTGGCCCTCCATTGATATAGATGTATCTTACATCCATTCGGTTATTCTTGAGCAGATTGCTGTCGTCGATATTGTTGTTGTAAAAATTGACATCGTCGGTAGTGTCTTCAGATACAGATCCTACAGAAACATAATCAGGATATTTTAATACGCTTCCATTGGCATTGTCTATTCTTAAACCAAGATAATATATGGTACCATCTGAAGTGGTTATCTGAAGTCCGGATCTGCCTGCTTTTTTAGGGATAATCTTTAAAGTATTTCCGGTAATAGTATAATCAAATACAGTAGTGTTTCTTCTTTTTAATGAAGTGATAGCCTTATCGAATACGAATGTTTTAGGTATTCCGTTAACCGCTTTTATTTGATTTGGAAGTGAAGCAAAGGAAATATTTTGTGTGGCAGGATTCACAATAGTAAGTTGTAAACCGGTTGTTGCTATGGTTCCATTGTTGTCTGTGACTGCTATTTGCAGTGAATTGTTTCCATAATTCTGAGGAGTCCAATTAAAGGTATAAGAATTTTGTGGATTGGTACTCACATTAGCATTAGTTCCGGCAGTGAGATCCTTAAACAGTATGCTGCTAATGGAACTTCCGGACGAAGGCTGAATAGTAAAAGTAATGCTTATAGGCGAAAAATTAAGTTGAGTATAGGAAGTGGCATTTGGCGGACCGGTAATCGTTATCACAGCAGGAGCAGTAATCGCAATTTTAATAGTTGTATTGACTACGGTGCTTATTCCAATCGAATTTACAGTGGTATATCGAATGTTGTAATCTCCATAAGCGGTCGGGGTCCAGTTATACGATATCGTGTTGCCGGATAAACTCATATTGTAAGTTGTATAAGAAGACTCTGTTGTCTTTTTTATTTCAACCTTATTTTGTGTTGCCGAAAAACCGTACAGATTGAGTGATGCAGTAAGATTGATAGCCGATAATGTGCTTTTTATAATAATTTGTCCATCGGCGTAGGCAGGAGAAATGGCTATGGGCTTGATACACACACCAAGAAAAGTGTAAGCAGAAGACTGATCAGGAATTTCTGTTCCGGCGACCCAGTACTTGGCTTTATAGACACCATTGTTGTATCGTATAATGTTGTTTACATTATAGTTGGGAGTTGTACTGTTCCAATCAGAAACGGTATTGCAGGCAGTATAAGCCAGAGATGGATTATTGATAATTAATTGCTCGTCACAGCTTCCTACTGCAGACCAGACACTGCTTGATCCAGGTGTGCTGCCGGCTCCCTGAGACCAGGAATTGTTTTTGTACACTATATTATTGTAACGAACATAAGAGTTACTGGAATATTGTGTGACGGAGTACCAAGCTGGAATTCCACAGGAGCTGCCTAACTGGGCTTTAGCCAGAGTTGGAATAAAACAGACAAGAAAAGAGAAGAATAAAAGTTTATAATTTTTTATCATAGTAAAAACATTTAATACGTTATACATTCCGTTAATTGTGATTGTTTGAAAAAACGTATCGTTTTGCCTCTTTAAATTTGGTACCTAAAGTTTAAAGATTAACCATACGCAAATCAAATATAGTAAGAAATTACTTTGTACAAATACTCAATATTGTAAGTAAAATATTTGAATTTTAGCGATTTGGGTTTTTTTATTTTGAAAAAAGGCAAAGAATTTGGTGATGAAGATTTTGTGGGAAATAGTGTAAAATAAGGCGGTGACCTACAATAATTAAAAACCCGACAAGCTCTAAAACTTGTCGGGTTTAATAAAATTTGGCGCGTAAAAGCCTGATTAACAATGGTTAAAAAAAGCAGGTTTTTTCTAAATTAATAACATAATATTTAAAAAATGTGATTTTCCCGGTACGGTTTTATTTTTCAAAAAAGAATACAATAAAACTACCAAAATTTAATGTACAGGGCTGCAATAATCAATAATGTAATGACGATTAAAACAGTCGTTTGTGGTTTTACTTTAAACATTTCGGCATCGATTTCGAATGCTTTAGGATTCACTTTAGGACCTGCAAAACTGATTAAAACCATCACCAAAGTGGTAAAGATGAATGATAATCCCATACAAATATGAAAAGGGATTTCAAAAGCTCCTTTTCCGTTTGGATAAGCAGTATACAATAAAGTCTCATTTCCAAATAAGGCAGGAGCATATTCGTTGAATAGTACGGATAATACAAAACCTAAAATTACACCTACTACAGCTGCAGCTCCCGTAGTTCGTTTCCAGAACATTCCTAAAACAAACATGGCAAAAACTCCCGGACTGATAAAGCCCGTGTATTTTTGGATATAGGTAAATCCGCCAACACCTCCAATTCCTAAAATATCATTCCAGGTAAATAATACTGCTAAAAGCATCGCTCCAAAAACGGCAATTCTTCCTATGTTTACCTGCTGTTTTTCACCAGCTTCTTTTTGAATGTATTTTTTGTGAATATCCAAAGTGTAGATTGTCGAGATACTGTTTACTTTTCCGGCTAACGAAGCTACAATTGCTGCGGTTAGTGCCGCTACTGAAAGTCCCTTTAATCCGGTTGGAAGGAAAGTCAGTACAGCAGAATAAGCTCCGTCTTTTCCTCCGACTAATTGTGGTAAATGTCCGTTTTGATATAAAACATAGGCAGCAATACCCGGTAACATTACAATTAAAGGCATTAACAATTTGAGCATACCGGCAAACAAAATACCGGTGCGTGCAGTTTGCAAATCGGCACCTAAGGCTCTTTGCGTAATGTATTGGTTGCATCCCCAGTAATTCAGGTTGATGATCCAGATACCGGCAAGATATGACATCAGACCAGGGAAAGTAAGGTATTTGTTGATGTCAAGCTGAGAAGATGTCGCAGTTGGCCTTGGAATAATCATTTTAAAATGTTCCGGTGCTTCTCTCATTAAAACTTTGAATCCTTCGATTGCATTTTGTCCAACTCCAAAATATTGTCCTACAGTCGTAAGAGCAATATACGAGGTAACTAAACCTCCAATGATTAAAACGGCCACCTGAATGACATCCGTATATGCGACAACTTTCATACCTCCAAGAGAGATGAATAGGGCAAACAATGCCAGTCCGATCATGATAATATGCAGATATTCTCCGCCGGCCATACCGTTAATGGCTACAGCTCCTAAATATAAAATAGAAGTTAAGTTTACAAAAACGTACAAGAACAACCAGAAAACGGCCATGATTAAAGCAGTAGAATCATTATAGCGTGTTTTTAAGAATTGTGGCATCGTATAGATTTTATTCTTTAGGTATACGGGAATAAACCAAACGGCGACCACAATAAGACTTATGGCTGCAATCCACTCGTAAGCCGCAACGGCAATTCCTAAAAAGAAACCTTCACCGCTCATTCCGATAAATTGTTCTGCCGAGATATTTGAAGCAATTAAAGAAGCTCCAATAGCCCACCAGGTCAGGTTTCCTTCGGCCAAAAAGTAAGCTTTAGCGTCCTGTTCGTCTTGTTTACGTTTTCGGTAAACCGTATAACCGTAGGCCGAAACTACGATGAAGTAAATAATAAAAACCGCATAATCTGCGAAAGCAAGGTTCTGGTTCATTGATAGTACTATTTTAATAATTAGATAGTGATTGTTTGATTAGTAGAGGGTAAAAAACAATATTTGTCTGAGGTGGTTTAAATATTGTTTTTTTATTTTTTTTGATTTGGGTCGATTATTCGTTTTTGATTTGATTTATTAATGTGATTCTGTATTAAAGGGTAAAAAAGAGCTAAGACGTACCTGTTTTTTTAAGTATGTTGTTCAAAGCTGTAACAATTTGTGGGGCAAAATAGGCTAAAGTTTTATTTTATTTTTGTTTGTAATGAATGTCTGATTGCTGTCTTAAAACTTCGGCACATCTTTCAGGGGTAATGTCTCTCTGAGATTCACCTAACATTTCGTAACCCACCATAAATTTCTTTACTGTGGCTGATCGCAACAAAGGCGGATAAAAATGCATATGGAAATGCCATTCCGGATGTTCTAAACCATCTGTAGGTGATTGATGGATTCCTGATGAATACGGAAAAGAAGTACTGAATAAATTATCGTATTTGATGGTGAGTTGTTTTAAAATTACGGCAAAGGAATTGGTTTCTTCTTCCGTAAAATCAGTAATTTTATTTACAACTCTTTTGCTTACAATCATCGTTTCATAAGGCCAGGTTGCCCAAAACGGAACTAAAGCAATAAAATCATCGTTTTCGATTACTACACGATCACCCGTTTTTAATTCTGCCTGAACATAATCCTGAAGAAGCGTTCGGTTGTTTTTATCAAAATAAGATTTCAGATTTTGTTGTGTTCTTTCAACCTGAGTTGGAAGCGACGACTGCGCCCAGATCTGACCATGCGGATGCGGATTACTGCAGCCCATAATACTTCCTTTGTTTTCAAAAATCTGAACGTGATTGATGTATTTGATGCTTCCCAGTTCAGCGTATTCTTTTTGCCAAACTTTTACAATGCTCTCAATTCCTTCAATTTCCATCTCCGGTAAAGTAAGATCATGTCTTGGTGAAAAACAGACTACTCTTGAAATTCCTTGTTCGGGTTTGGTTTTAAAAAAAGTGTGCTTGATGTCTTCTTCAAATATAATTTCGTCCTGCTTCATTGCGGCGAAATCATTTTCAAAGACAAAGCTGTCTTTGTAGGTCGGATTGTGTTCTCCATTGGCGCGAACGTTACCCGGACAGAGATAACAGTTTGGGTCGTGCTTTGGAAGGGTTTCAGTTGCAAGAGTCTCGTTTTGCCCTTGCCACGGACGTTTGGCTCGATGAGGTGATACCAGAATCCATTCGTTTAGTAATGGATTGAAACGTCTGTGCGGATCTTCGTTGATGTCAAAGTTTTTCATTTATAGTTTTTGTGATGTTAAAGAAGTAGTCTTGTTCCATTAGAGATTGTTACATCATAAAATTTTAATTCAATCCCAAATGTATTTAAATAAAGATTTGAAAACTTATTTTTCACCTCATTTTCATGCCCTTTTTTTATAAAATTTATGGTACACCCCCCGAAACCACCCCCCATGAGGCGTGATCCAATAATAAAATCGTCTGTTTTTGCCGTATTTACAAGCATATCCAGCTCTTTACAGCTAACTTCGTATTCTTGCGATAAACCATAATGGGCTTCGAAAAGTAACTGTCCTAAAAGTGTAATATTTCCCTGATCTAACGCTTCACAAGCTTTTTCAACACGATCAATTTCTTTTACTACAAAATGTGCTCTTTTAAAAATAGTTGCTGACATTTGATTCTGCAGCGTCAAAAGCTGTTCTTCGGTACAATCTCTAAAACTTTTTATTTGAGGAAAATGATGTTTTATAATCGCCAGCCCCTGTTCGCACTCCTGTCTTCTGGTGTTGTATTCAGAGGTAAAAAGAGAATGTTTTACATTACTGTCAAACAAAACCAGGGTGTAATCTTTGAAATCGGCATTGTGATATTCAAAATCCAGAGTGTTGCAATCCAGTTTTATGACCTTGTTTTCAAGACCGTGAACACTTGAAAACTGATCCATAATGCCACAATTGATTCCTACCCAGTGTTCTGCCTTTTGCCCTAACAAAGCGATGTCGGCTTTTTTGATTTTTAAATCGAAAAGCGATGCAATTCCGAAAATCATTCCACATTCTAAAGCAGCAGAAGAGGATAAACCGGAACCTACCGGAATGTTGCTGCTAAAGACACAGTTGAAACCTTCAAACACAAAACCGTTGTCCTGTAATTGTTTGATTACGCCACGAATATAATTGGTCCAGACCTCTTCGCTTAAAAGAATTTCTGCAGTTAAATCAATTTCAAAGGCTTCGTTCAAATCGATGGCCACTATTTTGGAGCTGTTGGTATTGTTTTTTTCAAAAGCAAAACAGATAATCTTGTCAATAGCCGCCGGTAAAACATAGCCGTCGTTGTAATCAATATGTTCTCCTATAATATTGATCCTTCCGGGAGAGAGTACCACTTTTTGCGGAGCCGATCCAAAAGACTTCTCAAAAAAAGCGGTTGTGTTTTGTATTAAAATATCATTCATTAGGTAGTGGTTGAAAGAAATAGCTTTTCGTTTTGGTTGTTTTTTTAGCAAATATTAGGTTATGGTTTCAAATCGGTAAAGGGTTTTTTGATGATAGGTTTCCCCTTTTCGTAAAACCGAATTCGGAAAATGTTTGTGGTTTGGGGCATCCGGAAAATTTTGTGCTTCAAAACATATTCCACTAAATGTATGATAATTAGCGTTTTCTTTTCCTTTTACAGATCCAAAACAATTTCCGCCTACATATATATGTACGCTGGGCTGATCCGTAATAACCTTCATCTGCAAATTGTTTTCAGCACTGGATAAAGTGGCGGAAACCGTTTTTCCAGGCTCAATTACAAATGAATTGTCAATAGATTCCGGGCATTTTTTAGCCGTTCTGAAATCAAAATCATGATTAGAAAGAGCAATGAAATTCCCGGTTGGAATATTCTCAGTATCCGTTTCCAACATTTTGTCAGAATCAATAAAGAGTGTTTGGTTTAACAAATTCCGATCATGTCCGTCAAGATTAAAATAAGTGTGATGCGTAAGATTCACGATCGTATCTTCAGTTGAGGTCGCTTTGTATTCCAGCTTTAATTCGTTTTCTTCCGTTAAAGTATAAGTCAAATCAACCTGTAAAGCTCCCGGATAATTTTCCTCTAAATTCTGGCTCAAAAGGCTTAAAGTTATCGACGGATTATCACCCGAAGTAATATGGGTAATGTTCCATGTTTTTTGTCCAAAGCCAATATTCCCGCCATGTAAAGCATTGCCATTGTTGTTGGTATTCAATTGAAATGTCTGGTCGTTTAAGGCAAAAAGACCCTTGTCGATTCGTCCGGCATAACGCCCAACGGTAGCGCCAAAGTAAGGAGCGCTTGGTAAATGATAAGAAGCCAGATAAGATTCTAAAGTATCGAAACCTAAAACAACATCAACAACCCCACCTGTTGCAACCGGAATTAACAAAGAGGTCAGTGTTGCACCATAATTGATAATTTTTGCTTTCATTCCGTTTTTGTTGCACAATTCACAAGAAAGAATTTCTTCGTTATCGGGCAATAAACCAAATGATTCCATGGCAGATGTATTCGGAAGGTGCGATATTTGTTTTATATTCATATTTTTTTTGCCAAAAATGAAAACCAAAAATAGAAACAATATCTGTTTTTACATACCAGTACCTACCAGTTTTTTGTATATTGCACCAAAATCCATTTTGTATGAATATAATTTCTATCCAAAGTAATATTGGTTTGCCAAAATACAGACAGATTATTCTCTCCGTAGAGAAAGCAATTGAGGAAGAAAAATTGGTAAAAGGCGATCGGCTTCCGTCTGTCAATAAAGTTTGCCTGGCATTTTCGCTGTCACGTGATACGGTATTGTTGGGATATGACGAGCTTAAAAAAAGAGGTATTATTTATGCCATTCCGGGTAAAGGGTATTATGTTAAAAGCGTTGAAATCAATATCAAACAAAAGATTTTTTTACTTTTTGATGAGTTAAACAGTTTCAAAGAAGACATCTATAATTCGTTTATACAGAATATTGGAAAGAACGTTCAGGTTGATATTTTCTTTCATCACTTTAATGTTCAGGTATTTCAAAAACTGATTACTGACAGTAACGGAAATTACACCAAGTACATCATCATGCCTACCAATTTAACCGATGTGGCAGAGGCGATAAAAAACCTACCAGTAGGGGAGGTTATCATATTGGATCAGACCAATCCGGATTTGAAATTGTATCCGGCAGTTTATCAAAATCACGAAAAAGATATTTTTGAAGGTTTAGTTAAAGGGAAATCACGAATGGATAAGTACAAAAAACTTATTTTGATTTTTCCGGGATTTAGAGAACCGTTGGGAATGAAAACCGGTTTTATTGCTTTTTGTACAAAGTACGATTTTAAGTTTGATATCATCACAGAATTTACAAACGGAGAAATCAATGCAGGTGATTTGTACATTATACCAAACGATCGTGATTTGGTTCGCGTTATTGAAAATGCCCAATCGCAAAGCCTTAAACTTGGAACGGATTTCGGAATTATTTCTTATAACGAAACTCCTTTGAAAAAGATTGTGGCTAACGGCATTGCCACCATTTCGACCGATTTTGAAATGATGGGAGAAATTTTAGCCGATATGGTGCTTCACGGACACAAGCAGCAGATAGAAAATAAATCATCTCTTTTGATTCGAAACTCATTATAATTATTCCGTTTGCGCTTCCGGATTTAAGAAATTACGGACTGATTATTTTACAAGTTTAAAACAAAATTGTTGCGTAGTTTTTCCTCGTATTTTTCTTTATTGAAAGTGTAGAGATACGATCCTTTTCGGGAAGACTGCATGTCTTTTTCGTCCAGTTTGTTCAGGATTCCCATCGTATTAATCTTAGTGATAAAGTTTCTTTTGTCCAGTTCTTTGCTCAAAATAGCTTCGTACAACTCCAATAATTGGCGCATGGTGAATTTCTCAGGAAGTAATTCAAAACCAATTGGCTTAATCGAAGTTTTATAACGTAATATTCTGATCGCTTGCTGCACCATTTCGTTATGATCAAAAATTAAACTCGGAGCATCGGCAACACTAAACCATTGCGCATGATAATTTTCAATAAGTTCGGCATTGTGATCTTCAATATTAATCAAAGCATAGTACGAAACTGAAATGGTTCTTTCTAAGGGGTCACGATCAATTTCGCTGTAGGCATAAAGTTGTTCCATATACACATCGTTTAATCCCGTATACATTTTTAAAACTCTTATCGCAGCATTGTCGAGTACTTCGTCTTGCTTTAATAAACCTCCCATCAAAGACCATTTTCCTTTTTCAGGCTCGAATCCTCTTTTGATTAAGAGAATTTTCAAACCTTCGCGATCAAACCCAAAAATAATACAATCTACTGCTAATAAAACTTTATCTGCAGAGCTATAACTGTTAAGCATATTCAAATTTTTAGTGGTAAATATATAATCCTGTTAATTTCGTTTCTCAATTTTTTAAACGTTGTGTATACACTTAATAAATGTAACCGTCTGTAAAAGTTACATTAACTGCTTTGATTGAGACTTCTGCTACAAAAGTAATGGTTTTTTAATGCTAAAATCATTATTAAAGCGGTCATTTTTTAACCTTTTTCACAAGTTTTTTTAAATAAAATATCATTTTACATAGCAAAGCGTCACTTTTACACAATAAAATAAGAAGATAATTCTTACTTGTTGTAAATGCTTTCAGGACCGTTTTTTGCTGCTAAATTGCTTCCGAAGCGAAACGAGTTGGCGTTGTCAATTGATCAATTTTTGAACCAAGGATGCATCAGAGAAATGAAAAAATATTCCTGAAAAAGAAAGATGATTCTGATAGGACCTGGTGAAAGGAAATAGAATTTATAACAAAGAAAACATTGCGGTATTTCCTTACGGCTCTAAGGCAAATATTGGTTTAATCCCAGTAAAATAGAGACTATATCGTGATTTTTTTTGCTTTTTTAAAAGGCAAATTACCAGAATATTACACAAGCAGATTTAAAAATACAGCACAAATTTTAAAAATTCTTAATTTTATTTAGTCTAAATAAGATAGTTTTGCGTCATATTTTTATTTCTATGGAAAAGCAATATCTAAACATTAACGCCAAAAATTTCCCGGAGATTTATGATTTGTATTGGAATGAACTGTTTTGTTTTTGCAGACATCATGTCGGCGACGAAGAAGCAGCAAAGGAAATCGTACAGCAAATTTTCATCAGTATCTGGGAAAGACGGGAACAGCTACAAATCGAAACTTCCGTCAGAGCATATTTATACGGTGCTGCAAAACTCAAAATAGTAGAATATCATCGAAAGCAGGTTACTAAAAAGAAGCACGAAAGTACTCATTTTGCCGAAATGAATAAAGTTTCCAACAATACAGAAGAGCACATTTTGCATAAAGATTTGCTTCGGGAATTACAGTTGGCCATCAGCACACTTCCGGAACGTTGCAGGCAGGTATATTTGATGAGCAGAGAAGACGGGATGGACAATCGCTCTATTGCCGCCTCTCTTGTTATTACAGAGAAAGCCGTTGAAGGAAATATCACAAGAGCGCTTAGGCATATTCGCGACCATTTAAAAGTTTTTCGCAGTTTGGTCATTTTTTTTACTCCCCTATGTAGGGTTAGCGAGGACTTGTGCAACTACATCATTATATAACAAAACCAAGACTGTGTTTATTACATCCGATTTATTAGAAAAATATGCGCGAAAGGAATGCAATGCTGCCGAAAGGGTAACAGTGGAGCAATGGTTAAGTGTTATAGATTTAGAACGTGAAGTTATTACCTCTCCGCAACAAGCCGGGTTAAAAGAAGAGATCTGGAGCAATATTGCTTCCAGAACGATTCTTGCAAAACCAAAATCTCAGAACAGATTTCTTTATGCTGCCCTAACAACTGCGGCCTGTGTGTTATTTGGGATTGTCAGTTTACATTACTACAATTCATCAACATTTGCTTCGCAGATTTTAGTGAACAATTTAAACGGTCAGGAGATTAAGAAAATAAATATTGGCAGTTTATCTTTTTTGGTTGAGCCGGGCAGCCAGTGCAACATTTCAATGGATTTTTTGGGTGAGGCAAGCGATGTTAAGTTTTGCGGAGCCGTTTCGGTTATTAGCGATTCGGCAAAAGTACAGGAATTTAATATTGGCACCGGAACTTCAGGTTGTACAACGGTGTATCAGGACAAGGTAAAACTGCAAAAAGGACAAACGTATCTCGCCATGACAGATGCTGACTATGAGGTAATAACAGCAACCAGAGATGAAATCGCCGAAGGTTTACCAAGAGTATTTAGCTCCAGATTGTCGGAACGTTTTAAGTTATAAGAAAATAGAAATAAGAAGAATAGAGAAAAAAAACCGATATATCTGAAAAAGAGAAGTTATTGGTTTTGGGAACAAATTATCAGTGATGCAATTTAAAAGATTTTTTTTAACGGTTATTTTAATGATCATATGTACTGCAGTTTATGCTCAGAATAATGGGAATGCCAGTTTTACAGGTTATATACTTGACGATAACAATCAGCCTGTTGCCGGTGCCGAAATTCAATTGCAAAATACTGCTGTAGTAGTGAAAAGTAATAGCTCAGGGAAATTTGTTTTTCAAAATATTGCATCAGGAAAGTATCAGTTAGTGGTATCGATGACGGGTTATCAAATCCGGGAAATGGCTGTTGTTGTCGGACAGAATCAAAAAGAAGAAATTGTTATAGCGTTAAAATCGAATTCGGTTGTGTTAAATTCTGTTGATTTGTTTGGCAAAACGATTGAAACCAAAATCAAAGAACAGCCGTTTGCCGTTTCTGTTATCAGTACAAAAAAATTAGCCGAACGCGATGTCGATTTAAATCGTTTAATGGATGGAGTATCCGGTATTCGCGTACAGGAATCCGGTGGAATGGGCTCTGAAACCAATTATTCGATTAATGGATTATCCGGTAAAGCAGTAAAGTTCTTTGTAGATGGAATTCCGATGGAAAACTTCGGATCATCCTTCAGCATCAACAATTTTTCCATCAATACACTCGAAAGAATCGAAATCTATAAAGGAGTTACTCCGGTGTCCTTTGGTGCCGATGCACTTGGAGGTTCTGTAAACCTTGTAACACGCAGCCGTCTTAAAAATTATATCGATGTGTCGCAAACCGTAGGGTCATTTAATACCTATCGTACAGCAGTTTCCGGAAAATGGAGAAATGAATCCGGTTTTACGTTGCAAACCAATTCTTTTTTTAATTATTCTGATAATAATTATCCCGTTTGGGGGCCAACGGTAGAAGTTGCGGGAGAAAATGGAAGACCTATTCCCGGTTATCCAAGATTCAGAAGATTTAATGACGATTATAAATCATACACCATGAGAGCTGATATTGGGTTTACCAATGTCAAATGGGCAGATGCCTTGCTGTTAGGTTTTACTTTAGCAGATCAGGACAGAGGAATACAGACCGGAAGAACAATGGCTTATGTGTATGGAGACGTGCGCTATAATGAGAAGTTTGTTATGCCTTCTCTGCGCTATTCTAAGAAAGGCTTTTTGTTTTCAAATTTAGATGTAGATCTGTATGCTTCTATAAACAAGTTAAGAGGTACAACTACAGATACCAGTTCTTATAAATACAACTGGACAGGAAAACCTATCGGAACAGTAGATGGAGAATTGGGCGGAATCAGATCAGGTAAGTCCATTTATTCGTTTCAGGATCGTACACAGTTAGCCAGAATTAATTTTGTATATCACCTAAAAGAAAATCAGGAGGTTAACTTAAATTATGTGTTTACCGGAACCAGAAGAAAAGGCAGTGACGCTATTGCCGAAGCTGATTGGACAATTCCGCTTCGACAACCTCAGGATCTGAACAAACATATCGCAGGTTTATCGTATGAGATTTCTTCATTTGAGGATCGTTGGAAGAATATTTTCTTTACAAAGTATTTTGCTTATGAAGCCAATGCTGTTGTATTTGATTACAATGGCGGGAGTTCTAAGGAAACTTTTTATCAGAATACAAAAGACAATGCATGGGCTTTTGGATACACCTCTAAATGGTTATTACCAAAAGACTATACCATAAAATTTTCTGCTGAAAATACTGCCCGGTTACCTGAAGCCATAGAGCTTCTGGGCAATGGTAATACGATTGTAAATGCACCGGATTTACAGCCTGAAAGAAGTTTCAATGTGAATGCATCCCTTCAGAAAACAATCCGTAATACGGTTCAGAATGTAAATTTTGGTCTTAATGTTTTTTTCAGAGACACCAAAAATCTGATTTGGTTAACAGAGGGAGATCTGATGGGAACCGCCCGCTACGAAAATTTAGGAAAAATACGTACGCTTGGGGTTGAGGTTGAAGCCAATTATGCCCGAAAGCAATGGCTTGAAACATCATTTAATTTTACCTATCAGGATATCAGAAACATGCAGCGTTTTGAAGGAAACGGTGCTCCAAATCATGTTTATAGAGACCGATTACGAAATACGCCTTATGTAATGGCAAATGCAGAGGCGAGATTATTCCTGGATGAGATGTTTCAAATGAAACCGAAAATTTCATTTTTTGTTAGCACACATTATGTTCATCAGTATTACTTAGGCTGGCCAAGTCTGGGAGAAGCACGCGAGAAAATGTACATTCCAACCCAGTTCGTTCAGGATGCCGGTTTTGGTTACACTTTTGGAAACGGACGTTACAGTGCCAATTTCGCCTGCCGTAATATTTTAGACAAGCAAGTTTATGACAATTACTTACTGCAAAAGCCGGGAAGGTTTTTCAGTTTGAAACTAAGATATTTTTTACAATAACCAATTAAATTTAAAATCAATGAAAATGAAATCGTTCTTAAGGAAAACAACATTTATGGTTTCTGCTGTTACTGTGTTTGCTGCAGTTGTAAGTTCTTGCAGTTCAAAGTCAGATGAAGTAGAAGCCGAAACGGCACAGCATTTTACAATTGCCAGCTGGACTCAGGATTTGCAATATATCGCATCGGTACCTTCATTAGCAGAAGGATCTTTAACTTTTAAAGGTAAAGGTATTGAGGCTAACGGATCTCGTTATATCTGGCACAAACAGTATGTTTATTTGATGAACCTTCCGCAGAAAAAATTCATCCAATACGAAATGGGTAAAGACGGAAGCTTAAAAGAAAAAGGGGCTATACTTACAGACGGAGTGGTTCCGAATTACTTTCAATCGCTGAATATTGTAGACGATAATACCATGTTGGTTCTTGGAGGACTGGATATCAATAATGGTACTGTGGGCTGGGCCAGAATCAAACTAAGTGATTTCACGATCGAAGCGAAAGGAACATTGGCCGTACCATACGACGCTGCTAAAAAAGGAGTTCAGTTTTCTGTCGGAAGAGCATTCGTAGACAATGGAAAGCTTATTCTTGGAGGTTATTTTTATGATAACGAATCAAAATCATATACTGTTGATGGCGTAAGAGCTTTAGTTTATGATTATCCTGCAATGAATAACTTAAAAGTAATCAAAAGTACTGCAACTGAAGGTGGAGTGGGTTATGACTACTTAAATTCATTAGACAAAGACGAAGAAGGAAACCATTACTTTGTAGCGAGTGCCGGTAAATTCTGGACAGGTGTAGGCGGAAAATCAGGAGTGGTACGTATTAAAAAAGGTGCAGCAGATTTTGATAAAGATTATTTTATTGATGTGACAACACCATTAGGAAAACAAGCCTGTTTGATGGGAATTAATTATGTAGGTAACGGAATTGCAATTGGTACCGTTCAATACGAAGAGTTAATGACTTCAGTAAGAGACCGTTTAAAAAACGTAGGGCAGTTGGTTAGAATTGATTTGAAAAACAAAACAGTTTCGTTGATTAATACACCTTTAAGCCCGGTTTCAATGGTGCGTTCACCATTGGTATACAAAGGAAAGTATTACACCGCAATTAGTCCTGTTGATGCTGTAGCCTCAATTTACGAAGTTGATCCTGCTACAGGAGCTTTCAAAAAAGGAACTACTTTAGATGGCGGAGGTTCTGTTACAGTTAATTTAATAGCTCCACATCCAACAAAATAATAGTAAACTCAAGTTTGTAATTGAGTAAGTATGGCCGGAAGAAATTCCGGCCATTTTTTGTTTGGGATGAGTTTGTAAAGAACGTCACATTCAGATAAGACTAATTCGTAAACCATATAAAATCTTAACTTCGCAAGAACAAAAATGCAATCGTGATGAAACATTTATTCAAGGCAGCCGTAAAATGGACTTTTAAAGAAAAAGGAGAAGACGCAACAAAAAGATTTTACAGCAAAAGTCATCAGATTACCATAGAAGGGAAACCAGTTTTAAATGTTTCGGCTGCCAAAGCTTTTAAAGGAGATCCTGAATTGTATAATCCCGAAGATTTATTGCTGAGCAGTCTCGTTTCCTGTCACATGATGTCCTATCTGTATGTATGTTCTCAAAACGGAATAGAAGTTCTGGAATATTCAGATCATGCAGAAGCAACCCTTGAAGTTTCTCCTGATGGAAGTGGGCGCTTTGTTGTCGTTCACCTCTACCCAAAAGTAAAAATTGCAAACGCCGATCAGATTGAACTGGCCAATGCACTTCATACCAAGGCCAACCAACTGTGTTTTATTGCCAATTCTTGCAATTTTCCTGTTTCACATCATGGGAGCTGTGAGGTTTAGAACCTTTATTTCTGTTAGTGAACTTCTGTGATTTTAAAGCAACAGCAAATAAGTAGAAGTCTCAACTTTACAGTTATATTATTTTCGGGCCACTTTACTAGCCGAATTTTTAATTTCGAACAGTTTCATTATTTCATTGGCTTTCTCGATCTGATTAATTTCTTTTAAGGATTGTGCATAGCGGTAATAATACATGGCCTCCAGATCAGCATTCATTTCAATAAGCTGGCCATAATATTTAGCAGCCGTAACCAAATCACCTTCAAAATAAGCTCTGTCAGCCACTTTTGCAAGCATTTCCGGTGTTTTGTAACCTTTGTCGATTACTTTTTCGTAGGTTGTTACCACATCTACATTGATGTATTTCTGAGGTTTAGTGGGAGCAATTACCGCGACTTTAACGGGGTTAATGACATTGGTAATCGTTTTAGAAACAGTTTTAGGCTGCAAGTTTTCTTCCGCTATTTTTACTTTTGCTTTTCCATAAATGGGAGTTACTGTTCGGGTGTTGTTCGGACCCAGATTGTAGGTATCGATCATACTTATTTTTGGGACTTCGTATTGGGTAATTCTTTTTCCAAAAGCCATATTAACGGTTTCTTCGACATAATAGCCCACAATAACAAGTCCGTCTTTAGGGGTGCCGTCCAATAGTAAAGTTGCGTTTTCGATTGCTGCCGGAGTGGGAGCTGAATGCTGACCAAATGAGTTAAACGAAAAAACAGGCACCATAATGAGTAAAAGTGTTGCATACGTTTTCATGATGTTTAAATTAGTTTGTTGAAAATATCAGAACTTTACTTAAAGGTACTTATAGTTCTTTGGTATATTTTATTTAATCTACCAACGACCTTTTAAAAACGTTAAAACGCTCTTTTGGACTGCTTAATCCTTCTAAATATTCCTGATTTTAAGACAGGTTTTTTCTGTTTCCTGATCAGTAAAAGGTTTCTGCACTCCTTGCGTAAACCTTTGCGCTCTTTGCGGTTAAAAAATAGCCCACGGATTGTACGGATTCGTTTCACGAAAATGCAGATGTACACAGATTTTTTTATATTATTTGTCTGAAGATAATCTTTATTCTTAATGTTATAAGTTCTTTTTATATGTCCTTTAGAAATCCGTTTTTATCAGCGTTTTCGTAAAGCGAATCTGCGTAATCCGTGTTCCTTTTTTTAGTGCTAATTTGTATTCAACATTTCGATACTGGCTTTTTCGATTTCCTGATCGGTAAAAGGATCTAAGGCTTTTGCCAGCATTTTACTGGTTTTAATACAGCTGATCATTTTGGTTCGCAGATCGAGATCGTCTCCAATTTCGGTTTTAAGGATCTCTTCGAAAATCTCGGTTAAATAAGCGGGCTGATCTCTAAATTCTCCTTCCATCCAGAGTGTCGATACAAATTGAGCTACAGCAGTTACTACGTTATTTTGATCTTTAGGGCTTTGACTTTCTTTTGACATGGCGTTTAGTTTACGGTCATTAATTATACGAAAAAACGTACTTTTGTTTGGTAGGCGCAATTAAAGAATAGATTGTACTGTACCGAATCATTTTTAACGGTATTACACGGCAGTAAATCTGTTTTTTACGATGCGTGTTATCATACTTAATTATTATCTTTGAATTATGAGCACATTAACGAAACCAAATCATATAGGGCGAAAAATTAGCCGTATTCGTGAACTTAGAGACATGAAGCAGGAAGCATTGGCACAAGCGTTAGGCACAAACCAACAAGCTATCTCTGCTATGGAAAACAGTGAAACAATTGATGAAGAAAAACTGATAGAAGTAGCAAAAGCACTTGGTGTAACAGCAGAAGCTATTAAAAATTTCTCTGAAGAAAATATGATTAATTATTTCAACACCTTTAATGATACTGATTTTAGCAATAGCCAAGGGGCTTTCAGTCAAAATCATCAATGCTCATTCAATCCTCTTGATAAAGTGGTGGAGCTTTACGAACGTTTGGTTTTGGCTGAGAAAGAGAAAGTAGAATATTTAGAAAAATTATTGAAAGAGAAGTAATTCTTTTTAAAACATATCATTTATATAAAAGAGAGATCTCAAACGAGATCTCTCTTTTTTTGTTTTAATGTGTCTGTTTGTATTTCAAAGTTTTTGTAACAAAAAATAAATTAAAAATATTTTGTTACAGTTTTTGAAACAAAATTGAAATTTTTTTAAAATTGTTACAGCTTTTGTAACAAATTGGAATAAAAAAATAATTTGTTACAGGTTCTTTTTGAAAATGAAATGGCAATCAAAGTTCGATTGATAAAGTTGTAGAACTTTACGATCGTTTGATTTAGGCTGAAAAGGATAAAGAGGAGTATTTAGAGAAGTTTATGAAAGGGAAGTAGGTCTTTTAAAGATATTTTCTTAAAAAAAAGAGGCTTTTAAGCCTCTTTTTTAGTTTGAACAAAAATCAACAAAACTTTTCAAATGCCTAAAAGAGGAATTGTATTATTCTTTCTATTTATTGCATTAAGACTACAATATTTTAATTTTGATCTTTTTTATCTATTAAAGCATTCTCACCAACCGTTAGCTTTCCATCAATTTTCTGAAGAAAAGGTATTTGATTTATAAACATATCAAAATCAGATTGAGAGACAAACCCTTCACCAATTAATTCAGTAAATAAATCACGACTATCCTTTAAAACCTCTAAACCTAGCTTTATATTTTCTAATTGTTTTCTTTTTAAATCTTCCTCGGATTGTTTAATATTTAATGCCTTTAAATAGAGTGAGTCTAAGTTTACACTTTGATCTAATTCTTGTTGTAATATTTTTTTCTCAACATTTATTTTCAGTTTTTCTTCCTTTATTTTTTCTTTCTCCTCATATTCTTTTTCTAATTTCCCTGACGCAAACTTCTTTGCACCTTCTAATAATTCACATGCATCATCTTTAGCTTTTTTAGAATTGAAATATGCTCTTAAAGTAACAACAAGTGATCCCTTTTTTATTTCTTCTATTTCAACTCTAACTCCTTCTATTTTATTTAATATTTCAATAAATTGATAAATAAATTCTAAAGGCTTATGAGTTTCGTTTTCTTTAGTTTTAAAATTTATTAAAATCTCACTTGATTCATAAAGTATATTATCGAAGAGATTGTTAACGTAAGAATATTCATATTCTAAGCTTGTGAGCCCTATAAAAGCCGTTTTTTTTATATTTTCTAAAGAAGATAAATTTCCGTTTAAATTATTGCTAATCGATAATCGATTAGTTACATCTACTAACTTGTTAAAGGCATTGTCATGTTGATAATGGTAAATACTATTGTTGAGCGTTTGAAAAGTATTAAAAGCTAAACCTAACATTTCATTTGATTGACTATGTATTAAAATTTTATTATAGTCTGACAATATTCGTTTAACATTATTTAAAATAAGAGAATTAAACTCTGTACTTAGATCTGTCAAATCCTGAACATTTCTTTCAAGTTTAAGAACTAGATTCTCTAATTTTTTTGATTCTTCAATAGAAGTTTCTCCACTTAAATTTAATCTTTCAACAGTTGACATAAAGTTGTCAAAAATATTCTCATCGTAATTTTCTGTTAAATCAAAATCAATAACTGTTTCTATCATTTTTTTTATTTTTTAATAGGTTCTGGAAATTCTGCAAATGTTCCGTTCCAAGGATAACTTTTACCATATACAATTGAATAAACGATATCTGGGTCTTCATTATTAATTTCCTCAAGAAAGTTTTCAGCATCACTTCTTGTAAGGAATGAATTTGCTAAATAAACAGGAAGCCTGTGTACTTGTTGCTTTTTAATTTTATATTCCATAATTGTCCAAATTTTTTAAATTAAAGTAAATATCTTATTAATTTTGTTATAAAAGATATTTGTTTATATTAAAAAAACATGAGGTAAGAACTTTAATTATCATTTTTCATTTGTGATTAAAGAATCATCAACATCTAATGTTTTTCTTTCTGAAAATATGAGGATATATTAGTTATGATACTTTTTGAGGCTACAAAAATGCTATAATGAAAATTACAACGCTTTTATCCTTACAAAACTCTAAGGTAATTAAACCCCTAATTTCTCAGCAAGATCAAAAAGAATTCTCAATCTATGATGCCGGCGGAATTTTTCCTTCTGCAATATATTTTAAACCAGTAATTCCCGGTAAAAACAAATACAAACTTCCATCAGTACGAATGAAACGGGTCAGACCTGGAACTTCGTTATAGGTGCCGTTTTTATTGAAAGCAAAAATGGAATCATAGGGATTGGTATCCGAAACTTGTGGACCAAATAGTGGATCAACACCGCTGTAATTTGGAGAATCATCGGGATTTCTGAAACCACCCATTTCTAACCAGAGTTTCGTAACGAAGCGAAATTGAAAATCGAGAACCGCTCCGATAAACAGTCCAACGAGTCCTCTTTGTATACCGGCTTTTTCATTAGGATCGTATACGGGACCATAAGGCGAAGCGCGTCTTACAATTCTGTGGGTTTCGGCATTGTTGTTGTTTCCGGTTACATTAAAATCGTCCCGTGGGTTTGCTCTTCGTATATGTGCTGCATAAGGACACTTTAACCCATTTTCGTCACTGCTTTGATCGCCATGCTGGTTTGGACTTGGTGCTAAATAATTGAAGTTCGTAAAATTGAAATTTTTAGAACTTGGTTCTCCCAGAGTTTTATCTTCTTTGTCAGGAGAGACTACAAGAGGAGTACCATCGCGCCAGCGTCCGCACATTTTGGCAGCCATTAGTTCTGGTGACGTTTTAGGGTCTGAATGGATGAATTTGTTGAACTTCGCTTCATCCTGATACAATAATCTAAATGCCGCAAAGGAACCGTTTACCAAAAGGGGGTGTGCATTATAATCATCGGCATCCGAACTTATTACAAAACGATCCAGAGGAACTTTTGGTCTGTCGTCGATACTGCTTATTCCCATTAATTTTTTTAGTTTGGGTTTGTTCCATACAATATCATCAATACGCGGCTGAGATAAACTGTCCCGATAACCAAAATGGACATAATCTGAATTGCCATCGACCGTTATAGGATCTGAATCCTGATAGTAAACCGGAATTACTGATGCTCCTCCCGATGCTGCTTTGGGAATCATTTGCAACAAATCGGTATAATATTTTTCTCTGTTTTTGGGTGTTAAAGTAAAAAGCGTTAATTGAATATGAAGATCACTGCCGTCCGGTTTCGGTTTTTGTTTTGGTATCCAGCCTCCGTTTTTCCACCAGTTAGCCGGAGCACTTTCGTTTGTGTCTCCCATTTCGGTTGCGTCAGCTATAGCTCCTTTTTTAAACGAAGCAAAGACTTCGGCACTTGAATCATCATTTATTTCGTCGCAATTGACTGTTCCTATGAGTTTTTCCAAACCCCAATACGTAAACCCGATATTCAGACAATAATCGGGTTTAATCATGTTTTCCCAAGGTTCAGCAGTGGTAATATGCAAACCTGTGGTACTATTTTGTGAAGCAAGACCGGCACAGAATTTTTTTGCTCCATTAATGTCTTTTATGCTTAGAATAATGTACCTGATATGGGGAAAATTATACCCTTTGAGTATTAATCCCTGCACATCATTCATCTCAGCCTGATTTGAATTGCTCATCTTTTATCGCAATAAGATTAGGGATTATTTGCAATCCGGTTTTTGGGCTTTTGGGAAACTGTAAGTGACATCACTTGGAGCCGGTGGCCATATTTCATTGGCTTTTGGATATTTATCAATAATCTTGGCGACTGTAAGACCCGGGAAATTGGTGCCAAAAGTATATTTTCCGTTTTTATCGCCGGCAGAAAAAACAGGATCTCCAAAATTATAACGCATTAGGAAACAAAAGAATGCTGCTGCATTTTTTTTAACTCCTTTCTTTTTTATGATATGTTTTGCTGAGGTCGGTCCGTCTGGGTCTACGCCGGGAATTCCTGTTTCATCTATTAAATGCAACAGACCATTTAAACCATTTACAACGGCGTCAATTTCAAAAAAAGCATTGATATAAGCATCAAATTGTCCGTCGTAGATTGACATTACCACCATTACGTCTTTTCCCGGAAAAGATTGAAATCCCGGAACCGGAATTCCCGGAGTAGGTTTTCCGTCTTCTTGTGCATAAATTGTAAAATAATGAACGCCAGTTGTTTTGCGGAGATCTCCGTTTGGAGCTGTTGCAGGAGCTGCAGCTTCTCTAATTAGCTGAGAAGCTTTTAGTGCCTCTGCCAAAAGGCCTTTTTTTAACGGAAGAAATAAAAATAGCAGATGTTGTTGCTCTGTAATAGGTACTGTAATTACTTGTGATGTTGACATGTTTTAATAGTTGATTTGTTTATCCTACTCTTTTCAGGCTTTTCGGAGGTGCCTCTTAATTGCTTAAGCAAGACGAATTTATGGATACTAAAAACAACTCATCCAAGTACTTATACCTGATTTAGACAAAAAAATAGCGCTTAACGTTCCTTGCGTAAACCTTTGCGCCTTTTGTGGTTAAAAAGATAGCCCACGGATTGTACGGATTCGTTTCACAAAAGCACGGATCAGCGCGGATTTTTATTATTGGTTACCGATAAAAGTTTTCTGCGTTCCTTGCGTAAGCCTTTGCGGTCTTTGCGGTTAAAAAATAGCCCACGGATTGTACGGATTCGTTTCACGAAAGCACGGATCAGCACGGATTTTTATTATTGGTTACCGATAAAAGGTTTCTGCGTTCCTTGCGTAAACCTTTGCGGTCTTTGCGGTTAAAAAAACAGCACACAGATTGTACGGATTCGTTTCACGAAAGCACGGATAAGTGCGGATTTTTATTATTGGTTACCGATAAAAGGTTTCTGCATTCCTTGCGTAAACCTTTGCGCTCTTTGCGGTTAAAATAAAAAAGCGCCACAATTTTCATTGCAGCGCTTCTTTATTTTTTAAAACTCTAAGGTAATTAAACCCCTAATTTCTTAGCAAGATCAGAAGGAATTCCTCCTTTGTTTACCATTAAGGCAGTTGTTTTGTATTTCACGAAGTTTTTAGTTACAAACAAGAAACCTTTGTAGTCGTTTGTTTCTCCCCATGAATTTTTAACGATGTAATATTCTTTTCCGGTTTGATCTTTGGCTAAACCAATGATGTGCATTCCGTGATCATCTGTTGTAGTGTAGTTGTCAAATGCTGTTTGACGCATTTCCGGTGTGATTTCCGGCTCGGCTTTTGGTCCGTTAAACATGTCTGCTTTTTCTTCAGCCGTCATATCGTCGAATTTTTTAGTCGCCACATAAGCTACACCATTTTTCCAGCTAAAGCTTTTCTCACTTACGTCAGTTGCCCATGCTACAGTGTATCCTTTTTTCAAAGCATTGTCGATAACATCTGTCATGTCGTTTACTTTTACGTTGTAAACCTGATCAAATGACCAGTTGTCCGGTACCATCATAGTTGTTTTTTGGTAGTACGGAGAAGTTGTGAAAGATGACATTTCGATATACTCATCAGGATTAATTCCTACTACTTCTTTAGCAAAAGATTGCGGAGTATAGTTTTTTCCTTTGTAAGTAAAGTTATCCGGTGTTTTTCCTAAATAAGAGTCGATAACAGCAGCGTATGCTTTTTGCCAGTTTGGAGTTAATTCTCCATTTGGATTTTTCACTACAGCAGCCAAAACTCCTTCGATAAGAGCGGCCATTTCGCCAAATTTATTTTTGTCGGTTCCGTAGTTTAATCCTGTGTAAACTTCTCTCGGAACAGTTCCGTATTTTTTGTACATATTAATTACATCGTGTAATGCACCACCGTCGCCTAAGCTAACCGCTCCGTGCATACGTACGTAATTGATTCCTTTTTCAACATAAACGTTTCTTGCCGAAAAAATCTGAGACAATTCAACCGGTTGTTTTCCTAAACGAATCATTTCTGATTCTAAGAAAGAGTTGGTCGAATAACTCCAGCAAGTTCCTGATGAACCCTGAGCTTTTACTGAGGTAGTTCCAAGATTAATAACTTCAGTGAATTTAAAGTTTTCTTTACTTTTTTCGCTTGCATTCAGTTTTAGTGAATTCACTAAAATGTCCTGTGCAAAACATCCAGTTGCCCCAACAAAAAATACAGAAGCTGCCAGTACTGATTTGAATGAAAATGTATTCATAATTTATGTTTAAGATTTTGATAAATTAGTCTCTCGTGTTTCTAATTTGTTACAAAACAATTAAATTTTAACTAATAAAACTAACCTGTAACCGTTAATTTTTATAAAATGTTTTTGTTAAGCTATATAAACTTACAAAATACGCAAAATACAAACAGCATCAAACCCTACCAGTTTTTCAACCGGTAGGGTTTGATGTTGATAGAGAATCTGCTAGGTAACCTCTTACTAGTTGCTAAGTCTTGAGGTTTTTTTGCCGTATTAGCATCTGTACAGATTTTAGATTTAGAAGTAGATAATTTTATTTTTTTGCTAGTCCGGGAGGAAATCCTGCCAGGATTTTTTTGACAGAGGACGCAATAAATTCCTCCGGATTGTTAGGTTGGCTGTCTATTTTTGCATTACCTATTCCTTGCCAGATCAGTTTTTTTGTTTTCGTTGATACAATATCGATGATTAGTGAGCCATCGACATAATCATAGGTGTTGACGAAGGTATTGGCGCCTCCCATCATGGCACCTCTACCCCAATATCCATACGGACGATACATGCCTCCATAGCCATAGAAGTCAGTGTTCGCCGATACTTCAGTTTTGTTTTTTAAGATTGATATGGCATTGATTTTTAGATCCGGGCTAGCTGTAGTTTCTGTAAAACCTTTACTCAGCATTTCGCTGCGGATGGCTTTTGTAACACGATCAACATTTAATTGACTAATCTGACCTTCCTGTTCTTTTAAGTCGTAAACAGCAAAAGTTTTATACTCGCTGAAATTGGTGTCACGATCGTAATCGGTGGTAACTCGTACAGTTGGAGAGCAGCTGTACAGTAAACCCAATAAAAACAGTGGGATTATACGAAGATTCTTTCTTTTAATATTCATCTTTTGGTATTTAAATTAATGATTAAATTAGTTTAATTTGATATTATTAAAATATTGATTAAATCCGGAGTATAGGTAAAGTTGTGTTAAATGAAAATAGTGGTGTTTGTTGTAAGTTGTTGTAATTTAGTTAATTGCTTCTCTATCAAAGATAAATGATTTTATTTAAATGGCATAATGCGAGGTCCTTGCTTTTGATGAAAAGAGGAGAGTATAATCAATTTTACTTATATTTTAGCCCAATGTTTTCTGATATAAATGCTGATGTAATATGAAAATAGTACAATGCAACAGGACTATTATCAATATACAATTGGTATTAAAATGCAGGAATAAAAAAAAAGCCACTCGATAATCGAATGGCTTTCCATGTAAACTTTAAGAAGTAAACTATTCTATTTCAGAAACTCTCATGGTGTTTACCATTCCTTTTTCTTTAATTGGCATTGCTGCAAGATTGATTAAATAATCTCCTTTTACAACATATCCTTTTTCTCTTGCAATTTCGTTAACATCAGTTACGGTATCATCTGTACTTTCGTCTTTGTCATAGAAGTAAGATCTTACTCCCCATAATAAATTCAATTGTGTCAGGATTCTTCTGTTTGAAGTAAATACTAAAATATGTGCAGATGGTCTCCAGGCTGAAATTTGGAAAGCAGTATAACCGCTGTTCGTCAAAGTACAAATTGCTTTTGCTTTGATTTCATTAGCCAATAAAGCTGCCTGATGACAAACTGTTTTAGTAACAAAACGTTTTGTTTTAATTTGCGGTGTGTTTTGCGGAACCTGAATAAGCGGAGAGTCTTCAACTGCCTCGCAAATTTGTGTCATTTTTTGAATAACCTGTACCGGATAGTTTCCTGTAGCCGTTTCACCTGACAGCATTACTGCATCAGCTCCATCCATTACCGAGTTAGCAACGTCGTTAACTTCAGCTCTTGTAGGCGTTAAACTGGTAATCATTGTTTCCATCATTTGTGTTGCAACGATAACCGGAATTCTTGCCGTTTTTGCTCTGCGGATCAGATCTTTTTGTACCAATGGTACTTCGTGAGCAGGAAGTTCAACTCCTAAATCTCCACGAGCAACCATTAAGGCATCACAATATGCTACAATTTTATCCATGTTCTCAAGAGCTTCCGGCATTTCAATTTTAGCTACAATTGGAATTTTATGTTCTGAATGTTTTGCGATTAATTCTTGAAGATCTTGTAAATCACGAGGTGTTTTTACAAAGGAAAGCGCAATCCAGTCTACTTTTTGTTCGATCGCGAAAATCGCATCAGCAATATCTTTTTCTGTTAAAGCCGGTAAAGAAATTTTAGTGTTTGGAAGATTAACTCCTTTTTTAGATTTTAATTCTCCTCCCTGAATTACTTTAGCGGTAACTTCTGTTTTTTTGTCTGTGGTAAGAATTTCGAAGATTAATTTACCGTCATCCAATAAAATACGTTCTCCCGGATTAACATCATTTGGGAAATTTTGATATTTCATGAATACTTTCTGAGCGTTTCCTATGATATCTTCAGCAGTTGTAAAAGTAATAACATCACCGTCATTTACTACTGTTCCTTCCTCCATTACCCCAACTCTAAGTTTTGGTCCCTGTAAATCACCTAAGATTGCAGTAGTGTAACCAAACTCTTCATTAAGACCTCTAATAATATTAATTTTATCTTTTACTCCGTCGTAATCAGCATGCGAAAAATTGATTCTAAACACATTAACCCCTGCCTCGATCATATCCTTGATAATCTCCCTCGTACTACATGCAGGCCCAAGTGTAGCAACAATTTTGGTTTTTTTGTTTGTTTTTAGCATTTTTTTTAAAAAATTAGATTGTTTTTTGATTTTATCTTGTCAGTATCTACAGCATAAATTGCTGCAATACTTTCTATTTTGTTTAATTGCTGTTGAATTTCTGAAAAGTCAAGAGCCTCTTCGCTATTGTCTATTTTCAGGAAAAAATCTACTTTTTTGAATTCAGGAAGTAAATGAATTGTTGTTGAAACCTCACTTGTTTCATTGGAAAACAAATCTTGAGAATCATTTTTACTCACTGAAATGATCTCATTTTTATTCTGAATCAGATTCCATGAAACTGCTTTTTCGGAGTCATAATAATAAAATCTCGAAAAATTTGCCTCGCCTTCTTTAGTCTGAGCATGGATCTCGTTTTTGCTCTTACTTAAGTTTATCGGAAGGTTTTTATTGATAAAATAGGCCAATCTGTAATCTTCTAATGAAGTGTGAATTGCCATTAAATAATAATCAATTTCGTCAAATTCGTCTAAATCCAATCTATGAATAGCCATGTCATGAAAAATAAAGTGTAAATATACTATTTCTAACGGAGCATCAATAGTTAAGAAGTGTATGTTTTTGTTAAATTATAAACGAAAACGTTATAGCTTTAAGATAGTTACAAGTGTTTTGTAGCTATTTCTTGTCTATTTTTTCCTGAAATGCAAAATATGCCCTTTGTGAGGCTTTTTCTTCTGCTTTCTTTTTTGAGGTTGCTCTTGCTCTTGCAATGACTTTATCGTCTATGCTTAATTTTACGCCAAACAAACGTTGGCCATCAATGCCGTTATCTTCAAAAATGTCGTAATGAAAGATTCTTTTTTCTTTCTGACACCATTCGATAACCAAACTTTTATAGCTAATTACTTTTCCTTCAAGTCGTGCTATATCGACATAAGGAGTGATCACTCTTTTTTGAATAAATTTTTCGCAAAACGAATATCCTTTATCCAGATAAATAGCTCCAATAAGAGATTCAAAAATATTACCATGAATATTTTCTCCAAAATGCTGAATAGGAACTTTGCTTTCTACAAATCGAACGAGATTGAGGTCTTTACCCAATTCATTCAAATGTTCGCGACTCACAATTTTCGAGCGCATTTTGGTAAGGTAACCTTCGTCGCCTTTGGGAGCTTTATTAAACAAATGTGCGGCGATAACGGCACTTAACATTGCGTCTCCTAAAAACTCCAAACGTTCGTAATTAATCGGATGTCCTGATTCGTCTAATTTATTGGAAGAGCGATGTGTAAATGCTTTCTTATAAAAATCGATAGAAACAGGCTGAAATCCAAGTATTTTCTGAATAGTGTCAAAAAAAATCCCGTCTTCTTGAGAACGGGATTTAGAAAATATTTTTTTGATAATATTCATATGCAGAAATTAGTCCACTAATTTTTTAAACAATACGCAAGCATTGTGTCCACCAAAACCAAAAGTGTTACTCATAGCAACATTTACCTCTCTTTTTTGAGGTTTGTTTAAGGTAAGATTCAATGAAGGATCAATGTTCTCATCCACTACAGTATGATTAATCGTTGGAGGTACAATTCCGTGTTGCATAGCCAGAATAGAAGCAATTGCTTCAATAGCTCCGGCAGCACCCAGTAAGTGACCTGTCATTGATTTTGTAGAGTTAATATTGATTGTTTTTGCATGATCTCCAAAAACAGCACTAATTGCTTTTAATTCCGCAACGTCTCCAAGAGGAGTAGAAGTTCCGTGTGTGTTGATGTGATCAACATCTTCAGGATTCATTCCGGCATCTCTTAAAGTATTTTTCATTACTGCAATAACCCCAATTCCTTCCGGATGTGGTGCTGTTAAGTGGTAAGCATCAGATGACATACCGCCACCGCCAATTTCACAGTAAATTTTTGCTCCTCTTGCTTTTGCATGTTCGTAATCTTCAAGAACTAATGCTCCGGCTCCTTCTCCTAATACAAAACCGTCTCTGGTTCCGTCAAAAGGTCTTGAAGCTGTTTCAGGGCTTTCGTTTCTTGTTGATAAAGCGTGCATAGAGTTAAAACCTCCCATACCTGCAATGGTAATGGCAGCTTCTGAACCACCGGATACAATAACATCACACATTCCTAAACGAATGTAGTTGAAAGCATCAATTAAAGCATTTGCAGAAGAGGCACATGCAGAAACAGTAGTATAATTTGGTCCCATATAACCGTTACGCATCGAAATGTGTGCAGGTGCTATATCGGCAATCATTTTAGGAATAAAAAACGGATTGAATTTTGGTGTTCCGTCTCCTTTAGCATAATAAATTACTTCTTCCTGGAAAGTTTCCAGACCACCAATTCCTGCTCCCCAGATAACACCAACTCTTGTTTTGTCTATATTATCATTAGTAAGTCCGGCATCTTTAATAGCTTCATCGCTTGCAGCAACTGCATATTGAGCGAATTTATCTAATCTACGAGATTCTTTACGATCCATAAAATCTTCAATATTGAAGTTTTTTACTTCACAGGCAAATTTCGTTTTATGCTTCTCTGTATCATAATATGTGATAGGAGCGGCTCCGCTAACTCCATTCACAAGTGCATTCCAATATTCCTGGATATTATTCCCGATAGGAGTAAGTGCACCTAATCCTGTTACAACAACTCGCCTTAATGCCATAAATATGTATTTTGTACTTTAAACAAATAAAACCCACGCTTTCTTAACTGTACTGTTTACTTAAGAGCCATGGGCATTACAATATAAATATATCTTTTTGATTGAAAATCAATCGAAATTTAATTTTGAGAAAAAATAATAACACCCGATCCTTAAAAATTTCAAATTTTAAAAAACAAATACCAATAACTGGAGTTTGGAATTTCAAAAAATGGGGATTTTTAGAAATCGGGTGCGGTATTATTATTTTTTAGCTTCTTCGATATAAGAAATAGCTTGACCAACAGTAGCAATGTTTTCTGCTTGATCGTCTGGAATTTGAATATCAAATTCTTTTTCGAATTCCATAATAAGCTCAACAGTGTCTAATGAGTCAGCTCCTAAATCATTAGTGAAGCTTGCTTCTGTTACAACTTCGTTTTCGTCAACACCTAATTTGTCTACGATAATCGCTTTTACTCTTGATGCAATGTCTGACATAATCTTTAATTTTAGAATTTAATTTGTTGGCAAAAATAAAAAACTTTATTTTAAAACAACTATTTAGTTTATAAATGTAACACTAATTTATAAAATTAATTTCAAGAAAGACTTTTTAAGACTATTTATTTTCGATTTTTATTCCGTTTTTTGCAGTCTAAAAATAAATTGGATTATGAAAAAAATTATTGTTTTTGCCTCAGGATCAGGGACTAATGCTGAAAACATTATAAAGTATTTTGAGAGAACCAAAATTGCGAAGGTCGTTTCGGTTTTTACAAATAACGCTTCGGCAAAAGTTATAGAAAGAGCAAAAAATCATCAAATTCCAGTCGAAATCTTCTCTAAAAACGAACTTTTGGAGCGAAATGTATTACAAAAAATACAAGAAATAGGTCCGGATCTGATAGTTCTTGCAGGTTTCCTGTTGAAATTTCCGGAGAACATAATAGAGCAATATCCCGATCAAATAATAAACATTCATCCTGCGCTTTTACCTAACTACGGGGGTAAAGGAATGTATGGAATGCACATACACAGGGCTGTAGTGGATAATAAAGAAAAAGAAACCGGAATCTCTATTCATTTTGTAAATGAAAATTATGACGAAGGCGGCATCATTTTTCAGAAAAGTGTGGCCTTAACCGAAGAAGATACCCCGGAAACTGTGGCTGAAAAGATTCATGAACTCGAACAAAAGTACTTTCCGGAAATTATTTCGAGATTATTAGAAGCTTAGGTTTCTTAGATTTCTTTTTTTTATGCTTAATGTTTTTTAGGTTTTGCTAAATCAAGGAAGTCTAAAAATCGAATAGTCTAACAATCCAACAATCTAGAATTCTAACAGTCTAAGAAATCTAACAATCTAAATATCTAAGAAGTCAAAAAAAAAATGAGTCACGAAGTACATATATATACAGATGGTGCTGCAAAAGGGAATCCCGGAAACGGGGGGTACGGAGTGGTGATGGAATTGGTTGGAACTCCGCATAAGAAAGAATTCTATGAAGGGTTTCGCCTTACTACTAATAACCGAATGGAGCTTTTGGCTGTAATTGTGGGGCTTGAAAAGCTAAAAAAGCCCAATATGAAGGTTCTGGTGGTTTCAGATTCTAAATATGTCATCGATTCTGTGGTAAAGAAATGGGTCTTTGGTTGGGAGAAAAAAAACTATGCCGGTAAGAAAAACCCGGATTTGTGGAAACGCTTCCTGATTATTTACCGCAAACATCAGGTCGATTTTAAATGGATTAAAGGACATAACAATCATCCGCAGAACGAACGCTGTGATGAGTTGGCTGTTATGGCATCGATGCAGAAAAAACTTTCTGTAGACGTTTATTACGAAACCATAGGTTCAAAGTCATAAAAAAACGCGTCGAAAACAATTCTTTCGACGCGTTTTTTTGTTGTTAAAAGTATTACGGACTGTTTTTACTCTTTGTCTAAGTCTTTTGCTTTGCTGAATCCGGCAAGTAAACCAACTCCTGCCATAATAAAAATAATAGAAGGGTATACTGCTGAATCTTCCAGTGAAGTGTAGGTTGTAATCAGTAAAGCAACGAAAATCCCAACTCCGCTTCCTATTAATAAGAAGGCAAGGTTTAAAACAAGCACCTTCCAGGTTGGAACGCCTTTTCCGCTTCCTTTTAAAAAGATACTGGCATCAACGCCTTTTTCTATAAGCGCTAAGCGCTCTCTGTTTCTGGTGGAATAAATAAGATAAATAATCCCGAAGATCATTAGAAACAGGCTTATTGGTACTAAAATTTCTGGTCCCATATTTTTTATTGTTTAATTGATTGATACTCCATAGGACGACAGCTTTAAAATTTAGGTTACAACTTTAGGTGAAAAAAAATCAAAAAACAAATTCCAAATTCCAAAACATGCTGATTATGAGTTAATTTTGAATATCGAAACTTTGACAAAGCGCTAATGTATTCAATAATCAGATTTTAGAACTTGAAACCTGAAACCTGAAACCTGGATTTTGAGATTTGGAATTTATTTTAAAATTCTTGTAACCTGCAATAATAAACTGTCGTCCTATATAATATGAGTACAATACCGGATCAACATTATATCGATAGAATTTTGCGAGGCGAGACCAATGCGTTTGCCGTGCTGGTAGATCGCTATAAAAATATGATCTTTACTCTGGCGCTTCAAATGGTTAAAAACAGAGAAGAGGCTGAAGAAGTTTCGCAAGACACTTTTATTAAAATTTATAATTCGTTGAGTAAATTTAAAGGAGATTCGAAATTTTCGACCTGGGTTTACAAAGTAGCTTATAATACGTGTCTGGATCGTTTGAAGAAAAATAAAAAAGAAGATCTGAATATTTCGATAGATGAATTTTCGGCACATTTAATTAAGACCATGGACAATGCTTTGAGTGCTTTAGAAGATAAAGAACGAAAGCAAACGATTCAGAACTGTTTGAATTTGCTGCCGGCAGAAGAGAATTTTTTATTGACTTTATTTTATTTCGAAGATCAGAGTTTAGAAGAAATTGGAAAAGTTATGGGAATTACAGCCAATAATGTTAAAGTGAAATTATTTAGAAGCCGACAAAAATTAGCTGTGATATTGAAAAAGCAATTAGAACCAGAAATAGTGTAATGCGATGAAAGAGAGCGATAAAAACATAGAAAATCTTATTGATAAAATGATGAGCGAAACCACTTTAGATTCGCCTTCAATTGATTTTACCTCAAAAGTAATGGCTCAGATTCAGGTAACTGAAAAGAGTGGAGCCAAAGTGTATAAACCTCTGATTTCTAAATCGACCTGGTTTATGATCGGCTTAGCTTTGATTGCTTTGATGGTTTACGCAGTATTCTTTGGCGGAACCAACAATAACCTGGAAATTGGAAAATCATATACGGATAAGATTTCGATGCTGTTTTCAGGAATACATTTATCTAAAAATGTTTTATATGCGATTTTAGTGGTTCCTTTTATGGTTTTGATTCAGGTTGGGGTTTTGAAAAATTATTTTGATAAAAAATATCAGGTATAAAACTGGTCTTAGTGTTGTAAATCAGTAAAAGCTTCAAAAGTATTTCGTAAAAATAAATCTTGTATTTTAAATCTGTAAAACATATTTTGACTTCCTAAAATATTATGGTGTAAGTATTTCATTTACAATTGTTTTGTGTCGAAAAACACTCTTGTTTATTTATGAAAATTTTGAGAACCTAAACCGTTGCAATATTGTAACTTATGAAGTATCTTTGCACCCTAATTCGAAATTCATAAAATGAATAAATTATTGATTGTTGGAACGGTTGCTTTCGACGCGATTGAAACTCCTTTCGGAAAAACAGATAAAATATTAGGTGGTGCTGCGACTTACATTGGTTTATCAGCATCTTTTTTCAACCTGCAATCGGCTATTGTTTCTGTAGTTGGAGACGATTTCCCTCAAGAACATTTGGATTTATTGACTTCAAAAAATATTGATATCTCAGGTATCGAAATTGTAAAAGGCGGTAAAACATTTTTCTGGAGCGGTTTGTACCACAACGATCTTAATTCCAGAGATACTTTAGTAACAGAACTTAATGTTTTGGCTGATTTCCAACCAAAAGTTCCTCAAAACTATAAAGATGCCGATGTGGTGATGTTAGGAAACTTACATCCATTAGTACAAAGCAGTGTTTTGGATCAGTTAGAGAAAAAACCAAAATTAGTAGTTTTAGATACTATGAACTTCTGGATGGACTGTGCTTTACCTGAATTGTTAGACGTTATCAAACGTGTTGACGTAATCACGATTAACGATGAAGAGGCAAGACAGCTTTCGGGAGAATATTCTTTAGTAAAAGCAGCAGCTAAAATCCAGGAATTGGGACCAAAATATGTGGTGATCAAAAAAGGAGAGCACGGTGCGCTTTTATTCCACAACAGAGAAGTATTCTTTGCTCCGGCATTACCATTAGAAGATGTTTTTGATCCAACAGGAGCGGGAGACACTTTCGCAGGTGGTTTCTCAGGATTCATTGCGCAAAGTGAAAACATTTCATTTGGCAATATGAAAAATGCAATAATCTACGGTTCAAATTTAGCATCATTCTGTGTAGAGAAATTTGGAACAGAAAGGATGGAGAGCTTAAGCAAAGCTGAAGTAGCGATTCGATTACAGCAGTTTAAGTCGTTAACTCAGTTTGACATAGAAATATAATGCCCAAAAGCCTCGAATAATAACGGGGCTTTTTTATTACGTTTATACACACAACTTACAACAACACAAAATACACAACACAATGAGCGACGCTTTAAAACACGAATGTGGTATAGCTTTGGTTAGACTTCTTAAACCGCTTGAATATTACAAAGAAAAATACGGAACCGCTTTTTACGGGATACAGAAAATGTACCTGATGATGGAAAAGCAGCACAACCGTGGACAAGATGGAGCCGGTTTTGCTAGCATTAAATTAGATGTGGCTCCCGGTGAACGTTATATCAGCAGAGTTCGTTCCAATCATTCACAGCCCATTCAGGATGTTTTCAAGCAAATCAATGAGCGTATTAATGAAGAGATGAGTTCTCATCCGGAATATGCAGACGATGTTGCCAAACAAAAAGCAAACATACCTTATATAGGAGAGTTGTTTCTGGGGCATGTTCGCTACGGAACTTTCGGAAAGAATAGCATTGAAAGTGTACATCCATTCCTGCGTCAAAGCAACTGGATGCACCGTAATTTAATTTTGGCAGGGAACTTTAACATGACCAATGTTAAGGAGCTTTTCGAAAATTTAGTAGAACTGGGTCAGCATCCGAAAGAAATGGCTGATACGGTTACTGTAATGGAGAAAATCGGACACTTCTTAGACAAAGAAGTAATGCAGCTTTATCAGGATTGCAAACTCGAAGGGTATTCTAAGAGAGAGGCTTCTCCGGTAATTGCAGACCGATTGGATATTGCAAAAATTTTAGCCCGTTCTGCTAAAAACTTAGACGGAGGATATGCAATGGCCGGATTATTGGGTCATGGTGATGCTTTTGTTTTTAGAGATCCTGCAGGAATTCGTCCGGCATATTATTATCAGGATGATGAAGTGGTAGTTGTGGCTTCTGAAAGACCGGTTATTCAAACCGTATTTAATGTGCCTTTTGAAAGTGTACAGGAAATCGAACCGGGAAATGCTTTGATCATTAAGAAAAACGGAAAAGTTTCTATGAATCAAATCTTAGAGCCAACTGTTAAAAAAGCATGTTCATTCGAAAGAATCTATTTCTCAAGAGGAAGTGACGCTGAAATTTATCAGGAACGTAAAAATTTAGGAAAATTAATTTTACCTGCTGTTTTGGAATCAATTGACAGTGATACCGATAATACGGTGTTTTCTTATATTCCAAATACAGCTGAAACCTCCTTTTATGGTTTAGTTGAAGCAGCTCAGGATTTTTTAAATCAAAGAAAAAACAATTATATTTTAGCCAACAGAAACACACTTAATGCAGAAACGTTACAGGAATTATTAGCTGTAAAGATTCGTACAGAGAAAGTGGCGATTAAAGATGCTAAGCTAAGAACCTTTATTACAGAAGACAGTAGTCGTGATGATTTAGTTGCTCATGTGTATGATGTTACGTATGGAGTAATTAAGCCAACGGACAATCTGGTTATTATTGATGATAGTATTGTTCGTGGTACTACTTTAAAGATGAGTATCATAAAGATGATGGATCGTTTGAAACCTAAACGTATCGTAATCGTTTCATCGGCACCACAAATTCGTTATCCTGACTGTTATGGAATCGATATGGCGAAACTGGAAGGCCTTGTAGCTTTTAGAGCGGCTCTGGCTTTGTTGAAAGAAAGAAATTTGTATCATATTGTTGACGAGGTTTATACGAAGTGTAAAGCTCAGGAGAATTATGTAGACACGGATGTTGTAAACTACGTTACGGCAATTTACGATCAGTTTACTCCTGAAGAAATTTCAGATAAAATAGCCGAAATGTTAAGCTCTCCTGAAATTAATGCCGAAGTAAAAATTATTTTCCAAAAAGTAGAAGATTTGCATATTGCTTGTCCGAAAAATTTAGGAGATTGGTACTTTACAGGGGATTATCCAACTCCGGGAGGGAACCGTGTGGTTAACAGAGCTTTCATGAATTTTTACGAAGGAAAAGACGCGAGAGCGTATTAATAAAATACTAACAAAAGGTTAAATTGTGCAGTTCATCGATTTTTTTTGCCGTTCGTCTTATTTGTTTGGTGAAATTGGAAAGCTGCAATACTTTTGAAATACCATAACATTAGTAGGTTAAGTTTATGGTAGATTTGGGGCAAAAAGGGTGGAAGTAATTCCACCTTTTTTATTGGAATAAACTCAAGTATTTCTAAAGTAAGATATTACATTCACTTTATCGGATATATTTGCCATTCGTCTAGAAAGTTTTTTTCATTCGAATAGCTGCCATACCTTTACAGAACCATAACATTAGTAGGTTAAGTTTATGGTAGATTTGGGGCAAAAAAGGTGGAAGTGATTCCGCCTTTTTTATTTTCTTTTTTTAGAGAATAGAGCATAGAACAAAGAGAATAGAGTAAAGACGAAATATAACGACAAAAAAGACGACTGCCAAATGGTACTCGTCTTTTTTTTATTTATAATCTTTGTTCTATTTTCTTCTGTATTAAGAAGAATTGGCTTTTAACGACAAGAAAGTTGGATTCTAAATAGTAATATGACTCTGAATTAAGTCAAACAATACGATGGGTTAATTTTCACACATTTCTCTTTTTTGTAATTTTTTTATTACCCTTTCTTGCGGTATATTAGGACTCAATTAGAAGTGCAATGCTTCTTGTGTAAAGAATAGGGAAGAATAGGTTAACTCGAAAAAAAATGAATCAGGAACTTAAGGAGTCTTTTGAGGCAGATAATGGAAATTCAAGGGGTGTAATTCTAAAAGCAAAAAGAGGAGTCAGGCATTTACTTGTCCGGATTGTAATTTTGGCTATTATTGCCGGAGGGCCACTCGTGCTATTGTCGCTTCCTGATTTGAGTAATAGAAGTGAGTTTGAATTTCTGTTGCTTAGTATATTTGCTCCGATAGTATGGTTTGCCTATATGTTTGCTGAAACCATAGCTTTACAAATGAAGAAAGAGGAAGAATTACGTAATATTAATTTGATATTATTTTTTATGGCACTGCTGATCTATATGCTGGTTATATCCAGTATTATGTAAATTGAAGTGTTCAACGGAAAATTAAACCATAAAAAAAGACGAATAACCGTTAGGCCATTCGTCTTTTTTCTATAATCTTTACTCTATTTTCTTATTTCTCTAAAGCAAATCTTCTTGCAACTTCAGTCCAGTTGATTACGTTGAAGAAAGCTTCAATATAATCAGGTCTTCTGTTTTGGTAGTTTAGGTAGTAAGCGTGCTCCCAAACATCCATTCCTAAGATTGGAGTTCCATCACAACCTACTTCCGGCATTAATGGATTGTCTTGATTTGGAGTTCCGCAAACGTCTAATTTTCCACCTTTTTGTACGCATAACCAAGCCCATCCTGAACCAAATTGTGTAGCACCGGCTTTAGCAAATTTTGCTTTAAATTCTTCAAAAGTTCCAAAAGAAGCTTCGATAGCAGCAAGTAAATCACCTGTTGGTAATCCACCGCCATTTGGAGACATTACAGTCCAGAATAAATTGTGGTTGTAAAAACCTCCACCATTGTTACGAACTGCTGCATTTGATTTATCTAGATTGATTAAGATGTTTTCGATAGTTTTACCTTCTAAATCTGTTCCGGCGATTGCTGCATTAAGATTTGTTGTGTAAGCATTATGATGTTTTGAATGGTGAATTTCCATTGTACGGGCATCAATATGTGGTTCTAATGCATCATATGCATAAGGTAATTGAGGTAATTCAAAAGCCATGATATTATGATTTTATGATTTATAATTATTTATTCCAAATTTAGACATTTAACTTTGGAATTGGAAATACTATTTCGTTATTATTCCATTTAATTAATTGATAATTCGTTTTTCGGAATGCTAACGTACTGTAATTCTTTATTTTCCGTTGAAAGTAGTCATCGTGTTTTCTAGGCCGGCGGTACCAAAAGATTTAATGATCTCTGAAGCGACTTCTAAACGTTCGGGCAATTTTACTTTTTCTTCTTCATCCCAATCTCCCAAAACGTAGTCTACCTGTTGCCCTTTTTTGAATTGATCGCTGATCCCAAATCTAAAGCGGGTATATTGTTGGGTATTTAAAACTAAATTGATGTTTTTAAGTCCGTTATGTCCTCCGTCGCTGCCTTTTGGTTTGATTCGGATAGTTCCAAAAGAGAGGTTGAGATCGTCTGTAATTACCAGGATATTCTCTAATGGAATGTTTTCTTTGTCCATCCAGTACTTTACGGCTTTACCGCTCAGGTTCATGTAGGTATTTGGTTTGAGCAGAAAAAAAGTTCTTCCTTTAAATTTATATTCGGCCAAAGCGCCCAGTTTTACGGTTTTGAATGAAAGACTTTCTTTTTTAGCTAAAAAATCAAGTACTTTAAAACCTATGTTGTGTCGTGTATTTACGTATTCGGCACCAATATTGCCTAATCCAACGATTAAATATTTTTTCATATAATCAGTGTTCTCTTCTTTTTGGGTTGATGAAAACAGTTTTGTTATCCATTTTATCATGGTACAAAAATAGGGTTAATTAGAGAATGTGCCAATTTGTTAATTAGATAATTTGCTTTTAACGGCAAAGAATGGCACGCTGATGACGCGGATTTGAATGGATTTGCGCAGATTATTTTTTATCATTTTTATCATACTGACAAGATTGTTTGAAAACCTTTGCGCCTTTGTACCTCTGAACCTTTACGCCTCTTGTCTGATGAAAAACGAAACTTCTGGCTAGCCCTGACAGAAGCGGTATCCTTTTTAGCCGCTTTTTTTTGCGGATAAAAAGATATAGCGGATGGCAGGAGTGTCGCGTTTTATGAAAACGGGATTTTCTGCTTCTAAGAAAAAAACAGATAATTAGAGAATTGGCTTTAAAGGGCTTCGACTTCGCTCAGCCAGACACACTTAATATTTGTCAAAAATGTCGGACTGAGCGGAGTCGAAACCGTCCTGTAGTAAAAAATCTTAGAACCTTAGTATCTCAGCATCTCAGAACCTCAAAAAAAAAGCACCAACCTTTCGATTGATGCTTTGTATTTTGAATTGAAAAAAATTATTTTTTCTTTCCTTTTGCAGGAGCTTTTGCAGCTTTTGCAGCCTCTTGAGCAGCTTTCATAGCAGCACGAGAGATTCTTACCTGACAAACTACTGTGTTGTCCGGGTGCATAACTTTGTACTCTGGTTTTCCAACTTTAGTAACATATAATTTGTTACCCATTTCAAGTGGAGTAATGTCAGCTTCAACAAAATCAGGAAGATTTTTAGGTAAAGCTTTAACTTTTAATTTACGTTGGTTTAAACGTAAAACACCACCTGCAAGAACACCTTTAGATGTACCAACGATTTTCACAGGAACTTCCATTGTGATTTCTTTATCATCAAATAATTGGAAGAAGTCAATGTGTAAAATTTTGTCAGAAACAGGGTGAACCTGAATGTCTTGTAAAACTGCTGTAAATGATTTTCCTTTTCCAAGCTCAATCACAACTGTGTGTGCGTTTGGAGTGTAAACCAAGTTTTTGAACGCTGCAGCGTCTGCTGAGAAGTGTACTGCTTGATTTCCTCCGTATAACACGCAAGGAACCGCTCCAGCATTACGTAAGGCTTTAGTTGACACTTTGCCCACGCTTTCTCTTTCTGATCCTTTAATTGTAATCGATTTCATTGTAAAAAAAATATAGTTATTAATAAATATTCTATGTTGCTATAAGCTTTAAGCTGTAGGCTTTAAGCTTTTTATAAAGTAACTATTGGAGTGCTTACGGCTTATTGCTTAAAGCTTACGGCCAAAATTTACATTATAAATTTTCCACTGATGGAATTGTTGTGGTGCACCATGTGCATAACTTCAGCAAAAAGAGGTGCACAACTCACGACTCTTATTTTCTTTGATTCTCTTTTTAAAGGAATAGAATCGGTAACGATTAATTCGCTTAATTTAGAGTTTTCAATTTTTTCGTAGGCTTCACCTGATAAAATGGCGTGTGTACAAATGGCTCTAACGCTTAATGCTCCTTTTTCGATCATTAAATCTGCGGCTTTAGCTAATGTTCCACCTGTATCGATCATGTCGTCTACTAATATTACGTTACGGCCTTTTACTTCACCAATTAGTTCCATAGTGTCGATAACGTTGGCAGCTTTTCTTTGTTTGTAACAGATTACTACATCTGATTCTAGAAACTTAGAGTAAGCATATGCTCTTTTTGAACCTCCCATATCCGGAGATGCAATGGTTAGATTGTCTAACTTTAAACTTTCTACGTATGGTAAAAAGATTGTAGATGCAAATAAATGATCTACCGGTTTTTCGAAAAACCCCTGAATTTGATCTGCGTGCAAATCCATTGTCATTACTCTTGTCGCTCCGGCAGCATCTAATAAATTAGCTACTAATTTTGCTCCAATCGGAACTCTTGGTTTGTCTTTTCTGTCTTGTCTTGCCCAACCAAAATAAGGCATGACAGCTGTAATGTGTCTTGCTGATGCACGTTTTGCTGCATCAATCATAAGTAACAATTCCATCAAATTATCAGCAGATGGGAAAGTTGAACACACGATAAAAACACGTAATCCTCTTATTGATTCTTCGTACGATGGTTGGAATTCTCCATCACTATACTTCGACATCGTTACTTTTCCTAACGGAATTCCGTACTGTTCTGCAATTTTTTCTGCAAGATAGACACTTTGTGAACAAGCAAAAATTTTAGCTTCTGGTTCTAGGTGCGACATTTAATTTGTTGTTTTGTAGTTAGTTGTGTGTGCTTCGTTTTAACGAGGTGCAAATTTAGAAAATTTATTGGACACTGAAAGGAAAAAATTAAGTATTTTTATTAGAATTTTTAATTTTATTTTTTACATTTGCACCGTGTTAAAGGAATAAGCACAGTTATGACATCATAATGAACTTATTCTATTGCGTTGAAATAATCAAATCTTGATTGTTTTTTCGTCTGCTAAGCCCGGATGGCGGAATTGGTAGACGCGCTGGTCTCAAACACCTGTGGGAAACCGTGCCGGTTCGACTCCGGCTCCGGGTACTTAAAGCCTCTTCTGTTTAGAAGGGGCTTTTTTTGTGCTTTATAAATTTTGAATTTGATCTTTGATTTGAATATTGCCCGCGGTTGAAGCCGCGGGTTTTTTGGTTGTGTTTGTGTGGGTTTACGGCCTATTGATGTTGTGAAGGAGTGTGTTCTTTGGTGAAGTGGTGAATTAAAGTTCTTGGAATTTTGAGATAACGGCTTGTGTTGAAGTAATGTAAAACTTGTTAACTTTGAGTATGTGAATAGTAATCTAGTTATGAAAATGGAAAAAATAGAGCATATCAATTATATTAAAGCGCCTATTGCGGAAGTTTATAAGGTGTTGACGACGCAGGAAGGTTTGGCTGCTGTCTGGACGGAGGAATTAGTTGTTAAGCCGGAAGTAGGTTTTGTTAATGAGTTTGGTTTCGGAGATGAGGATGTGACAAAAATGAAGGTGGTTGGATTGTTTCGTGATAAAAGAATAGTGTGGGAATGTGTGGAATCAGATCCGGAGTGGATTGGAACGGGTATTTCGTTTGATCTAACGGAGAAGGATGGAGTAACGGCGGTTGTTTTGAGGCATTTTGGCTGGCGTGAGCTAACGGAATTCTATCAATGGTGCAATTACAACTGGGCGATGTTTCTTTTGAGTCTTAAGGGTTATTGTGAGGATGGGGAGGGTGTGTCTTATCAAAAGCGAAAGTTTTAGATTGTGATCCTAGTATTGTATGAAATAAGAGAATAAAAAAACCACTTACGTTTGTAAGTGGTTTTTAGTAAGCTCCCCCTCTTGGGCTCGAACCAAGGACCCTCTGATTAACAGTCAGATGCTCTAACCAACTGAGCTAAGGAGGAATCACCTTAAAGGTAAATATGTTTGCTAAAAAGTTGCTCCCCCTCTTGGGCTCGAACCAAGGACCCTCTGATTAACAGTCAGATGCTCTAACCAACTGAGCTAAGGAGGAAGTTGCTGTTCTTTTTAGCGAGTGCAAATATAAGACGTTTTTTAGTTTCTCAAAAATATTTTAGCACTTTTTATTGATTTTTTTTTCTATTTCACAATTGCCTTATAAATGTCGTTCCCATTAGCAAATAAAAGCAGTGCTATAAGTAAAACGAAACCAACTATTTGGGCGTTTTCTAGGAATTTATCACTCGGTTTTCTGCCACTAATTATTTCGTATAATAAAAACATTACATGACCGCCATCAAGAGCAGGAATTGGCAATAAATTCATTACTCCAAGCATAATTGATAATAAAGCAGTGATCGACCAGAAGGTTTCCCAGCTCCAGCTGCTTGGAAAAATGTTGAAAATAGCTGCAAAACCACCCACTTGTTTGTAAGCTTTCGTCTCAGGATTGAAAATCATTTTAAGTTGTTTTCCATAACCTACCAACTGATCTTTACCTTTTGTAAGTCCAACTGGAATTGATTCTAAGAAAGTGTAGCTTTTTTTGCTTACCTTATAGTATCCTAATTTTTCTAAGGATTCGATATTTAAACCTCCAACGCCAACACCAAGTTTTCCGGCTGTAGAAATTTTAACTGTAATTGGTACTTTCTTTAAATCACGTAAAACAACAGCAGGAATAGTTTTGCCTTTGTTGCTTTCTAAAATTGTTTTTACCTGATCATAGTATCTTGCGTCCTGACCGTTAAGGCTAACAATTAAATCTTTTGGTTTTAAAGCTGTATTTCCGGATTCTTCCGTAACACTTGCCACTGCAAAAGGGATTCTCATGTCTACAAGATGTGCTTTTTCCTGTTTCGACAATTGATCTACAAAGTCAGTTGGCATTTTTACCGTTTGTTGCTGTCCATTTCTTTCGATTAAGATTTCTTTGGCCATGATAATTTTCATGTTGATATCATTATCGAAATTTTCGATTTTTTGTCCGTCAACAGCCAGGAATTTATCTCCGGTTTTGAAACCTGCTTTTAGCATTACAGGGTTTTCAACTAAAACACCATCTTTCAGATCCGCATTGGCTACATAAATATCACCGTAAGCAAATGCCATTCCAATGTAAATAATAAAGGCCAGAATAAAGTTTACCGTAACACCACCCAACATAATAATTAGGCGCTGCCATGCCGGTTTCGAACGAAATTCCCAAGGTTGTGGAGGAAGAGCCATTTGGTCCTTGTCCATACTTTCGTCAATCATTCCGGAGATTTTTACATAACCTCCTAATGGCAACCATCCGATTCCGTATTCAGTTTCGCCAATTTTCTTTTTTAAAAGGGAATATTTAACATCAAAAAATAAGTAGAATTTTTCGACTCTTGTTTTAAACAATTTTGCGGGAATAAAATGCCCTAATTCGTGAAGAATAATAAGTAAAGATAAACTCAATAGAAATTGAGAGAGTTTGATAACTATATCCATTTTGTATTTTTAGTTCGTATTTAACGCACAAAAGTAACGTTTCTATTTTAATTTGATAGTGCAATATAATACATAAGGTTTTAAATGTTTGTTAATACTTCATTCTTATTTTTCTGAAACAGAACTAAAGTCTTCTTCATAAAAATGAAAGAGATAATGTTTTTTCTCTTGCCTTGTGATAAAAAGATACTTGGGTGTAAAATAAGTCTTATCATGATAGTTTTATGGCTTATTGAGGCAATTTGTTGTAAAAATACTTTGTAATTTTCCTACTTTTTGATGCCGTTGCTTTCTTATGAAGAAGAAAGAACTGGTGTTTAATGATTTCATGTTTCACTTAATTTTATTGCAGCCGATGAGTTTTATAGAGAAAATAGAGCGAATGAAAAGGATTCATCAGTTAATCTGTGAGGAGAAAACAGGCTCGCCGGTTGCTTTTGCAAAAAAAATGCTTTTAAGCAGAAGCCAGCTTTACAATGAATTGGAAATAATTAAAGGATTTGATGCGCCATTAAAATATTGTAAAAAAAGAGAGAGCTTTTACTATGAAACTTCCTTTGAGCTAATAGTGCATTATTCGCTCAGTATAATTAAAGACGAAGAAAGGAAAGAAATTTTCGGAGGTTAAGAGTTCCGTCCAATGTTATTAGATGGAAGTATTGTAAGTTTGTTCTTATGAATCAATTCTCGAGAAAATGATTTTATTGAAAAGATTAATGAACGGTTTAAATTTAAAATTATGAATTTAGAAAATTTGAATTTAGTGGAGCTTAGTGCTCAGGAAGTACAAGAAGTTGATGGGGGTTATTGGTGGCTTTTGGCTGAAGTTGCATATGAATTAATGTATTCGCAGGATGATGTCAAAAAAGGCTATAAAGCAGCTAAAGAACTTTTTGAATAAAAATTTAAAACTTAAAAAAATGGAAAATTTAACACAATTAACCACAGAGGAAATGAATCATATTGAGGGAGGTTCACTTATCGGATTCGTGCTTGGATTTACAGGATATTTATTAGAAAGAGCTGCTGATAGTATTGCTGCACATCCAGTAGGAGGTGGTCATCATTATGAAATTTAGTTTAAATTATTAGAATTGTAGCAAAAGCATTATCCTTTTAGTAACATTACAAAAAGGATAATGCTATTTTTATTAAATATGAAAAAAATAATAAACTTCTATATTCGTGCTTTTTTAATTATATCTTTTATATCGATACCTTTTATATTTATTGCTTTTGAAGATTTTAGAATAAATAGTTTTAGTTATAAAATGTGGATTGCTACATTTTGCCCACAATTAATTTACATTGTATACCTGTTTCGAAAACAAAAATGGTATCAAAATTTTAAAAGTAATTTTTTTAGTAAAAAAACTAATTATTGGTTAGTTGTATTTACATGCTTGATATCATTTATAGTATATTTTTTTCTGATTATATTTAAATGGATTAAAGTAGAAAGTACGGTAAATTGGGATATTGAAATTATTGGCTATTTTATCTTAATATTTCTTTCGGCATTATTAGAGGAGATTCTATTCAGATATATTCCGTATAAGATTCTGATAAAAGAAATTTCAATTAAGAATATAGTATTAGTTTCGGTGTTTTTTAGTTTCTTTCATTTATTTAATCCTAATATCAATATTATAGGTTTGATTAATATTGTGGTGGCGGGAGTTTTTTTTAGTTTGATATACTTAAAGAGTAACTCAATTTTTTTATGTGGCTTTATCCATGCTTTTTGGAATTTCTCGATTGGTTGTTTGTTAGGGAGTAATATAAGTGGTTTAAAGGTAACGAGCGTTTTACAATATTATCCTGAAAGGCCTTATTTTTTAAGTGGAGGTGATTTTGGGTTTGAAGGATCAATTATAACGACCATTGTTTTTTCAATTTCCAGTCTTTTCTTATACCAATTAAAGACAAACGAGATCTTCGGAAATAAATGAAAGAAAGTTTTTTATAGTGAGTAAAATAACTTTTCTCTTTATCAGAATGATTAAAAATTATTAGAGTGTGATTTGAAAACAAAAACAGTTAAAATAGTACTCATTGTGATGTTTGCAGTTGTCTATTTAATTAAATCTATTATTGAACCAAGATTTAGATATTCATATTAGTGAGGACATATTTAAAAATAAAAGAAGAATGTACTTCGGTTTTGATCCAATAAACACGCTGAAAAATCTTGTTGTTAAAACAACTGGTTATGAAAAAAGGAACGATCCTGGAATCTGAAAATCGTTTTGAATTGTTGCATCTGGAATATTATACTCTTTGGAACAACCGAAACTTGTTTTAAATGTTTGTTAATTAATAAACATTTGAATTTTTACTTTTAAGCAGATACCGTAACTTTACTTTTTAGAGTACCGTCATAGCCAACAGGCGGTTTAAAACAATTAAAAGTTACAATATGACCTCATTATTATTTGCTCCCTTAACCATAAAAAAGATTACTTTAAAAAACAGAATTGTTATTTCGCCTATGTGCCAGTATTCGGCAATAGACGGATTTGCAAACGATTGGCACTTGGTTCATCTGGGCAGTCGTGCCAGTGGCGGAGTGGGTTTAATCATCCAGGAAGCTACCGCAGTTTCTCCTGAGGCAAGAATTTCTCCTTCTGATTTAGGTTTGTGGAAAGACGAACATATTGAAAAATTAAAAACAATTAACGAATTTATTCTTTCTCAAAATGCTGTACCCGGAATTCAATTGGCACATGCCGGACGAAAAGCAAGTGTTTCGATTCCATGGGAGGGCAATAAAAAATTAGATATTGGACAAGGTGGGTGGCAGACTGTTTCGGCAAGTGCGATCCCGTATCATGATGATGAACCTTTTCTTCCTGAAGCTTTAGATAAAAATGGAATTCAAAAAGTAATTTCAGATTTTAAAGCAGCAACAAAAAGAGCCGTTAAAGCCGGTTTTCAGGTCATGGAAATTCATGGAGCGCACGGATATCTGCTGCACCAGTTTTTATCACCTTTAACAAATGTCAGAAATGACGAATATGGTGGAAGTTTCGAAAACAGAATCCGTCTGACTTTAGAAATTGTTGAAGCTGTACAATCCGAATGGCCGTCTGATTTGCCTTTATTGGTTCGAATTTCAGCTACAGATTGGGCAGAAGGAGGATGGAATCCGGAGGAATCCGTACAACTTTCAATACTCTTAAAAGAAAAAGGTGTTGATTTAATTGATACCTCGTCAGGCGGATTAGTGTCGCATCAGCAGATTCCTTTACAGCCCAATTATCAGGTTCCTTTCGCAGCCAAAATAAAAAAAGAAGCTTCTATTTTAACAGGGGCTGTCGGTTTAATTACAGAAGCTAAGCAAGCAGAAGAAATTTTGGAGAGTGGTCAGGCCGATGTGATCTTGTTTGCCAGAGAATCGCTCAGAAATCCGAATTTACCTTTAGATTTTGCTAAAGAATTAAACGACGATATTCAGTGGCCAAAACAATACGAAAGAGCGAAAATTTAATGTTTTTTTTCCGCCACAAATTCACGAATCTATACAAATCGTTGTGTTTAAAAACTTAACATAATTCGTGAATTACTTCGTCCGTTCGCTATTGCTCGGGTCGTGGCAGAAATAAAAACCTTTTTAATCATAATAATCTGTGGCAAAAAACTAAACATGAAATGCAAAAAATAAAAACAGCACTATTATCATATGGAATGTCAGGGAAGGTGTTTCATGCTCCATTTTTAAATATACACCCAGGGTTTGAATTATTGGGCTCCTGGGAAAGAAGCAAAAAACTCATTCAGCAGGATTATCCGGCTGTAAAAAGTTATGCCTCGATCGAAGACTTGTTGGCGGATGATGTCGATTTGGTGATTGTAAACACACCCGTGGGAACGCATTATGAATATGCGAAACAAGTACTTTTGAGCGGAAAACATGCTGTAGTTGAAAAAGCGTTTACCACAACAGTAGCCGAAGCTCAGGAACTGGCTGCAATTGCAAAAGAAAAAGGACTGAAATTAGCCGTTTTTCAAAACAGAAGATGGGACAGTGATTTTAAAACGGTTCAAAAAGTAATTGGTGATGGGGTTTTAGGAGATTTGATCGAAGCTGAATTTCATTTTGACCGATACAATCCGTTATTAAGTCCTAAAGCACATAAAGAAACTGTAAATGATGGTGCCGGAATCCTGAAAGATTTAGGTCCGCATTTAATTGATCAGGCCGTTTGTTTGTTTGGTTCTCCAAATGCAGTTTTTGGAGACATTCGTTTTACCAGAGCGGATACTTTGGTGGACGACTGGATCGATCTATTGTTGATTTATGAAAATTTCAGAGTCCGTTTAAAAGCCGGTTTTTTTGTGAGAGAAGCTAATCCTGCTTATGTGATTCACGGTAAAAAAGGATCATTTTTAAAACCTCGTGGAGATGTTCAGGAAGATGATTTAAAATTAGGTAAGAAACCAAATTTAGAATCCTGGGGTACAGAATCAGAGGTTTTACAAGGCTTTTTACACACCGAAATTGAGGGAGAAGTAATCAGGGAAAAAATTCCAACGCTTCAGGGTAATTATTTTTCTTTCTTTGATGGTGTTTATGAGGCTATCGTAAAGAATGAAAAAGAACCGGTTACTGCACAGGACGGAGTAAAAGTAATGCAGATTATCGAAGCAGCAATCGCAAGTCATACGCAGCAAAAAGTAATTAATTTGTAGTGAAGCTGCACACAGATTTGACGGATAAAACAGATTGTCACAGATTTTTTAATTCTTGAAATCTGAAAAGAAGTATCATAGTCTATAAAATAAAACAATTAGAAGTAGTTAACGACAAAAAACTTTGCGCCTTTGCTTTTCAGAACCTTTGTCCCTCAAAAAAATTATAAACATACAACGTTGTAAATTGAGTAACAGTCAGGTTTTATAGGCCATAAAGCAGCTTTTTAGTACTTTTATAGTGTTAAATCCAAAACGAATTATTTTGATCGACTTCAATCCATTAGCATTATTCCAAACCAAAGGAAAAATTAAGAAAGCTTACAGAGAAGCTAAAATCTCCTATCTGAACCGAATTCGTTTGGCTGTTGGGATGTTTTATTTTGGAATGGGTTTAAGTTTTGCGACCTGGGCAAGCAGGATTCCGGACATTAAAACAGCATTGCATTTAACCGAAGGAGACCTTGGTTCTATTCTTTTTGCTTTGCCAATGGGACAATTACTAATTATGCCATTCTCAGGTAAGATGGTTACAAAATTTGGCAGTCATCGAATTTTGATTCTTTCCTTAATCATGTATGTTTTATGTCTGGCCAATTTAGGTTTGGCTACTACCGCCTTACAATTGTCATTAGGATTATTTCTGTTTGGATTGTTTGGAAATCTGGCCAATATCGCGGTCAATACACAAGGCGTTTATACCGAAGTTCTTTTTAGGAAAACAATCATGTCGTCTTTTCATGGCATGTGGAGTTTTGCCGGATTTACCGGGGCTTTAGTAGGGTTGGGAATGCTGGCTTTAAAACTAAGTCCTCTTCATCACTTCCTGATCGTGGCGGGAATCGTATTAATAATGATTGCTTTTAACTTTAAGTTTTTAATTAAAGCCAAAGAAAAAATCAAAGTTAAGAACGAGAAAAAGAAGTTATTTGTAAAACCGGACAGCGCTTTAATCTGGCTTGGAGTGATTGGATTTTGCAGTATGGCAAGCGAAGGTGTAATGTTCGACTGGAGTGGAGTATACTTTAAAGATATCGTAAAAGCACCTGGTCCGTTGGTGATTTTAGGATATACTTCCTTCATGATTATGATGGCAAGCGGACGTTTTCTGGGAGACGGTCTGATCAATAAATTTGGACGTGAACGTGTGATGCAAATTAGTGGTGTTATGATTTCTGCCGGACTTTTTACAGCCGTTTTTCTTCCTTATCTTATACCTTGTACCATTGCTTTTATGGCAGTTGGTTTAGGAGTTGCCACTATAGTTCCTACCGTTTATAGTATGGCAGGGAAAAACCCGACCGTTCCACCCGGAGAAGCTTTAACTATTGTTTCGAGTGTAAGTTTTTTGGGGTTCTTAATGGGACCACCGGTTATCGGACATATCGCTGAAACTTTTGGACTTCAGTTTTCATTCGCTTTTATTGGAATTTTCGGAGTTCTGATTGCTTTTATGGTTTCCAAAATCAGGATAGACTCTTAGTTTGTACGCTAAAAAAAAGCGAGAGATTGTTTTGAAGTTAAATTTTATTTAACAAGAAAATACTTTCTTATTGTTTTTTGTTTATATTTGAATCCTGAAACTAAATAAGGAGTATTAGCTTATTATTTTTTATCTCTTCCAAAAACCAATTTTATCTTTTGATGTAAGAGATTGGATGTTTTTGTTTTTAAAAACATTCAATCCTAAAACTAAAATTATAAAAGTAAATTGGGGTTTTCATGATAAAAAAAGGAACGTTACTATTTGTTTTATTGCCTATTAGTCTTTTGTTTGCACAAGAACAAACCACTTTTTCAGGAACTATAGTTGACTCAAAGACTCTAAATCCATTGGAAAATATTGTGGTAAACATTCAAAATTCTTCCATAACACAATTAACTGATGCAAAGGGAAAGTTTGAATTACACTCTGCTATAAAGGGAGAACAATTATTATGGATACACAGTCAGGGCTATAAAGATCTTCTTTTAAAAATACAATCGAACCCGGGGCAAAAGGTTGAACTGGGGATTTTACCGTTAGAAGATAATTTTTCAGAGGAGACACCGGCAGCACTCATCACCTTATTAGACAGCGATTTTTTGGATGATAATAGTTCTTCCGAAATGACTTCAGGTCTTTTGCAATCTTCAAGAGATGCTTTTATGCAAGCTTCAGCTTTCAATTGGGGACAGGCCCGATTTAGAGTTCGGGGTCTGGACAGCGAAAATGGGACGATGATGCTTAACGGTATGGTCATGAATAAAATTTACGACGGAAGACCGCAATGGGGTAATTGGGGAGGTTTGAACAATGTATTGCGAAATCAGGAATTTTCAGTCGGAGCAGCCGCTTCAAGTTATACTTTTGGAGGAGTTTTAGGAACCCAGCAAATAAATACACGTGCTTCATTGTACAGAAAAAGTAGCCAGATTTCTTTTTCCGGGAGCAATACAGCCTACAATTGGCGGGCTATTGCTACTTATGCTTCCGGAATGAATGCTTCCGGTTGGGCTTATGTACTTTCAGCAGGAAAACGCTGGTCGGATGAAGGTTATTTTGACGGAACAAATTTCAAAGCAGAATCTTTTTTTATTAGTGTAGAAAAGAAACTGAATGACAACCATTCATTGAACTTTACAGGGTTTTATACGCCAAATTCAAGAGGGAAAAATTCGGCAAATACAGATGAAGTTGCCCAATTAACCAATGAGAAATACAATTCTTATTGGGGATTTCAAAACGGGAAAAAGAGAAATGCGCGAGTAAAAAGAGTAGAAGAACCGGTATTGATGCTAAATCATTATTACAAAATAAATGAGAAAACAAATCTGAATTCCAGTTTAATGTATCAATTCGGTCAGGTAGGAAACAGTACTATTGATTATCAAAACGCCCCCAGTCCTGATCCGGTGTATTATCAAAAATTGCCCAGTTATTACACCTCAATCTACGAAAAAGACAAAGGGGAGTTTTCGGGAGATTTCACTCCCGATTTTATAAGTGCCGAAAAGGCAAAAGCAAATTTTCTCGAAGACAGCCAAATCAATTGGGATGAATTATATCGTGCCAATCAGAAATCAATTTTAAATTCGGATGGAATAATTAACGGATTTGAGCCTGCACAAAGCCATTATGTTTTATACGAAGACCGGACAGCTGATAAAACCCTAGCTGCAAATTCAAATCTGAATATACAATTAACAGAGAATATTGCTTTTGACGGAGGAATTACTTTTAGAAATTTAAAGTCACATCAGTTTCAATATCTTTTAGATTTGTTGGGAGGGCAATATTTTGAAGACATTGATACATTTTACCAAGGCAATCAGTCGCAGTCCGATTTAAAAAATCCAAATCGTGAGGTAAAAGAAGGAGATATTTATGGTTACAATTATAATCTTTTTGCAACTACAATTGATGCTTTCACACAGTTTAAATTCAGTTATAATAAAACAGATTTTTATTTAGGACAGTCTTATTCTGTTTCCAATTACCAGAGAGAAGGATTGTATCAAAATGGGATTTATCCAACATCATCACTTGGAAAAAGTAACAAGGTGAATTTTGAAAATTTTGGTTTTAAAGTAGGTCTGACCTATAAAATTTCAGGAAAACAATGGCTGTTTTTTAACGGAATGCATCTTAGCAGAGCACCATCCTTACGAAACACGTTTTTAAATTCCAGATTGAATAATTCAATAGTCGACGGAATTGAAAATGAAAGTATAAGTAGTGCCGAAGGAAACTATGTTTTTCGTTCTCCAAATTTTAAAATTCGTTCTACAATTTATTATTCATTGATTAAAAATACGACCCGAACGTCCTTTTTCTTTGCTGAAGGAATTTTTGATCAGGGCGCAGCTTACAACAATACGGATGCATTTGTTAGTCAGACTTTAACACATCTGGACAAGAAAAATATTGGTATGGAGTTTAGTCTTGAATGGCAAATTTCATCAACTTTAAAAGTGACTTCATCTGCGGCATACGGTAATTATGTCTATAGCAGTAATCCTAATGTATCTATAACTAACGATGCAAATGTGTCGGAAGGCGGTACCCAGACCATTTTTGATTTTGGAAAATCCTATCTTAAAAACTACAAACAAGCGGGCATGCCCCAACAAGCTTATTCGATTGGATTAGAATACAGAGATCCTAAATTTTGGTGGCTGGGAGCGAATATTAATTATTTGTCCGAAGCTTATATTGACGTTTCGCCAATTGCACGGACCAATCGGTTTTATGTAAACGCGGTGAATGGTCACCTCTTTCCGGAAGCGACGGAAGAACGGACGGCTGCTTTACTGAAACAGGAAAAATTTAATCCGGTTTCATTATTAAATATTACAGGAGGAAAGTCCTGGCGTATCGCTCACAAATATATCGGGCTTTTCTGGAGTGTTAATAATGTTTTGAATGCGGTGTACAAAACAGGAGGTTTTGAGCAAGCCCGAAATGCCAATTTCAGAGCCCTTAATCAGGATGTTTCCAGCGGAACACCCTCATTTGGTTCTAAATATTATTATGGATATGGAAGAACTTATTTTGTGAACCTGACAATGAGTTTGTAAAATTTTAAAACCAATTTGAAATGAAAAAAAGATTATTAGTTTTCGGTTATGTATTCTTGTTGCCGATGATTTATAGCTGCAATAATGAAATTGAAATTCCAAAATTGGAATGTACACACCCCAATTTAGTTATTAATCAAAAGGTTCAGAAAGTCAAAGATTTTTCAGGGCCCGTTCCGAAACAATATGGTTACGATGATACTATTGAGGCCTATGTGGTGTCAAGCGATGAGGGAGGAAATTTCTTTAAAATACTTTTCCTGCAAACTATTGCAACGGATGAAACACCGGCAATAGGATTTAGTATTGCGGTTGATGTTACCAACACCTATATCGATTTTCGGGTAGGGAATAAAGTGTATATCAAATTAAAGAATCAGTTTACAGATTTATATTTTGGTGGTTTGCGTATCGGAAGTTTGTCTGTAAGCAATTCGGGAGATCCAACGATTGGCAGAATTTCGCAGACCGATTATAAAACTGTACTTAACGGGTCTTGTACAATAATGAATGAAAGTAAGCTGGTGCAAGTAATTTCTGTAGAAGAAGCACTAAATGATGATAAGCTTAATACGCTGGTGGAGTTAAGTGGAGTCCAGTTTGCGGAGGAAGCGATCGGTCGTCATTATTTTGAAGAGTCTAACAATGTAGGAGGTTCGACAAATTGGAACCTTCAGGATAAAAGTGGCAATCAGATTATTTTCAGAACAAGCAGTTATGCTGGTTTTGCTAATAAATTGGTACCGGAAGGGAGCGGAAAAGTGAGAGGAGTTTTGACCAAATACGGATCAGATTATCAACTAATGAGCAGATCAGAAAAAGATCTGGAAATGAACGGAAAAAGAGATATTCCGATTTTTGTGGAAGATTTTCAATCCGTGAAAAATAATGTGAATTTCACTTTGCCGGGTTGGAGTAACATTGTTGAGAAAGCTTCAAAATTATGGGAGAGTATGCTGTATGCCGGAAACGGTTATGCAGAGTTTAATACTACAAGTACAACCGCAGCCGAAAATGTTGCCTGGATGGTTACTCCAAAAATCAATTTGAGCGGTTATAAAAATGCAGTATTATCCTTTAGAAGCGCACAGCACGACTTAAAGATTGATTCGCCATCAAATGTGCTTGAAGTCTATGTTTCAACTAATTTCGATGGTTCTAGTGTAACCAAAGCAAAATGGACAAAACTAACAGCAAAATTTCCGTCATTGTCAACACCGTCCCGGGTTTTTATCAGTTCCGGAGCAATTGATTTATCTTCCTATTCAGGGAGTATTAATATTGCATTTAAATACCTAGGTTCGGGTAAGGATAAAACTTTGAATGGCGCTTTTATGGTTGATGATGTTAGAATTTTTGCTGAAAAATAAGGCTGTTTTTAATAGAGATTCAGTTAAGGTGTTGATTTTTAGACGATAATTTAATACGGTATTGTTTTTGAGATTTAAACGGTTAGATTTTAATAGAATTTTGTATTTTGGTCACCCCAAATCAATACAAATACCACTATGAAAATCTATTTTCTTGCCATCATCATGATGGTTTTCCCGTGTTTAGTACATAGTCAGAATCAGGATGCTAAACCTGTGAGACTGAAACAAATTAATATTGTAAAAACAAATTACCAGAATTCTAAAGATGGTGAAATTGTAAACAAAACAGTTGTTTTTAAAGACGGAAAAATACAAACCATTACTACTTCAGATGTCATTCAGCATTTCTTTTACAATACCAAAGGACTATTGGATATGACGGTTAAAGATAAGGTAGGAAGTGACTGGAAAGAAGTTGTGAATTATACGTATGATGCTGACAATAACATCACGAAGTTTGTTAAAAAATACCAGGAAGGTAACGATTATATTACCAAGGTAGTAACTTTTACCTACGAAGGAGCCAGAGTGAAGGTAATTACGAAAAAGAGCACTAATCACCAGAACTTAGTTGATGATATCGAGTATATTGTTGAAAATGGTGCTATTGTGCGACGTACTTCCCGAGACAGAAATAAAGCCATCATTGGTAAAATTGAATATGTTTACTTCAACGATAATGTCATAAAGCATAAAGGTTTGGTAGGAGATAAAATTTCGAAAAGTTTTATTTTTGATGATAAAAACTCTGTTGATGTTTTAATTGTTAAAAGCTTATTTGGAGACAATTATAAAGTGATTGTACCTATGATCTCCTATCATGAGGAAGAATTTAGCTTTGAATCCATCTCCCCTAATAACGAAATTGTTTTTAGCCCTTCCTCTACTGTCTTGGTCGGAGTGAGTAGAAAATACAAATACAACAAGTTGAACTTTCCAATCTCTTGTTCTCAGATAGAGGAGAATGGAATTGTAAAAACAGAAAAGACTTTTATTTACGAGTAACGTAAATTTTAAAACTGAAAAATCAAATCCCAAATCCCAAACTTCGATTAACAATTGGAATTTGGGATTTGGATTTTTTAAAGAATAAGGTAATTTTTCAAATACAGTTTAAAAAAGAAGTTCTATAAGTGTTAGTACCTTACAAATCATTAAATTTGCACCTTATTCAAAGCTATGTTAGAAAAAGAAGTTATAAATTTTGAGAGAACAGCCATTGTAGGTATTATAACTCAAAATCAAAGTGAAGAAAAACTTAACGAATATCTGGATGAATTAGAGTTTTTGACTTTTACCGCTGGAGGTGAAGTGATTAAGCGCTTTTCGCAAAAAATGGAACGTCCAAATCCGAAGACTTTTGTAGGGACAGGAAAAATAGATGAAATCAATCTTTTTGTAAAAGAAAACAATATATCGACGTTGATTTTTGATGACGAATTATCACCATCACAACAAAAGAATATTTCCAGAATTATTGATTGTAAAATTTTAGACCGAACGAATTTAATTCTGGATATTTTTGCACAAAGAGCAGAGACCTCTTATGCAAGAACACAGGTTGAGTTGGCACAATGTCAATATTTACTTCCCAGACTTTCAGGTTTATGGACACACCTTGAGCGTCAAAAAGGGGGTATTGGTATGCGTGGTCCGGGAGAAACCGAGATCGAAACGGACAGACGTATCGTGCGTGACCGAATTTCGTTATTAAAGGATAAAATTAAGACCATCGACAAACAAATGAGCATTCAGCGCAGTAATCGCGGTGCGATGGTTCGTGTGGCATTGGTAGGATATACCAATGTTGGAAAATCGACCCTTATGAATGCGATTGGTAAAAGTGATGTTTTTGTTGAAAATAAACTATTCGCAACTTTAGATACCACTGTTCGAAAAGTAGTGATTAAAAACTTACCGTTCTTATTATCAGATACCGTAGGTTTTATTAGAAAATTGCCAACGCAACTAGTAGATTCGTTTAAAAGTACACTCGATGAGGTGCGTGAAGCCGATTTATTATTGCATGTTGTAGATATTTCACACCCTGATTTTGAAGACCATATCGAATCGGTAAATCAAACTTTGTTAGAGATTAAGAGTAATGACAAACCAACTATTATGGTTTTTAATAAAATTGATGCCTACAAACATTTGACGATTGATGAAGATGATTTAATTACGGAGAGAACAAGAAGACATTATACTCTTGAGGAATGGAAACAGACCTGGATGAGTAATGTTGGAGAAGATAAAACACTGTTTATCTCGGCAACACAAAAACAGAATTTTGAAGAATTCAGAGAAATGGTTTACGAGGCAGTCCGCCAGATTCATATCACCAGATTTCCGTATAATAAGTTTTTGTATCCGGATTATAAAGATGCAATCGAAAAAGAAGAAGAATAAAAAAACGGCTTTTGAGTAATCAAAAGCCGTTTTGGTTTTTATTAGAAGCCGAAATTTATTCCTACGCCAAACACTTGTCTGGTTTGGAATCCACTGAAAGCATTATCGTCATAGATGGCCTGGAAGGATAAGTTTGCTGATAGAAATTTGTTAACTTTCATGATAACATTCAACGAATAGTTGATATCTACATTTTGCGGATCTCTTAAATAGTTAGAATACAAATTCAGGGTATTCTCGGCAGTTACGTTGGTCATAATAGCCAGTTTGTAATAAACTGAAGCATAAAACCCGAGTTCGTATAACATACTTTTATTAGCATCTACTCCAAAATAGGCTCCGTCTACATAAGGAAGCCCGGTTGCCTGATCAATTCCCGAAGTATAAGCGCGGTCTACAAAAGTAAATTTTGAAGTTAGAGGAGCAAAGTTTATTTTTAGATTCTCCGTTTTAGACCAGTAAATACCAGGTCCTGTAGTTAGATACCCCGGAGACATAAACTTGGTGTTTTCAGTTCGGATTTCCTTCCCGTTTACATCCTTCCCATAAAGATAACCGGTTGTAAATTGGGTTCTGAAATTTAAAAAGAAAGAATAATACCAATCTCCAAAAGCTTTCTTTCCTGCAATTGAATTAAATTCTAAACGGTCATCAGTCTTTTTTTCGAAATCGGCATTTTTAGTTTGCAAAAGACCATACGAAGCCAGAATCTTGTTGTCCCAGGTGAGATCGTCTTTTTTATAGTTAAAGTCATAATTGATTCCTAAAGTTCCGGAGAAGCTGTCTTCGCCCCCGGCAACCCAATTGTTAAAGCTCGATTGATTCAGTAAAAGAGACACAGTACCTTTTGCCTTCCATCCTTCATCTTCTATAGTATCATTTATTTTTTTTACTGCTTTTTCAGTATTCTGGATCAGTTCCTTTTCTGAATTTTGCGCATGAACAAAAGTAAAGTTTGCTAAAATAAGAAGTAATAACGCTAGCTTTTTCATGATATCTGGTTTAAATGTGTAAGAACAAATATACTAAATAATCGTTAAAAAGCCTTATGGGATGCAGTTGGTAAGGGGTGTTATTTCTTTGGTTCTTTGTATAAGGGTACCGCCGAACAAGCCTCGCCATACATGATACTTCTTGCAAAAGGTTGCAAATAGGTTGCTGCTAAAATGTAGGCACGGGTAGGTACAGGTTTACGGGAACAGCCTTTTACGATAACAGGTTTGCCTTTGTAGGGCGTGTAATCCAGTTTGCTTAATATTTCTTCGTATAAGCTTGATTCAAGATCTTCTATAGTCCCGTTTACCACTTTTTTAGCATATGGAGCCAAATGGATTGCAACCAGAATAGAAGACCAGGCAGGTACAATTGCATCTGTACTGCAATTTATAGCCACATATTGATCTTGATATTGCGACCAGTCGTGATTTTTTAAATGCTCTCTAAAGTCTTTTTCCTTTAATAAAAAACCTTCTAAAAGCCATTGTGATATATCGATTTGCACACGTGCTCCTTTTGGGTAATAATCTTCAAGATCAAAAACCTCCAAGGCACTATTGGCAACTTTATTGATGATTTCTTCCATAAGAAAATTTTGGTTTCAGGTTTCAAGTTTCAAGTTGAGTAACGTGAAACTTGAAACTTGAAACAAATATTAAAGCATTCCTAATTCTAATTTTGCTTCTTCGCTCATTAAGTCTTTGCTCCATGGCGGATCGAAAGTAATTTCAACATCAACATCTTTTATGTTTTCAATTGTTTTTACTTTTTCTTCTACTTCTCTTGGCAAACTTTCTGCGACAGGGCAGTTTGGAGAAGTTAAAGTCATTAAGATTTTTACTTCGTAATCGGTGTTGACCATTACATCGTAAATCAATCCCAGCTCGTATATGTCTACAGGAATTTCCGGATCGTAAATGCCTTTTAAAACCTTTACGATAGATTCTCCTAATTCGTTTGTGTCTATTTCTTGTTCCATTTTATTTTTTGTTTTTCAACGTAAATTTTTTTGTTTTACCATTAAGATATTAAGTATAAGCCTTTACGAAACTTAATGTCTTAATGATTTAATTTTTATTTTTTGCATCAAAAGCCAATGCGTACATTTTGATGTTTTTAATCATCGATACCAAACCATTCGCACGTGTTGCAGATAAATGTTCTTTTAGACCAATTTCGTCAATAAAATCAACATCGGCACTTAAAATATCGGATGCTTTTTGATTGGAGAATGTACGAATTAAAATCGCGATAATACCTTTAGTCAGGATGGCATCACTATCGGCAGTAAAGACAATGCTGTCTTCTTTTTGTTCCCCTTGCAGCCAAACTTTAGACTGACATCCTTTGATTAAATTGTCGTCGGTTTTATATTCTTCTTTGATTAACGGAAGACTTTTTCCTAATTCGATGATGTACTCGTAACGTTGCATCCAATCATCAAACATTGAAAATTCGTCGATTATTTCGTTTTGTATTTCTTTTATCGTCATAATTATTTTTTCGTAAAATCCAGTAGCAAATTTACCAAATTTTCTATCTCTTTTGGAGGGTATCCATCATCGAAACCCTGAGTTTCATATATTTTCTGATTCTGAGTGACTTTTAAATTTCCCAGAGCAGCTCCATCATGAAAGCGTTTTTGTGTTGGGCCTTTTAAGTCCGGAATAGTTTTGAGATTGATTTTTGAAAATTCAGCTACAATCTGCTTCCATTTGAAATCATCTATTTTGCTCTCTACCGGCTGAGCATTGCGGCCATTGGTTACTGAAACTGTTTTATTCTGTACCACTATTACTTTGTAAGTGCCTCGGGAAACTGCAGAGTATTCAATTTCGGTAGCTTTCATGTCGGCTTTTTTTTGGCTGGAACAGCTTGTTCCAATAAAAAAGGTTAAGAGCAACAAAGATAATATCCTCATAAAAGATTTTTTTAGCTTAACATAGCTTTCGCTTTTTTAATGGCCTCAACCATTATGTCAATTTCTTCTTTGGTATTGTAAAAAGAAAATGAAGCACGGATCGTTCCCGGAATGCAGAAAAAATTCATGATTGGCTGTGCACAATGATGTCCGGTTCTCACTGCGATTCCCAGTTTGTCGATAATGGAACCAATATCGTACGGATGAATTCCATCAATATTAAACGAAATCACGGAAGCTTTATTTTTTCCGGTTCCGTAAATTTTCAATCCTTCGATTTCTAATAAACGTTTGGTTGCGTGCTGTAATAAATGTGTTTCGTGCTGATGAATGTTATGAAAACCAATATGGTTCAAATAATCAACAGCCGTTCCTAGAACAATTCCACCCGCAATATTAGGAGTTCCTGCTTCAAATTTATGAGGTAAATCGGCATAAGTCGTTTTCTCAAAAGTAACTTCTTTGATCATTTCACCGCCACCTTGATAGGGAGGTAATTTATTGAGCCATTCTTCTTTTCCATAAAGAATTCCGGTTCCCGTTGGTCCGCACATTTTATGCCCTGAAAAAGCATAAAAATCACAATCTAAATCCTGAACATCAGGTTTTAAATGTGGAACGGCCTGTGCACCATCGATCAAAACAGCAGCGCCAACAGCATGAGCCTTTTCGATCATGTATTTGATCGGATTGATAATTCCCAATGCGTTCGAGATATGGTTTACCGTTACCACTTTTGTCTTTTCTGACAATAAGGCATCATAAGCTTCTATTATTAGTTCACCTTCTTCATTCATTGGAATAACTTTAAGAGTTGCTCCTGTTTTCTCGCATAACATTTGCCAAGGTACGATGTTACTGTGATGCTCTAATGAAGAAACAATAACTTCATCTCCGGGTTTTAAAATAGAAGCAAAACCATTGGTTACTAAGTTAATTCCGTGAGTTGTTCCGGAAGTAAAAAGTACTTCGTGCGAGAATTTCGCATTGATATGATGTTGGATTTTTACTCTTGAAATTTCGTAAGCATCAGTCGCCAATTGGCTTAAAGTATGAACACCACGATGAATGTTGGCATTTATTTCCTGATAATACTTTGCGATCGCATCAATCACAACTTGTGGTTTTTGTGAAGTTGCGCCGTTGTCGAAATATACTAAAGGTTTTCCGTTCACTTTTTCTGAAAGTATCGGAAAATCAGCTCTTATTTTTTGGATGTCTAACATGTCTTATTTAGAAAAATTCTACCTACAAAAGTACTAAAACAAAATGGGTTTATCCATTAAAACTATAATTTCCTTTTATGATGCTATCAATTGAACGGTTGCTTGTAGATTCTTTAAAAATTGAGTCATTTTTTTATATTTCATGAATTTTATTTCTGGAATAAGTTGTATAATCTTGATGGTAAATTATTTATATTGCATTAAAAATAGCATTAGTCATATGAAAAGAATTCTTAAATTACTTGTACTTGTTTTAGTTCTTGCCTTTTTGTATTTCGGGTTTACTACTTATCCTAAACTGGATTTGATTTCAGGCTTCTCGGCTAAGAGTGTTGCATCAGGTCATTTTATTGACAATCGTTCCAAGGAATTAATCGAAAAAACGGATAATGATATCCACATGATTGATTTAGCGGAGAATACTATTGATGATGCCGGTAAGTTTGCTGTTTCTACAGTTTATGGATTGAAAGAAAGAAAAGCAATTTACAGAGAAGGACTGGGCGCTACTTTGATTGACAATGATTATGATATTTCGAAGCCGTACCTGCTTCCAAAAAGAACAAAATTGGTTAACAATCTTTCTTTTCCTTATGGGAATAAAGAACCAAAGGATACCACTTTTTCAAATATTGACTATGCCAAACTGAAAAAGGCTGTTGACGGTTCGTTTGATGTAAAAGGCCAAAAGAATAAACGTTCGCGTGCCGTGGTAGTGGTGTATAAAGACAAATTAATTGCTGAAAAATACGATACCGGTTTTAATAAAGACAGTAAAATTTTAGGATGGTCGATGACTAAAAGTATCACCAGTTCGGCTTTTGGCGTTTTGGCGAAACAACGGAAAATTGACATTTATAAACCTGCTCCGATTGCGGAATGGCGAAATGATGATCGTAAAAATATTACCGTTAATGATTTGCTTCATATGAACTCTGGTTTAGAATGGGAGGAAGATTATACTAAAATTTGTGATGCGACAGAAATGCTTTTTCAGGCAGAAGATATGGGGAAAGTGCAAATGGATAAACCCGCTAAATTTAAACCTAATACACATTGGTATTACTCTTCGGGAACCACTAATCTATTGTGCCGAATTTTAAGAGGTCAGTTTAAGACACAACAGGAGTATCTTGATTTCTGGTACAGTGCCTTGATTGATAAAATTGGGATGAACTCGATGATTGTAGAGCAGGATATGTCGGGAATTTTTGTAGGATCTTCTTATGCGTGGGCAACAGCGAGAGACTGGTCAAAATTCGGACTGCTGTATTTGCATAAGGGAAACTGGAACGGAGAGCAGGTCTTAGAGGAGAGCTGGGTAAAGTATACCGCAACTCCAACGAATACTTCAAATGGAGGTTATGGAGCTCAGTTTTGGTTAAATGCCGGAGGGAAGTTTCCCGATGCGCCTCGTGATATGTTTTATTGTAATGGCTATCAGGGACAAATGGTAGCGATTATTCCGTCTCTGGATATGGTAATTGTTAGGATGGGAGTGAATGAAGGAGATCATTATTTTGATTTTAATGAATTTTTGAAGGAGATCATTTCTTCAATAAAAAAATAAATTTAACCGCAAAGATGCCAAGTAAAAAGCGCAAAGTTCGCAAAGTTTAAAACTAAACCCTGCGAACTTTGCGTAACTCTTTGGAACCTTGCGGTTAAATCATTTTACAAATCAAATCCTAAATTAACGCCTAATTTTGTAGCGATGATTTTAGTAATTCGTTGTTTTAATTCCGGTATTTTAATGCTTTCAATTACGGCATTTGAGAAGGCGTACATCAATAATGCTTTTGCTTCTTTTTTCGGGATTCCGCGTGACTGCATGTAGAACATTGCTGTTTCGTCTAATTGTCCAACTGTACAACCGTGAGAACATTTTACGTCATCGGCAAAAATTTCCAATTGCGGCTTGGCGTTGATCGTAGCTTTGTCACTCAATAAAATGTTGTTGCTTTTTTGAAAAGCATTTGTTTTTTGAGCTTCTTTCTCTACTAAAACTTTTCCGTTGAAAACTCCTGTTGAACGATCAGAGAAAATTCCTTTATAATCCTGGAAACTTTCGCAATTTGGCGTTGCGTGATTCACTAAAGTATAATGATCAACGTGCTGTTTGTCGTTTAGGATCGAGATTCCGTTAAGTGTACTTGTCAGTCTTTCACCAAAATGATAAAAGTTTAAGTTGTTACGGGTTAGGTTTCCTCCAAATGAAAAGGTATGAACATAAGCATGACTTTCCTGTTGTTGAGAAACGTAAGTGTTGTCTACTAAATTCGCTTCGCTATTGTCGTTTTGAATTTTATAATAATCAACAATGGCACGTTTTTGAGCGAAAATCTCTGTAACCGAATTGGTCAGAACGGGATTCTCGTTCAAACTTTGGTGACGCTCGATAATCTGAACATGTGAGTTTTCACCAACAATAATCAGATTTCTAGGCTGAACCATTAATGCAGCTTCATTACCTGTAGAGAAATACATAATTTCAATAGGTTTGTCGGCAACTTTCTTTTTTGGGATATTGATGAAGGCCCCTTCACTTGCAAAGGCAGTATTCAACGAAGTCAAACTATCGTCTTTACTTGCAATCTGATTGAAGTAGGTATCAATGATCATTTTATATTTTGGTTTGGTCAATGCCGAAGACATTAAACAAACATCGATTCCGTCATGTGTAGTTGAAGACAAATGCGAGCTAAAAATACTATCGATGAACACTAATTTATAAGTGTCGATTTCATGTAAAAAATATTTCTTTACCTGATTAAATTCGATTGCACTTTCCTGCTTAGGAAAAACCGTAAAGTCATTTTTTAAGATGGCGTTTAACGATGTGTATTTCCAAGCTTCTTCCTTTTTGGTTGGGAAACCTTTATTTTCAAAGTTTTTTAGTGCTTTGGTGCGAATGTCATGCAAATCTGAATGTACATCGACACGCTCTTCAAAAGCCATAAAAGACGATACTAATTTTTCTTTTAAATCCATTTTTCTTTTGTTTCCTTCGGAGTTTCAGGTTTCAAGTTTCAGCTTGTTTGCCGGAACTTAATTCCTTTGAATCCTTTTGTTTCAGGTTTAAAGTTTCACGTTTAATCTACTGAAACTTATTTCCTTTGAAATCTTTTTTATTTAGATAAGAGATAAAGTTTTTTATTTTACCGCTTAAATTTTCATAATCTGTTTTTAAAGCCTCAAATTTTTGTTCCGAAACGTATTCAAAATCAAAAATTCTGTATAATTGTGATCTTGTTTCTCCGGCTGAACCTTTTGCGATGGATAAGAATTGTCTAAATTCTAAGTTTCCATCCCTTTCGAAACCCTCAGCAATGTTATCCATTACTGAGCCAGAAGAAGCTTTTATTTGATTTTTAAATCTGAGATCTGATCTTAACTCAGTGTGAATTGCAATAAGATGAATTTCTTTCGCTAATCGTCGAGCTTCTTTCCAAATTTCTAAATCTTCAAATCGAGATATTGTCGCCATAATTTCTGTTTAAATAATTTAAGTTTAAACTTACAAAACATAAATCAACTTGAAACTAAAAAAACATGAAACCTGAAACAAAAATTTAATTCTCCGCTTTAATCCAGTCGTATCCTTTTTCTTCCAATTCGTAGGCTAGTTCTTTTCCTCCAGATTTTACGATTCTTCCGTTGTAAAGAACGTGAACGAAATCCGGAACAATATAGTCTAATAAACGTTGGTAGTGCGTGATTACGATGATAGCGTTTTTCTCGCTTTTCAATTTGTTAACACCATTGGCAACAATTCTAAGGGCATCGATATCAAGACCCGAATCTGTTTCGTCAAGGATGGCTAATTTTGGCTCTAACATTGCCATTTGAAAAATCTCATTTCTTTTTTTCTCTCCTCCGGAAAATCCTTCGTTAAGAGAACGTGACAGAAATTTACGGTCGATTTCTAACAATTCAGATTTCTCACGAATCACTTTCAGCATTTCGTTTGCAGGCATTTCTTCCTGACCGTTAGCTTTACGGGTTTCATTGATGGCAGTTTTCATGAAGTTAGTTACGCTAACTCCCGGAATTTCTACAGGATATTGAAAAGAAAGGAAAACTCCTTTGTGTGCTCTTTCTTCAGGAGCAAGATCAGCAAGATCTTCTCCGTCAAGGAAAACTTCTCCGTCAGTAACTTCATAGTTTTCGTTTCCGGCAATTACAGCCGAAAGTGTACTTTTTCCTGAACCGTTTGGTCCCATGATAGCGTGTACTTCGCCAGCTTTTACTTCTATATTAATTCCTTTAAGGATTTCTTTATCACCAATTGAGGCGTGAAGGTTTTTTATTGATAACATTGTCTTTTTATTTTATATAAATGTCAATTCTATTTTTGTTGTTTCGTTTAGGATGTTAGCATTAAAATGCGCGTGTCCTAAATATTCCATGCCTAGATAATCGGCTGATTTTTTGAACGGAATGTAAAAACTCTCTTCAATTTCATTATCGTGTGAATTGGAGATCACACCAATTTTCTTCCCTCTGAGTTTTCTTCCGGTTTCTTTTTCAATTCGGATTAAATCCGAAAAGCGGTCAAAGAATACCTTCATGATTCCACTCATGTTATACCAATATATAGGCGTTGCAAAAATTAAAGTGTCATACTTCTCGATGATACCTTTTATTAAAGGAAAAAAATCATCTTCTCTGTTTTTACTTTCGTAATCATAATAGGAAATATTATAATCACTCAGATTAATTACTTCTATTCCGGTTTCTTTAGAAATTTCATCCGCGATTCTGGTTGTATTTCCGTTTTTTCTGGAGGAACCTAAAATGATTACTTTTTTATCTTCCATCTCGCAATTAACCAACAGATCCTTCTAAAGAAATTTCTAATAATTTTTGAGCTTCAACTGCAAATTCCATTGGTAATTTGTTCAATACATCTTTACTGAAACCGTTTACAATTAGGGCGATTGCTTTTTCAGTAGGGATACCTCTCTGGTTGCAGTAAAAAACCTGATCTTCTCCAATTTTACTTGTTGTTGCTTCGTGCTCTATTTTGGCTGATGGATTTTTACTTTCAATATATGGGAAAGTATGTGCACCACAATTGTTCCCCATTAAAAGAGAATCACATTGTGAAAAGTTTCTGGCATTTTCAGCTCTTGGGCTAATTTGAACTAGTCCGCGGTAGCTGTTTTGTGATTTACCGGCTGAGATACCTTTAGAAATAATAGTCGATTTAGTATTTTTTCCTAAATGGATCATTTTAGTTCCGGTATCAGCTTGTTGGTAATTATTGGTAACGGCAATTGAATAAAATTCTCCAACCGAATTGTCTCCTTTAAGTACACAAGAAGGATATTTCCAGGTTACAGCAGAACCAGTTTCAACCTGTGTCCATGAAATTTTAGCATTTGTTTCGCATAAACCTCTTTTGGTAACGAAGTTATAAACACCACCTTTTCCTTCTTTGTTTCCAGGGAACCAGTTTTGAACGGTAGAATATTTAATTTCAGCGTCGTCTAAAGCGATTAGTTCAACTACAGCAGCGTGCAATTGATTTTCGTCACGGCTTGGAGCGGTACAGCCTTCAAGGTATGAAACGTAACTTCCTTCATCAGCAATAACTAGTGTTCTCTCGAACTGGCCAGTTCCTGCCTGATTGATTCTGAAATAAGTGGAAAGTTCCATTGGGCAACGAACGCCTTTTGGGATATAGCAAAAACTTCCGTCAGAGAAAACAGCTGAGTTTAAGGCAGCATAGAAGTTGTCTTTTTGAGGTACAACAGTTCCTAAGTATTTTTTAACTAATTCAGGGTGTTCTTTTATAGCTTCTGAAATTGGACAAAAAATAATTCCTTTTTCAGCAAGAGTTTTTTTGAAAGTCGTAGCTACAGAAACAGAATCGACTACAATATCCATAGCGACATTGTTCATCATTTTTTGTTCATCGACAGAGATACCTAACTTTTTGTACATTTCTAAAAGTTCAGGATCTACATCGTCCAAAGTTTTGTTTGGATCTACTTGTTTTGGAGCAGAATAGTATGAAATGGCTTGGAAATCGGGTTTTTCATAATGTACATTTGCCCATTCCGGTTCAATCATTTCTTTCCAGGCACGAAAAGCTTCAATGCGCCAGTCGGTCATCCACTGAGGTTCTTCTTTTTTAAGGGAAATAGCTCTTACGATGTCTTCGTTTAAGCCAATAGGAAATGTCTCCGATTCAATATCAGTATAAAACCCGTATTCGTATTCTTTAGTTTCGAGTTCGATTTTTAAATCGTCTTCTGTGTATTTGCTCATTGTTTCTTTATTGAAAGATTCAAAAATTGAAGGATTTAAATACTATCACTTCTGTAATTTTTAAATCTTTAAATTTTGCAATCGTTTAATTATTTTATAGTGAAAAAGATTCTCCGCAACCACAAGTTCTGCTTGCATTCGGATTATTGAATACAAAACCTTTTCCGTTTAATCCACCTGAAAATTCAAGAATTGTTCCGGCCAGATATAGAAATGATTTTTTTTCAACTGCAATTGTTATGTCGTTGTCTACAAATATTTTATCGTCGTCGCCTTTGGTTTTGTCGAATTTTAAATCATAAGACAAACCAGAGCATCCACCGCTTTTTACGCCTACTCTTACGTAGTCGCTAGCAGCATCAAAACCATCTTCTCTCATCAAATCGATGATTTTATTTTTGGCAGTATCAGAAACTTTTATCATTGTTTATCGTGTTTATTTTTGCTTTCACCTCAATTTTGCTCTTAAAAATAGTAATCCGAAGATTACGATTTTAAAGTGCTGTCTTTCAATGTTGAAATGAAATTATCGGCAAAGATACGACTTAAAAACCTTTTTCCATAACGGTTCACATTATTATAACAAATGTTAAAATAGATATATGTTATATTGATAAAAGAATGAGACTTTATTATTGTTTTTTGAAGACTTTATGATGGTTTGTTGTAAAAATGAAATAGTATTTCCTAGTTTTGTTTTCCTATTAAAAATCTATTCTCATGAAACTTTACCCTATAGAATCCGGAAATTTTAAGTTAGATGGAGGAGCTATGTTTGGCGTAGTTCCTAAAACCATCTGGAACAAAACCAATCCTGCCGATGCTAATAACTTAATTGATATTGCTGCACGCTGCCTGCTTATTGAAGATGGAAATCGTCTGATTTTGATTGATACCGGAATGGGAGACAAACAATCGGAGAAGTTTTTTGGCTATTATTCGCTGTGGGGATCGCATTCGATAGACAAATCGTTGGCAAAATATGGTTTTCAGAGAGACGATATTACAGACATTTTTATGACGCATTTGCATTTTGACCATTGTGGAGGAAGTGTGCAATGGAATTCAGACCGGACTTTTTACGAGCCTGCTTTTAAAAATGCAAAGTTTTGGACGAATGAAAATCATTGGGAATGGGCAACAAAACCCAATGCACGCGAAAAGGCTTCTTTTCTTTCAGAGAATATTCTGCCTATGCAGGAAAGCGGACAGCTGAATTTTATAAAGCGTCCCGAAAGTGATTTCGGTTTTTCTGAAGAAATGAATTTTGGAATTTATTATGTGGATGGCCATACCGAAAAGCAAATGATTCCACATATCCAATATCAGGATAAAACGATTGTTTTCTGTGCCGATTTGTTAGCCACTGCCGGGCATATTCCGTTACCCTATGTAATGGGTTATGATACACGACCTTTATTGACAATGCCGGAGAAATCTAAATTTTTGAACGCGGCTGCAGACCACAATTATTATTTGTTTTTAGAGCATGATGCACATAACCAAATTATAACAGTAGAACAGACCGAAAAAGGTGTTCGCTTAAAAGAAGTATTTACCTGCGAAGAAATTCTTTAAAATTAAAGCTATAAATGCAAAAAAGTCCCATTTTCATGATGTCGAAAGTGGGACTTTTTATTAACAAATTTAATTCAACAAATTATAATTACTCGACAATTACTTTTTTGGCTGAGGCAGCATCCCCATTGATTAAGTACACATAATAAACGCCTTTTGACAGACCGGATAAATCGATCGTATTATGGGTAGTACTTAAATTTAACGTAAATGATTTTACAAGCTGGCCTAAGCTGTTATAAACATTTGCTTTTTCTAAACTTGCATTTTGAATGTTTACTTCGCCTTTAGTTGGGTTTGGGTGTATAACAGCTTTATTAAAAACAGACTCTTCGAGACCTAAAGAGTTACAATTTGAAGAATAAACTGCTTTGGCGTCTTTTTTATTCGACCAATTTGCATTTGAATAATTTTCATCATCTACGTTAATACAAGTAAGTAGGGAATTGTTTGTAAAATTAGAATAAGTCAGATCAAAATTTTTGTTATTCCTATTTTTCAAATTCAAAGACCGCAAATCATTATATTGACAATCAAATTTGTTTAACATAACATTTTTAGTTACATCTAAAATTCGTAGTTTATTATTAGTACAAATAAAAGTCGCTAAGGCCAAGTTTTGAGTCACCTCTAAAGTTTCTAGTTTATTATTATTGCAAATAAAAGTCACCAAGGCCGAGTTTTTATTCGAATTTAAAGTTCTCAGTAGATTGTTACTACAGTTAAAAGTGGTTAAAGCTATATTTCTAGTTATGTCTAAAGTCGTCAATTTATTATAGGAACAATTTAAATTTGTTAAGGCAGTATTAAAAAACAGATTTAGATCTTGAACATCGTTAGAAAGAGAATTATTACTTACATTTAAATAAGTAAGGGCTGGAAGGTAATATACATTGAGTCCTTTTAATCGATTTGTGTTACAATCTAAATAAGTCAAGAATGTATTTTTGTAAAGACTCAAACCTTCCAGATCATTTTTGGGACAAAACAAAGTAGTTAAAACAGTATTTTGCGTTAAATTAATATTGGAGATTTTATTTGAACCGCAATCTAAGTAAGTTAAAGATGTAAAGTCTTCAATTCCTGTTAAATTTGTAATATTGCTGGAAGACACATCTAATGATTTCAGTGAAGATATATTGGTTGTAATTACTCTTCCATTTTTACCATCAGTATCAATTCCCATATCTATCAATTTTTGCTCAAAAGCGGGATCAGGTATAAGAGTATAAGGAGTATTTCCATTGCAGTCTGGGCTGTAAAAAGCTTTTGGATCTTTGCTAGATTCCCAACTCGAAGTGCTATAAGCGTCAACTTTGATACATGTCAGCTTTGGATTGTCGATAAAGTTACGTTTACTCAATCTAAGGTTATTACCATTTTTTACATTCAGGCTAAATAGATTGTTAGAGTTGCAATAAAAAGTAGTTAGAGAACCATTATTTGAAACATCAAGAATCGCTAACTTATTATTGGAGCAATCAAAGTAAGTCAAATTAGTATTCTTCGAAACATCTATCTGCGGTAATCGATTATTAGAACAATTAAGATAAGTAAGATCAGGATGAATTTCTAAATTAGTCAAAGCATTATAACGACAATTTAGTTGAGTGAGTTTTAAATTATTTTTTAGGTTTAAATCTCTTATTTTTAGGCCCTCGCAACTTAGGATTTTTAAATTAATATTTTTAGAAACATCAAGTAAATCTATAGTATAATTATATGAACAATTTAATGTCGTTAAAGCAATATTTTTTGAAATATCTATTGAAGACAACTTATTCTTACCACAATCTAAGGAAGTTAATTCAGTAAAATCCTCAATTCCTGTAAGATCAGTGATATCTTTAGAAGATATATCAAGAGTTTTCAGGGAAGAAATGTTTGCTGTTAGTACTTTTCCAGAAAAATTACCTGAATCTAGTCCGAGATTTATTAGTTCTAGATGAAATATTGGATCAGGAATAGCGGTGTACCGCCCATCACAAGCTAAGGCATAAGTAGCGCCAGATTCTTTGTTTCCCGTCCAATTTTTATTTGAATAGACTATGTCGTCTACAGTGATACATTTCAAATCTTTATTTCCATAAAAACTTAAATGATAAATAGAATTCCAGTAAAAAGCTTTATTATTTCCATTTTTTACATTTACACTTGTTAGGGAGTTGTCTTTACAATATAAAGATGTCAAAGCTATGTTTTTTGAAGCATCCAGACTTGTTAGTAAATTCGCTGAACAATCTAAAGTGACTAAAGCAGTGTTTTTTGCAACATCAAGACTTGTTAGTGAGTTCTTGTCGCAAAGTAGCGTGATTAAGGCAGTATTTTTTGAAATATTCAGACTTGTTAATTTATTAGATGTACATTGTAAATTGGTCAAGGCTAATTTTTCAGAAACATCTAGATTTGTTAGGTTATTATTATTGCAAATAATAGTAGTTAAAGAGGAGTTTTTAGAAATATTCAAGTTTGTCAGCAAGTTGTTTTGGCAATTTAAAGTAACTAAAGCAGTATTTTTAGTCAGATCTAAAGTTGTTAATTGTTGGCCTTGACAATTTAGTAATGTTAATGCTGTGAAATCTTGGATTCCCATCAAATCTTTAACTAAACCAACCCCATTACTATTAGCCGTAATGTTTAAAGAAGTTAATGTAGAAATATTAGCTGTTAGCACTTTTCCGTCTGTTGGGCCAGAGTCGTGACCAAGAGCAATCAAGTTTTTTTCAAAACTCAAATCTGGAATAAGAGTATATTGCTCGGTTCCTTTAGCATAGATCTGTACATGATCTATAGTGGCATTAAACCCGATATTATCAAGAGTATTTAAAGAAATACTCAAATCGTAAGGTAAATTTTGATCTGGCGTGAAAGTAGTTTCAACGGCTGTCCAGTTGTTGTTTGTGGCAAAATAACTGCTAGAAAGGAGTGTCGAACTTCCATTTTTGTTAATGTTTAATACAATTGGGTGAGAAGTGTTATAATTACTGCTTAAGTATTTATATTTGAATTTAACTACATACGTAACTCCTGCAGTTAAAGAAACTTGTGTTGTAATTTTCGGAGTCAAGGTACTATTTGTAAAAGATAACATTGCGCTGTTAAATCCTTCCCAATAATCTGCAGTATTTTGACTAACATTGTTTTGAGTTGTCCAATCGGACAATGTTGTTTTGCTTGTCCACTTTTCGAATCCACCATTTGCGACTAAGTTGGTTTGCGCATAAATAGAAAAACTTGCCAGTAACAGCAACAAGAGTAGTTTTGTTTTCATAGACTTGATTTATGATAGTATCGCGCAAGTCTACAAAATTAGATCGGTATTTCCTTACGGGAAGACGTAATGGACATAGTTGTAATTCGGAGCGGATCATAGGAGGCATAAAAAATCCTGTTTTCAGTATATCGAAAACAGGATTTTTTGGTTTAACTAATTGTAATTATTAAGCTTCTTAATTGGTCTTAAATTTCCAGATTTGACCAACAGTTTCTCCTCCTTTGTTGTCTTTTACAACAACTTTCCAGAAGTATTCTTTGGTCGCTACCGTTGTAACATCAATTGTTTTTTCAGATTTATTTTCACTTACTTTTTCTGTTGGTGGATTTGTTGTTCCAAAATAAACGTCATAAGTCAGTGCATCTGCAGTGTCAACATCAGTTGCATTCCATTTTAAGGAAACAGTTGTTGCGTTTAGTGTAGCGTTTAAAACCGGTGATACCAATTCAGGAGAAAATGGCATATGATTTACTACTGTTTCACCACTGGTATAGAGTTTAAAAGTAGCGGAATAAGTACTTGCCAGTCCTTTACTGTCTGTCGCTTTTACTCTCCAGAAGTAGGCCGTGTTTTTTTCCAGTGCTATTGAAGTGTTATTAGTAGTCACTTCAGATGATTTTACAATTTGAGCAAACGTATTCTCTTTTGCTACCTGAATTTGATAGGTAATAGCATCTTTATTAGCATCGGTAGAAAGATCCCACTGAAAAGAAACAGTATTGTCTACACATAATTTATTATCAGCCGGAACTTTTAATGCAGGTACTGTTGGCGCTACATTAATAGCTTCGGATGATCCTGAATCGTCACTGCCACCGCAAGCCGCAAATAAAAGACCAATGATTGTGAGGTATATAAGATTTTTCATTTTTATTTTTTTATAATTTTAATGTATTCTGGAGTATCTAAATAAACTTTTATAGCATAGATTCCTGAAGGTTGATTTTCAAGATTTAATTTTATTTTTCCACTCTCGATAACAAGTGTTTTGGTTGAAATTAATTGACCGGAAAAATTGTATAATTCTACTTGAACTTCATTTTTAGCACCTGGAATTTCTATCTCAAAACTTCCCGAAGTAGGGTTTGGATAAGCAGATAAAATTTGTGATTCGAAATCAGAAACAGAAACATTTTTAGCAAAAGCACCTTCACAAGCTTTTGCAGTTACTACTTCTACTAAAGCATTTTTAGTAACATCTACAGAAAAAGAAGCATCATTGGTTTGAAACTGTTCTGTTCCGTTAACAAATACAGTAAACGGAGCTGTTCCTTCAATGATTTCAACATTAACTTTTTTATCAGTTACAACAGATTTTCCTGAAACGGTTGTTGCTTTTGCAATTGTAATCGTAAAATTTTGTTCGAATGTGCGGCCCGCAACCGTAATGGATACGGTATAAGTTCCCGGAGCTAAACCTGAAACTTTTAGACTATTATTGGTAAAATCATAGTTTTTACTATTTATTACAGCCGTATAGTTTTGAGTAGATTTTGCAGTAATGTTTATTTCACCATTATTTTCATTTAAGCAGGATTCACTTTTAGATTCAACAGTAAAATTATCAATTGGTAATGTCAGGATAGCACCACAACTAGTGTTGTAAGTTGCTGTATCATCTTTTAGTGTAGACCAGTTTGTGTTAGAGTAGGTAACATCATCAACCTGGATACAAGTTAAATCAGGATTTTTTCTAAAATCAAGAATACTGTATCCAGTAGTGTTCAATTTAGTATTATTACCATTTTTAATGTTTAGATAAGTTAGTTTATTATCAGAAACATTTAGAAAACCAACTTTTGAATTAGTTGAAATGTCAATTGAAGACAACTGATTTGATTGACAATTAAAGGCATATAAATCCTTGTTTTTGGTTAAATCTAATTCTGTTAACTGATTAGAATTACAAATGAAATGCTGTAATGAGACCTGTTTAGACATATCCAGTTTTTTCAGCTGATTGTTGTTACAAGTTAATTGCACTAAATACAAGTTGTTTGAAAAGTCTAAGCTTGTAAGGTTATTTACCTGACATTGCAGATAAGATAAATTTTTATTTCCTGAAAGATCAAGAGTCGTTAATTGGTTATGATCACAATTTAATAAATTCAAAGAAGCATTTTTTGTAACATTCAAATTGCGTAGTGCATTGTTTCCACAAATTATCTCTGTAATAGCAGTATTGTTTGAAAAGTCTAAAGAGGTTAATTGATTTTCAAAGCAATAGATTAACCTTAAAGAGGTATTCTTAGAAAGATCTAATTCTGTTAAGCGGTTCTTATTACAATACAGTGTTTTTAATGCAGTGTTTTTTGAAAGATCTACTTTTGAAATATAATTATAAGAGAAATTTAATTGTTCCAAGGCAACAAAATCCTGAATTCCGGTTAAATCCTGAATAGGATTTACAGGGCTGCCATTTGAATCGCTTACATTAAGATCTTTAAGTGTGTTAATACTTGAAGTAAGTACGGCTCCATTTACCCCATCAGTATCAATTTTAAGGGCTATTAATTTTTTCTCAAAATTAGCATCCGGAATAATGGTAAAAGCAACCGAAGTACAGGTTACAGAGTAGTTTGCATTAGCATCTTTTGCGTTTGCCCAATTTGTAGCCGAATAATTTATATCATCAACCTCAATGCATGTCAATGAAGGGTTGTTGGTGAAATTGCCCAAAGTCATGTTGGTTAAATTGGTGTTTTTACCATTTTTCAGATTCAGGCTGTACAAATTGTTTGAAGACGATTGTATTTGCGTAAGTTCTGTATTTGCCGAAAGATTTAAACTTAAAATTTTATTTGAGTTACAATTTAAAGTAGTCAGTTTAAGATTTTTTGTCAGATTTATTTCGACTAATAAATTTGAAGAAATATTTAATTCTTTTAAAGCCGTAAAACCTTCAATTCCTTTTAAGTTTGATATATTGCTGTTTGAAACATTAAGAGTGGTTACAGAGGTAATGCTTGAACTTAATACTTTGCCATTTTTCCCGTCAGTATCTATTCCCAAAGCAATTAATTTTCCTTCAAAATTAGCATCCGGAATTGCTGTAAATGAGTTACAAAATTTATTGTATGAAGCGGTTGCGTCTTTTAAGTTTGCCCAATTTGTATTTGAATAACTTTCGTCATCCACCTGAATACATTTTAAATCCGGATTATTGTTAAACAACGAAGTGCTTTTGTTTAGTAAAGTATTTTTTTCGTTGTTTAAATCTAAACTTACAAGCTTATTGTTTGAACAATCTAAAGAGGTTAGGTTTGGATTTTTAGTAAAATCTAAATATGTTAATTGGTTGTTTTTACAATTTAAAGTCTCTAAAGCTGCAAAATCCTGGATTCCTGTCAAGTTGGCGATTGAACTGCCAGAAACATCTAAAGATTTTACGCTTGCAATACTTTGTGTTAATACTTTTCCGTTTACCCCATCAGTATCAATTTTAAGAGCAATTAATTTGTTTTCAAAATTAGCATCCGGAATAGTAGTGTAAGCTCTGCAATCTGTAGAAAAATTTGCCCAGGAATCTTTATATGTCGCCCAGTTTTGATTTGCATACGTCACGTCGTCAACCACAATACAAGATAAAGAAAGGTTGTTGTTAAACTTTGTGTATTGTGTGAAATTTTTATTATTACCATTTTTCAGGTTTAAATCATAAAGCAAGTTATTAGTAACATTTACTGAAGTCAGTAATTTGTTTTTTGAAAGATCAAGACTTGTAAGTTTGTTTCTTTCAATATAAAAACTTTGTAAATTTAAATTTGCTGTCAGGTCAATGCTTTCAATACTATTATTGCTAACACTTAAAGCTTCTAAGTTTAAGTTTTTTGAAACATCAATAGCGTTAAGACTATTAACATCACATCTTAGATTTTTTAATAAGGTATTCTGAGATACATCAAGATTATTTAATCTATTGTACCCTAAATCTAAAACTGTTAGTTTTAAGTTTTTAGAAGGATTATAGTTTTGTAAGCTATTAGAAAGACAGCTTAAATAGGTTAGCTCTTTGTTTTCAGACGTGTTTAATTCCTTTAGTTTATTACTGCCACATTCAAGTGTTTGCAATAAGGTGTTTTTGGTAATATTTATATTCGTTAATTGGTTGTCACGACAGACAACAGTCTTTAAATTTACGTTTGCACTAAGATCTAAATTCGTCAAAACATTATTATAACAATCTAAGCTTTCTAATGCAGTGTTTTTAGAAAGATTTAAAGATGTTAGTTTATTTCCACTCAACCTTAGAGTTTTTAATAAAGTGTTGTTGTCAAAATTTGAACTTGTGATTTTATTGAAACCTAAGTCCAGAGAGGTTAACAAAGTGTTTTGAGACAGATCGATCCCGGTTGTGAATTTATTGTTATAACAATTAAGTAGTGTTAAATCCTTATTGTTTGTTATAGTTAAAGATTCAAGTAAGTTATTGTTTAATACCAGGGTCTTTAGCTTAGTATTATCTGAAAGATCTAATTTTGTTAGTTGATTGCTGCCAAGAGTTAAATTCTCCAGATTGACATTTTTAGACAAGTCCAGAGTTGTTAAACTATTAGAAGTAAGATCAAGTGTTTTTAAGTTTACGTTTTTCGAAAGATCTATAGAACTCAATTTAAATGTATTACCACCATAAGCCAGGCTTTCTAGAGCTGTAAAATCTTGTATTCCTGTGATGTCTTTGATATTGATAGCAGTATATGTAATCTTTAATGTTTTTACATTCGAGATTGCACTTGTAAGAACTTTTCCGTTTACGCCATCTTTGTCATAACCAAGATAAATTAACTGTCTCTCAAAATCTGCATCAGGAATTAGAGTATATTTTTGATCATCGCATGAAACGGCATAATTTGGAGTTGCATCTTTAAGATTTGCCCAATTAGTATTAGAATAAGAGGCATTGTCTACTTGAATACAGGTTAAGTTGGGGTTTCTTTTAAAAGTTGAAGTAGTGGTTAAACGAGTATTATTGCCATTTTTTAAGTTGATAGTAGTTAGGTTGTTTGAAGAGCAATCTAAAAACGTAAGATTGGTATTTTTAGAAACATCTAATGTTTTTAAGCTATTACCCTGGCAATTTAAACTTTGTAAATACAGATTGGCAGAAACGTCAAGAGTGGTTAAGTTACTGAAATTACAGTTTATAAAAGTCAATGCCGTGTTGTTGGATAGAACTAATCCGTTTGTAAAATCGTTAGCGCTGCAGTTAATTTCTTTCAGCGATAAGTTTTTAGCGATATTCAGGTTTTTTAATTTGTTGTCATAACAATTTAAAGTACTCAAAGCTAAATTAGCAGTTAAATCCAGACTGGTTATTAGATTGGTCGCACAATTTAAATTGGTCAGAGCGGTATTTTTACTAATATTTAAACTTGTTAATTTGTTTGAAAAACAATTCAGGGTAATTAGGGAAGTGTTGCCCGAGACATCAATTGATGTTAAGTTATTAAAAGAGCAAATGAGCTGTGTTAATGCTTTAAAATCACCAATTCCGGTTAGATCATTAATGTTTAATCCTGTGAGGTTTAATGTCTTTATTGACGAGATATTTGCAGTTAAAACCTGACCATCCGGAACTCCGGAGTCATATTTTTCGTTTATTAAGAATTTTTCAAAGTTTAAGTCCGGAATTTTAGTGGTCTGGGCGTATAAAGAAAAATTTAATAGAAATAGTAACAAGAGTAGTTTTGTTTTCATAGAACGAGTTTAAAATTAGATCGCGCAAGAGTAAGTAATAAAATTGAATATTCCTTACGGGAAGACGTAATGAAAGGACTGAACTTTTGAATAATAAAAAAATCCCATTCGCCGCGGCGAATGGGATTTTTTAGCTTAAAGAAATGGTATTATTTAAGGATAACTTTTTTCGCAGAAGCGGCATCCTGATGGATTAAATATACGTAATAAACTCCTTTTGGTAAATCGGATAAGTTTATTGTATTGTTTGTATCACTTGACTTTAAAGTAAATGTTTTTACCAATTGTCCTAATGAGTTATAAACTGTTGCTTTTTCTAAAGCTATATTATTAATATTCACTTCACCGGTTGTTGGGTTTGGATACATTGTTATTTTATCAAAAACAGAATCTTCTATTCCTAAATTTTTACAGCTATTAGAATAAATTGTGTTGGGCTCCTTGATTCGGGACCAGTTAGCATTGGAATAAGTGGCATCATCAACTTGTATGCAACCAAGAGTTTTAAGTCCTAAAAAGCTGGTATATAAAGAGGCTGTTTTTTTATCTGTTGGAGATGCTAAAACAAAATTTCTATTATTACCATTTTGAAGATTTAATGATAGTAATGGATTATTTGCTACATATACGATTTTAAGTTTACTGTTTTTGGAAAAGTCCAATGTAGTGATTTGGTTTGTTGAAGCATTTAGTGTTTCTAAAGCAAGATTCCTGCTTACATCTAATGCCCTCAATTGATTATTACTGCAATCTAAAAATGTTAGTGCTGTAAAATTCTCGATGCCTGACAGATCTTTAATAGTACTGTTTGAAAGATCTAAAGACGTAATGGTGCTTATGTTTGCAACAGAGATTTTTCCGTTTAAGCCGTCGGTATCAATTCCTAAATCAATTAATTTTTGCTCAAAATTTTGATCTGGAATCTGAGCAAAACCGGAGATACAGTTAGTGTTATAACTTGCAATTGTATCTTTTTTTGCTGCCCAGTTTGTATCAGAATAGGCTTTGTCGTCAACTTGAATACAGCTTAAATTTGGATTGTTTGTAATATTTAGAAATGGCAATTGAAAGTTAATATTATTTCCATTTTTCAAATTTAGACTTGTTAATTGATTAGTGTGAGCATATAAACCCACTAAGGCTGTATTTATGCTTAGATCCAAAGTGGTTATTTGATTTTTTGAGGCATTTAAAAATTCCAGGGATTTATTTTTGCTTATGTTCAAATCTTTTAATTGATTAGACTGACAATATAACTCTGTTAGAGTAGTGAGTTTGGAAACATCCAGGTTGGTTATTTTGTTTTCACGACAATCCAGAAGAGTCAAAGCAGTGTTTCTGCTCACGTCTATAGAAGTTAATTGACTGGTATTACAGCCCAGAAATGTTAAAGCAGTATTGGTGCTCACATCCAAAGAAGTATATTGGTTTGAACCTGAATCTAATTTTAGCAGTGCTGTATTTACCTTAACATCTAAAGAGGTTAATCGGTTTGCGTAGCAGCTTAAATTAAGTAAGGCTGTATTATTGCTTACGTCTAAGGAAGTTATTTTATTGTTGTTACAATCTAAAGTGGTCAAAGCTTTATTCTTGCTCACATTCAATGCTGATAATGAATTTTGACCGCAATACAAATCAGTTAATGATACAAAATTTTCAATTCCTGTTAAATCTGAAATATTACGATTGGTAACATTTAAGATTTTTACATTACTGATTTTAGAAGTTAAAACTTTACCGTCGATAGCCCCGTTATCAATCCCGCTATCAATTAATTTTTGTTCAAAATTAGGGTCAGGAATTAAAGTGTAATTTTCTGCATTTTCAGGCGTATATAAAGCTGAAATTTCTTCGGGAGTAAGTACACGATCCCAAATAGCAATATCATCGATTGTTCCTTTAAAGCCTTCTTTTGTGTTATCTCCGGAAATTCTTTGTCCAATTCTAAAAAGAGTGCCGACAGTATTTAAATTTACCGCTTTCTGATCCACAAATTTGCCGTTTACATATATCGAAAGCTGAGTTCCATCATAGGTAACAGTGAAAAAATACCAATCGTTGTTAGAATAATTAAAGTTGTTTACATAAAAATCATCATTAGAAAAATCAGAACCAGTTATTGCTTCAAGGTACCCTTTACTATAAACAGAAAGAGACAATCTTTGTAATTTTGCTAAAGTCCCATAGTTAAAAATGGAGACTTGATATTTATTCGGATCAGAAAAAGCATCATTTGTTTTAAACCATCCTGAAATTGTTCTCGAAGAATTGTTTTTAGGAATATTTGGCAGAACAGCATCGATATAACTGTTTGTACCATCAAAACTATAAGCTGTATTGCTATTTCCAAATCTGTCTGATGTTAGTGTAGCGCCTGTAACAGTTCCATTTGATCCGTTTCCGCTAAGATCATTCGCATTTCCATTAAAAGGGAAATAAGCAATTAAACCATTTGTTGGTACTTGCCCGTCTATCAAAGCAGGAATAACGGTGACATCAACAACAGTTCTGGTACTTTCACATCCATTAACAGTTTGAGAAACGTAGTATTTACCTGTTTGTAAAGAAGTAGATAAATTTAAGTTGCTCTGTATAATAGCACTGCTATACCATTTAAGATTAGATCCCGTAGCCTGTAAACTGGCAATAGTAGCTCCACTTTTAAAAGACTGTGCATTTGCAGTTGGAGCAGCTGTGGCGGATGAGTTTATGGTTATTGTATATGGATTGGTTGTACATCCTTTGGCATCTTTTGCAATAATCGAGTATGTGCCTGCCGATAAATTAGAGAATATATTTGAAGACTGGAAATTCATGGCAGGATACATGGCATACTGATAAGGTTGCGTTCCGCCAGTTGCCATAGCGGTTATAATTCCGTCATTTTTAGCATTACAAACAGATGTCGCAGTTGCATTAACAGCAATAGGAATTGGTTCTGTAATCGTGATGGTTTTGGATACTGACGATGTAGCATCGCTTACTGTGCAGGTGTAATTTCCCGGATGTAATCCTGTAATGGTTGAAGTTGTATATCCATTAGACCAAAGATATGAATACGGCATCGTACCGCCAGAAACAGCTGTTACTGAGGCTGAACCATTAGCATAACCGGTGCAGGTTATAGCAGTAAAGGATGTTGTGATTGTTAAAGATGATGGGCAATCTATTTTTGTTGGTACTTTTTTATCGATGGTTGTGTTGTCACCTAATGGTCCACTTTGGTTTCTGCCCCAAGTCGATATATCTCCGCCTTTATCAACAGCAACAGTGTGGTAGTTGCCTGCTAAAATTAAAGACCATTTGGTAGTTGTTCCTACTTGTATAGGAGTGTTACTTCCTACAGTTGTACCATTACCCAGTTTTCCGAATAAGTTCTCACCCCAAGCCCATAATGAATTATCGGTTTGGATCGCATAACTAGCGTTCCATCCGGCAGAAATGCTCTTCCAATTTGTAGATGTCCCAATTTGTGTTGGTAAATTTTTATTTAGAGAGGTTCCATCTCCAACTCCGCCATTTATATTTTCACCCCAAGCCCATAAAGTTCCATTAGTTTTTAGAGCGATTGAATGACTGTATCCTGAAGAAATTGTTTTCCAGTCATTAGCAGTTCCTACTTTCGTTGGAATGGTTTTACTAATTAACGTACCATCTCCTAAAGCTCCCTTAGAATTTTCACCCCATGCCCATAAAGAACCGTCTTTTTTTAAGGCAATGGTGTGTTCTCCACCTGCTGCTACAGTTTGCCAGTCAGTATCGGTTCCTATTTGTATTGGAGTATTTTTATTAACAGTAGTACCATCGCCTAATTGTCCTGTAGAATTATATCCCCAAGCCCATAAAGTACCGTTGGTTTTTATTGCCATGGTGTAATTTCCTCCTGCAGATATACTTTGCCAATCTTTTGCAGATCCGATTTGTTGGACAGCATTATAACCGGTAACAGTGCCCGGACCATTTCCTATTTGTCCTAATGAACCGTAACCCCAAGCCCATAAAGTTCCGTCTGCTTTCATTGCAACGGTATGTCCCCATCCGGCGCTTACCGTTTTCCAGTCATTTGACGTCCCTATTTTTACAGGAGCGTTTTTTTGAGTTGTGGTACCATCTCCCAATTGACCATTACCATTATTGCCCCATGCCCACATGGTGCCGTCCGGCTTTATTATAATATTATGGTTGTATCCGGCAGCTATAGATTGGATACATTGAGCCTTAATTTGAAAACAAGAAAGTATTAAAAATAAAAGTAAAATTTTTCTCATACGATAAAAATTTGGTTATTTAATAGTGTGTTTTTTGGTTAGAATATGCTTTATTGAGTTAGCCTTAAGCTTGATTAGTAATAGTAATAACAACAAAAAAGTATACCCTTTTTTATTGCTGTTTTAAAACCGGCTAAGAATTGTACTTCAGTATATTACTGATAGTTTGGTATATCTGGGAGATACATTTTACAGAAGCAAAAAAAGTAGTTTTATTTTCATAAAAGTATGTTTTTGAGGTTTCTGACGCAAGGATAAGGGTTTTAGACGAATTTTCCTTACGGAAAGACGTAAACCATATTTTTTTATTCATTAAAATAAAAAATAGTTAGCAACTATTTTTTGAATGTAAGGATTTGTGTAAATATTTGAAGTTAAGAATCTTAATTATATTTTACACTTTCTTAAAACACAAACAAAAAATCATAACACAGTGTTAATCGTTAGCTTTATGTAACAAAAAATCATAATTTAGACCCATAATTTAACTTTAGAATACATATTAGATATATGAGTCATATGAAACATCTCAAATTATCTGCTTTTGCATTAATCGTTTTAGCAGGTTGCACCACCACTATGCAAGCGCAGGAATCGGCAAGAAAAGATTTTATCAAAGCTCCTTTAGCCGTTGTTAAGAAAGCTCCTGTTAGCGAAAATGAATTAAAAAGATGGAGTCATCTTGATTTAATCAAAGATTCGATCCCAGGAATGAGTGTCGATAGAGCTTATGCTGAATTATTGCAAGGAAAAACCGGAAAGAAGGTGATCGTGGGAATTGTAGATTCAGGTGTCGATATCGAACATGAAGATCTGAAAGGGATGATCTGGACCAATTCTAAAGAAATTCCGGGTAACGGAATCGACGATGATAAAAACGGATTTATTGATGATGTTCACGGATGGAATTTCTTAGGAAATGCTGTTCATGAAAATCTTGAATTAACGCGTGTCGTTAAAAAAGGTGATGACGGATCTCCTGAATATAAAGAGGCTTTGGCGCAGTATACTAAAAAATACGAAGACGCTTTAAGAGACAAGCAACAATCTGACTTTTTGTTAGAAGTTCATAAAACAATACAAAAAGAACTTAATAAAACCACTTATAAAATTGAGGATCTAAATACTATAACCTCTACAGATCCAAAAGTTGCCCAGAGTAAAGAGATCATGACTCAAATTTTAACGAATGCAGGGCCAACTTTTGACCCTGACTCTGAGTTAAAAGAGTATAGTAAGCAGGTTTACGGTCAGTTGAATTACAACTTAAATAAAGAATTCGACGGAAGAAAAATAGTAGGAGATAATCCGGAGGATATTAAAAACACACGTTACGGAAATAATATTGTTTTTGGTCCTGATAAAGAGGAAGCGCTTCACGGAACACACGTAGCCGGAATTATTGCACAGGTTCGCGGGAATAATTTAGGAGGAGACGGAGTTAGCAATAATGTAGAAATACTAACTGTAAGAGCTGTTCCGGATGGTGATGAATACGATAAAGATATTGCTTTAGGGATTCGCTATGCCGTAGACAACGGAGCAAAAGTGATCAACGGAAGTTTCGGAAAAAGTTTCTCTCCTCATAAAAAATGGGTGTATGATGCAATAAAATATGCAGCAAAAAAAGATGTTCTAATAGTGCATGCAGCCGGAAATGACGGATACAATATTGATGAGACCAAAAACATCAATTATCCAAACGACTCAGAAGATAACGTTAAAGAGTTTGCTGATAACGTAATCACGATCGGGGCACTTAATAAAGAGTATGGAGAAACTGTTGTAGCAGGATTTTCGAACTTTGGAAAAATAAACGTAGATGTTTTTGCTCCGGGTGAAGAAATTTATGCAACAGTACCTAACAATAAGTACAAATACTTGCAGGGAACTTCGATGGCTGCTCCAAATGCGGCAGGAGTTGCAGCACTGATACGTTCGTACTATCCAAAATTAAAAGCAGCTCAGGTAAAACAAATTTTAATGGACTCAGGAGTGGCGCTTCCATCAATGGTTGTTTTGGGTGAAAACCATAATCCTGAAGCAAAACCGGTAGCGGTTTCTTCGACAGAATCTTCAAGAACAGCTAAAATGGTTAACGCTTACAATGCTTTATTGATGGCCGAAAAAATGTCTAAAAAATAAACAAAAACAGAATACTAATGTAATGGAAGAGTTCGCGCTCTTCCATTTTGATTGAAATAACCATGCGAAAAATTTTACTACTATCTTTTTTGAGTTTGAGTTTAAACTCAGCATTTGCACAAAGCGCTCCTTATTGGCAACAACATGTCGATTACAAAATGGAAGTCTCCATGGATGTAAAAAACTATCAGTACAAAGGAAAACAAGAGTTAGTGTACACAAACAACTCTCCTGATACTTTAAAGAAAGTGTATTACCATTTATTTTTAAATGCATTTCAGCCGGGAAGTGAAATGGATGCTCGTCTGCATTCTATAAAAGATCCTGATGGAAGAATGGTAAATAAAGTAAAAGGCGCAGATGGTAAAGAAACCAAACAAAGCCGAATTGAAACTTTAAAACCAAATGAAATTGGATATTTAAAAATTTCAGATTTTAAACAAGATGGAGTTTCGGCACAAACGAGAGTTTCCGGAACTATTTTAGAAGTGACTTTGGCGAAACCAATTTTACCAAATTCTAAAACAACCTTTACTTTAGATTTTGACGGACAAGTTCCGGTTCAGGTTCGTCGTACTGGACGTAATAATTCTGAAGGAGTAGAATTGTCAATGTCACAATGGTACCCAAAATTAGCCGAATTTGATTTCGAAGGCTGGCATGCAGATCCATACATCGCCAGAGAATTTCATGGCGTGTGGGGGAACTTTGATGTGAAAATTACAATCGATAAAGAGTATACTATCGGAGGTTCAGGATATTTACAAGATAAGAATCAAATAGGTCACGGTTATGAAGATGCAGGTATAACCGTTACTTATCCAAAGAAAACAAAAACGTTGACCTGGCATTTTATTGCACCAAACGTTCATGATTTTACCTGGGCAGCAGATAAAGAATACACACATGATATTGTAAAAGGACCAAATGATGTTGATTTGCACTTCTTCTACAAAAACAATCCAAAAACAACTGCAAATTGGAAACAATTAGAACCTTTAATGGTGAAAGTAATGGATTATTACAACCATAGAGTGGGAGCATATCCGTACAAACAATACTCTTTTATTCAGGGTGGAGATGGCGGAATGGAGTATGCAATGTGTACCCTGATGCTTGGAAACGGAACTCTTGAAGGAATTTTAGGAACAGCAACTCATGAATTAGGACATTCCTGGTTTCAGCATATTTTGGCTTCAAACGAATCAAAACACCCTTGGATGGATGAAGGTTTTACTACTTACATTGAAGACAGTGCTTTGAATGAATTGAAAGGTGATAAAAAAGAAGTGAATCCGTTTAAAGGAAATTATGCTGCTTATTACAGCCTGGTTAATTCCGGAAAAGAGCAGCCACAAACGACTCATGGAGATCGTTATGATGAAAACAGACCTTACAGTATTTCTTCTTATGTAAAAGGAAGCCTTTTCTTGTCGCAATTAGAGTATGTAATTGGAAAAGACAATGTAGATGCTACTTTGAAAAGATATTACAATGATTTCAAATTCAAACACCCTACTCCAAATGATATTAAAAGATCAGCAGAGAGAGTTTCAGGAGCAGAATTAGATTGGTATTTAATCGATTGGACAGGAACTACCAATACAATTGATTATGGTATCAAAGAAGTAGCGGATAACGCAGGAAAAACCAATATCACTTTAGAAAGAATCGGAAGAATGCCAATGCCGATTGATTTAACAGTGGAATACACAGATGGTACTTCTGAAAGTTTCTACATTCCGTTACGAATGATGAACTTCATCAAGCCAAATCCAAACCCGAATGTAAAAAGAACCGTTTTAGACGACTGGGCATGGGCACAATCTAACTATAGTTTTACAATAGACAAAAACAAAACTGCCATTAAGAAAATCACGATTGATCCAAGCGGATTAATGGCCGATGTAAAAGCAGCAAATAATGTTTATGAGGTGAAGTAATAGTCACTTAAAATATAAAAAAAGCCAAAGTTAGTTTTCTGCTAGCTTTGGCTTTTTTGCTTTTTTACAGTTAGAGTTTTTATTATGGTTTGACGCGTGATGAAGAGGAGGGATCAATAGTTTTTAAGCCATAAAATCCATAAAAGATGAAACTAAGAATTTTCTTCTAATTTTAAACAATTAAACCAGCAACAAAAGATATATTTGTAGTATATTCGCTTCAAAAATAATAAAATGACTTTTGGTACAAAGCTGCAAAAATTAAGAGGAGAAAAAAGAATGTCGCAAAAGGAGATTTCGACTATTTTGAAAGTTTCACAAACGATTTATGGAAAATGGGAAAGCGATATCTTTTATCCAACGTATAAAAACTTAAAGAAAATAGCCGCTTTATATAAGATTAGTGTAGATAGGCTGGTTGACGTTGAAGACAAAAGAAAAGCGGGGAAGATTCTAATTTCAGATAATCTGACTGCAGATCCGGTATCTTTCATTACCATATTTAAACTTCTGAAAAGAATAGAAAAGACCGTTTTATTGATCGAAAGGCAAACAGAGATCCCGGAGAAAGAAGGAGAATGAAAAAGTATTGTTTAATTTTAGAAATAAATTTTAAAAAGATACTTTTTTATTAATAGATTATTTTCTCAAAAAGTAACCAGATGGAGAAGAATAGAAAAATCTTTATTCATCTGTTTAATGAGTAATATCGGTGAGCAAATGAGAAGCATAAAAAAAACGCACAATTTGTGCGTTTTTATATTTTGTAAGCAGATCTTATCCTAAATGCTCTAACATGTCTTTTGTCATGGTTTCAAGATCAAAAGTATGTTTCCAGTCCCAGTCTTCTCTTGCCTGAGAATCGTCGATACTAGCCGGCCAGCTGTCCGCAATTTTTTGGCGGAAATCAGGGTTGTAAGTTATTTCGAATTCAGGAATATGTTTCTTAATTTCTGCGGCAATTTCAGTAGGAGTAAAACTCATTGCAGCTAAATTGTAGGATGAATGTATTTTGATTTTTTCTGCCGGAGCTTTCATGATATTAATAGTTGCATCAATTGCATCATCCATATACATCATTGGCATTTTTGTTTCCGAAGATAAAAAGCACTCGTATTTTTTATCGGCAATAGCCTTGTAAAAAATATCAACAGCGTAATCTGTAGTTCCGCCACCAGGAGGCGTCGACCAGCTGATTAAGCCCGGATAACGGATGCTTCGAACATCAACTCCGTAAATATTATGGTAGTATTCGCACCATCTTTCTCCCGCTTGTTTACTAATTCCGTACACCGTAGAAGGCTCCATTACGGTATATTGAGGAGTGTTTTCCTTAGGTGTAGTAGGTCCGAAAACTGCAATACTGGAAGGCCAGAATATCTTTTTTATCTTTTTGGCTTTTGCTAAATTTAAAACATGAAATAATGAATTCATATTCAGATCCCAGGCAAATGCAGGGTTTTTCTCGGCTGTAGCCGATAAAAGTGCAGCCATCAGATATATATCAGTAATTTGATGCACTTCAACAAGATGCTCGATTTGGTTGAAATCTAAAGCATTGACTACTTCAAACGGACCGGAATTTACAACGTCAGTATTTAATTTTCTAATATCAGAAGCAATTACATTGTCTGTTCCGTATAGTTTGCGCAGTTTTTGAGTCAGTTCCGTCCCAATTTGACCGCAGGCACCAATGATTAATATTTTTGGATTCATTTTTTTGAATAGTTTTTTTGAAAGACAAATATAACGTTTTCGCAAATGTTTTCGCTTTTAAGGAGAACAAATTGTAAATTTAACAATGATAAAGATTCTTTTTTAGATTATTCGTTGTTGAATGTGGAACTCAAGTCGTAAATTATAAGTATTTTCGATCAGGAATTCAGGATTTTTCCATAAGTCTTACAAAGTAGAATTCCTAAATTTGTTTCGGTCTAATGGCAGCTAAATAATGTAATTTGTACCGAAAATCAGAATTCGTAATTGTAAAATTACTTTGTAACTTTGTAGCTTAATGTTTTACCAAATGAAATATAAGATATCTCTTTTTTTGCTTTTTGTTTTTGTATTGAATTCATGTCAGAATGAAGATGAAAAACGTCGCGCTGAAAACGAAAAGGAAGCCAAAAAAAACGAAGTCATTTTTAATAAAATCAATAAAAGTTGGTCTTTTATCGATGAGCCAATCAACGAAATCTCGGAGCAAAAAGTGAATTCGTGGAGTGAGTGGCGTGACTTTTTGAATGAACTCAGAGATAAACCCAGAAAAACAATTGGAGCCTTTCAAAAGAAATCAACTGCGATTTCAAAAAAAGTAATGGCTTTAAACAATAATATTCCTGCAGAATTCAATATTCCACAGATCAGAAGCCGAATTTCTATTTTGATTACAAAAGTCAGAATGATGGATTTATTCATTCATCTGAATCAAATTCCTTCAGAGAAAGTGACATTTTTAATTGGTGAAATCAACAAAGAATTGGTTTCATTAGAAAGACAGATGGATGTTGTTATTGTAAAAAGTAAAATTCCGAAAGAAGAAGGTGAGGAAGATTTCTTAAGAATGTTAGATACCGCTCGTGCCATTCCAAACGAGACCACAGCTCCGATTCCGGGGAAAAATATAGATCCAAACACACCAAAAGTTGAGTAAAAACGCCTTATATACCCTGTATGATAATCTGCCAAAAAATCAGCAGATTGCCACACAATTACTGGAACAGAAACAAATAAAAATGCATCTTAACGGATTGTTAGGATCGGCAGTTTCATTTGTTTTGCGTGCTGTTTTCAAAAAATCAGAATTACCTTTTTTAGTTATTTTAGATAATAAAGAAGAAGCAGCTTATTATTTGAACGATCTCGAACAAATGATCGGAGAACAAGATGTGTTGTTTTATCCCGCGTCATTTCGCCGTCCGTATCAAATTGATGAAACAGACAATGCTAATGTTTTGCTTCGTGCTGAGGTTTTAAACCGAATCAATTCCCGTAAAAAACCTGCCGTAATTGTTACTTATCCCGAAGCACTTTTCGAAAAAGTAGTGACACGCAGGGAACTTGATAAAAACACTTTGAAAGTCGCTTTGAACGATAAAATTTCGATAGATTTTATCAACGAAGTGTTGTTTGAATATGAATTTAAAAGAGTCGATTTTATCACTGAACCGGGAGAGTTTTCTGTTCGAGGCGGAATTGTTGATGTATTCTCGTTTTCCAACGATCATCCGTACCGAATAGAGTTTTTTGGTAACGAAGTAGACAGTATCAGAAGTTTTGATGTAGAAACACAATTATCAGTAGAAACCCATAAAAAGATCACGATAATCCCGAATGTCGAGAACAAACTTTTTCAGGAAAACAGAGAGAGTTTCTTAGACTATATTGCCGAGAGAACCGTCTTGTTTATTCAAAATACAGAAGGGCTTTTCACTCAGTTAGACAAACAATTCGTAAGAGCCGAAGAAGCTTTCGAGAAACTTTCAAAAGAAATAAAAAGGGCTGAACCTGAGAAACTATTCTTAAATCAGAGCTCATTTATCAAACGCGCTTTAGATTTTTCAATAGTCGAATTGGCTTCAAAACCTGTTTTTAAAACCACCAAAACATTCGATTTTCATATTCATCCGCAGCCATCCTTCAATAAACAATTTGATTTGCTGCTGAATAACCTGAGCGACAATCACTTTAACGGATATAAAAATTATCTGTTCTGTTCGAATGAAACTCAGGCCAAGCGTTTTCATGATATTTTCGAAACTTTAGACGAAGCTAATTCCGAGAACATTCGAAAACAATATCATACCGTTGTATTGCCTTTGTATCAAGGATTTATTGATGAAGAAAGTCAGATTACAGCTTATACCGATCACCAGATTTTTGAGCGTTATCATAAATTTAATATCAAAAACGGTTATTCGAAAAAGCAGAATATTACGCTTAAGGAATTAACCGCGCTTTCGGTTGGTGATTATGTAACGCATATCGATCACGGAATTGGAAAATTTGGCGGCCTGCAGAAAATTCAGGTTGAAGGTAAAACGCAGGAAGCTATAAAATTGGTTTATGCCGATAATGATATTGTGTATGTGAGTATTCACTCGCTTCATAAAATCTCCAAATACAACGGAAAGGACGGAACTCCTCCAAAAATCTATAAACTGGGATCAAACGCCTGGAAAGTTTTAAAACAAAAAACCAAAGCGCGGGTTAAACATATTGCCTTCAATTTAATTCAGTTGTATGCAAAACGACGTCTGGAAAAAGGTTTTCAGTTTGCACCGGACAGTTATTTGCAGAATGAATTAGAAAGTTCATTTATATACGAAGACACGCCTGACCAAACTAAATCGACTCAGGAAGTCAAAGCGGATATGGAAAGCGATCGTCCGATGGATCGTTTAGTTTGTGGTGATGTAGGTTTTGGAAAAACAGAGGTAGCGATTCGTGCAGCGTTTAAGGCAGTAGACAATAGTAAACAGGTAGCTGTTTTGGTTCCGACCACCATTTTGGCTTACCAGCATTACCGTACGTTTTCAGAACGTTTGAAAGACATGCCGGTTACCATTGGTTATATGAATCGCTTTAGAACCGCCAAACAGAAAGCGCAAACTTTAAAAGATTTAGCAGAAGGGAAACTGGATATTGTGATTGGAACACACCAATTAGTCAACAAAAATGTAGTTTTTAAAGACCTTGGTTTATTGATTGTCGACGAGGAACAAAAGTTTGGAGTAAACGTAAAAGATAAACTTAAGACCATTGCTGCGAATGTCGATACCTTAACATTAACGGCAACGCCAATCCCGAGAACGCTTCAGTTTTCATTAATGGCAGCGAGGGATTTGTCTGTTATTACGACTCCTCCGCCAAACCGATATCCTATAGAAACCAATGTTGTTGGGTTTAATGAAGAAATAATCCGTGATGCCATTTCGTATGAAATTCAGCGTAACGGGCAGGTTTTCTTCATCAATAACCGAATCGAAAATATAAAAGAAGTTGCCGGTATGATTCAGCGTTTGGTCCCAAATGCCAGAGTCGGAATCGGTCACGGACAAATGGAGGGTGCGAAACTCGAAGAATTGATGCTGGGCTTTATGAACGGCGATTTCGATGTTCTGGTAGCCACAACAATTATCGAAAGTGGTCTGGACGTGCCAAATGCCAACACGATTTTCATCAACAATGCCAATAATTTTGGACTGTCTGATTTGCATCAAATGCGAGGAAGAGTAGGTCGAAGCAATAAAAAAGCATTTTGTTATTTCATCTGTCCGCCTTATTCTTCCATGACCGAAGATGCCAGAAAACGTATTCAGGCTTTGGAGCAATTTAGCGAATTAGGTAGCGGTTTTAACATTGCGATGAAAGATCTTGAAATTCGTGGTGCAGGAGATTTACTGGGTGGAGAACAAAGTGGTTTCATTAATGAAATTGGATTTGATACTTACCAAAAAATCATGAATGAGGCCATCGAAGAATTGAAGGAGAATGAATTCAAGGAATTATATCCGGAAGAGAACGATATCGAAACCAAGGAATATGTAAAAGATCTGCAAATCGATACTGATTTTGAGCTATTGTTTTCTGATGAATACATCAACAATGTCACCGAACGTTTGAGTTTATACAACGAGTTGGGTGGTGTGAAAAACGAACAGGAACTTGTGGTATTTCAAAATAAATTAATTGACCGTTTTGGTCCGATGCCGCCGCGTGCCAATGCTTTGATGAATAGTATTCGCATCAAATGGATTGCAACAAGTGTAGGTATTGAGAAGTTAGTGATGAAGAAAGGTAAAATGATTGGTTATTTCGTCTCAGATCAACAATCTGATTATTACCAATCAAAGCGTTTTCATAAGGTGATCAAATTTGTACAGACTCACAGTAATCTTTGCCAAATGAAAGAAAAACAAACGCCTAACGGTTTACGTCTTTTATTGACTTTTGACAATGTAAAATCGACCAAACGAGCGTTGGAATTAATGGAGATGTTGGGAGAATAACAATTTTAAAAGGTATAATATTTTAAACCCGACAAGTTTCAAAAACCTGTCGGGTTTTATTTTTAGATTTAGTTTTTTAGGTCCTTAATCACTTTAAAAGCAACGTCAACCTGATCTTCTCCAACTAAAATGGTAAATTCGTTTGAAGTCGAAATTACCTCATTGATGATAATTCCTTCCCATGCCAAACGTTGGAAAATGAAATAGTAAATTCCGGGAACCACGATGTTTTCTTTTGGCAATTTTACAGTTATGGAGGCCAGGTTGTCTAATTTCTGAATAAGTTTCTCGCGCATAAAGTGTTTTTCAACCAAGTGATTTACGCTGCTGCTTACTACAATATTAGTTTCGTTTACCCCACGTGATGAGGTGTAAAAGATATCAGATAAAGCATTAATGTCAGAAATTAAATCAGCCTGTTTGTTCAGAACAGTTTCGGAAGCGGCAAAAGTATAGTCCGTCAATTCAGATCGAACGGTGATTTCGCCAATATTCTTGATTACTTTATTGATTTTATGATTCAGTTTAAAATCCAGTTCTTCTGTGAGTCGTTTTAATGACATTACAACAGCGCCTTGTTTTACTTCCTTACCAAATTCACTTTCTAATTCGGTCATAATGTTCCGCGAAAGAGAAGTAAGGTTGATGATTCCAAGCGATAACGCATTTAATAAAAAGGGTTTTGTTTTAATGTAATTTTCGACGATTGAAGAAACGGTTTTCATAGTTTTTTTCTTTTTTTTTGTAACTTAATTGGTTTGTTGTAGTTAATTTTGTGTTATAAAACTTCGCGAATATAAATAAAAGAACAATTTGTTACAAATATAACAAGGTAAAATTATGTTAAAAATGGAAAAAAGCGTCTGTAATGTGTTCAATTGCAAATGATTCCTTGTTTTTGTGTATCGCAATGATGTCAAAACGGACTTCAATATCCATTTTCCTATCGTTTATATAGGCATTTACGGCTTTTACCAGCAGTTGAATCTTTTTAGGTTTCACAAAATCCTGTGGTAAACCAAAGCTTAAACTTGATCTTGTTTTGACTTCAATGATGGCCAAAATAGATTCTTTTTCTGCGATAATATCAATTTCGGCCTTTTGAAAAGTCCAGTTTCGATCGAGAATTTTATAGCCATTTCGCTCGAGATATTCCACAGCGAGATCTTCACCTTTTTTTCCAAGTTCGTTGTGTTCTGCCATCTTTTAATTATGAATTGCGAGTTGTGATTTTTTTATGCAGTAATGAGCAATTTGCATGCAAAGACGCGAAGTTGCAAAGAAAGGAATATAACTTTACGACTTCGCGTTTTTGCGAGATTACGAAATGTGGTATTTAAAATTCTTTAGAGAAAAATCTCAGAAGCTATTATTTTTTAAAGGTAAGAGAACTTCCGGATGCATTTACATCAATAGTAACAGTACTTCCCATAATTAAGGCCCTGTTGTCCTGAATGTGTCCGGCTGGGAAATTAAAAATTACGGGAATATTGTACTTTTTGGTCACATCATCTACAATTTCTACCGCATTTTTCCCCCATGGAACTTCGTTATCCTTCATTTTGGTCATACCTCCAACAACAATTCCTTTTAGGTTTTCGATACATCCATTGCGTCTTAAATTCATCATCATACGATCGATATGATACAGATATTCGTCCAGATCTTCAAGGAACAAAATTTTATCCTTACAGTCAATTGCCGAAGGAGAACCTAATAAACTGTATAAAATAGATAGATTTCCCCCCACTAACTCCCCGGTTGCTTTTCCAAAGCGGTTCATTTTATCCGGAGCAATACTATAGGAAATAGGTTCACCAAACAAGGCAGATTTCATTGAACTGACCGCAGCGGGAGTAGCTCTTGGAACCGTTACAGGCATGATCCCGTGAATGGACTGATAGCCCATCGTATTCAAATGATTGTGCAGAACAGTAACGTCACTGAAACCAACAATCCATTTTGGGTGTTGTTTGAATTTGCTAAAATCAAGTAAATCGATCATCCTTACCGTTCCATAGCCACCGCGAACACACCATATTGCTTTGATATTTGGATTGTCTAACTGTTTTTGAAAATCGGCAGCACGTTGTTCATCGGTACCGGCCAGTTGATTAAAATCCAAACCAATAGTACTTCCAACTACAGCCTCAAGTCCCCAGCTGTGTAATAAATCTATAGTAGGTTTCAGATTATCGTCTATATTTTTTCTTGCTGTTGCTAAAATGGCTACAGTATCTCCTTTTTGTAAATAAGGTGGTGTTATCATGTTTTGTTGTGATTGACAGTGGATGGATTGTAAAGCAAAAATAAGAAATACGAGTTTATAAATAGAAAAGTAGTTTCTGTGGTATTGACGGGTGCTCGCTTTCATGTTTTTCTGCTAATTCATTCGTAAAGATAAAACAAATATAAATATTTTTAAAAACAAAATTATTAGAAAATTCTTACAATACGGTTTAATTGTTTAAATTGAACCTTTTAAAGAGTTAAGTTTATGAGAGTAATTTCTTTTCAATTCAGTAGTATCGTTTTTTTATCTTTTACAATTCTGCAGGCACAGCCAAAAAAATATGCTATCCATACTATCGCATTTTATAACTTTGAGAATCTCTTCGATATTAATGATGATGTCAATACCAACGATGACGAATGGACACCTAATGGGACTCAGCATTGGACGATGGAAAAATACGAACAGAAATTAAAAAACCTGTCCAAAGTTTTGTCTGAAATTGGAAGGCCGGATAACTCAAATGCTCCGGTACTCATTGGTGGTGCCGAGATTGAAAATCGCACGGTTCTCGAAGATCTGGTGAAACAACCAAATTTACTCCCTTTTGACTATGGAATCGTTCATTTTGATTCGCCGGATAAACGAGGAATAGATGTTGCACTTTTATATCAGAGAAAATACTTTAGACCCACGTCATATTCCAATATTCCGCTGCGTATTTATCTAAAAAAAAGCGCAGATAAAGAAGAGGAGATTCAGCAACCGGAAGATGATATCGAAATTAAAACCGATAATAAGAATCGGGTTTTTACCAGAGATCAGCTTTTAATTTCAGGATTTTTAGAAGGAGAGGAAATTCATATTATCGTCAATCATTGGCCGTCCAGATCGGGAGGGGAGAAAGCAAGCAGTATTTTTCGGGAAGCTGCCGGAAGTTTAAACAGAAGAATTATTGATTCGCTACAGCAAATAAACCCCCATGCTAAAGTGATTACAATGGGCGATTTGAATGATGGGCCCTTTAATAAAAGTGTAAAAACTGTTTTGGGTGCAAAGACAAAAAAATCAGAAGTGGAGGAATTCGGGCTTTTTAATCCCTTTGCGGCAATGCTCGATAAAGGTTTAGGTACAATTGCATTTAGAGATTCCTGGGATATTTTTGATCAGATCATCATTACAAAGTCACTTATACAATCTGATTTTTTGACTTTTAATTTTTGGAAAGCGGGAATTTTCAATAAAACTTTTCTGGTTCAGAGTTCAGGATCGTATAAAGGGTATCCGTTACGGCATAGTTTGACAGAAGTTGGATTTAGTGATCATTTTCCGGTTTATATATATTTAATCAAAGAAGTGAAGTAAGTTTTAGTTTACAGTCTCAGTTTTTGATCCCAGTCTTAGTTGATCACTGTAAACTGAGACTGTGACTAAAAACGGGCACTGAGACTGAAAACTTTTCCTTAACTTAGCTACTTAGAAACTTACTACCTTTAAAAATGGCAATAGCAAAACCTTTCAATCTAACAAAGTGGATCGATGAGAACCGTCATTTACTAAAACCTCCCGTTGGGAATAAAAATCTTTATGTTGATTCCGGTGATTATATCGTGATGATTGTTGCAGGTCCGAATGCTCGAAAAGATTATCATTATAACGAAACCGAAGAGCTTTTTTATCAGCTGGAAGGCAGCATAAAAGTGATTATTCAGGAAGATGGAAAACGAAAGGAAATGGATTTACATGCAGGTGATATGTATCTTCATCCTGCTAAAGTTCCTCATTCACCTGTTCGTTCCGAAGGCTCAATAGGATTGGTAATCGAACGCAAACGTGCAGGATTAGGGTATACTGACGGATTGCTTTGGCACTGTGATCATTGCAATCATAAATTGTATGAAGTGCTTTTTGAATTGCATAATATTGAAAAAGACTTTCTGCCGCATTTCGAATATTTTTATAATTCGTTAGAGTTGAGAACCTGCGATAACTGTGGAACTGTAATGGAATCGGATCCCAGATTTGTGGCGAAGAAATAAAAGTATACTTATTCAACCCGACAGGTTTTCAAAACCTGTCGGGTTTTGTTTTTATGGCAAATAAATAATTTACATTCATATTTGGTGTATATTTGTATTATAAACGATGTAAAAAACATATCAAAAATGATACAAGAAATAATTACATACATGAATATTGTAAATAGTATTGAAAATTTAATTGATACATCTCCATATAAAAAAAATTATATTATCGAGAAAGTTGGTATTCCAAGTCCGACTTTCTATCGAAAACTAAAATCTCAGACTTTCACTCCGGATGAAGTATTGTCTATAGCAAAAATACTTTCTCCCGAAGAAAATTTCAGATTAGAGCTCAAGGCTGATATTGAACAAGCCAAACGAGAGTTTGAAGAGGGTAATTTTATGACACATGAAGACATGTTACTTGAATTAAAGAGTAATGGAATAATTTAAAAAAGGTCTAAAATTGTTGCCGGTCTTTGACGGTTATCATAAAACCGAATTAAATGAATGAAGTCCTCGTTAATTACATAATAGAGTGATATATCTTTTGTAATAAATATTTCATTACATTCTAAATCATACCTAAACTTTCCTAAATGGGGATTTTTCGAAATTAAATTAGTACTTCGTAAAACTTCATTCACAAATTTTTGTGCGATTTCAGTATTTCTATATTGAATTAAATAATTACGTGTTGTATAAAAAGTATATTTAGCTTTTGTTGACCAAACAATTTTCATTATTAAAAAATTAGTTCAGTAAATTTATAAAAAAATACCTACAAAATAATTTACAATTCAAATCTTTTTCCTTGTTCAGGATAAATAATTTTAATCTTTAAGTCATTTTGTTTTTGCAGCTGCTCTTTTAGTTTTGCAATATTCTTAACAGGTGGCTTTAGATGTGTAACAATAATAGGGAAACCATTCAAAGTACCTTTTCCTGCTAATTCTTCTAAAACATGAAGCTCTTTCATGAGATAATTTGGAGTAAGATGTCCGAATAAAAATTGATCCGGTTGTTCATTTGGGAAGGAAACCTCAATAAAAATACCTTTTAATTGTTTGCTTTTAACCAAAGGTGCAACTGCAGTCCAGAGCGACTTTAATTTATCGCTTTTCTCTACTGCATCCGGTCCGGTATCCCCCAGATAAAGTACATACGATTCAGCATTTTTAATCAGGAAAGCAGTGCTTTCAAACGGATTCACATGACTCAACGGAAATGCTTTTGCCGTCATCGTTGTATTGGTAACTGGAATTTCTTCTCCGATATTTAAAGTCTGAAAATGGTATTTTTTTAATGGAGTTCCGGGGCCTTTATCTCCAAAATTGGCCCAGGTCTGATCGTTGAAATAATGGTTTTCCATCATTTCCATACATTTTTCAGTGGCATAAACCGTCTTGGAAGAATCTGCGGGAGAGTTGATTATTAAACCTGAAACATGATCTAAATGTGCATGCGATATAAAATAACCTTTAATGTATTTTCGTAAAACTTCACTGGTTGAAACTTTAAAAACCTTGTTTTCAATTGCTTTTTCAATTCCGGCATTCACAGTTCCGGCATCTAAACAGATAAAATCATTGGTGTGAGTAGGGGCAACTAAATAAGCAGAAAGATTCTTCTCATCTATTCCTCCTTTTATGCCTAATGGAACCACCTGAAAGGAAGATTTTTGTTCTTTTTGAGAAAAGGCCTGAACTGAAATTAAAAGGAAACAGATTAAAAACCGGTTAAGAATAGACATATTAGAGTAATTTTAGTGCCACAAATTTCATCAATTAAGACGAATAAATCATGATAGAAAGCTGTAATTCATTTTAATTAAAGCTAAATTTACCTGATTTTAACAAATTAGTTTGGTCTATTTTCGGTCCGAAATAATATCTTTACATAAAAATATAACAATTTTAACAAAAAAAGTTACAATGACAACAATAGCATCACAGTTTGGAATGAATGAGGCTCTGGAAAAATTGGGCATCAAATCAATAAACGAAGGAACATCAACGGGGCTGGAGAATTTTTCTTCAGGAGAAATTTTAAACAGCTTTTCACCGGTTGATGGAAAATTAATAGCATCAGTAAAAATGTCGACGCCTGAGGATTATGAAAAAGTTATGCAGGCAGCTACAGAAGCTTTTAAAAGTTTTCGTTTAATTCCTGCACCACAACGTGGAGAAATTGTGCGTCAGTTTGGACAAAAGCTTCGTGACAATAAAGAAGCGCTTGGTAAGTTGGTTTCCTACGAAATGGGTAAATCATTGCAAGAAGGTTACGGTGAAGTACAAGAAATGATTGACATTTGTGATTTTGCAGTGGGTTTATCGCGTCAGCTTCACGGATTAACGATGCATTCAGAAAGACCGGGACACCGTATGTACGAACAATACCATTCGTTAGGAGTTGTGGGAATCATTTCGGCGTTTAACTTTCCGGTAGCGGTTTGGTCGTGGAATACAGCTTTGGCATGGATTTCCGGAGATGTTTGTGTTTGGAAACCTTCTGAAAAAACACCTCTTTGCGGAATTGCCTGTCAGAACATTATCGCTCAGGTGATCAAAGAGAATAATTTACCGGAAGGGATTTCTTGTTTGATTAACGGCGATTATAAAATAGGAGAATTAATGACAGCCGATACCAGAATCCCGTTAGTTTCGGCTACAGGTTCAACCCGAATGGGGAAAATTGTAGCACAGGCAGTTGCCGGACGTTTAGGGAAATCATTGTTAGAGTTAGGAGGAAACAATGCTATTATTGTAACTCCGGATGCCGATATTAAAATGACCGTTATTGGTGCTGTTTTCGGAGCTGTGGGTACAGCAGGACAGCGTTGTACTTCAACACGCCGACTAATTATTCACGAAAGTATTTATGATAAAGTAAAAGATGCTTTGGTTGCGGCTTATAAACAACTAAGAATTGGAAACCCATTGGATGAAAACAATCATGTGGGGCCACTTATTGATACACATGCGGTGGAGCAGTATGCTAAAGCTTTAAACAAAGTGGTTGCCGAAGGAGGAAAAATCCTCGTGGAAGGCGGAGTGCTTTCAGGTGAAGGTTACGAAAGCGGCTGTTATGTAAAACCTGCAATTGCGGAGGCTCAAAATTCATTTGAAATTGTACAGCACGAAACATTTGCTCCGGTGTTATATTTGATTAAATATTCGGGAGAAGTGGATAACGCTATCGATTTTCAAAATGGAGTTGCTCAGGGATTATCATCAGCAATTATGACAAATAATTTGCGTGAAGCAGAAAGATTTTTATCAGTAGTGGGTTCTGATTGCGGAATTGCGAATGTAAATATCGGAACTTCCGGTGCTGAAATTGGAGGTGCTTTTGGTGGAGAAAAAGAAACCGGAGGCGGTCGTGAGTCAGGATCTGATGCCTGGAAAATTTACATGCGTCGTCAGACCAATACAATCAATTATACAACGAGTCTGCCTTTGGCACAAGGAATTAAATTTGATTTGTAATATTTAATAAATTCAATTAGAAACCGCTTATTTCATTTGTTCCAAATAAGCGGTTTTTTTAGGTCCAATTTATAGAGCTTTGTTTATTTTTGATTGAAAATTGGTATTAAATGGATCGAAAAATACTTTTATTGTTTTTGACAGCTTTTATGATAAGTTGTAGTAAAAAATCAGATGAAAAAACGGCAGTAGCGATTAAAGATACGTTGAATCAAAACACTTTTGAAGGAGAAGAGGACGGGTATGAAAGTGATGAATCTATAGTAACTTTAAAAGAACTTCAGTTTCCAAAAAGAGGAAAAAGTATCCAGGATTTTGTTTTAGAACCTTGCGAAATAAAAATGCAAGCGGAAGGATTTTTAAATGATGACAACCTAAAAGATGTTGTAATTGTTTTGCAGAATACTAATGATAGCGCAGACTCACGTCCAACTTTGGTGCTTTTGCAGCAAGAAAGCGGAGGATATAAATTACAAGACCTTTCATGGGAAGCAGTAGGTCCGGAATATCCAGATTATTTTAGACTTGGAGATATTTCTATAGATTCTGAAAAGAAATTGCATATTTTGCTTGAGGGAATGGGACCAGCTGGTAATAGAGAAGCTGTATATAAGTATATAGATGATAAATTAGTTCTTATTAGTATTGGTACTTTTCATTCAGGTGCAGGTTCGTGGCTTACGAGTGAATATGATCTTATTTCAGGCAAATATGATCATGAAGTTACGAATACATTGCATGATAGTATGCCAAGTGAACATCAAATAGGAGAATTTAAATTGAAACGACAAATGTTATTTGCAAGAGATAATCCGGATACAATTGTAGAGACTCTTCCGCAGGCCAATTGGTAAATTAAAAGTATATTATTTAAGATTTTGAAAATATAAAAGGCTTCCAAATTTGGAAGCCTTTTTGAATTTTAAACTATTGAGCGCTTTATTTTTTTAGAACAGTTTGATTGAACGAGCCTTCATTAGTATAAACTTTTACCAAGTAGGTACCCGAAATTAAATTACTTACATCAATGCTTTCTACATTTTTGCCAACACTTTTTACTAAAGTTCCTGACATATTGTACACCTGAACTTTTTCGATACTTTGCACTGATTCGGAGAAGTATAAAACATCAGCAACCGGATTTGGATATAAAATCACTTTTGAAGTTTTTGATTCTGATGTGATTTCTGATGATGTTTGTGCCGTTCTTAATGTACTTCCGCTATTGTAATCCGTGCTGATGTAGAATAAATTGGCAACAGAACCTTTTGTAATGGTATTGGAACCCGTAGGAATTGAAGCCGTCACAATTCCGGCCGATGCAGTGTACGAGACATTGTTTACTTTGATCGTTCCGGTAAAGTTAGAGTCGAAAACCAATGTCAGAGTAGAAGGACTCGCAGTAGTATAGGTAATGGTAGTACTTGATTCTATTTTGAGACGTGCTGTAAGAGTTAATCCCGCATAGGTTATTGATCCGTTAGTTGAATTCATATTTCCGGTAATGGTGTAAAATGAACTTGTTTTTCCGGATGTTGTAAAGTTATGAATCTCATCTCCGGCAGGTGTTCCGGTAGTAACGGTAATAGTTCCTGAACCCGTTGCCGGAGTTCCTGTTCCGGTAGTTGCGATAGAGTATGAAACAGTAGCCGTCGGAGTTCCGGTAATGGTGATTGTTTTGGCGCTGGTATTTTTTACAAAACTAATTCCTGAAGCTGGCAAACCGGTAACTGTAGCATCTGTCGCATTTCCTCCCCAGGTGAAAACAATCGTTGCAATTGCGTTTCCGCTGGCAACCGTTTGACTGTTATTGTTTGTGGATGTCAGTGTTTGCGTGCCGGCTGTGGTTACCGTAATAGTTCCTGTACCCGTTGCCGGAGTTCCTGTTCCGGTAGTTGCGATAGAGTAGGAAATATTAGCCGTTGGAGTTCCGGTAATGGTGATTGTTTTGGCGGTGGCATTTTTTACAAAACTAATTCCTGATGTCGGCAAACCTGTAACCGTTGCATCTGTTGCGTCGCCTCCCCAGGTGAAAACAATTGTTCCAATAGCAGTACCGCTGGTTACAGTTTGATTGTTATTGGAAGTTGAAGTTAGGGTTTGAGAACTTGTAGGCGGATTGCCTTCCCCTTGTACAGCAACCAAAGTCCCTGTGTAATTGGTAAGTGTCGATTTAAGTGCCGTGATTACTGTTGAAGAAGTATCATCGATACTATTGTCAAATGTCCATTTTAAATCACCTCCCGAAACACGTCCGGCGTATTGAGTTACTTTTGTTTTAGCAGTCGCCGGTTGTTCGATGGTTAAATTTTTTACGTAAAGCGTAGCATCGGTATCAAAATTATTATAAGTATTGGCTCCGGATTTAGATTTAACAGCGCTGCTTACTGTTTCTCCCCTTGTTGTGGCAACATAAGCATCGAAGTCGGTTGTGGAGCTAATTTTTCCTGAAATATTGTATAACGGATTAGGATCATTGTAGGCTACAAAACGCATGCTATTAGTTCCGTTTGAAGCGTCAAAAGTATTGTTGAAAGCTTTAATTGATCCTCCGGCTTCACCTGAAAAGGTTCCCATAGTTCCGGCATTGTTTACCTGATTGGTTTCGTCCCAGATATCAGTTCCCTGCAAAGAAGTTAACATGGGATGTTTACTGTTTCGGAAGTAGTTTCCCTCCACAAATAAGGAAGAACCCAAGGTAGAACCCGAACCGTATTTGGCAACACCATCAAAATAATTGTTGTAAATATGTGCGGAATAATAGCGCACACGAGGATGACGCGAATCAGAGTGATCAAACCAATTGTGGTGATAGGTGATGTACAAACCGCTTGTAGTGCCTTCGCTCAAACCTAAAAGACTTGCTTTTCCGTTGTCCCAAAAGTGATTGTAAGACAGGGTGATGTAAGTTGATGTTTTATTGTCTAAAGCTCCGTCTCCCTTTATTTGATCAGCATCGCTTCCTGCATTTCCATAAAATAAATCGCAGTTGTGTACCCAAACGTGATCATTGTCTTGCTGCATGCCAACATTGTCACCCGCGGTGCTGTTACAGTTCATAAAACCAAGATTACTAACCTCTATGTTCGATGCCGATTTCAAACGTACGCCCCAGCCATTGGCAACAGCATCATTTCCTATCCCTTCGATCGTAAGATAACTGGCTGCATTGTTGGCATTTTCAATAACAACATCTCCGCCTTCCATCACAGACATGTCCGTAATATTTCCAATTAAACGAATGATAAACGGACGTGTATCTTTTCCTTTTTTGATGGCATACAATATGTTTTGTAAACCAACGCAAGGGTTTGCACTGGCTCCGGTGATATTCATCGAAATAGTGTTTTTGGTATTTTGCGTGATGTATAAAATAACTGCATTGTCTTTCGGAGTTCCGTCAGCTTTGTATCCTCCCGGAACGCGTCCGCCCTCAAAAGCAAATCCATTACGATCTTGGGCAGCAACGGTTAACGAACCTGTTGTTGAACCAGTACCTTCGGCACCCGAAATGACTGGTTTGATCTTAACGGCATAAGATCCTGCTTTTAGACCCGGAATGTCTGCACGAAAATAACTTCCGTAACTTCTGATCAATTGGTCGTCAATTTTTTTATCGGTGACTCCATTACCGGAGTAATACACATTATAGGTTTGTGCATTGCTTACAGGTTGCCATTTAACAAATGCCGATTCAAGCCAACCCGAGGATTCGGTAATTTGGACTTGTTGTGCCCATAAGGGAACTGTAAGCAGTAAAAGCAGGAGAATAAGTAGGTTTTTTTTCATAATTGTGGTTTTTTGGTTAATAAAGTTTCTTGTGATTTTTTGGGTATTGATTCAATAAACAAATTTGTAATCGATTACACAAAAATATATTATTTTTCGATATGTGTAAAATATTTGTTATAAAAAAGCAAAAACGATAAAAAATTACGCTTTTGAATATAGATAATGTAATAAATTGCATTAATTGTAATTTATTACATAAACACGATAGGTTTTGTGAAGTAGCATTTTTATTGCATTTGAGAGCATAATGGAGAGAAGAAAACAAATGCAATAAAACCAAAATATTAGATTTATAACATTTTGAGTAATTTATGTTATAGCGATAAAAAAGTCGTGTTTTGTGATTTAAAAGTCGTCTTTTCTATATCTGTTGATACCTTTTGAGTTTGAAAATTACATCGATTTTACTTCTATTTTATTCCAATGTAATATGAAAATAGCACAATGCAATTGGACTATATTGAATATACAATCCGTATTAATCGTTTTTGAGATGAAAAAAGGAAGTACTAGAGAAAGAGTGTCTGTCAACTTCCGCAGTATTGATTAGATGAAGTTTTAAAGCAGGCTGAAAGCTTAAAAACAGCAGTATAGTTTAACTTGGAGTTGGCATTATCCTGAAGGGGTAAGAGCAAAAAAAAGCCTTTTGAATATTTCAAAAGGCTTTGGTTATGAGAAAAAGAAAGAATTAATCTTTGCTTGATAATTTTGATAATAGTCGTAAGAATTCAATGTACAACCAAACTAGTGTGATAATTAGTCCCATTGCACCATACCATTCCATGAATTTTGGCATTCTTTGCTGTACTCCTTTTTCGATCTGATCAAAGTCTAAGAATAAGTTTAACGCAGCAATAATAATTACAAAAACACTAATTCCGATACTCATCATTGAATTTCCATAGTGAACCGGAGTCCAGCTTGTGAATAAAGAAACTAACCATGAAATTAAATAATAGGTAGCAATTGCTAGTGTTGCCGCAACAACTACCGACTTAAATTGCTCTGTTACCTTTACAATTCTGAATTTATATAAACCAAGGCATACTAAAAAAGTAACCAGAGTTGCTCCAACGGCGTTAATTACAATTCCGGGATATTTGGCTTCAAAGATGGCTGAAATTCCCCCAATAAATAGTCCCTCAAATAAAGCATAACCAGGAGCTAAATAAGGAGAAGCCTGAGGTTTGAAGGCTGAAATTATAACTAAAATTAGTCCAACGATGGCACCACCAATAGCAGGCAGCATCACATTCATACCATTAAATGCCATCCACCACGTTACCATAGCAGATCCGCATAGAATTAAAAACAAGATGGCCGTTTTGTTGATTGTACCGGACAAAGTCATTTCCTGATTGTAGTCGATAATTTGTGCCTGATGTACTTCTTCAGCTTTTGAAACAGCATTAGAGGAAAAACGCTTGTTGCTTAAAAATGGATTTTTTGAATTAAAGTTCATAATGTAATTGGTTTTAAAAACTTATCAAATATAATCGATATTTTTTGATGTGCCTTGATTCCTATAGAATTTTTAACAATTCGGAGCATTTGTTTTGAAGCATTATTCTTCTAAATAAAAAAGCCGTCAATTAAGTATTGACGGCTCGTATTTTGATATTGAAATTCTTATTTTAAAAGATCTAAAACTAAAGAAGGGAATAAACCTAAAGCAATGTTCAAGGCAATTGAAATAACAGCAACGGCATAAATAAGGAAAGGTTTTCCGGTACGCTCCTGATTCGGTTCTTTAGAGTACATCGCTAAGATTAGTTTGAAATAGTATCCAACACTAATAATTGAATTGATAACCGCTACAATTACCAGAGCAATATATCCTGCCTGAATGGTTTGGTTGAACAAGAATAATTTAGCAAAGAAACCAGAGAAAATAGGAATACCCGCCATAGACAACAACGAACCTGTAAGGATTGCTGCCAATAGAGGATTTGTTTTTCCTAAACCGTGAAAGTTTGTGATATCTTCGTTATCCTGATTTTTACATACGTATAAAACAACACTGAATGCTGCGATTCCGGCCAATGCATAAGCAGCTGTGTAGTACAATAAAACACCTGCTGAGGTTGCTATCGTTAATAAAGTCATTAACATAAAACCGGCATGCGAGATTCCTGAGAATGCCAGCATACGTTTTACATTTACCTGACGTAATGCCATTATATTTCCAACAGTCATAGAAGCGATTGAAACGATTACAACAATAGTTTCAAAAGTTCCTAAAAGATCCTGATTGTCTAGTGATGGAATGAAATTCAATGCAGAAACCAATTTATAAAGAGTAGCGATCGCTACAACTTTTGCCAAGGTACTCATTAAAGCAGTAGTTAATGCAGGAGAACCTTCGTAAACATCCGGAGCCCAGAAATGAAAAGGAACCGCTGCTACTTTGAACAACATACCAATAATCATCAAAATCATTCCAATTGGGAACCAGATTGGCAATTCGGCAGATAAAGAGACTTCGTGGATTTCAGCTACATCAAAAGTTCCCATTGCTCCGTAGATCAAACAAATTCCGAACAAAATGATTCCTGATGCAAAAGATCCCATTAAGAAATATTTCATACCCGCCTCATTACTTTTTAGATTCAAACGATCGCTCGCAGCCAAAACGTAAAGGGCAATAGACAGAATTTCAATTCCTAAGAAGAACATTGCTAAGTTTCCGAAAGAAACCATAGCCACTCCCCCGGCTAATAAAAATACTTTGATCGCAACGAAATCGGAGATTTTGGTTGGATGATTTTCGTAAAAATTATGACTTAATGCTACCAGGAAAATGGTCAACACAATAAACAACGATGAAAATGTGACAGAGAACTTACTCACTGTAATCATATTGTTATAGTAACTTGCTGTTGATCCGAATTCGTAAAAGTTAAGCGCCAAAACACCTAGTAAACCAATGATGGTAATAGGAACGATGGCCTTTCTTAAATTAAGAATTTCAAACAATAGGCAAAAAATACCCAATCCTGTTATAGCTATTAATGTATTCATTTTTGTTTTTTTGATTTAGGAAATCTAAAACTAATGACGCCCTAATTTATTTTTATTTAAAATATTTTTTAATTTTTATTGATAACGTTCAGAATCGTTTCTAAACTTGGTGTAATCAAATCTGTAATTGGTTTTGGATAGAATCCGAAGAAAATCAACACTGCAATAATCGCTACTAATGAAATTCCTTCATTAACAGAAACGTCAGCAAAAGTTTTCGAATTGGTTTCTCCCAACATTACATTTTGAAACATTTTAAGCATATAATAAGCTCCTAAAATAATAGTAGTTCCACCTAAAACAGCAAACCAGATATTAATTTGAGAAAGACTATACAAAACAGTAAATTCTCCAACAAAGTTAAAAGTACTTGGTAAAGCAACAGAAGCCAATACCAAAATTAAAAACATTGAAGTGAATTTTGGAGATTGTGTACGAATACCGCCTAATTGTGAAATTTCTCTGGTTTCGTATCTTCTGAAGATAATTTCGGCAGCATAAAATAAACCTACTACCACAAAACCGTGAGCAATCATTTGCAATACAGCTCCGCGTAAACCATCAATAGTTAGGGTGTAAGTTCCCGCAGCAATTAAACCAACGTGCGCCAAAGACGAGTAAGCTAACAATTTCTTCAGATCTTTTTGTCTTAAAGCTACAATTGATCCGTAGATCACACCAGCAATTCCAAGAGCGATAAAGATGTTCATGTATTCTTTTGCAGCCAATGGTGCAAGGGGTAATTGCCAACGAATAACACTGTACAATCCCATTTTTAACATGATACCGGATAAAAGCATCGTTCCAACAGTTGGTGCTTTTTGGTATACATTTGCCTGCCAGGTATGGAAAGGAATAATAGGAATTTTAATAGCATAAGCTAGGAAGAATGCTAAGAATATCCATAATTGCTCGCAAGCTGATAAATTTAATTTGTACAAATCTTCGATTAAGAAGCTTCCGGCTTTTTGATACAAGTAGATAAAAGCAACTAACATGAATAAGGAACCTGCAAGTGTGTAGATAAAGAATTTAACTACTGCTTTTCTGCGTTCTTCGGCATCACCATTACCCCAGATAAGGGCAATAAAGTAAATTGGAATAAGCGCTAACTCCCAGAAAATATAGTATAAAAGACCGTCTGCTGCCAGGAACGTTCCTGTCATAGCAAAAGCCATAAATAAAATTAGAGCATAAAAACCTTTGGCATTTTTGTATTCGTTACCAAAAGAAGAGAATATAATAATTGGCGTTAAAGCTACTGTCAGCAAAAGCATCGCCATACCTAAACCATCTGCGTTAAGAGCAAATGAAATTTTAGGCTGAGTAATCCAGGTATTGATCAGGCTGATATTCTCACCAGCTGAAAAATGATTTAATAAAACAATTGAACAACCTAAAGCCGCCAAACTAAAGAACAAAGCTACTTTTGATGCTAGTTTGTCACCAACAAAATAAGTGGCAAATGCACCAATTAGAAGAATAATTAATATAAGAGAAACGTTCATAGTTGTAAAATTATTTAGCTAAAAATATATAGGAAACAATGGCACAAAGCCCTAAAACAAATGCAAAAAGATATAATCCGATACTTCCGTTTTGTAATTTTTTACCTTGAAAAGCCAATTCGTTGGCTACTTTTCCTAATCCAAAAACCAGGGCAGACAGACCCGTTTCGATATAGTCTCTGAAAAATCTTGATAATCCGTTGATAGAGCGAACGAAAATAGCATCGTAAGCTTCGTCTACATAATATTTGTTGTACAATACTTTGGTCAAACCGCTAATGTTTTCATCCGCTTCCGGAACATTATCTTGTTTGAAGTATTTCACATAAGCAATTAAAATACCTAACAATCCACCCAAAACAGCAACACCCATTAAAGTGTATTCTGTTGTGCCTAAATGATGTTCTTCGCCTGCTACTTTAGTGAAAAGAGGGGCTAGGTAACCATTTAACCAGCTGTTTCCAGGTAAACTGATCAATCCTCCAAAAGTAGCCAGAATAGCTAAAATCACTAATGGAAAAGTAATCAATCCGTCACTTTCGTGTAAGTGGTGTTTTTGCTCTTCGGTTCCTCTGAAATCTTTAAAGAAAGTAAGGAACATCAATCTGAACATATAAAAGGCTGTCATGATCGAAGCAACAGATCCTACCACATAAAGCGGGATGCTATGGTGGAAAGCCGTCAATAAAATTTCGTCTTTAGAAAAGAAACCGGAGAAAAATGGAACTCCTGAAATGGCTAATGATGAAATTAACATCGTCCAGAAAGTGATAGGCATCGCTTTACGCAAACCACCCATTTTACGCATATCTTGTTCTCCATGTAAACCATGAATTACTGATCCTGATCCTAAGAATAAACAAGCTTTGAAGAAAGCGTGTGTGATTACGTGAAAAACAGCTACTTCATAAGCACCAAATCCTAAGGCTAAAAACATTAAACCTAATTGAGAAACGGTAGAGTAGGCCAATACTTTTTTGATGTCGGTCTGAACCAAACCGATTGTTGCGGCAACTAATGAAGTTACAGCTCCAATAACAGCAATAACAGATTGAACATCCGGAGCTAAATCAAATACAAAGTTCAAACGGGTAATCATGAAGATACCGGCGGTTACCATTGTCGCAGCGTGAATTAATGCAGATACCGGAGTTGGTCCTGCCATCGCATCAGGTAACCAGGTGTATAATGGAATTTGTGCTGATTTACCACAAGCTCCAATAAACAAACATAAAGCCGCTAATGAAAGCAATGGGATATTTAAGTTCGATGCTCCCGCGATTGCCGTTTTTAAAGTAGCATAATCTAAAGTAGAGAACATTGAACCTAGTATGAACATTCCGATTAATAAACCTAAATCTCCAATTCTGTTCATGATGAAAGCTTTTTTCGCAGCATCATTGTAATCCTGGTTTTTGTGCCAGAATCCAATTAATAAGTACGAACAAAGTCCAACACCTTCCCAACCGATGAATAAAACTAACAGGTTACTTCCCATTACAAGAGTAATCATGAAGAATACGAACAGATTTAAATAAGCAAAAAACTTGTGCATATTCTCATCATCGTGCATGTAGCTGATAGAGTATAAGTGAATCAATGATCCGATACCGGTTACGAAAAGCAACCAAAGTAAAGACAACTGATCTAGTAAAAATCCAAGATTGATCTTTAAATTACTAATTTGAATCCAGTCAAATAAAGTAACCTGAAGAGCTTGTTTGGTTTGGCTCACCTGATTGAAAAAGAAAAGTGTAACAGCAAAAGAAACCACTACAGCAGCAGTTCCGATGATTCCTGAAACGGTTTTTCCTAAGCTCTTGCCAAAGAAAACATTGATTAAAAATCCTAAAAAAGGAGATAAAACTAAAAGTAAAGCTAAATTGGTATCCATTTTTATTTATCCTTTTAAATTTTTTAAATTATCGATACTAATCGAACCTAAATTTCTAAAGATCGAAACTAAAATAGCCAATCCAACTGCAACTTCTGCTGCAGCAACTGCCATCGAAAAGAACACAAAGACTTGTCCCTGCGCATCCTGATGGTAAGTTGAAAAAGCAACAAATAAAAGGTTAACAGCATTCAACATGATTTCGATAGACATGAAAACGATAATAGCGTTTCGTCTGTACAATACACCAAAAATACCAATACAGAAAAGTACAACACTCAAAAAGATGTAGTTTTCAATACCTATTTGATTTAATATATTACCCATTATTTATTTAATTTTTCTTTTTTAGACAATAATACAGTTCCAATCATGGCTACTAAAAGTAAGATCGAAGCAAATTCAAACGGAACCATATATTCGTTCAGCAAAATTTTACCCAATACTTTGATTGATTGGAAATCTTCACCCGTTGAGTCGTATTCGCCAACAATTGGTTTAGAGTTGATAAAAATTGCGATTAATACTATGCAAATCAAACAAAAAGAGACAATGGCCCCTAAACGAGTAATTCTGGGACGGTGCACTTCTTTTTGTTCGTTCAGGTTCATCAACATGATCGTAAACAGGAACAGAATCATAATCGCTCCCGAGTAGACTATGATGTGTACGATAGCCAAAAATTGAGAGTTTAATAGTAAATAATGACCGGCAATAGAGAAAAAACAAATCACTAAGTAAATAGCACTATGAATTGGGTTTCTGCTAAAAATAGTCAGGAAAGCGGTAATCACCGTAATAAACGCTAAGAAACAAAATATAATTTGTACAGTTGTTGCGTGTGCAAAATCGGGAATATGTATCATTTAGTTAGCATTATTAAGTTGAGCATTTTTGATAGCCACGTCAAGAGGCATCACTAATCTGTCTTTTCCAAAAATGAAATCTTCTCTTTCATAGCTTGAAGGTACCAAAACTTTTGAAGTCGTCAGGTAAATGGCGTCTTTTGGGCAGGCTTCTTCACATAAACCACAGAAAATGCAACGTAACATATTGATTTCGTAGATTGAAGCATATTTTTCTTCTCTGTACAAATGTTTTTCATCTGCTTTACGTTCAGCAGCTTTCATTGTGATCGCTTCTGCTGGGCATGATAAAGCACATAATCCGCAGGCAGTACAGTTTTCACGACCTTGTTCATCACGTTTCAATTGGTGCTGACCACGATAAACCGGACTCATTTCACGCACTTGTTCAGGGTAGTGAATCGTCACTTTTTTTCTGAATAAGTGTTTAAGTGTGATAAACAATCCTTTTACAATCGCCACAAGATACAATCGTTCCATAAAAGTCATCTCCTTATTAGAGACCACCTTTTTTCTACCCGATAATGATATAGTTTCTATTGACATTTTTTAATGTATGATTTACGATTCACTATTTGTATGATACAAATTAAATCTGTTTTATTTTTGTTTTTAAGCTAATCCTGCTATCCGCTGTATCTTTTGTGGTGAACCCCACCACAAAAGGATGCCGCTGCTATCAGGGCTAGGGCATTACGGTTCTTAGAATCCTAAAGCTGCTGCGATATCGTGTCTTAATATTACAGCACCCGTAATCATAATGTTAATAATGGAAAGCGGTATTAAAATTCTCCAGCCTAAATTCATTAATTGGTCGTATCTGAATCTTGGAATCGTCCAACGTACCCACATATAGAAAAAGATGAAGAAACATATTTTAGCAAACAATACTACGATACCTAAAATATTTCCTGCGTTTACCCCTACATTATCAACCATCCATTGCATTCCGGGATAATTGTATCCACCAAAGAATAATACCGAGATAATAGTAGCTGAGATGAACATACTTGCATATTCAGCAAATAAATAGAATCCCATTTTCATGGAGGAATATTCCGTATGGTAACCTCCAATTAATTCGTTTTCACATTCTGCCAAATCAAAAGGAGTTCTGTTGGTTTCAGCGAAAGAACAAATTAAGAAGATTAGAAAAGATAACGGCTGGTAAAAAACATTCCAGTTCATTCCTTGTTGTTGTAAGGAAATTTCTTTTAAGCTTAAAGTTCCGGTCATCATCAACAAAGCAATCATCGATAATCCCATGGCAACTTCATAAGAAACCATTTGTGAAGCTGCACGAACAGCTCCCATCAAAGAGAATTTATTGTTAGAAGCCCATCCACCAATCATGATACCATAAACTCCAACAGAAAGAACACCAAAAATATATAATAACGCAATATTGATATCAGTGGCCTGTAAATAAACATCACGGCCAAAAACATGTAATTTGTCTCCCCAAGGAATAACAGCACTGGTCATTAAAGCCGTACTCATTGCGATTCCGGGTCCTACGATGAATAAAAATTTATTTGGTGTATTTGGGAAAAACTCCTCTTTCGAGAATAATTTCATACCATCAGCAAGAGGTTGTAATAATCCTCCCCATCCGGCACGGTTTGGTCCTACACGGTCCTGTAAAAAAGCAGCAACTTTACGCTCAGCCCAGGTAGAATACATCGCCATAATCATAGTAATCGCAAAAACGACAACAATAACGACACTTTTTTCTATAATAAATGCACTTTCCATTTCTTAAGATTTTTTATCATTAGTAGTTAATGGAATTGCAGCCATACTAATTTTTTTACGATCGATATCTCTACCTAAAAGGATATTTTTCTCTGTATCGATTTCAACTTTCTCTAATTTTTGAGTGTAGTTGTTTTGGTTGATTACAGAATCTTTTTCAAATTCTCTTGGTCCTTCAATTACCCAGTCACTCACATTTTTATGGTCAAAACGACAGCTGTTGCAAATGAATTCTTCTACTTCATGGTACTCATCTTTACGACCGGTAACACGTTGAATTTCTCCTCCAAACATCCATACAGTTGTTTTACCACAACATCCAGGAGTGGTACATTCTCTGTGAGCATTAAAAGGTTTGTTGAACCATACTCTCGATTTGAAACGGAAAGTCTTATCGGTTAAAGCTCCAACCGGACAAACGTCGATCATGTTTCCTGAGAATTCATTGTCGATTGCTTTAGAAATTCCGGTTGAAATATTAGCGTGATCTCCACGATCTAATACCCCGTGAACTCTGTTGTCTGTCAATTGATCGGCAACTTGTACACATCTTTGACATAAGATACAACGGTTCATATGCAGTTGAATATTCGGACCGATATCTTCCGGTTCGAACGTTCTTTTTTCTTCAATAAAACGTGATTTTGGATTTCCGTGCTCAAAACTTAAGTTCTGAAGATCACATTCTCCAGCCTGATCACAAATAGGGCAATCCAGCGGGTGGTTGATCAATAAAAATTCCGTTACCGATTTACGGGCTTCTGTTACACGATCAGAAGATTTACTGTTCACTTCCATTCCGTCCATACATCCTGTTACGCAAGATGCCATTAATTTTGGCATTGGTCTTGGGTCAGCTTCACTACCTTTCGAAACTTCAACTAAACAACAACGACATTTTCCACCGCTGCCTTTTAATTTTGAGTAATAACACATGGCTGGCGGAACTAAATCTCCACCAATCATACGTGCAGCCTGCAGGATTGTTGTTCCTGGCTCTACGTCTATACTTTGACCGTCTATGGTTACTTTCATCTCTTACTTTTGTTTTTTTAGTTTCAGGTTTCAGGTTTCAGGCTTTCACTTGAAACTAAAAAAACTTAAAACTTTAAACTATATTTTTAAACTGTTTGTTTGCCTACTAAATGCTTCACTTGTGAGAAAGGTTCAGCAACAAAGTGATCTCTATTTTTAATTTTCTCCGGGAAACGAACGTGATATTCAAATTCATCTCTAAAGTGGCGAATTGCTGCGGCTACCGGCCATGAGGCTGCGTCACCTAGCGGACAAATCGTATTTCCTTCGATTTTACTCTGGATGCTCCACAATAATTCGATATCCTCTTCACGGCCCTGGCCGTTCTCGATTCTCCATAATATTTTCTCCAACCATCCTGTTCCTTCACGACAAGGTGTACATTGTCCGCAAGATTCATGGTGGTAAAAACGGGCAAAATTCCAGGTATTACGAACCACACAAGCGGTGTCGTTGTACACAATAAATCCTCCTGAACCTAACATCGATCCGGTAGCAAAACCACCATCACTTAAAGATTCGTAAGTCATTAAACGGTCTTCACCGTTTGCTGTTTTAAAAATTAATTCGGCAGGTAAAATAGGCACCGAAGATCCTCCCGGAACAAACGCTTTTAAAGGTCTGCTGGAAGACATTCCTCCTAAGTACTCATCAGAATTCATGAATTCGTCAACACTTAAACCCAATTCAATTTCATAAACTCCTGGGTTTTTAATGTGTCCTGAAGCCGAAATCAATTTAGTTCCCGTTGAACGTCCAATACCGATTTTCGCATAATCGTCACCGGAATTGTTTACGATCCATGGCACAGTAGCGATAGTTTCTACGTTGTTTACCACTGTTGGATTGGCCCAAAGTCCTGAAACCGCCGGGAAAGGTGGTTTAATACGAGGATTTCCTCTTTTACCTTCCAGAGATTCGATAAGTGCAGTTTCTTCTCCGCAAATATAAGCTCCGGCTCCACAGTGAACGTGTAACTCTAAATCGTAACCTGTACCTAATATATTTTTTCCTAACCAACCGGCAGCTTTAGCTTCGGCGATTGCTCTTTCTAATATTTTGAAAACCCACATATATTCTCCACGAATGTAGATATAAGACAGGTTAGCGCCTAAGGCATAACTTGAGGTAATCATTCCTTCGATCAATAAGTGAGGAATAAATTCCATCAAATAACGATCTTTGAAAGTTCCCGGTTCAGACTCGTCGGCATTGCATACTAAGTGTCTTGGTTTTCCTGATTTTTTATCAATAAAACTCCATTTCATTCCGGCAGGGAAACCTGCACCACCACGACCACGTAGTCCTGATTTTTTTACTTCTTCGGTAACTTCATCCGGTGTAAGTGTTTTCAAAGCTTTTTCTACAGAGGCATATCCACCATTTTGGCGGTATACTTCGTAGGTTTTGATACCCGGAATGTTGATTTTATCTAATAATATTTTCTGTGACATCTTATTTATCGTGTAATATTATTTTATCCTCTCTGCAATCAGCAATTAACTGATCGATTTTTTCTTCTGTCAATTTTTCTTTGTAGAAATCTCCCAACTGCATCATCGGAGCGTATCCGCAAGCGCCTAAACATTCTACACCGGCAATGGTAAACATTCCGTCCGGAGTGGTTTCTCCCATTTTGATGCCTAATTTCTCAGAAGTATAATCCATTAAATTCTCAGCACCATTTAAACAACAACAAGAAGTCTGGCAAAATTCGAACATGTATTTTCCAATTGGTTTTTGGTTGTACATGGTATAAAAAGTAACCACTTCGTAAACCTCAATTGGTTTGATGTGCAAAATTTCGGCAACTTTATCCTGTAACTCAATGCTTAACCAGTTGTCATGAGCGTCCTGCACTTCATGCAAAACAGGTAACAAAGCTGATTTTCTTCTGTCCTCAGGATAATGACTGATCAACTCATTGATGCGGGACATCAACGCTTCAGTCATGTTTATTTCTTGTTTGTAATGTTTTCGTTCCATTTTTATTTTAGATTTTAGATTTTGGATTTCAGATTTTTTAAATCTTTGTCCATAACCCATATTCTGCAATCTTTTCTAATTTTAGATTTCTGATTTTAGATTTTTCAATCTGCAATCTAAAATCTACAATATCTTTACGCGTCTAATTCTCCTGCAATTACATTTAAACTGGATAGAATAACAATTGCATCCGAAAGTAAAGCTCCTTTAATCATATCCGGATAAGCCTGGTAATAAATGAAACAAGGTCTTCTGAAATGTAATCTGTATGGCGTTCGGCTTCCGTCTGTAACCAAATAGAATCCTACTTCTCCATTTCCTCCTTCAACCGGGTGGTAAATTTCTGCAACCGGTACAGGAACTTCTCCCATTACAATCTTAAAGTGATAAATTAAAGATTCCATCGAAGTGTAAACGTCTTCTTTTGGAGGAAGGTAGTAATCCGGAACTTCTGCATGGTATTCGTTTCCTGCCGGCATTTTAGCCAAAGCCTGACGAATAATGCTTAAACTCTCCCAAACTTCAGCATTACGAACACAGAAACGATCGTAAGTATCTCCTGATTTTCCAACCGGGACAACAAAATCAAAATCTTCGTAAGAGGAGTAAGGTTGTGCTACACGAACGTCATAATCAACTCCCGCTGCACGTAAGTTTGGACCTGTAAATCCGTAAGCCATTGCCTGCTCTGCTGAGATAGCACCAACGTTTACGGTTCTGTCAAGGAAAATTCTGTTTCTTTCAAATAAGTTTACAAACTCTTGCCAGGCAACAGGGAATTCTTCTAAAAAAACGTCTAGTTTGCGGAAAGCTTCAGGCGACCAGTCTCTCTCGAAACCACCAATTCTTCCCATATTTGTTGTTAAACGAGCTCCACAAATTTCTTCGTAAATCTCATAAACTTTTTCTCTGAATTGAAAAACGTACAAGAAACCAGTATAAGCACCAGTATCTACACCCAGAATCGAGTTACAGATTAAGTGATCTGTAATACGAGCCAGCTCCATTACAATTACTCTAAGGTACTGAGCTCTTTTTGGAACTTCAATTCCCAATAGTTTTTCTATAGTCATCCACCATCCCATATTGTTAATAGGAGAGGAGCAATAGTTCATTCGGTCAGTAAGAGGGGTAATCTGGTAAAAAGGGCGATTTTCGGCGATTTTTTCGAAAGCTCTGTGGATGTAACCGATTGTTGGTTCAGCCTCAAGAATTCTTTCACCATCCATCAACAGGATATTTTGAAAAATACCGTGAGTCGCCGGGTGCGTAGGACCTAAATTCAGTACCGAAAGTTCACTTCCGTCTTCGTTTAGTTTGTCCTTAATTATTTTAGCATATCGATGCTCTGGTGATAATAATAGTTCTGACATTTTATAATGTTGAATTATTTATTTTTAGCAATTTGTTGTTGTTCTTCCAAAGAATCTGTCGTCTTTATCAGTTCTTCCGCTGTCTTCCATTGGGAATTCTTTTCGCATTGGGAAAGACACCATTTCGTCCATATTCAAAATACGTTTCAATTGCGGGTGTCCAATAAAATTGACTCCGAAGAAATCGTATGTTTCTCTTTCCATCCAGTTCGAACTCAAGAAAATATTTGAAATAGTTTTGATCTCCGGTTTTTCACCGTTTAAATATACTTTGATTCGAATACGTTTGTTTTCGTACCAGTTGTGCAAATGATAAACAATAGCATACTGACGATCCGTTTCGTTGTCCGGATAATGAACACCGCATAAATCAGTTAGAAAGTGAAAGCGTAAATCGGAATCGTTTTTTAAAAAAAGAATCAGGGCTGTGATTTTATCAGCGGTAGTTTCCAATGAAAAAATATCTCTTTCCTGTTGAAAGTTAAAAACACTTGTGTCAAATGTTTCTGTAAGTTTATCTTGGATCAGGGTATTTTCTAAAGCCATCTTAAGTAATATTATATGAAGCTAGTAATTCTTGGTATTCAGGAGAGCTTCTGCGTCTTACAGATTCGCTTTTTACTAATTCCTGAAGTTTCATTACTCCGTCAACAATTTGTTCCGGTCTTGGAGGACATCCCGGTACGTAAACGTCAACCGGAATTACTTTGTCAATTCCTTGTAAAACAGAATAAGTATCGAAGATTCCGCCTGATGAAGCACATGCTCCAACAGCAATTACCCAGCGAGGTTCAGACATTTGTTCGTAAACCTGTCTTAAAATAGGCGCCATTTTTTTTGAAATAGTTCCCATTACCAAAAGCATATCTGCCTGACGAGGAGAGAAACTCACACGCTCAGAACCAAATCGTGCTAAATCGTAATGTGAAGCCATTGTTGCCATGAATTCGATACCACAGCATGAGGTTGCAAAAGGTAGTGGCCATAATGAATTGGCTCTTGCCAAACCTACAACATCATTCAGTTTTGTAGCGAAGAAACCTTCACCAGTAACTCCCTCCGGCGGCGCAACCATATTTACATTTGAATCGCTCATTTTTTATTTTAGATTTCTGATTTTAGATTTTAGATTATTGAAACCTTAAAAAGTAAAATCAATTTTTTTAAATCAGTATTAAATTTAGTTTAAGATTAAATTTTAAATTTTAATTTCAGATGCTTAGATCTAAAATCAGAAATCTAAAATCTAAAATTTCTTTATTCCCAGTCTAAGGCTTTCTTTTTGATGATATAAAAGAAACCCACTAAAAGAAGCGACATGAAAACAATCATCTTAAGCATTCCTTCTACGCCTAATTCTTTAAAGTTTACTGCCCATGGGTAAAGGAAAATTACCTCTACGTCAAACAGTACAAATAAAATGGCTACAAGGAAATATTTTACAGAAAAAGGAATACGTGCGTTTCCAACAGATTCGATACCACATTCGAAGTTTTTATCTTTTACTTCAGAACTTCTTTTTGGACCTAATTTTCCGGAAATAACGATGGTTCCTGCGACAAAACCCACAGCCAAAATGAACTGCATTAAAATAGGAATGTAACTGTATTGATCAGATTGCATAAACTTAGCTTTTTTACTTAAAGAATAAGCCACAAAGATAACTTTCAACTCTGTAAATCACAAGCTAAAAAATGATTTAAGTGTACCCTGAAACCGCGTTAACCGCTAATTTTTATTGATTATAAATAAGATCCAAGGATTTTAGTATTTTTTTAAGATTTGAGCAAAAAAAAACGCCCCGATACTTCGGGACGTTTTGAAAACCATTCAGAGGCAAAAAAAATAAATTGCTATATTTTTCTTAGATTACTGCTACTTTAGCAGCAACTTTCCCTTTTCTTCCTTCTTCTTCTTCGTAGCTTACACGGTCTCCTTCGCGTAATTCTTCCGCGTTAATTCCTGAAGCGTGAACGAAGATGTCTTTTCCTGTTTCTTCGTCTGTAATGAATCCATAACCTTTAGACTCATTGAAAAATTTTACTGTACCTGTACGCATTGTAATTGTAATAATAATTTATAATAAAGCAAATGTAACATATAAATTCATACAAAAGACATATACCTGTTAAATTTTTGTAAAAATTATTGATTAACAGTCTTTTCGCTATTTATATTGCATCAAATTTGGTATGTGTATACTTTATTTGAGAATCATTAATTATTATAATTAAATGTTAAAAAAGTAGCTTATATTTTACAAAAATTTCGTATATTAAGCGGAGTTTGATTTTTTAAGACTTGTTTTTGTGGGAAAAAGCCTGTGTTTACTAGGGATTTCTTTCCTGTTTTAAGATTTTATTAACACGAAAAAAGGGTAAAATGACGACAAACTGCATAAAAAAACGACAACTGAAACTTTTAGTTGTCGTTTTTTGTTTTCTAGAAAAAGAATAAGAAATTATTTCAAATCCAATTTTATAGCAAGTTCTTTCAATTGAGCTTCATCGATTGCGGCAGGAGCATCGATCATCACATCGCGTCCCGAATTGTTTTTTGGGAATGCAATGAAGTCTCTGATGGTTTCCTGACCTCCTAAGATGGCTACTAAACGGTCTAATCCAAAAGCTAAACCTCCGTGTGGCGGTGCTCCAAATTGGAAGGCGTCCATTAAGAAACCAAACTGTGCTTTTGCTTCTTCTTCGGTAAAGCCTAAATATTTGAACATTAATTGCTGTGTTGCTTTATCGTGAATACGAATCGAACCTCCGCCAATTTCATTTCCGTTTAACACCATATCGTAAGCGTTTGCGCGAACTTTCCCTGGTTCAGTTTCCAGCAATTGCATGTCTTCCGGTTTTGGAGAGGTAAACGGGTGGTGCATTGCGTGATAACGCCCTGATTCTTCGTCTAATTCCAATAGTGGAAAATCAATTACCCATAATGGTGCAAATACTTCAGGATTACGCAAGCCTAAACGGGTTGCAAGTTCCATACGAAGTGCCGAAAGCTGTGCACGGGTTTTATTGGCAGGTCCCGAAAGAACAAAAATCATGTCTCCCGGTTTTGCTCCTGTGATTTTTGCCCATTGGCCTAAATCATCCTGATCGTAAAATTTATCTACAGAAGATTTGTAAGTTCCGTCGTCGTTGCATTTGGCATACACCATTCCTGATGCTCCAACCTGAGGGCGTTTTACCCAGTCAATTAAGGCATCGATTTCTTTACGGGTATAGTTTCCTGCTCCCGGAACGGCAATACCTACTACTAATTCTGCAGCGTTGAATACCGGAAATTCTTTGTGTTGCGCAAATTCGTTTAATTCACCAAATTCCATTCCGAAACGAATGTCTGGTTTGTCATTTCCATATGTTTTCATAGCATAGTCGTAGGTAATTCTTGGGAATTTGTCTACTTCAATGCCTTTGATTTCTTTTAATAAATGTCTGGTCAGGCCTTCAAAGATATTTAAGATGTCTTCCTGTTCCACAAAGGCCATTTCGCAGTCAATTTGTGTAAACTCAGGCTGACGGTCAGCACGTAAATCTTCGTCACGGAAACATTTTACGATCTGAAAATATTTATCCATTCCACCCACCATCAATAATTGTTTGAAGGTTTGTGGTGATTGTGGCAAGGCATAAAATTGTCCTTCGTTCATACGGCTTGGTACAACGAAATCTCTCGCTCCTTCCGGAGTCGATTTGATAAGGTATGGAGTTTCTACTTCGCAGAAATCTAAGTCCGATAAATATTTACGAACTTCCATAGCTACTTTATGACGGAACAATAAACTGTTTTTTACAGGATTTCTTCTGATGTCTAAGTAACGGTATTTCATTCGGATATCTTCACCACCATCCGTTTCATCTTCGATTGTGAAAGGAGGTGTTAAAGCGGCATTCAGAATGGTTAGCTCCGATACTAAAATTTCGATTTCACCGGTTGGAATATTTTTGTTCTTGGCTTCACGCTCAATCACGGTTCCTTTTACCTGAATTACAAATTCTCTTCCCAATGTTTTGGCAAGTTCAAAAACCGCTTTATCCGTACGGCTTTCGTCAAAAATAAGTTGTGTAATTCCATAACGGTCACGTAAATCAACCCAATTCATAAATCCTTTATCGCGTGATTTTTGAACCCAACCCGCTAGTGTAACTTCCGTGTTAATATTTGAGGCGTTTAATTCGCCACAATTATGACTTCTATACATGATCAAAATTTTAGACTGCAAAAGTAAACACAAAATTCAAATTAATATAGTAAAGTGATCACTTGATGCTTAGAAATTTGAAATATTTTGTTAATTCTTAAATTTCGAGAGGCTAATTTCGCTAGATTTGGATTACAAAATCTAAACTCTAATTGATATGAACAAATTTTTAATAACCGGTTTGTTGATTTGCAGCACCTTGGGTGTGATCGGTCAGGTCAAGAGCCCAATTAAATTTACCGCTAAGATTACGAATAGAAACAGTGATACATTAGTGATAAAAGGAAAGGATAATTTCAAACAGGTGATTCCAATTAATAAAAAGGGAATTTTTGTGGCTTCTTTTGATGCTCCTAAAGGGTTTTATATGTTTTCAGATGGAACGGAAGGTTCTAACTTGTATTTAAAACCGAATTCGGATGTTAACCTGACAATGGATGCTAAGGAGTTTGATGAAACGATTGTGTACAAAGGTAAAGGGGTTGACGAAAGTAATTTTCTGGCTCAGCAGGCCTTAAATGATGAGAAGTTTCAAAAGGAAGCTTTTGTTAAGGAAGCAACAGAATTTGCATCACTATTGGAAGCAAAGCTGAAAACGGATCTGGCAAGTTTAGAGAAAGGTAATTTTGATGCTGAGTTTACGACGGCTTTGAAAAAGAAATTTGAAAGTTTTAACCGCTATGCTAAAGATGATTATGAGAGTGCTGCAAAAGCCAAAAAAATGACGGGAACCTTATCTCCTGATTTTAATTATGAAAATCATAAAGGAGGAAAGACAAAGCTTTCTGATTTAAAAGGGAAGTATGTTTATATTGATCTTTGGGCTACCTGGTGCGCACCGTGCAGAGCTGAGATTCCGTATTTACAAAAATTGGAAGAAAAGTATCATGGAAAAAATATTGAGTTCGTGAGTGTGTCTGTGGATAAAGCGAAGGATAATGAAAAATGGAAGAAGTTTGTGACGGATAAGAAGCTTGGAGGGATTCAATTGTTTGCGGATAAAGACTGGGAATCTGAGTTTGTAACAAGCTATGGTGTTACCGGAATTCCAAGATTTATTATTGTGGATCCAAGTGGTAAAGTAGTAAGCAGTGATGCAGAAAGACCTTCATCTCCAGAGCTTCAGACGCAATTAGATGCGTTATTAAAGTAACTTACGTTTCAAATTACAAGTTTATAAAAGTTTTATATTTTTTTAGGAAATAGCAGTAAAACCAAGGCTTAAGCTTTGGTTTTTTTGTTTTTGGGAAATTTCCAATGTTAAGTTTTTACTCAATGTTACCAAATTGTTAAGTAAAAGTTTTTTTAATGTAAACAATTGATTATATTTGATAAAGATTTGATAACATTAATACCTAAAGATATGAAAAAGTGTGTAATTTTAGTTGCAATATTGTTCTCTGGAATTTTAGTTGCACAAGAGATAAAACCGGAATTGGAAGCTGTTGGAAATAGAGTAAAAGCTACGTATTACTATGAAAATGGTAGTGTTCAACAAGAGGGTTTCTTCAAAGACGGTAAGTTAGATGGTGTTTGGGTATCTTATGATACAAAAGGAAATAAGATGGCTGTTGGAGAATACACTGAAGGAGTAAAAACAGGAAAATGGATTTTCTTCAATGATAAAAATCTTTGCGAAGTGGCGTATGAAAACAGCAAAGTAACATCTGTTAAGAATTTACAGAAAAATGCTTTAGCCAATAGAAATTAGAAGATTTCTGAGATATAAAAAAACCGTCTCGTTTTTTAACGAGACGGTTTTTTTATGCCTTTGTATTTCGGTATTTTAGTTTTTTCGGATCAGGTGCAAAAGTTGGGAGTATTGCTCTGAAAGAGCTTAAGCAATAGAATGGTGCGCAGCACTATGAGTAATGATAGCAAATATCGGTTACGCCCTGAAAGGGCAGAAGCTTACACGCAAAAAGTTGATTTTATTCTATTTTGAATTATATTTTATAAAAGAGCGGTTTGGTCTTTATTGAAAATTGTAAGGTATAATTTTGCTTTTGCCCTTTCAGGGTAATTCTACACCTTAGTCTAATTCATAGTGCTGCGCACGATGTTGTTGCTTTTCAGGCTTTCAGCCTTTTTCTTCCCGACTTTTGTTCTTGATCCTTTTTTTACGCAGATTGCTTCGCCAATTCGCTTTCGCTCGGGTTAGCTGATTGTGCTGGTTTTTTTGTTTGGTATTCTGCAAAACAATCTAAATCTGCTAAATCTGCGGGAGTTTAAAAAAAACTTGTGGATGAATAAGTCAATAAAATTGAGGAGAGTTTTTTTTATGCTCTGCTTTTTTTACTTTTTTTATTTCTTCCGTACCAGATGATAAAACCGGTTAAAGGAAGTGCGGCCGCAATTAAGCTTACGATAAAGGCAATAATTTTGCCGGGCAGGTTTAAGATTTGTCCAGTATGTATGCCATAATTCATTTCGACAACCTGTAGGCCTAGAGTTTTCTTTTGGAACGGTTCGCTTTGGAGCAGTTTTCCGGTGTTCGGATGAAAATAATAGTTGCTTTGATGGTCGTATCGTAAAGCATGCGGATAAGCCCCTGTGTCGATTATGCTACCTTTTTGCTGTGGAAAGGTAACAAAATACATTTCGGCATCGGGTTGAAGTTTTGCGGTTGTTGTAAAAGCGCGATCGACGGCAGTAACGGAGTTGTTATTGAATTTAGTGGTATCGATCACAGGTACTTTTATTTCCAGCGTTTTGTCTCCCCCGAAATTGAACGTACTATAGATTCCGTCACCTACCCATTCGTAGGTAAAAGTTAAACCGGTTATGGCTATAATTACGGCAATTATCGAAATGTAAAATCCGGAAGTATTGTGCCAGTCGTAATTGACACGTCTCCATTTAGCGGACCATTTTACAGTAAAGCTTCGTTTGAGATCGCTTTTTCGTTTGGGCCACCATTGGATGAGTCCTGAAATTACTAATAGAATGAAGATGATGGTTGCGCTTCCAATGATATGTTTTCCTATATAATCCGGTAAGAGTAAATACAAATGAATGCGTTCGACAATAATGAAAAAGTCGGTATCGGGATCTTCGATTTTCAGGTGTTTTCCTGTGTAGGGATTGAAGTAGAGGTATCGGTTTTCGCTATCAGCATAGGTGTAAACAATTGCGGAACGGTTTTTTCCGTAATATGAAACCATACTCGATTTGTAATTTGGAAGAATCTCTTTGGCTTTTTCCTTCAATACGGAGGGTAGAACAAAAGGTTTGTTCTGAGGTTCAACGATTCGCCATTCTTTACGGGTGATGTCTTTTATTTCATCATGGAAACAAAAAATACAACCGGTAATACTGATAATAAAAACAATAAGCCCGGAAATTAATCCGAGCCATTTGTGTAGAAATCGTATTTGTGTTTTGAATCCCATTTTATCGTAAAACGCAAAATTATACGCAAAATCAATGGGGAGCAAGTAATTTTATTTATTTTTTAGAAACGGCTTCGTTTTTAGGTTTTAATGAATAGGCAACATAAAGGGTTATGGAAGCCAGGAATATCCAAAAAACATCCACAAAAAAGACCTGAATTCTGTTCTGCATGAAAGAGGTCCAAAACCAATTTCCGGAGACAATTCCGTTTGTAATTGGGATTAAAAAACCTAGCATACTTCCTGAAATTAAGCAGTATTTGTTGGTAAAAGCATCATTCTTTTTAAGGATGAAAAATACGGTAAGAATAAGCCATCCTATAAAGTAAACCATATATAACTGATCCTGAGTAAGAGGGTGGAATATTTTGGCAGCAATAAAAGCAAAGGCCGTGATAGGGTACATGCTCAGGCATATGGCCAAATAAATACGAACGACTCCGGCATTAAAGCGTTTTTTCTTTTCGGGTAAGTTGTTTTTTTGCCTGGCGACTAACCAAATCATAACGCCCGAAATGATGACAAAACAGGTAATTATACCTAAAACGAAACTTACAATTTTGAGAGCGTAACCTCCGTAATCGCCAAAATGTATGCGGTATAGCACATTTTTTACGACATCTAAATAGCTTGTTTGAGTAATCGGATTTTTTCTGGCAATTTCTTTTCCGTCCGCAATTCGATACACGATCTTCCCAATTCCGGTGAATTTTTTGTGGCTTAACATTTCACCTTCAACCAAAACGTGCATGTTAGCATCTCCGTAATTCTGAATGAAAACTCGGGTAATTTCAAAATCTTTCCAGCTGCTTTTTGTTTTCGCAACAAGCTGATCAATATTAAATGGGGCTGCTAATTTCTTATTATCGAATTTGTACTCAGGATCGGTATATTCCAGTTCTTTGTATAATTTGTCCTGATCGCCTTTGTATAAAGCCATTACTGCCGGAGCCACAATTAAGAGTTTAATCATGAAAAAGGTTCCGGTTACAGCATATACAAATTGAAAAGGCAGACCAATCATTCCTAAGGCGGTATGCGCATCTGTCCATAAGGTTTTTAGTTTTTCTTTTGGACGGAAGATATAGAAGTTAGAGACGATTTTTTTCCAATGCAGTAAAAGCCCGGTTACGATGGCAAATAAAAAGAACAATGCTGTGAAACCCGATAGATAATACCCAACAGGATAGGGAATCTGTGCCAGGAAATGCAGACGGTATAAAAATTCTCCCAGCGAATAAGATTGTTCGTAGGTAAAGGTTTTGAAGGTTTTGGTATCGAGATAAAAAAAGGATCCTTCTTTTTGTTCTTTAGGCGCCAAAGTATCTTTTGTACCTTCCATATAAACGGCAACTCTTCGTTCGATATTTGGTTTAGAAAAGGTCAGATTTCTCCCGTGTAGTACGTATTCTTTGTCAAGTTTCTTTAGGGCCGACGTATAGTCCAGTTGAATTTCTCTACTTATAGCTGAGGATTCATTTCTTTCCCAATTGATGATTTCATCTCTGAAGAAAGAAAAGGAGCCCGCGAAGAAAATCACAAAAAGCACTACGCTGATCACAATTCCGCTAACGGTATGGGTATGAAAATAGATGTTGTAATTACGATTGTTCATGGATTATTTTGCTATTGGATTGTAGGTTTGACCCAGGTATATTAAAAGAGAGAAAACTAAAGTAATAAGGATGTAGATTCCCCATATTTTCCATCCGTTTTTAGCCAGAAAGGCAACGACCATCAGGGCTACCCAGAGGATGAATCCGCTAAAAGCCATGGTCATCAATATATCGGCACGGCTGAACCAGGCTGCTAAAGCCAAATGAAAGGTGACTGAAACAAAGTAGCCGCCTAATATGGCAGCTGTAATTTTGGCAAATCTTTGCCATTTGGATTGGGTTAAATATTTTGGATTGGCCGGCATATTTTAATTAGAAATGAATTAGTAGTAATAAAATTCCAGTAGAGCTGCAAGTATAAAAAAACCGAGAATAGTAAAGCGGCTTATTTTTTTTAGAGGAGCCAAAATGATGATCAAACTCCCAATGGTCATGAGCTGAATAAAGAACATTAGGGTGCCGCAGCACAAAGATTGTGTGAACAGCCAGAGCGCATAAGCCAGTAAAAGAAGCCCCAGGCCTAAAAACCTGGTTGATTTAGGATTGCTTTTCATCCATTTTTCAAAGCCTAAATCATACGATAATGTGGCTCTTTTCGAGGTGTAGTACAGCGTGTAAAAAGCTAAAAAAACAATAAGACTTGCAATTGTGATCATGATTGATGAAATTTAAAAAACACCTTTCCTGTAAAGAAAGGTGTTTTTTTGATTTTTATTAGAATTTATAAGCGAAACTTGCTGCTACACTTCTCATGTTTCTGGGATGAATCGTAGACCATCCATCATAAGTATCTGCATTTGCAATGTTATCCATTTTTAAGGTTAAAGTGAATTTCTCTGCAGCATAGAAAATAGAAGAGTTTAATACAGTATATTCAGGAATCGTAAATGCTCCGGTTGTTTTTCTGTTCATGATTTTGTTATCACCTACATAATTTCCTCCAAAACCTAATCCGAATCCTTGTAACGGTCCTTCCAAAAATTTGTAGCTGGCCCAAAGATTCGCTAAATTTCTTGCTCCTGCGCTTTCCGGTCTGAAGTTTACAAATTCAGAATCACCAGCTGTAAGTACTGCATCATTATAGCTGTATCCAAATACAATATTTAAACCGGGAACAGGGTTAGAAACGATTTCAGCTTCGAAACCTTTGTTTCTCTGACCTCCATTTTGGTAAGAAGTAGAGTTTGTAGCATCTGTTCTGATGCTGTAAACCTGATCGGTAACTTTGATGTCATAGTAACTGAAAGTGGCGTAAAGTTTGTCTTTGAAAAGGTTCAGTTTGGTACCAACTTCAAATTGATTGGCATGTTCCGGGTTGTAAATTCTTGGAGTTCTTATGCCGGCATTTAGGTCTTCACCCGGGGCGACGTTTGAGAATCCATCCATATAATTGGCGAAAACAGAAACTTTATCCAAAATTGGCTGATACACTAATCCGAATTTAGGAGAAAAAGCAGTTTGATTGTATCCTCCGTTGTCTGCGTTCATAAAACGGTCTATACGTACACTTGCCATTGCAGACAATGCAGGGGTAAAGTTGATTACGTCAGAAACATAAACACTGTACACTTCCTGTTTTGTTTTGTTGTTGTTTGTCTTTGCCTTTGCCAAAAGATCGTCAGTTCCGGCTTTTGATAAATTTCCGTTATCACCGGTTGTAATGTATTTTGTAGGGTCGGTAATTTTGAAAACATTTTCGTTTACGGTTTGTAAACTTGCGTTACCAATATAGATGCTTCCATTGGCAATATATCCTGTTCCGTTGTCTGTTGTAGCGTTGTTGAAGTAGTCGAAACCGGCAACAATTCTGTTTCTCAACTTACCAATTTTAAAATCACCAATAAAATTCTGTTGAATATCGGTGGTTAGTGTCGTAGAATTCTGGTAGTTTATAAAACGTCCTAATACAATACCTTCAGTGACTTTTGGATAACCTTTAGTTCCTTCGTATAAGTAAGAATAGTAGCCTTCTGATCTTGATGATCCTCTTGAAATAACAGTTTGAGAAGTCCATTCGTTAGTAAACTTGTAAACCATCTGTCCTTGCAGATTGTAAGAAGGCGTTTCTATAGCAAGCTGGTTGCTGGTATAAGAACGTTTGTTATCATAACCTAGTTCTTTCATATTGTGAACTCTTAAAGGTGTCCCTCTGTCTAAAAACAACATGGTTGGATTGGTCGCTTTATTGTTCATGAATTCAGTATTAACAAAGAACGAAAGTTTATCGTTTACTTCGTAAGACAGAGAAGGGGCAAAAAAGAATGATTTTTTAAATCCTGCATCCTGAAAACTATTTTCATTGTGATAAGCAGAATTAATGCGCAGGTTTACTTTGTGCTCGTCGTCTAATGGGGTGTTGACGTCGGCAGTAACTCTGTTTAATCCGTAACTAGCTGTAGTGTAGTTTATTTCTCCTCCGAAATGATCGTAAGGTCTTTTGGTTGTAATATTGATTAATCCTCCGTAGGAAATAAGGCTGCTTCCAAACAAGGTTCCTGATGGTCCTTTGATTACTTCTATTCTGTCGATATTGGCAGGATCAAGGCTTCCGTTTGTTAATCCCGGTAATCCGTTAATCATAGTCGGCTGAACAGCAAAACCTCTTAGGGAAAAGTAGCCTGCACCATCATTTCCACGTCCTGTAGAAGCCCACAGTGTGGTTAATCCCGGTGCGTTTTTAAGAGCGTCGTCGATATTGGTTACGACTTGTTCTTTTAACAACTCGCCTGTAATAGTAGAATAAACTTGTGGGTTTTCAAGATTTTTAAGAGGTAATCTTGATACTTGTTGGTTTTCTTTGCGGGCTAATGGATTCTTTTTTCCGTGACCGTTGATTACAATTTCGTCCAGTTGTTCAGAATTGGAACTGATCGTGAAATCTTCAATTATTTCGTCTCCGCCATTAAGAGAAATACTTTTTTCTTTTGAAGAATGCCCAACCGCAGAAACTTTAATCACATAGTTTCCCGGTTTGATGTTTTTAATTTCGTAAAAACCTCTGCTGTCCGTATTGGTTCCTATTTTGGTCCCTTTTAAGATAATGGTCACATTATCTGCGGCCTGATTGTTAGTGAGGCTAATTTGCCCTTTTATGCTTGCTCTTTGCTGTGCCCACATGGTTGGAGTTGCAAGCAGTACAAAGAGAAAAGCCAAAATTGTTGTGGTGTATTTGGTTTTCATTATTATTTAGAATTGATTTTAATAGTGCAAATTTAAGTGCAGAATATAAATCAAACAAACTATTCTTATTTATTCTAAATAAAACAATTTTTAAAGGGTAAAATTTTTTATTGTTTAATTTTTTAACATCTTAAGTCGATTTTAAGTTAATATTAAGAAAAAAAACCTGCTTCAGTTAAGAAGCAGGTTTTGTATGATTGTTGAAAAGTATTACAATTACAATTCTAAAGCGCGTTTAGCATCTCCATTCATCAATAACTCTAATGGATTCTCTAAAGCTTCTTTTACAGCTACTAAGAAACCAACTGACTCACGTCCGTCAATGATTCTGTGATCGTAAGAAAGTGCAACGTACATCATTGGGTGAATTTCCACTTTACCGTTTACAGCAATTGGACGCTCGATGATGTTGTGCATTCCTAAGATCCCTGACTGAGGAGGGTTGATAATTGGAGTACTCAACATACTTCCGAAAACTCCACCATTAGTAATAGTGAAAGTTCCTCCTGTCATGTCGTCAACGGTAATTTGACCGTCACGTGCTCTAAGTGCTAATCTTTTGATTTCAGCCTCGATTCCGCGGAAAGTTAATAATTCAGCGTTACGAACTACTGGTACCATTAATCCTTTTGGTCCTGAAACTGCGATTGAGATGTCAGCAAAATCGTAAGCAATTTTGTAGTCACCATCCATCATTGAGTTAACATCAGGGTATAATTCTAAAGCTCTTGTAACTGCTTTTGTAAAGAATGACATGAATCCTAAACCTAAACCACCATGTTTTGCTTTGAAAGCATCTTTGTATTCGTTACGAATTTGGTTGATTGGTGTCATGTTTACTTCGTTGAAAGTAGTAAGCATAGCTGTTTCGTTTTTAGCCGAAACTAATCTCTCTGCTACTTTACGACGCAACATAGATAATTTTGTACGCTCAGTTCCACGGCTTCCTCCCGTTGGAGTTCCCATTGAAGGTACTGCATTTACAGCGTCATCTTTAGTGATTCTTCCACCTTTACCAGTTCCTGAAACTGAAGCCGGAGCAATGTTTTTCTCGTCTAATATTTTTCTTGCTGCCGGAGATGGAGTTCCTGCTGCGTAACTTGTTGCTGCCGGAGCCTGAACCGGAGCAGCTTTTGGTGCTTCAGTTTTTACTTCCGCTTTTGGTGCTTCTGCCTTTGGAGCTTCAGCAGCCGGAGCAGATCCTGATGGTTTAGTTGCGTCAGTATCGATTAAACAAACTACAGCACCTACTGCTACTGTATCACCTTCTTCCGCTTTAAGCGTAATAACTCCGCTCATTTCAGCAGGAAGTTCAAGAGTAGCTTTGTCTGAATCAACTTCAGCAATAGCCTGATCTTTTTCTACATAATCGCCGTCTTTTACTAACCAAGTTGCGATTTCAACTTCTTTTATAGATTCCCCTGGTGAAGGGACTTTCATTTCTAAAATCATCTTATTTCTTTGTTTAAAGTTTATTTTGTTTAAAGTTTCAGGTTTTGTAGGGGCCCGAAACTTTAAACTTGAAACATTGTTTTTTATCTGAATAAATTTTTATCGAATACCATTCTGATAGCATCAGCATGACGACGTTTTGAACGTGTGTAACTTCCTGATGCCGGAGCAGAGTAAGCTTTTAATGAAGCTAATCTCCATTTCACAAGGTCAAAGTTCATCAACATGAAGCTGTAAGCTCCCATGTTTTTAGGCTCTTCCTGTGCCCAAACGTAATCGTCAGCATTTGGATATTGTGCGATGATTTCTTTGATTTGCTCTACAGGGAAAGGGAATAATTGCTCGATACGAACCACTGCAACATCATTTCTTCCGTTGTTTTCTCTTTCAGCTACAATGTCGTAGTAGAATTTACCGGTACAGAATACTAAAGATTTTACGTCTTTTTTGTTTACTGTAGTATCGTCGATTGTTTCCTGGAAGCTTCCGTTTGCTAATTCCTCAACAGTAGATACGCATCTTGGATCACGTAATAAACTTTTTGGAGAGAAAACTACCAATGGTTTACGGAATTTTGTTTTCATTTGTCTTCTGATCAAGTGGAAGAAGTTAGCCGGTGTTGTACAATCGGCAACATACATATTGTGTCTCGCACAAAGTTGTAAGTAACGTTCCATTCTTGCAGAAGAGTGTTCCGCTCCCTGACCTTCATATCCGTGAGGCAATAATAAAACAATACCGTTTTGGTTGTTCCATTTGTCTTCTCCACAAGAAATATACTGGTCAATCATGATTTGGGCTCCGTTAGAGAAATCTCCAAACTGTGCTTCCCAGATCGTTAAAGCATTTGGATTCGCTAATGCATATCCATAATCAAAACCAAGAACACCATATTCAGATAAAAGCGAGTTGAAAACACCGAATTTTCCTTTTTTGTTCGCTATAGTGTCCAGTAAAATTACTTCTTCTTCAGAATCTTCCACTTTAACTACCGCATGACGGTGAGAGAATGTACCACGCTCTACATCCTGACCGGAAATACGAACGTCAAATCCTTCTGTTAAAAGTGAACCGTAAGCTAATGCTTCTGCAGTTCCCCAATCAAGAGTGTTGTTGTCGTATCCTACTTTTCTGTCGGTAACAATTTTAGTGATCTTGTTGATGAATTTCTTGTCTGCCGGTAACGTTGAGATTGTATTGATGATAGAATCCAGTTCCTTCTTTTCAAAAGTAGTATCTGTTTTTTCTAACATTTGTGTATCTGTTACCTGAACAAATCCATTCCATTCGTTTTGCATGAACGGAGTTATAATAGTCAAATCTTTTTTACGGGAAGCTTCTAAGTTTTCCTCTAAAGCAGATTTGTATTCTTTTTCTAAAGCATTTACATAAGATGCATCGATTATGCCGTCAGACAATAATTTCTCTGCATAAATATCTCTTGGATTTTTATGTTTTGCGATGATTTTATATAGAACAGGTTGTGTAAAACGAGGCTCATCACCTTCGTTATGACCGTACTTTCTGTATCCTAATAAATCGATAAATACGTCACGTCCAAACTGCATTCTGTAATCTAAGGCAAAAGATACAGCATGTACCACAGCCTCAGCATCGTCAGCATTTACGTGTAATACCGGTGAAAGCGTTACTTTGGCAACATCTGTACAGTAAGTAGACGAACGTGCATCTAAATAGTTAGTGGTAAAACCAACCTGATTGTTGATTACGATATGAATAGTACCGCCTGTTTTGTATCCGTCAAGCAATGACATTTGAATGATTTCGTACAAGATTCCCTGACCTGCGATTGCAGCATCTCCGTGAACGGCAATAGGTAATACTTTAGAGAAATCGTTCGGGTAGTATTTGTCTTGTTTTGCTCTTGTGATTCCTTCAATTACAGCTCCAACCGTTTCTAAGTGTGAAGGGTTTGGTGCTAAATTGATATTGATGTTTTTTCCTGTTCTTGTTTTTTTGTCGGCAGTAAGACCTAAGTGGTATTTTACGTCACCGTCAAAATATTCCTGATCGTAATCTTTACCGTCAAACTCACCAAAAATATCCTGAGTTGATTTTCCGAAGATGTTAGCCAAAACGTTCAAACGACCACGGTGAGCCATTCCCATTACGAATTGTTCTACTCCTTTTTCGGCAGCCTGCTCGATCAAAGCGTCCAAAGCCGGGATGATAGATTCTCCACCTTCTAATGAGAATCGTTTTTGACCTACATATTTAGTATGCAGGAAGTTCTCGAAAGATACGGCCTGGTTTAATTTATTTAAGATTGTTTTCTTTTCGTCAGAAGAGAAGTTTGGCTGGTTTACGTTTACAGCCAGTTTGTCCTGGATCCATTTTACAACGCCGGGATTTCTGATGTACATGTATTCGATACCAATGTGCTGGCAGTAAATAGTCTGAAGACGTGTAACAATATCCTGTAGTGTAGAAGGAGCTACTCCGATTGCCTGAGCAGCATCAAAAACTGTTGAAAGATCAGCAGTTGTTAATCCGAAATTTTCAATGTCTAAAGTTGGAGACGATGTTCTGCGATCACGAACAGGGTTTGTTTTGGTAAACAAGTGCCCGCGAGTACGGTAAGCATCGATTAATTTTAGGACATTGAATTCTTTTTGTAATTTATCAGAAACTAAACTACAATCTACGTTGTCGTTTGTTACGTATTCAACGATTCGTTGAACCGGATTTTCGTCATTATAAGTCGTTTGTCCAAAATCGAAACCTTGAAAAAAACTTCTCCAGCTTGGCTCAACGCTATCTGGGTTTACTAAATACTGATCATATAATTGTGCGAAAAACTCTGTATGCGCTGCATTTAAAAATGAAAACCTATCCATAATATGAGTGAATATACTTTTTGTTAAATAGAATCGCAAAAGTACAACAATCACATTTATTTAAATCTTTTTTTTACGTACTTTTACGTAAAAATTTGTTAAAAATAGACCCAACTATGGATAAAAATCAAATTTCAATCGTTTTCAAAACTTTTTTTGTGATTTTGGCCGTCTCATTTTCGAGTTCTGCTTTTGCACAACAAAAATATGTCATAGACAACAGCAATCATTTTTGGGAGAAAGTTCAATTTGGAGGTGGTCTTGGTTTAGGAATTGGTTCCGGATATACGGACATTTCGGTTTCACCAAGTGCCATTTATAACCTAAACGAAATTGTGGCGGTTGGTGTTGGATTGCAGTTTGGTTATTTGTCCTCTAAAAACTATTACAGCTCTTTTGTTTATGGCGGAAGTGTGGTTGGACTCGTGAATCCGATTCCTGAAATTCAGTTGTCAGCAGAATTGGAACAGGTTCGTATAAATACGGACTATAAATCAACGGCCTATCGACCAAGTTATTCTGATGATTATTGGAATACCGCCTTATATCTCGGTGCGGGTTACCGAACCGGAAGTGTTACTATTGGAGCACGTTATGATGTTTTGTATGATAAAAATACCAGTCTCTACGGATCAGGGTTTATGCCTTTTGTGAGAGTTTACTTTTAGAGGGGCTAAGGTTCTGAGATGCTAAGTTTCTAAGTTTTTTTATGAATTATTATACATATTGGTCTATTTCGGACTTGCCATCTAACACAAGATCCTTTGATGTCTTTTTTTGGGTTGCAATTGTTTCTCTTATTCTTTGGATTTTGATTAAAAAGTTCAAAAGCAAAAATAATGATTATGAAAAGTTGATACTATTATGGTCAGTTGGTGCCGTTTTTAGTTTATCAGTAATCATGTTTTTCTATTTGAAATTATATACAACTGATACAACGGAAAAAAGAATTCAGAACCTTTTGAATTCTCCAAATGTGTTTGTGGTAGAGGGTATTATTACTGATTTTAAAAGGGAAAAGCAAGTTAAGAAAATGGCAACTATTACTTGGGAAAGCTTTGTGGTCGACTCTGTTCAGTTTAAATATAATGATGCATTATTAGGAGGATTTAATGATTTCAGTAAAGCAAATAATGGAGTTTTTAGAGATGATTTACCAGTTAGAATAACTTATGGAAAAGAAAACCACGAAATTCTAAAAATAGAAATCGCAAAGTAAAGCCTTAGTATCTCAGTACCTTAGAATCTTAGCGCCTTACTTATAATAATTTCGAAACCAAACCTTCTGCCATTCTCTTTTTAAAATCAAAAAAGAAACCTGCTCGGCTAAGATCACCAAATCAGAACCGTCGAGTTTTTTGATTTCATTTTCAGGTACATCAATGATGTAAAGCAGATTGAGGTACTCCGCAAATTTGTACTGAATCATTCTGTAGATTTTCTCGTGAAGCTGAATCTTTAGTTCGTCGGGAGAAATACTCATTGGAAAATCTATTCCTTCGTTGGCCAAATTAAAATCTTTATTAATTTGCTCAATCAAACTTAAATATAGATTTTCGCTTTCGGCATCAGCCAATAAAATATCGGTATTTGCAGGGATTGGAAACATTGATGCTTTTTAAGAATTGACGCAAAGTTAAAACTAAAAAATCATTTAACAGTCGATTCTCTTTCAATGATTCTCGTAGGAAGTTCAATAATTTGATGCGTCACCGGACGATGTTCTTTCAGGTCGGCAATTTCATCTATTAAAAGCGAAACCGCCTGATGCCCCATTTCAAAGCCTGGCTGGTCAATTGTTGTTAATTTAGGCGATATAACAGTGCTCATAAACCAGTTGCTAAAGCCAAAAACCGCTACCTGTTCCGGTGTTTTGATTCCCGCCTCATTAAAGTATTTGATAATTCCGATGGCGACCAGATCGGTGATGGCAAAAATCGCGTCTATGTCCGGGTGTTCCGTCATTATTTTCTGGGCATTTTCGTAACCGTCTTCAAAATCGGTATTGTTATCGCACACGTAAACCAGTTTTGAATCGTATTCAATTCCGTGTGCTTCCAAAGCTCTTTTGTATCCTAAGAATCTGTCGATGGAGTTTTGAGGAACGTACGAACCCCTGAAATGTGCGATCTTTTTGAATCCTTTATTAATGAGGTAAGAAACAGCGTCGAATGCCGCTTTGGCATCATTGATCACGACTTTGGAACAATCGACTCTTTTGGCAATTTTATCAAACAATACAACGGGCGTGTTTTTGCGGATCGCTTCATTAATATGAGTAAAGTCATCTGTTTCATTAGAGAGCGACATTAAAACCCCGTCAACACGTTTCTGAATTAATAAGGCCAGCTGTTTTTTCTCCAGTTCGTATTTTTCGTTGGATTGTAATATAATGACAAGATAGCCTCTTTTTTCGGCTTCTTCGAGAATACCATTTAAGACACTGGAGAAGAAATGATGCACGGTAGCCGGAATGATTACGCCAATTGTTTTAGTTTCGTTAGTTCTCAGATTTACCGCAACCGAATTGGGCATGTAATTCATGGTTTCGGCCATCTCGATCACACGGGCACGTGTAGACTTACTAATGTCGGTATAGCCTTTTAATGCCTTTGAAACCGTGGTAACCGAAATTCCCAATGCCGATGCTATATCTATTAATTTGGTGTCATTCATGAAATAAAAGTACTAAAAAATAAAGTGTATTGATAAAAAATTAACTTCCGAAAACGTTTTAGGGGATTTCGAAAACGTTTTCGATTTAGAATTCTTAAATTAGAGTTAATTCCTTGAGTAAGTTTACATTTCATAAATGAAAGATTAACTAACTAAACCAAAAAATCATGAAACAGCAACATTCTTATTTAGGCATATTATTTTTGATATTGTGCTTAATCTCTGTTCCAAACCATCTGTTTGCCCAGGATAAAAATACCGTTTCCGGGAAGGTACTTGATGATAGCGGCCAAACTATTCCGGGAGCCAATGTTTCTCTTAAAGGAACAGATAAAAATACGATTACAGATGAAAACGGAAAGTTTGTATTTTCGAATGTTTCCGCCGGAGATTATACCATTGTAGCGACCAATGTTGGTTACAAAACCTTTGGAAAACAAATCACTGTAAAAGAAGGAGAATCTCTAGAGGTTAATTTACTTCTGGAAGGAGAATCGCAAAGCCTGAAAGAAGTTGTGGTAACGGGATCTTCAAGTCCGAGGTCTAAATTAGAATCCAGTGTGGCTATTACCACCATGGGAGCTAAGGCTATCGAAGACAGAGCGCCGGCAAGTACGGCTGCTTTATTGCAAACGATTCCCGGATTTGTGGTAGAAGCCTCGGGAGGAGAAATTGGAAATAACCTTTTTGCGAGAGGAATTCCGTCTGCGGGAGCCTATGAGTATGTGCAGATCCAGGAAGACGGATTGCCTGTTTTTGAAGATGGGGCTTTGCAGTTTGCAAATGCCGATACTTTTTACAGACTAGACGAAACGGTCAGTAAAATGGAGGCAGTTCGTGGAGGTTCGGCATCTATTTTTGCTAATAATGCGCCGGGAGGAATCATCAATTTTATTTCTAAAACAGGTCAGAATGACTTTCAGGGAAGAGCTAAATTCTCGACTTCAGATTATGGAATGTTCCGAACCGACCTTAATTTATCAGGCGCTTTAATTCAGGATAAATTGTTCTTTAATATTGGAGGTTTTTACAGAGCCGATAATGGAGTAAGAAATACCGGTTTTACTGCTAATAAAGGAGGGCAGATCAAAGGAAACATTACTTATAAATTTGATGATAACGATTATTTGAGAATTAACTTCAAACATCTGGATGACAGAAATACGTTCTATTTACCGATTCCATTAAAAAGTAACAATGGTAAAATAGAAGGAATTCCGGGTTTTAATCCAAATTACGGAACCTTGACGTCAGTAAATTTTAGCCGTTTAAATGTGCCTCAATACGGAGGCGGAACTTTTACAGCAGATTTAGAAGACGGTTCTCATCCGATCATCAACTCGATTGGTGCTGAATTCAAAAAGAAGATATCGGAGAAAGTGACGTTCAAGAATGCATTCAAACAAACCAATATCAATTTGAATTACAATGCTATTTTTCCAAATGGCGGTCCATGGACACAAGATGCTTATGCAACAGGGGTTCAGAATACCACGGCCAGTAATCTGACCTATTCTTATGTAGATAATGGAGCAACACTTGATCCGAATGCCTTAATTATGAGAGCAGATCTTTGGCACATCGAGAAAAAGATGAATAATTTTGCGAATAATTTCTCTTTTGCGTTTGATTTAGATCCTGTAAAACTGACCGCGGGCTACTATTATTCCAATTGGAAATCGAATCAATACTGGAATTGGAATTCGTATTTAGTGGGAGTTTCAGACAATCCGAGATTGTTAAATGTAAAAGACAATACATCAGGTGTAAATCATACCTGGAATGGGGTGGAGAGAATTACTTGGTTAGAAAGAGACGCGCAAACCAAAGGGGTTTTGAATGATGTTTATGTCGATGCCGAAATTAAAGCTACAGACAAGCTGACTTTCAATGCGGGCTTACGATATAATAAAGACAAATATTCAGGGTACCGAGATAATGCTCGTTTTTTTGCTGAGAATTTGGGAGTTTTAAACAATAATACGGCGGATGATAAGGTAACAACGGTAAAAGGAAATCCGTATACGTATTGGAGATATGATGTGAGTGAATGGTCGTATACCGCTGCCGGAAACTATAAGTTCAATGACAACATGGCTTCGTATGTGCGTTACAGCCACGGTTTCAGATCGCCTATCGAAGAGTCTTTTTATGATAATGCAGCCGATTTGAGCAAACTGGAAAACACCGAAGTAAATCAGTTTGAGTTGGGGTATAAATATTCTAATTCTTTCTTCAATGTAAATGCCAACCTGTTTCATATGAATTTGAAAAATGTTGCTTTTACGGATATTTTATCGGATGGATCTTCTGAGAATAAATTTGCCGATGTAAACAATATTGGTCTTGAAGTAGAAACCAATGCCAGATACAAAATGGTAAAAATGAACTTTACTTTCACCGTTCAAAAACCGGAGTATGATAATTTTACGGGTTCCAATGCTGACGGATCTACTTTTAATTTTAACGGAAACACAGCCAGAAGAATCCCTAAGTTTTTCTGTAACTTAAGACCGGAAGTTGATATTACAAAAGATTTTACAGCGTATGTGCAGTTCTCTTATTATGATAAAAAATTCACGAATCAGGACAATAAACAAGTTTTGCCGGCTTATAAAGAAGTAGGGGCAGGATTAAATTATACCTATCATAATCTTCGTTTTGCGGTTGATGCTTCAAACTTGTTCAATGAAATTGGTTTAACTGAAGGTGACCCAAGACAGACTACTTCTGCAGCAAGCGATGTTTTTATGGCAAGACCAATTTTAGGACGCGCCTTTAGATTCTCAGTAGCGATTAATTTTTAAGAGATGTGGGAGGTGAAATGTGAGATGTGAGATGTAGAGTGTGTTCGAAACCTGAAACCTGAAACCTGAAACCTGAAACATTTCAACTATTAAAAGACAAACCAATAAGTACATGAAAAACATAGGAATCAAAATTTCACTTTACCTCAATTATTTTGTCTTCGCTATTCTACTGAATAGCGTAGGCATTGTGATTTTGAAATCGCAGAAAAATTATGGAGTAGATGAAGTTCAGGCGAGTATTTTAGAAGCGTTTAAGGACATGCCTATTGCGATTGTTTCCTTTTTTATAGCCTCTTTTTTGCCCAGAATCGGATATCGAAAATCAATGCTGATTGGTTTGGGTTTAGTTACTCTGGCTTGTATTTCCATGTATTTTGGGAATTCATTCGACAATGCTAAAATTCTCTTTGCAACCGTTGGAGTTTCGTTTGCCTTGATTAAAGTTTCGGTTTATTCCTTAATAGGTACCGTGACCGAAACCAAGAAGGAACACAATGCTTTGATGAGCAGTATTGAAGGTTTTTTTATGGTTGGAATCGCACTGGCTTATTTTCTGTTTCCGGTTTTTAATAAGGAAGAAGATCCCAATTCGTGGCTAAATGTGTATTGGTTTCTGGCCGGATTGTCGTTGCTGTCGTTTCTGTTTTTGTTCTTTGTGAAATTTGAAGAAACCGAAGTCGCCGCGGGAGCAGATCTCAGAGATGATTTCATGCAAATGTTCCGTTTAATGGCAAAATTACTAACGGTTATTTTTGTGATTAGTGTCTTTTTGTTCGTAATGATTGAACAGGGAATCCTTTCGTGGCTGCCTACGTTCAATACCAAAGTGCTGCATTTACCGGAGAATATAAGCATTATGATGGCTAGTATTTTGGCCATTTCATTGGCAGCCGGAAGGATGATTGCCGGAATTGTAACTAAAAAAGTGGGCTGGATCTGGGTGTTGAGTTTCTGTATTCTTTCAGCCATGCTGATTGTGGTTTTCGTACTTCCAAAAACCGTCGGATTAGAAGTGAAAAGTATCAATACTTTGGCAGATATACCTTTAATTGGTTTCGCATTTCCTTTAATCGGATTGTTTATTGCGCCAATTTATCCGTTGTTAAACTCGATAGTATTGAGTGCGCTGCCTAAAAATCTGCAAAGTTCAATGACAGGATTAATTGTGATTTTCTCGGCTCTTGGCGGAACATTAGGCTCCAGAATAACAGGCTGGCTGTTCAAAAATGAAGGACCGGAAAAGGCATTTTATTTTACATTAATTCCAATGTCTTTATTATTAGTGTCTTTTTTTATTCTTAAAAAAATAACTGCAAAAGATGAAATTTAAACTACATATATCCCAAACTATCGAAAAACTATTGACTCAGGAAGATACTGACGGCGATAAAAAAATAACGATCGATGATCATGGTCCGAAGCGATTTTTACTGAACGGTGAAGAGGGAAATTCAATCCTTATTGAAGGAACCTATCAGCTTTCAAACTTATTGCAGGAACTGGCTTTGGCTAAAAAAGAAAATACGGAATTTGCCGAAATCAGTCTCGATCAAATTGTAGAAGATCCTGTAAAAAGAATCTCCGGAAAAATAAAAAACCTGTACTGGAAAGGCCTAACACGTACAATCGATGCCAATGGGGTGAAAAAAATACTGGAAGACAATAAAATAGAAAACGCTATTTCGTATTTGTACGTGCCTTTTGGAGATGAAATCGTTTTTGATTATTTCAAAAAACTGGAAGCTGTAACTCCAAAGTTAAAAGTGGTACAAATGCCGAAACATATTTCACCAGAGTATGTATTGTCGCTCAATCAAAAACCGGGTATACTGGCTTTGGCACTTCAAATTAAAAACAATGAAATTTCGGGAGTTCCTTTTGTAGTTCCCGGCGGAAGGTTCAATGAAATGTACGGCTGGGACAGTTATTTTATTGCTAAAGGACTTTTGATAGATGATAAAATAGAGCTGGCTCTGGGAATTGCAGAGAATTTTAAATACCAGATTGATCATTACGGAAAAATACTAAATGCCAACCGGAGTTATTATTTAACCCGTACGCAGCCTCCGCTTTATACGTCCTTGATCAGAGATGTCTTAGAAAAATCGAATCCGGATATTTTCTGGATTGAAAGACATTTAAAAACGGCCATTAAAGAATATCTGACAGTTTGGATGGAGGAAGGTAAAAGACTAACCGCTAACGGATTGAATCGGTATAAAGCTGAAGGAATCGGACTTCCGTTTGAAGTGGAAGAGGGGCATTTTGATGATATTCTGGAGCAATATGCACCGAAATACAATTTGTCTACCCGCGAATTCGAAAAAAAATATCTGGAAAGGGAAGTGGTCGATGTCGAATTGGATAAGTATTTTATTCACGACCGAAGCATGCGCGAAAGCGGTCATGACACGACCAACAGACTGGTTGGAATTTGTGCCAATTTAAATACCGTTGCGATCAATAGTCTGCTTTACAAATACGAAACGGATATTGCGTTTTTGATTAGGAAGTATTTTAAAAACGAATTTCAATATTTTGAAGACCAGTCTTTTTCAACCGAATATTGGCTTACGAAAGCAGCTTCGCGAAAAGAAAAAATCAATCAATTGTGCTGGAATTCAGAATATGGATGTTATCTGGATTATAATTTTGTGAATGAGGAGCAGCATTTTTTTGAGGCTGCAACTACTTTTTACCCGCTTTGGGCCAAAATAAGCACACCCGAACAAGCTGATATTCTGGTAAAGAAGACCCTTCCAAATTTTAAAATGAAAGGCGGAATTGCCGGAAGTACCAAAGAATCCATTGCAGCTATAGACGAAAACGCACCTGTACGTCAATGGGATTATCCGTTTGGATGGGCACCGCATCAAATGCTTTTATGGGAAGGTTTGCTGAATTATAATTTTAATGAAGAAGCACAGGAAATGGTGTACCGCTGGCTTTGGCTGATTACCAGAAATGCAGTGGATTATAACGGAACCATTCCGGAAAAGTTTGATTTATCGATCAGCTCGCATAAAATCTTTGCAGAATATGGAAACGTCGGAACCGAATTTGACTTTATCCCCGAAGAAGGTTTCGGATGGATGAATGCTTCGTACCAGTATGGTTTAACCATTTTGGAAGAAGATTTAAAACAAAAATTATCGGACTTGGTTGATCCGGATGTACTTTTTTAGTTAAAAGGGGGCTTCGACTTCGCTCAGCCGGACACAACGTTATCATTTAAATTATTGTGTCCGGCTGAGCGAAGTCTATTATCAAGCCGAGATTCGACTGTCACGCTGAGCGAAGTCAAATGTCATGCTAAGCGAAGTCGACTGTCAGGCTGAGCGAAGTCGAAGCCTAGACCTTTCTTCCCATTAAGTTTTCCCCGAAAGTACGCAGTATGTTTTTCTTTTCAGCGTTAAGATCCATTTTATCCAGCGTTTCAAAAGCTTTAAAAGTATACATTTCAATGGCATCCTGCGTTGCTTTTGAAGCACCGGATTCATTAAAAATGTTTTTTGCAGTAGCTATTTTAGCAGTATTGTCTTCTAATTGTAAACTGAATAATTGCTCTAATTCTGAAGCTTTTTCAGGAGAAGAAAATTCTCTTGCTTTGAGGTATAAATACGTTTTTTTGTTTTCAATAATGTCTCCGCCCACTTGTTTTCCGAAAGTTTCCGGATCTCCAAAAGCGTCCAGATAATCATCCTGAAGCTGGAAAGCAAGCCCTAAATTCAATCCGAAATCATAAATTAAATCACCTTCTTTTTCAGATGTTTTGGCTACGATGGCTCCCATTTTCATGGCAGCAGCAACCAGAACAGCCGTTTTATATTCGATCATTTTTAGGTATTCCGGAATCGTAACATCATTTCTTTGTTCAAAGTCAACATCCCATTGTTGCCCTTCACAAACTTCAAGAGCCGTTTTGCTGAATAGTTTTGCTAAGTTCCTGAAAACAATTGGTTCGTATTGCTCAAAATACTGATACGCCAGAATAAGCATTGCATCACCGGACAAAATTCCGGTGTTGAGGTCCCATTTTTCATGAACAGTTTCCTGTCCTCTTCTCAAAGGCGCATCATCCATAATATCGTCATGTACAAGCGAGAAATTATGAAAAACTTCCACGGCCATTGCAGCCGGAAGTGCTGTTGTATAAGGAGTATTAAAAACTTCTGCAGCCATCAAAGTAAGTACGGGACGAATTCGTTTTCCACCGAGGCCCAGAATGTATTCAATAGGTGCGTAAAGATTTTTGGGTTCTTTTTGTATGCTTTGGTTTTTTAAATAATGAATAAAAAAATCCTGGTACTGACTAATATCGTGCATAAAATGAAATTCTGATTTGCGAGGTCCAAAGATACAATTCATTAATTAAATTATTCTTTTTTTAAAATTGAAATGATTAATCAGCATTTAAAATAGGCTTTAGATTCCCTAATTTGTAAGATGTTAAAATTATTTTCAAAAAAACTCGGAAACTTTTTTGGTATTCAGAGTTTCCTGTCTATATTTGCACCGTCGAACAGGAAACTTGAAACACTCAAATAGTTTCCTTGTAGAATTGAGAAATGTATAACCTCAGTAAAAACAGTAATTTATGAAAACAACATGGACCTTAGATTCTAGCCAATCAGATGTTTTGATTAAAATGAGACATTCGATTATTGCTTACATGGGAGGAACTACAAATAAATTTGGTGGTTATGTGAATATTGAAGACAATGAAGTAGAAGATGCATCGGTTGAGTTTTCGCTTGACATTAACAACAAGATTGATAATTTTCAGCAAATTGATACTTATTTACAACTTCAGGATTTGTTTGATGTAAACGAACATCCGATTATTAGTTTCAAATCGACTTCGTTTCAAAAAGTAAACAACAATATTAATTTTTTCAAAGGTGACTTAACGATTAAAGATGTTACCAAAGTAGTGGAACTTGATGCCGAGTTTATAGGGGTTAATACGTACAATGGTGAGAAGAAAGTTGCTTTTGAAATCAAAGGAGACATTAAGCGTCAGGATTTTGGTTTAGATTATAATTCGTTCAGTCATAATGGAGGATTGGCTTTAGGAAAAGACATTAAGCTTATTGCAAATTTAGAGTTTAGCATATAAATCTTACAGAATGAAGTAAATTAATGTAAAATTATTACAAATATTACGGAAACTATTTTCGTGAGTTTAGTTTCCTCAGTATATTTGTAATGCAATTTGAAAATTAAAATGAAAGAGAAAATCATAGCAAAAGCAAGTGAGCTGTTTTTAAAACTTGGATTTAAAAGTGTCACAATGGACGACATAGCAGGAGAAATGTGTATTTCGAAAAAAACGATCTACAAATATTTCTGTAATAAAGAAGTCCTGATTGAGGAAAGTACCTCATTGGTTCATAAACAGGTACATGAAATAATTGACACTATTGTAGCGAAAAATTACAATTCTATTCATGAAAATTTTGAAATCAGAGAAATGTTCAGAGACATGTTTAAAAACAACATCGATACTTCGCCCATTTATCAGCTAAAAAAACATTATCCGGATATTTATCAAAATATATTGTGCCAGGAGATTGATTTGTGCAGCCATTGGTTCAGAAAGAATATTGAAAAAGGAATTAGTGAGGGGCTTTATCGTGAAGACCTGAATGTAGACGTTTATGTGAAATTTTATTATACACTAATTTTTCACATCAACGAGACTACCGTTTCGGAAAGTGAAGCACAAAAAATAGAACTGGAAGCACTGGAATATCACACCAGAGCTATGGCGACAGAAAAAGGAATAGTGGAATTGGAAAAGCAACTTAAGAAAATCAGAGTATAATCATCAATCAATAATAGTATGATTTTTTAAATCATCAACACAAACAAATATCTAACAGCATATGAAACGAATAGTTCTCATTTTTTTGTGTACAATAGGCCTGTCAGCCAGTGCACAAGTCACACGTTTAACCTTAAAAGACGCGCTTACTTATGCGCTTCAAAATAAAGCCGATGCTAAAAAGGCGAAACTTCAGGTTGAAAACAGTGAATACAAAATACAGGAAATACGCTCAAGAGCTTTGCCTCAAATTTCGGCAAATGGAAATTTAACACACAATCCGATCATTCAGACTACTGTAATTGATGGTGCAGGATTTGGTGCACCGGGAACTACGATTCAGGCAGCATTTGGTCAAAAATGGGTTTCGACTGCCGGGGTTTCTTTAACACAGGCCATTTTTGATCAGTCCGTTTTTACCGGATTAAGAGCGGCAAGATCTACCCGTGAGTTCTATCAGATTAACAATCAGTTGACAGAAGAGCAAGTAATTGAAAGAGTTGCCAATAACTACTACTCTGTTTATGTACAAAAAGAAAGACTGACTTTGTTAGACAGTAATTATGTTAACACGACTAAAGTTCGTGATATCGTAAAAGGACAGTTTGACAATGGTCTGGCTAAAAAGATTGATTTAGATCGTATCATCGTGAAAATGTCAAACATTGATACAGAACGTCAACAAATTAAGAATCAGATTACTCTGGAGGAAAATGCTTTGAAGTTTTACATGGGAATGCCAATAGAAACTCAAATTGATATGCCAAAAGAAGAATTTGAAGTGGTACCTGCTACCTTAACGGAACAGCCAAATACGGCAAACAGAACAGAGTACCTGCTTTTGAAAAAACAACAAGAACTTTTAGTATTCAATAAAAAAGCCGTTGAAGCAGGATATTACCCAACGCTTTCTCTGACTGCCGGTTATAACTACATCGGACAGGGGCCTCAAATGCCTTGGTTTGCAAAACCTTCTCAGGGAGTTTATTGGTCTGATTTCTCTGCAATTGCTTTAAACTTACATGTACCAATCTTTACCGGATTCGGAACTCGTGCAAAAGTAAGACAGGCCGATGTTGAGCTAAGATCACTTGAGGAAGATATCAAGGATACCAAACTTTCGCTTGATCTGGACTATAAAAATGCGATGGCACAAATCGATAACAACCTTGTGACGATCACCAATCAAAAAGAAAATATGCGCTTAGCGACAGAAATCTTAAGCAATACAAAAAACAATTACCTTCAGGGATTGGCCTCTTTAACAGACTTGTTAGATGCAGAAAATGCCTCTCTTGAAGCACAAAATAATTATACCAGAGCCATTTTAAATTATAAAATAGCTGAAGTAGCATTAATCAAATCAAAAGGCGAACTTAAAACTCTTATTAAATAACTAGAAGTACAATGAAGAAAACTATTATAACAATCGTAATCATAATCGCATCTCTGGGCGTGATTGGATATATCTTAAATAAAAATAAGAAAGAGAACAAGGAAAAGACAGATATCGTAGCAGAGAAAAATGCTGCAGTTTCCGTAAAAGTATCTCCGGTTAAAACAGAAGAAGTTTCACTTGATTTCGTAGCAAACGGAAACTTTCAACCAACCCAGCAATTGACATTTTCTGCTGAGAAATCAGGTAAAGTAATCAGTGTTCTGGCTAAAGAAGGAGACTATGTAAGAGTTGGTCAAACGTTATTGACGATGAGAGGAGACGTTATCAATGTTGATGCTCAGACTGCAGAAGCGGCTTATCAAAATGCAAAATCAGATTACATGAGATATGAGAATGCTTATAAAACCGGAGGAGTAACTAAGCAGCAAGTAGACCAGGCAAAATTAGCTTTAACCAATGCACAGTCTCATTTGACACAAGCAAAAATCAATGTTGGTGATACCAGAGTAAAAGCTCCAATTAGCGGTTTTATCAATAAAAAATATATCGAGCCGGGATCTATCTTAACCGGAATGCCTGCAACAGCATTGTTTGATATTGTTAACGTTTCTAAATTAAAATTAGTAGTTACCGTAAACGAAAATCAGGTAGCGAGTTTAAAAACAGGAGATCATATTAACGTAACAGCAAGTGTCTATCCGGATAAAAACTTCTCTGGAAAAATTACTTTCATTGCTGCAAAAGCGGATGAATCTTTGAACTTCCCGGTTGAAATCGAAATTACAAATAACGTAAACAACGACCTGAAAGCAGGTATGTACGGAACGGCAAACTTTGCATCGAAACAACAAAAACAAAACCTTATGGTTGTACCTAGAAATGCATTCGTAGGAAGTGTGAGCAGTAACCAAATTTTCGTAGTAGAAAAAGGTATTGCAAAATTAAGAAAAGTAACTGCCGGAAGAATTTTGGGTGATAAAGTAGAAATCATCAACGGATTAACTGATGGAGAAACTGTAATTGTAACGGGTCAAATCAACCTGCAAGACGGTAACACAGTAGAAATTATTAAATAATTATTGGCTTTAAGCCTTAAGCAATACGCTTTAAGCCATTTAACAAGAGCCTAAAGCCTATAGCTTACAGCCTATAGCATAAAGCAAAATATATGAAATTAGCCGAAATATCCATCACACGTCCGTCGTTGGTAATTGTACTCTTTACAATTCTAACATTAGGTGGACTGTTCAGCTACAGCCAGTTAGGTTATGAGCTGATCCCGAAATTTGAACAAAACGTTATTACCATTTCTACCATTTATCCGGGAGCTTCTCCAAGTGAGGTAGAAAACACAGTAACCAAGAAAATTGAAGATGCGATCGCATCTTTAGAGAATGTTAAGAAAATTGATTCGAAATCGTATGAGAGTTTATCTATCGTTTCGATTACTCTAACATCTGAAGCAAAAGTCGATTTCTCTCTGAATGATGCACAGCGAAAAATAAACGCGATTATTAGTGATTTACCGGAAGACGTAAAAACACCGGCACTAACCAAATTCTCGCTAAGTGATTTACCAATCATGACGCTTGGTGCCAACGGAAAAATGGACGAGGCAGAATTTTATGACTTAATTGATAAAAAAATTGCTCCTATCTTATCCCGTGTGCAAGGTGTGGCTCAGGTAAATATTATTGGTGGTTCAGAGCGTGAAATTCAGGTAAACCTTGATGCCTTAAAAATGCAGGGGTACGGATTATCTGTTCCACAGGTACAACAAAACATTTTGACTTCGAATCTGGATTTCCCAACAGGGAATATCCAGACTCGTGATCAGAAAATATTAATTCGTTTAGCAGGTAAATATAAAAGTGTTGAAGAATTAAGAAATCTGGTAGTTTCTTCTCAAAACGGAATCCAGGTTCGTTTGAAAGATATTGCGGATGTTCAGGATACTCAAAAGATCGCTGAAAAAATATCACGTGTAGATCAGAAAAGTGCGATCGTTTTGCAAATTGTAAAGCAATCAGATGCGAATGCGGTTGCGGTAAGTGAGCATTTATTAAAGACAATTGCGACTCTTGAAAAAGATTATAAAGCAAACCAGTTAAAACTGGAAGTAGCAAAGGATAGTACCGTTTTTACTTTAGAGGCGGCAGACTCTGTAGTACACGATTTATTAATTGCGGTAGTTCTGGTAGCTTTCGTAATGTTGTTCTTCCTTCATAGTATCAGAAACTCACTGATTGTAATGGTGTCGATTCCGGCCTCTTTGATTGCTACTTTTATCGGTATTTATTTAATGGGATACACCCTGAACTTAATGAGTTTATTAGGATTATCTCTTGTAGTTGGTATTCTGGTGGATGATGCGATTGTGGTACTGGAGAACATCTACAGACACATGGAAATGGGTAAAAGCCGAATTCGTGCTTCGTATGACGGAACAGCAGAAATTGGTGGAACTGTAACTTCGATTACTTTGGTAATTGTGGTGGTATTCCTTCCAATTGCGATGAGCTCCGGATTAGTTTCTAATATTATTACACAATTTTGTGTGACGGTAATTATTTCAACGATGTTGTCGCTTTTAGCTTCTTTTACCATCATTCCTTGGTTATCTTCTCGTTATGGTAAATTAGAGCATATTGAAGGAAAGAATTTATTTGGAAGAATTATTCTTGGTTTCGAAAGTTATTTAACACGTTTTACGGACTGGGTTTCTCATTTATTAACCTGGTGTCTGGATCATTATATTAAAACATTTGCAGTAGTAATTGTATTGTTCTTTGCTTCAACAATTGGTTTAATGGCAGGAGGTTTCATTGGAGGAGAGTTCTTTGCTTCTTCTGATAGTGGGGAGTTTTTAGTTCAAATCGAAATGCCGAAAGACGCTTCATTAGAGCAAACCAACTTCATGACCCAGAAAGCGGAAGCTTATTTGAAAGCACAAGAATATGTTCACAGTCAGATTACAACAGTAGGACAAACCAGTGAGGGTTTTGGTGCATCACAGGCAACGGCTTACAAAGCGGAGATCGACGTAAAAATGATCGAACAAAAAGATCGTACGGATGATGCTAACGTTTACGCAGCAAAAATCAAACGAAAGTTAGAAAAAGTATTAGTTGGTGCTAAAGTAAAAACCGTTCCGGTAGGTATCTTAGGAACAGCCGAAGATGCTACATTAGGATTGATCGTAACAGGTCCGTCAACAGAAAGTGCTATGGCATTTGCTAAATTGGCAGAAGCAGAATTACGCACGATTCCGGGAACAACAGAGATTAAATTAACGGTTGAGGACGGAAACCCGGAGATCAACGTTAAGGTAGATCGTGATAAAATGGCCGCATTAGGGCTAACACTTCAAACTGTTGGTTTAACCATGCAGACTGCTTTTAGTGGAAATACAGACGGTAAATACAGAGCTGGTGAATACGAATACGATATCAACATCAGATACAATGCATTCGACAGAAAAAGTATTACTGACGTTAGCAACCTGATTTTTATTAATGCAGCAGGTCAACAAATTAAATTGTCTCAATTTGCAGATATTACAGAAGGTTCAGGACCTAGCCAGTTAGAGCGAAGAGATAAATCGGCTTCGGTAACGGTAAAAGGACAAAACGTTGGGGTGCCATCAGGAACAATTGTTCAGCAATGGCAAGTGAAATTAGACAAACTGAAAAAACCAGCCGGTGTAAACTACATCTGGGGTGGTGACCAGGAGAATCAATCAGAAGGATTTGGTACTTTAGGAATCGCTTTATTGGCCGCTATTATCTTGGTTTACCTCGTAATGGTTGGACTTTATGACAGTTTTGTTCACCCGTTCGTAGTATTATTTGCTATCCCGCTTTCGTTTATTGGTGCGATGTTAGCCTTGGCTTTGACCAACAACTCATTGAACATCTTTACGATTCTGGGGATCATCATGTTGATCGGTCTGGTGTGTAAGAATGCGATCATGTTGGTCGATTATACGAACCAGAGAAGAGCGGCAGGGGAATCTATTCGTACCGCATTAATCCAGGCCAACCACGCTCGTTTGCGTCCAATTTTGATGACAACTATTGCGATGGTATTCGGTATGTTCCCAATTGCATTAGCATCTGGAGCAGGAGCTGAGTGGAAAAACGGTTTGGCATGGGTAATTATCGGAGGATTAATTTCGTCTTTATTCCTTACCTTAATTGTGGTTCCGGTTATCTATAATATCATGGAGAAAATTATTCATAAATTCTCTAAAGGAGAAAAAATCAACTACGAAGCTGAAATGTTCGCGGATTATACGCCAACAGAATTAAGCGAAGATGGTTTTAATCCTAAACATACTCATTAAGATTTAAAATCTTAATAAAGAAATTCCAAATTCCAATCCCGACACTTCGGGAGGAACTGGTAAAAATAAAATCCCAAATTCCGAAAGGAGTTTGGGATTTTTTTATGGTTTAAATTTAGATAAGTTGTTGGGTGTGATCCATATAGAATTGGTTTCTATGTGTTAAAAATAAATACTTTTAACAGCTTAAAATTATGCATTTTGTTAAATAAGAACTTTTTTGATGTGTTGGCTTTCTATAGCCGAGTGTATTTTTGTTGAGATCTCGTTATAATCAGGGTTGTAGTTGTCCCATATTTTCCAGACATCGTTCCTTTTTTTGATGAAATAAGTCTGTCTGTTCACCTTATTCAGGACAATCGTAGTAACGTCATTTTCGTTTTTCCACTCCAGATTCCAAAACTCCTTCACCGTAAGAATAGCGATATTTTCTTCGATACTTGAAATCTTAAAATCATAAAGCTCAAAATTAGATCGGTTATCTTCACAGTTTAAATGATATTTTAAAGTCGAATAATTTTCAAAAAGATCCTTAATTCTTTTTGCGAAAGGTCCTTCTTTGAATACAAAATCGCATAATCCATCCATACTAACGACAGGTAATTTTTGTAAAGAATTGAACTCTTCCTGACAATAATCGCTAATCAGTTTTTCAAAAAAGACACCCGATTCCATTTTATTTTCAAACTCTAAAGTTTTTACAGCGTCTGTCGCTTCATCATTCAGAAAATGGTTTAAAGAAGGATAGCCAATAAAGATAGCCAGTTTGTCCAGACTCTTTAAAAACCGCAAATCAGAGTTTTTGGTTTTAGAAGAGTCATTGGTGAAAATCCTTTGCAAGGTCATGCTCGAGATCGAACATCCAAGCTCATTTCTTTTGGAGCCCTGCATAAATTCCGATTTCTCTAAAACATCAGAGATTATTTCCGAAAGGATAATGTAGTGCGCTCTTTTCCAATCTGTAACACCGGAGAGGGTACTGTTTTGTATGATTGGATGTGATTGTATGCCCTTTATTAATTTTTCTATTATGATTTCCATAGGCGAATTTTTTAATAATTGACGTTCGTTTTGACGATAATTAAATACAATTCCTGTTAATTAAATCCTGATTATAGATTTGTGTGTAAGATAAGTTATTGTTGTGATCTTTTTAGTGTTAATGTTCTGCTAAAATTAATAATAAATTCGTTAAATAATTTAACAAATTAAAAATTAACAACAAAACCCAAAAGAATTATGAAAAAACTATTTACCAAATTTTCGATTAAAAAACTGGCACTTGTACTGCTGGCATTGCTTGCCTTGTACTCTTGTGAAAAAGGAAATGACCAGGCTGATGCCGTTGCTCAGGACAAATTAATGGACGGTAATGTCGATCTTTTAGACAAAGGAAGATACGGACTTGCCCAGATGCCGGACGCCTATTTAAAAAGTATTGAATTTTTAACTCCCGTTGATTATCGTGCGAGAATTGCTGAGTTACGACCAGATTTAGTGACAAGCACCCAAAAAATGTCTTTGACTGCTAAAGTTGCGGCCGCAAAAAACTTACCGACTCCACCGGTTGGAGATCAGGGAAGCGAAGGTTCCTGCGTTGGCTGGGGAGTGGGTTATGCAGCACACAGTATCGCCAGATATCTTAATAATTCAGTACATCAAAGCAATTGGAGCGGGGCTTCAAGAAGTGCAGCCTATATTTACAATCAGATAAAACTGGGGAATTGCGGAGCAGGTTCTTACCCGAATGATGCCATGAATTTGATCAAAAATCAGGGAGAATGTTCAGAGGCTCAAATGCCTTACATTGCCGGAGGATGTAATACTCAGCCTTCAGCGCAGCAAAAAACATGGGCTGCCGCCAGAAAAACGGGAGGATGGTTTAATGTGAATCCAAGAAGTACAGCTGATATCAAGTATTATCTGAATCAAAATTATGCCGTTGCAGTGTGTTTTGATGTCAATCAGAGTTTTTATGATATCCGTAATAACAACCATGTTTGGTCCAGTCTTTACGGCAGCAGACAAGGGGGGCACTGTGTTTGTATCGTAGGATATGATGATGCTACAGGACTTTTTAAAGTACAAAATTCCTGGGGATCTGGATGGGGACGCAGCGGTTTCTTTTATGTAACGTACAACAATATTGCTAACGGAGCCTTCAATTGGGCAGGATGTATTATTCCAAATCCAGGAGCGAATTCTTAGTCATACAATTAACTCAATTAAAAAAGGAGACGGTCTAAAATCAGACAGTCTCCTTTTGTTTTATAAAAGTATTAAACTTTTAGGGCTTTATTTCTTCACTATTTTAACAGTTTTGATCTGTCCTTCAGCTTTTACTTTTAGGAAATAAAATCCTGTAGCCACATTGGATAAATCAATTTCAGATTGTGTATGGTTTATTCTCTTCGTTAAAATAGTCTTTCCGGAAACCGAGATTAATTCAATCTCATCAATAGCCGAACTGTTCTGTATCGATAAGTTGTGTTGAACAGGGTTTGGATAAAATCTGAAATCCGGTAGCGCAAAATCAGGTGTTGAAAGCGATCCGTTTACTTTTGCCGTAACCGCAAGACGTTCTGTACTTTCGACTCCGTCTATGGTTTGAGAGGCATAATACGTAACTCCGTCAACTAAAACAGTGGTCAATGGCAAAGGAGTTTCAGAAGTTTTACTCGTTTTACCAGTTGAAAGGCCTTTAGTGCTGTACCATTTTATGTTCTGACCTTCGATAACAAGATCTCCTAGAGTCTGACCTGATTTAAAATCGACAGTTATTGTATTTTTGCCTTCTATTAAAGGCGCAGGAGGATCTATGGTAACATGGATTAATGCAATACATCCCATAACATCTCTTGCAGCTACCTGATATATCCCGTAGTTGAAAACTGTAAAAGTATTGCTTGACTGAAAAGTATTTAAATCTAATGAATATTGATACGGAGCAGTGCCACCGGTTGCTGTAACCGTTATACTTTTATTGTAGACAGTTGCTGAAACCGCTATAGGAATTGGTGCTTGCAACATTAAAGTGGTTGTTACGGTACAATTATTAGTATCTCTTACAGTTATGGTGTAAACACCGGCATTTAAATTCACAAAATTATTACTGGTCTGGTAAGGACTTCCATTTATGGAATAAGTATAGGGAGCTTGCCCTCCTATAGCATTTGCCATGATTGCTCCGTTTGAAACGCAGGATACTGAGGAAGTAACTACAGCAGTAAGATGTACTGGATTTGGAGCTACAACTGTTGTTACAAAAGTATATAGGGCATTATTAGCATCACGCACTTTTATGCTATAGCTGCCCGGAGAAACTGTAAAAGTATTGGAATGGTTATAAGTTACACCATTATCCATTGAATATTGATAAGGGAAGATGCCTCCCGATGCCGTTACGGTTATTGTTCCCATTGGATTATTACAATCTGGCTGAATAACAGTAGCTACAGCTGAAAGTGGACTAGGAGCCAGAATAGTTAGTTGTGTTTGTGTTGAAGAACAGCCTTTAGCATCTTTAACAATCACACTATAGGTTCCGGGAGCCAGATTATTAAAGGTATTTGCGCTTTGCGCCGGAACTATGATTGTATTATTGCTGTTCAAAAGGGTGTAAGTATAAGGAGCTGTTCCTCTGATCGCATTTACGATTAGAGCTCCGTCATTACTGGCTGCGGTTGTTGCATTTGTAATAATTAATGTACTTTCAGGGATAGTACGGGGGGCTATCGTAGCGTTTACTGCTGCGATACAGCCATTACTGTCTTTGGCCTTTAAGGTATATGTTCCGGGAGCTAAAGTGAAGGTATTCGCTGCTGAAAATGTATTAGATTCATTAAAAGAATAGGTGTAAGGCGGTTGTCCTCCGATTGCTGTAATGGTTGCGATATCAAAATCGTTACAATTTTGAGCCTGATTAATGGCTACGGTTGCCACGAAAGAAACCGGTGGTACTATAGTGAATACTGTACTGAAGCTGCATCCGTTTGCATCTCTGACTTCCAGAATATAATTTCCGGGATTTATACCCGTATAGAAAGAACTAGATTGAAAAGGAAGACCGTTTAGGGAATACTGATACGGAACTGTACCGCCAACGCCATTAATGATTACATCACTTACAGGAGAAGAGCAATTTGTAATGGGGGTATGAGTGACTGTCGCTGTTAAAAGAACAGGCTGTTCCAGCGTTATAGCATTTACAAGTGCAGTACAATTTAAAGCATCTTTTACCAGAACAGAGTAAGTCCCTGCAATTAAATTAGTAAAAACAGGATTGGAAGTATAGGTAACTCCATTGTCTATCGAATATTGATAAGATCCGTTGCCTCCTGAAGCGACAACGTTTATAGTACCATTACTAATACAATCTATTGTTTTGGTAATAGTTGCTACGGCAGTTAAAGGGTTTGCAGGACTTATAACAGCAGTTATGGCAGCTGTAGCAGCTTGTGAATCTTTAACTTTTATTAGATAACTTCCTGCAATAAGATTATTAAAAACATTTGAGGAAGTATAATTATTTCCGTTGTCTATCGAATATTCATAAGGTGGCGTTCCGCCGGTTGCAGTAACAATAATTGTTCCGTTAGAATTATTACAGTCCATAGGAGTTATTTCAGCTGAAGCGGAAAGAACAGGAGCCGGAGAAATTTCTAAATAATCTGATTGAAAATAACATCCGTTTGCATCTATAGTTCGAACCGTATAAATTCCTGCAGGAAGATTATTAAAAGTATTAGAGTTCTGAAGATCTGCCACAACTACATGATTACTTTCTAAAGAGTACCTGTAAGGCGGTGTTCCACCTGTTGCGAATGCAGTAATCGAGTTACCATTAACAGCAAGTGTTGCTTGTATTAAAGTAGGTTCTGATAATGTGACAGATACAGTAGCCTGACAGCCATTTTTATCTAAAACACGTAGGGTGTGAGTTCCCGGACTAACATTCCTAAAAGTATCATCAGTTTGTAATGGATCATTATCAAGGGCGTAGGTATAGGGTGCCTGTCCCTGAGTTACATTTACTTTTACTACACCTTCACTGGAACCATTACAACTTATTGCTGAGATAATCTGTGCTGAAGCCAATACTGGTTTTGCGCTTGAAATTGTAATCGAAGCAGTAGTTCGAAAATTATTTGAATCCCGTACTGTTACCAGATAACTCCCGGCATTTAAATTAGAAAAGACATTTGAATTTACAAAATTCTCCGGATTCGACATAGAATATTGATAAGGAGCGGAGCCTCCGGTTGACGTTACCGTTATTGTACTTTTTAAATCCGTACAGGTGATTGGAGTTGAAGTAGCTACTGCAGTAAATGGAGCCGATTCAGAAATAATGATATTAGAGAACAGCACCTGACCGCCTTGTGCGTCTGATACTATTATGTCGTAAGAACCATTGATCAGGTTTGTAAATACATTGGACTGAGTTGTCGTTAATGGAGATCCGGTCGACTTTTGAAGTCTATAACTATAAGGTGTGATACCCCCATTGGTAGTAATCGTAACGGTACCTTTGTCGACTACATAAGACGAAACAAGCGGGGTAGGCTCTACTACTGTTATAGGAATACTTACCGTACATTTATTAGGGTCTTTTATAGAAATAGTGTGATTACCATAAGTTACCATTCCAAAAATTCTCGAATCCTGATAACTACCTCCATCAAGGGCGTATTGATATTTTCCATAACCACCACTTGCATTAACGGTTACAGTTCTGTAATAATAGGTAATTTCGGCAGTTATCGGAGTAGGATCTTCTAATACTACTGTTGTCGAAACAATACAACCGTTTGAATCTTTTGCAGATAAAACATAATTCCCTGCTGTTAAATTTTCAAAAAGGTTATTAGAAGTATAAACCCCTCCATTTATTGAAAAAAGAATAGGAGATTTTCCGTTATTGGTCCCTACTAATATAGAACCATTAAAATCTCCATGACAAAGTATTCTTTTATATATTGTTGCTGTTATTAAAGGTATTTTTATCGGATCGATAGTAGCAGTTGCAGTAGCTGTCACGTTTTGTGCATCAAGAACTTTTACATTGTAAGTTCCGGCACTTAAATTAGAAAATACATTAGAACTGCTATACGTATTTCCGTTGTCTATTGAGTATTGATAAGGTAAAGTTCCACCATTTGGAGTAATCGTAATCGTTCCGGTAGTAATGATACACGTAATAGGAGTTACTGCTGCTGTCGTCGTAAGCGGTGTTGGTTCATTAAGAATATTAATTCCTTTTTGTGAAAAAGTACATCCCCGACTGTCTGTTACAATAGCTTCATACGATCCGGCCGCTAAACCTGTAAATGGATTAGTTGTTTTAGAAGGAATCAGGGTTCCGTTGCTGTCTTTAAGGGAATAGTTATATGGGGTAGCTCCACCAGAAACCATCAGTTCTATTTTTCCCGCATTCGTAGCATTACTGTCATTTGTTATAATTGGACTTATAGTTACAGCAGTATTAATAAGAGGCATATTTAAACTAAAAGAGATAGTACATCCGGTTGCATCCTGTATTTTTACCGTATAGTCTCCAACGCTTAAATTTTTGAAAACATCCACTGTGGTAAACTCATTTCCAATAGAATATAGATAAGGAGCTTTTCCTCCTGTCCCGGTAACTTGAAAAGTACCGTCGTTTCCTCCCTGACAGGTAATGCCTGTCCTGTTGTTAACCATCCATGACAATGGTTTTAAAGATTCTACCACTATTGTTTTCGAAGCGACACAGCCATTACCATCCCGAACATACACGGTTTGATTTCCGGGACTTGGATTGATAACAGTATTATTTTGTGTATACGTAACTCCAAAATGTGAATATTCATAATTAGAATTACCCCCACTTCCTGAAATGACTATTCTTGGAATACAATTTACATATTCAACTTTTGCGTCAGCTGTCAAAGTGGTAGGTTCAACTATTTGAAAAGCCTGAATCATTGAACAGTTCAGAGCGTCTTTTACGCTAATAGTATGAGTACCAGGAGACAAATTAGTAAAAGTTCCTATCGGATTACCGTAATTAATAGTAAAAGGACCTCCATCCAGACTGTAAGCATAAGGAGCTTTACCTCCTGATGGGGCTATTGTTACAACAGCATCATTTTGTCCTTTACAGCGAATTGGAGTTATGAGAGGGAAAAATTGAATCTGTTCGTATATTTTTAGATTAAAAAAGTTGGTCGTTATAGTACCTAGATGATCTATTCTGGCATAAATAGTTTTAGAACTTTGTGTACTACTATAATTGGAAGGATTTGCAATTGCATTTAAATTATTGTCTGCATCTGCAAGGCTTAAATGATAACTAACCGTTGTTTCGGCAGGGTTTAAATTACCAATTAAAAGTGCTTTTTGAGTAGTTAAATTAAAAGAGGTATCCCCGTAACAATGCTCAATGTCACTGACCTGAGCATAAAAATAATTAGAAAACAGTAAAATAAAAAAAAGTAGAGTTTTTTTCATACGTATCGGTTTGTTAAAATAGGCAAACAAATATATACAAAAAAACGGACTAAAAATTTCAGTATTTAAATTTGTAATCGATTATTTTAAATACAAATAATGGTTGTAATAATCGATAATTGCTTTGCCTTCAAGCAGAATATCTGCACCAATAATACCATGAACAGGTTTTGCTTTGTAAGACTCCAGAGCCTCATTGACATGGGAGAGATCAAAAATAACCAGACTAAAATCGTGGTTTTTCCAACTTCCAAGCTGTAGGCGATTGTGCTTTGAAATTTGGGTTAACATACCCGTTCCTCCGGCACCCGAAGCTTTGGTTTTAGACTTTTTTGCAGTCAGTTCAAAATGTTCAATACTTTCAAATCCTACACAGGAATTAGAGGCACCGGTATCTAAAATAAAATTTCCCGAAACATTGTTGATTTTTGCCTTAATCAATAAATGCTGCGTTTTGGTAACCTTGAATTTTATTTTTCTGTATTTCTCTTTTTTGAGAACCTCGTGAAGATTTTCCATTTTCGATTATGATTGAAAACCAAAAATAAACCAATTACCCCCAATAAACTAATGATAAAAAAAATATAATTTGTCGATTGTTTCTCTGTTTGGATAGCACCATAGTATACAAAAGAACTCCAGTAATACGGAGATTTTTTAGTATTCGAAATGGACTTGTCCTGTAAAAAAGCACGTTTTGCATTTGTATTGGCCTCCGCATAGGATTGCCCTTTTTTGATGTTTTCATAAAAATCGGTCATAAAAACAGAGGTCGTATAATCATTGACTTTCCATAACGAAAACAATAAATTCTGAGCTCCTGCAAATTGAAATCCTCTGGCCACACTCATGGCACCTTCGCCTTTGTACAATTTACCGATTCCGGTTTCGCAGGCACTCAAAACTACTAAATCAGGATTGACATTCAGATTGTATAATTCAGAATATAAAATTTCCTGATCGTAAAATTTAATGCTTGCAGGAGTTTCAATATCACCCGAAGAAGCGTGAGTGCTCAAGTGTAAAATCGAATAATGGTTCGCATCATTCTTAAAATTAGAAAATGTTGCTTCTGAATTTTCCAGATATTTCCCCTTAAAATTACTTCTGATAGCCTCTAGTTCCTTTTTAGAATAACGCAATTCAAAAGAAGTATTTTCAAAAACCGGAAAAACACCCAAAATAGTATTTTCTGAATTTGAAACCGGGTTAGGGTTGAGATACAAGTTTGCTGAAGTAGCATAAGCAATCCTGAAATCATTCAGTAAATAATGCATCTTGGCAAAATTGGTGGTTTTTGAGTCCTTTGTAATCAAAGCCTCAAAAGGCAAGAAGTTTAAAATGCCATCGGGAACAATGATGAGGTTTTGGTAAATAGTATTTCGTGGCATTTGCAATAAATCGTATATTTTTTTGCCATAGTAGTTGTATCCCGAAATATCGTTTGTAATAGTGGCTGAGGTATTAAAATAGTTTATAAATGTTATAATACTCAGCATGGCTGTAGGTGCCGTATCGAGGCGATGGAGACTGATTCGGTTGTTCTGTAAGGTGAAATAATACAAATTTTCAGCTCCCATAAAGTAGTACACCATAATCGCTTTGTCTTTTTCCAATTTCGAAAACAAGGTCTTTAGGTCACTGATTTCAGGAAGTAAATCCGGGTTTTTAGATCGAATTTGCTTTAGGGAGAGGATAACTTCGTTCTGTTTTTTGATTGCTTGGTTGATGTTTGCAATATTAGCCAGACTGCCCTTTTGCTGTTCTTTTACAATAACATTGTTTAAATTTTGAAGCTGCACTAAAAGTGATTTCTCTTCTGTAGTTGCCTTTTTGATATTCGATTGATAACTTTTTAAAACCCCTGATTTTGTTTTTTCGGCCAATTGAAAAGCGCTCTCCAGATATTCTGTTTTGTTTTCCTTTTGAAACAAACGATCATAAATCAAAAGACATTTTTCGGTACGATTTCGGGAACGAATCTGACTGATTATCCTGGAGTTTTCGTAAAGAGTAATGTTCATCAATACTTCTTCGATATGAAGCGAAAGTTCGTAAGATTCCAATGCTTTTTTAAGCTGATTTTGACTCAGGAAAAGCTGAGCCTGTAAATCAAGTGCATCAATTAAAACCGTTTCGGCATACAATTGATTTTGATTTGGAAGAACATTCTGAGGCGCATAATTTGCGATTAAAAGTTTAAAAACGGCTTTAAGCTGTTCGGTGCTTTCAGCATATTTTCCTTCATCAAAAAGTAATGAGGCTTTTTCATAGTACAGCTTTCCTATTTTTCGGGCTTGTATATGAGGTGTTTCCAGTAGAAGTTTTTCTGCTTTCGTTAAATAAGAATTGGATGCTTCAAATTGATGTTTTTGCCGATTTAGCATCGCCAGATTCCGGTAAGAATTAGACAGAGTCTCAGATTGGTTTTTCTCGTTTTTCAGATAATTTACAGACGACTTAAAAGTGTTTTCAATTTTTTGATACGTCTCAGGACGCATTAAATTTCCAGTGGAACTCAGCAGGTAATTGTTGCCAAGATTATTTAGTGCGATTCCTTTCTGAGCATTAGACAGTTTCTCCGTTTTCAGGATTTGTTCCAATAAATCAGTGGCCAGATTGAATTTACCTGAGCTTTGATAGACATTGGATAAATTCAGGATTGCAGCAAATTTTTGCTTTTGGGCATCCGGATAATTTGGAGCAGTGTTAACAATAAAGAAATACTGCTTTATGGTATTTTCCGCACTGTCGTAGTCGCCCAAAACGGTATATAAATTGCCTAAGGGTTTCAGGCAGTATTCGATAATATCGTAATCTGAAAGTTTGTTTTTTTGATAAATTTGCCAGGCTTTTTCATAACTCGCAATGGCCTTTTCGGCTTTCCCAAATTGATTTTCATAATACGCTTTATTGCAGTTTAAAACTACAATCGCCAGTAATTCTCCTTTGGTTTTTGGCTTCGGATTTTTCCAGAAAACAGCTTCTGTATTAGTGAGATCTTGTAGCGCTTTGGGGGAAGGGTGAGCAATAAAAGAGTCAATTGCGGTATATATTTGATCTTCCTGATTCTGTCCTAAAACATTCAGATTGAAAAAAAGGAAGATTGAAACATATAAGCGATATAAGTTCATATAATAGATGTAATACTACGAGTGTCCGTCTGAGCGAAGTCGAAGACCTTTATTGTCAGGAAGCCTTCGACTTCGCTCAGGGTGACATTCAGTGACGAACAAAAAACATTTAAAACCTCCAAATTCCATAAAACTGAAAATAGTTGAAATTCTGCTCAAAATTAATGACATAGCGCGCTCCAAAACTGGGTCCGATTCTGGCAAATCCGGCTGTTAAATCCAACAAAACTCCCGTTTTTAAATTCCCAAAACCGTTTTTTACCGAATTGGACTGCGTTCGGGTACTGATTAAAAACTGATCTGTTCCACCTTCAAAGTTTTCAATTTTTTGGATTTGATTTTGTTCTGATGAGATATCAAAATTGGCCTGAATTCCAGCTCCGACTCCTATATAATTGTTCAGGTTATAGCGAATCAGGACCGGGATTTCCCAGTTTACATTTTTGTTTTCGGTTGTTGTGGTGGTACGTTGCAATTGCTTTACGCCATTGGCACCTGCCACAGTCTGATCGATCACTGTTAGGCCGCTTTCGTATTTGTTCAGGGCATTAATCCATTCTGCCTGCCAGTAAAAACGATACGATTTAAAAGGCGAAATAGTGGCACCCACAAAATAACTCGTTGATTTTTCCAGATCAGGATACAAATTATAACCGGCTTTTGCTCCAATTGAAATTCCGGGAAGGAATCGGGTTGTGGCGTAGTTGGTAATGATGGGTTCGTTTTTATCAAAAATAATAGCAGTTCGGCTTCGGGTTTTTACTTTGTGAAAATCCTCACCAAACTTCATCGAATACTTGACAAAACCCTTTGTACTGTCTTTTTCGTGTACATTTTTCTGTTCGCTTCCGGGTAAGTAAATGTTTTTGAAGGTAAAAAAGATTTGATTCTTTTTGATAATGGTATCCAGACAGCTTGTCGTTGGAACTTCATTTTTTGGACAGATGGGACATTTGGGGTACATATCTTCAATCTGGAAGGTTTTTTTGTCGAACATATCCGGAATATCAGTTTCAAGTCTAATCATTCGGGCAGGGCCTTCACCGTTGTTTTGAAAACGTGTTTTAAAATTTACTCTTTTAAAACGAACCAGTCTGTAATTCATAAAACGCCCGTTGGATCCCATTTTGTTAGGATCGTGAGACGTTACGATTTCCATTTCCAGATTCTTGATTTTATGGTTTTTATAACTTCGGTTCGGAACAAAAATACCGCGCATGGTAACCGTTGCACTAGTATCTTTGATCATTTCAGGAGTCGTTTTAAAAGTATAAAAAACATTTCGGGTTTCATTAGGATTGGCATCGTCAAACTCTAAAACTGAAACATTATGATAGGTTTTATGGGCGTCGAGTAAGGAAGCATCCAGGTCTTCTTCGCTGGTTGTATTCCTGTATTTTTTGGCTTTAAAAGTGTTTTCAGCCGAAGCAACATAGTTTTTAGAATCGTCCAGATCGTCTACAGAAGCAACGGTTTTTTCCTTTACTTCACGCTCGCTGGCGTAGGTTCTGTAATCAACCAGTTCGAAATTATTATTCTTAAATTGCTTCTCGTTATAAAATAAATACAGTTTTCCGCTGGAGACATAATTCTCCATATTCTGATAACTCACTACGACTACCATTTCCTGTTCCGGAATCGGGTCACAGTTTTTTAAAATCGCAAATCCGTTTTGATCGGCTATAGAAGCAATGTCTTTATAATTGGTATCCGTAAGGTCATTTACGGCTACTTTTTTTGGGCGTGTTGCCGGAGGTTTTCCATTGTCGTAATTGTTGGTTACGGCAAGTCTGGTAGTGTAGGTTCCTTTGTTTTTGTAGACATGTTTTGGTTCGGCTTCCTTGCTGTAATGTCCGTCACCGAGTTCCCACAAATAAGAATAACTGGGTTTTGGAGCACCGGCAATGGGAATTAAAGGAGGCGTTTCGGGTTTATAAGTAACCGCATTTCCGTTCTGAATGAAAACAATATTGGCCCTTCGGGTTATGGTGTCTTTTACCTTCGTTTGTCCCATTGCAAGAATAGAAAATAGCATCAATAAAATAGACGATAGTGGTTTCATAACTAGAGGTTTTTAGCCCTGATGGGAGCGGCATCCTTTTGTCACGGGGTTCGGGACAAAAGATACAGCGGACAGCAGGATTAGCTTCTGAAAAGCATCAGAATTGATTTGAAAACTGGATTAAATGTAAAAAAAAGTGATGAGCAAATCATCACTTTTTCTTAAAAAGTATTTTGTAACTTACTGAATAGCATTGATTGCGGCTACTAATTGTGCTTCAGTTCCCACTGTTGTTTCCCCCAGTGTAAAGGTGTACACATCGTTTGCAGCAACAGTTACCGCTTTAATTGCATATCGCCATTGGCCATTGTCTTCGGTTACAAAAATCACATGACATTTTAAGCCAATTGGAATTTGTCCGTAGTGCTCGCTAAACAATCCGGCAGGAGTATAAGTATCTAATTTTGCAAGCGCATTAGTGCCTTCACCATCATAAGACAAATAAACTGCGCTATTATTATTGTCGTAACCGTCAGGAGCATCAACCAAAAGAGTAGTTTTCGGTCTTGGGTCACTGTAAAAACGGTCAACGTTTGTCCATCCGAAATTACCAAAAGTCACAAAGTAATTGGTTCCTTCGCCCTGAACGCCGCCTTTACCACCGGTTCCGTCAGCATTTGGTTTAGGCTGTTCCCATGCCAGTTCCCCTTTCTCATCAATCTTACCGACCCATAAAGTCATGGCATTGTCGACACCATCTGTTAAAGCCGCAGGTACAATTAAATTCATTGAACAGGAACTTTTAAGTTCAACACCGCCCTGAGTAGCTCTGATGAAAAATTCTCCACCGGAAATCAATAAGTTTTTCTTTCCGTCAGGCATAACCCCCATAGTAGGTTTGTTGGTAACCAACATGTTCCCTTTGTCAAAAAGTTCGATGTACTCAATTGCAACTGCCCCCGTTACCGCAACTCCATTTTTGGTAAGACAATCCCCGTTGATACTTAATTTTACTCCTTTAGCCGAAGTTAAAGTTACCACACCTGTTCCGGCGGTGATGGTAAAGTTCTGTGTGTTTTTCTTCACCCCTTGTTCACTTATGCTTTTGAAAGCAGAAGCCGAGGGTGGCAAAATAAGAGCATCATCGCTGTCGCTATTGTCGCAGCTTACAAAACTCATTGCCAGTAAAAATAAAAGTCCGATTTTTTTAAAATGTGTGTTCATGATTTCTAGTTTTTTATAAATCTGTCCTGATGATCAGGTGGTTTTCAGATTTCGGTTGTTAATTATATTGCTATATCAATTTGGGTTTGATATTGTTACCCCTGTTTTTGTTTTTTCTGAGTTTATTCTGAAAGACACCTGTCTTCAAATAAATTGCCGTCTTCATCTACAGCAACAAGAATGCTTGTCTTTCGTGAAAGCGTTATTGAAAAATAGATCCATACTGTAATCCAGAGTCCGAATGTGATACAGGTCAGAAAGAGGTGCAACGGATGATTGATTGCTTTTGGTTTTTTGGATAAAACCACATACGGGAGCTTTTCATTATGCTCCACAACCACAAATCCATTTCGTGTTTTGGCAGAAATCATCTGATGAAATTGATCCAAACTCTTTTGGTTTACAAATTGATAGGTTTCCATTTTTCTGATTTTTTGATGGTTTTTAGATTCTTCTCTAAGACTATTTTAGGAGTTCTTTGCTATTACATCAACTTGATTTGTTAATTGTTACCTTATGACATGAAATTTATTTCCAATTGTTTTTTAAATTAGCTACAAAATGATTCTTTATGGTTAAGAATAAAATTCATCCCGATCAAATGTATATTGATGGCATTGCTGCAAATAATTCCGCAGTCATTCAAAGCATTTACAAAAAATTCGTTCCCAAGGTGGTCATGTTTGTCATGAACAATTCGGGAGATAAAGAACATGCTCAGGATGTGGTTCAGGAAGTCATGATTTTACTTTTTAATCAGGCCAAAGCGAAAACACTACAACTGACTTGTCCTTTTGACGCTTACTTTTTTTTATTGTGTAAAAGGAAATGGCTTAACGAACTTAAAAAAACGGCCAATAAAGGGGTAACAATTAATGAGGATGCAGTATCTATGAATGAATCTGCTCTTGAACTAATTGGTCAAACCGAAGAATTTGATGAAAGACAGCAGCTCTTTGATGCCATGTTTCAAAAATTAGGAGACAAATGTCAGGAGTTGTTAAAACTAAGTTTCACCACCAAAACGATGGAAGAAGTTGCAGCGAAACTCAACGTGACTTATGGGTATGTTCGTAAGAAAAAATCGTTGTGCGTAGGGCAATTGACACAATGGATTCAGGAAGCCGGGAATTTTAAATCGTTAAAAAATAATTAGTCATGAACGAAGAACGTTACATATTATTCGATCAATATCTTCAGGGAGAAATGACTGTTGAGGAAAAAAATAGTTTTGAGAAACAATTGTCTGAGGATCATGAACTGGCTTCAGCGTTTGAAACTTTCAAAGAAGTGCAGTTACAGCTCAAAAGTAAATTTGAACACGAAAGAGAGAGAGAAGCCTTTACGGCAAATCTGACGGAGATTTCAGAGAAACATTTTAATGCCAACAAGCCTAAATTGGTCCAAATGCGACCTTGGTATTTCGCAGCAGCGGCATCAATTGTTATTTTATTCGGACTGTTCTTTTTTGATTACAATCAGAATCCTGATTTTGAGGATTTTAATCATCCAGAAACCGCTTCTTTCGTCGAACGTGGGGATGCAGACGAAACTTTAAAACAAGCAGAAAAAGCATTCAACGAAAAGAATTATGAACTGGCAATTCCGTTTTTTGAGGAAATTTTAAAAGAGAATAAAACACCTGAAATACAATATTTTTACGGGGTTTCTTTACTGGAAGAAAGTGATTATAAAGAAGCAGAAGCAGTTTTTAATGAACTAAAATCAGGTACTTCAGCTTACAAAGAAAAAGCCAAATGGAGTCTGGCACTGTCCAAATTAAAACAGAAAGATTACAATGCCTGCAGAGAAATTCTGCAGACCATTTCTCAGGATTATGAAAACTATGACGATGTTCAGGAGTTGCTGGACGAGTTAGATTGATTGTTTATTTAAAAGGGTAAAATTATTATACTTTCAAACCCGACAGGTTTTTAAAACCTATCGGGTTTGTTTATATAAAAAGGGTTTTTATGTAAAGCCGTAAACGAATCCGGATTTTTAGTCTTACATTCGGCTATTTTTTTTCAGAAAAATTTACCAAAAAACAATTTCAACCTAACCGGATTATTTACATGAACAAAATTACTTTAGTTTTTCTTATTGTATGCACTCAAACGATCTTTGGCTATGCTAAAATCACAGAAACTGAAAAACTTGCTGCGACCTGCAAAGTTTGGGGATTCTTAAAATATTATCATCCTGCAGTGGCCAGTGGGAAAATAAACTGGGATGAAAAACTTTTTGAAGTTTTGCCTAAAATTGAAAAAGCACAGACCAAAGAAGAATTTTCTGCCACAATCGAAAAATGGATTGAAAGTCTGGGAGAAGTATCTGCGAATACACCGGCGGCTCCTGATTCAAAAACAGACTATTTTTATAAAAATTTAAATTTAGAATGGACGCAAAAAGGCAAACTGTTCACCAAAAGCCTTTCTCAAAAATTGAAATTTATTACAGAGAATAGATTTCAGGGTGTAAATCATTTTGTAAATCAAGAGGGTAAAAATGTTCGTTTGCAGTTTGTTAATGAACCAGTCTATGCTGACTTTAAATGGACAGATAAAAATTTACGTCTTTTGGCACTATTTCGTTTTTGGAATTACACAGAATACTTTTTTCCGTATAAATATGTAATGGATCAGAATTGGGATGAAGCGCTTACGGAAATTCTTCCTCATATCGAAGCTCCGGCTTCCGAAAAAGAATTTTTACTGGCAATGCGTGAAATATCGATAAAACTTAATGACACCCATGCCGGTACTATTAGTCCGGATATGGTTAAATATTTGGGTGGAGAGAAATATACTGCTTTTACTCCTAAATTTATAGATGATAAAGCTGTAATTGTCGCTGTAGCAAATGATTCTTTAGCCAAAATAGACGACTTAAGAATTGGCGATATTATAACGAAAGTTGATGGGAGGACAGTGGAACAACAATTAGCAGAGCTTTCAAAGTATACTCAGGGATCTAATAAAGCCGCAGCAACTCAAGTGGGAGGTTTTATTATGTTTACAGGAAATACAGATGATTTAGAAATTGAATTCATTAGAGATAATACAGCATCAGTAAAGAAAATACATCGCTACCCAAACGAAAAAATTAAAAGATCGCCTCCCAAAAAAACTGCAAAATGGGAAATTCTGGCAGATAATATTGGCTATGTAAGAATGAGTAAAGTGTCAAAAGAGGAAGTTGCAACGATGATGGAGGAATTAAAAAGGACACAAGCGATTATTTTTGAAGCCAGAAGCAGACCAGCCTATACCGATTTTTTAGTCAGCGAATATCTAAATCCGGAACGAAGACCCATTTTGACATTGCTTCAACAGGACTTAAGTTATCCTGGTCGTTATTATTTTAGGAATGATATGGAAGAATGTGGTAAAAGTAATCCGGATTATTATAAAGGTAAAGTAATTGTTTTGGTAGGTTCAGGAACTCATAGTTTTGGAGAGCAAACCGTAATGAGCCTGCAGACAGCACCAAATGTTACCGTTGTAGGTACTCAGACATCGGGCTCCGATGGACCAAATTATGAATTTAATATTATCAACGGATTTGATTCTTCTTTTACTTCAATGGGGGTTTTTTATCCAAATAAAAAAGAAACACAGCGTATTGGGATTGTTCCGGATATTAAAGTGATCCCAACTATTTTGGGCGCTCAAAAAGGTAAAGACGAAGTTCTGGATCGCGCTTTACTGTTTGTTAAAACAGGGAAATAACAAATTATTTTGTACTGATTCAAACCCGACAGGTTTTTAAAACCTGTCGGGTTTATTTTTAGAAAAAAATCCGTTTTTATCCGCGTTTTCACGAAGTGAATCCGTAAAAATCCGCGTGCCATTTTTCCTCATTTCATTCAAATTGGGAAAGTTTTTAATATTATCGTAATTTTGGGCCATTAAAAATTATAACAATTGAATTTGAAGGCCATAATTACCGATACACATACACATTTATATTCTGAAGAATTTGATCAGGACCGCGACGAGATGATGCAGAGAGCTATAAATGCCGGAGTAACCCGTTTTTTTATTCCTGCAATTGATGCCGCTGCCACACAGTCGATGTACGATCTGGAGCAAAATTATCCGGATTATGTATACTTGATGATGGGGTTGCATCCTACCTATGTGAAAGACAATTACGAAGAAGAGTTAAAGCATGTAGAAACGGAACTGGCCAAACGAAAGTTCTACGCTGTGGGGGAAATCGGAATCGATTTGTATTGGGATAAAACACATCTAAAAGAGCAGCAAATTGCTTTTAAAAGACAAATTCAACTGGCAAAACAATACAAATTGCCTATTGTAATTCATTGTCGTGAGGCTTTTGACGAAATCTTTGAAGTACTGGAAGAGGAAAAATCAGCTGATTTATTTGGAATTTTTCATTGCTTTTCAGGTACATACGAGCAGGCACTTCAGGCGCTGTCTTACAATATGAAGCTGGGAATTGGTGGAGTGGTAACTTTCAAGAACGGAAAAATCGATCAGTTTCTAAATCAGATCGATTTGAAACATATCGTTCTGGAAACCGATTCTCCTTATTTAGCGCCAATTCCGTATCGCGGAAAGCGAAATGAAAGCAGTTATCTGGTAAATGTTATCGCCAAATTAGCGGATATATACGACGTCTCTGAGGAAGAAATTGCAGAGCGAACCACTCAGAATTCTAAAGACGTTTTTGGGATTTAACCCGTACCTTACAATAGTTTAATTTTTTTTTTGTTCTTTTGCCCACTTAATACCAATATAAATAATGCAGAGATTTGATGCCATTCGACCGTTTTATGATTCTGAAATAAATGAAGCACTTCATGATGTAGTCAATCATCCGATGATGAAAACCATGATGAACTTTACTTTTCCGGAAGTAGCAGATGAGGTTTGGAAAGAGCAGCTAAAAAAGACACATTCTATTCGTGATTTTCAATGCAACTTTATTTATAACACCATACAAAAAGTTTTAGAGAAAAGTTCCGAAGGTCTTACTACTTCAGGATTTGAGAAACTGGAAAAAAACACCTCTTACTTATTCATCTCCAATCACAGAGATATATTATTAGATACTACTTTATTGAACGTTTGTCTTTTTGAGCACGGATTAGTCATGACGGCATCTGCCATTGGAGACAATCTGGTAAAAAAAGCATTCCTGAGTACTTTGGCAAAATTAAACCGAAACTTTTTGGTTCTAAGAGGTTTATCGCCAAGAGAAATGCTGCAGAGTTCTAAATTATTATCAGAATATACAGGGCAATTATTGCTTCGTGAGAATCGTTCGGTTTGGATTGCACAGAGAGAAGGCCGTACCAAAGACGGAAACGATGAAACCAATCCGGGAGTTTTAAAAATGATCGGAATGGGATCTGATGAGCCTAATCTAATGGATTATTTTAAGAAATTAAAAATTGTTCCCGTGTCCATTTCATACGAATACGATCCAACAGATGTTCTGAAGATGCCACAGTTAATGGCAGAAGCCAATAATGAGGTTTATGTTAAAGACAAAAACGAAGATTTCATGAATATCCTGAGTGGTATCATGGGAACTAAAAAAAGAATACACATTTCGGTTGGAGATGTTTTAGATACAGAAATCGATCAGATTGTAGCTGAAAATGACAATGTCAACAAACAAGTACAGGCTTTGGCTCAGGTTATTGACGATTCGGTTTTGAAAAATTATCAATTATGGCCAACTAATTTTATTGCTTACGATATTTTAAACGAGACCAATAAGTTTGCACATCTGTACAAAGAAAGCGAAAAATCGTTGTTCGAGCGTCGTTTAGAAATGCGTATCGGAAGTGATAACCCAGTAACAAGACAAGGATTTTTGGCCATGTACGCTAATCCGGTTGTTAATAAATTAAAATATCAGGATGTCATCTAAACCAAAAATACTACTAATCTATACCGGTGGAACTATCGGTATGAGTAAAGATTTTGAGACAGGCGCGCTCAAAGCGTTCAACTTTGGTAAATTATTACAAAAGATACCTGAAATCAAGCAATTAGACTGCGATATTGAAACGGTTTCGTTTGAAGAGCCGATTGATTCCTCGAATATGAATCCTCAAGAGTGGACGAAAATTGCCACTATTATCGAAGAAAATTATATTGCTTACGACGGGTTTGTGGTGTTGCACGGATCGGATACCATGTCGTATTCTGCTTCGGCATTGAGTTTTATGTTAGAGAATTTGGCAAAACCGGTAGTATTTACAGGTTCCCAGCTTCCGATAGGAGACTTGCGTACCGATGCTAAAGAAAACCTGATTACAGCCATTCAGATTGCTTCACTTCAGGAAAACGGAAAACCGGTAATCACTGAGGTTTGTTTGTATTTTGAATATAAACTGTACCGCGGTAACCGAACTTCAAAAGTAAATGCAGAGCATTTCAGAGCATTTACAGCACCAAACTATCCGGAATTAGTAGAGTCAGGAGTTCATTTAAAGTTGAACACGCATTTATTTCTTCCAGTAAAGACAGACGCGAAACTAATCGTTCATAAAGAAATGGACAATCATGTTGCGATCATCAAAATGTTCCCTGGAATGAGTGAAGTGGTTTTAGCTTCAATTTTAGCGATTAAAGATCTAAAGGGAATCGTTTTGGAAACCTACGGTTCGGGTAATGCACCAACAGAAGACTGGTTTTTGGATTTGATTGAGAAAGCAATTCAGTCCGGATTACACATTGTTAACGTGACCCAATGTTCAGGTGGAAGCGTCAATATGGGGCAATATGAAACCAGTACCGCTTTAAAATCTCTTGGAGTTATCTCCGGAAAGGACATTACTACGGAAGCAGCCATTACAAAATTAATGTACCTGCTGGGACAAAATATTCCTCAAACTGAATTTAAGGCAATTTTCGAAACAGCTTTACGCGGGGAGATTTCGCTATAAAATAAAATTCCAAATTCCAATCGTTTGCTGATTATATCTTCATTTTGGAATTTGGAATTTCTAAATTTGGAGCTTATCAATTTTTGTAACGAACCTCACAAGTTCCAAACTCTTCTTCAGGGCTTTGTTTTTTGTAATACACATAAACAATTACAGAAAGAATGCAAATAATACCTTGAATTGCCACAGTCTCTCGGGTTCCGATAATGTGCGAAACATATCCGATAATTAAACTTCCCACAGGAATCATTCCCTGATATGCCATCAGATAGTAACTAATACTTCTCGAACGCAGGTGCACAGGACTTTGTGTCTGAACGTAAATGTTTATAGACGAGGTTTGTGCCATCATTCCCAGACCGCTCAGAGCCATGCAAATAAGTGCCACAGTCAGACTATTGGAATAGGCCAGTACGATAATGCTAAAACCTAATAATAAGCTCGCAGCGATCATTATTTTGCCCATATTGTCTGCTTTTTTAAGATTAGCCAGATAAATAGCAGACAGTATCGAACCAATTCCGGCAGCACTTTCAAACCAACTGAAAGTCTGTGCATTTCCGGTAAAAATATCCTTGGCAAAAACTGGCATTAAAGTATTGAACGAAATCACAAACAGGCTGCTGCACATTAACATCAGAAGCATTTTGGCCATTTCACTTTCTTTTTTTATATAATCCAGACCTTCAAGAAAGTCATCAACCATTTTCATTTTTTCAGTGGCTTTAATATGCGGTGTGATTTTCATCATCAATAAAGAAATCAGAACCGGAATGTAGCTTAAGAAGTTTCCAATAAAACAAATGTCCTCACCATAATTGTGCAGAATAATTCCGGCTAAGGCAGGTCCGGCAATTCGGGCGAAATTATTCAGCGTAGAGTTTAAGGCCACTGCATTGGGTAAGTCCTCTTTATTGTCAACAATATCTATCATCATCGTTTGTCGGCAAGTCATGTCAAAAGAATTGATGATTCCCTGAATTAAACTTAAGGCCAGAATAAAGTTGATGTTGTATATTTTCAGATAAATTAACAGTGCCAAAGCTCCGGCCTGAAGCATCGCCAAAGATTGCAATAGAATCATAGCACGGTGTCTGTCGTAACGGCCAATAATACTTCCGGCCAGAGGAGCCAGGAATAAGGATGGGATCATGCTTAAAAATGTCGCTAATCCCAGTAAGAAAACCGAACCTGTCACGCTGTAAATCATCCAGCTTACAGCTGTTTTTTGAAGCCAGGTTCCAATTACAGAAACAGATTGTCCGTAAAAGAACAACTTGAAGTTTTTTGATTTTAACGCTTTAAACATGATGCCTGATATTTTTTTACAAAGTTCGGAATTATGATTTCATTAGAAAAATTAATAATTTTACTTATAATAAGTATTAAAACTTATCAGTATGGAAATTTATCAATTGGAATATTTTATAAAAACCGCTGAGGTACTTCATTTTACTAAAGCGGCCGAGTTGTGTTTTGTAACACAATCGGGCCTATCACAGCAAATAAAAAAACTCGAAGAAGAACTCGAAATGCCTTTGTTTAAAAGGATCGGTAAAAAAGTACAGCTTACCGAAGCCGGCGCTGTTTTCCTGATTCACGCCAAAAGAGTTATCGAAAATGTAGAAAACGGAAAACAGGCTATTGAAGATTTAAACGAAATGATTGGCGGTGAACTGCGAATTGGTGTAACCTATATCTTCGGACTTTTAATTCTGCCCGTTATCAATACGTTTGCAAAACAGTACCCTAACCTGAAAATTGTCGTCGAATACGGCACGACAGAAGCTTTAGAACAAAAATTATTAACCAACGAATTGGACCTGGTTTTGGTGATTTCGTCACATGAAATAAATATTCCCGTTGAGAAAGTTCCTTTGTTTACTTCGCAAATGGTATTGGTGGTTTCAAAAACACATTCTTTGGCAGCTTTAGATAAAATCGCTTTCAAGAAAATAGAGGAAATTCCGCTCGTTTTGCCGGGAAAAGGGTCGAATTCGAGAGAATTTGTGGAAGAACTATTTGCTAAAAACAAAATGAGACCCAAGATTTCCATCGAATTAAACTCGATTCATGCCTTACTGCAAATGGTGCAGGACAGTGACTGGGCCACCATAGTGGCAGAGAAAGCCCTAAAAGGCTGGGACGACCTGAAAGCCATTCAGATTACGGGAGTTCCCACAAAAAGAGAATCGTTTATGCTGACCCTTGGAGGCTATCAAAAAAAGGCTGTAAAACTGTTTATGGAAGAATTTAGAAAAAGTATGTAAACTAATATCCGATTTTGTTTTTCTAAGTCATTTTTTTTTATGTTATTTGCAGACCAATTTAGAAAGGTGTCCGAGTGGTTGAAGGAGCTAGCCTGGAAAGCTAGTATATGGGTAACTGTATCGAGGGTTCGAATCCCTTCCTTTCTGCAAATTTTTAACGTAAAGAATACCAAACCCCGAAACTTTTGTTTCGGGGTTTTTTATTAACTTTCTCCAATTATCAAATCAACATCAAAATAGCTGAGGATTAAAAAAAACTTTGGTTTCTTTTGTGCGCCGTTGAATATAAAAACACCTTTTTTAAATGGAAAAGCAGCAATTAATTTTTTACAATACTGTTGACGGAAAATCTAATGTAGTTCTTCTTGTAAAAGATGGAGATGTTTGGATGAATCAAACTCAATTGGCAGAACTTTTTGACACCTCCAAGCAAAATATAAGTTTACATGTTGTAAATATCTTAAAAGAGAAGGAGTTAGAGAAAAAATCAGTTGTCAAGGATTACTTGACAACTGCCTCTGATGGTAAGCAATACAATGTTATCTTTTATTCTTTGGCCATGATTTTGGCTATTGGTTTTAGGGTACGAAGCAAAAGAGGAACGCAGTTTAGACAATGGGCAAACCAAAACCTTCAGGAATACATGATTAAGGGTTTTGTCATAGATGATGAACGCCTTAAAAACCCAAACGGAAGGACGGATTATTTTGATGAATTACTCGAGCGAATTAGGGATATTCGGACTTCTGAAAAGAGATTTTATCAAAAAGTTCGAGATTTATTTACATTGAGTAGTGATTATGATACTACAGACAAGGCGACTCAAATGTTTTTTGCCGACACTCAAAATAAATTGCTTTACGCTATTACAGGAAAAACAGCTGCCGAAATAATTGTTTCGCGTGCCAATGCTGATGCTCCAAATATGGCACTTACGAACTGGAAAGGAAGTATTGTGCGTAAACAGGATATCTACATTGCAAAAAATTATCTTACTGTTGATGAGATAGACACACTGAATCGTTTTGTAGTGGTATTTCTTGAAACTGCTGAATTGAGAGCAAAAAACAGACAAGATATTACAATGGGCTTTTGGAAAACAAATGTTGATCGAATTATAGAATTTAATGATAAAGAAGTTTTAAATCATAAAGGGAAAATAACGCATTTGCAAATGGAGGAAAAAGTAGATGCAATTTATGAAACATTCAATAAACATCGTAGACAGTTGGAAGCTGAGGAAGCAGATAAACAAGATCTTGAAGAATTAAAGCAATTAGAAAGCAAGCTTAAAAACAAATCAAACTAATTTTATTGCGAAAGAAGCTTTAGAGTTAGAATCGAGGTGTCCGAGTGGTTGAAGGAGCTAGCCTGGAAAGCTAGTATATGGGTAACTGTATCGAGGGTTCGAATCCCTTCCTTTCTGCAAAATTAAGAAAGCCGCAATTTCATATAAAAATGAAGTTGCGGCTTTCTCCTTAGAAAGGATATATCGGAGTGTTTTTTAGATTATTTTATTAAAGAAATTATTATATATTTGGCCTTTTTTGTTCCCTAAAAAACTAGAATGGATTTACCTCCTTACTCACCAGGATTGCATAAACTGGTTACTTTACATGTCGATGAAACTCAGAAGCTAACCAATAGTCAGGGCTTTGTTGATGTGACCAATATGATTTTAGAAAAGTATGCTCTGGAGAAGGTAGGTGTAATTGTGCATAATTTTGACAACAATAGTTTCACCATTTCATTCTGCTTAAAAGAATCTCATATCTGTATACACACTTGGCCCGAATACAATCAGTTAACACTGGATGTTTATTTGTGTAATTATCTGCAGGATAACTCAAAGAAAGTTAGAGATGTTATGGCTGATTATATTAGCTATTTTGAAGGAAAAATTATTAAAGATTTTGAAATCAACCGATAGGATATGAAAATTGCTTGTTACGATTGTAATACAGAAACTGAATTAAGAGTTGGTTTTGAGGTTGTGAATTTTGTATGTCCCAATTGTCAGAGTTTGTATACTCGTGATAGTGAAGGGATGTTTCGCAGGAGATCTAAGTATAAAACCACACTCAATGATTTCCCATTGGCGATTGGTGATATTGGATTTTTAAAAGGAAGTGAGTATAAAGTCACTGGGATCCTGGTAAAAAAAGTTCATCCTGATTACAGATGGACAGAATTTATATTGGAGAACCACGAAAACGAGTGTATTTACCTTTCAGTTTCTAACGGACATTGGATTTTACTAACTGAAATGGAAGAGGTTTTTGAGGTAAAAAAGCACCCTTTAATTCTGGAGCACAATAACAAAGACTATAATATTTTTGAATATTCAGATGCTGCAATTATAAACGCTCAGGGGTTTTTCGATTTCGAATTGCCTCAGAATAAGAATATTCATTTAGTGGAGTATATAAGACCACCTTACATGATTTCTGTGGAAAGAATGAATGGAGTTGAAACGGCTTTTTATGGAGAATACATTAAAAAGGAAGAAATAAAAAAGGCTTTTAAGAATGTTGTACTGCCTTATAAGTTTGGTGTAAACATGATTCAGCCATCTCGGTTTAATCTTAATAATACAGCAATTATTTTTTGTTGTATTGCTGCATTGCTGATAGCAACCAATTGGTTTATCTATAAGGATCAATTTAAACAAAAGGTGTTTTCCAAATCCATAAAATTTGCTGAATTTGATAATAAAGAAATTACAAGTGATGCTTTTATTCTAAATGGCGGTTCGGCACCGCTGAGTATTACAGTTGCTACAGATGTTGATAATTCTTGGGCAAATCTTAATGTCGCTTTAGTAAATGAAATGACCAATGATGAAATTTATGCCAATAAAGACATAGAATTTTATCACGGTTATTCTGATGGAGAATCATGGACAGAAGGTGACAATATGGAGAAGTTCAATATTTGTGGTGTTAAAGCAGGAAGATATCATCTCTTGATAACCCCAATGAAAGCACCGGAAGATGTCAATAATAGTGAAATGCGTGTAAATGTAGTTTGGAACGAACCATCAAACAGAAATGTCTGGATGGTAGTTATTGCTATGATTGTCATTTACTTAATAATATGGTTTTTTACGTATAATTTTGAAAAAGAGAGATGGGCTGATAGTTCTTATTCTCGTTACGATGAATAAATAGTCATGAAAAAAATTTCGGATTTTATCTATAATAATGCCGCTTCATTAGCAATAGGATTTTTTTGCTTTGGAGTTTATCTTTATTTTGCAATTGCGGGAAACCGAATTTGCGATTGCGAAACCACAGAAAATTACAAGTCAACGGGAAGCCGGACTTCTTATAACCGTTTTTATCACAAATAATATTTTACTATGGATTTAATACATGTTCAACCAGTAGTTAATTCAGTTATTTTTTCTTTTTTAGGAATAATCATTTTATTGGCAGCTTATCTAATTATCGAAAAACTTACGCCGGAAAACACCTGGAAAGAGGTAGGGGAGAAAAATAATGTTGCCGTTGCGATTGTTTTGGCCGCATTCATCATCGGGATTTCGATGATCATTAGTGCAGCGATTCATGGGTAAAAAGTTTCTTAGGTTTGAATTTCTTTTGCTGTTTGCCGTATTTATTATTGCAACCTGCGGGCTAATCTATGAGCTAGTTGCAGGAACGTTAGCAAGTTATTTATTAGGCGATTCCGTAAAACAATTTTCATTTATTATTGGAGTTTACCTGTTTTCGATGGGTATTGGCTCCTTTTTTTCAAAGTTTTTCCACAAAAACCTGCTCAATACATTTGTTGAAATCGAGATTTTGGTGGGTTTGATTGGCGGCCTGAGTTCGGTAGTTTTATTTCTATTGTTCGAAAGTGTTGAATCCTTTCAATTCATATTGTACCTGTTTGTTTTTGTAACAGGTTTTTTGGTCGGATTAGAAATTCCGCTTTTAATGAATATTTTAAAAGACAAAGTTGAATTTAAGGACTTGGTCTCTAATGTATTTACATTTGATTATATTGGGGCCCTGCTGGCTTCGATACTTTTTCCTTTGGTTTTAGTTCCAAAACTAGGAATAATGGGAACCTCACTTTTCTTTGGAATGATCAATGTAAGCATAGCCATTGTGTTGTGTTTTTTGCTTACCAAAGAACTAAAAAAGCCTTATTTCTTAAAAGTAAAGGCTATTTTTTCATTCGGTGTTCTGCTTACGGTTTTTATCTTTTCCGATGTAATCCTGTCTTATTCAGAAGGGAAACTATATGGTGAGAATATAATTTATACCAACACAACTCCGTATCAGCGTATTGTTTTAACGCACAATAAAAGTGATTACAGGTTATATTTAAACAACAATCTTCAGTTTAGTTCTGTAGATGAATACCGATATCATGAAGCCTTAGTTCATCCGGCAATGTCAATGGCAAAAGCGGTAAAAAATGTTCTGGTTTTAGGAGGAGGTGATGGATTGGCAGTTCGGGAAATCCTGAAATACAAAGAGGTTCAAAAAGTAACTTTAGTCGATCTGGACGAAGGGATGACCAGACTTTTTAAAACTAATAAAGTATTGACGAAGTTCAATCAAAATTCATTAAACAATCCGAAAGTTACAGTTATAAATACGGATGCTTATATCTGGGCAAAAAGTTGTCAGGAGAAGTTTGACGTTGCGATTATAGATTTCCCCGATCCGTCAAATTATAGCTTAGGAAAGTTATATTCTCTCAATTTTTATCAAACTATAAAAGGAATTTTAAAACCTAATGCGGCAGTTGTCATTCAGACGACCTCACCCTATTTTGCGCCTAAGTCATTCTGGTGTATCAATAAAACAGTAATGCAGGTTTTTCCTCAGGTTGATGCTTATCATGCCTATGTTCCTTCGTTTGGAGAATGGGGATATACAATTGCAATCAATGGTTTTGGATCCGGTTTTAACGAAGTGAATAGAAAAAGTCCCGGATTGAAATTCTACAATTATCAGTTTGACAGATTTAATTATTTTACCAATGATATGATTTCAAATGAAATAGAAATTAATCGTTTGGATAACCAGATTTTAGTACGCTATTTTGATGAAGAATGGGGAAAATTGCAATAAAGGAAGGCGAAATTTCGTAAAAGGAATCACAGCATCTTTGCTCTTAATTCCTTTTATACAATTTTGTTCTGATAAAATAGCAGTCCTGATGATTCGGTTATCAGGAACAAATCATCTTTTAGGACATCGCTTGTGGATAAAAGATTTTCCGAAACCGAAAGAACAAATAAAAATACCTTATTTAATTATTGGTGGCGGAATATCAGGTTTGAGTGCTGCACGACAGTTTCATAAAAGGGGAGTTCCTGATTTTTTATTGATTGAAATGGCAGATCATTTAGGAGGAAACTCTTCAAATGGTCAAAATAAATATTCTAAGTACCCTCTGGGAGCACATTATTTGCCTCTTCCAAATTTTGAAGATAAAGAGCTTCTTGGTTTTCTTGAAGAAGAAAAGATTATTTTGAGTTATGATAAAAAAGGGCTTCCGGTTTTTGATGAATTGCAACTGACTTTTGCACCGGATGAAAGGTTGTTTTATAAAAACAATTGGCAGGAAGGAGTTGTTCCAAAGGAAGGAAATTCAGAAGAAGAACATAAAGAGTTTCAACGATTTTTCAGAGAAATGGATGTTTTTAGAAGTGCAAAAGGAGAAGATCAAAAATACTTATTTGATATTCCAATACATCTTTCTTCTAAAGATCAAGAAACAAGAGCATTAGATAAAATTACTATGCAACAATGGTTTGAGAAGAATAATTTTAAATCAAAACCCCTGTTTAATTATATTGATTATTGCTGTAAAGATGATTTTGGTTTAGGAATTACTTTTGTATCGGCTTGGGCAGGAATTCATTATTTTGCAGGACGAAAACAAGATGCAGCTGCAGAAAAATCCGATAGCGTTTTAACCTGGCCGGAAGGAAATGCCAGATTAGCACATCATCTTAAAAAATACACAGCGCAAAAAACGCTCAAAAATCATTTGGTTTATGAGGTGAAAATCGAAAAAAACAAGGTTATTGTTCAGGCATTTGATGATGTTAATAAGTCTTCGATAGAAATAATAGCGGATAGCGTTATCATGGCAACGCCGCAATTTGTAAATCAATACCTCATTAAAGACAGGAAACAATTTACAAAACAGTTTCATTACACACCTTGGCTTTTGGCGACTTTAGTGGTGAACAATCTGACAGATAATTTAAGTTTTCCTCTTTCGTGGGATAATGTAATTTATGAAGCAAAAGGTCTCGGTTACGTTTATGCACAGCACCAAACACTAAATCAGATTCAGGACAAAAAAGTGATTACGTATTATTACAGTTTCTCATCTGCAGATCTAAAGAAAACACGTAAAGAAATCTACAAAAAAGACAAAGAATATTGGAAACAGGTCGTTTTTAATGACTTGAAAATTGCCCATCCGGATATTGAAAATGATACTGAAGAAATGGAAATTTTCTTGTTAGGACATGGCATGATCTCTCCGGTACCTAATTTTATTTTCGGAGATGCCAAAAAGAAAGCTTCACAGAATATTGAAAATTTAATCTATTTTGCTCACTCTGATTTGTCGGGGATTTCAATTTTTGAAGAAGCTTTTCACCAAGGAATTAATGCCGTAAATAAACTTTTAGATGGAACAGCCCTGGATTCATAAAGCAAAAACAGACTCATTGTTAATCATTGGACCGTCATTTTTTGTGCTGGCCATTATTTTGGTTTTTCAGGATTATATCACTTCAATTGAAAATAATTATTCGTTTTATACCTGGCTTTTTCTAATTGTATTTATTGACGTGGCACATGTTTATGCAACTTTATTTAAAACCTATTTTGTAAAAGAAGAATTTCTGAAAGACAAGAAGAGATTGATTCTTTTACCTGTTATTTGCTTCGTTACAGGAATGGTTTTATTTTCTTTTGGGAGTTTAATTTTTTGGTCTTTTTTGGCCTATATAGCTGTTTTTCATTTTATTCGACAGCAATATGGGTTTATGCGATTATATGCTCGTAATGAAGTCAAAACAAAGACCTCCGTCTGGATTGATAATCTGGCAATTTATGCTGCTACGATTTACCCAATGCTATTTTGGTTTTTTTCACCCGAAAGAAAATTCAATTGGTTTGTTGAAAATGAATTCTTTCGTTTTGAAAATAAAGCCATTTTAGAAACTTTGTTTTGGTTTTATATTGCCATTCTACTCGTCTATGTTATTCGTACTGTTATTGTTTCGGTAAAAAATAAGTTTTTTAATATTCCTAAAAACAGCATTATTTTTGGAACTGCACTTTCATGGTATTTTGGGATTGTTTACTTCAATGACGACCTTATTTTTACGCTGCTAAATGTAGTTTCACACGGAATTCCTTATATGGCTCTGGTTTACTTTAAAGAAATTGATGGAAAGGGGGGAAAAGAAATAGGTGTTCTGACTTATTTAAGGAGATACAATGGCGTTTTAATTTACATAGGGATATTAGTAGTAATTGCTTTTTCAGAAGAGTTTCTTTGGGAGTTTTTTGTCTGGAATGAAAATATTGCAGTAAATACCAGCTTCGATTTCTCAGGATGGCAATTTTTATTAGTACCTCTTTTGAGTGTACCCCAATTTACACATTACATTTTAGATGGTTTTATCTGGAAGACTAAAAAATAAATTAAATTTGAATATAAGTCTATCTATATTGTGTGTTACAGCTTAATCTCAAACAAACTAAAAGAACCTTCCTTATAATGTTCCGGTAATTCACTTGTCCATTCGATGGTGCTGATTCCTTTATAGTTAAAGCCACAACTGGTGTAATACTTATTTATCCTTTCGTTACCGCTATGCGTATCAAGCCTGATGTATGATTTGTTATTCTCGTGAGCATATATTTTTGCCCATTCGATGATTTTTTTAACATACGACTGTCCTCTGAATTTTGGGTTCGTAGCAATACGATGAAGGTAGATGGCAGGATCGGTGCTGGCTTCTTTCCAGATAATCAAATCGTTAAAAGTAAGCACAAATGTACAGGCTACTTCATTTCCTTCTTTGATGATGAAATGGCGATTTTCGGCAATTTCTGTTTCTATAAGTGTTCTCTCAAAGCCTCTCCAGCTTTTATTATTGACCGTTTTTTGATAAGAGGTAGCGGCATTGTAAAGATCAAAAACGGCATCGATATCCTCGTTTGTAGTTTTAAAAAATTCCATTATTGGGCGGTATACTGTAGATTAATGAATTCCTCAAAGGTAAATCTTTAAGAAGCGTAAAGTCCCATGAAACATCAGTTTTAACTTTTTTCAGAAGTATTCAGCCACACCACATTTTGTTCGGATTGATGCTCCTGACCAATAATATCGCGATACAATTCTGGTCTTCTTGCTTTTATGTAACGGTTTCCGCCAGCCTGAATGCATTTTTCAGGAGTTAATAGTGCAGTTACAAAAGAGTCTTCAAAAGAGCTGCATTCAGAAAGAATATCCCCAAAAGGATCAATAATCATCGAACAGCCATTTTTCAGTTGATCATCGTCCATTCCAATTGGGTTCGAGAATACAGCATAAATAGCATTGTCATAGGCTCTTGCAGGAAGCCATTTCATGAGCCAGTCTCTGCCCTTCATTCCTTCAAATTCCAGTCGGAGAGAAGTAGGATCAGACTCACGGTTTTCCCACAGCTGCGGAGCAACAAATCCGGCACCCGGTCGGGTAGAAGGAGTACACATCGTAACGTGAGGCATAAAAATAATCTGGGCACCTAAAAGAGTGGTAGCTCGAACATTCTCAATAATATTGTTGTCGTAACAAATTAGAATACCGCATTTCCATCCTTTAATCTCAAAGATACAGTATTGGTCTCCCGGAGTAAGGTGTGGATTGATAAACGGATGCAATTTTCGGTATTTGGCAACCAAACCATTTTGGTCTATGCACACATAAGCTTTGAATAAGTTATCGTCTTCGTCTTTCTCAAAAAGCCCAGCCAGAATCACGATATTATGGTTTCGCGCAATTTCAGTTAATTTCAGAATACTTTCTCCACTTGGAATTAATTCTGCCAGGTTCAGCATTTGTTCTTTTGACAGATGTCGGGCAAAAGTATAACCTGTTACAGAACACTCGTGAAAGGAGATAACATCACATCCCTGACTTGCTGCCTGTTGTGAAAGTTTTTCAATTACGGATAAGTTATAGCTTTTGTCGCCACTTTTGTTCTCGAACTGAGCAGTGGCTATTTTTAAATTTTTCATAATGCTTACTATTGATTAGAGACAAAGGTAGCATCGGTACTATTCTGAAAATTGTACAAAACCGACATTCTAAAGCAGAATAGGCGGAGCCGTTTTGATGAGATTATTGGTTAATTTCCCGGTATTGTTTAAGTATTCTTTTGGAGTGATTCCGGTGTGTTTTTTGAATTCCTTTATCAGATGAGACTGATCCGAAAAACCGGCATTGTAGCTAATGTTTGTGAGATTTATATCGACAGACTTCTCTTTTAGTAGTTTTAAGAAATAATGCAGTTTGATAATATTTCCAAATTTCTTCGGATTTAATCCGATGCACTCTTTGAACTTTCTTTCCAGATGACGTTCCGTATAGCCTGTAAATTTAGCCAGTTGGTTTACATTAAAACTCCCTTTATGTGTGGTAATAAAACGAAGCGAACTTTCAATAATTAGTTGGTAAGAAGCTGTTTTGTCGGAAATATAAGTGCCGAAAAAATGATTGAGAAGTTCAACTTTCTCTGAGATCGTGTAATTTTCGCATAGCTGCTCCTGAAGAATTAAACCCTCTCTGTTAAAAATAGTATCAATAGAAACAATAGAGTCGAGAAATTCATAAGCCGGAATGCCCAACAATTGATGAATACCGTTAGGCTGAAAAACAACAATTATAAGAGTGATTTCCTGGTTGGAATAAATGTCTTTAAATCCCGTAAGTTGTCCATACAAAAAAGAATCCGGTAAGAAGTTCTGAATTTCTTGATGGTTTAGATCAGAGGTAAGATTGCCTTTTAAAGAAAACACAATACCGGTATTACCATCCGAAAACAGACGAAGCTTTTGTTGGGATACTTCTTTGGTGTCTAAAAAAAGATAATGTTTAATGTAAGGTGATAATTCTACTGATGGTGAAATCTGCATTGTTTAAAAGATTATGGACTGCAGTCAATTGTTGCTGCTTCTTCAAAAGTCAATTGTATGAGATCATTTTTGATTTGTGAAGAATAACTTTTGATAAAATTAAGGATATTTTTCCAATTAAGATTTTTAAATATTAGTTCTGTAAAGCTACTTTTACCAGCGGTAAAATGCGTTCTGTAAATAAAGTATAAGCTTTGGCAGAAGGATGTAAGCCATCTGCGGCCACCAAATCAGGATTATCAAGACCTTTACGGGAAATATCGGTTATCGAAACAAAAACAACATTATTGAGTTTGCAGTAGCTTTCAGCAAAGGAATTGTATTGATTGATTTCGCCTGAAATTCTTTCACCTTCTCCCTCCATTTGTATTTTGCCAAAAGGAGTATAAGCATAATCCGGAATCGAGATCACAATTACCCTTTTTTTATTCCCTTTTGCTAAAACAATTGCTTTGTTTACGAGCTCCGGAAACTCTTTCTCATAGATCGAAAAGCTTTTTCCCTGATACTGATTGTTAACCCCGATAAGAAGTGTGACTAAATCATAGTTAGGATCCGGATTTTGGGTGTTTATTGCCGAAATTAAATTAGTGGTAGTCCATCCGGTGGTCGCAATAATTTTTAAAGAAAAGCTGGCTAGCGGATAAATTGCCGTTAAACTCGATTTTAACTGTTCAGGAAATCCGCACGTTTCGCATACGCTTTGTCCGATGGTGTAGCTGTCTCCTAAAGCCAAATATTTTATAGAACCCAAAAGAGGTGTAATTGGAAAAGTAGATATTTCCGAAGTGTTTTCGTCAGAACTACAGCTTAGCAGGAATATAGAGAGGATAACAAGAACTATTTGTTTGAAATGCGGTTTCATAATTTGGACAAATTAAGTTTCGGTTCATTTTAAACAAATAGTTACGTTAAATAACTTGTTTCGGTTTTTAGACCATTTCAGTCTTCATCAGAATTTCTTCTTCAATAGCATTCCAAAGTCCGATACGTTTTTCTAATGCTAAAATCGAAATTTCTTCCACTTCTTTCCATTTCTGAGCATCATCTTCACACAAATCAGTGATCATTTGCATCGCCATTGGTCCGTGTTCATCGGCATCCAATTCGATATGTCTTTCAAAATAGTATAAAAGTTTACTTAGATCCGTTTCAGGAAGATTTTTTTGGAAGTTTTTCAGGATTGCGGTAAACATACTCGGAATCAAATCTTCTCTTCCAAAAGTAAATGCTGCAGCAATTTGATGAGGCTTTCCTTCTTCAATTACTCTAAAAGTAAAATCTAAGAAAGCTTTTGTATCAGGATGTAGGGAACTTTGTTTTATGGCAACAAAAATATTATGCAAGGAGTTTACTTCGGCTAAAAAGTTGTTGATTCCGCTTGTATCGGCACCACAATCTTCCATAGCTTCAATATACATTTCATAGTGACTTTGTCTTTTTCCATCAATACTTAAATCGGTTTCTTCTGCCAGAACGATTTCATTTATTAAGTATCTTGTTTCAGGATTTTTTGTCGCGAACCAAGGAGTAGAAGTACAGGTAAGCTTAGATTGTAATGCTTTTAATAAGGACATAAAATCCCAAACAGCGAAAACATGAGTTTCTAAAAAACGATGTAAGTCATCGATATTTTGGATTTTATTGTATAATGAATGTTGTAGAAGTTGATCTTTTTGGGGTTGAATGCTATTGTTTATAGTTTCAATATTCATTTTCGAATTTTTTATGCAAATATAAAAAGCTTCCCGTTAAGAAGAAGCTTTTTGTATTGGTTTTGTATATATTTTAATAATTATTCATTATTTAAATGCTGGAATTCCAGTTACATCCATACCCGTTATTAGTAAATGAATGTCGTGAGTTCCTTCATAAGTAATAACGCTTTCGAGATTCATCATATGGCGCATGATCGAATATTCTCCTGTAATACCCATTCCGCCCAGCATTTGTCTGGCTTCACGTGCGATATGTATGGCCATATCGACATTGTTGCGTTTCGCCATCGAAATTTGTGAGGTTGTCGCTTTTCCTTCGTTGCGTAAAACACCCAGACGCCAGGTTAATAACTGTGCTTTTGTGATTTCAGTAATCATTTCGGCTAATTTTTTCTGTTGCAATTGTGTTCCTCCAATAGGCTTCCCAAATTGAATTCTTTCTTTAGCATAACGCAAAGCAGTATCGTAGCAATCCATTGCAGCTCCAATAGCTCCCCAGGCAATTCCGTATCGTGCAGAATCTAAGCATCCAAGAGGTGCACCAAGACCAGATTTGTTAGGTAATAAGTTTTCTTTAGGAACTTTAACATTATCGAAGATTAATTCTCCGGTTGAAGAAGCACGCAAGGACCATTTGTTATGTGTCTCAGGAGTTGTAAAGCCTTCCATTCCACGTTCAACGATCAGGCCGTGAATTCTCCCTTCCTCATTTTTTGCCCAAACGATTGCGATATCGGCAAAAGGAGCGTTAGAAATCCACATTTTGGCACCATTTAAAAGATAATGATCTCCCATATCTTTAAAATTAGTGATCATGCTTCCGGGGTCAGAACCGTGATCAGGTTCAGTCAAACCAAAGCATCCCATGAATTCTCCTGTAGCCAGTTTTGGTAAATATTTCATTCGCTGTTCTTCGTTTCCATATTTCCAGATCGGATACATTACCAGGGAAGACTGAACGGATGAAGTCGATCGAACACCGGAATCTCCGCGTTCTATCTCCTGCATGATTAAACCGTAAGAAATCTGATCCAGACCTGCACCTCCGTATTCTACCGGAATATACGGTCCGAAACCACCGATTTCGCCGAGTCCTTTTATAATTTGTGTAGGGAATGCTGCTTTTTGAGCATATTCTTCTATAATTGGGGAAACTTCTCTCTTGACCCAGGCTCGCGCCGATTCTCGAACTAGTTTGTGTTCGTCTGTCAATAAGTCATCTAAGTTATAGTAATCTGGTGCTTGAAATAGGTCTGGTTTCATTTTTGATAGTTTTATAATACAAATCTACGCAATAAAAATATAACAAAATACGGTTAAATTGTTATATTTTTATAAATAGCAAAGAAGGAAAATAGTATAAACACGAATTAATTTTAGTTTATTGTGAATTTATAAGCTATTTTTGAGATTCAAAAAACGAATTGAATGAGGCTGATCATCTCTTTTATACTCTTTTTTGTTGTAAATGTCGCTGTTTCTCAGGAGAAAAAGGATTTTACGGAACAAGAGTACTTAATATTACAAGACAAAATTCGACTAACGGCAAATGCTAATGTTGACAGTTCGATCGTATATGCTAATCAGCTGGCAAGATCTAATAACAATAAACATCTGGCTTTTGCAAATGCTGCATTGTCTTATTTGATTCAGTTAAAAGGAAATGCAGTAAAATCTAAGGAAAAATACCAGTTAGCCTTAAATTACTTAGACAAAATGCCGGATGATAAAGAAAAAACTCAACTTCGGTCTTATTTGTATAATTATGCCGGATTATCAGAATGGAAAAGAGAGAATTACAGTGATGCGATCGAAAATTACCAACAAGGAATAAAACTCTCTATAAAGATTGGGGATATTATTCAAATTGTTAAGTTTAAGAGTAATATCGCGGCTATAAATGTTGCTGTAGGTAATTATCGATTAGCGATTAAGGATTTGCGGAGCCTCAATGATTTTGTGGATAAAAACCAGAGCGTTTATACCAAGCAGCAGTATCTTAATAATAAGAGTAACATCAATCTTAGTCTGGCAGGATCATATGAAAGCTTTTATATGAAAGATCCTAAAAAGAAGGTTTTGCTTGATTCTGCGGAGTATTTTTACCAAAAAACCATTAGCTATTCTCAAAATTTTCCGGACAATAAGATTGTAGCGAAATTAAGTTTAGGGAATATTTATGGTGAGCTGAAAGAATATAAAAATGCCGAAAAAACGTATTACGACATCATCTTTCTGGCCAATCAAAATAATATGCAGGAAATCTTATGTACTACTAATTATAATTTAGGAGACTTGTATTATAATACCAAAAAGTATGATAAGGCATTAGTGTTTTTTAAAAAATCAGATTCTATTGGCGAGCTAACTAAAACCAATCAGGTAGATCATCTGAAGTCAAATTATTATCAGGCAAAGATTTATAACATACTAAAAGAACCAGAACTGGCTTATAAACATTCAAAAATTTACCTTGATAATTACGAAAAGTCAGAATCAAAATTAAATGATGAGATTCTGGAAGTAAATTATAAACTTGGAGTAGGGGATTTGACCAGTGAGATGGTTACCATTCAGGAGAAGTATAAATACGACGTTTTTCTGAATAAAGCGCTGAAAGTATTTTATGTTGTTATATTTATAGGTATCGTATTCTTGCTGATAAAAAACATACGGGATAAAAATAAAGCACATAAAAAAATGAATGCTTTAATAGAAGAGTTTAAAGCTAATTTAGAGAAGAAAAACGACCCTGAACCAGAGATTGCTGTTCTGGAGTCTGAGGAGTTACAACTTAAGAAAGAGAATGTCAATTTAAGTATTGATGAGGCAAAAGAGAATAAAATAGTAGAAAAATTGCTGGCTTTAGAAAGTAAACAGGAATTTTTGCATGCCGATTTTACCTTGCCTTATGTGGCTAAGAAGATAAAAACAAATACAACCTATTTGTCTTATGTGGTAAACAAACGATTCGGTAAGTCTTTTGGTGAATATTCGAATGAGTTGAAAATTAATTATGTTATTAATGAAATGATCACGAACCATATGTATCGTAAATATTCAACTCAGGCGATAGCAGAAAGTGTAGGTTTCAAAAATGCAGTGTCTTTTGCTAAATCATTTCGCAAAAGAACTGGAGTGTCTCCAGCTCAGTTTGCGAATAATATTTAAAAAGTTTTTTAGATTTTTATTAAGGAATTTCGTCAGTGCTTCCTTTACCATTCCCTCTGGAAGGGTCACCGTCACCTCCGAAAATTGTTTGTTGCTCTTTTCTTGATAATTTTTCGTTTCCAAAATCTTCGAATTTTATTTTTTTAGTTTTCATTGTTATAGGTTTATTAGTTGTGTAGATCCGTTGCCATTTCCTCTATTACTATCGTTGTCACCTCCACGAACCGTTTTTTGTTCTTTTTTTGAAAGTGTATTGCTTGTAAAATCTTCGAAATTTAATTTTTTATTTTCCATTTTTAGTAGATCTTTAATGATTAATTAGATCCCTTTCCATTTCCTCTACTTGGATCACCGGTAATTGTATCGATGGGAGTATTAGAATCGTCACCTCCACGAACCGTTTTTTGTTCTTTTTTTGAAAGTGTATTGCTTTTGAAATTTTCGAAGTTTAATTTTTTATTTTTCATGATTTGATTTTTTTTAAATGATTAATTAGATCCTTTTCCATTTCCTCTACTTGGATCACCGGTAATTGTCTCGATAGGAGTAGTAGGATCGTCACCTCCACGAACCGTTTTTTGTTCTTTTTTTGAAAGTGTATTGCTTTTGAAATTTTCGAAGTTTAATTTTTTATTTTTCATGATTTGATTTTTTTAAATGATTAATTAGACCCTTTTCCATTCCCTCTACTTGGGTCACCTGGAATATTAGATTCGTCTCCTCCCTGAACCGTTTTTTGTTCTTTTTTTGACAGTTTTTCAGATTGAAAATCTTCGAATTTTTGTGCTCGATTTGTCATGTTTGTTTGTATTAGGATTATTGATATATCAAAACTATGCAAAAAGGAAAACGCTTAATCGAGAATGGGGTTTTTGGGGTTTTTGACAAATCATTTTAAGATTAAAATGCTGATAATGAATTAGTTGCTGTTTTATTCAGACTGATATAATTTATAAATTGTATGTAGTATAATTAATAAAATGTGTACTACTAGCGTTTTTTTCTCAACAAAAACAACAATCTTTGCAGTGTAATTATGATTTTAAAGACTCGAAAAGATGTTAAAGCTTGTCCAAAAATTTCTACAAATAAACAAGTACTCGGAGATTAAAAATGAGTTTAAAGATTTGTTCCTTTCTCATCCAAATTATCCTAGTTTGTTTGCGATAACAGATTCTCTGGATTTACTGTCTGTAGAGAATGCTGCGATAAGAGTTCCGAAAGAGCAAATAGTAGATTTGCCTTCAAATTTTTTGGCTTATTTCAAAGAGGAGTTAATATTAGTGGAAAAGGCAAAGAATTTTGTTCGAATCAATACGATGAAAAAAGGAAGTCAGAAAATGGCTTATGAAAAGTTTTTATTAGACTGGAATGGAGTTATAGTTGCAATTGAACCAAACAATGTTATAGCAAGAGAGAGAATAAAAGTTGAATTCAGCTGGTTGAAATATGGTTTGCCGCTTTTGTTGGTAGTTGGATTGTCATTTTTTTACAATACATACAATTTATTTAGCCTGGTTTTTTTAACAACATCAATTTTAGGATTCATTGTAAGTGTTTTCATTGTTCAGGAAAAACTGGGATTTAAGAATAGTATCATTTCAAAACTTTGCAATTTTAGTTCTAACTCTTCCTGTAGCTCTGTAATCAATAATAAAGAAGGTAATGAAAGTAAGTGGATTAGCTTTCCGGACTTGCCACTAATGTTTTTTGGAGCCAGTTTGATTGCAATTTTGGTAAAACCACTGGAGTCTTCGATTTTCATAGGTTTTTTAAGCTTATTAGCGATACCGGTTATTGTGTCTTCTATTTGGATTCAAAAATTTGAAATTCAAAGATGGTGTGTAATGTGCTTAGTGGTGTCTTCTTTGATTTTTGTGCAAAGTGCTATATGGTTTGCGTCAGATTTGTTTACGTTGAGTTTTAGTTTTGCTGAAATTTTTCCATTCTTGTTCTCATTGGCACTTCTTGTTCCTATTTGGGCAGTTTTGAAAACAATTATAAAAAATATCTTAGGTACCGAAAGTTCGCTTAAAGAGATGAAAAAGTTTAAAAGAAATTACTCTTTATTGAACTTCTTATCTAAAAAAGTGCCTCATATAAACGGACTTGATGATCTAAGAGGATTGCATTTTGGAAATAGAAATGCGGCCGTTAAGTTATCAGTAATCATTAGCCCTAGTTGTGGACATTGTCATAAAACATTTCAGGAGGCGTTTGATTTAGTATTGAGATTTCCGGATAAGATACACTTGAACGTGTTGTTTAATGTAAATCCTGAGAATGCCGAAAATCCATATAAAGTGGTAGTTGAAAGACTTTTAACAATAAACAGATCTACACCGGGAAAAACAGTTGAGGCTATTTCAGACTGGCATATTAAGAATATGAGCCTTAAGAAATGGTTGAAAAAATGGACTGTTGATTCTGTAAGTATGATGATAACGCAGGAAATAAACAAGCAATATGAATGGTGTTCTAAAAACGATTTTAATTACACACCCGTTAAGATTGTAAATGATAAAATTTTTCCGGCAGAATATGAATTAGGAGAGTTAAAATACTTTTTAAACGATTATATCGAAGAGAAAGAAGAGGTTGTTTTAGAAAAAACAGCATAATATCTGAAAGTAGTTACAACAGACAGAAGCTTCAACTGTCTTAAAATGATTGAAGTATGAGTCCAAAAAACAAAAGCCTTTAGTTATGTTAAAAATTATTTTAAACTTAGAAGGTGCTCAAGAGCTAAGTGCGTTCGAGCAAAAAAGCATGGTAGGAGGACAGCCAATTAATCCGCCTAAAAGATGTTGCGTTTGTCCGGGTAGAGGTTCGTCTACTCTTGTAACGTGTGATTCGATTTGTTCGAATGGTACAATACCGGCAGTGCTTGAGGATTGTTTGTAGTCTTACTCCAATGAGGAGCATTTAATGTAAGAAGGAGGCTAAATAAATCTTCGCATTTACAGAATGTTTCGAAATTGAAGTATATAAGACAAGGTAAAATGACTTTGGTCGTTTTTGATATTAATTTTTTAGCGTTTTAATAGAAGTACGAAATAGCCTTTTTTAGAATTTAGTCATGTTTTTTTTAATTTGTAGGCGCTCGATCGTGGAACATTGAGCAAATTTCCCCACATTGATGATTGGTGTAGGGATTCTTAGGAAATTGGTCACTGAGTTGATTTTAATTGGTTAGGGTTAACCAGTGCCATGTCCTAAAGAAATTGTATTTCTAATAGATATGTTTTTAAATACTCTAACAGAGAAGATTTGTTTCTTCTCTGTTTTTTTTTGGATTAATCCGTCGCTTCGTAATGAACTTAATGAATCATTTATATGGATTGATTGTTAGGGCGGTAAAGGATAGAGATAGGATTTTTAAATGGTCTGGTAGCCTCAAACCCGATACGAAAAATTCTTTTAAAATCCTTTTTTTAGGATCATTGTTGTTTTTTAACTATAAATCAGAAGGAAAAACAAATAATTGCGATTTTTTGGCGGATAAATATTATATTTTTGTAAGGCAGATAATGGTAAGATTGTTTGTGCATAAATGATTAACCCTAAATTAAATTGAAAAAATTCACCAATTATAAACAGGCCGATTATAAAGATTGTGGGCCGACGTGTTTAAAAATAATAGCGAAACATTACGGCAAAACGATTAACATTCAGGAGTTGAGAGACATCAGTGAAACAACTCGTGAAGGAAGTAATTTGCTTTTTTTGAGTGATGCGGCCGAGAAAATTGGCTTTAGAACTTTAGGGGTAAAATTAAATCTCGAACGATTAGAAGAAGCACCGCTTCCTTGTGTTTTGCATTGGAACAAAAATCATTACGTAGTACTGTACAAAATTAAAAGAAATACCTACTATATTTCGGATCCTGCTTTTGGCTTGATCGAATACAACAAAGAAGATTTTATTAAATTCTGGATCGGAAACAATGCGGATGAATCTACTCAGGAAGGAATAGCATTATTGATTGAAGCGACTCCTAAATTCTTTCAATCTGATTTTGATAAAGAAGACAATCACGGACTCGGATTTGGATTGTTGGTACAATACGTGCTTCGTTACAGGTCGTTTCTAATACAATTAAGTATAGGATTATTGGCCAGTAGTTTATTGCAGCTTATTTTCCCGTTTTTAACCCAAAGTATTGTCGATGTCGGAATTCAAAATCAGAACATTCATTTTATTTACCTGATTCTTTTTGCTCAATTGTTCCTTTTTGCCGGAAGGACAGGTTTGGAACTTATCAGAAGCTGGATTTTGTTACATCTTTCTACCCGAATCAACATTTCTCTTATTTCGGATTTCTTTATTAAACTAATGAATCTGCCCATTTCGTTTTTCGATGTACGAATGACTGGTGACATCATGCAGCGTATTAATGACCATCGCAGAATTGAACGAATTTTGACAACATCATCTTTGAATGTCTTATTTTCTGTGATCAATATGTTTGTGATGGGAGGTGTCTTAGCTTACTTTAATCTGAAGATCTTTCTAGTGTTTTTTGCGGGCAGTTTGCTTTATTTTGGGTGGATTACTTTGTTCTTAAAACGAAGAGAAGTACTCGATTACAAGCGTTTTGCAGAGGTTTCCAGTGAGCAAAACAAAGTGATGGAGCTTATCAACGGAATGCAGGAAATAAAGCTTCACAACGCCGAAAAACAAAAACGCTGGGGATGGGAGTACATACAGGCAAGGCTTTTTAGAGTTTCAATAAAGGGGCTGGTTTTAGAGCAAACACAAACTATAGGTTCTTCTGTAATCAATGAATTAAAAAATATCTTTATTATATTCCTATCGGCAAAACTAGTAATCGATGGTTCTATTACACTGGGGATGATGCTGGCAATTAGTTCGATAGTAGGGAGTTTAAACGGGCCAATTACGCAGCTTATAGAATTCGTCAGGGAGCTTCAGGATGCGAAGATATCATTGGCCAGATTATCTGAAATTCATGAGAAAGAAGACGAAACGCAGCAAGAAGTCTATCAGACGAGTGATGTTCCTTTTGATTCAGATATTGATATTAATAACCTTTCCTATCGCTATTTAGGTTCTGATATTCCTGTTCTGGAAGATCTGACACTGAAAATCCCGGCCAATAAGGTAACAGCAATAGTTGGAGTCAGCGGAAGCGGTAAAACAACTTTAATGAAGCTCCTATTAAAATTCTATGAACCTGAAAAAGGGGAGATAACCATCGGAAATGCGCAATTGAAAAATATTTCGCAAAAAGCATGGAGATCCAATATCGGAGCTGTTATGCAGGAAGGGTTTATTTTTAGTGATACTATTGCGAACAATATTGCAATTGGTGTCGATAAAGTAGATAAAGAACGTTTGGTCTATGCTGCTGATGTAGCCAACATAAAAGAATACATTTCAGGTTTACCGTTAGGATACAATACAAAAATTGGCGCCGAAGGACTTGGGATGAGTAGCGGACAAAAGCAACGTTTGTTAATAGCAAGAGCAGTATATAAAAACCCGGAAGTTTTGTTTTTTGATGAAGCTACATCGGCATTGGATGCGAATAATGAAAAAGAAATAATGCAAAAACTGGATATTTTCTTCAAAGATAAAACAGTTGTGGTTATTGCCCATCGCTTAAGTACTGTGATGAATGCGGATCAAATTGTGGTTTTAGATAAAGGAAAAATTATCGAAATTGGCAGTCATTCTGTTTTGGTAGAGCAAAAAGGAAATTATTTTGAATTGGTTAAGAATCAATTACAATTAGGAAATTAAAACATGGCAGAAGATACTACATTTGAACTAAGAAGTGAAGAAGTTCAGGACATTCTCACTAAGGTACCACATTGGATGATTCGTTGGGGAACCGTTTTGATATTCGTTATTATTACGATGCTTTTTTTCGTGTCCTGGTTTATCAAATATCCTGACGTTGTTGCTACTCAAATTGTAATTACTACCAATATTCCCCCAGAGAAGATCGTTTCGAAATCATCGGGTCGTATTGAGGCAATTTTAGTAAAAGACAAATCGATTGTTTCAAAAAACAGCACACTTGCTGTTATTGAAAATACCGCTAATTATAAAGATGTTTTTTTGTTGAAAAAAATCGTTGACGAATATAATATCAATGATTCCAGGAAAGCCTTTCCTTTCGAACTGTTGAAAAATACTCAGTTAGGAGAGATTGAAAGTGCTTTTGCCGTTTTTCAAAAAGACTATCAGGCAGAACAACTGAATAAGAATTTGCAGCCTTTTGAAGTAGAAAACCGGGCACAGGTTTCTGAAAAAGTTCAGATTAAAGACAGATTGGAAATTTTGCAGCAGCAAAAAGTGATTAATGAAAGTGAATTGCAGCTTCAGAAAAATGAAATGGCGAGATTTGAAACCTTATTCAATAAAGGAATCATTTCTGCACAGGAAATGGAGGCTAAAAAACTGGGATATCTCCAGGCGCAAAAAAATTATAAAACCCTTTTGTCTTCCATTTCTCAGTTAAAGTCGGCTTTGATTACTAATACTAAATTAAGCCAGAACTCACAAATCAGTGGGACTAAAGAAGAAGTTACTCTAGGAAGAAATATGGCGCAGTCTTTTTATCAGCTTAAAAAAGTAATAAAAGACTGGGAGCTGGCCTATGCTTTAAAATCATCGGTGAGTGGGGTGGTTACTTTTTTGCAGGTTTGGACAGAGAATCAAACGATCAATACTGGGGATAACGTCTTCTCGATTATTCCGGATACCAAAAATGGTTTTGTAGGTAAGGTAAAAGCACCGGCATTGAATTCAGGGAAAATAAAAGTAGGTCAGATAGTGAACATCAGATTAGCGAATTTTCCCGACAGAGAATTTGGAGTGTTAAGAGGAAAGATTCAAAATATTTCTTTAGTTCCGGATAAAGATGGAAATTTATTGTTGGATGTAGCGCTTCCCAACGGATTGGAAACGTCCTATAAAAAGCAAATCGTTTTTCAGCAGGAAATGAAAGGAAGTGCCGAGATTGTGACCGAAGATTTACGTCTAATCGAGAGAATTTTATATCAGTTTAAAAGTCTTTTTGAGCAGGTTTAAAATTTTAAATAAAAATCTTTAGTAAGATCGATATACTGAGGAGTATAAACGTGTCGGTCAATTTCTATTGTTAATTCATCGACTTCAGGTTGTGGAGTTTCGTTACGGCTAAAAGCCAAAAGACTACGCTTTACAACAGCTGTAGGAGTGCCTTTTACACGTGTAATTTTGACAGGGTATAATTCGGATTCTTTGGCTAAGGCAATAAATTTTTCTTCTTCTTTAAAAGGAAGAATTATGGCAAGTATTCCATTTTCAGATAAAAGTAAATCAGCTGCTTCAACTAATTCTTCAAAAGGCATTGCGTCCTGAAAGCGCGCTAAATCACGTTGTTCGTTTTCGCTTTTATAATCTTCAGCATAAAAGGGTGGATTCGAAACAATCAGATCATATTCGTCTTCCGGTTCTTCTATAAATTCATCCAAACCTGCATGGAAACAAAATAAACGGTCTCCCCAAGGCGAGTTTTCAAAATTCTCTACTGCTTCTTCATAAGCATCTTCGTCAATTTCAAGCGCGTCAATTTGCTCTGCATTTGTTCTTTGTGCCAGCATTAAAGCAATAATCCCGGTTCCGGCGCCAATGTCTAAAACACTAAATGGATTGTGATTTATAGGTGCCCAAGCACCCAGTAAAACACCATCAGTGCCAACTTTCATAGCGGTTTTGTCTTGTAGAACTGAAAATTGTTTGAATTGAAACATAAATAAATTTGAATGATTTGAACTCCAAAGAATAGAAGAAGAAATTCCCATAGTAGGAAATTCCAAATTCCAATTGCAAAATGGAATGAATTAATATTTTAGGGAGCAAAAATAAGATTAAAATATCAATTTGTTATTTTGAAGTTTTGGTAATTATTACAGATAAAATCTTTCTTAATTCTTCTATTTCGTATAATAGAGATTGAGATGAGATATTTTGATCTGGATTTAAATCATTCAGTAATTGTAACCAGAATTTAGATTCTTTCGCTTCTTTTCTGGCGATTTTAAGGCGAAATAAAAAATCTTTGTCTCCTAGCTTTTCATTTGCTTCAATATAATTAGCGCCAACTGATCCGGATGATCTTATAAGTTGCTTTCCATCTTCAATGTTGGAAAGAGTTTTCGGTAGATTTCTAATGTATATGCGGCATTCTTTTGCAAAGAGAAGTGTTCTTTCTTCTAGATTATATGGTTTTGACATGAGTTACTAGTTATTAAATAACAAAAAACAGAACTATAAAAATAGAATAAAAATTAAAACAAATAAGTTTTTTCTTTCAAAAAAATATCGATGTGCTAAAATTTTATATTTAGTACTTTAGTATTTTAGATTGGAGTTTGGGATTTAAAAAATTGGAAATTCTCATTTTAGAGATACATCTCCACTAAACCTTCAGGAAGATTCATGATAACCTTTTTGTTTTCACGGTCTATTTTTACAAGGAATTGATCGATCATCGGAATTAACATTTCGACTTCGCCATTCAAAACTTCAAAAAGAGGTTGCGCCGTCGTATCGTTTACGGCAGCTATTTTTCCAAAAATACCTAAACGTTGGTCTTCGATTTCAAAACCGATTACTTCGTGGAAATAAAATTTGTTGCCGGAAAGTTTTGGCAACATAGTTAAAGGAAGATAAATCGCATTACCAACAAGGGCATCAGCATCTTCTTCTGTGTTTACATCTTCAAAACGAATTCTAAGAAAGTCGTTTTTGTGCAAAGAACTTGTTTCAATAAAAAAAGGAACCAAGTGTTTGTTGCATTCAACAAACACTGATTCCAGATTTTCGTATAACTCAGGTTCGTCCGTGTCTAAATAAGCCAGAACTTCACCTTTGAAACTAAATTTTTTAGCGATTTTACCTAAATAAAAACATTCTTCTTTACGCATTCTCGCCAGCTAAAATTATGCTTCAGTTGTTTCGTTATTCTCTTCAGTAGCAGTTTCTTCAGTTGAAGCTTCAACTTCAGCAACTTCTTCTGTAGCCTCAGCAGCAGTAGCAGCAGCAATTGCGTCAGCTTCAGCTTGAGCAGCAGCAGCTAAACGTTTAGCATTAACTTCTTGTTCTGCTTTTAAAGCTTTAGCTTTAACATCAGCTTGCGCTTTTGATAAACCATCTTTTTTAGCATCAACTTTTCCAGCTTTAGCTTCTAACCAAGCAGCTAATTTAGCGTCAGCTTGCTCTTGAGTTAAAGCTCCTTTACGGATACCTCCATCAAGGTGGTGTTTCAATAAAGCACCTTTGTAAGAAAGAATTGCTCTAGCAGTATCAGTTGGTTGAGCACCATTGTGTAACCATTTAACTGCACTATCAAGGTTTAAGTCGATAGTTGCCGGGTTTGTGTTTGGATTGTAAGTACCGATTTTCTCTAAGTATTTACCATCTCTTTTTGAGCGTGCATCTGCAGCTACAACCCAGTAAAAAGGTTTTCCTTTTTTACCGTGTCTTTGTAATCTAATTTTTACTGACATAATCGTATGATTAAATTTTGAGGTACTCGACCCCTGTTAATTAAGGGCGCAAAGATATAATTTTTTTATGAATTATACGTTCGAAATCATATTAAATGCATTTCAGGTGTATTTCTGAGGCATTTATGTCCTTTTTAACTTCATTTTTTAAATAATTGTCTTAATTGAGGTTATTTTTGCCTCAAATTTACTGTGATATGAAAAAAATAATTTCTTTAGTATTACTACTTTTTATTGTTTCTGCTTGTTCTGAAGATATAAAATTTAATAATCCGGCCTTCCAAAGTTTAAAAGAAAACGTGTTTTGGCGTGCTACAACCTATAATGCCTATAATTCTGTGAGTGGCGGTATTGTTATTGAGGGTGATTTGGGATTTGAGAAAGTAGTTTTAAAAGTTCCAAATACAGGAGTGCAGACTTATGCTCTTGGACGTGACAATATCACGACTGCAAATTACTCTAATACGCAGCCGTCGCAATCCTACAGTTTCTCTACCGGTACGGATAGGGGGGATGGGTTAATCGTGATTACTGAGTTTAATGCCGAGAATAAAACAATTTCAGGAACCTTTAAGTTTAACGCTCTGAACGAGGATAAAAAAGATACTGAAAAGCCAAAAATTAGTTTTACCGAAGGTGTTTTTTACAAAATTCCAATTTCGGCAACATTTGAAAATTAGAGTTTTAATTTGCGATGGTTTGGTTTTATTGATATCTGTTTTTTTAAATCAAAATAAAAACATAAATAAACTAATATATAGTAGATTACAGAAAAATAAAGTTACATTTGCTACATTATTATAAATAAGTACATATGAACATTTTTGTTGGAAGCCTTCCATTCAGTATTGAGGAAGCAGATTTAAGAGAGTCTTTCGAGGCTTACGGAGCAGTAGATTCAGTTAAAATTATTACTGATAAATTTACTGGAAGAAGCAAAGGATTTGGTTTCGTTGAGATGCCAAACGACAGCGAGGCTCAAAAAGCAATTGATGAATTGAACGGAGCTACTGTTCAAGGTCGTACAATTGTTGTTAATAAATCTGAACCAAAACCTGAAGGTGAAAGAAGAAGCTTCAATAACAACCGTGGAGGTGATTCTCGCGGAGGTTACGGAAACAACCGTGGTGGAAATGACCGTGGTGGTAACAGAGGAGGATATTAATATTTTTTTCTAAATATATAAAAGGGATCAACTTGCGTTGATCCCTTTTTTTTGTTTCAGGTTTCAAGTTTCAGGTTGTTGGAACATGAAACAAAATAAACTTGAAACCTGAAACTAAAATAAGTTAGCTACAAGCCAGTCTCCAACTTCACTGGTTTTATAAGCTTTAGTACCTTTTGGAGCCAGGTCTTCGGTAACAATTCCCTGTTCTAAGGATTGATTTACAACTGCTCTAATGGCTTCGGCTTCGTCTTTTAATCCAAAAGCATCTTCAAACATCATGGCAGCTGATAAAATAGTAGCCAGCGGATTTGCGATATTCAATCCTGTAGCTTGGGGGTAAGATCCATGAATTGGTTCGTAAAGAGAAGTGTGTTCTCCAACAGAAGCAGAAGGCATTAATCCCATAGAGCCCGAGATTACAGAAGCTTCATCAGTTAAAATATCTCCAAATAAATTCTCGGTAATCAGAACGTCATAAGAATTAGGCCATTGAACCAATCGCATGGCAACGGCATCTACAAACTCGTAAGATACGGTAACTTCCGGGTAGTCTTTTTCCATTGCCTGTACTGTTTCTCTCCATAAACGCGAAGTTTCCAGAACGTTCGCCTTGTCAACACAGCATAATTTTTTGCTGCGGGTCATTGCCAGTTCAAAGCCTTTTTTTGCCAGACGTTGTACTTCAGCTCTGGTATAAACACAATTGTCAAATGCTGTGTCGCCATTATCTTTTCTTCCTTTTTCCCCAAAGTAAATCCCTCCTGTCAATTCTCTTAAAAAAACCAGATCAGTACCTTCGATTCTTTCTCTTTTTAAAGGAGAATTATCAATTAAGGATGGAAAAGTGAAGGTCGGACGTACATTCGCAAACAATCCTAATTTTTTGCGCATGAGCAATAAACCCTGTTCCGGACGTACTGGTGCACTTGGATCATTATCATATTTTGGATGACCGATTGCGCCAAATAAAACTGCATCGGCTTTCATGCATATTTCGTGAGTTTCATCAGGATAAGGAACTCCAACGGCGTCAATTGCACATGCTCCGGTTAAGGCTGGTGTCCATATTATTTCGTGATTGAATTTTTTTGCAATAGCATCAGATACTTTTACCGCTTCGTTTATTACCTCAGGACCAATTCCGTCTCCTGCTAAAAGGGCTATGTTTAATTTCATTCTATGTGTGTTATTTAAGGTTCTAAGATTCTGAGTTGCTAAGGTTCTAAGATTTTTTCTAATTAGCACATTTAGTAACTTGACGTTGTTGTTTGTTCTTAGGTTTTTAGTTGCTTGAATTCTGGTTTTTTCTCAGTACCCTAGAATCTTAGCAACTTAGCACCTTTTATCAAGTAACTATATTAAGCATTTTTTGAGTGGCTATAATTGCCGCAACGGTCTGGTCAGAATCTAATCCTCTCGTTTTAAATTCTTTTCCGTTGTTGACCCAGGTGATGATGGTTTCACACAAAGCATCAGAGCTGCTTCCGGGAGGGATTCTTACGGCATAGTCAATTAATTTGGGAAGTGTTAGTTTTTTGTTTTTATAAATTTTGGATAATGCATTCATAAAAGCGTCAAACTGACCATCACCCTGAGCATTTTCTTCGATAATTTCATCGCCGAATTTTAAGCATAAAGTAGTTGATGGACGCATTCCTTTTGAGTGAACTAATATATAGGATTCAATTTTTATTCTTTCTTCGTAAGTATGGCTGTCGAGAACATCAGAAATAATGTACGGGAGATCTTCTTTGGTTACCGTCTCTTTTTTGTCTCCCAGTTCGATGATTCTTTGTGTGACCAATTTCAAATCTTCCTGATTCAATTTTAAGCCTAATTCCTGAAGATTCTTTTCGATATTAGCTTTTCCTGACGTTTTTCCTAAAGCATATTTTCGTTTTCTTCCAAAGCGTTCCGGAAGTAAATCATTAAAATACAGATTGTTTTTATTGTCTCCGTCGGCATGAATTCCGGCAGTTTGCGTGAAAACATTGTCTCCCACAATCGGTTTGTTGGCAGGGATTCTGTAGCCAGTAAAAGTTTCTACCAGTTTACTTACGGTATACAAAGAAGTTTCCTTAATGTTGATGCTCACTTCAGGCAGGTAATCGTTTATCACGGCCACTGTGCTTTCTAAGGGCGCATTTCCTGCACGTTCACCCATTCCGTTTACGGTTACATGAAGTCCGTTGATACCGGCTTTTATGGCTTCCATAACATTGGCAACGCTTAGGTCGTAGTCGTTATGAGCATGGAAATCAAAATGAATTTTAGGATATCGGGCTCTGATTTTTGAAATAAACTCAAAAGTTAGGGACGGTATTAGCACACCCAAAGTATCCGGAAGCAAAATTCGTTTAACAGGCTGTGTGGATAGAAAATCCAGAAATTGAAAAACATAGTCAGGAGAATTTCGCATTCCGTTACTCCAGTCTTCCAGGTAAACATTGGTTTCAATATCATTCGCCCGGGCTAAACTGACGATGTGTGCGATTTCAGAAAAGTGCTGTTCAGGTGTTTTTTTTAATTGATGAGTAAGATGATTTAGGGAGCCTTTGGTCAATAAATTTTGAACTCTTGCACCAGCTTTTTTCATCCATTCTATCGAAACGCCACCGTCAACAAAGGCAAGAACTTCAATACGATTGATGTATTCTTTTTCGGTTGCCCAGGTAGTGATGCCTTTTACGGCCTGAAATTCTCCTTCGCTTACACGTGCAGAGGCAATTTCGATTCGGTCAATATTTAATTCCTCCAACAGTAATTGTGCAATGGTCAGTTTTTCTGCAGCAGAAAATGATACTCCCGAGGTTTGTTCGCCATCACGGAGTGTCGTATCCATTATTTCAATTTTTCTTTTTTCCATATTGATTTTCCAAATTCCTTTATACAAATAGATTGTTGTTGTGTTGTCTGGTTTTGTTTAAGTTATAAGACCCGACAGATTTTAAAAAAAACCTGCCGGGTCTCATAGGACTGAACCTGATTTTTTAATAAGGAAGTTTGTCAGCAAAAGCAACAATGTCTTCTTTAATGTTTTGTAAATAATCAATGTCATCAAAGCCATTAATCATGTTGTTCTTTTTGTATCCGTTAATGGCAAATGATTCCTGCTGGCCTGTCGACAATAAGGTAATCGTTTGATTCGGTAAATTGATTTCCAGTTCTGTTTTAGGATCAGCCTCGATAGCTTTGAAAATGGTTTCGGCAAATTCAGGGCTTACCTGAACCGGAAGAACTCCAATATTTAAGCAGTTTCCTTTGAAGATATCTGCAAAGAAGCTTGAAACGACAGCTCTGAAACCGTAATCGTAAACTGCCCAGGCAGCGTGCTCTCTTGAAGATCCTGAACCGAAGTTTTTTCCTCCCACCAGAATTTTTCCGCTATAAGTTGAATCGTTTAAAACGAAATCAGTTTTTGGAGTATCGTCTCCGTTGTATCTCCAGTCTCTAAACAAATTGTCTCCAAAACCTTCACGTTTTGTAGCTTTTAGGAAACGAGCCGGAATGATTTGATCGGTGTCTACGTTTTCAATTGGCAGTGGCACCGCACTGCTGGTAAGTATGTTGAATTTATCGTATGCCATTTTTTTCTGCTTTAGGCTGTTTTTCTGCTTTAGGCTATAAGCTGTATGCTTTAAGCTTTTTGCACAGCGATTGTTTTTTTATTTGCTTCAGGAAGCCTTTTTTTATAATCTGATTAAAGCTTAAAGCCTATTGCTTAAAGCTTACAGCAAGAATTAAAATAATTCTCTTGGGTCTGTTAATTTTCCGGTAACAGCAGCTGCAGCAGCCATAATCGGACTTGCTAATAATGTTCTTGAGCCTGGGCCCTGACGACCTTCAAAATTTCTGTTGGAGGTGCTTACTGCATATTTTCCGGCAGGAACTTTATCGTCGTTCATAGCCAGACATGCAGAGCAACCAGGCTGACGTAATACAAAACCGGCATCCGTAAGAATGTCTAAAATACCTTCTTCTTTAATTTGAGCTTCAACAACGTGAGAGCCAGGAACTAGCCAAGCCGTTACATTGTCAGCTTTTTTTCTTCCTTTAACAATCTCGGCAAAAGCTCTGAAGTCTTCAATACGCCCATTGGTACAGCTTCCTAGGAAAACATAGTCAATTGGCTTTCCAATCATTACATCGTCTTCTTTAAAGCCCATGTAAGCCAAAGATTTTTTGTAAGTTTCCTCACCACCTTCAACTTCTTTTGCATTTGGGATATGTTTTGAGATACCAATTCCCATTCCCGGGTTAGTACCATAAGTAATCATTGGTTCGATATCGGAAGCATTGATGTTCAGTTCGGCATCAAAAACAGCATCAGGATCCGTTTTTAGGGTTTTCCAGTAGGCAACCGCTTTGTCCCATGCTTCTCCTTTTGGAGTGAATAATCTTCCTTCAAGGAAATCAAAAGTAGTCTGATCCGGAGCGATCATCCCACCACGGGCACCCATTTCAATACTTAGGTTACAAACCGTCATACGGCCTTCCATGGTCATATTTTCGAAAACATCTCCGGCATATTCAACAAAATAACCGGTTCCGCCTGAAGTCGTTAACTGAGCGATAATATAAAGCGCAACATCTTTTGGCCCAACTCCCTTGCTTAACTGACCGTTTACGTTGATACGCATTTTCTTTGGTTTTGGCTGCATGATACATTGCGTAGAAAGAACCATCTCAACCTCAGAAGTTCCGATACCAAAAGCAATCGCTCCAAAAGCGCCATGAGTAGAGGTGTGTGAATCCCCGCAAACAATAGTAGCACCTGGCAAAGTAATTCCGTTTTCAGGACCTACTACGTGTACAATTCCATTTTTAATGTGTCCTAGTCCCCAGTGTGAAATACCATATTCATTGGCATTGTCTTCAAGTGCTTTCAGCTGATTGGCAGACAGAGCATCTTGTACTGGCAGGTGTTGGTTAATAGTTGGAGTATTGTGGTCTGCAGTTGCAAAAGTACGCTCCGGATATAAAACGGAAACGCCTCTGGCTTTTAATCCTAGAAAAGCAACGGGACTTGTAACTTCGTGAATAAAATGGCGGTCAATAAAAAACACATCTGGTCCATCTTCAATTTTACGCACTACATGTGAATCCCATACTTTGTCAAATAATGTCTTACTCATTGTTTTGTTTTTTTAATTGTAATTTCTATAACCACAGCAATTTCTGCTTATATATAATAGGAAAGCAAAATTAAAAAAAGCTAAAAAGTGGTCAATTTCAATATTTCATTATATACGATACCCAAACTAAAAATACGAATTGCGATTGGCTTTTGAAAAATCTGTTTTTGGTCGCAAAAAGAATCACGGATAAGTATTGTTTTTCTTTCCGAAGTTAATTTCCAGAGAGTAGCTTTGAATTTTAGCAGTTGATGGATTTGCCTTGAAATCACCATAAAATATAGGTTTTAGGGTTGAAAAATGTAACAAAATCAACAAAAAAGGCGATTTTTATTGATTTTGAATTCCTTTTTAAGTTTTTGGGATCTCAGATAAAAACACTTTTTAAGCGTACTTTGACGCTTTGAGGAGGAATATGTATCTGTGTTTTTTTACTGGAAATAATACGACATCCAAGAAGCGTATTTTTTTCTTTTTTAGAATGAAATTAAATGAAGAAGTAGAGGATTGCTTGTGGAGAAATTGACGGATAATGACGGGTATCTGACATTTGCTTTTAAAAGCTAGTGCTAATTTTGAACAATCTAATTTTAAAAATAATGTTATGAATTTAAATGAATTTGCGTACAAACTGGGAGTTTTGGGAACTGTAATTATTTTGCTTTGGGTAGGACTTTTTAAGTTTACAGCAGTGGAAGCCGGAGCAATAAAAGAATTGGTCGAAAATCATTTTGCTATGGGCTGGATGTATAAAGTAATGTCGGTTCAGCAGGTTTCAAATCTTATTGGGATTTTTGAAGTGTTAACGGGGATTGGTTTACTGGCTTCTTTGTTTTTAAGAAGAATTGGTTTTTATGCAGGCTTTGCATCAGCGGTTATATTTGTGACAACATTGAGTTTTCTGGCGACCACTCCGGGTGTTTTTAAAATGGTGGAAGGATTTCCTGTAACCGATTTTTTTATTTTAAAGGACATTCCGTATTTGGCAATTTCACTGATGGTTTTTGTGAATGGTAAAGAATAAAAAATATTGAGCGGTGTTGATAAAAACCTGCATTCTTTCTCTAAAAAAAAGACTAAATTTGAACTTCCTCAATTTTGTATCTCAACTTTTCTTATGATTCATATAATCAGTTGTTTATGTGATGCGGAACGTAGAATTTGGAATTTTAAATTTGTCTTTTTATACCTATGTACTTAATATTCGATACTGAAACCACCGGATTACCAAAACGATGGGATGCTCCGATAACCGATTCTGATAACTGGCCTCGCTGTATTCAGATCGCATGGCAGCTCCATGACGAAATGGGGCAGCTCATAGAGCATCAGGATTATCTGGTTAAGCCTGACGGATTTAATATTCCGTACGATGCCGAGCGTATTCACGGAATTTCGACAGAATTGGCCGATGCTGATGGAATCACGCTGGCCGAGGTTTTGGAGAAATTCAATATCGCTTTAAGTAAAACCAAATTTATTGTTGGTCAGAACTTAGGTTTCGACGTCAATATTATGGGGGCTGAATTCCATAGAATGGGAGTCGATTCTCCTATGAGTTCGATGCCGGTTTTGGATACTTGTACAGAAGTTACCGCTTCGTTGTTAAAGCTTCCGGGTGGACGTGGAGGAAGATTCAAATTGCCAACGTTAACAGAATTACACGAATATCTTTTTAATAAACCTTTTGCAGAAGCCCACAACGCAACTGCCGACGTTGAGGCAACTACGCGTTGTTTTCTGGAGTTAATCAGAAGAGAGGTTTTTACTAAAGAAGAACTGGATGTTCCAAAGGATTATTTTAAGGAATTCCAAAGTAGAAATCCACAGGAGTTTCCATTAATCGGATTAAAACACATCAATTTAAAGGCTGCTTCTGACAAGATTAGAGAGCAGTTAAAGGCTTTAGAGTCTGTTGGACAAGAACCTACCATTTCGCATTCAGACAGAGAAGATTTTAAAGCGGCAAAATATGCGCATTTGCACAATCATACACAGTTTTCGGTACTTCAATCTACTATCGGAATTGGAAATATTGTTTCGGCTGCAGCCAAAAACGGAATGCCGTCCGTGGCTATGACGGATACCGGAAACATGATGGGGGCTTTCCATTTTGTGAGCGCCGTTATGAATCATAATAAAGCAGCTTCAGGAAAAAATAAAGCTTTGGTTGAAGCTGGAGAAGAACCGACTGAAACCGAAGTAAAACCAATTGTAGGCTGTGAATTTAATATCTGTGAAAATCACTTAGACAAAAGCAAAAAAGATAATGGTTACCAAGTTGTTTTACTGGCTAAAAATAAAGCAGGTTATCACAATTTGGCCAAAATGGCTTCGATTGCCTATACGGAAGGTTTTTATTATGTTCCGAGAATTGACCGTGCCATTGTAGAGCAATATAAAGGTGATATCATGGTTTTGTCCGGGAATTTATACGGAGAAATTCCGAGTAAAATTCTGAACATTGGTGAAAATCAAGCTGAAGAAGCTTTGATTTGGTGGAAAGAACAATTTGGTGAAGATTTCTATCTGGAAGTAATGCGCCACAATCAGGAAGATGAGAATCGTGTCAACAAAACGCTGATTGAGTTTTCTAAAAAACACGATGTAAAGTTAATCGCTACTAACAATACTTATTATTTAAATAAAGAAGACGCCAATGCGCACGACATTCTATTGTGTGTAAAAGACGGTGAAAAGCAGGCAACACCAATTGGTCGTGGGCGAGGTTACCGCTACGGACTTCCAAATCAGGAATATTATTTCAAGTCGCAAGAGGAGATGAAAAAACTCTTTGCCGATTTGCCGGAAGCCATTATCAATATTCAGGAAATTATTGATAAGGTTGAAGGATATTCGCTTTATCGTGATGTATTGCTTCCTAAATTTGATATTCCAGAAGAATTTGTTGATCCGGAAGATGAAAAGGATAATGGTGTTCGTGGTGAAAATGCTTACTTGCGAGACCTTACAATGCGAGGAGCCGAAAGAAGATATGGCGTAATAACCGAATCGATTCAGGAACGTTTGGATTTTGAATTATTAACGATTTCAAATTCAGGATATCCGGGTTACTTTTTGATCGTACAGGATTTCATTGCCGAGGCCAGAAAAATGGACGTATCGGTAGGTCCCGGCCGTGGATCTGCAGCTGGTTCAGCCGTTGCGTATTGTCTCGGAATTACGAACATTGACCCCATTAAATACGATTTACTTTTTGAGCGTTTCCTAAATCCTGACCGTGTATCGATGCCCGATATTGATATCGACTTTGATGACGAGGGGCGTGGACGTGTAATGGATTATGTAATCAACAAATACGGTCAAAAACAGGTGGCACAGATTATCACGTATGGTAAAATGGCAACCAAATCGGCAATTCGTGATACGGCGCGTGTATTGGATTTGCCATTATTTGAAGCCGATAGAATTGCAAAACTGATTCCGGGAATGATGCCCTCAAAATGGAATTTGGCACGTTTTATTTCTGAGAGTGAAGACGAGGTCAAAAAAGCACTTCGTTCGGACGAATTTGATAATGTAAAAGAGTTAATCGCTATTGCCAATGAAGATGATTTGGCGGGAGAAACCATTCAGCAGGCAAAAATCCTTGAAGGATCGATGCGTAATACCGGTATTCACGCCTGTGGGGTAATCATTACACCTTCGGATATTACGAATTATGTTCCTGTTACCACCGCAAAAGATTCGGATTTATATGTAACTCAGTTTGATAACTCGGTTGCAGAAAGTGCCGGATTGCTGAAAATGGACTTCTTGGGTCTGAAGACCCTTACACTGATAAAAGATACCGTAAAACTGGTAAAATACAGAACGAACATTGATCTGGATCCTGATACTTTTCCGATTGATGACGAAGAAACGTATGCGCTTTTCCAAAGAGGTGAAACGGTTGGAATCTTCCAATACGAGTCGCCTGGGATGCAGAAATACATGAAAGATCTAAAGCCAACGGTTTTTGGGGATTTAATTGCCATGAACGCATTGTATCGTCCGGGACCTTTGGAGTATATTCCGTCTTTCGTTCGAAGAAAAAATGGTGACGAGGAAATCAAATACGATTTGGATGCCTGTGCCGAATATTTATCAGAAACCTACGGAATTACAGTTTATCAGGAGCAGGTAATGCTTTTGTCTCAGTCTTTGGCAGGATTTACAAAGGGTGAGGCCGACGTTTTGCGTAAAGCGATGGGTAAGAAACAAAAAGACGTACTGGATAAAATGAAGCCGAAGTTTGTGGAACAAGCAGCGCAAAAAGGCCATGATGCAAAAGTTTTGGAGAAAATCTGGAAAGACTGGGAAGCCTTTGCGAGTTACGCCTTCAACAAATCACACTCGACTTGTTATGCCTGGATTGCTTACCAAACGGCTTATTTGAAAGCACATTATCCGGCAGAGTATATGGCTGCGGTACTTTCGAATAATATGAACGATATCAAACAGGTTTCCTTCTTTATGGAAGAATGTAAACGTATGGGCTTACAGGTTTTGGGGCCGGACGTAAATGAATCGTACTATAAATTTACTGTTAATGATGATTATGCCGTTCGTTTTGGAATGGGAGCAATCAAAGGGGTAGGTTCCGGAGCCGTAGAGACAATTGTAGAAAATAGAAAAGACGGAAGATATAAATCGATTTTTGACTTGGCCAAGCGAATTGATTTGCGTGCCGCTAACAAAAAAGCGATTGAAAATTTAGCATTAGCAGGGGGGTTTGATTCTTTTGAAGGAACAACCAGGGCACAATATTTCCACGATGAGGGAGATGGAATTACATTCTACGAAAAAGCGATGCGTTACGGATCGAAGTTTCAGGAAAATGAAAACTCCTCACAGGTAAGTTTGTTCGGAGAAACCAGCGAAGTACAGATTGCTGAACCTGTCGTACCTCCTTGTGAAGACTGGAGTACCATGGAAAAACTGGCAAAGGAAAAAGAAGTAGTTGGAATCTATATTTCAGGACATCCGTTGGACGATTTCAGATTTGAGATGAAATACTTCTGCAATAACAAATTGGAATCCTTGAAAAGTATGAACGAGTTTGTTGGTAAAAATCTGAATTTTGCCGGAATCATAAACAATGTTCAGCACCGTGTGGCTAAAAACGGAAAGGGCTGGGCTGTATTTAACTTAGAGGGGTATGATGAAAGTTATGAGTTCAAGATTTTTGGGGAAGAGTATTTAAAATTCCGCCATTTCTTAATTCAGAATAATTTTGCATTCATCAAAATATTAATAAAAGACGGTTGGGTAAATCATGACACCGGTAAGAAATCGGATCCAAGAATGCAATTTGTTGAAATCAGGCAATTGCAGGATATCTTGGAAGCTTTTGCCAAAAAGCTGATTTTGCTGTTAAACATAAAAGACCTTCAGACAGATTTTATTCATAGGTTAAGCCATTTGTTTAGCGAGAATAAAGGAGACAATTCAGTGACTTTTGAGATCATGGAATTGGAAAAAGTAAAGAGATTGGTTGAGGTAGAAACGCCAAAAGATTTTGAAGAATCTACTTTTGAAGAAGAGAACGACAGGGAAGATGATGGAATAGAAGAAACAAAGATTCAGGAAGTAAATGAAGTTGAGGAAATTAAGGTTGTAAACAAATTAACGATGCCAAGCCGCAGGTTAAAAATAAAAATCTCAACAGAGCTATTGATAGAATTGGAAAAAATGCAGGTGAATTTTAAGTTAAATTAGATTTTAACAGTTAAAATTTAAAAGAATGTATTTTTTTTACGTTAAAATTATGCATGCATAATAGTTTTTTAGTAATATTGCTCAAAATTACAACGATTTCGTTCCAAGTCTAACAACGCAAACCAGAAGATTATGTTAAAATAATCTATGTTTGTAAAAATTAATTAAATCAAAATTATGAAAAAGAACCTATTTTTATTAGGGTTATTAGTTTGCTCTATGGCCACAATGGCGCAAACAGAAAAAGCAGATAAACCGGAAAGCTGGTATTTTAAATTGGGTGCATCTTACTTCAACCAAACTGCTTCTACAGAATTTCCTGTCGTTGGAGGTCAATTGCCAAACAGAGATGTTTATGCAGGTACTTTAGCAAATAATAAATTGGCATCTAGAGAAAGTGTTACTGGGTCTTTTGGACAAGGTTTCAGAAGTGGAATTACTGCAGGTTATAGATTCTCAGCACGTTTAGGAGTTGAGATGTCAGCTAACTACTATGTAAGTAATGAAAAAACCATGTCACAAACGACTAACAGACTTATTTCATATAATCCAGCTACTAGTCCGGCAGCTACTTATGTAAGTTTTACAGCGAATGGAGAAATTAAAGCTTTTGATTTAGCACCAGCAATCGTGATGTTTTTAGGAGAAGCTCATGGTTTTGAACCATACACTAAAGTAGGAGTTATTGTTCCTGTTCATGGTACATTGGATATTAAAACGGATAGACAGTATACGACGTTTGTAGGAGCTAATCAAGTTGCTTCAACAAATGCTTTCTCAAAAGATGTAGTTAAACCAAATCCAACAATCGGATTTATGGCATCTTTAGGTACCTCTTATAAATTAGGGAAACATATTTCTGCTTTCGCAGAATTGGAATACCGTAACTTTACAGTACACGGAAAGACTAAAGAAACTACAATATATACTGAAAATGGTGTAGATAAATTAAATGAAACAACTGCTTTCAGAGCTGCTTCATATTCTGCAACTCATACTAAATATGTAGATCGTTTAGACGGAAACTCTAATAATAAGGAGTATAATCCATCAGGGTACGATTCTACTAAACCAATGAACGAATTAAGTTCTTATGTTGGAATTTCAGGTTTAGGATTGACTTTAGGTCTTAAATACAGCTTATAATTTTATATAGTTTTAGTTTTTAGAAAAAGAGGATATTCATTTCGAATATCCTCTTTTTTTGTGCCCTGTCATTTCGACTGAAAGGAGAAATCGCACAAACAATTCCGAAAGAAACTACGCGTTGAAAGTCGCCAATCTTTGTCGATCTGCTAATGTGATTTGCTTCGCCTGTTCGCTATCGCTCGAGTCTCTTTTTAGTCGAAATGACAAGATTGTGGTTCAATTAATGGTAACAGGAAAAAATCTGCAAAATCTGCGTGCTAAAAAAGCATTAATCTTTGGCGAGCTTTTAATGTGATTTCTCCTTAGGGCGAAATTAAAAACGAAACATAAGAGTAAGGGATAAAAACAAAAAAAAGCCACTTTCTATAGTGGCTTTGCAATTTTTTAATCATTCACATCCAGATAAGGATTTAAAATTTCGGCTAATTGATTGAGCCAGTAAAATCCATTTTGGAGGTTGGTCTTCTCGGATTGTAGGGATTCGTGTTCCTGCATTACGCTTAAGGCAAGTGCATAGTTTACCTGACGAATGGTTTTGGCCATTGTTTCAGGATCGATCGAATTGCTGAAAAAATCAGCTAACCTCAATTCGGTTTCTTTGTTGAAGGTGTTTGTACTCATAATCTCGAAATTTAGGAAATAAAAAACCCGCATGGGTTAGCTGTCCTACGCCTTCGAGAACGCGTTGCAGTTGTTTCCAATACCGCCAGCATACCATACGGGCAAAAAGTTTTGTTGTGTTCATATTCTCGATGTTTAGGACTGCAAACATACGAAAATCAGAAAAGTTAAGGCGAATTTCCTTATTTTTTAACTTGTGTAGTTTTTGTTTTTTGTGTCAAAAATGACAAGATTGTGTTTAGAAATAATAAACCCGTGTAGTTTAGGTGTCCTACGCTGCAAGAGCGCTGCAGTTGTTTCCAATACCGCCACCATACCACACGGGTAAAAGTTTTTCTGAGTGCATAAGCTCTCGTATTTAAGGCAAACTTTAAAGAGAAAAATCTGCAAAATCTGCAAAATCTGCGTGAAACAAAATGGGCTTGCTCTTTATCTAGAGTTTCTAAACTCCTTCAATACTTCATCAATCACCCAGGTTGTTCTGGCAGCAGAGGTTCCTTTTGATGGTGAGAAACCGTCTTTGCCTAAAATTTCAGCAACAACAGTTTCAACAAGTGGTAATTGAATGTGAAGCGGATTTTCGATCGTAATACTTTCTTTTTCACCATTTGTATATTGAATATGAATTGGGTCATTACCGAATGTAGAGAACGAAATTTTACCTTTATCGCCTACAATATCAGTATTGTCGTAACGCTCAAAACTGGCAAAATTCCATAAACCGGTTCCGTGGATTCCGTTTTCGAATAAAAATGACATCGAAACCGAATCTTCGGCCGGATAAGCTTTGAGCTGTGAACTCGCATGCCCGCGGACTGATTTAATCGGACCAAATACAAAATCAAGAAAATCTAAGGTATGACAAGCCAAATCGACAAATATTCCACCACCGGAAATATGTGGTAAAACCGTCCATGGTAAATTGATTTCGTCGTCGTAGCGCTTCTCAAACGGATGATATAAAACACAATTTACATGTCTGATAGTTCCTATTTTACCTTGTTCTATAAGTTCTTTTATCTTCAGGAATCTTGGAAGGCTTCTTCTGTAATAAGCTACAAATAAAGGCACATTGTGTTCTTTACAAACGCTGATCATTTCGTTGCATTCTTCAAAATTTAAAGCCATTGGTTTCTCTACGTAGACAGGTTTCCCGGCCTTGGCACATAAAATGGTATATTCTTTATGAGAAGATGGAGGCGTAGCGATATAAACGGCATCAACTTCAGGATCATTAATTAAATCGATGGCGTTGGAGTACCATTTCGGAACATTATGACGTTTGGCGTAGTCTTCGGCAAGAGCTGCATCCCTGCGCATAACAGCAACTAAAGCTGAATTTGAAGCTTTCTGAAAAGCAGGACCGCTTTTAACTTCCGTTACATTGCCGCAGCCTATGATTCCCCATTTTACAATTTTCATTTTTCTAGTTTTTTAGTTTTTCAAATTTAGAAAGTTTGCCACGAATTCACGAATTATTTTTCATGCAGATTTATAAAAGTTAGCCACAGATTAATATGATTCTCACAGATTAAAAATCATATTAATCTTTTTAATCTGTGGCAAAAAAAAAGCCACGAATTCACGAATTATTTTTCATGCAGATTTATAAAAGTTAGCCACAGATTAATATGATTCTCACAGATTAATATGATTCTCACAGATTAAAAATCATATTAATCTTTTTAATCTGTGGCAAAAAAATAAAGCCACGAATTCACGAATTATTTTTCATGCAGATTTATAAAAGTTAGCCACAGATTAATATGATTCTCACAGATTAAAAACCATATTAATCTTTTTAATCTGTGGAAAAAAATAAAGCCACGAACTCACAAAAATAATTCGTGAATTCGTGGCTAAAAAATTTAGCTTAAAGGTTTACTTTTTTGGTAAAGCTTTAATTCCCATATTGTAAAGTGTAAACGCCTGAACATCTACATTTTCCTGAATGGTTGCGGCAACAGATTTTCCTGCACCGTGACCTGCTTTTACATCAATACGAATTAATACCGGATTTTCACCTGTTTGTTTCTCTTGCAGCTCAGCAGCAAATTTAAAACTGTGCGCAGGAACCACACGGTCATCATGATCACCGGTAGTTACCATAGTTGCAGGGTACTTAACGTCTTTTTTTACGTTTTGTACCGGTGAGTATCCTTTTAGATATTCAAACATTTCTTTGTTATCCTGTGCTGTTCCGTAATCATAAGCCCAACCTGCACCGGCAGTAAAAGTATGGTAACGTAACATGTCCATTACACCAACAGCTGGTAAAGCAACTTTCATTAAATCAGGACGCTGTGTCATAGTCGCACCCACTAATAAACCTCCGTTAGAACCTCCGCGAATAGCAAGGAAGTCTGAAGAAGTATATTTTTGTGCAATTAAATATTCGCCAGCCGCAATAAAATCGTCAAATACATTTTGTTTTTGCAATTTAGTTCCGGCATCGTGCCATTTTTTACCGTATTCACCACCACCTCTTAAATTGGCAACAGCATAAACTCCTCCGTTTTCTAACCAAACGGCATTTGCAATACTGAAACTAGGAGTTAAGCTAACGTTGAATCCGCCGTATCCATAAAGAATAGTTGGGTTTTTACCGTCTAATTTTAATCCTTTTTTGTAAGTGATGATCATCGGGATTTTTGTTCCGTCTTTTGAAGTATAGAACACTTGTTTTGATTCGTAATCTTCGCTTTTAAAATCAACTTTTGGTTTTTGATAGATTTCAGATTTACCTGATTTTGGTTCAAATGAATAGATCGTTCCGGGAGTCGTGTAATTGGTAAAGCTGTAGTATAATGTTTTATCCTCTTTTTTGGCCCCAAATCCACCGGCACTACCTACTGCAGGGAGTTTGATTTCACGGATTAGTTTTCCATTGTAATCGTATTGTTGTATAAATGAAACTGCATCTTTGGTATAATTGGCAAAGAAGAATCCACCACCGGTTGTAGGGGATAGGATGTCCTTAGTTTCTTTGATAAAATCTTTCCAGTTTTCCGGTTTTGGATTGCTGATATCAACAGTAACTACACGTGAGTTTGGTGCATTTAAGTCTGTATCGATAAATAATTTAGTTCCTTCATTCTCGATAATCTGATTGCTGCTGTTGAAATTGTCTACAATCGTTACAATCGGACTATTAGGTTTCGTTAAATCTTTGATGAACAACTCATTTCCGTAAGTAGAATTGGCTGCAGAAATTACCAGATATTTGTCGTCTTCTGTAACATATCCGCCAATATATCTGCGTTTTTGATCAGCTCCGTAGATAACTTTGTCTTCTTTTTGAGAAGTTCCCAGTTTGTGGAAATACAATTTATGCTGATCGGTTTTTGCAGATAGTTCACTTCCTTTTGGCTTATCATAACTGGAGTAATAAAAACCGGTATTTCCATGCCATGAAACCCCGCTGAATTTTACATCAACGATGGTGTCTTCCAATACTTTTTTAGTGATAGCATCAATAATGATTACTTTTCTCCAGTCACTTCCTCCTTCAGAAATAGCATAAGCTGCTTTTGATCCGTCTTTCGAGAAGTTTAATCCTCCAAGAGAAGTGGTACCGTCTTTAGAAAAAGTATTCGGATCTAGAAAAACCTCTTCTTTACCGTCTTTTCCTTTTCTATAAACTACAGATTGATTCTGAAGTCCGTTGTTTTTAGAATAGTAAGTGAATTTTCCTTCTACAAACGGAGCACTGATTTTTTCATAGTTCCATAGTTTTTCCATGCGCTTTTTAAGTTCATTGCGGAATGGAATTTTGTCTAAATAACCATAAGTTACCTCATTTTGAGCCTTTACCCAGGCTCCAGTTTCAGCCGACTTATCGTCTTCAAGCCAACGATACGGGTCGTTTACTTTAGTGTCAAAATACACATCAACCGTTTCGCCTTTTTTAGTTTGGGGATACTGAATTTTGCCTTGCCCGAACGAAATTCCTGCAGTTGTGATTGCCATTAGAAGAAATGTTTTTTTCATAATTTTTGTTTAACGATTGTAGCAAAAATAGCATTTTTGTTGTGAAATAATAATGATAAAAAGTTAAACCATATAAGGCGTACAAGCTTGCTTAGTCAGGTATTAACTAATCTTAGCTATATGTCGTATATGGTTTAAAAATGTTACAGATTGAAGTTAACTCCAAGGACAATATTTCGTCCTATGTTTGGTATACCGTCCGTTTTTAATCTTGACAGGTGAGCAATATATTTTTTATCCAATAAATTGTTTCCGTTTAGGTTAACATCAAAAGCATGTTTGCCTAGTTTTACTGTTCCACCAAAACCTAAATTCACTAAAGTATATCCTTTTGAAGCAGTTTCAAAACCACTTACATTATTTTGGCTAAAAGTAGAAGAAACATTTAGAGAAGCATAGCCTTCTTCAAACCAATTTTTGATTTTGAATTCAGTTCGTAAAGTATTATTCCAGTTATTAGCAGGAATTAAAGGCAGGTAATCATTGTTTTGTTTTTTACCGGTTACCGTTTCAAAACTGGTTTCAAAATGCAGCCAGTCCAGCGGATGAGGGTGAAAGTGTAAACCTGCTTCACCTCCGTATAATTTGGCGTTATTCTGAACATAAGCAAAAACATCGTTGTTATCACGTACTTCGCCTGTTGGTGAAGTGTAAATGTAGTTGTTCACATGATTGTAAAATCCGTTGATGAAAAACTCAAAGTGTGTGTTTTTATATTCTAAGTTTAAATCGGTTTGAACGTTTTGCTCGTTTTTTAAATTAGAATTTCCAACTTCATAACGGTTCGTTCCTTCGTGAACCCCGTTTGACGTAAGCTCGGCTAAGTTTGGCGCTCTGAAACCTGTTGCTACATTCAGTCTCAGTGTTAGAGGTTCTGCAAGTTTGGTTTTATATCCCAAAGAAGCATTAAAACTATCAAAGGAACGGTCTAAAGGCAGAAAATAACCTTCTTCACCTTCGGTACCGTGGGCTTCAGAAGTTACTTTTCGATTGTCAAAACGTAATCCGGCTTGTAAAACATTATTATTCCATTCGTAATTTGCAGTTCCAAAAGCACCAAAGTCATTTGTAGTTGCATTCGGAATTAAATATTCTTCCCCGGAATTTTTATTAGTCTGATGCATTCCCTGAACACCAACAATCGTTTCAATTTTACCGAATTTTGGAAAATGATATTTGGCATTGTAATTAAAAGTATTCAGTTTCATATGAAGTGCAGCAACATTACTGTCTTCAAATTCACTTCTGTCATTCGCAATGTAGCCTAAATCAACATCCAGTTTAGAGTTTTGAAAAAAGATCACATTGTTCAAACTCAATAAATGGTTGAAGATTCCTTGTCTTGGGAACAATGTGTTTTTGCTTGATGACTGCTCTGCGATTCCTTCTTCGGGAATACCAATGTCGAGCTTGTTGTAATTGTAACGTAAAACACTTGAGAAACTAGAGTTGCTGTATCCAACTCCGGTTTTAAAATCGGTTTCATTATAGCGGGTATTGGTCACACGATCACCGTCGGCAATTTTATAATCAGAATGAGTATTGAAGCTTCCTCTGGCTAAGAATTTCCAGTTGTCTGTTGAAGTTTTTAAGCCAATAGAAGAATTACTTCCCTGTGTATTGGTGAAGTATTTTTGACTAAAATTAGCCTTGAAGGTATTTGCGTCGGCAAATTTTTCAGGATTAAAATACAAAACACCACCTAAAGCATCAGATCCGTATAATAAAGAAGCAGGCCCTTTGATTACTTCGACACTTTCTATTCCGGCATCATTAAGTCCCAGACCATGTTCGTCTCCAAATTGTTGATTTTCGATACGAACTCCTTGCGAGTATACTAAAACACGATTTCCGCTTAAACCTCTAATAACCGGTTTTCCAATAGAAGTTCCCGTAGAAATTTGAGAAACTCCCGGAATAGTTGCCAGACCTTCGATTAAAGTTGAAGTTCCTTTTTGTTGTAATGTTTTAATGCTTTCATGTTCTACTTTCATTACGTTTTGCGATTGCAATTTGTTGAAGGGAGTTGAAACCACAACTTCATCCATTTCAAAAACAGATTCCGTAAGTGTAATGTCTAGAGTGTTTTCTTTTAATAGTTTAGAAATGGTCTTGCTTTGCGTAGTATAACCGATAAGTGTAAAAGAGAGTCGGAAACTACCGTTTGGAAGATTCTTAAAATCGTATTTTCCGTTTTCATCTGTTGTTGTTCCTTTGTGTAGTTCAGCTGCATAAACAGATACGCCGGCTAAGGGTTTGTTTTGAAGATCGATAACAGTTCCCGATACCGAATTTTGAGCAGAAAGAATGCCCGTAAACCCTAAAATAAGGGCCAATATTAGTTTTTTCATTTGAAAATGATGCTATAGTTAATTGAATTTGTCTTGCAATCTGAAACTAAAATCAACGGTACAACCTGCCGAACCTGAAAGTTTCAGGATGGGGAAATTCACCAATTTTTTAGAATTAGATTAAAAAGAGTTTAAATTTATTTCGTGTATTACGAAATTTAGGCAACTATAGCTTGCGGAGGCCCCCTTAGTAAATAGGCACTCTCTAAAAACGAAAATAATCTTTCTGAAAGAGTAAAGAAGTACGGAATTTCGTTATCGAAATCGTGAAACTGAAGCGCAATTTCTTCCGGAACAATATAACTGCCAAAAGCAAAATGACAAACATAACATAAGTCATAATTATGGTGCTGATGCGTTATTTCGCCACTTGGATCATTATAGTCGTGGTGGCATTGTTTTTCTGAAAGCTGCTTTACAATATGCTCATAACTGTGTATGGACTGAAAGAATATTGAGAACAATATCATCAGAACCAAAGAAACACTTAATATGAGTTGTTTTCTTTTCATGACACACAAAGGTATAAAAGATAGAAGAAAAATAGATTTATTTTTTAGATTCTGTTAACGATTCATTGAAAAAAGTTTAGAAAAGGCATTTTTTTTGGATCGAAAAGCGAATAATTACATTCAAATGGTATCCTGAACTGGCATTATATTATATTTGTAATTGAAATAAAACTACCCTAAAAAACGTTTACTTGAAAAACTCTTTAAAACCAAAATACGATATGCGACTACTATTTAGCTGTTTGTTTTTAGTATCGTTTTTTAATTCTTTTGCCCAGGAAGTAAAGCCGGAGGTCAAACCGGAAGTGAAGCCTGTTGTTAAAATAGATTCATTGTATCGGGAAGATCAGTTTTATTTTTCGGTTACCTATAATCTTCTGACTCAGGTTCCACAAGGACTTAAACAAAATAAATTCTCTGTCGGACTTTCTGCCGGTTTTCTGCGTGATATGCCAATCAATAAAAGCAGAACGGTTGCCATTGCAACTGGTTTGGGTTTGAGTTATCAAAATTACAACCAGAACCTGACGATTGCTAAAGATGCAGATGGTAAGTTGACTTATGAAGTAACCGATTACAATGATATCAAATCAAACCGATACAAACAGTATATGGTTGATCTTCCGATAGAATTTCGTTGGAGAAATTCGACCTACGAAAGTTATAGATTCTGGAGAATTTATGGAGGATTTAAGCTAAGCTATGTTTTTTCTAATAAGTCTCTTTTAGACACCGGAGAAGAGTCTCATAAAATTTCGAACAATCCTGATATAAACAGACTTCAGTACAGTGTATACATGGCCGTTGGTTATAACACCTGGAATCTTTACCTTAATTATGGACTAAATCCTTTGTTTAAGAATGTAACAACGGTTTCAGGACAAAACATTAATGTAAGAACGCTGAATGCAGGATTGATTTTCTATATTTTATAGCCACAAATTCAGAAACAATAACTGCGGTAAAATTCCAATAAAAGTTCCGATTACTAACTCATTAGGAGAATGGGCTTCCATTTCTAAGCGTGATGAAGCGACAATTCCCGTCATTAAAATCAGGAAAGCACTCCAATAAGGATTTTGCAATTGAAGATGTGTGTTCAGCCCAATCACAAAAATGGTGAATCCGCTAAGGGCCATCATGTGTAAGCTTGCTTTTATTTTGAACAGCGAGCAAATCAGAGCCAGAATGGTACTGAACAAAGCGCCCAGAAAAAAGAAATGCAATTCAGGATAACGGCTAATGATGATGCTTCGTTTTACCAGTAAAATATACAAAAAACACTGTAAAATCAGAGGGATTTTGCGTTGTGAAGTTTCGTGAATCATAATAGAATTCACACGCCCCGTCGAACGTAGTAAAAGATAAAACAATATGGGTACTAAAATGGTGATGATGAGAATTTGAAGCAGCACATAATATTTTTCCTGAGTACTAAAGAGATCGTGTTTGAAGAAAAGATAAAATAAGGTGGCGTACATCGATATAAAAATCGGATGAAAGATATAGGAGAATATAGGCAGGATTCTTTTCAAAACGTTGTATTTAGTGGTGTTAAGCAAATATAAACAAATATTGTTTTTTTGCTACGAATCGTGTGAATTAGCAAGAGTTAAAATTCGTGCAATTCGCGGCAAACTTTTTAGTAATCTGTGGCAAAAAGTGCCACAAAGAATTAGTGAAAATTTGTGAAATTCATGGTAAACCTTTTTTTAAATTTGACAAAAAGAAAATCTTAATGAGCATAAATGTAAAAAGCCTTATCCCGGTTCTCAATGCCGAATGGACAGGTTCAGATTCTGATGTTTTTGTTGACCATATTTCGATCGACAGCCGTTCTCTACAAAACGGTTCCAAAACTTTGTTTATTGCCCTTTCGGGGATTAATAATGATGCTCATTTGTATATTGCAGAATTGATAGAAAAAGGAGTTCAGAATTTTGTAGTACAGCATATTCCTGAAGATGTAAAAGGAAAAGCCAGTTTTTTGGTGGTCAAAAATACACTACAGGCTTTACAGGAATTTGCAGGTTATTACAGGGATTTGTTTCATTTCCCTATTATCGGATTGACCGGAAGTAATGGTAAAACGATAGTAAAGGAATGGCTTAATTTCTTGTTGAGTCCGGACTATAATATTATCCGAAGCCCTAAAAGTTATAACTCTCAGGTTGGCGTTCCGTTATCTGTAATTGCTATTAATGAAAAACATAATCTGGGAATTTTCGAAGCTGGAATATCTACGGTTAATGAGATGGTGAAACTTGAAAGAATCATTAAACCTAATATTGGAGTTTTAACCAGTATCGGTTCGGCACATGATGAAGGGTTTAAAAATCTGGAAGAGAAAATAGACGAAAAGTTATTGCTTTTTAAAAATTCAACAGTCATTATTTATCAGAACAACAAGCTTGTAGACGAATGTCTTGCAAAGTTAAGTCTGGACTATTTTTTACCGGAACGAGTACTTTTCTCTTGGAGTTTCACTGATGAATCGGCAGATGTTTTTGTCGTGAAACATATTAATGAGGATGAAACGACCAGTATTCAGGCCCGTTATAAAAATGAAATTTTTGATTTGGAAATCCCATTCAGTGATTCCGCTTCCATAGAAAATGCGATTTCCTGTCTCTTGGTTTTGCTTTACATGAAGTACGATGCCGAAACCATTCAGAATCGATTTCAAAATTTATACCCCGTGCAAATGCGTCTGGAGGTAAAAAATGGAATCAACAATTGCAGTATTATTGACGATAGTTACAGTTCAGACTTTCAGTCACTAAAAATAGCATTGGATTTTTTAGAAAGCCAGCAGAAAAAGAACGCATCAAAAACAGTTATTCTGTCGGATATTTTTCAAAGCGGATTTTCAAATGAAGAATTGTACACCAAAGTAGCACAGTTAATTTCCGATAATAAAATAAACCGTGTCATCGGGATAGGAGAAACGATTTCTTCCTTTGCCGCTAAATTCTCAAACTGTATTACTTTTCCAAATACAGCTGAATTTATTACGCAAATAGAGAGTCTGAATTTCGAAAATGAAGCCATTTTAATCAAAGGAGCGAGATCGTTTCAGTTTGAAGAAATTGTGTCATTACTCGAAGAAAAAACGCATGAAACGATTCTGGAGATCAATCTGAATTCGATTAGCCATAATCTGAATTACTATAAATCGAAATTAGCGACTAACGTTAAGCTAATGGTGATGGTGAAAGCATTTGGTTATGGAAACGGTGGACTTGAAATCGCGAAACTGCTCGAACATCACAAAGTAGATTATTTGGGGGTGGCTTTTGCCGATGAAGGAATCTCTCTTAAAAATGGTGGAATAAAACTACCAATTATGGTGCTGAATCCGGAATCGACCAGCTTTCCTTCGATTATACAGTATCATTTAGAACCCGAAATTTATAGTATCAAAGGATTAAAAGCATTTTTGAAAATTGCAAGAGAAAAGAACCTCAAAGATTTTCCAATTCATATAAAGTTGGATACGGGAATGCATCGTTTGGGCTTTGAAGAAAATACATTGGAGGAACTGATTGAAACTCTCAGAGGAAATTCGACCGTAAAAGTAAAAAGTGTGCTGTCGCATTTGGCAACAAGTGATGAAGTGAAGCATTTTGATTTTGTGAGATCCCAGATTCGTCTGTTTGAAAAATTGTCCTTAAAATTGATTACGGCTTTGGATATTAATCCGATTCGTCATATACTGAATACTTCCGGAATAAGTAATTTTCCCGACGCGCAATACAATATGGTACGTTTAGGAATTGGTTTATATGGAGTTTCGAACGATCCTGCTGAGCAAAAATATCTGGAAAATGTAGGTACTCTGAAATCAATTATCTCTCAGGTACGAACAATTCCGGCGGGAGACAGTGTTGGTTACGGACGTCGTTTTATGGCAGATAAACAAACCAGAGTTGCCACCATACCTATTGGATATGCAGATGGAATTTCGCGCTTGTGGGGAAATAAAGTAGGGTATGTGGTGATTAAGGATCAAAAAGCATTTATTTTAGGAAGTGTTTGTATGGATATGCTCATGGTTGATGTCACCGATATCGATTGTAAAGAAGGTGACTCAGTAATTGTTTTTGGAGAAAGTCCAACGGTTATTGAAATGGCAACTGCTTTAAAAACAATACCGTATGAAATTATGACCAGCATATCACAACGGGTGAAAAGAGTGTTTTTTAGATAATTTTAACAAATTGTCAATAAAATTACGTATTTTCGAAAATCAATTAAGTATAAACTAAAATAATCGATTATGGGATTTTTTGCAGATTTTAAAGCTTCTTTGCTGAAAGGTGATGTGTTGAGTTTAGCAACAGCAGTTGTTATTGGTGGTGCATTTGGAAAAATAGTGGGTTCTGCTGTAGACGATATTATTATGCCAGTTGTTGGTTTACTTACGGGAGGAATTGATTTTACTCAAAAATTTGTTACGCTCGATGGTAATAGTTATCCAAATTTGGCCGCTGCTAAAGCCGCTGGAGCCGCAGTAATTACCTATGGAAATTTGGTTCAGGCAATCATTAACTTTGTAATTATATCATTTTTTGTATTTGTGGTGCTAAGAGCTGCAGATAAAGCGAAGAAAAAAGAAACAGTAGTCGAGGCAGCACCTGCCGGACCAACTCAAGAAGAGCTGCTTACGCAAATTAGAGATTTGCTTAAAAAATAATTCCGCTACACTAAGTCTAACTAAACCGTTCCTTAATAGGGGCGGTTTTTTTGCTTTTTGTTTGTTTTGTAACATTTTGTTATTTTTTGTGAATGACGTTGTTTTGACTTTTATTATGTATACTTTTGCATAACAAAATAAATTAATTCATACTAAACATATAAAAATGAGAATAGCAGTCGTAGGTGCCACTGGTATGGTTGGCGAAGTAATGCTTAAAGTTTTAGCAGAAAGAAATTTTCCTGTTACAGAGTTAATTCCGGTAGCTTCTGAGAAATCAGTAGGAAAAGAAATTGAATATAAAGGAACAAAATACAAAGTGGTAGGACTGCAGACAGCAGTGGATATGAAGGCTGATATTGCTGTTTTTTCGGCAGGAGGTGAAACTTCGCTGGAATGGGCTCCAAAATTTGCTGCAGCCGGTACAACTGTTATTGACAATTCATCAGCATGGAGAATGGACCCGACTAAGAAATTAGTGGTTCCTGAAATCAACGCTTCGACTTTAACCAAAGAAGATAAAATTATCGCAAATCCAAACTGTTCCACTATCCAAATGGTGTTGACTTTGGCTCCATTGCACAGAAAATACAATATTAAGAGAATTATCGTTTCTACGTATCAATCGATCACCGGAACGGGTGTGAAAGCGGTAAGACAGTTAGAAAATGAGTACGCCGGAGTTCAGGGCGAATTGGCTTATAAGTATCCAATTCACAGAAATGCCATTCCACATTGCGACAGTTTTGAGGAAAACGGATACACTAAAGAAGAAATGAAATTAGTTCGTGAAACTCAAAAAATTCTGGGCGATAATACGATCAGAGTAACAGCTACTGCAGTTCGTGTACCGGTTGTTGGCGGACACAGTGAGGCTGTGAACGTTGAGTTTACGAATGATTTTGATGTAAATGAAGTACGTGAAATTTTACACCATACAGATGGAGTAGTAGTTCAGGATAACTTAGATACCTTTACTTACCCAATGCCATTGTTTGCAGAAGGTAAAAATGATGTTTTTGTAGGTAGAATTCGTCGTGACGAAAGCCAGCCAAACACTTTAAACCTGTGGATTGTTGCTGATAACCTTAGAAAAGGAGCTGCAACCAATACGATTCAAATCGCTGAGTATTTAATCGCGGCAGGTTTGGTATAAACAGAGATTAAATAAAATTGTTATAAAGAGAAAACCGTAATTGCAGCAATGCAGTTACGGTTTTTTTGATGCATAAATTTAAAAATCATAAATTAGCTGTTGTAAAAATCAATGATATGAATTTCGATAATTATAAAATAATAGCCAATTACAATACCCATAAAACAGATTTGTTTGTAGCGGATGAAGAAGATATTCTGGCTTGTGAGAAAACCTTAAACATTCTTTTCGACGAAGATTACAAAGCGTATGTTTCAGAATTCGGAAGTGGAATACTTGGAGGGACCTACGTACGGATTTATCTTCCCGAAACCATAATGCTGACGCTCGACGAGTGGAGAAATCGCATAACGGAATATTGGTTCTGGGATGATGGAAAAGATGTGCTTACGAAAGAAGAAGTTTTGAGTTCAGTAAGAATAGGGGATACGTACGACGGCGATGAGATTGTTCTTTTAAAAAACGAATACTTTGTATTGCCAAGACATAGTGAAATGATCTATAAGGCAGGAACTACACTTGAAGAAACGATAACCTGGCTGTGTTCGTCAGGAATCCTGACAGAAGCATTTTCTGAAAGGAATTTTGAGCCATTTAATCCGGGAGAAATTACAGAATAATTGTATAAGCAAACCTGACAGGTTTTTAAAATCTGTCGGATTTATTAAAGTAACAGCCATAAAAAAAGCGAGAAGTAAAATTCTCGCTTTTTTGTATTTAATATTCCGGGGCCAGTTCTAATTCCAGGCCTTCTAATTCTTCAGTAATAGGGATCTGACAACCTAAACGGCTATTAGATTTAACATAAAACGCTTCCGAAAGCATAGCTTCTTCTTCATCTCCCATTTCCGGTAATGCAACATCATTTAGAACGTAACACTGGCAAGAGGCACACATCGCCATTCCTCCGCAAGTTCCTTCAACAGGAAGTTCGTATGCTTTGCATAACTCCATTATGTTCATTGCCATATCAGTCGGAGCCTGTAATTCGTGTATAACTCCTTCTCGATCTTTAATCTTTATTAATACATCCATTTTAATTAGTGGAATTTTACTGGTTCGGATTTTATAACGTGAAAAAATCCTTAAATTATATTAACTGTTTTTGATACTAAATGCGTATTCTTTTTTGCTGCCTTCTTTAAGGTGCATTTTTACTCCAAGAGTATTTCCGTTTTTCTCTAATATCGTTACTATAGCAATTACAGAATAATAATCTTTATCAGATTGAAAAACCAAAGTTCCTTCATAAGTTGAATTCATTACTCCCTGTTTGTCTGTGGTAACAGATACTTTTCTAGGGTGAGAGAATTGTGCAACACTATAAGTTGCTTTGTTGGCAAACTTTGCTTTTCCTCCACAAATGTCGAACAGAAAATCATAGTTTCCAATTCTTAGGCTTCCTTCTTCTTCGTTGGCATTAGTCGAAAATACAATCTGACCTGTGTATTTAAAATCCGACCATTCTTCAGAATCATTTAGCCAGGCTTTGTCAACAACTAACGTTTGAGTGGTTTGTTGCGCATAATTTACAGAAACACAAAATAATAATAAAAACAGAGCGTAAAACTTCTTCATAAAATTTAAGATTTAAGGGTTATGTGACAAATTTAATTAAATAAGTGACAATTCCTTAACTAAAACTCTTAAATATTTGTATTATATTTTGCTAAAAATGCAACAACCCATTTATTTAGCACTGTTTTTTTGCGAAATTATAAATTAAACGATATAAAGCGCTAATATTCTTGTTAAATCGACGAAATCGAATTGCTGAGAAAAATCGCGTTTTTATTACATTATATTAACCACCGTTTCTATTTGTGGGGCATATTTTTTTATAGTGGTCTCAACTCCCGCTTTTAGCGTCATTTGATTTACACTACAGCTGATACATGCTCCTTCAAGACGAACTTTAACATGTTTGTCATCTTCTATAGAAATAAGCGTAATGTCTCCTCCATCAGAATTTAAAAAAGGTCTGATTTCATCAAGAGCTAATAATACGTTGCTTGTTAATTCTTCTGTTGTCATAATTTTATCAATTAGAAAATTGGTCAATTAGATAATTAGACAATTGTGTACATTATCTAATTATCTAATTTTCTCATTATCTTATTATATTAATTTTTTTTAACCGCTGAACATCCCGCCATAGTTGTAATTTTTATGGCTTCAGTCGCAGGTAAACTATCGTTTCTGTTTACAGTTTCCTGTACAACATTTCGTGTAATTCCTTCAAAAACGGTTTCGATTACCGAAGCAGTTTGTAAAGCAGCCGGACGACCATAATCACCAGCTTCACGAATAGATTGTACAATTGGAACTTCTCCTAAAAAAGGAACGTTTAAGTCTTCGGCAAGATTTTTTGCTCCTTCTTGTCCAAAGATATAATATTTATTGTCAGGTAATTCTTCGGGTGTAAAATAAGCCATATTTTCTATGATTCCCAAAACAGGTACATTAATGTTGTCCTGCAGGAACATCGCTACTCCTTTTTTAGCATCGGCTAAAGCCACAGCCTGAGGAGTGCTTACTACTACAGCTCCTGTAATTGGAAGTGATTGCATGATCGAAAGATGAATATCTCCCGTTCCCGGAGGTAAATCGATTAACATAAAATCTAATTCTCCCCAATCGGCATCAAAAATCATTTGATTCAGTGCTTTTGCAGCCATTGGACCTCTCCAGATCACAGCCTGACTTGGTGCTGTAAAGAAACCGATAGAAAGTATTTTGATTTCATAGCTTTCGATAGGTTTCATTTTTGATTTTCCGTCAACAGTAATCGAAACCGGTTTTTCGTTTTCAACGTCAAACATAATTGGCATCGATGGTCCGTAGATATCGGCATCAAGAACACCAACTGAAAAGCCCATTTTGGCAAGTGTTACAGCAAGATTTGCGGTAACAGTCGATTTTCCAACTCCTCCCTTACCGGAAGCAACTGCAATAATATTTTTGATTCCAGGGATAGCACGACCTTTAATTTCGTTTTTCTCCGGAGTTTCTACTTTAATATTTACTTTAATTTTTGCTTCTGGAGATACCAATTCATGGATTGTTTTTTTGATATCATCTTCTGCTCTTTTTTTAATGTGCATTGCTGGCGTATGCAACACCAGGTCTACCACAACTTCATCACCAAAAGTAATGACATTGGCAACAGCGCCGCTTTCAACCATATTTTTTCCTTCTCCCGCTATAGTAATTGTTTCTAGAGCTTTAAGAATTTCTTTTCTGTCTAATTTCATTTTAATGGACTATTTTCGATTGATCGAAATCGATTTAAAGTATTGTGTTAATTTAAACTGATTTCAGACTGCAAAGATAACAGATTATGTTCGGATTCAAACCCTTTTTAAATTGTATTTATTGATATTGAGATTGCTCAAAATGATTCTTACACCTAAGTTTTTGATTCCGTAATCTGAAAAACGAGAGATTGTGTTTTATTTAGAAATAAAAAAACGGGGAAAACATAACAGGTAAACAGATAAAATTTAAGAATAAGATCGTTAAAATATCAATAATCTTAGCTATATTTGAGTACCCTAAATTTGCGATTTCCAAATATTCTGAAAAATATACGAGAACTTGTCTTTGGGGGACAATTATAGGTTTCCGGTATTTTCTGAATAGAATTTAATCTTAAAATTTAAATCTGAAAAATATGCGAAATTTTACTTCTTCTTCTGTAATTATTACCGTTAGTTTTTTGCTGTTTTCTTTCGGATCTTCCGCTAAAGAGAGCGATGCAAGCCACAAATTCAAAGAGTTTGATAATGTTTCTGCATCGAATAGGTATCTTTTTAAAACCGCTGTTGATGCGGCAGCAATCAGTCAGTTTTATAAAAAATATCCTAATCTGAAAAAATATCAGAATGACGTTTTAGACCTGTATAAGAAAAAGGAATATAAAATGATCTGGTACGATGATAAAAGTGTGAGCGAATTTGGAGCACTGTTGTATCATAAGGTACGCTTGTTAAATGAGCAGGGAATTAAAGCTACGATGCCTTATATGAATCTGGTAGATGATGTTTTTAACGAAAACGTAACGAATGATCTTCCGCAAATTGATACAGAATTGTTGTTGTCTAATATGTATGTGTTTTATGCAAGCAACGTTTATTCAGGAGTTGATCCGGCAACATTAAAGAAAATAGGATGGTTTCTGCCTGCAAAAAGTATTTCTTACTCTAAAATATTAGATTCTCTTATGGTTGACCCCGGTCGATTGAATAAAGACGAGGACCTTTTGTTTGGACAGTACTACAAACTTAAATCGGTATTGAAAAGATACAGAAACATTGAGAAAAATAATCAATGGACAAAAATTGATATTGACAGCATAAATTATAAAGACCTGAAGCCTTTTGATAGTGGTGTTGCCATCAAACAAATCAGACAGCGATTGTTTGTGGTGGGAGATCTGGCACAAGATTCTAAAAGAGATGTGTATGACGAGGAGATGATGGCCGGAGTTTTGAAGTATAAAAAAAGGTACGGACTTAAACTGAATTATACCTTAACCCGTGATCATATCAATCAGATGAATGAACCCATTGGTAATCGTATCAAAACGATCATGCTGAATATGGAGCGCTGCCGATGGATACCCGCCTCATTAGCAAAGGCCAGCGAGTACATAATGGTTAATATTCCGTCCTTCAGGCTGATTTATGTGAAAAACGGTAAATATGAACTCGTTTCGGATGTTTTTGTGGGAACCCGAATGACCGAGACCGTAATTTTTAGCGGTAATATGGATCGAATTGTATTTAGTCCGTATTGGTATGTTCCGCAGAGCATCATCAAAAATGAGCTGAAACTGAAAATGGCAGAAGATAAAAATTATCTGGCCGATCATAATATGGAATGGAACGGAGGGAATGTAAGACAAAAACCGGGACCTAAAAACTCTTTAGGATTAGTTAAATTCATGTTTCCAAATCCAAATGACATCTACCTGCACGATACTCCTGCAAAAAGTTTGTTTGATTTCGAAAAACGTATTTTCAGCCATGGCTGTATCAATGTTAAAGAGGCAAAACCATTGGCTTTGGCTATTTTGAAAGACAATCCCGACTGGCCGGTAGATAAAATCGATAAAGCGATGAGCGGTGAAAAAGAAACCACTTGTATGCTGAAAACCAAAATTCCAATTTATATTGGATATTTTACGGCCTGGGTAACGGATGACGGAGAAATTGGTTTTTATCCCGATGTTTACGACAGAGATAAACAGCTGGATAAGTTATTATATTCCGATTCAGTTGTTTCGAAATAAAAAAAGAAACCCGCCAGATCAATATGATTTGGCGGGTTTTAAAAAAAATGGTCTACAAGTTTATATCAAATTTACTTACATTTTAGTTCAATGTTTTCTGGAATAATGCCGATGTAATATGAAAATAGTACAATGCAATTGGACTATATTGAATATACAATCGGTATTATTCGTATTTTAGGTATTTTAAGATATCAATCTTAGTTACCTGATAAGCTTTTGCTAAAACGATGACAAGCGTTAAAGCCAATAGGGAAGCCAGAGCGATACTGAATGGAATTACCGAGACTCCAATTCGGAAGGCAAAGTTTTCCAGCCATTTTTGTAGCAAAAGGTATGCCGGAATAATACCAATCACAAATCCAAGTAAACAGAAACCAACATACTGCTTGGATAATTCTTTTAATAAAGCGTCAGTTTCAGCGCCCAATGTTTTTCTAATGGCAATTTCTTTTAGTCTTCGCTCCATCGAGAAAGAAGCCAAAGCAAATAATCCGAAAATGGCGATGATGATCACTACAAGATTTAAAATGAAAAAGAGATTTTTCTGTTTTACCTGTTCCTGATAGGTTCGGGCAAAACCTTTATTGACGAATTCATATTCAAAAGGATAATCCTGATTGATGCTTTTCGTCCAGTATTTGTCTAGTTTTGCTAAGGTTCCGGCCAGATTATCTGGAGAAACTTTTACATAGATATTGTCAAAATTATTCCACTTTAGAGTTCTAAGATTGATAAAAACCATTGGAGGTACTTTGTCCTGTAAACCTGTGATATGAAAGTCTTTTACAACACCCACGATTTTAAATTTCATGTTGCCTTTTTCATTTCCCCAGCCTGATGTTACTACAGTATTAAGGGGTTTTTTAAGGTCTAATGTTTTGACAAGAGTTTCGTTTACCAGCCAGTTGTCGATGGTGTCTGAAGCAAATTTTGGAGATAAGTCTCTTCCCTGAACAATTTTTATTTTCATCATATCCAGAAAACCAAAATCCATTTCGACATTTCGGGGTTGTACAAAAATACTGTTGTGTGTAAATCCTGAGCTGGAGTTAGTGCTATTTCCAAAAGAACCCGCAAAGGTGGATACGTCTACAACGCCGGACATTTTTAAAAGTTCCTGTCTGGTGGTTTGGTATTTGAGTAATTTTTTGTCACGTTCCTGATAATTAAAAGGAATTTTAATGACCTGATCTCCGCTAAAACCAAGATCTTTGTTCATCATATAACTCACCTGAGAATTCACGATTAAAGCACCTATGATGAAAAAAGCGGCAATACCAAACTGAAAAATAAGCATCGAATTTCGAATCCAGATACCGCTTTTACTTCTGGAGAAGTTTCCTTTAAGTACTTTTAGAGTCTCAAAATTCGAGATATAAATGGCAGGAAAAATACCCGCAAGAACGATTACTAATCCGAACATAAAAATAAGCTGCAGGTAAAATTCGCTGCCATTCATAGTTAAAGATTTTTTCAGGAAAGTATTGTAGTAGGGTAGTGAAAGCTCTACAATTGCAAGGGCAAAAAGAATTGCCAAAACTACTATTATAGCTGTCTCGAAAATAAATTGAAGAACAATTTGCTTTTTAGTAGCTCCTACAATTTTACGAACGCCAACTTCCTTAGCACGTTTTATTGCCGAAGCTGTTGCTAAATTGATGTAGTTTACCAGTGAAAGAATCAAAATCAAAATAGAAAGCCCCACCATAATATAAAGCAATTGCAAATTTCCTTTTCCTTCCGGAAGATTTGCCCCTTGCGATGATTTTGTACCGTGAAGACGGGTATCGCTTAATTTATCTAATATTACAGTTGTCTGTCCGTTTTCTTTTAAATATTGTTCCGGAGTTTGTCCGCTCGCTTTTGCATCTTTCAAAGTTCGGTTAACGTAATCTACATTTTGCATTTTCTTTAAAACAGTTGCAATATCAGTTCCTTTTTTAACTTTAATCATTAGGCCATAATTAAAGTTACCCCAACTTTGCTCGTCGCCTTCACGTGCAATTCCGCTAAAAACATAGTTAGGTTCAAAAGCGGAAGGGCTTATGGTTTTGTAGACCGATTTTACGGTATAATTTGTGTCATAATAAGTGATGGATTTACCAATAGGATCTGCATTTTTAAAAAGTAACTTTGCTGTTTCCTCTGATATTGCCACACTATTTTTTTCTTTCAGGATATTGGTTTTTGCTCCCTTTATGATAGGCAACGGAAACATGTCAAAAAAACCATTGTCCGAAACGGTAATCTTTTTATGGAAAAATTTTTGTCCCTGATATTTGATCATATCATTGCCATACCAGGAATTAAAAAAACAGATCGATTCGATTTCCGGAATGGTGGCTTTGCAGGTTCTTCCGAAAGGAATACTGCTCGAGGCCCAAATGTCTCCCGTTGCTCCAATTTTATTAAAAACCTGATAGACGTTCTCTTTTTCGGGATTCCATTGGTCATAGGCATTTTCGTTATTCCAATATAGAATGGCGAAAATTACTCCTGCGATTCCAATGCTTAATCCCAGGATATTTAAAAACGAAAACAGTTTGTTTTGTTTCAAATGATATATAAATATCTTAAACCAGTTAAAAATCATGTTTTATTTTTTATAGTTGTTACAGTTGGTTTTGAAATAGTTTTACAGGTTTTATAATCTGTAAGGCATTATAGGCCGGATAGTATTTTGCAAACAAACCCCATCAGGATTATGATTGCACTTACGATGAATTTGATCATTTTACTTTTATTTAGCGTCCATAAAAACATCAACATTTCGTTGATTGAATTTTTCAGAGAATACCACACCATCTTTCATATGGATCGTTCTTTGCGAAAACGAAGCATCATAATCAGAGTGGGTAACCATTAAAATAGTAGCTCCTTTAGCGTGTAAATCGGTTAAGAGTTCCATTACCTCATTACCGTTTTTGCTATCTAAATTTCCGGTTGGCTCATCGGCCAGAATAATTTTAGGATCGTTTACCAAAGCTCTTGCAACGGCAACTCTTTGCTGTTGTCCCCCTGAAAGTTGTTGCGGAAAATGTTTAAGGCGGTGAGAGATATTCAGTTTCTCGGCAATAGCTTCGATTTTTTGTTTTCTCTCAGTTGCTTTTACATTGTTGTAGATCAAAGGCAATTCGATATTGTCGTAAACCGAAAGTTCGTCGATCAGGTTAAAATTTTGGAAAATAAAGCCAATGTTTTCTTTTCGGACATTTGCTCTTCCTTTCTCTTTTAAACCAATCATTTCCTGATCTAATAACTTGTAACTCCCGCCTGAAGCGCTGTCCAGAAGACCTATGATATTAAGTAAAGTTGATTTTCCACAGCCTGAAGGTCCCATAATGGTTAAAAAATCACCTTTTTTAATCTCTAAAGAAATCCCGCTTAAAGCTGCTGTTTCTACTTCTTCCGTTCTGAAAACTTTGGTTAGGTTTTGAATTGTTATCATAAGTTTTGAAATTTTAGTGGTTGCTAATTCTATTTTTTGATTGATGATTGATGATTGAAACTTTGTGAATTGTTAATTGTAAGATGTAAAATGTAAACTGCGACTGTATACTGTGACTGTGACTACAAACTGCGACTGGAAACTACTACTGAGAACTAATAGATAATTCTTCAATGTCTTTATAATCGGTATATGATGAAGTGATAACCGATTCACCTTCTTTTAAGCCTTCGAGAACTTCATAATACGATGGGTTTTCTCTTCCTAGTTTTATATTTCTTCTTTCTGCTTTATTTCCTTTTACTACAAAAATCCATTTTCCTGCTGCCTCCTGATTGAAACTTCCTTTTGAAACCACCAGAGTCTTGTTCTTTTCGGACAGAATCAGTTTTACACCAAAACTAAGACCGTCTTGTAAAGTGATATTTTCTTTGGATATAAAAGCCAACTCCACTCTAAAGTGTCCGCTTTTTACCTCCGGAATTACTTTTGTAACTAAAACTTCCAGATTTTTTCCTTGAAATTCTACCTGACCTTTCAATCCTTCGCGTACTTTTTCCAAATAAAATTCATCTACATCGGCTGCTAATTTGTAACCTTGCTTAGAATCTATTTTTCCGATACTTTCACCTGCCTGAAACGTTTTTCCCAAAACAGGTTGAAAAGAAGTTAATCTCCCCGATTCCGGTGCTGTAATTAAGAAGTTCTTTTTATTGTTTCTTAAAATATCCAGACTTTTTTCCATAGTCTGAATCGAACGGTTGATTTGAGAAATTTGAACCTGATTGGTTTGTTTTTCTTTTTGAATACTTTGTTGGATCGTTCTTTTACGCTCGTCCTGAAAACGAAGGCTTTCTTTAAAATTATTCCAATCATTTCTCGAAATCACATCTTTTTCAAATAATTTCGCGTTCATGTCGTACAACCTTTTGGCGTCATTGTAATCGTGTTCTATTAAAACCAGATCCTTGGTTAAGTTCAGCTCCTGATTTCTGATGTTCAGTTTTCCGGTGTTTAAATTATTGATTTGCTCGATAATAGCGGTTTCCTGAGTCAGGTAATTTAGTTCTGTGTTCGGATTGAACAAACGTGCTAAGGGCTGACCTTTGGTAACCATTGCGCCGTTTTCAACAAAAATCTCTTTAACAGATCCGCCTTCGGTAACATTTACGAGCATTACGTTAAGAGGTTCTACTTTGGCCTGAAAAACAACAAAATCTTCAAAGAAAGCTTTTTCTACTTTTTGAACGCTAAGTTCATCGGCTTTTACATTTAAACTTCTTTTGGTATTAAACGAGAAAAATACAATTGTTGCCAAAACTAAAAAAACTCCAATTGCTATTGTGAGATATCTAAATTTTCTATTTTTACGAGGAATTATCTTGTCCATTTCTTTAATAATTTACTGATTACCAATAGGTAAATACTGTGCCATAAAAAGTATAACCTGTAAAGTATTGATTTTAAAGAAGCTTTAAAAACCATCTAAAAAAGAAGTGTTCGGAAATGAACAGTTGACCGTTCAGAATCGGACAAAAAAAGACAGCATGCGAAAGAAACAAGCCCATATTTTAATCGTCGACGATCAGGAAGAAATTCTTTTTTCGGCAAAAATGATTCTCAAAAAACATTTTGAAACCATTTTTACGACCAACAGTCCCAAAAAAATCATCTCCATTTTAAACGAGAATGAAATAAATGTGGTTTTGTTGGACATGAACTATCGAATTGGTTTTGAAGATGGGCGCGAAGGAATCCATTGGCTGAAGGAAATTAAAACACTTTCGCCAAAGACTGTTGTGATTTTAATGACTGCTTTTGGTAAAATTGACACTGCGGTTGAAGGAATTAAAATTGGGGCTTTTGATTATGTTTTGAAACCCTGGAACAATGAAAAGCTGCTGGAAATCATTGATAAGGCTGTAGTAGAGAGCCGAAAGAATAGTAAAAAAGAAGTAGTAGAAAAATCAACCAAAAGTTATTTTACAGGAACTTCTCCTAAAATTAAGCAGGCATACGGTATTGCCGAGAGAGTTGCCAAAACAGCTGCTAATGTTTTAATCTTAGGTGAAAATGGAACAGGAAAGTATGTTTTTGCCGAGTTCATCCATTTGAATTCAGAACGAAAAGAGCAGCCTTTTGTGCATGTCGATCTGGGGTCACTGAGTGATAACTTGTTTGAAAGTGAACTTTTTGGATATGCCAAGGGGGCTTTTACAGATGCTAAAACAGATACTGCGGGAAGATTTGAAGCGGCTTCGGGCGGTACAATTTTTCTGGATGAGATAGGGAATATTCCGTTACATCTGCAATCCAAACTGTTACATGTTTTGCAAACCAAAACCGTAACCCGTTTGGGCGAAAGCAAAGCAAGACCGCTGAATGTAAGGATCATTGCGGCTACCAATGCTGATATAAAAGCAGAAGTAAAAAATAAAATGTTTAGGGAAGATTTACTGTACCGAATCAACACCATGGAGATTCATTTACCTTCTTTGCGTGAGCGAAAAGACGATATTATCCCGATGGCTAATTTTATTTTGGATAAAATTGCTGAAAAATACAATCAGGAAAATTGGTGTTTTGATGATAATGTCGGACCCTATTTAGAAAAATATCCCTGGAAAGGAAATATTCGGGAATTAGAGAATAAGATTGAGCGTGCCTTAATTTTGGCCGATAATCATACTATTTCGGTAACCAATCTGGATATTTTGGATTTCGAAGAACTTCAGGAAAACGACGAAAATCCACTGTCTGAAATGGAAAAAAGTGCCATCGAGAAAACATTGTTTAAGAATAATGGAAATATCAGCAAAACAGCCGAAGAACTTGGGCTTTCAAGAGCCGCTTTGTACAGAAGAATTGAAAAATATGATCTGAGAAACATCTAAACTTAAAAATAGTTTCGAACGACTTTGAAAGATTCTTGTTGAATATTAAACTTTTGAATCTGTCGGAATAAAAAATAAAACAATGAAGAACTGGAAATTTTATAATGCTTTGTTTGCAAGGATTCTGTTGGTGATGATTCCCTTTTTCTTTTGTGTCTTTTTGATTTACAAAGAACTGTATTACAATGCAATTCTGGTTGGTTTTGTCGTTTTTCTATTGTTGTCTGAAATGTATTTTTTTGTTAAAGGGCAAACCTTGTTTTACGATAAAATGCTTTTATCGATTCTGCAGGATGATTTTTCGAATAATTTTCCGGAAGAAAGCAAAAAGGAGAATTTCAGAAACTTGTTCTTGCTTTATGATAAGTTAAAAGTTCAACGACAGGAACAGACGTCAAAAGAGCGCATCTATCAGTCCATTTTAAATAATATCGACACTGCTACTTTAATTCTGGAGAAAGAAGGTGAGGACTGGAATCTCTTTTTAATGAACGATTGCTTTTCAAACTTATTCAAAGTACCAAAAGTAAGCCAGTGGAAGTATCTTAAAAACTATTTGCCCTCTCTTTGTGAGGAAATCGAAAAGACCAATTTTACAGAATTGAAAACGGCTATTTCGATCAAGATCGAAGATCAGGACTTACAGACTTTTGTGCTTCAGACTTCGCATACGAAAATGTATGAAAAAGAATATTTTATTATTCTGTTGGACAGTATTCAGCGTGTTATCGAGAAAAAAGAAAAGGAAGCCTGGATCAATCTGATGAAAATTATCTCGCACGAGTTAATGAATTCGCTAACGCCAATCCGTGCACTTTCGCAAAATTTACTGCAAATAGTTGATCAGGACGAATTAGAAGAGGATGATTTTGAGGATATTAAAAGTAGTATTTCGACCATTATCAATCGAAGCGATCATTTGCAGGTTTTTGTAGAGAATTATCGAAAACTAGCCATGCTGCCGACTCCGACTAAAAAAATGACTCCTATAAAGGTTCTTTTTGAAGACTGTCTTCGGGTAATGAGTCCAATTTTAAAGACGGAAAATATAGAACTGGTAAACGAAATTAATAGTTCAAGATCGATTTTAATTGATAAAAGTCAGATAGAACAGGTAATTATCAATTTGATTACCAATAGTATTTATGCTTTGAAAGAAAAGAGCGAAAAGAAGATGTTCTTGTCATCGTATACTGAAAACAATCGCTTTTTTATTATCATTTCGGATAACGGAAAAGGAATTGATACCGAGATCAGAGATAAAGTTTTTCTGCCGTTTTTCACCACGAGAAAAGATGGTGCCGGAATTGGACTAACGCTTTCTAAAAATATCATCGAAGCGCACGGAGGGTATTTGAGTTACCAAACCGATGAGGATAAAACCAGCTTTGTAATTTGCCTGATTTGATTAAAGCGTCAAAAAGTAAAATAACAATCGAAATAAAACTACTGTCGAACTTTAAAAGACAGGATAAAGAGAAAAGTGTAAGGTTTTAAATTATGCGACCCTTGCGCCTTCCTTGCGTACCTTGCGGTTAAATAAAAAACTTTAAAGCTCGATTTCAGGCTGCCAGAAGTGTTTTTCAAAATCTACAATCTGATTGTCTATGACTTTAATGCCTTCGCTTTCGAGTAACTGTTGCATTAAATTGGTTCCGTCAAAATGGTGTTTTCCGGTGAGAAGTCCTTTTCTGTTTACCACACGATGCGCGGGAACATCATCCATGTTGTGACAGGCGTTCATGGCCCAGCCTACCATTCGGGCAGAGCGGGCTGTTCCTAAAGCTTTGGCAATTGCGCCATAAGAAGTTACTTTTCCGTACGGAATTTGTCTTGCGATTGCATAAACTCTTTCAAAAAAATTATCTTCTGCCATAGATTAGTTTTTGCCACAGATGAAAATGATTAAAGGGATTTTTTTGTTCACTTTACTCGTAAATCTGCCTGAAAATTATAGTATTTTCATCATGATAAAAGTAATCATTTTAATCCGGGTAATCTGTGACTATTATTGTATTAGCTGAAATAGTAAGTCAAAATATTAAAAAGCGTGAGTACGGCAATTAATCCTGTGATGCTTCCAATAATGGTATTCATGTTTTTCATCAGATAGTCTGTTTTCTTCTCGATTCTTCCAAAGAAACCAATGTAGCTGTATAAAGCGGCAAATGAGCCTAAAACAGATCCGAATACAAAAGTAAAAATAATGTTGTTTTCAAATGCAAAAAGGTGGTAAGAGGCCAAAGTAACACTTACAACCACATAATACGGAATAGGGAAGAAGTTAAGTCCGGAAAGCAGCATTCCCAGAAAGAAACGACTTTTTTTACTGGTCTTTTTTATTTTTGATTTTTTGGCTTTAGGTTCTTTGGCTATAAACAAAAAATAAACAGTTAAAACAGAGAAAATAACAAATCCTACTTCGCGTAACAATGTCACTACATCCGGACGATTGTCGATGACGCGTGCAAAAAAAACGGCTAAAGAAACCTGAAAAAAGATCACTAAGACAGCTCCTGCAACAAACCATAAAGCATTTTTTTTCCCCTCTTTCAAATTTACTTTGGCTGCCGTCATGTTGATTAAACCTGGTGGAATAATCCCAATGAAAGCGGCAAGAAAACCTGAAAGTAATGGGGTAAGTAATGCCATTCAGTTGATTGATGGGTTATGAAAAAAAGTTTTTAAAATTAAATTAGTCTTTAATTTTAAAACGAATATACGTAATTGCCTTGTTAATCTCTAAATATTGTTTTTCATAAAAAGTCTGGAATGCCGTAACTTCTTCAGGGCTTCCTTCATTTTTATATACATTATGATTGGCGTATAAAACCTCGTGACCTTCACCGTGAAGTAATCCCAAAGTGTAACCGTGCATGAATTCACTGTCGGTTTTTAAGTTTACGACACCGTCTTTTTTAAGGATTCTTTTATACAATTTCAAGAACTCCGAATTGGTCATACGGTGTTTGGTTCTCTTGTATTTGATTTGCGGATCCGGAAAAGTAATCCAGATTTCATCCACTTCATTGTCGGCAAAAATATGATTGATTAGTTCGATTTGAGTTCGAACAAATGCAACGTTGTGTAATCCGTTTTCAACAGCAGTTTTGGCACCTCTCCAGAAACGGGCTCCTTTAATATCAATTCCGATAAAATTTTTGTTCGGATATCTTTCCGCTAATCCAACAGAATATTCTCCTTTTCCACATCCCAATTCTAAAACTAATGGATTATCATTTTTAAAGAAATCAGAATTCCATTTTCCTTTCAAAGGCATTAAATCGCCTACAACTTCTTCTCTGGTTGGTTGAAAAACGTTTTGAAATGTTTCGTTTTCTCTGAATCTTTTTAGTTTATTTTTACTTCCCACTTTTACAAAAATTTTCAGCAAAATTAAGGAATATAAACGAATGAAAATAGCACAATTAGCTTTAAAAGTTTTCCGCTACGAATTTTCATCAAGGATATTTTTTTTCGCCACGAATTCACGAATTAATTTAAGCGGTTTGGTCGGAAAAAATTAGTGTAAATTAGTGGAATTCGTGGCAACCTTTTTTTAGCCGCAGATTTTATGGATTAGCACAGATTGAAAAATCATTTTAATCCATAAAATCTGTGGCAAAAGAATTAACCGTAATGGACTTCAGTAATAGCTTTTAATTTAGGGTCAAGTGTTTCATCGTGTTGGGATAAATCCAATCCGATATGTTCGTTCTCCTCAGAAACACGCAACGGAATAATGAAATTGGTTACCTTAAATAAAAAGTACGCTCCGAAAAAAGTAAAAATAGAAACCAATACCAATGCCATCATGTGATGTGCAAATACATTCCAGCCTCCGTGTAACAAACTCGCATCTTCACCATGAGCAAAAATAGCAGTTAGAATCATTCCCATAATTCCGCCTACCCCGTGACAGGCAAAAACGTCAAGAGTATCATCGAATTTTTTTGATAAGTGACAATTTACAACTGAGTTGGAAACCAAAGCCGTTATAAATCCAAAAAACATACTTTCAGGAACCGATACATAACCTGCAGCCGGAGTAATGGCAACCAAGCCTACCACAGCTCCAATACAAGCACCAAGAGCAGAAACTTTTCGGCCGTTCATTCGGTCAAAGAAAACCCAGGTTAACATGGCTGCCGCCGATGAGGTTGTAGTTGTAGCAAAAGCCATTGCGGCGGTTCCATTGGCTGCAAGAGCCGAGCCGGCATTGAAGCCAAACCATCCAAACCATAACATTCCGGTTCCTAATAGTACAAACGGAATATTGGTTGGAATGTGCTGATTGTTTTTTCTTTTTCCCAAAACCAGTACTCCCGCCAAAGCTGCAAATCCTGAACTCATGTGTACAACCGTTCCTCCGGCGAAATCTTTTACGCCAAAATAACTGCCTAAAATACCTGTTGGATACCAAACAGAATGGCACAATGGTGCATAAATAAACAGAGTAAACAAACTGATAAAAAGTAAATACGATATAAAACGAACGCGCTCTGCAAAAGAACCAGTAATAATGGCCGGAGCAATAATCGCAAATTTCATTTGAAACAATGCAAAAAGCATAAACGGAATCGTGCTGGCCAATTGTTTGTGAGGCAGAACTCCCACATAATCCATAAAAGCAAAAGTGGTTGGATCACCAAAGAAACTATAAAAGTGACCTCCTAAATTTAGACCTACAGGATCGCCAAAAGCCAGACTAAAGGCCACTACAACCCATAAAAGCGTGACAACCCCTAAACAGATAAAGCTCTGCAACATGGTCGAAATTACATTTTTCTTGCCAACCATTCCGCCGTAAAAAAAAGACAGTCCCGGAGTCATGATTAAAACCAGACAGCAGGACGTTAACATCCAGGCGACATCGGCAGGAACGATATGATCGGTTGTGCCAAATTCAGATAATACGTAACTATTTTCGGTGATAGTTGGCCAAAAAGCACCAGTAACGCAAACAATACTGATGATAATAAAGGAAATGATCCAGCGTTTTTCTATTTTCATTTTTCAAATACTTTGTGTGTCCCTATTTTTTTAGGGTTAAAGTTATGAAAAAATGAATATTATGGTTTTTAGGGGTGTGAAAACAGAGGTGTGATTTTTATTTTAGTGGATTTTATAAAATACACCCTGTTTTTTTGAGGGTATTTTATTTTGCACTTCTAAAAAAGAGACAAAATTGCCAATTGTATTATAATAAAATTGGCAAAGGGTACTGTAAAGGGCGCAAAAAGTTAGGATTGTAAAAAGAAAGTCCAAAAATGTTTATTTTTTTTGAAGCTTTGCAATCAAAACGTCTTCGATAGGAGCCTTAATTTTGATCGCTGCATTTACTTCCTCATTAGGAACCGTCATAGATAACACATAATGTTGAATTTTCCATTCTTTCCCTATTTTAATCAAAACCCCCGATCCGCGGCAAATTTTCATTTGTGTATTTAACAGTTCGTCAAACCAAGCAATTTTTCCGGTTTTGTCAAAAAAGATGTGACGTTCTAAAGCTGTGAAATTCCAGGCAGTTCCTTTGTCAAAATAGGGTTTGGCCCAAACTTTAAAATCTTTTTTGATCCAGTTTTCGGTGGCATCAGTTCCGATGAAAATAGCATCTTCGGCCATTAAATCAAAATAAGCATCAAATTTTACTTCGCCGGCTGCTTTGTGCCAGGCATCGATAGTTTGGTTGACTTTGTCTTTTTCAGAAGTCTGTGCGTTTGCAAAAAAGGTAACAAATAATAAAAGTAAGATTGGTTTTTTCATAAGTGGTTTGTTTTGGATTTAAAGGTAGCAAATATTTTTTGAAAGGCTCAAAAGGTACTGAGGGGTTCTGAGGTACAAAGGTTCAAAGATGCAAAGGCACAATGGGATAGTTTTTTTGATGATTAAACATACCGTTTGTCATTTCGACGAAGGAGACCCGAGCGATAGCGAACAGGTGAAGCAAATCTTTGCAAGTAACTCCGCCATGTTCTTATTTTAAAACCTGCATGAAACATTAACTTTGTGATTCTGCGTCTTTGCAAACCCAAATAGCCAAGTAAAACTTAAATTATCTTACATCACTTATATGGTATAATAGGATTTAGTATATTTGATAGCTTTAAAATCGATACATCATGAATCCAAAAATACTCATCACCTCATTAGTACTTTCCTCTATCTTTTTAACTTCCTGCAAAAAGGAATTAGAACCTCAGGAAAACACACCAAATTCTGAATTGGTAAAACTGGGATTGGCAAAAGATACGACAAAAGCAGCCCCTGTTGTTCAGGCTCCTACTGCAGCAAATCCAAATACAGTTTTGAGTGCGAATGGCGGAATGAATCCTGCACACGGACAACCTGGACATCGTTGCGATATTGCTGTTGGGGCGCCTTTAAATTCGGCTCCTACACAAGGACAAACCACAACGACACAGCCTGCACAAACCGTTCAGGTCAAACCGGGTCAGCAAAATGTAGTGACCACAACAACTGTTACGCCAACAAAAGTGGCTAAAGGCATGAATCCTGCCCACGGACAACCCGGACACCGCTGCGATATTCCGGTGGGAGCACCTTTAAATTCTCCGGCTGCTGCCAAACAACCTGTTGCCGCCAATACAGCACAAAGCGGAACTACTTCGCAAACCTTTACCGTAACACCTCCGGCGACAGACAATGCTGTTCCGGCTTTGTTAAGTACAGAAACAGCAACTGTAGCCGATGGAAAAAATCCCGCACACGGAAAACCAGGACATCGTTGCGATATTGCAGTGGGTGCGCCATTACCAAAATCATAAGGAAGTCGAGAATTGTATAAATAATAATTTGGGCGTGCCACCAATATAAAAAGGGGCTGACTATTGCAATCGCTTAGTCGCCCCTTTTTATATTGCTGTCGGGCTTTCGCTGCTACTTCGGTAGCTTAGCTCTATCCCTCACACGAAAAACTAGGTTGTATTATAAAATATGGGTAGTCCTTATGAGCGATGTCATTAAGCTAAGTTTTTTTAAACACAATCCCTTTGCGATTTCAAAGCAAAGCGTAATTCACGAAACTTTGTGGTCTTTGCGTAATTCTTTGCGAACTTTGCGGTAAAATTTTCCTTTATTCAATTTCAAAAATCGCCTGAATTTCGACAGCCGAATTTATCGGTAACGAAGCCGCTCCGATGGTTGCTCTGGCGTGTTTTCCTTTTTCTCCAAAAACCAAAGCCGTTAAATTTGAAGCCGAATTCATAAGTGCCGCATGTTGCGTATATTCCGGTGTAGTATTGAAATACCCTGTTAACTGTACGCATTGTTTTACTTTGTTCAAATCTCCTCCGCAAGCCTCTTTCAAAACTGCAATTACATTTAACATCGTTTGATACGTTGCTTCTTTGGCCTGATCATCGGTAACTGTTGCGCCAACTTTTCCGGGATTTAGAATCTTTCCGTCTTTTAAAGCCACCTGATTAATGTACACTTTATGATCAGAAATCGTAAACGGAACATAATTTCCAACCGGTTTAGGCGCTTCAGGAAGCGTAATGTTATTGTCTTTTAAGGTTTTGTTGATATCGCTTTTAGCCTCAATCGAAGTCGTTTTTGCAGCTTTAATCGTTTCGGTATTTTTCAATCCCGAAGCCACTCTTGCCAACGCTTTTCCTTGTTCTTTGGCTAAATTCAATTCGCTTTGTGACGGACGTGTTCCGACAGATCCTGCCAATGAAGTAGCTCCAAACGGAGTATTTCCTTGTGGAACTGTTTTGTCCAAAGTGGCCGTTCCCATGATTCCCGTTGGAACGATTACCATTCCGTGAGAAGCAAGAATATTCCAGAACGATAAAATCGCAGCTTCTTTTCCGGCTCCAGATCCTGCCGACATAAACACAGTAGCCGGTTTTCCTTCCAGAGTTCTTGAAGTCCAAAGCGGAATACTCTGGCTGAAGAAGGAACTCATATCGGCACTAATATTTGCAAAATGAACAGGACTTCCAAATGCGATTCCGTCATAATTTGCGAGCTCTTCGATAGTTGCAATCGGTAATTTTTCTACATCAGCATTCAATTTTTCTTTTGGATTGATCGAAGGAATACGTTTTATGATTGCTTTTGCATTGGGATATTCCTGAATTCCTTCGGCAATAGATTTGGCCATTTTATAAGTTCCGCCGTTTTGAGAATAGATCAAAACCAGCACATTTGTTTCAGATGATTTTACTTGCGCATTTACGCCAAAGCTTATAAATACTGCGATTAATAATACGAGTAGTTGCTTTTTCATGAGGGTAATTTTTAATAATTTGTAATGGATAATCTCAATTAAGAAATTTGTTCTATTTTGACAACCAAGTTTCTCTTTTGGGATTGCAAAATTACTTCTTACAATATCAAAAAGCGTTATTATTATCTTAATTAAGGTTTTTGGATGTAATTTATTTTAGGATCCATCAGGGCGAATATATTTATAAAAAAAATCAAGAATAATATATTTAGAGCTCCGGAGGAGCAATAAATTTATAGGAAATTAAAAATGCACATCAACAGAACCCCATCGGGGTGACCTACCAAATTGGGCTAAAATTATATGTCGCTCCGCTGGAGCTGGATTGTAACAACGCATACTAAAATTAGTCTATAGATATATTGCTCCGTTGGAGCTTTAAATCAAAAAAAAACAAAGAAATCTGCGGGAAAAAAAGTAATCATTCTAATCTGTGAAATCTGTAGCAAAAAAAATTAACTTCGAGGAAACAAATCGCCTTATTTATGAAAAAAGCAATTGTGTATGGAGCAAGCGGATTAGTAGGCTCCTATATTCTCGAAAATTTGTTGAACAACGCTAATTATGAGCAAGTAATAATTGTAGTAAGGAGAGATTTAAACATCCAGCATTCAAAACTAAAAATGCTGATAGGTGATTTTAACACCTTATCCAAAGTAATAGAAGGCATTCAGGTTGATGAAGTTTTTATAGCTCTTGGTACCACACAGAAGAAAACACCGGACAAAAAGTTATATTATCAAATAGATCATGATTACCCGATTCTGGCAGCAAAACTGGCGAAAGAAAACGGTGCAAAAGCTGTTTTTCTGGTTTCGGCACTTGGTGCAAATGCGAAATCGTCGATATTTTATACCAAATTAAAAGGAGAAACCGAGCAGGGTATCATCAGTCTGAATTTAGAGCATACTTATATCTTTCGTCCTTCGATGATTTTAGGAGACCGAAAAGAAAGCCGACCAATGGAAAAAGTATTCATTGGAATATTCAAATGGATCAACCCAATATTTATGGGGAGCCTAAGCAAATACAAAGGAATAGAGGCCGAAGATATCGCCAAAGCAATGGTAAAAAGTGCAGAACGATTAGATCAGAAAGTAAAAATACTGCATTGGGAAGAAATGACGACGTTGTTAAAATAAAAAAGGACCTTATCCGGATTAGAGATAAGGTCCTTTTTATGGATGGGATATAAATTAATACGCTTTCATTTTTTCGAAAGTAGTAGTTAAAGATTTTTTTGCCTTCGCCAATGCACCAATAAAAGCTTTTTCAAGCGTATCGGCATGGTCTGTAACGGTTACTGGTTGTAATTTTGCAGTACGAACTTCAATCACACATTTTTTGTCGTGCAGGCTAAATTTCTCCCCGTTTTCGTCTCCAAAATGAACTTCAACGCGGGTAATTTTATCTTCAAAACGCTTCAAGCCTTTTTCTAATTCACCAGAGAAATAAGCTTCTAATCTTTCGTGTCCTTCGATGTTCTTGTCGGTATTGATCTGAATTTTCATAATTGGTTTGTATTTAATGATTGTCTCTCAAAGCTATCTTTTTTTAGACAAAAACACAAGTAGGTTAATAAAACATTAAGAAATAAATTATGCTTTTTTTACGCTCAGTTTGTCATTCCGAGGCACGAGGAATCACACCAGAAACTCCGCCTAGTTTGTAATACCGAATATCAAGTTGAGCGTCAAGCTGAGCAGCATGCAGAGTGTCACACCAAGCGTCAGGCTGAGCGAAGTCGAAGCCCTCACTCTCAATTTAGAAAAAATGCCACAGATTATAAGATTAAAATGATTACAAAAATCTGTGCAATCTGTGGCTATTAAATTTAGAAATGTCAGGCTGAGCGACATGTAGAGTGTCACACCCAGTGTCAGGCTGAGCGAAGTCGAAGCCCCAGTCATTAAGTTAAAAACTAAGAAAATCCTCCATAACTTTTTTGGTTTTCATATCTTCGCAGTCCTAAACACAAAGATCATGAACTCAGAAAAACTTTTGCCCGCGTGGTACGGTGGCGGTATTGGAAACAACTGCAACGCTCTTTGTGGCGTAGGACACCTAACCCATTCGGGTTTTATATTCCCTAAACACAAAGATTATGAGTACAAACACCCTTTCCAAAGAAACCGAATTAAGGTTAACTGATTTTTTCAGTAATTCAATTGATCCTGCAACAATGGCTAAAACTATTCGCCAGGTAAACTATGCACTTGCCTTAAGCGTGATGCAGGAACACGAATCCCTACAATCCGAGAAAACCAATCTCCAGAATGGTTTTTACTGGCTCAATCAATTAGCCGAAATCTTAAATCCGTATCTGGATGTTGAATAAACTTGAAAAGCCACTGTGAAAGTGGCTTTTTTATTTTGGTTCCTTTTGTTCCGCTTGGTTTGTCATTTCGAAGAATGAGAAATCACACAATGTTGTTAGACTGAGCGAAGTCGAAGCCCCGCACCAATTATCAAACTTGCCTTTCTGTAATCGCGCTTTGAATTTCAAGAATGCAAGTATCTAAATTCTTTTTGATATCATTACTCCAAAAAACGCAAAACCTTCCAGTTTTGGGCTTCTAAATGCATATTGACTTCAACATCTCTCTGAATATTCCGTTCAATTTTTTTGATCCAGAATTCGCTATTTGTTTTGATACGATTTCTGTCAATATCCCAGTTTTTACCATGAAAAAATTCTCCATCAACAAATATGACTAATTTGATTTTCTTGAAGATAAAATCAGGTCTTCCAAATACAGTTTTATTATTTCTGTGATAACGTTATACTAAAGACTATAAAGCTTTTGTCAAACGAACTTTGTCATTTGTGTTGGTGCTGTGTGTAGCACTCATTAGTTTGGAACGTTGTTAAGGAGTAAGGAGCGCCATAATCCGTAGTTAAAATATTAAATTTATTATTATGCTTTCGTAATTAAATTAGGATTGTCTTCATAATTATACCTTGATACGTTTAATATATAGATAGTTTTTTCGATGTTTAATAAAGCTAATTCCTCTTTTTCGCTTACAAAAGATTTTAAGTCACTGAACCATATTCTAAAATCCCCCCTTCCATTTGACCGGTATAATGAGATTTCAGTTTTAATTTTATCTGTATCAGTAATAAAATAACCTTCTAGTTTTTTTTTGTGATCTGGCCCAGATTCTTGAGTTTCATAATTATGAAGGTCATTTGTTTTTAAAAATTCTCTAACTCCAGATACAGCATCCATTATACTTTTTTTTAGGCCTGTTTCTGTTGGAATAAGAATAGAAAAGTCAATATTATGATTGACTAACATTTCCAGATTTTTATTTTCAATTTCAATTTCAATTTCAATTTCGGCTTTAGCTTCGCCTTCGGCTTTAGCTGTAGATTCTGTTATTAAATCTCTTATTACTTTTGCGCGATGTTCTCTTGCAGCCAATTCATGGCTTCCTTGTCTTGCGAATTCGAAATACTTTCTTTCCTCGTCAGAGATCATGCTTATGTCTTCATCAGTAAAATATACATCAACTTTTTTTTCTAATTCTAATAGTTTTGATTCTAAAATATCCAAATCTATAAGATTTTCATCTACTTTACTAAATTCAATTATTAGAGTAAATAGATTTGCTTTGTTAAACCAATAACTACTTGATGAAAGTTTAAGGCTGTCAATTAAATTAATAGATTTAATTACTTTGTCTAAAATGGATTGATGAACATCAAAACTTCCATTATATTTTTCTAAGTAATGATTAATCCTAGTGCTTCTTCCAAAGTATTTGCCTTCTAAAATTGTTGATGTTAGTAACATTATATATTGTATGTCAAACATTCTTCTTACATCATTATCGCTAAATATTTTTTTATCCTCGAAAAAAGAATTAAGTTTTGTTTTGGTATTACTATCTAAAATAACATCTGTAATTTCTTCTGAAGGTTCAAAATCTTTATAAACAATCTGCTTGCAAAATATTGAAAATTCACCGTCGCCAAATTGTGCATTAAGAATTTCATTTGAGTTTAGCGAATAATCAGTACTATTTATTCTTTTAAATACCTCTTTAATATTATCTATACCGATGTCCTTTAAGTCTTTTACGGTTACAGAATAATTTAGAAAATCTTTTTTATCATCTATGCTTAATTCATCAAAAGGAGTTACTTGATTCTGGTTAGCAAAGTCTCCAGAGCCTTTTATATAATCTACAATTGTAGTTAATCTTTGTTGTCCATCTACAACAATTTCTTTAGCTTGTAGGGTTACGACATCTACTTCAGAACTAGCAATGTAAACCTCTGGAAAAGGAAAGTTTAATAAAATGGTTTTGATAAAAGCATATTTATGTTGTTTTTTCCAAACTAATTTTCTTTGAAAATCGGGACCTGTTATTAGTGCTCCAGAAGTTATTTTATTAAACACATCAATCAGTTTCATGCTGTTTGACGTTATACTTGCTTTTAATTTCATGTTTGTGGTATTTAGCTAATTAGGTTAACTTGTATCTTTTTGATGTTTTCTTGATGGTATGTTTCGAAAAAATGCCAAGACTTATAGATCTCTAGATTTACTTCTCGGCCATAATTCATTTTGTATTTTTCCTGAACTTGTAAAACTCCTTTTGTTAATGGAAACTCAATTGGCAGAAATCTTATGGCTAATTTTCCTTTTAAAACATATTTGGCGAAGCTATTTCTGTCTGCCCATAAATTATCTGTGTCATAATGATTAGTGTGATCATATAGATTTTTTATTTCTGAATCAAATAAGTGAGAAGAAATAATTGCTACATCAAGATCAGATTTTTTTCCTTTTTTTGAATAATTAAAATTGTGATCAAATTCTTTAAATAAATATAGCCCAGTATTAGAGTTATCAGGTTTTAAGCTAAATCCTAGTTTTCCAGATCCTACAATGACGATATCACGTATATGTACATTAAGTATATTAGCAATGTCCTTTTTGAAATTAAATTCTTCACCTATTGCTATTTCATTAAAAAAATAAGAAGTATCTTCTATAAGACACTTTTGAACAACAATATCACACTTATTATTTATACAGTGGTTTTTGAAATCATCTACGATCATTATTGTATTGTTTTTAGAATCAAAGCAATTTATTAAATATTCTTTATTTATTGTAAAGATTGTATTTGTATTTTAATTAATTCACCTAACGCAAGTGCTAAGAGGGGTGGTACCGCATTTCCCACTTGAGTATATTGTGGGACTTCAAATTTTCTCATTTTACCACCTGTTGTTACTTTAGATCTAAATTCATACCAGTCTGGAAAAGATTGAAATCTAGCCATTTCACGAACAGTTAGAGTACGAGGTTCGTCGGGATCATAATGACATAAGTCATCCGGAATAGTTAATTGTGCAGGGGCGGGCTCAAATTTTCTTAAAGCTCTTTGTGAGTGCTTACGTGTTGGTATAGATTTAATTAAAGCTTCTATTGTTTCGATATCTTTAGGGGCTTTATAAACCTCTATATTATTTTCAATAAACAATAATTTATGTTTAGAAAATTCAACGTTTAATTTTTCTAGTTGATTTTTTGAAATGGTTTTACCAGTTAATAAATCGATGGCATCTTTTTTTAATCCATTTTGAAATTGATCTACTACTTGATAGAATCGAAATCTCGATTTGACCAAAAAGTTGTGATTTCTTTCTTCATGATTTCTAATTTTATTTGAATTATCTAAATCAAAAGAAAATATGCTGTTGATTAAATTAGGATATTGACCGTTGGTTTTGTTTAATTCATATTTAATGGATGCATTCTTTATATCTTCAATGGCATCATAAGTAGTAATAAAGTCATCATTTAAATGAGATATTTTGGGTAAAATTATTCCATTGAATAATTCTGGATTGTTTTCGATATCATAATATTTAAAATCTTTTATCGAAATCTTTTCTAGATTATTATTGTTAGCAATAACTAAGTTATAGAATCTCTCAGAAATTAAAAGAATTTCATTATTTAAATGCAATTGCTTTAAATTATCAAATATGTCTTTTCTATATGCTTGTAAAATAAATCTTGGTCTATTTTGAGGAACCCCAAAATATTTTGAATTCAACATCATACAAATAGGGACAAAACCTTCTAAAACAAATGCTTTTGAAACTTCCAACCAAGCGTAATATTTTTGCTTGTTTTCATCCTCTCCTTCGGTAAAAGGGGATGTTATTCCTTTAACATTTTCTAACAAAACTGTTTTAGGTTGTACTAGTCCCGCAAATTTTGCAAAAGAAAGAGGTAGTTGGTTTTTGTGATTATCTTTTTCCCTTCTTCCTGCTAGACTAAAGCTTTGGCAAGGAGGGCCACCAGAAATTAGATCAATGTTTTCTTCTTTTAGTTCTTGTATGATTGCTGGATTTTCATTAAGAAAATCTAATAAATGATCAATATTTCCTATCAGTAGTTTTTCTTTTAGGTTGATATCTTCTTGTAGATCAGAGAAATTTCCATTTGAAGTAGAAAAGGGATTCTCGCGCAATCTATTCTCTAAATCGTTTTTTGGATAATTACTTTTAATCCAAAGTGATTTAATGGCGCTTTCTTTCTTTTGTGAAAGAGATTGTAAGTTTTCATTTAAAATATTATATGCAAAAGTTTCTCCCGCCATAGGAGATAATTCATTAGCAAAAAACAACTCGAATCCAGCGGAATCTAATCCTAGACTCATTCCTCCGCATCCTGCAAACAGCTCAATATGTGTCAATGTGATATTATAATTAATTTTAGAGATGTAAATATAGTTTAACATAGTAACTTTTTGAAATTATGAGACCTTTTTATTTTAATCTCTCATATTAAATTTTCTCATGAAACCAAAACCCCTAGCCCTGATGAGAACGGCATCCTTTTGTGGTGGGGTTCGCCACAAAAGATAAAGTGTACAGCAGGAAATGGCTCCTTGAAATTGAAATTCCAATATTTTTAAATTCCAAATTCCAAAGTTGCAAACGATTTTTCGACTTCGCTCAAAGTGGAAAATCTTTGGCGAGTTACGTGTGTGATTCCTCGTTCCTCGGAATGACAAGATTGTATTGAAAGGATAGATAAAAAATTACTTATCCCTCTTTCCCCATTTAATTTTCATTTTTCCGTTATCGTCAACAGCAAGTAGATGCAGGACGATCCCGCGTTCACGGACGGCATCGCGTTCGGCTTGGGTGGCGAGTTTGGCATCGTTTTTAGAGTTTCGAAGGGGAATGGTGAGGGCGAGATTGGTGCCTCGGCCAAAAGAGTAAATTCCGTTGACATCGATGTTTAACACGTTGGAACTTATAGTGAGATTGTTAATGTCGATCTGCTCTCCACGCATATTGAGCTGACCGGACAAATCGCTAAAGGTGATGTTCTCGACATCGCGAAACGGAAAGGCAAACTTGCCGATTTTTACAATAGGCTCAAAGTTAACCAAAGCGCCCTGATTGACTTTAAACCCCAGTTTTCCGCGTATCGAGTTGCTAATTAATTCGCCACGGCTATTGATAAAACCGTTTACGCTGGCTGTACTCGTTAGTTTTCCTTTGATGTTGTTGGGGCTAAAAGACTGAATCCCGAAATTGTTAAACGATTTTAAAAAGCTTGCAATTTCGACCCTGTTTACCTGAGCATTCGAACTGAAAGCATAGTTTTTTCCGTTTGGCACCACTTCACTGTCAAAAGTAATAGTGCCTCCGGACGTTTGCAGCGAACCGTTTTTGATGACCAGTTTCGAGTCCAGCATCTGAATTCGGGCTGTGGTATTGGTGGCAACGAGTTTGTTGTAATTGATTTTGTCGGCTTTGATATCGATCACCACTGAGCATTTGTCGATTACACTTCTCAGATGATTCGAAATTGTGGGTCTTTTGGCAGTCTTGGCCGGGCCTTTTACTTTTTGTGAACTGGCCAGAACGCCCAGAAATTGTTTGAGATCGATATTCGGGCAATAGATTTTCCAGTTTACAATCATTTTTTCGGGAGCATCATAATAGAGGTTCAGGAAATTGTCAATTTCCCCTTCGATGAAAATCGTATTCTTATTGTGTTTGTAAGCAATTTGTTTGATGAGTAAAGCTTTCTCGGTAAAGTCAAGATGAATGTTGGTTTTTACAGCTCGAACATTCTTCGGAATATAATGAAACGAGGCGTCGTCAACATCTATTTTACCAATAAAACGCGGTTTGTTAATGTACAGATCAACAATGTCAAACTGAAACGCCAGGTTGGCTTTGGCATGACCGCTTGTAAACTGAATCCACTTGTCGTTGCTTATTTGGTTGAGTCTTTCAATGTCGAAATCAGAACTTAGATTTCCGGTGGCAAGTGGTTTCTCGAGATTATTGATCGACAATTGCGGAATGGTAAGCGGAATGTTTTCGTATTCGCCTGTAAATTTCGTTAAAATAATAGCCGAATTGGCATCGTTATAACCGGCCGTTGGTTTGAAATTATTGGTAAAAATGCCTTTAAAGTTGCAGTCTTTAATCAATCCATCCGGTATAGAAAGTTCGTTATTTTTGGCGATCGCCTGAACGACAATTCTAGGATCACCTTCGGCATTAAAATCGCCTTTGATGTCGCAATTTACCTCAATCTCTTTTTTCAGATTAAATCGGTTAAGCTTAGAACTGATGTTTGCCGATAATAAATTCGACGCATTTTGCCATAAAATAGACGTACTGATATTGATTCCGAAAAGTGCATTTCCTTTAGCCAGATTAAAAAAAGCGATGATGTCAAAAGAGTCTGTTCCAATTTTTAGGTCCTTAGTCACCACGTCAATTCTTTCTTTTGGAGCGGAATAAGCTACTGCAAAAGTGCCTTTGAGTTCTTTTTGTTTTGCAAAACTTCCGTGTACCGTATTAAAGGCAAGACTTTTAATTTGGGTGTTTAGATAAACATCGGTTTGCCAGTTGTCGCCGTCATGCTCTACTTTCGATTGTAAGCGATCAACATCAAAATCAAACAATTTATGACCAAGCAAATTGTTTAAAGTAAAGTGAACTCCGTTTAGTTCAATCTGGTCAATTGTAGTTTCGGTATCTGATTTTTCTTCCGGTGCTTTTTTCTTTTTTGGTTTAAAAATATTGGCATTCGAATAACCGTTCGGCGCTTTATACACATAGATAGCCGCGTCGTTGATGAGGATTTTGTGAATATTGATTTCGTTTTGAATTAAACTCCAAACGTTCAGGCGTACTTCTATTTCCTGTGCTTTCAGTAAAGTGTGTTGGTGCGTGGCCCATTGATTGTCTTTGACTTCAACTTCTTTTAAAGCCAGGGTAAAGTTGGGAAAACCAGTCAGAAACTTATAATGAAAATCTCCAATATGAAATTTCCCGTTGATGTTTTCATTGATTTTAGTGTTGATCTTGGTAATGATTTCGGCTTTATTTTGATTGAAATAAATCGATAATCCACCACAAGTAAGAAGGAGTAAAGCAATGATTCCTAATATGAAAAAGCCAAAACGTCTGACATATTTTTTTAAATGAAGCGATTGAAAAAAGTTTTTGATGTGGAGTAAAGCGGCTTTCATCGGGAAGAATTTTCTGAATCCTTAAAGATAAGGTAAAATATGGAGGTTTCTTTAAAAAGATACAATTCAGACTTGAGTAGGTTAAAACTTATAATTTTTGTTTTTTGAATGAATATAATTAATGACAATACATTTATAATGAAAACTAATTTGGTTATGGTGTTTCATTTGTATTTAATTTTTAAATTTGTGGTCTAGTTTGAAACGAAACAATTCAGACAATAATTTTAAAAGACAAAAAATTATGGCATTAGCAATTACAGATGCTACTTTTGATGAAGTAGTTTTGAAGTCAGATAAACCGGTAATGGTAGATTTTTGGGCAGCATGGTGCGGTCCTTGTAGAATGGTTGGTCCAATCATTGACCAATTAAGCGACGAATACGCAGGTAAAGTTGTAGTAGGTAAAGTAGATGTAGATGCTAACCAGGAATTTGCTGCAAAATACGGTGTTCGTAATATACCAACTGTTTTGGTTTTTCATAACGGTGAAGTAGTAGGAAAACAAGTAGGAGTTGCTCCTAAACAAACCTACGCAGATAGTTTAGACGCTTTGTTGTAATCGAAAGATTATAATTTATATAAAGAAGGTTCGACGAAAGTCGGACCTTTTTTATTTGGTTTTTTGCCACGACCCGAGCGATAGCGAACTGGCGAAGTAATTTCACGAATTAGCACGAATTATTTATTTTAATAGTGTTTATAAAAGGTTGCCACAGATTAGAATGATTCTCACAGATTGGAAAATCATTTTAATCTATGTAATCTGTGGCAAAAGAATTTTAATTCATGCTAATTCGTGAGATTAGTGGCAAACTTTTTTTATTTTTAACGAATCTTATATTCCTTTAAAAATGAAAATTTCCTATAGCTTACTCTGCTTTTTTGTGTTTACTACAATTGGTTTTTCCCAGTCGAAACAAAAAGAAAAATTAACTTTAGAGGACGGTGTTTCAGAACAGTTAGCACATTTTCGAAAAAAGCAGATTTCTAAACTCACTTATGGCTTGTCTTTTGAAATTCCGGAGAAAAAAGCGCAATCCATTAATGCGGAATTGGTGTTGGATCTTGTTATTGCTGACGGTAGCGAGTCTTTGTATCTCGATTTTAAAGAGAAGACTCAAAATATTAAATCAGTTACAGCAAACGGGAAAAATATCCCAATTGTGCATCAAAAAGGGCATATTATAATTCCTGCAGAAGGTTTGGTAAAAGGAAAAAATACGATTGCAATTTCTTTTATTGCAGGTGACTTGTCTTTAAACCGAAACGATGATTTCTTGTATACTTTACTGGTTCCCGATCGTGCCAGCACTTTATTCCCGTGTTTGGATCAGCCGGATATTAAAGCAACTTATAAATTGAAGCTAACGGTTCCAAAAGACTGGTCGGTTCTGGCTGGGGCATATGTAGAGGAGAAGTTTGAAAAAGATGATTTTACAAGTTACACCTTTGGAGAATCCGATAAAATGAGTACTTATTTGTTCTCTTTTGTAGCAGGAAAGTTTAAAAGCATCACGGAGAAACCAGGTTTAGAAATGACCATGTTGTACCGCGAAAACAATGCAGAAAAACTAAAAAGCAGCACTGATACTATCTTTAAACTGCACCAGCAATCCTTAGATTTTTTAGAAAAATATACGCATTATAAATTTCCGTTTCAGAAGTTAGATTTTGCTTCGATTCCTGTTTTTCAGTATGGCGGAATGGAGCATGTTGGAGCGATACAATATAAAGAATCAACTTTGTTTCTGGATAATAGTGCTACAGATAGCGAGAAACTCGATCGTGCCAAATTGATTGCACATGAAACTTCACACATGTGGTTTGGAGATTTGGTTACCATGAAATGGTTTGACGATGTCTGGATGAAAGAGGTTTTTGCCAATTTCATGGCCGACAAAATAATGAATCCGATTTTTCCTAAAGTCAATCATAATTTACAATTTTTAACGGCACACTATCCTAATGCATATGGCGAGGATCGTTCGTTGGGTACGCATCCAATCAAGCAAAATCTTGCCAATCTTAAAAATGCAGGATCACTTTACGGAGCCATTATTTACAACAAAGCACCTATTATGATGCGTCAGTTAGAAGCTTCAATGGGAAAAACAGCTTTTCAGAAAGGAATCGAAAAGTATATTAAAAAGTACGCCAACGACAATGCTGACTGGAACAATCTGGTAGAAATTCTGGATGCCGAAACACCTTTGGATATGAAAAAATGGAGCGAAGTCTGGGTAAATAAATCTGGAAGAGCCATTTTTACGGATAAGATTGCCTACGATGCTCAAAACCGAATTTCGAGCTTTGAAATTACACAGCAGGCAGAAGATCGTTCGACTAATGTATGGCCTCAGATTTTTGATATTGGTTTGGTTTATCCCAACAACGTAAAAGTGATCAGTGCTACTATAAAAGACAAAAGTCTGTCGCTGAAAGAAGCAATTGGACTTGAAAAACCAATAGCTGTTATTTACAATTATAATGGTTTTGGATATGGTGTTTTTCCGCTTGACGGAAATAATTTAGAGTCTGTTTTGAGTTTAAAGGATGAGGTGGCAAGGGCTTCGACTTACATTAATATTTATGAAAATACCTTAACGGGAAATATTGCTCCAACAAAAGCTTTTGATTGTTTTGTGAAAGGAATTCAGCAGGAGCAAAACGAATTGGTGCTGAAAATAATTACTAATCAAACCAGTGCTGTTTTTTGGAAATATCTCACGCAAAAACAGCAAAATAGAGCACAAAAACAGCTTGAAGAAGTAGTTTTCGATCGTTTGAAGACCAATTTGCCTAGCAATATCAAGAAAACATTGTTTAATTTGTTCAGTTCGATTGCTTATTCAGATTCAGGAAAGGTAAAACTATATGCGATTTGGAGTAAAGAAACGGTAATTTCAGGTTTGAAATTAAACGAAGACGATTATACGAACATGGCCATGAATCTGGCAATTTTTAAGCATGAAAAAGCAGATGAGATTTTGAATAAAACCAAAACTTCAATTAGTAATCCCGACAAGCAAAAACGATTTGAATTTCTGCTTCCTTCATTATCTAAAGACGAAGGGGGGCGCGATGCTTTTGTGCAATCTTTAAAAGACGATGCCAACAGAGAAAAAGAAGCATGGGTTTCTGTCGGTTTGGCAAATATAAATCATCCATTACGTCAGGAAAGTGCTCAGAGGTATATTAGATTTTCACTAGATTTGGTTGATGAAATTCAGAGAACGGGAGATATCTTCTTTCCAAAAGACTGGCTGAACAATACCATTGGGAAATATTCGTCGAAATATGCTTTTGATGAGGTACAGCGATTTTTAAAAGAGAATCCTAATTTTAGTCCCATTCTGAAAAGAAAATTAATGCAGGCAACCGACGGTTTGTACCGCGCACAAAATATTAAAAAAGAAACCGAATGAAAATTGAATCGGAAATAGAAAAAGTCTCCAGTTTTCAACATCTCGAAATGTTGGCGAATCAGGTGGTAGAAGGGTTTATTTCGGGGATGCACAAAAGTCCGTTTCATGGGTTTTCGGCCGAATTTGCGGAGCATAAAGTGTATAATGCCGGAGAAAGCACCAAACATATCGACTGGAAGCTGTTTGCCAAAACAGATCGTTTGTACACCAAACGTTTTGAGGAAGAGACTAATTTGAGGTGTCATATTATTGTCGATAATTCATCGTCTATGCATTATCCTGAACTAAAATCAAATCAGCCCTTTTACGAAAAGAAAATTGGGTTTTCTGTTCTGGCGTCTGCTGTATTGATGAATATCCTTAAAAAACAACGTGATGCTGTTGGTTTGAGCGTGTTCTCGGACAGTTATGAATATTATGCTCCCGAGAAAGGAAGTGATCGCCATCACAGAATGCTGCTCAATAAATTAGAACAGTTACTGGAACAGCCAAAAAGCAAAAAAAGTACAGATACAATTACGTATTTGCATCAGATTGCAGAGAAAATGCATCGTCGTTCGATGATTATTCTTTTTACAGATATGTTTCAGGCCGAAGAGGATGAGAAGCTTTTTAACGCCTTACAGCATCTGAAACACAACAAACATAAAGTAGTACTGTTTCACGTAGTTGACGATCAAACCGAATTGAAATTTGACTTTGATAACACGCCGCGCAAATTTATTGACCTGGAATCAGGTGAAGAAGTATCGATTTTTGCGGATAATGTAAAAGCGGAATATGAAAAAAGGGTAGAAGGCTATTTTAAAAATCTGGCTTTAACTTGTGCAAAGAACCATATTAAGTACGTTCCGGTAAATGTAGGCGACAATTTTGAAAAAATATTGACGACATATTTAGTTGAAAAACAAAACTTTGGCTAAATAATTTAAAATTTATTTAATTTTTTTTACAAAAACACTTGCAGAAACGAAATTCTGTACTATCTTTGCAACCGCAATAACGCAGAGGTTTGGTAGTTCAGTTGGTTAGAATACATGCCTGTCACGCATGGGGTCGCGGGTTCGAGTCCCGTCCAGACCGCAATATTGGGAAAAGCCTTTCTTAACGGAAAGGCTTTTTTGCCCAAATACGGTATCTAAGATTAGTTGTGTTGTTTTGCTACGACTTTGTAACTCGTAGCTGGTTTAGTAGTTAGACCAATGAAAAGCTTTCCACTTTTGTGGATGGCTTTTTTGATTTAAGGCTATTCTGATTTTAACCGCAAGGTTCGCTAAGGTTTACGCAAAGTCCGCAAAGTTTTTTATAAGCTTTGTGGGCTTTTTTGTTTTTACTTGTTTGGTTTAACCGCAAGGTTCGCTAAGGTTTACGCAAAGTCCGCAAAGTTTTTTATAAGCTTTGTGGATTTTTTGGTTTTATTTGTTTGGTTTAGTCGTAAGGTGTGCTAAGATTTACGCGAAGTTTGCAAAGTTTTTTATAAGTTTTGCAGACTTTGTACTTTGAGGTTCGTAGTCTTTGAGGTTAAAAAGAAAGTAAATTCTTCTTTTTTGATTTTATGGTCAAATTTTAAAATATTGGAATCTAATTGATTAAAAATTAATTGAAATTTATTCGTAAAAAATGCTTGCAGAAACGAAATTCTGTTGTATTTTTGCACTCGCAATAACGCACGGTTTGGTAGTTCAGTTGGTTAGAATACATGCCTGTCACGCATGGGGTCGCGGGTTCGAGTCCCGTCCAGACCGCAATATTGGAAAAAGCCTTTCTTAACGGAAAGGCTTTTTTGTTTTTTGTATTTAACCGCAAAGAGCGCTAAGATTTACGCAAGGTTCGCAAAGTTTTAATTTAGCTTTGCGAACTTTGCGTTTTTTTCTTTGAGGACTTTGCGGTTAAGTCTTAATGGTTCAGCTTTGGAATTTGGTATTTCAAACAATTGGAATTTAAATTTCTTATATTTAAAGTTGCAAAAACATTGTATAAACTCCAATGGAATATTCAGGTCAGAAATTAGATAAGTATTACATCAAAAAAGTAGATGCCGATAAAAAAAGCATTTACTGTCACCACGATTTGATGGGGGAGTTGTTTGTGCCTACACATAAACACGACAAAGCACAGTTGTTGTATGCCGAAGGTGATGTTGTTTTTGTAACGACCGAAACTAAAACCTATTTTTTACCGGCACGTCATTTTATATGGATTCCGAGTGGAGTGGAGCACAGCATTGAACCGAAATCGGAAAATGTTACGATGCGAAACCTGTATTTTCCGGTTGAAAAAGACGAAAATGAGTTTTATAAGAACGAGGGAATTTATCCGGTGAATAATTTACTGCTTCAAATGATGCTTTTTACGAATCGATGGAATGGCGATCTTGAGAAAGGAACTCCAAACTTTACCATCGCCAAAGCTATAAAAGCGATTCTGCCCCAAATATGTACTACGAATTTGCCTTTGGGATTACCGCAGCCAAAAGACAAACGACTTGGAAAGATTTTACGTCATATCGAGAATAATCTGGGAGAAACGATTTTATTTGCTGATGTTGCACATGAATTCGGATATAGCGAACGCTCTTTGTATCGCTTGTTTCAAAAAGATCTTGGAATGTCCTTTATTCAATATTATACTATTCGAAGAATTTTAAAAGCAATCGAGTTGTTATTAGAAAGAAAGCTTTCGGTGAAAGAGGTAGCCGAAGAAGTTGGATATAATAGTGTTCCAACTTTTAGTAATACTTTTTTTAAGATTTTAGGACAAAGACCTTCCGATTACTTAAACGGTGAAGAGATTTTGGAGCAAAAGTAAAAATTTTGTTTCACGCTGATTTATCCAGATTTAGGCTGATTTGACAGATTCCATTATTTCACGCTAAAAATTTTCTCTCGCAGATTCCCCAGTTTTTTTAACTCTTTAATAATCTGCTCAATCTGCGGAATCTGCAAGAGGGAAAAAATAAAAATCAGCTTCATCAGCTTAAATCCTTTAAAATCTGCGTGAAAAATCACAATCCAAATCTATTTTGTAATAAATTGTTTTCCAGTGTTTTAATATAACGTTTTCGAAAAATCCGATTTTAACATTTGTCCGAAATGAATATGTTTTTGACTTTTTAGAATTATCAGTCAATGAGAAAAATGAAGGAACTTTGCAGCTTAAATTATTTATGTATTCATGTTCCTTAAAACAACAAATTCTACGAACGATTGTTTTCCTAAAATCCTGCTCTTATTTTTACTTGTATTAGCATTTAACGGCATAAAAGCGCAGGAAGTTCATTCGGTTTCGCTGAAAGAAGCTTTGAAGCTGGCCAAAGAAAACAACAAAAAAATCCTCAGATCTCAACTTGAGATTACGCTCTCAGAGCAAAACATTAAAGAAAGAAAAGAACTCCGATTGCCTGATGTACAACTAAGCGGTATGTATTCCAGAATTACTAATATTACCGAATTCAAAGGAAACGGGTTTTTAAACGGAAAAGAAGTTACAAAGGCGATTCCGGAACTCTATGAGGTGAGTTCGACTTTTAAAATGCCAATCTACGCCGGAAATAAAATAAATAACGCCATCAAAATTGCCAATCAGGAGAGTGAAATTGCTAAGATAAAAACAGAAAAGGTCGAAAATGATGTCGAACTCGAAGTTGTGGCAAATTATCTGGCGATTTATAAGATGATGGAGCTGCAAAAGATTTTTGAAGAAAACATCAAAGAAGAGAAAAGCCGATTGAAAGAAGTACAGTCGCTCCGAAAACATGGGGCAGTGACTAAAAATGAAGTTATCAGGGCCGAATTACAGCTTTCGGATCGTGAATTAAATGCGCTTACAAATTCCAAAAACATAAAAATTGCGCTTCACGATCTGAAAACTCTAATTCAACTTCCGGAAAACGAAGAAATAGCAATCGATACGGCGGCCAATTTGGATGAAATGAACGGTTTAGATCCGTATGATTTTTATCTGAATAAGGCTTTGAATAATGAGGAGATGCGAATTGCCAGTCAGGAACTGAATATTAGCAAAACAGAATTGAAACTGGTTAAAGGAAATTATCTGCCAACGGTTCATTTTTTTGGGAACTATGGTTTTTATTATCCGAACTACAAATTCTTTCCGCCTAATCCATATTTGTACACACTGGGGCAAGTAGGTGTTGAAGCTGCTTTCGATCTTTCTTCTTTGTATAAAAACAAGACCAAAATGGATCAGGCAAATACCAAAATCAAATGGCAGGAAATGCAATCTGAGATTCTGAAAGACGAAATTCAGGACAAACTTTTTAGAGAGCATACACAGTATCAGGAGATCCTTGAAAAGTTTGTTGTAGTGGATAAAGCTTTGGATTTGGCCGATGAAAATTACCGTATTGTAAAATTGAAATATATGAATCAATTGGTTTTAATAACCGAAATGGTCGATGCTGATAATGCTTTGCTTCAGGCAAAATACAATAAAGTTGCCACACGACTGGATGCGATTTTAAAACATTACGAACTGCTGCGTACGGCGGGAATGCTTCCGTAGGGTTAGATGTTAAATGTTAGATGTTGGAAAATAGAAAATAGAATATAGAGAATAGACGAAAATATGGTTAAGATTAAAAATGAGACTAGAAGAAACAGAACGTTTCATGTGTTAATAACAATTATCGCAAGTGTATTGGTGGTAAGCGGTATTGTTTTGGGAATTTGGTTTTATGTTTTCAACAGGAATCATGAGGAAACTAATGACGCTCAGGTCGAGCAATATGTGACACCAATTATGTCGAGAATTACGGGTTATGTGCAGGAAGTTCGTTTTAATGAAAATCAGTTTGTGCACAAGGGAGATACTTTGGTTGTTATTGATAACAGAGAATATCAATCGAAATTGAATGTGGCTCTTGCCGATGTTCAGAGCGCAAGGCAAAACAGCCTGGTTGCCGAGAAAAATGCGGTTAACACGGCAAGTGCGACAGCTATTAATGAAGCGCAATTAGAGGCTGCAAAATCGAATCTTTGGAAAACCAAATTAGAGTACGAAAGGTACAAAGCTTTGGTAAGTGAAGAAGCGGCAACTTCTCAGCAATTAGAAAAAGTGAAGGCAGATTACGAGTCGGCACAAGCGCATTTTCAGGAGATGAAAAACAGAATTCATGCTTCGGCTTTAAGTACTTCGGTGGCTGAAGCAAATGTGCCAACCACGCAAACCAATATCGCTTCGAGACAAGCCACGGCAGATAATGCGGCTTTATTTCTTTCGTATACCATAATTACAGCGCCTTACGATGGTTGGATCGGGAAACGAACTTTGCAGCCCGGACAATTGGTAAAAGAAGGCCAGTCCCTGCTTTCGATTGTAAGTAAGGAAAAATGGATTACGGCCAATTTTAAAGAAACGCAATTGCAGTATTTAACCGTTGGGCAGAATGTCGAAATCAAAGCCGATGCGGTAAGTGATAAAACATTTATAGGAACAATTGCGTCATTATCGCCTGCGAGTGGAGCAAGATTTTCATTGCTTCCTCCGGATAATGCAACCGGAAACTTCGTGAAAATCGAACAAAGAATTCCGGTTCGAATTCAGTTAAAGGATAACGACAAACAAATCGATTTTTTAAGAGCGGGAATGAATATTACTGTGATTGCAGCACACTAAAATGGAAGATAAAAGTATTTTTAAATCCTGGGTTCCAAAGTGGGCAATCATTATTATTTTGTTTGTCTGTCTTCTGCATTCTATGATTTTATTGGGAGTTTATACGTCAAATGTGACCTATGCGGCAAGTTTTCTCGATATTGAACCCGAAGACCTGCAGTTTGCTATGTGTGTTACTTATGGAACGCTGCTCGCGACCATTTTAATCGAAGCGAGGTTTTCGAGCTTTTTCCCTGCTAAAAATTACCTCATGGCAGTGTATTCCTTGATTGGAATTACGATTGTTTCTTCGGCTTATATTACCAATTTTTCGCTTTTTTTAATTATGAGAATTGCCGAAGGAATCCTGATGGCGCTTCCGGTAATTACGATCAGGCAATTGTTGATCGAACAGTTCAATTCTAAAAGTGCCATCATCATAGGTTTTTCGTTTTATTATGGAGCGTTGTTGTTGTCGACACCTTTTATAATGAATATTGCGGTTTGGTTTCTGGACCATTACGACTGGAAATACATGCTGTATGTCTCGGGCGGATTACAGGTTTTGAACGTTTTTTTAATCTTGGTTACTTTTCGTGGGCACCGAATCACAAAGAAAATTCCGTTGTATCAAATCGACTGGATGAGTTATTTTTTGGTTTTAACTGCAATTCTTTGCGGTGCTTACTTTTTTGTCTATGCCGAGAAAAAATATTGGTTCGATTCTTCTCAGATGGTGCTAACGCTTATCGTTGCACTGATTTCGGGAGGGCTGTTTATCTTTAAGGAGCTTTTGGTAAAAAGACCCACTTTTAATTTTGAAGTCTTTAAATATGCCAATCTGCGCATCGGATTTTTGCTGTTTTTTCTTTTTTACATCAGCAGGGCAACGCTGAGTCTGTGCCATTCGGCGATGTATTCAATTTGGAATTGGGATCCGTCGCGTGTAGCAGGCGTGCAATACATTAACGGACTAGGAAATGTAATCGGACTTGTTTTGGCGGCTTTTTTTCTGATGAGATCCGTTTCGACCAAAATCATTTTTATCATTGGCTTTTCGCTTATTGCGTTGTTTCATTTTTGGTTTACGTTTCTTTTTGTACCCGATGTGGCGTTGTCGGATATTATCATTCCGTATGTTTTACAAGGCATTGGAGTGGGATTTTTATTTGTTCCGTTAATCTTGTTTACGACTTCTTCGGTTCCTTCAAAAATGGCGGCTTCATCTGGAATTGTAGGGGTTTCGGGACGTTTTTGGGGAAGTACCATTGGCTTTTGCGTGATGCAGAATGCGACCGTATTTTTAAACAAAAAACACTTTTTAAAACTAAGTCAGTTTGTAACAGGTGATAACCCCGAAGCGCAGCAAACGATTGCCGCAACAACACAAAGTTTTATCGCCAAAGGATATTCGGCAGACAATGCCAATGTTTTAGCCATGAAAAAGATCTTCGGAACCGTTACCAAACAAGCTACTTTACTGGCCGATATGGAGATTTATACCATTATGGGCTATAGTCTTTTGGTTTTGATCTTCCTCATTGCCTGCAATCAGCATTTAAGACAAACGATGACTTTGGTGAAAAGTAAAATCTGGATAGGCTGAGGGTTTTGAGTTGTGAATTGTGAAATGTGAGTTTTTTTTGCGCAAAGTTTCTACATCATCTTGTCATTCCGACGGAGGAGGAATCGCACTCGTAATTCGACAAAGATTGACGACAATTGGAACGGAGTCTCTAGTGTGATTTCTCCTTACGTCGAAATGACAAACTGTACGTGAAAATAAATAAATGATACAAATAGCCTCCTGCTTTAGCTGGAGGTTTTTTTTATGATTTGAAGAAAAAGGCTTTAGTCGAATGATCTCTATTTTAAAGGAAAATCAAGTAATTCTTTAGGTTCGACATCTAAAGCATTGGCAATTTTTATAAGAGTTTTTACTGTGGTATTGATTTCAGCTCTTTCTACTCTGCCAATCTGGTTTTGAGGTATGTTACAATAATCAGCTAATTCTTGCTGGGATAAACCTTTTTTTTCACGAAGTTGTCTGATGTGAAAGCCGAGATTTGTAATAAAAGTTTCTTCTGAAATGCTCATATTTCAAAAATCACAAGATTTATTTCTTTTTTTAAATACATATATGTGTTTAAATGTATTATATTTGAAAAAAAATAAGATTATGGCTACAATAAATATTTCAAATGATGTTGAAACTAGACTAAAGGATTTTTTTAAGGATTTTATCGAGCCTAAAGATATGGCAAGAATGTTACGACAGGTAAATTATGCGCTTTCGGTTTCTTCCATGCGAGGGTGCGAAACCATGGAATCTGAATTACCTTATATCGATGATAATTTTTATTGGCTGAATAAATTGGCGGAGATTTTAGATCCTTATTTGGATGTGGAGTGAAAAGAAAGTTATGCTTTAAGTGTCTTCATTTTTTATGAAGAGATAAACTAAAAAAAATGCGGAAATCTCATAATGTAGAGACTTTCGCATTTTTGAGAGTATTTAAGAATTCTTTCCTGCTCCAAGATTCTTTGTCATTGAGATTAATTTGGGGCGTAAATTTAGAATGACATAGAGAGTATTATGATCTGATTTATTTAACAAAGTAATTGTTTTTTAAATACTTTATTAAGGCGTATAGTATAATTATTGAAAAGCATAGTACGCTTAAAATCAATAGGTAGTCAGTGAATTTGTTGTTTATTTCAAGTGCTTTTGAAACAAAAAAGATCATTATTGATAATGTGCCGATTATTCTCAGGAATAATCTTATTCGGTTTGGATTTTTATTCATAAAAAAAAGGCTTAAAGTCAAGGTTGATAAACACATGTAAAAGTAAGTTTTTTTCTAATTAAAAAATGTTAAAACAAAGATAATGATGTGTTTGTGTGTTTTATATCGGTTTGTATATTAAAATAGGAAGCTTGATATTTATTTTGATAAAGTAAAGTCGTAAGGTTTTCAGATAGAAATTACTTTGTTATTGATAGGTATTTTTGCACCTGATCGCTTTTAGAAGGAAGATATTTACTAAAACAAAAAAGCTTCTGATTTCTCAGAAGCTTTTTTTCGGTGCGGATAATAGGACTCGAACCTACACGCCTTGCGGCACCAGATCCTAAGTCTGGCATGTCTACCAATTTCACCATATCCGCGGCTATTGTGGGTGCAAAGATAGACATACTTTCGAATATTCAAAGAAAAAAAATGAAAAATTTCGAAAAAAATATTAATTCTCTTTTTTGTACTTTTGGATTTCTATAAAAATAATTTAAATGGAAAATATTAAGTCCTACGTTCAACAACATAAAGATCGGTTTATCAATGAATTGATCGAATTATTAAAGATTCCGTCGGTAAGTGCCGACACTGCATACTCCCAAGATGTTATTGATACTGCCGAAGCAGTAAAAGAAAGTTTATCGAAAGCAGGCTGCGATTTTGTCGAAACTTGTGACACTCCGGGGTACCCAATTATTTATGGAGAGAAAATAATCGACCCAAATTTACCAACGGTTTTGGTTTACGGACATTATGATGTTCAACCACCAGATCCATTAGAATTATGGACTTCGCCACCTTTTGAGCCTGTAATCAAAACAACAGAGATTCATCCTGAGGGTGCGATCTTCGCTCGTGGTGCCTGTGACGACAAAGGTCAGATGTACATGCACGTAAAAGCGTTGGAATACATGGTTCAGAACAATGTATTGCCTTGTAACGTAAAATTCATGATCGAAGGGGAAGAAGAAGTAGGTTCAGCAAGTTTAGCGTGGTTTGTAGAACGCAATCAGGAAAAACTGAAAAACGACGTGATCTTAATTTCTGATACGGGAATGATTTCGAACCAACAGCCATCGATCACGACAGGTTTAAGAGGTTTGAGTTATGTTGAGGTTGAAGTTACAGGACCAAACCGTGATTTACATTCCGGTCTATATGGTGGAGCTGTAGCGAATCCAATTAATATTTTGGCTAAAATGATTGCTGCGCTTCACGACGAAGACAATCATATTACGATTCCTGGGTTCTACGATAAAGTACAGGAATTATCTCTTGAAGAAAGAGCCGAAATGGCAAAAGCGCCTTTTAGCTTAGAAAAATATAAAAAAGCCTTAAATTTAAACGATGTTTACGGTGAAAAAGGATATGTAACGAACGAGCGCAACTCTATTCGTCCAACTTTAGATGTAAACGGAATCTGGGGCGGATATACCGGTGAAGGTGCTAAAACGGTTATCGCGAGTAAGGCTTTTGCTAAAATCTCGATGCGTTTGGTTCCGGGTCAGGACTGGGAAGAAATCACAGAACTTTTCACGAAGCATTTTACAAACATTGCTCCGGCCGGAGTTACGGTAAAAGTAACGCCGCACCACGGAGGTCAGGGTTATGTAACGCCAATTGACAGTATTGGATACCAGGCGGCCAACAAAGCCTATACAGAAACTTTTGGAGTGCCTGCAATTCCGGTTCGTTCAGGAGGTAGTATTCCGATTGTGGCTTTGTTTGAAAAAGAACTAAAAAGTAAAACTATTTTAATGGGCTTCGGTTTAGACAGTGATGCCATTCACTCGCCAAACGAGCATTTCGGAATCTTTAATTACTTAAAAGGAATCGAAACTATTCCGTTGTTTTACAAATATTTTGTAGAGCTTTCGAAGTAATTTAACCGCAAAGAACGCAACGATTTACGCTAAGCTCGCTGTTTTTTGGTTCGCTAAGATGTAAAAAAATAAATCTTAAGATGCAAAATCCGTTCAGAAATGAGCGGATTTTTTTATGGGTGTTTCCGCCGTGGCGGATGGGTTTTCGGCTAAATGGGGAGATACCGCCTCTATTCCTAACGCATAAGAGAGGTGGTAAAGGTTCAAAGCTCCAGCTAAAGCTGGAGGCAATTCAAATTTTGTCTCTCTGTGGCTATGTGCCTTTGCCACTTTGAACCTCCAAAAAGTAAATCCTCAGAACCTTAGTATCTTAGAATCTCAGCACCTTTCAAAAAAAACCCTTGCATATTAAAAAAATAACTCTACATTTGTAGAGTAACATCTATAATTGTAGAGTTAAAATAGTCAAATGAAGCAACTGGTAATCTTGTTATTTTGTGGAGTAATGCTTTTTGGATGCAAAAGTAAACCAATCAATCAGATTGTGGATAAGAAAAGGGAAGGTACCTGGATTGACAATTACAAGCAGGACAGTACAGTTTATAAATCGTTTGAATATTACAAACACGATCAGCCAATAAAAAAGTGGAAATCATATATCAATGGAAAAATTTATAAAACAGAGAAATATAAAAATGGAATCTGCCTTGTAAAGTATTATTACGAAAACGGAAAAGTACAATCGAAGGGAAAAACAAAAATCGAAGTCAATTCGGTAGAAACGCACTGGTTTTATTTCGGTGATTGGAAGTTTTATTCGGATAAAGGGAAATTAGTCGAAGTTAAAAAATACGATAACGGTGAATTGGTTTCGGAACGGATGGTGGAGAATCAAGAGAATAGAATCAAGAGAATAGAGTAAAGAGAATAGAATAAAGAAGAAAGAGTATAGAATTAGTGTGGCATGCAGTGGGAATCATTAAAATCATTTTAATCTGTGGCAAAAAAAAACTCAGCAACTTAGAATCTTAGCAACTCAGAACCTTAAAAAGAAAAAAATGCAATTATCAAACTCAGAAGAACAATTAATGGAGCATCTCTGGAAGCTTGAAAAGGCTTTTATGAAAGATTTGCTTGAAGCGTATCCGGAGCCAAAACCGGCAACAACAACTGTTGCAACGCTTTTGAAACGAATGATCGATAAAAAATTCGTAGCTTATAATGAATTCGGAAATTCAAGAGAATACTATCCGTTAGTGAAAAAAACAGCTTATTTCTCTAAACATGTCAACGGGTTAATTAGTAATTTTTTTAATAATTCGGCTTCTCAATTTGCTTCGTTTTTTACAACGGAAACCGATTTGTCAACATCGGAATTAGAAGAACTCAGAAAAATAATTGATTCACAGATTCAAAAAAAGAAAAAATGATAAGCTATCTTTTAAAATCAGGAATGCTGCTTTTGATTTTTTATGCAGTGTATAAAATGGTATTGGAAAACGAAAAAATGTTTCGTTTTAATCGTGCGTATTTGCTGGTGAGTTTGGTTTTTAGCTTTGTAATTCCACTGCAAATTATCTCAATTGGATCTTTTGTTACAGATAGAATTGGGTTGGTTCAATTGAATGAATTGGTACTCGAGAGAAGTACTGAACGGCTTAATACAATCTCGGCCAATGACTTTCTGTTGGTTTTGATCGTAGTGCTTTATGGTACTGTGTTTTTTATTTTGATGGCTCGCTTTGTATGGAATCTTATTTCATTTTTTAAGAAGATGCAAAGCAATGAGATACAGTTTGTAAATGGACAAAAAATGGTACTGGTTCAGGAACCGGGCTTGCCATACTCTTTTTGGGAGTCTATTTTTATTAATAAGGCAGAATTCGAAAACGGTAAGATTCCATCAGAATTAATAGCACACGAGAATGCGCATTTAAGACAAAGGCATACTTTGGATGTTCTTTTTATTGAGCTGCTGCAGATTGTTTTTTGGTTTAATCCATTGCTTTTTCTGTATAAAAAAGCGATTAAACTGAATCATGAATTTCTGGCTGATGAGGCTGTAAATGTTCGATTTGGTGAGGTTAAAAGCTATCAATATTTATTGCTTGATTTTGCTTCTAATAAAAATACGGTTGCTTTGGCGAGCAACATCAATTATTTAATAACTAAAAAACGTTTACTTATGATGACCAAAAAAGAATCTCCGATTAAAATTGTGTTTAACGTATTTACTGTAGGTGCAATTTATGCCTTGTTATTGTTTGTTTTTAGTACTAAAACAATGGCTCAAAAACCGCCAATCAAAGGCGATATCAAAGAGAAAGACCTTTATGTTTTGGAAGATGTCGAGAAATTACCTGAATATCCAGGGGGCATGACAGCATTTTATAAGTTTATAGGGAAGAATTTCAAAATGCCGGCGGCAGTTGGGAAGAATAAAATCGAAGGAAAAACATATATGGAATTCACTATTGAAAAAGATGGTAGTCTTTCGGATATTAAAACAATTAAAGATGTTGGCTACGGAATAGGGAATGAGGTGACCAGAGTCTTGAAGCTTTCACCAAAATGGACAGCAGCAACTCAACAAGGTAAAGCAGTTAGGGTGCAATATCGTCTGCCAATCACGATACAGTCCGAGAAATAGGTTTTTTAAAGGTTCAAAGGTACAGAGGTTCAAAGATGCAAAGGGTTAGAGTCATTGGGTTACAAAGCTGTTTGTTCTAAAAAAAAACTTTGACTTTTTGCACCTTTGCTTCTTTGTGCCTAAGTAGAAAAAAAAATCCGCTTCTGGTTTCCAGAAGCGGATAAAATAAAAAACTAAAAAAAAAATTCTAAAAAACAAACAATCCAGATCTTAGAACAAATCCGGATTATATCCAAAATAGGGCATTTTTTGTTCGTTAAAAATAACCCCGTATTCTTCTAACTCGTTTAAAATAGGCAGGTATACTTCTTTTTTTATCGGAAGCTGTACACCCGGAGTTGTGATTTTTCCATTTAAAATTAACAGCGTTGCCATTGCAACCGGTAACCCCACAGTTTTTGCCATGGCGGTATAAGTTTGGTCGTCGCCAATGCAAACCATTTTGGAGTCAATTTGTTTTTTCTCCCCATTAAGCTCGTAACCAAATTTATGGTACATGACAATCATATCTTTATCATCTGGTTCTAAAGACCAGCTGTCGGATAATATTTTCTCTAATATCTGTGCCGGAGTGGCATTAGGCAGGTTTACTTTTTTGTTTGGATTAAAAAGATCCAGCTCTAAAAGTTTGTCCCACATAATATCGTCCTGATCAATTTTTAGAATCAGACGGGTTTTGATTTCTGCCGAATCGGTTGGGTGATACGGTAAAAAGGAATTCACGAATTGACGGTAACTCATGTTCTCAGAATCTTCCATGATATAACTATCGTCTGTCATGCCCAATTGTACAAACATATTCCATGCTTTCGAAAAACCAACTCTTCTAATGGTTCCGCGGTACAGAGTCAGGACATTGTCTAGGCCGTAAACCGATTTATATTTAAGAGAATCGCGATTGGAATAAGCTTCAAATTTCCCGTAGCCTTCGACTTCCAGAAATTCGGTGCGTCGAAATAAAGCGCTGTAGGGTATGTATTTATAAGTGCCTTCCTGAATGAATTTTGCGGCACCGCCCTGTCCGGCCAGAACTACATTTCGTGGAGCCCAGGTAAATTTGTAATTCCATAAATTATTGTCGGATTCGGGAGCAACTAAGCCGCCGCAGAACGATTCAAAAAGCAGCATTTTTCCACCTTTGGCTCTGATTTCATCAATGACTTTCATGGCGCTCATGTGATCGATCCCGGGATCGAGACCAATTTCATTCATGAAAACCAGATTGTTTTTCTTTGCCTCCTCGTCAAGTGCCTGCATGGCGTCACTAATATAAGAAGCGGTAACCAGGTGTTTTTTAAATTCAAGACAATCTTTTGCGATTTCGATATGTAAATGAGCTGGCAGCATCGAGATTACTATAGAGGCTTTTTCGATGGCCGCTTTTCTTTCTTCAGTATCAAAAATATTTAAAGCAATTGGAGTGGCATTAGGGTGTTTCTGTGTTTTCTTTTCGGCTAAGGCCAAAGAAAGATCTGCTACAACGAGGTGTAGGTTTTCGCTTTCTGATTTTGCCAATAAATAACGAATTAAGGACGATGCAGATCTGCCGGCTCCAATGATTAAAATGCTTCTCATATTTTATATTTATAACACAAATATATTAAAATGTTAAATATATAACAATTTTAATTTCGGAAAAATATTGGATATTTTTTTTTAATGCCAAAAAAATGGAAATTATTTTTAATGATAAATATTTTTCAAAACTAAAATGCTTTTTAAGGACTATTGAAGTATTTTTGTATGAAAATCGAAAGTTATAGAAAATATGAAAAGAAGAATTGTTTTGGCAGGTGCTTTTATGGGAATGTTAGCGATCATTTTAGGCGCTTTTGGTGCACATTTACTGAAGAAATACTTGTCTATAGAAGAATTAAACACTTTTGAAGTTGGTGTTCGTTACCAAATGTATCATGCCTTATTTTTACTTTTTCTTTCGACCCGAAAAGATATCGCCGAGAAAATGGTGAAAACAATCTACAATTTGGTTGTTGCCGGGGTATTGCTTTTTAGCGGATCTATCTATATGTTAGCCACTAAAAGCCTCACGGTTTTTGATTTTAAAATTATCGTATTCGCAACTCCAGTAGGTGGTTTTTTATTAATTATTGCCTGGGCGTTATTATTTGTTACGATTTTGAGGAGAAAATCATAAAATACCGAATAAAAAATTCTATCTAAAAATTAATCTTTAATTTTGTCTCATAAATAACATATAATCTTGTTTATGTGAGTTTCTATTGTTTTTTGCTTTAATGCATAAATAATATAACAAATTCATTTAGAGGGTTATAGAAAAATGAATTAGAGGCATTTATTTTTTGTTTTATTCATTTTAGGAGTTTAAATTTTAACTAATTAGCATAAATAAAAGTGAAATTTAAATTTTTTTAAAGGTTTAATAATAAATTATATAATTTTGCATTCTCTTAAACATCACACACAACTAAAAATTTATGGACAGTCACACAGTTTTCACGCAATCGATTTCGCTGAAAGAATTAGGAATTGAAAATGCAAAGGTTCGATATCAACTATCTGCAGATGAATTACATGCGATCACTTTGCAATCAGGTCAAGGTGTTGAGAACTCCACGGGAGCATTGGCAATTAATACAGGCGAATTTACAGGACGTTCTCCTCAGGATCGTTATATTGTAAAAGATAGTATTACCGGAGATCAGGTTTGGTGGGGAAATGTTAACATTTCTTTTGAACCGGATGCTTTTGAAAGATTATACAATAAGGTAACACAGTATTTATCAAATAAAGAAGTTTTTGTTCGCGATTCTTATGTTTGTTCTGATGCTAATTACAGATTAAATGTTCGTGTTGTTACTGAAACAGCATGGTCTAATTTGTTTTGTTACAATATGTTTTTAAGACCGGAAGAGTCAGAATTGACTAATTTTACTCCGGAATGGACTGTAGTTTGTGCTCCGGGTTTTATGGCAGATCCTGCTGTAGACGGAACGCGTCAGTCTAATTTTGCTATTTTAGATTTTACTAAAAAGATCGCACTTATTGGAGGAACAGGGTATACAGGAGAAATGAAAAAAGGGATTTTCTCTGCATTAAACTTCATCTTACCGGTTTTCAAAAATACTTTACCAATGCACTGTAGTGCGAATGTTGGTGAAAAAGGAGATACTGCAATTTTCTTCGGATTATCAGGAACAGGAAAAACTACTTTATCAGCAGATCCGCAACGTAAGTTAATCGGAGACGATGAACACGGCTGGACTGCAGAAAATACAGTTTTCAACTTTGAAGGGGGATGTTATGCAAAAGTAATTAACCTTACAGAAGAAAATGAACCGGACATTTTTAGAGCGATCAAAAAAGGAGCGCTTTTAGAAAATGTGGTTTTCAAACCGGGAACAAACGAGGTAGATTATGATGATGTTTCCATCACTCAAAATACACGTGTAAGTTACCCAATTACTCATATCGACAATATTCAGCCAGGTTCTATTGGACATAATCCTAAGAATATATTTTTCTTAACGGCAGATTCTTTCGGAATTTTGCCTCCAATCTCAAAACTGACTCCTGGACAGGCTGCTTACTATTTTATCTCAGGATATACAGCTAAAGTTGCCGGAACAGAAGCAGGGGTTACAGAGCCTCAGCCTAATTTCTCAGCTTGTTTTGGAGCACCATTCATGCCGTTACACCCAACACGTTACGCAGAAATGCTAACTAAAAAAATGGAAGAAGCTAACGTAACAGTTTGGTTGATCAATACAGGTTGGACAGGTGGTCCTTACGGAACAGGAAGCCGTATGAAGTTGAAATACACTCGTGCCATGATTACCGCTGCCTTAAACGGAGAATTGGATAACGTAAACTTTAAAAATCATAAAGTATTTGGAATTGCACAACCTGAAACCTGTCCAAATGTTCCAAATGAAATTTTAGATCCTAGAAATACTTGGGAAGATCCTGAGTTGTACGACAAAAAAGCAGTTGAATTGGCTCAGAAATTTAAAGCTAATTTCGCGAAATTTGAAGAATTTGCTAATGCCGAAATTTTGGCTGGCGCACCGATCATAGAATAAGGAAGATTACTAATTCAAACTAAAAAAAGCTGTTCGTTATGAACAGCTTTTTTGTTTCTTTAAGTTTGTGAAATGTAAGTTGTGAAATGTGACAAGACTTATAAAATTCCGGGTTTTATGGTTTAGCAAAAACATGAAACATGAAACATGAAACATGAAGCAAAAAGCTATTTCCTTCCTTCATCAATACGTTTCTGGATCAAATCCCAGGCATAGTAGTGAAAAGTCATCCCGTTGCTCATCGCTACGAAAAGGCCATTTTTAAAGCTTCCGCCTAGATTGATGCTGGTAACATCGGCACCATCACATTCAATAGTCGATGTTGGAATTTCTGCTAAAAGCGGGTAGCTATTCGGATTGCCATTTGCTCCTTCTCTCGGGTACACCATAAAAGTGTTTGCTTGCTGGTTGGAAACCAGAATGTATCCGGTAGAATCTGTTTTCTTGTAAATCGCGATTCCTTCGTTATCTCCTTTAAAACCAGTTTTTCCAAAAATCGCGAGTTCTTTGTTGTCGTTTAAGGCAGGATCGGCTTTGTATTTTCTGATTCCGAATTGTTCGTCGCAATAGAGGATAGTTCCTAATTCATTATCTACTGCAATAGCTTCGATTTCTTTCTTCCCGCTGTAGGCACCAAACTTTCGAACGACTTTTGCTGTAGCAAATTTTCCATTTCCTGAAAGTTCGTATTGCCATAAATAGCTTCCCGATGGTCCAGATTTTCTGCCTACAATAGCAAAGATTTTGCCATCAGTTTTTCGGGTATACAAAGCAATTCCCATTGGATCACGTAATTCTTCACCCTCGAAAACAGCGATTCCACCATTGTCAATTGCTTTTAAATCAGGTAAACTAAAGATTCTTATTTTGTTTGATTCACGTTCTGTAGTAACAGCAACATCAACTTTTTTTCCATCTACGATTAAGCCATAAGCGATATCAACATTGTTCGGGCGTTTTAGCACTTCAGATTTTGCAATGATTTTTCCCTTTAAATCAAAAGCGTACAAAGCACCGTCTGTATCTTTATCTGTTCCTATAATAATGCTTTTCGAAGAATCAGTTGGGTGAATCCAGATCGCAGGATCATCTGTATCGTGAGGCAAGGCTTCAGTAACAACGGTTGGTTTTACAGCATTTGCAGCTACGGGTGCCAGTTTGTCTTCTTTACAAGCGATGAATAAAGTGCTTAAAAGTATAAAGGCGAGTATCGTTTTATTTTTCATTATTGATTCGATTTTTAATACCATTAGACAGAACTGTTAGGTTCTGTCTAATGTAAGGATTTTAGGTGTAAATTATTATAAGTCAAGTTTCAAGCCGAAATTGTATCGGGCCTGATAGTACTCTGCTTGTTTGGTATGTGTCTTAACTCCCTGATAGTAGCGCAAAGGCTGATTGGTCAAGTTGTTGGCTTCAGCAAAAAGACGAAGCTTTGATGTAATTTTGAATGAAGCGTTTGCGTCTAAGAAAAATTGTTTGTCGTAATAACTGTCTTTATAAGATTCTGAACCCAATTCATCTAAATAATCTGAAGTGAAATTGGTTGAAACTCTGGCAGAAAAACGTTTGTTTTCCCACGATAATGAGCCGTTAAACATATGCGGTGTGGTTCCCGGAAGGCTAATATTGTTTCTTTCGTTTCCATCTTCATCAGCGATTCCTTTTGCTTTAGATTTGGTGTAGGTGTAGTTCAGATAAATACCAAATCCTTTAAGGAATTTCCCAGGAAGGAAATCCAACTGACGCTGAAAAGCAACTTCAAAGCCATAAACATCAACAGTATCTCCGTTTCTTGATTGTAAAAATGACCAGTTTTCACCTGCCGGAATTGGATTTGCCTGGTTTGGGAAATCAGCAGCAAATTTTGCAGCGGTGTACTGGTTGTCGCTATAATTGTAAATGAAATTTTCCAGTTTTTTATAGAAAACACCTCCAGAAATTAATCCGACAGATTTGAAATAGTTTTCGGCCATGAAATCATAATTGTACGAGTAAGTGGCGTCAAGATCTGGATTTCCGGCTGTAATTTCTTTTTCGGCAGCAATATTGTTTACATACGGAGCCAGAGCATAGTAGTCCGGTCTGGCCAAAGCTGTTGTAGCGGCAGCTCTTAAAACTAAATCTTTGGTCGCGTTGTATTGGAATGAAATACTTGGCAATAAATTAGTGTAAGAGTTGGTCGTGTTGATTTGACTTTCTAATTTTTCTTCATCCAAAACACGGTTTCCGGTATAATCAATATGAGTGTTTTCTACTCGAAAACCTAAAACCATAGAGAGTTTATCGTTAAAATCCTGATCCCATCTTACATAAGCGGCATAAATGTTTTCTTTAGCATTAAAATTTACGGCTAAGAATTCTGATGGATCTGCTTTTTTGTTGAATAACGCCGCGTTGTTTAAATCTAAACTTCCTAAAAAGTTAGCCGAAGCAAAACTACCCGGAACATATTTACTTCCCGGATTAAAGTTTTGACCGTCATAGAGACTGTTAGGAATCTGCGACAGCAAGGCCATATCAGTATTGATTGGTGTGTAGGCAAAGAAATTGTTGTTTCTTTCTTTTTCTTTCAATCGAAGTCGGAGTCCGGTTCTTAATCTACCTTTTTGAGATGGTATAATAGTAAATGGGAAACGGATATTAATTTTTGCTCCAAATTCACTTTCGCTGGTTTCATTTGTATTTTCGGTAGCCGTTTGGAACTTGAATTTGTCCAGAGACTCTCCGGTGGTTGCGATTAACGGAAATTCGATATCAGATAGATTCTGAGTTAAGTCCAAACCTTTTTGACGGTATTCGATATAACGTTCTTCCGGACGGTATTCTCTGGCTTTTGCATAGTTAGCCGACCAGTCCAAATCTAGTTTAGAGTGGATTAAATGTTCTCCACGAATCGAATAATTCTGAACACGTTGGTCTTCTAAACGGCTGTTTTTATTACGATTATTGTCAGATCCGCCTTTGGTTTGACGTTTTACACGGCCTTTAAAAGCTGTAATTTGTCCACCATTATAAATGGGCTGAATATCATCGTAAGTAGTTCTGAAACGATTTTCTCTATCGTCTCTCCAGTTGTAAATGGCATTGGCAAAAATGGTGTTATTTTCATCAAATTTGTAATCTAATGCCACAGATCCACTGCGACGAATACGCTGTACATCGTATTTTCTAATCTCAGATGCCTGTAAGTATTCATTTCCGAATTTATCTTTTACCCATTCGTTCTCAATATTATCAGATCCGTAATTCACATTGTTATAAGATCCGCTGAACACGGCCCCCAGTTTATTGTCGAGAAAACGATTTCCATAAACCAATCCGGCTGTATAAGAGGCGTGTTCGCGAATTGGCAGATAACCTCCGGCCAGTGTTGCAGAAATTCTCTCTCCATTTGGTGTAGCTCTTGTGATCAGGTTTACAGAACCTCCAATAGCATCTGCATCCATATCGGAAGTTAAGGTTTTGTTGACTTCAATTGTCGAAATCATATCAGATGGAATCAAATCCATTTGTACATTTCTATTATCTCCTTCTGCTGATGGAATTCGATCTCCATTTAAGGTAACAGAGTTCAATGACGGAGCAAGTCCACGGATAATAATATTACGGGCTTCACCCTGATCGTTTTGCATCGTGATTCCCGGAACACGTTTTAAGGCATCCCCAACGTTGGCATCCGGAAAACGTCCCATTTGGTCAGAAGAGATTACGTTTCCAATGTTTTTGTTGTTTTTTTGTTGGTTCAGGGCTTTTGCCTGACCTTTTAAGATATCTCCCACCACAACTTCGTTCAATTCAGTTCCCGAAGTTTTAAGTGCAAAATCAATTACGTTGTTTTTACCCTGTTCCACTGTAATTTCTTTTGTGAGAGCCGTGTATCCAATATATTTTACTTGTAGCTGGTAAGTTCCTGCATTTATGCTAAGCAATTCAAAATGACCATTGTAATCTGTAACAGTGTATTTGTTCTCACCTACAATTTGAATCATTGCTCCCGGTAAAGGAAGTTTGTCATCTGTATCCAGCACTTTTCCTGAGATTATAGCCTTTTGAGCATAACCTGACAAGGCTAAAAACAGAAGTGTAATTACTAAATAAATTTTTTTCATTTGTGTTTTAGTTTGATTTGCTGCGAAACTAGAACCTGAATGTTATTAAAGGACTTGAAAAAAATTAACATAGTGTTATGATTCTTCGTTTACATTAAAAATAGATTAATGTTGAAATAACATTTAAATGAGAAATGTTTTTTAAGAACCCAACTTAAAAGAAATGAACTATTTAACTTAGAATTTAATTTTTTGGCGCTAAATTTGCCCTGTCAATTGAGCCCAAAGGGCGAACGGACGAAATAATCATCAATCAAAAATCATCAATCATGTTAAAACAATTTTTTATCCTTTGCTCCGGAGCCGATCGGGATCTGCTCGAAGGCTGTTCAAATGGCGAACAAACCAAATATGTTGGTATTGGCGCCACCGTTTTTTTTACTGCCGTTATGGCTTTTCTGGCCAGTGCTTATGCGCTTTTTACCGTTTTTGACTCTCTTTATCCGGCTTTAGCCTTTGGATTTGTCTGGGGCTTGCTCATCTTTAATCTGGATCGATTTATTGTTTCGACGATTAAAAAAAGAGATCGTTTTATGGATGAATTTATTCAGGCGACTCCCAGAATTATATTGGCCATTATTATAGCAATTGTAATTTCGAAACCTCTGGAAATTAAAATTTTCGAGAAAGAAATCAATACCGTTTTATTGAAGGAAAAAAATGAGATGGAATTGGCAAACAAAAAACAGGTAGGCAATTATTTCAAATCAGATTTAGATAAAAACAAGGCTGAGATTGCCGCTTTGAAAAATGATATTCTGACAAAAGAAAAAGAAGTAAATGCTTTATACTCTACTTATATTACAGAAGCTGAAGGGACTTCGGGAACGAAGAAACTGGGGAAAGGACCGGTTTATAAAGAAAAACGTGATAAACATGATGCAGCTTTAAAAGAGCTTGCAACTTTAAAGACTACTAACGAAGCAAAAATTGCCGAGAAAGAAAAAACGGGAAAACAATTACAGGCTGACTTAGATAAAAAAGTCACACAGACACAGCCAATCATTGAAGGTTTTGACGGATTAATGGCGCGCATTAATGCCTTGAATAAGTTGCCTTGGCTTCCTTCATTTTTTATCATGCTGTTGTTTTTGGCAATTGAAACTTCTCCAATTATAGCAAAATTATTAGCTCCAAAAGGGGAGTTTGATTTTAAACAGGAAGAGGCCGAAACAGCTATGAAAGCGACTTTGGAACAAAATAAATACCAGCGTGAACTATTAGTGAAAACCAGTGCCCAAATGCATGATAAGGTGTATGCTGATATTGCGGGAGACAGAGGTCTTTTTGATTTACAGCGTAAAAATGCAAAAGAGTTACTGGAGCTGCAATCGAATAGTTTTGTGGAGAAGCAGAAAGCTACTTTGTAAGTCGTAAAGTCGCAGGTCGAAAGTCATAAAGTAAAAAAGCCGGAATAGAATTTCTATTCCGGCTTTTTTGTATTATACACACAAAAGCATTAAGACTTTATGACTTTAGACTTTAAGACTAAATTACATATAGCTTAAAATCTCTTTTTTATAGGTATCATATTCCCCTTGCATGATTAAACCATTGTCAAGTAGTTTTTTATAATTCTGCAGTTTATCAAAAAGTTCTTCTTTGGATAAGTCGCTTAATTTACGTTCTCCTGTAGAAGTTGGAGCGGGTTGAATAGGTTCAAAAGTTTCATAAGGAGTAGCGGCAGCAGGCAAAATTTCGGCAAAACTGGTCACCTCTTCTGTTTCAACTTCTTCTACGTCGTCTTCAAAATTATCTTCAACGATTGGTGTTGCCTCAGTTATTGGAGTCTCAGAAGCAGCAGGATTTTTTAACAAATCCAATTGCTCTTTAGCATAAGTATAAATTTTTCTGGCCTGAGTTTTCGGAATATAATCGATTGAGATCGTCAGATCAGTTTTGGTGCCAAATGAAAATTCAGAACCTAAAATATTTTCTTTTACAAAAGTGCTCGCAATATCATCCCAGGTATAATCTGTAAAATCCATTGATAAACCTAAGTTTTTAGGTTTGCAGATAATAATACGTTTGTTGGTTAAGATTATGCTATCCGGAAAAACAGTTATTGCAGGTTTTTTTTGAACCGCAATATACCCGATTTCTTCGTTTTTCATCAATAAATCATTGAGCTTCGAAGTGATTTTTTCAATCGCTTTAGGGTCTTGTTCTTCGTTCAGAAATTTTTTAAATTGTTCTTTCATGATTGATAAGTTGCTAAGTTACATGGTAACTGAGTTGCTAGTTTTTTGGTCTTATGCTGCAAATGTAATGCCTAATTTTCTAATTCGATAATTTCATTCTGAATTTTCTTTGTCAAACTTTTGAAAACCAATTCATACGAATGATCGATTAATTCTTTAAGGAAAGCGGTTGGTAAACTTCCGTTGAGAGCGATAGTATTCCAGTGCACTTTGCTCATATGAAATCCGGGTTTGATTTCTTCATATTCGGCTCTTAGTTCCTGAGCACGTTCGGGATCACATTTTAAGTTAACCGAGGGTTCGTTTTTTTCCCATTGTGATAAGGAGGATAATGCGAACATTTTTCCGCCAACTTTAAAAACCAAAGTGTCCTCGTCAAAAGGGAAGTGCTCGCTAACTCCTTTTTTTGAAAGACAATATTCGTAGTACGTTTCCAGATTCATATTATTTTTTATTTACCAATTTCACCTAAATGTGTATACTTAAAACCTTTTTGATATTTCATACCATAACCGAAAAAACGATCCATTGCAGCATGGGAGAACAGAATGATTCCGATAAGTTGAATGTATTCTATTTTTAAATAACAACCTAAGATATAAATTATTATTGCAATTCCTTTATGGTGGAACAGGTTGTAGGATAAAGCACCAATTTTGGAATTAAATGCATAACCAATCATAGAAAAATCAGGGGCCAGAATGAAGACTAAAAACCACCACCATTGATAGTTTAAAAGGCTAAACAAATAGATTCCGAGAATAAACATTCCCAGTTCTTCAAGTTTGAGTATTGTTTTCATGATATTTTCTTTTCCATCATTTTTTCGGGATGCTGTAAGGCTGTAAAGCCAAATTTCTCGTATAAAAAGTGAGCGTCAGTGGTGGCTAATCTCCAAATCTGAATGTTTTTGAGCTGTGGGTCGTTCATCATGTGTTCTATCAAAACAGACGAATATCCTTTGCCACGTTGTTCTTCAGTAATAAAAACATCCATTACATAGCCAAAAACAACATAATCTGTAATGACTCTTGCAAAACCGATTTGTTTGTCATTAAGGTAAATGCCAAAACAAACTGAAGCATCTATCGTTGTTTGCACCTCTTCGATAGTTCTTCCGGCGGCCCAGTAAATGTCTTTCAGGAAATTTCGAATAAACGGAACATCAAGTTTGCTCTTATCTGTTGAAACTGTTATCATTTTAGAGGATCGATTTTATATTTAAGCCTTTACGTTGTAAGATTTGAAATCTTAAATAATATTGGTTTGCTTGGACTCGCATCATTTTCAAACGAAGCAATCTGGAGATTTAGTATATAGGCTCCATCTTCGATTTCATCCGAAACAAAAATCATTTCGGTAATAGTTGCGTTTAATCGTGCGTCGGAATTTAGATTGTGGGTGTCTTTTACATTCCAAAACGCCTTGTGTGCCAGTAATTTTCCCTCATCATGTTCTCTGTCAACACTTGGTAAGTCAATCAATAAATGCTGAATTTCGCTTTCACGGATGAAAATTGCCGCTTCTTCTGATAAATAGGGCGGATTGGTATTGGAATATTTTGTTGATTTTTTTGAAATCTGATTTGGAAGCGTTCTAATAATTAAAGCTTCAATTGTTCTGGTGGGCGAAGTCGAGGTATTTGTCCCATTGAGCGAAGTCGAAATGTGTTCTTTTGTAATTACCAAATCATCACCCATTTTTTCGGGTTCGACTGTAATCAGTTGGGCAGTAAAGAAAAATTGCTTTAAGCACTGATTGATACTGAAAAAATCATTCGTAATATGTCCCAAACACTCTGTATGCGTTCCATGGCCATGAGGGTTGAAGAAAATATTATTGAAATTAGTAGATGATTTCCCTTTAGACACCTTTCCAATCCAGTCACCAAAAACGACCGGTTCAATGACTGGTTTTTCGATGTACCAGGCAATCGGGTTTTCATCAGTATTGGTTAACGGAATTGAAATATCAATGGGTTTTGATAAGTCGATTTGATATTTGCCTTCAATAAGTGCTAGCATAATGGAACACGGATTTTACAGATATTCTAACGCGGATTTTTGCGGATTTTTATCAGCGTTGCTTGCATCCGTTTTATCAGCGTTCAATTTTTATTCTTCCAAATTTAAATAAAATAAATCTGAAGCTATTCCATCCGTTAAAAATTTTCCTTTTAAAGTTGGCCTAAGAATATTGTTTTCAATTGAAAGTAAATCATCTGTTAAGAATTTTTGAGATTGTTTTAGTAAATAATTCAAATATTCCGATCCGAATTCGTTTTCAATTCTTTCCAGAGAAACGCCCCAAATGGTTCGTAGCCCTGTCATAATATATTCATTATAACGATCTGAAACAGTTAGAATTTCCGTTTCAATAGGAAGCTCATCATGCTGAATTGCTTTTAGATACAAAGCGTTATTTGCAATATTCCACCCTCTTTTGTGGCCGTCAAAACTATGAGCCGAAGGTCCGATTCCAATGTATTTTTTGCCAAGCCAATATGCCGAATTGTTTTTGGAGAAGTAACCTTCCTTTCCAAAATTGGATAATTCGTAGTGAATAAAACCATTTTTCTGAAGTATATCAACCAGAATCATAAAATGATTGGAAGCTGCTTCGTCTTGTGGTTCTGCAATTTTACCGGTGTCAATTAGTTTTTTTAAAGCCGTTTTGGGTTCCACTGTCAAAGCATAACTTGAAATATGAGGAATCCCGAAGCTTAAAGCGGTTTCAATATTTTGTTTCCACATTTCGTCAGTCATTCCCGGAATTCCGTAAATCAGATCGAGCGAAATATTATCGAAATATTTTGTTGCTTCTTCTAAACATTTTTTGGCTTCCACCGAATTATGAGCGCGGTTCATCATCTTTAAATCGTCTTCATAAAAAGACTGAATTCCAATGCTTAAACGGTTTATAGGGCTTTTTGATAATTCCAGAATACGCTCGGGAGATAAATCGTCGGGATTGGCTTCGAGCGTGATCTCCGGATTTTCTGCAACATTGTAATTCTTGTAAACGGTCTCGATTAAAAAGTTGATCTCATCATTACTCAAAACGGACGGGGTCCCGCCGCCAAAATAAATGGTCTCTATTTGATTGTCGCTTCGAGCGGAGTCAGTAAGGTTCAATTCATTTTTTCGAAGGATAATTTCTTTGGCTAAAGCCAAAACCATCTCGTCTTTCTTTTTCATTGAAGTCGAAAAATGAAAGTCGCAATAGTGACAAGCCTGCTTGCAAAAAGGGATATGGATGTAGATGCCGCTCATTTATAGTATTCAGTGTTCAGATTTTCAGTGTTCAGGTTTTTAACTTTAAAAGATGAGTATTAAGCAGATGAATACTGCTTACTCTTTTTTAACTCCAAATTTTTCAGGATTTAGAAGCATATAGTTAATTAGTTTTCCTATTTCAGTACTCTCAGAGAGGAGTTCTTTGTATAGATCGCTAGAAATATATTTACAGGCAAAAGCAAATTCCAACCAAACTTGTGTTTCTGAATTTTCTCCATCAGAGTCAGTTAACTTGCTGTAAAAGTGCTTAGGATAAATCCTCTTTCGATATGCCTCAGCAATAGTTACAGGAACACTTCGTGAAGAGCGTCTAATTTGATCGGTCAATGAGTATATCTCTTCTTTTGGAAATGATTTTGAAATTTCAAATATTTTCATTGCTAAAGAAAAAGATTTTTTATAAGCTAATAAATCTTGAAATGTCATCCGGTATTATTTATTGTTTAAAAAACTGAACACTAAAAAGTTGATCACTGATCACTTATTTTTTAACTCGTTCTTCATTTTGTTTCACAAAAGCATCCCAACCCGAATAACTTTTACCGGCAATAACTTTACCGGAATTAAAATGATGACAAACGGCAGCCGCAAGACCATCTGTTGAGTCGAGGTTTTTGGGTAATTCTTTTAGCCCAAGAAGCTGCTGGAGCATTTTTGCGACCTGTTCTTTACTGGCATTTCCGTTTCCGGTAATCGCCATTTTAATCTTTTTAGGTTCGTACTCAGTGATAGGAATCCCTCTCGAGAGTCCCGCTGCCATTGCGACACCCTGTGCACGCCCCAATTTCAGCATCGATTGAACGTTTTTGCCAAAGAAAGGAGCTTCAATCGCAATTTCGTCCGGATGGTGTGTTTCTATTAGTTCGATGGTACGCTCAAATATGATTTTTAATTTTTGGTAATGATTGTCGTATTTGGATAATTGCAGTTCGTTAAGCTGCAGAAATTCCATTTTTTTATTGGTGACTTTAATTAATCCGAAACCCATAATTGTCGTTCCGGGGTCAATACCTAATATGATGCGTTCTTTTGTCAAGTTTTTTTGTTTCAGGTTTGATGTTTCACGTTCAAAGTTTATCAGCTTAGATGCCCTTTTGTTAATATTACATTTTGTTCTTTATTCAGTATTTCTATTGATTGACAGATACTGTTGTATAAATTCCAAAACTTATCTTCGAAATCATCTTCTTGTTTTAATATATTTTCGGTTTCAGAATTGTCTTCGTTATTTAAAATTGTACCATGACTTTCATAATAGGATGTCAAAAGAGTTCCGTTATCTGCTAAAACCCATCTGCAAGTGGCAATCCAGGGATCAACGAAAAAATAATAAACTTTTGTATTAAGCTCTTTCGAAAGAAATAATGTCATTTGCTTTGTTTCTTCAAAATCCCAAACATTCCATATTAGATAACTCCATTCATTAATTTGGTCAAATAACATAAATGGTTTTGTGGTTTTGCTTGAACTTTCATCAGATAAAAATGACCAATCGAATTTTTCATCAAATTCTACAACCTTGGTACTGGATGCTTTTAAAACCTCTAATATTGAACTTTTTGTTACGTTTTCTATGCAAAAATGATGATTTACCAGCGAGCTAATTAAATTTCGCTTTTTATTTCCTGATTCTAACATTTCATTTTCCAATTTTCAAATTGCCACATTTTCAAATTGATTACTTTTGCGACATGATTTCAATTCCTCACAAAGCTAAGCAATTCCTTGTTCTTCTAATCAAACTTTTGATTGTAGGAGGTGCATTTTACTTTATTTATGATCAGTTGGCGCATAATGATCAATTGGACTGGCAAAAATTCATCGTGCTGTTTCGTAAAAATCAGTCCGTATTAGGAATTGGGTTCATATTGCTTTTAAGTGTTTTGAACCGTTATTTCGAAATCCTGAAATGGCAAAATCTGGCTAAGGTAATTCATGAAATTTCTTTGGGAGAAGCCACAAAACAAGTGCTGGCAGCTTTAACAGCCGGAATTTTTACGCCAAACGGAGTGGGAGAGTACGCCGGAAAAGCCTTGTATTATCCGAAATCAGAGGCAAAGAAAGTAATTTTCTTAAACCTGATCTGCAACGGAATCCAGATGATCTTAACGGTGATTTTCGGGATTTTTGGGTTATTGTATTTCAATGCCAAATATGAGATTATTACAACGCAAACAGTTGCCGTTTTATTTGGGGGTTTTGTGTTGCTTTTTGTTGTTTTGTTTTCCCTAAAGAAAATAAAAATTAAGGGATATTCAATCGAGAAATTGATACATAAGATTAATGAAATCCCAAAATCAGTTCACCGTAAGAATATTGTTTTAGGAATTTTGCGGTATTTGGTCTTTTCACATCAGTATTACTTTTTGTTCTTGGCTTTTGATGTTGATTTGCCTTATTTTACACTAATTGCTACTATTGCTGTAGTTTACTTTTTGGCTTCGTCACTGCCTACTTTTCAGTTTCTGGATTTTGCGGTAAAAGGAAGTGTTGCAATTTATTTCTTTGGAATTTTAGGGGTAAACGAGTGGATTGTAGTTTTTATCAGCACTTTGATGTGGTTTCTTAATGTGGTTTTACCGGTTGTTATAGGAGCTTATTATGTACTAAATTTTAAGACCAAAACAGCAGAATGATTTGGGGTTTGTCTGCCATATTAGGCATTTATTTGATTACCATTGGTTTGCTTATTTATGGTTTTTTTAAAGTAAAAAAGTACCAAAATATAGATTTGAAACCTCAAACAAGCTTTACGATTATAGTTCCGTTTCGGGATGAAGAAGAGAACTTACCTAACCTTTTAGAAAGTTTTTCAAAACTGAATTACCCTAATGATTTGTTTGAAGTTATTTTGGTAGATGATAATTCTAAGGAGAAATTTCAAATCTCACATTTCACATTTCAAATTTCGCAAATTGACAATGTCCGAATTTCGAATTCTCCCAAAAAAGATGCTATCTCTACTGCTATGCAATTGGTGAAAACAGATTGGGTTGTTACTACAGATGCCGATTGTCTGGTGCCTGAGAATTGGTTGTTGACCTTCGATAATTACATTCAGCAAAATAAGGTTTCGATGCTGGCAGGAGCGGTAACGTACGAATGTGAGAACTCTTTTTTGCATCATTTTCAGCAATTGGATTTAACGAGTCTGCAAGGTGCTACTATTGGAAGTTTTGGACTTCAAAGCGCTTTTATGTGCAACGGAGCCAATTTTGCGTACACTAAATCGCTGTTTGAAGATTTAAATGGATTTGAAGGGAATAGCAAAATTGCCAGTGGAGATGATGTGTTTTTACTGCAAAAAGCGGTTGGTATATTTCCTGATGAAGTTCACTATTTAAAAGCGGCAGACGCAATTGTAAGCACAAAACCAACGGAGGACTGGAAGACCTTATTTTATCAAAGGGTTCGTTGGGCAGCCAAAACAAGTTCGTATCAAAGCAGTTTTGGAAAGCTATTAGGGCTTATTGTTTTTTTAGGAAATTTGAGTTTTGTAGTAGGGTTTTGTAGTGTTGTTTTTTGGATTTTGCCTTATTATTTCTTTGTTTTGTTGGCTTTTTCAAAATTCGCAATCGATTGTATTTTACTCTATGCTACGAATCGTTTTTTAGTGAAAGACAAAATAAAAAGTTTGTTCTTAAGTAGTTTGTTGTATCCTTTTTTTAGTTCGGCTGTGGCTTTATACAGCTTGTTTGGCTCTTATGAATGGAAGGGAAGAAAGTTTACGAAATAGAATCTCTCTTATATAAACGAGAAAACAACTATTTTTTTTCTTTTGCCTTGAGAATAACAGGTAAGATAAATTGTGTTTTTACCGGAATTCCACGTTTAAGTGCCGGATTTACTTTAGGGAAATTAACCAGGCGGGCATGTAGAATACTATCGATTTTAATAGTGTCGTAGGCAACAGAATCTTTAGGGAATTGAGGTTCAAATTTCATTGTTGAGTTTGGAAAAACGGTCACTTTCACTTCGATGGTGTCAAGTTCGGGATAGAGTATGGAAAGGGTGTCAATATCCAGTTTTTCCTGAATAAGTTGTGCCATTACCTCAAAAAAGCATTGTTGACGTTGCTTTTTATCGGTAATTTTTTCGCAATTGGCAACAGATGGAAATTCATCAACTTCTTTCCAGTTAATCGATTTTAGTTCTTTTTGAAGTAATTCTTTTTCAGACGGAACCTTCTTCTCAAAATATTGACAAGAATGAAAAAATAGAATTACGAATAAAAGGAAAAACTTCTTCAAGACTTTGATGTTGGATTGAATAAATAAATTAGAATATAAAAATACAATTATTTTTTTTGAGAAGCTTTGAATTGCAAATAATCTTCATAATTTTCCGACAGCCATTTTGCTTTGTTTTTTGCGGCAACTTCTTTTTCTTCAGGATATAAAGAAGCTAGTCGGTCAGAGAAAGCAGCAATACGAACGGTGTAATTGTAGTACTCTGTTTTGCTTAATACAATATTTGGATCATTTTTTCGATTAAAATATTCGAAGAATAAAGTGTTAAAATCTTTCATCGAAAAGTTGAGCACTTTTTTCTTATTACTTTTATAAATGCTGTCTTGCAGAAGTCTGTCGTCTATTGAGAGTTTTTTAGTTTGGGCATACAAATTGCTATTGATGACAAGGATCAGAAAACTACAGGAGATAAATTGCAAAAATTGACGCATTAATTTGTTCCTTTAGAAAGTTTGTAGATCAAATTTACAAAAAAATTGACATGGATTTACTATTGTTGTTGCTTGGATTTATATGCATGATTGTTGGGATTTTTGGCAGTTTTCTGCCTGTATTACCCGGATTGTCATCTTGCTGGGTGGGGTTGTTACTGCTGTACCTGACCAAAGCAGTTGAAAACAATTATTGGGTTTTAGGCATTACATTTTTGCTAACGATTGTAATTACGATTCTTGATTATATCATTCCGGCAAAAGGGACTAAAAAATTTGGAGGGAGTTCGTATGGCGTGTGGGGAACTAACATTGGTTTAATTGTTGGTATTATTGCTCCTATTCCTTTTGGGGTTATTATTGGGCCTTTTGTAGGGGCTTTCGTTGGAGAGTTGATTTATGATTCGACTAATCATCAAAGAGCACTGAAAGCGGCAACAGGATCCGTTTTAGGTTTTTTGGCTTCGAGTTTTGTAAATTTTTTATGCTGCATTATTTTCCTGGGTATTTTTATTAGCATTGTCTGGCAAAATCGCTTATTACTGTTTTAAATCGCGTATTTATCCTTAAGCTTTTTCTTATTTTTTAATTTTTTATCAAAAAAATGTGATTTTTTTTTGAGAGGATTTTTCTTTGTTTTGATAACGAATGGGTTATGTTTGCTGGAGGTTCGGGATTTTTATGTTTAACAACTGTTTAAGCAATAATTCACCATTTAACTTATTTTTTGGAAATGTTAGAATATTTTATATTTTTATCCTGATAAACGATAAAAAGCCTCACTTCGTCGATTATTTTTAACGGATTTAAATAATTTCAAACAAGTTAAATATGACTCCTAACCTACAAATTGAACTTAGACGTTTTATTTCTTCTAATGTTGTTTCAAAGTTGAACAAGTTTTATTTTGAAAATGATGCACTTTTAATTAAAGGAATTGATGTTTCGATAGGTACGGTTTTAATGGGGTTGTATAACAGGGCGGAGGAGTCGGATTTTTACAAAGGAATTACTTCAATGATGCAGGATGATTCCACTTTCTATCAGGAAGTCGATTTTACATCAGGACGTATTTTATCAGTTGATGATTGTTATCGATTAGAAGGGAATAGTTTGCTGAAAGAAATATTTACCAATAAAAAAGGCAGGATTTCTGAAATGATTTCTAATGAAGTTGGAATCAAAAGTGAAACAGCCCGAGAGATTCTAAACTTTTCTGCTTTATTAGTCGTCTCTTATCTTAAGAATAATATCCAAATATTAGAGAGTTTAAAATTGCTTTTAGAAGATCAAAAAAGAGATATTTTAAACAGTATTCCTCCCGGAATCAAAATTATCCTCGGTTTTTCCTGTTACGAAACAGTAGAAGAAAAAAACCAATCTATAGGAAGATCTATTTTTACTTTATTCGGTCATAACTTTTTCAGCTTCTAAATAAAAAAATCCCGTCTTACAGCGTAAAACAGGATTTATATTTAAATCAATTTGAGTAGTTTCTTATACGTTTTTCAAGTTGATAACTTCTTGGTCAGTTAAAAAACGCCAGTTACCTCTCGGTAAATTCTTTTTAGTTAAACCTGCAAACGATACACGGTCAATACGTAATACATCATAGTCAAAGTTTTCGAAAATAGCACGTACTACTTTTACATTCGAAGAACGTAATTTAAGACCTACTTCACTTTTTGCTTCTTTTTCAATATAACTGATTTCTTCCACGAAAACACGGTGTCCGTCAAGAACTAAGCCTTTACTTATTTTTTCTAAATCTTCAAATTTCAAGTTTTTATCTAAAGAAACCTGATAAATTTTAGATGATTTTTGATTTGGTAAAGTAAATTTACGAATCATGTCCGTGTCGTTAGTAAACAGCAATAAACCGGTTGTGTTTTTGTCCATTCTTCCAATCGGAGCAATTTTTGCCGTTGTAGAACCGCGAACTAACTCTAAAACATTACGATATTCCTGACCTTCGTCAAGAGCAGTGGTAAAGTTTTTAGGTTTGTTTAATAAGATGTATTCTTTCTTTTCAGGAGTCAAAGTAACGCCATCGAAATTTACAACATCATTTAATTTTACTAAATAACCCATTTCAGTTACCGGAACTCCATTTACTTTAACATTTCCGGACTGAATGTATATATCGGCATCACGACGAGAACAAACACCTGAATTTGAGATGTATTTGTTTAAACGAATTTCGTCTGAAGCTTTTTGTCTTTTTGGAGCCTGATTCTGTTTTTTAATTTTCTGCGCCTTTTCTTCTTCGGCAGCCTTCACAGCAGGTTTCACCTTTTTCGGCCCTTGAGCACGTTTTGCCATAGGAGGTTTTGGCTTGTTAGAGTTTGGTCTTGAGCTATTTGGTCTCGAACCGCCTCTTTTATTATTGCCTTCCTTATTGTTCATAAATTCTGTAATTTGTGCAAAGATAGTTTATTCTTGCTAAATAATCCTAAGTTCATTGTTCTTAGATTGATAGCTGTTGTTTTTTAGAGTTATAAGAGTGTTACAATTGTCTTTTTTTAAGCGTTTTGAAAGTTACACTATGGAGATTTTGCACTGTGAAAGCAAAACAAAGGGCAAAAATGAGTTGTTAAACCGTTAAGATTTTAGTAATAAATTTTTTCCATGCCATAAGACAGCTGGATTAATTAATACAATGCAAAATACTCCCGAAACAATCAGGAATTTTAAGATATTGTGTAATAGTAAAAATTGTTCCTTAGAGTTTGATTTCCATAAATAAATCAGGAAAAACAGCAATATGCCAAAACAGACATAAAAGTAAATGTCCATATAACCCACATCGTAAATGTTGATTAAAATATAAACCGGAACCACTGTCAGGATCGTTAAAACTGTAATGATTTGTTTGGAAACTGTTTCGTTGTAAAGTATTGGGATTGTCCTGTAATTGTTAGCTAAATCACCTTTAAGATTCTCCAGATCTTTTATCATTTCTCGAATGAGCAACAATAAAAACAAGAAAACCGCATGAGATGAAATAACCATGAAATGACTCATGTGATTCTCGATTTCTTCAAATGAAATTTTATTGTAGAAATATAACAGAATAGCAAAGAATGGAACTACTGCCAGGAATGCCGCACAAAGATTGCCAACAATAGGGTATTTTTTTATTTTATGAGAGTAGAACCAAATGAGGAAAATGTATACCGAAAAGAATAGAAAAGCACGCCAGGAAACAATTAGCGCCATTAAGGCTGCAATGAAGTTGAGTGTAAAATAAACGGATAATTTTGTTTTTTGACTGACTAATCTGTCTAACATTGATTTGTTAGGTCTGTTGATTAAATCTTTTTGGCTGTCGTAGAAATTATTGATAATATAACCTGAAGCAATAGTGATTGCGGAAGCAAAAACGATTAAAAATAAATTGAAATCCAGCAAAATATCCAGTGCTCTTTTTTCCGGTGCCAGTATAAAAATAGAGGATAAGTATTGAGCCAAAACAATAATCGGGATGTTATAGCCTCTCACCACGGAGAACAAACTAACAATTTTCATTACTAAAAGTTTGTGCTGTCTGCTTAACATTTTTTGAGTTTGGTTTCAGGTTTTAATTCTAGACTTGTTTTTAGGTTCTCCTTCTGCAAAACAAAGATAGACTCCCAGTGAATTTGAAGCATCAGGAGTCGAAAAGGAAAAGTTGTGATCCGGTTGCAGAGCAGATAAAGACAATGACAGCAACCTCTTCAATAACCAATGCTAAAAACTTTACTTTCGTGTAGTGAACAGTGATTTTTTGAACAATACTAAATCTTTTTTCTAAAAGTACCGCTAATAAAATTAAAGGTGCTAAAAATAGAATTCCTCCTGAAAAAATCGCTTTGATAATCTTTAAAACACTATTCATAAGTTTAAACTTTTAAGGTCTATTTAAAGAAAGCGAGTTTTAAAAGACAGGATTTAGAATTGATAAACGACTTCTAATTTATAACCTTTTAAAGATGCTTTGGCACGTTCCAAATCCTCGGTAAAGCCCAGAATATAACCGCCACCTCCTGAACCGCAAAGTTTCAGATAGTAGTCATTCGTGTCAATTCCGTTTTGCCAGATCCCATGAAATTGTTCCGGAATCATTGGTTTGAAGTTGTTTAAAACGACTTTTGACAGCTTTTTAGTATTAGTAAACAACGATTTCATGTCACCATGTAAAAAGTTTTCTACACAAGCATCGGTATATTTTACAAACTGATTTTTAAGCATAGTACGGAAGCCTTTGTCTTTCAGGCTTTCCATGAAAATGTTAACCATCGGAGCAGTTTCGCCTACAATTCCTGAATCTAACAAAAATACAGCCCCTTTTCCATCAAAACTCTGAGTTGGAATTCCGGTTGCTTCAATGTTATCTTTCGAATTGATTAAAATAGGAATGCTTAAATAACTGTTTAAAGGATCTAAACCAGAGCTCTTTCCGTGGAAGAAACTTTCCATTTGAGCGAAAATATTCTTTAATTGTAATAGTTTTTCGCGAGTCAGATTTTCTAAAACGGTGATCTTATGAGTAGCATATTTATCATAAATTGCGGCAACAAGTGCACCACTGCTTCCCACTCCGTATCCTTGTGGAATACTGGAATCGAAATACATTCCGGTTTCTACATCATTCTTTAAAGCCGTCAAATCAAAAGCAACCAAATCCGGCTGTTCTGTTTGTAAAGTTTCAAGATAAGCTGCAAAACGTTTTAAGCTTGCGTTGGATGCCATTGCTTCTGCCGAAGGTTCTTCGGTTTTTTTCAAAGCACCGTTGTAAAAATTATAAGGAATAGAAAGTCCTTTAGAGTCGCGGATGATTCCGTATTCTCCAAAGAGTAATATTTTTGAGTAAAATAAGGGTCCTTTCATGTTTATTGTATGTCTTTTTTTATTTTATTTGGGTCTTGTCTGGTGTCGAAAATAGTGTGAACCCTAATCTCATTAGCGCTATAACTATATAATAAACTCGATTGTTTGGTTATAACACATTTTCGATATTTTTTATTTACGGATGATTTTGGGGAAATCTCAGGATTCATACTTACTATCGAAATTGCTTTTTCAAATTTAATAATAAACAACTTTTTCGATTTTTCCGACCATCTGGCTTCGATGAATTTTAAAATATCATCTAAATTTCGTTCAGCAGTTTTTGAAAAATTTACTTTAAGATTCACTATCTGTATTTTTTCATAACATCTTCAAAACTAATGAATTCACCTCGTTCAAACTCTAATTCACTTTGAGCTACGTTTGCTTTTTGTTCTTCTGTCAAATCATCCCACCAGTCTTTCTGCTCCTTCTTAAAGATTTTTCGAATTGATTTCAAGATAGATGGATCTTCTGTCTCTGCTAATAGTTTTATTAACTCAAGTTTTTCTAATTGAATGTCCATAATCAAAATTTTAATTAAAGATACGCAAAATTACAATGCAATTGCACCATCTCCAATTTCGTCGCAAATGTACTGACCATTCTGACAAAATACAACTAATTCGTCCTGAATAAATTGTAGCACTTTATCGCTAACGTTTTCGGGATAGAGAACATGAACATTTGCTCCGGCATCAAGTGTAAAGCAAACCGGAATCTGAGTCTCATTTCGGAACTTCCAGATGGCATTAATGATTTGCAAGGTGTTCGGTTTCATTAAAATATAGTAGGGCATAGAAGTCATCATCATGGCATGTAATGTCAATGCTTCACTTTCAACTACTTTTATAAATTCGTTCAGATTACCGCTTTCAAAAATGGTAATTAACTGATCCAGATTTTCATGTGCCTGAGCAAAACGTCTTTCAGCATAGGGATGATTGTGCATTAAATCATGTCCAACAGTACTGGAAACTTGTTTTTCACCTTTATCAACCAGTAAAATGGTATCCTGATAGTTGTTGAAATTTTCGTGAACGGTATAAGGGAATTCAACGCCATACAAATCCGAACTTCCTTTAATATTTGCCTGATTTCCCCAGGCTACCAGATTTCCTTTTACACTTCTGCAGGCACTTCCGGATCCCAAACGGGCTAAAAAAGAAGCTTTTTGGTAAAAATAGTCTTCTGTCATTTCAGGATTTAATACTTTCTCTAAACTCATAAAGTTCATTGCTAAAGCTGCCATTCCGGAAGCCGACGAAGCAATTCCTGAACTGTGTGGAAAAGTATTTTGAGTATCGATAGTAAAATGATACTTTTTCAGAAAAGGTAAATAGATTTCAATTCGTTCCAGAAACTTTTGAATTTTTGGTTTGAAGTCTTCTTTTGGTTTCCCTTCAAAAAGTAAATCAAAGGAGAAATTACTTGCGGGAGAAGTTTCTCTTTTCGTATAAGCAAGTTTAGTAATCGTTTTACAATTTTTAAGGGTAAAACTTACTGAAGGATTTGCCGGAATCTGATTGTCTTTTTTTCCCCAGTATTTTACTAACGCGATGTTGCTGGGTGCGCTCCATTCAAAATTTCCGTTTTCGATGGATGAAGTATAGGTATTAGGAATAAAATCAGCTGCTGTAAACATGAACTATAAAATTTTGGCAAAGATAGTTTTTAAAATATTGCGTCATATAAGTTCTGTTGGAAAATGTAAGTCAAGTGCCAACTAATAACAAACTAAAGGGGAGTTATAGGATTTACGCCTTCTTTTTGATTATTTTTGGAAAAAAATCATAGTAAAATGAACAAGGCAGTCAAAATTGCAATTGCATTAGTTATTTGTTTAATGGTAGGATATTCTGCAAGTATAGTGACAAGACCAAGTGTTGAAACATGGTATCCTACTCTTATAAAACCTCCTTTTAATCCACCTAATTGGATTTTTATGCCGGTTTGGACACTGCTTTATATTTTTATGGCGGTTGCAGCGGGACTGGTTTGGGATAAAATAAAAGAGCAGAAAGAGACGGTGAAAATGGCTTTAGGATTCTTCATAATTCAGCTGACGTTAAACGCGATCTGGTCTTACTTGTTCTTCGAATTAAAGAACCCAATGCTAGCCCTAATTGAAATTGTACTTTTATGGTTGATGATTTATGAAACTTATTTGAAATTCGTTAAAATCAATAAAATTTCCGGATATTTATTGATTCCGTATATGATTTGGGTAGCATTTGCCGCAGTTTTAAATGCCAGTATCTGGTGGTTGAATTGATAGTGTATAGTTTCAGGTTTAGTTAAAAGATTTGTTTGCACTAAATGATTGTAGTAAAACTAAAACTAAGTAATCTGATCTAGTTCTTGATATTCGTTTTCAGGGTTTTAAATTCTTCATTTTTGGCATACATAAAATCCATTGTAATTAGAATGTTGCTGTTTTCTAAAAGACTTTTAGATCTGGGATCAGCATCACAAAATTCAATAAACAGCTCTTTCTCTTCTGGTTTTAAGTTTAAATTTTTGATGAAAAAATCATCTGGAATTGATGCTGCTACGAGTTTTTTGAAATCAGTTTTCGAGATTTTATTTTTCGCAGGCTCATCTTCTTTGTTACTGAACAAATTAGATAAACCTTTTCCAATGCGTACAAAATTGATACCATTGGTAATAGTTCCGTTGTAAACACCGGTATATTTTTCTAAAGATCCTGCATCTTTTGCTAATTTTATATCGTCTATATTTTGCTGAGAGGTTTTTACCCGATCAAATTTTATATTGGTAATCACGACCTCATTTAATTCTTCCGGTTTTATAACCATATTAACTATGATGTTGTTCTGATCGATGTTTTCCTGCGTTATTTTTAGTCTGGTGAAAAAATAATCTTTTGAAAAAAACAATAAGCTATCCTTACTTTTAACGAGAATAGAAAACTCTCCTAAATTATTAGTTGTTGTGCTTGTTTTGGCTGTTTTGTTTATGACTTCGACTTTGTTAAGTGGGGTATAATTGCAGATAACTTTTCCGTGAAGTAATTTTTCTGATTGTGAAATAGAAAGCTGATAAGTGAAAAAAGAAATGGTGGTAAGTAATTTTACTTTCATCTAATGGTATTTAGCTGAACGTAAAATTATTAGAATAGTCTTAATGAAATCTTAGTGAAGATGTAAAGTCTTGTTAATTGATAAATCGCAGTTTTCAGTCTCGGATTAACTGTGACTGAAAACCGAGACTGTTCCCTAATTAAATTGAGCTCGCCAAAATAAATCCGCTTGTCCAGGCATTTTGAAAATTAAATCCGCCAGTAATGGCATCAATATTGACAATTTCGCCAGCAAAATAGAGATTTTCATGCAATTTGCTTTCCATGGTTTTAAAGTTGATTTCTTTTAAATCAATCCCTCCGGCAGTTACAAATTCTTCTTTAAAAGTGCTTTTTCCGTTGACCTGAAATTTTGCTTTGGTAAGCTGAACAGCCAGATTTTGCAATTGAATTTTGGATAAATCAGCCCATTTGGTTTCTGCCTGAATTTCCGAAGCTAAAACTAAACTTTCCCACAAACGATTTGGAAAATCGAAAGGAGATTTTTTAGAGACGGCTTTTTTGGCATGCTCCTGTTTTAAGTCTTTTAAGATTTTTTCAGCATCTTCGCTATCAACATCATTCAGCCAATTGACAAAAATGGTAAACTGATAGTTTTTGTCGTGCAGGATTCTGGCACCCCAGGCAGACAGTTTCAGAACTGCGGGACCGCTCATTCCCCAATGTGTGATTAACAAAGGTCCCGTCGACTCGAGTTTGGTATCTTTTACGGTTACAGTGACTTGTGCTGCAACACCAGATAATTCTTTTATTCGGGGATCTTTGATGTTGAAAGTAAATAAGGAGGGAACCGGACTTACAATTGCATGTCCTTGTGTTTGCAGCATTTCCCAGATTTTAGGATTGCTTCCGGTGGCCATTACTAATTTTTCGGCAGCGAAATTTTCATTTTGAGTATCAATTTTCCAACAATCTTCTTTTTTAAAAATCGATTGTACGCTTTGCCCTGTGAGTACCTTTATGCCTAGTTTTTCGGTTGCTCTTAAGAAACAATCGATAATGGTTTGGGAGGAATTGGAAACGGGAAACATTCTGCCATCTTCTTCGATTTTTAACTCAACCCCATGTTTTTCGAACCATTCGATGGTATCTCCCGAACAAAACTGATGAAAAGGACCGCGAAGTTCTTTTTCGCCACGCGGATAAAATTTAACCAATTCATTGGGTTCAAAGCAGGCATGCGTTACGTTACATCTTCCTCCACCTGAAACACGAACTTTAGAAAGTACTTCTTTTCCTCGTTCTAAAATGGCAATTTTTAGTTTAGGATTTTTCTCTGCAATATTAATCGCTGTAAAAAAACCTGCTGCACCTCCGCCAACGATAATTATGTCGAAATTTTGAGTCATATTTTTTTATTTGCTACAGATTATAAGAATTAAAAGAATTTTAAAATCTATGTAAATCTTCTAATCTGTGGCTAAAATTTTAAATTTATATTTTGTCCGGACAATCAGAGATTATTCCATCTACAGCATAACTTTTTATTTTTTGAATGTCATCCTCCTCGTTTACCGTCCAGGGTAAAACTAAGAATCCTTTTTTCTGAATCTCTTTTACATTATTTGTGTTTAATAATTGAAAATCAGGATGAATTGCTTTTGCTTTTATAGTTTTGGCGAAAGCCAGAGCAGTATCAATGTTTTCTTCTGTTAAAACACCAATTGGAATTTTTGGATTTAAATCGGATGTTTCCTGTAGCATATTCCAATCGAAACCTGAAACTATAAAATGATTGTAATTCCAGTTTTTTTCTGAGATATAGTGTTCAATTAACGCGACAACTTTAGCAGGAGTTGCTAAACCTTTTAATTCGATATTGATCAGACATTTTTTGTCAACCAAATCAAAAACCTCGTTTAAAGTAGGGATTTGATATTTCTCCTCAATAAGAAACAATTTTAAAGCAGCTATAGAAAAAGTATTTACGAAACCTTTTCCGTTAGTTGTTCTGTCTATCGTTTCATCGTGAATTACGATTAAGTGCCCGTCAGCGCTCAAGTGAACGTCGAGTTCAATTCCGTCTGAATTTAGGTCTAAGGCTTTCTGAAAAGCTTGTAACGTATTTTCAGGTTCGTATGCTTTTGCACCTCTATGAGCTATTTTTAGCATTTTGTACATTTCGTGAAGGTTCAGAGGTGCAAAGGTACAAAGGTGCAAAGGAAAAATAATAGCCACAGATTAAAGGATTAGAATGATTTTAAAAAATCTGTGATAATCCTTTAATCTGTGGCTAAAAAACTTTGTGAATCTTTGCGGTAAATGCAGTGTTTTTTCTAACCGCAAAGGGCGCAAAGTTTTAGGCAAGGTGGACAAGGAATTTATTAAAAATTAAATAGCCACGAATTCACGAATTTTGTTTCTCAAAGATTGTCAAAAAATAATTTGTGAATTCGTGACTAATAAAATTCTATTCCAATTCTAAAACCAAAGCGGATTTTGGCTCCAAAGTAATTTCAGATGTTAAATCGAATGTTTTTCCGGTGATCACATCTTTACCTGTTTTAAAATTTTTGATGTTTTCTTTAAAACGATTTGTTTTTACAACTTGCTCTTTTGTATTGTTATTGAAAACAACCATTACAGTTTTAGCATCCGTATATCTGAAATAAACATAAGTGTTGTTTTCCGGAATGTAATGTGTCATCTTTCCGAAATGAACAGCTTCGTTTGATTTTCTCCAGTTGAATAGTTTAGAGGTAAAATCAAAGTAAGCAGCCTGCTCAGCTGTTCTGCCTTCTTTGGTGAAAGCATTGTTTTTATCACCGGCCCATCCGCCAGGGAAATCCTGACGAATGTCGGCATCTCCTTTGCTTTTGTCACCGCCCATTCCAATTTCTGAACCGTAATACAATTGTGGAATTCCACGTATTGTAGCCAATAAAGTCATTGTTAGTTTATATTTTGCTAAATCATATTTAAAATTATGATTGATACGGTCAGTGTCATGATTTTCGGCAAAAACTAAAATATTATTGGTGTTGGGATACAAATAATCCATTGCAAAATTGTTGTAGAATTTAATCAATCCGTTATCCCAACTTGGTTCATTTTCGTTGAAAGCTGAACTAATCTGGCTTTGAAGTGTAAAATCCATCACACTAGGCAGATTGGAATTGTAATTTTCGATCGCACCAATTTTACTGTCTTTTTGCCAATAGGCTAAATTCGCCTGATTGTGCATCCATATTTCTCCAACGATATTGAAATTAGGATATTCGTTCGTAACTGCTTTTGCCCAATTGGCCATAGCCGTTTGATCAGAGTAATTGTAAGTGTCAACTCTGAATCCGTCAAGATTGGCATATTCAACCCACCAGATCGCATTTTGAGTCAGGTATTTGGCAACAAGAGGATTTCTTAAGTTCAAGTCCGGCATTGAAGGGACAAACCAGCCGTCAATACAAACTTCCTGATCTATTTTTGAAGCGTGAATATCTGTAATCACTTCACGACGGTGGTGCGTTTGTGTAAAAGTTTCAAATTGATTGAACCATGTTTTGGTCGGAATATCTTTCATCATCCAATGGGTAATTCCCCAGTGATTGGTCACATAATCCATAACCAGTTTCATGTTTTTTTTATGCATTTCTGCAGACAGACGAACATAATCTTCATTCGTTCCGTAACGCGGATCTATTTTGTACACGTCTGATTGTGCATAAGTATGGTACGAGTGCTGTTTGTCGTTGTCTTCACAAAGGGGCGTATTCCAAATAGTGGTTGCACCAAGAGATGAAATATAATCCAGATTTTTAATGATTCCTTCGATGTCTCCACCGTGACGGCCACTTGGATCCTGACGGTTCCCTTTTTCGGTTAAAGCGGTATTACTGTCGTTCTTCGGATTTCCGTTGGCAAAACGATCCGGCATGATGAGGTACATTACATCTGATGCGTCATAGCTTTTTCGGTCTGCCGAGTTGGCTCTTCTTTCTTTGAGCGTATATTTTTGAGTAAAAGCGACTTTGTTTTTGTTTTTGAAGGAGAAAACCAAGTCAGAAGCTTTTACATCTTTAGTGTCGATGGTAACAAAAAGGTAGTTTGGATTTTCTGTTTTTTCAACACTTTTAATCACCACATTGTTTGAAACAGAAGCCTCGTATTGTGAAATGTCTTTTCCGTAGAACATAATCTGCAATTCCGGATTTTTCATGCCGGCATACCAAAATGGGGGCTCGGTTTTTTGGATTTGCGCTTTCGCGGAAGCGGAAAACAGCAAAATTATTAGAACTAATTTATAGATAAGTGATGTTTTTTTGTTTTTCATGGTAATAGGTAGTTATTCTCAGTGTTAGTCGAACAATTTTCAATGTCAGTTCGAGTGATTTTCGGTGTCAGTTCGAGCGGAGTCGAGAACTTTGGCCACATCTCGACTTCGCTCGATGTGACAATTCGCTCGATGTGACAGCTAGCTCGATGTCACATCGAGCGGAGTCGAGATGAGACAACTAGCTCGATGTAACAAAAAGATGTTGATTAAAAAAAAGACAAGTAATTCTGGGGGAAATCACTTGTCTTTAAAAATTACTTCGTTTCGATAATGCTGATCGCATAACCGCCGCCGGGAGCAGACAACTGAGATAATTTTGATTTATTGGTCACCGCTATTTTTTTGATGGTGTAAGCTTGTGGGTTTGTTTTGTAATGGGCATCTTTTGCATCAGCGTAGATGGTAGCCGTGTATTTTTTGCCTTTTTCAAGGAAACTGAAATCAATGTTTGAGGTACGGGCAGTTTCTCCGTTTACGTTTCCAACGAACCAGTTGTTGGTTCCTTTTGCTTTACGGGCAACCGTGATAAAATCGCCTGGCTCAGCCTCGATGTATTTACTTTCAGACCAGTCTACAGCAACATCTTTAATGAATTGAAAAGCATCCGGAAAACGGTTGTAGTTTTCAGGAGTATCAGCCGCCATTTGCAACGGGCTGTACATCGTAACGTATAATGCCAGTTGGTTTGCCAATGTACTGTTTACGTGTGATTTGTTGTCCGGATTCATTTTGCTGATATCCATTTCAAAGATTCCCGGAGTGTAATCCATTGGACCTCCAATCAAACGTGTGAATGGTAAAACCGTTACGTGGTTTGGTTTAGAACCTCCAAAAGCCTGGTATTCTGTTCCTCTTGCCGCTTCGTTTCCAATTAAGTTCGGATACGTTCTGCAAATTCCGGTTGGACGAACTGCTTCGTGAGCGTTCACCATAATTTTATAATCGGCTGCTTTTTCGATAGCGTATTGATAGTGGTTTACAATCCACTGATCGTAATGATTTTCACCACGAGGTAAAATGTCTCCAACATAACCGCTTTTCACGGCATCATATCCGTTGTCTTTCATGAACTGATACGCTTTGTCGATATGGCGCTCGTAGTTACGAACTGAACCTGACGTTTCATGGTGCATGATAATTTTTACACCTTTAGATTTTGCATAGGCATGTAAACCTTTCACGTCAAAATCCGGGTAAGGCGTTACGAAATCAAATACATAATCTTTAGAGTGTCCAAACCAGTCTTCCCAGCCTTCGTTCCATCCTTCAACCAAAACAGCGTCAAAACCATTTGCAGCAGCAAAATCAATGTATTTTTTTACATTAGCATTATTCGCTCCGTGTGTTCCGTTTGGTTTTGCTTTGGAGAAATCAGAAACACCCAATTGTACGGTTGGAAAGTCGTTGGTGTACGACCAAGAACTTTTTCCTGTGATCATTTCCCACCAAACCCCAATATATTTTACAGGTTTAATCCACGAAGTATCATCAATTTTTGACGGATCGTTTAAGTTTAAAGTCATTTTTGAAGCCAAGATCTCTCTCGCATCATCACTTACCATAATGGTTCTCCAAGGCGAATGACTTGGGGCCTGCATGTATCCTTTATCACCTTTTGCATCCGGAGTTAACCAAGACTCAAAAATCATGTTTTTATCATCTAGATTCAGGTGCATACAAGAATAGTTGATCAAAGCTGCTTCGTGTAAGTTGATGTAAATTCCATCAGCCGTTTTTAGCATCAAAGAAGTTTGAACTCCTGTTGGAGAAAAAGATTTCTGAGATACGTTGGCAGTATATGCTTTTTGAGACAAACCTCTGATTTCAGATAATTTCGATTTGGTATAATCGTATTCCTGAGTGTCGTAATCTCCCGGAATCCAGAATGCAGTGTGGTCACCCGCCATTGCAAATTGTGTTCTCTCTTCTTTGATTACAAAATAGGTAAGATTTTTTTGTGTTGGGAATTCATATCGGAATCCTAATCCGTCATCAAATAAACGGAAACGAATTACAATTTGACGATCCGTTCCTTTTTGGTTTAAAGTTACAGCCAGTTCATTGTAATGGTTTCTGATCTGATCTACTTCTCCCCAAACCGGCTTCCAGTTTTCGTCAAAAGTGCTTGTTTTGCTGTCAACAACTGTAAAGTCATTCAGTAAAGATTTTTTATCATCTTTAAGTTCAAGACCTAATTTACTGGTTTTTACAACGTCTTTATTTTTGTATTTCAGATTGTAAACCGGAGTTCCGTCGTTTTGAAGCGAAAACTCCATTACGAACTTTCCTTCGGGTGATTTTAATTGTTGTGCTTTTGCTATGGAGCTGAAAGCAAACAGGATTAAACTTGCGAAAAATAAGTTTTTCATGTTGTTAAGTTTTTAAGTGTGTTGTATTAATTGGTTTGAAACAATTTTTCTGCGGTTACCGGATTTCCATTCACTACAAGGGTTAAATCCTGATCACTGTCTACCGTAAAAGTTGTTTCGTTATGATTTACAGCTACCTTTAAAATTTGATTTCTGAAATTAATTTTAAAAGAATAACCGTTCCATTCTTTTGGGATTTTTGGAGAAAAATGAAGCTGATCGTTTTTCACACGCATTCCTCCAAAACCTTCTACGATACTCATCCACGTTCCGGCCATTGAGGTAATATGACAGCCTTCTTCAACTTCTTTGTTATAATCATCGAGATCCAAACGGGAGGTTCTTAAATAGAAAGTATAAGCCATATCCATTTTATCTAAAACAGCAGCCTGAATAGAGTGAACACAAGGCGACAGCGAGCTTTCGTGAACCGTAAAGGATTCGTAAAACTCAAAATTACGTTTTAATTCTTCTTTAGAAAAATGATCTTCAAAGAAATAGAAACATTGTAAAACATCGGCTTGTTTGATGTAAGGGGAACGCAATACACGATCCCAGGACCACTTTTGATTGATAGGACGCTGAGAACGGTCTAAGTCTTTTACAGGAATCAATTCTTTGTCTAAGAACCCGTCTTGCTGCAGGTAGATGCCTAATTCTTCCGAAGTTGGGAAATACATGTTATCGGCAACTTTTTTCCATTCCAGAATTTCAGCAGGAGAAAGAGCTACTTTTTCCATAATTCGCTGATGATCTGCAGGATATTCGGCAGCCACTTTGTTAATTTGTTCTTCGGCATAATTAATACACCATTTTGCAGTATAATTGGTATAGAAATTATTGTTGATATTGTTTTCGTATTCATTCGGACCTGTAACGCCCAGAATCACATATTGATTTTTGGCTTTAGAGAAAGAAGCCCTTTGGTGCCAGAAACGTGCAATCCCGATGAGTACTTCTAAACCTTTTTCGGGAATATAAGAGTAGTCTCCGGTAAAACGGTGGTAGTTGTAAATCGCAAAAGCGATAGCTCCGTTTCTGTGGATTTCCTCGTGTGTGATTTCCCATTCGTTGTGGCATTCTTCACCGTTCATGGTTACCATTGGATACAAAGCGGCACCGTTTTTAAAGCCTAAATTGTCTTTGGCGTTTTCAATTGCCTTGTCCAATTGATTGAAACGGTAGGTCAGTAAATTGCGCGCAACCTGCTGATCTTTAGTGGCCATGTAAAACGGAATGCAATAAGCCTCAGTGTCCCAATAGGTAGATCCGCCATATTTTTCTCCGGTGAAACCTTTAGGTCCGATATTCAAACGGCTGTCTTTCCCTAAGTAAGTCTGATTTAACTGAAAAATATTAAAACGGATTCCTTGTTGTGCTTTTACGTCTCCGTCAATGGTAATGTCTGACATTTCCCAGATTTTACTCCAGGCATTGATTTGATTCTGAAGTAAAGTGTCATAACCAAGAGTAACGGCAGTTTTAATGCATTTTTCGGCTGCAGTTAAAGTATTCTCATGATTTAAAGAAACCGTATATCCACCAATTTTTTGGATCGATGAGGTTTGCCCTTTTGCGATAATGGTACCGTAAGTAAACTGAATTTTATCTGCAGTTGAATCGATTGTTGAAGGCGAAATGTTTACATTTTCTCCGTTTGCAAAAATCGTATTGTGCATAAAAGTGGTTACTTTAAAATGCGTTTTAAAAGTCTGCGCTGTTACAAAAGCTTCATTTGCTGCTTTTTTAACTTCAAGAGGTTCCCAGAATTTTTCGTCCCAGTTGGCATCTTCATTGGTAACTCCTGCATCAATATAAGGTTTGTAAACAATTTTGGCATCCTTGTTCAAAGGAGTGATTTCGTACTTAATGATTCCGGTTTCATCCAGATCTAAAGAAAGAAAACGACGAATGTTTACGGCAATTTCGGTTCCGTTTTTTAAAGTAGCTTCAAAAGAACGATTGTACCAGCCTTCTTTCATATTCAATTCTCTGCGAAAATTTTTCACAGCAGTACAATGGTGCAAATCCAGGTTTTCTTCGTTGATTTGAATGTCAATTCCAATCCAGTTTGGAGCGTTTAATACTTTGGCGAAGTATTTAGGGTATCCGTTTTTCCACCAGCCTACTTTTGTTTTGTCCGGATAATAGATTCCCGCGATGTAGCTTCCCTGAAAAGTCTCACCCGAATAGGTTTCTTCAAAATTGGCACGTTGTCCCATAGCACCATTTCCGATGCTAAAAAGACTTTCTGATGATTTTACTCTTTCAGCGTCAAAGCCTTCTTCGATGATGGACCAATTGTCTGGTTTAATGTAATCTTGATTCATTTTTGCGATTGATTGATTTATTTTGCGATTAATGATTTGATGAATTGAATATCCATTGAGGTAAAATCCTCAAAGACATAGTGTGCTTCGTGTAGAATTGTTTTGGAACCGATTCCGATACTGGTCATTTTTCCAATATTGGCGGCCTGAACTCCGGCAACTGAATCTTCAAAAACAAAAGAGTTTTCAGGGCTAATCTGTAACAATTGAGCTGCTTTTAGGAAAACTTCAGGGTCCGGTTTGGCATTGGTAACGTCGTTTCCGTCAACAATAACATCGAAGTACGAAAGTATTCCGGTTTTCTCCAGAATCGGGCGTGCATTTTTACTGGCAGAACCCAATGCAATTCCCTGATTTTGTTCTTTTAAAAATTGAAGAATTTTAAAAACTCCGGGAAGAATTTCGCTTTCATTCATGTCAACCAAATAAGACAAGTAGTCTTCGTTTTTTTGAATGAGCCATTTGTCTTTGTCTTCCTGAGAAGCGGGAACGTTTCCTAATTCGAGGATTATGTCTAATGAACGCACGCGGCTTACTCCTTTAAGTAATTCGTTGTGTTCGTGTGTAAAATTTATATTTAAGGCCTTTGCAATTTTTTGCCAGGCTAAAAAGTGGTATTTAGCGGTATCAACGATCACTCCATCAAGATCGAAGATGAATGCTTTTTTATTATTCATGAATTTCAATTTTAGTTCTGCTATTTACTCTAAGGGTAAGTAATCCGGCAAATATCATAGATACACCTCCAATAATTAAGGCGTAGATAGGTTCGTTGTGAAAGAATTGTTTAATGACAAATCCTAAGATTGTGGCAGCTACAATTTGTGGTATGACTACAAAGAAGTTGAAAACTCCCATATAGTATCCCATTTTTGCTGCCGGTAAAGCTCCGGATAGCATGGCATAAGGCATTGAAAGTATACTTGCCCACGCGATACCCACTCCTAACATTGGTAGGATCAGCATTTGTTTGTCGCCAATAAAATAAATGGAGATTAAACCAACACCTCCGGCACATAAGGCCAATAAATGTGTTGCTCTAACGCCTACTTTTTTTGCAATAACCGGCAATAAAAAAGCAACTGCTGCAGCCACTCCGTTGTAAACTGTGAACAAAACTGAAACCCAGTCGGCGGCATCATTGTAAATTTTAGAAGTAGTGTCTGTAGTACCAAAAATATGTTGTGTAACCGCTTGTGTCGTATAAATCCACATTGAGAATAAGGCAAACCAGGAGAAGAACTGCACCCAGGCCAGTTTTTTCATCGTGACAGGCATGTTCAATAGATCGGTCATGATGATCGTAAAACCATTGTGAACTTTAGAAGTTCTTAATTGTGAAGCAATCATGAATAGAACACCCATGAAAACCAATCCGATAAACAGAATGTATAGTTCTTTAGCCAGACTGTTCTCGAAAATTAAAAAGGAAACCAGAGCTCCAACTACCGCCAATAGTAATCCTAAAAAGAATTGTCTTTTGATGTTACCTTGAGATTCTGTTTCCGGATTGAGGATAAGATCTTCCTTGTCTTTTTTGCTTTGAAGTTCAAAAGCATGAAGTTCCTCAGGAGTGTATTCTGTTGTTTTAAAAACAGTCCATAAAACAGAAAGCAGGAAAACAATTCCGCCAATATAAAAGGACCATTTAACAGAGTCCGGTATAATTCCTTCCGGAGCCGTATTACTTACGTCAAAAACATTAGTAAAAAGATAGGGTAAAACCGAACCTACAACCGCACCGGTTCCGATAAAGAAACTTTGCATGGCAAAACCTAAAGTACGCTGCTTTTCAGGTAAATTGTCTCCAACAAAAGCGCGGAAAGGCTCCATTGAAACATTTATCGAAGCGTCCATAATCCATAGAGTACCGGCAGCGATCCATAAAGTTGGAGAGTTGGGCATGATGAATAAGGCAACAGACGACAAGATGGCTCCAATTAGAAAATAGGGGCGGCGTCGGCCCAGACGAGTCCAGGTTCTATCGCTAAAATAACCAATTACGGGTTGGATAATTAATCCTGAAACCGGAGCCGCAATCCATAAAATTGGAATTTCGTCAATTTTGGCACCCAGAGTTTCAAAAATTCTTGAAGTATTTGCATTTTGCAGTGCAAAACCAAACTGTATTCCCAAGAAACCGAAACTCATGTTCCAAATTTCCCAGAAACTTAATTTACGCTTTTCCATTATCGTAATTAAAGAATTAATTAGACGATAAGCGCTTTGCTTATCAAAACTTACTTATTATTTTCGAAGTAAAAGTAAAAGCTTTGAGCAGGCGTAAAAGTATTAATTATTTTTTTAAATACGCTAACAAAAAAGTCATAAATGTTGTTTGTGACTTTAGAAAATCTTGATTTTTAGGTTTTTAGTCAGTAGATTCTCTTTTTATCAGATGGGTTTCAATAACTTCTGTAGTGTAATTTTCGTTCTCTTCTTCATCGTCCTCATGTTCCGCTTCGAGTCTTTCGATCAGCATTTTAGCGGCTTTATTCCCCATTTTTTCACCACTCTGGCTTACGGTTGTGATGCTTGGAGTAGAGTATTTAGAAATAATTCCGTCAGTAAAGGCAATTACAGCGATATCTTCGGGAACTTTGAGGCCCATTTTGCTTGCGGTTTTGATAATGGTTACCGCAAAAAGCTCATTTACGGCGAAAACAGCATCAAATGCACGGTCATGCAATAACTGACTGATGGTGATTTCGCAAGTGTCTACATCTTCGATTTTTATGATTAAATCTTCATTAAAAGGCAATCCATTATCGAGAAGTGCTTTTTCGTAACCGTCGGTTCTGAGTTTTCCCACACTTACATAATCTACGGTAGTGACCAGAGCGATTTTTTTGCGGCCGTTGTCAATCAGACTCTGAACGGCTTCATAAGCAGCTGCTTTGTCATCAATAATGACTTTGTCGCATAAAATATCATTGGTGACACGGTCGAACATGACCACCGGCATTCCCTGATTGATAACCTCAGTAATGTGGTGAAAATCACCTTTGTATTGTGTTTCTTTAGAGAGTGACATGATAAAACCATCGATACTTCCGTTGGCTAACATTTCCATATTTAAGACTTCTTTATCAAACGAATCGTCAGACAAACAGATCACAACGCTGTAGCCATTTTCATTAGCAACCTGTTCAATTCCGTTGATCACAGTAGAGAAAAAATGATGTACAATTTCCGGAATGATAATACCAATACTTTTGGTTTTTCGATTTTTTAAACTAAGGGCAATATTGTTGGGCTTGTAGTTGTAAAACTTTGCAAATGCCTGCACTTTTGCGCGCGTTTCTTCTCCTATTTCCTGACTGTCTCTTAATGATTTTGAGACCGTTGAAATAGAGACGTCAAGTTCCTTTGCGATCTGCTTTAGGGTTATTTTACGTTTCATAGTTGTTATTTGAAAAAAATCTAATTGTTAATAAAGGTATCTTTTATTTCTAAAATCGACAATTTTTGACTTAAAAGATTACAAAAAAAAGAAAGTTTTCAACACTACCACGTTTTCGTAAACCAATAAAAAAGCCAACCGGTTGGTCATGTTAATTAATTCCTAATTTTGAAATTCGAAGTAAAATTAAAAACTTAACTAACAATCAAAAACTCAAACTAAATTTAAACAAAAAGTATGAAAACAATTTACAAAAAGTTGTTATTTTTATTCCTCTTGTTGCCGTTTACTGTGCTAGCTCAAAGCACTTTAACCGGAACAGTTGTCGATTTGGCAACGGGACAGCCAATCCCGGGAGTAAATGTAAATGTACAGGGTGCTCCCGGTGGAGCATCAACAGATTTTGACGGTAAATTTCAGTTATCTAATGTAAAAAATGGGGACAAAATTTTGGTTTCATTTATTGGATATAAAACGTCAACTGTAGCTTATAATGGTCAAAAAACACTAAACGTTTCTTTGGAAGAAGATACCAATCAGCTTAAAGAAGTTGTCGTGCAAGTAGGTTACGGTACGGTTAAGAAAAAGGATGCGACAGGTTCTGTATCTCAAATCGCTGCAAAAGACTTCAACAAAGGAATTAACGTGACACCGGAGAGTTTAATTAGCGGTCGTATCTCAGGTGTGAATGTTACAGGAGGTGGTGCCCCGGGAGCTAAAGCAGATATCAGAATTCGTGGAGGATCTTCTTTAAATGCTTCAAACGAGCCATTAATTGTTTTAGACGGACTTCCGTTAAGCAATGCGGTACCAAGCGGTTCTACCAGTATTTTATCTACCATTGACCCTAATGATATTGAATCTTTTACAGTACTTAAAGATGCATCTGCTGCTGCAATCTACGGATCAAGAGCTGCAAATGGTGTAATCGTAATTACAACTAAAAAAGGATCAAAAGGTGGGGTTAAAGTGAACTTCAGTTCTCAGGTTGGGATCAATACAGTAGCCAATACAGTGGATGTAATGAGTGCTGATCAATACAGAGAATTAGTAAAAACCAAAGGTACTCCTGCACAACAGGCTTTACTAGGGAATGCAAATACAAACTGGCAGGATGAAATTTTTCATACAGCCTTGACAACCAACAATAATATTTCTGTAAGCGGTTCTTTATTTGATAAATTGCCAGTACGTTTATCTGTTGGTAATATTGATAATCCTGGAATCTTAAGAAACACTTCTTTTGAAAGAACTACGACATCGATATCGTTAAATCCGGTATTGTTTGACAATCATTTAAAAATCGATATTAGCGGAAATTTAGCTTTCGGTAAAAATCAATTTCAGGATGAGGGTGGAGTTATCGGAAGCGCTATCGGATTTGATCCTACGCAACCGGTTTATAAGACAGGTTCTCGTTATGGAGGATACTTTGAATGGTTGGAGCCAAACGGAAATTTACCGTTATTACCAGCAAGAAATCCTGTAGCAAGATTAAATCAGGATAACAGAAGAGCAACTTCAACCAGAAAATGGGGGAATGTTAGAGTAGATTATAAACTTCACTTTTTTGAAGATTTAAGAGTTGTTGCTGAAGCAGGTATCGACAGATTTGACAGCAGCGGATTTACTGAAGTAAGTACACAAAGTATTTTAGGATTTCAGCCAAAAGCATTCAGCGATCCGGGTTATGTAAATCTTGGAAACTATTCGAGATATACGGATGCACTTCAAAATAAAAACTTAAATGCTTATTTTAATTATACTAAAGATTTAGGAAAAATTAAAATTGATGCAACGGCAGGTTATAACTACCAATTGTTTCAAAAAGAAAAATATTCATCTGGAGAAACAAGACAGCCAAATCCTAATGAGGACGTAGCTACAGATCCGGATGTGAACTTACAATCGTTCTTCGGACGTTTGAATTTAGGGTACGACAGCAGATATTTACTGACTTTAAATTACAGAAGAGACGGAACTTCCCGTTTTTCTAAAGACAACAGATGGGGAAATTTCGCAGGAGGTGCTTTTGCATGGAATGTTGCTGAAGAAGCTTTCTTAAAAGGGAATTCAACGGTTTCCAGTTTGAAATTAAGAGTGGGGTACGGAACGACAGGACAACAGGATATCTCTGCTCAGTACGATTATTTACAAAGGGTAACTTTAGGAACAATTAACTCACAATACATTTTTGGTAATACCATTTATCCAACTGCAAGACCAGAAGGATATAACGAAAATATCAAATGGGAAGAATTGGCAGAATCTAACATTGGTATCGATTACGGATTCTTCAATGACAGAATTACAGGATCTATCAACTATTTTGATAAAAAATCATCTGATTTGTTAGCGGATATAGCAGTTCCTGATGGTGCTAATATTAGAAATCAAGGTTTCTTTAATATTGGAAGTGTAAGAACAAAAGGGGTTGAATTTAGTATTGCTTCTGATATTATTAAAAGCGATAATCTGACTTGGAATGTAGCTTTTAACACGACTTATATTGATCAGAATATTTCGGAATTAGGAATTACAGTTCCTGGTTTTCAGGGGTATTTAACGGGAGATAATATCGCCGGAGGTAACGGAAATAAAATCCTGATTAACTCAGTAGGTTATGCACCAAACTCATTTTTTGTATACGAGCAATTATACGATGCAAACAAAAGACCAATTGCCGGGGCTTATGTAGACAGTAACGGAGACGGAAAAATTGATACGGCTGACCGTTACAGAGCTGGAAAAGCTGCACCTGATTATACTTTTGGATTGTTTTCTACCTTAAACTACAAAAAGTTTGACTTTACAATGAACTGGAGAGCAAGTGTAGGTAATAAGATTTTTGATAACGTAAGTTCTAATTTAGGGTATTCTGATGCAGGATTAAGAAGACAAACAGATTTGTCTAACGTAAGTTCAGATTACTACAATACTGGTTTCACTTTTGAAGACAATGGTACATCACGTTACTTGTCTGACTATTTTGTGAAAGATGCTTCTTTTATCAAATTAGACAACGTTACACTTGGATATACTTTTGATAAAACGATCATTAAAGGTGCTTCTTTAAGATTTACAGCTGGAGTTCAGAATGTTTTCATTCTAACAAAATACAATGGTTTAGATCCTGAGAAATTCAACGGAATTGATAATAACGTTTATCCAAGAGCAAGAACATTCTTGTTTGGTGTAAATGCGAATTTCTAATAGTAGACTGAAAATCAAAAATTTAAAAACAAACAAAATGAAAATATCATTTAAATATATATCTTATTTTTTCCTATTCGTTTTAGGATTAAGTATGACGCTTACTTCGTGTACGGACGACTTAAACGTGACGCCAAAGGATGATGATGAATTTTTATCAGAAACCTTTTTTAAAGATCCGGCATCGTACAAACAAGTTTTAGCTAAATTATATGCAGGTTTGTATGTTGGAGGTAATGATGGTGATGGTGATGCGGCTATACCTGGAAAAAACCCTGATATCGCTGGACTTGGTGGTGACTTTAGCAGTTACTTAAGATTACTTTTTGTGACACAGGAATTTACCACAGATGAAGCGATTATTGCCTGGGCTGATGGTACTTTACCAACTTTGAATGCGCAAACATGGTCTCCTGCAAATGAGTTTTTGGAAGGGACTTTCTCCAGAGCGTTTTACCACATCAGTGTTGCGAATGAGTTTTTAAGACAAACAACAGAAGAGAAATTAGCGTCAAGAAATGTTGATGCCAAGCTGAAAGCTGATATCGCTAACTTTAGAGCTGAGGCTCGTTTCTTAAGAGCTTTCTCTTATTACAACTTAATGGATTTGTTCGGGAATGTGCCAATTACAACAGAAAAAGACCCTGTTGGATTCTTTTACCCGGAGCAAAAAACAAGAGCGGAAGTTTTTGCTTTTGTTGAATCTGAATTGAAGGACTTAGACAATAGCTTAGTAGCTTCAAAAGCAAATGAATATGGAAGAGTGGATAAAACGGCTGCCAAATTTTTATTGGCGCAAGTTTATTTGAACGCTAAAGTATACATTGGTGTAGACAAGAACAATGAAGCTGCAACATTGTGTAATGAAATTATTACGAGTTCAGGTTATACTTTCGCAAATGTTCCGTACAGATACTTATTCTCTGCAGATAATAACAGAAATGGCGCTCAGTCTGAAGTTATTTTCCCAATTGTTAGTGATGGTAATGCCATTAGAGCAACTGGTGGAGGAATGAGTTTTATCATGCACGCTTCTATTGGAGGTAGCATGGATGCGGCATCCAGAGGAATGGATGGTGGATGGCAAGGGATTAGAACTCGTAAAGAGTTTGTAGCTCTTTTTCCTGATGCAACTGCAACAGGGGATAAAAGAGGAACATTCTATACAAATGGACAATCATTAGACATTAATAATGTATCGACCTTTACGGATGGTTATGCAGTAACAAAATACATCAATAAAAATGCTGATGGTTCTGCAGCACAAAGAAATGATATTCCGGATATTGATTTTCCAATGTTCAGATTAACAGATGCTTATTTAATGTATGCTGAGGCTACTCTTAGAGGAGCTACCAGCGGTAATCTTAATACAGCTTTAGGATACGTAAACCAAATTAGAGGCAGAGCGGGTGCACCGGCAATTACACTTCCACAGTTAACACTTGATTTTATCTTAGATGAAAGAGGAAGAGAATTGTTTTGGGAATGTCACAGAAGAACTGATTTAATTCGTTTTGGTAAGTTTAGCGGAGGATCTAAAATCTGGCAATGGAAAGGCGGAATTATGGCGGGAGCAGCAACTGCATCTTTCAGAGATTTAATGCCAATTCCTGCAAGAAATATCCAAGCCAATCCAACATTGAAACAAAATCCTGGGTATTAACTTTATAAAACATTAAAATGAAAAATATATATAAAATTTTAATCGCATTTATTGGTGTTTTAGCTGTTTCATGTAATGCCGATGATGTAGAGAACAGACAAATTGTTGAAGCTGTTGTAACGCCGGAAATTACGGCACCTGCAACAGGAAAAGCATTTGTTTTAGATGTGGATAAACCTTCACAGGAAGTGGCCAAATTTACATGGTCTAAAGCAACCTATTCTGCTCCTGTAGTAGTAAGTTATACGTTGTTGATTGATAAAAAAGGAGGTGATTTTTCGAAAGCAGTTACGCTGGAAAGAACCACAAATATAGCCGAGGTTGCAGTGCTTGCAAAAGATTTGAACCAGGCAGCGATTGATCTTGGAGCTCAAACAGAAGTAGCCTCTTTATTTGATGTCAAAATAGCGTCAAGTGTTTCAGGCGGAGTTCCGCAGGTTTCTAAAACACTAATCACAATTAGTGTAACGCCTTATACCGGAAAAGTAGATTACAAATTTACAGAATGGTATTTAGTTGGTGATGCAACGGTTTCAGGATGGGACAATAATAAAGGAAACCAAATTTTATTCAGAAATCCAAAAAATCCTAACGAATATACATTTACAGGATTCTTTAAAGCGGGTGCTTTTAAAACCATTAGTACTTTAGGCAGCTGGGCTCCAATGTATGGTGGTGCAGGTGATGTTTTAGTGTACAGAGGAAAAGAATCTGACGCTGATCCGGCTAGTTTTGTAATTGCAACTCAAGGGTATTACACCTTTAAAATCGATGTGCAAAAACTAACGTACAAACTAACTCCGTATGATGCGTCTGCTGCTAAAACGTATGGAACAGTTGGTATCATTGGCGATAGTACACCAGGAGGCTGGAATACATCGACAGCGATGAAAAAATCTACGTTCAACGATCATATCTGGACTCTGGGAGTAACGGCGTTGAAAGATGGAGGGCTTAAATTCAGAGCAGATGATAAATGGGACGTTTCATGGGGAGGAACTACTCCATTCTCAGGAGGAGGTTCCGGTGAAAATATACCAGTAGCAAAATCTAAATATGTTATTTATTTTAATGATTTAGATGGAAGCTATTTAATGATTCCAAATCAGGAATAATTTTTTACTGAAATTGAAAGGGCTATCTATTAGAAGATAGCCCTTTTTTTAGTCAGACTAACCAACCAATCAACCACATTATGAAAAAAACTTTACTATGGATCACATTTTTGTGGTCTGTGGCTACTTTTGCCCAAACGCAAACGGTAAGCTACTCCGTAAGTCCGTCAACTTTTGAAGAGACTACACCCATTACCATCACCATTAACGGTACCAGTGTTGATGAGAATAGCTGGGGAATTACCGATCATTCCTTGTATATGTGGGCCTGGGCTTTTGATACCAACGATACTACTCAGAAGGGAAGTCCGGATAATGGTTCCTGGGATGCTTCAAGCGAGGCGAGCAAATTCACCTATAATTCGGGTACAGACACGTATACCAAAACCATTACACCAACAGTTTATTACAATACCACAGGGATTGGAAGAATTGGTTTTTTGGTAAAAGCCAAAAACGGAAATGGTGATAAAAAATCGCAGGATATTTTAGTAGAAGTAGGCAGCTTTCAGGTAAGCCTCACTAGTCCTGCAGAAAATAGTACAACAATTATTGTTTCAGGCGCAAATTTTAATATAGTGGCCACCAATACAAATGGTGCGGCGAGCTACCTCTTGAAGTCAAACGGAGCGACCATTAATACCAATACAAGTACGATAAGTTATTCTTATTCTCACTCAAATATTACAAGCAATCAAAGTTATGAACTCAGTGTGACTCAGGGAGCAACTACTATTGTAAAGAAGTTTTCGGTTGTGGTAAATCCAAATACGGTTTTAGAAACAATGCCAGCGGGTTTGACAGACGGAATAAACTACAATCTGGCCGATGCCACAAAAGCGACTTTGGTTTTGGATGCGCCTTTAAAAGACTTTGTTTACGTTGCCGGAAGTTTTAATAATTGGCAGCCTTCATCGGCTTATGCTATGAAAAAAGACCCTGCGTCGGGTAAATTCTGGCTAGAATTAACGGGATTGGTTTCAGGCGCAAATAATACGTATCAATATTGGGTAGTAGATACAACACCATTGGCTAATTCACCTTCGATGGTAAAAACGGCCGATCCGTATTCCACTTTAGTGTTATCACCTTATGATGATCCTTCTATTCCTTCAGCTTCTTATGCCAACATGCCTGTTTATCCGACAGGACAGAACTTTGAGGTGACCGTTCTAAAAACCGGACAAACACCATACAATTGGCAAGTGACCAATTTCGTAAAACCCGAAAAAGAAAAGTTAGTAGTTTACGAAGTTTTGGTTCGTGATTTTGATGCAGCCAGAAACTATCAACGTTTAATAGACCGTATCGACTATTTCAAAAATCTTAAAATAAATGCCATCGAATTAATGCCGGTAATGGAGTTTGAAGGTAATGAAAGTTGGGGCTACAATACCTCATTTCATATGGCTTTGGATAAATTTTACGGGACTTCAGATAAGTTAAAAGAATTCATCGACTTATGTCATCAAAATGGAATTGCAGTAATTCTGGACGTTGCTTTAAATCATGCTTTCGGAAGAAATCCAATGGTGAGAATGTGGATGAATGATCCGGATGGAGATGGTTTTGGTTCGCCAACTGCTGAAAACCCCTATTTTAATACAGTGGCGAAACATGCTTATAATGTGGGGGAAGATTTCAATCACCAGTCGCTAAAAACGCAGAACTATGTCGATCGTGTTATCAAACAATGGATAGAAGAATATAAAATTGACGGTTTCCGTTGGGATTTAACCAAAGGTTTTACGCAAAATTGTACGGCTTCGGATGGAGCCTGTACAGATGCCTATCAACAGGACAGAGTAGACGTATTAAAGAAATATGCTGATTATTCATGGAGTTTGGATCCTACACATTATACAATTTTCGAACACCTGGGATCTGATACAGAAGAAAAAGAATGGGCGAATTACAGAATTGCTGAGACACCTTCTAAAGGAGTAATGATGTGGGGGAAAATGACAGGACCCTATAACCAATTGTCAATGGGGTACGCTAATGAGAGTAATATTTCAAGAATGTCTAGCGAAAGTCATGGTTTTACCGCAAACCGATTAATGGGATATGCTGAAAGTCATGATGAAGAACGTTTGATGTATAAAAATATACAATACGGAAATTCAACAGTAGGGTATAATGTAAAAACGTTAGACACGGCCTTGTCCAGAATGTCGGCAATTGGCGCCGTTTCATTATTAGTTCCGGGACCAAAAATGATCTGGCATTTTGGAGAATTAGGGTGGGAGAACTCTATTTTTACCTGTAATGATAATTCGGTTAACAATGATTTTGATGGCGTTGCAGGCGATTGTAAACTAGATACAAAGCCACAGCCTCAATGGGTCAATAACTGGCTGGGTAATTCAGCGCGTAGTAAAATTTACACTGACTGGGCAAAGATGATTACCTTGAAAATAAAGGAGCCTGTGTTTTTAGGAACTCCTGTAATTGCAAATACAAATTCTTTATCAGTTAACATTAAAATTACCAATTCGGCCTTGTCTTCAACCCAGTTAAAGGATGTTTTAATAGTGGCAAATTTTGATATTACTGCACAAAATGTTCCAACAGGTTTTCAATATGCCGGTACCTGGTATAATTTGATGGACAATACTACTATTAATGTTACTGACGTAAATACTCCCTTAAATCTTCCTGCAGGAGAGTATAGAATTTATGGTAATAAAGCAGCAAATTTAGCCATTACAGATTTTGAAAAAGGAAGTGCAGTTCATCTGTATCCCAACCCGGTTACAGACTATTTTACTTTAAATGTACCAGTGTCAAAAGTTCAGGTATATGCAGTTTCAGGTCAATTAGTGAAAAGCTTTAATCCGAAAGGGAATAGGGATTCTCAGTTTGCTGTAAACGATTTGAAAGCAGGCTTATATCTTGTGAAAGCAGTTGATGAGAATGGACATACTCAGGTAATGAAGTTTGTTAAAAAATAATTTATCGAAACAAATAGAAAAATAGAACCGACAGGTAAAAGATTTTTGGTTTTGTTAGTGGTGAGAAAGGACTGTCGGTTTTTAGACAGTCCTTTCGTTTTTAATTATCTTTTTATTTTAGTATTGTATTCTCCTGCTACAGCAAAATAGCCAAAAGTACCTAGCCCCAAAACAATTAATGGAGTAAGAATGAAAAGAATAATGATTCCGAATACAAGATCGTCTTGTTTGTCTGAAAGCAGTTTAGGTAAGCCAAATTCGAAAATGCAGAAATAAGTCGCTGCAATTGCCAGTATAATCCACAGAACACCTAAAGCTTGTTTAATTGAATTCATAAATAGTATATTAAAGGTGATTTGTTTTATTTTTATTATCGATGTAAACCATTCCAATTACAAAACATACTGAGGCTATAATAATTGGGTACCAAAGTCCGTCAAGATAAAAATCATCTTTTCCGGCAGCTTTAGCATGAGTTACAAAATAAGTTGAAATTGCCGGGAGTAGTCCGCCAAAAATTCCGTTCCCTACATGATAAGGAAGTGACATCGAAGTATATCTGATTTTAGTTGGAAACAGTTCAACTAAAAACGCTGCAATTGGGCCGTAAACCATGGTAACAAATAAAACCTGAATGAAAATTAAGAAAATTAAAGTCCATTCATCATTGGAATTGATATTTATAATAACACTGCTTTGAGATTCTTTTTGATCGGCAAAGTTTGTTTTCTTTTCTGTATACGTAGTTCCGTCAGTATAGGTTTTCGAAATAGTGGTAATGGTTTGATTTTCTTTAAAAACAGCTGTATTTGTAGTTGTTTTCTCGGCTATTTCAGTCTTGTGTTTTAGATCGGTTGTGTTGTACATCTTTTTGTAAATAGGTCTGTAAAACAAAATAGCAAGCAACATTCCTCCCATCATAATATGTTTTCGTCCGATTTTATCACTCAGCCATCCGAAAAAAATAAAGAATGGTGTTCCGAACAACAATGCGATTCCCAGTAATTCATCTACTTGTGACGAATTAATATTCATTACTGTTTTCATAAAACTCATGGCATAAAATTGCCCGGTGTACCAAACCACACCTTGCCCCATAGTGGCGCCGAATAATGCGAGTAAAACAAATTTAAGGTTATAGCGATTCCCGAAACTTTCTTTTAAAGGATTGGTACTTGTTGTTCCTTCTTTTTTAGCTTTGGCAAATACAGGAGATTCATCCATGTTTTTACGAATCAAATACGAAATTCCAATCATCACAATAGAAACCCAAAACGGAACACGCCATCCCCAGGAATCGAAATCTTCGGGCGAAAGAATATTTTTTGTGGCTAATATGACTATCAAAGAAATAAATAAACCAACAGTTGCGGTAGTTTGAATCCACGAAGTCCAATAACCCTTTTGTCCCGCAGGAGCGTGTTCTGCAACATAAGTAGCAGCTCCGCCATATTCGCCCCCAAGAGCGAGACCCTGAAGTAAACGAAGAATTAAAACCAATAAAGGAGCTAAAAAGCCAATGGTTTCGTAACTCGGAATACAGCCAATTAAAAAAGTAGAGCCTCCCATTAATAAGAGGGTAGCCATAAAAGTATATTTGCGGCCAATGATATCACCAAGTCTTCCGAAAAACAATGCCCCAAAAGGCCGCACTACAAATCCGGCAGCAAAAGTGGCTAAAGTCGATAAGAATGCAGCAGTAGGATTATCACTGGGAAAGAATTTGGTTGAAATGACGACTGCTAAACTTCCGAAAATATAAAAATCATACCATTCAATCATGGTTCCCATCGACGATGCCGAAATTACTTTCCAGATGCCCTTTGTAGAGGTATTGCTCATAAGCTTACTTTGTGTACTTGATGATGAATAAAAGTATAAAGTGTTATTTCGCGAATATATAAGATATTTTTTTATTTATTTAATGATTTTTTAACAAAAAGATAATAAAAGATATATGCTGTTTTTTAGGCAGAATAGTTATCGTAAAATATTTAGGCTATAATTTATGCCCCTGAAGAAAGTATTCGGGAACAGTTGCTCAGAGAGAGCCATAGCTATTGAATAGTGTAAAGCACTAAGGGAGATGAACATGATTGTTTAAGTCCCGAAAAGGCAGAAGCGGATCATGAGAGATGTTATTATTCTCTGGAAAATAATACATAGAATCTGTATCATCCGTGTGCTGTTTCTAACCGGAATGTGCATGAAGGATTATACAAGGAACGCAAAGTCTAATCGGAAAGAAAAAAGTTTGTGTTAGAATGTTTGATTGCGAAGGAAAGATAGTAAAAACAAAAAACCCACTCGATTGAGTGGGTTTTGGTGGTACCTCCAGGGATCGAACCAGGGACACATGGATTTTCAGTCCATTGCTCTACCATCTGAGCTAAGGTACCGTGCTGTGCGCATTGCGGGTGCAAAGATAGAATCATTTTTCGTTTATCCAAAACATTTTTTTAAAAAAATCAATTCGTATCTTCGCCTAGCAAAAAAAACAAACATGATTTTAACGGTTGATGTTGGAAATACCCGAATTAAAGCTGCTGTATTTGAGGGTGGTACTGTTCTTGAAATTTTTACTTTTGAGAAAAATGAGCTCGAAAAAAAAATTAAAAAAATTTTAGAAAAATTTCAGAAATGCTCCGATTTGGTAGTTGCATCGGTTGGAAATATTGAAAAACAATCTTTCCTGACTTTCGAAAAGGATCTAAAAGTTCATTTTTTAACCCATGAGGATGTTTTTCCCTTCACCAATAAATATGCAACTCCAAAAACATTAGGAATAGACCGAATGGTTTTGGCGGCCGGAGCAACTTTAAAATTTCCCAAACAAAACAGACTGGTAATTGATGCCGGAACTTGTATAACCTACGATTTCATCGACGAAAATGATAATTATTTAGGTGGAGCTATATCTCCGGGACTAAGGCTGCGTTACGAATCTTTGCACAATTTTACAGCCAGACTGCCGTTACTCACTTTAGAGTCTCCGGATTCCTATATTGGAGATTCCACAAAACAGGCAATTCACTCCGGAGTGGTCAATGGATTCGTCTATGAGATTGATGGTTTTATCGATGAATATCGGGCAAACTTTTCAAATTTTATAATAATTTTAACGGGAGGTGATGCAGATTTTTTGGCTAAACGATTAAAAAATACCATATTTGCCAATTCAAATTTCCTTTTGGAGAGTTTGAACCAAACATTTCAATATAAAATCGACAATGATTAAAAAAATTATAGTAAGCGCTTGTTTGCTTATCTCGTTCGTTTCATTCGCTCAGCAGGGTACCGCATCGCCTTATTCTTTCTACGGAATTGGAGATACAAGATTTAAAGGGACCCTTGAAAACAGATCGATGTCAGGAGTTGCGGTGGAGCAGGATAGTATTCACCTGAATATTGAAAATCCTGCAAGTTATGCGAGTTTAAAGTTTACAACTTTTACAGTTGGGGGATCTTTTGGTACAACTAATCTGAAAACAGGCGAAAAATCGGAAAAAGCACAAAGAGCTACTTTTGATTATTTGGCATTAGGAATTCCAATGGGAAAATTTGGTGCAGCGTTTGGTTTGGTTCCGTTAAGTTCTGTTGGATATAAAATTCAAAATGACCTTACAGATACAGAAGGGGCTACAAGTACGCAGCTTCAGGGAAAAGGCGGAGTTAATAAAGTGTTTTTTGGTTTAGGATATAAGATTAAAAAGAACTGGAATATTGGAGTTGATGCACAATATAATTTCGGGAAAATTACAACTAGTAGTTTAGCGCTTAGAACAAATGTTGAAAACGCAACCAGAGAAACAAATACTTCTGAGTTATCAGGTGTTAATTTTAATATTGGTACAATGTATCAAACAAAAATTGATAAAAAACTAAGTTTGTTTACCAGTTTGAATTATACTTTTGCCAGTAACTTAAATTCAAACAGCACGAGAGTTATTCAGGTAGATGGTGATTCGGATCCAATTAATACTCCTGAACAAACAAATAAACTAAAGTTGCCAAATAAAATAACCTTTGGTGCTGGTATCGGAGAAGCCAGAAAATGGTTGGTAGGTACTACCATTTCTTTTCAGGGCGAGGGACAGCTTGCGAATTTTTACAATACAAGAGATAATGTACGTTACGAAAAATATCAAAAGTATGCGATAGGCGGTTACTATATTCCTAATTATGGATCGTTCACAAGCTATTTTAGCCGAATGACGTATAGAGCCGGATTAAAATACGAGAAAATTGGTTTGGTCGTAAATAATCAAGAGATCAATGATTTAGGAATGACGTTGGGTATGGGGATTCCACTTAATAACGGATCTTTTTCAAATGTTAATATTGGACTTGAGTTCGGAAAAAGAGGAACGACGTCAGCAGGTTTAGTTCAGGAAAACTATTTCAATTTTAGTATGAGCTTCTCATTTAATGATAAATGGTTCGTGAAAAGTAAATTCAATTAAACATAAACTTTTATGTTTTTTTAAGCTCATTACAATTTACTACATTTGGCAAATGAATTTATCAAAAAGATATATAATAGCGGCTGTCACAGTTTTTACTGTGACACTGTTTTTTGGGTGCGAAAGTAATTTTAAAGAAGTTCAGAAAATTAACTTCTCAGAGTTTGTTCCCGGAAGTGATGCAGATACCGTTGATATTAAATATACAGATTCCGGGCGTATAACCGGGGTTTTGAAAAGTCCTAAAATGCTGGATTATTCTAATTTGGATTTTCCATTTACCGAATTCCCAAAAGGAATTGATGTTACCTTATACGATAAAAATCAAAAGCGTACCTTTATCAGATCAAATTATGCAGTGTCTTATAAGCCAACCGGCATAATTGACTTGCAGGGAAAAGTTAGAATCACTTCTGAAGAAGGGCAAATGCTGGAAACAGAACAGCTGTACTTCGATCAGAATAACGAATGGTTTTATACCGAAAGGAAATTTAAGCTTATAGATGCAAAAGGAACTTCAAATGGGCAAGGGATAGATTTTAGTAAGGATTTTAAAGTGATTAATTCGCAGCGTGTGAGCGGCGAGATCGAATCAGACGAATAAAAAAAAGAGATTATGGGTTACATAAAATATACACAATACGTTTACATCATATTTGCCATTTACTTTATTTATGATGGTTTTACAAAGATAAACGATGGAAATGATACCGCCGCTTTAAGTTTTTTAATTGCAGGTATGGCAGTATTTATGTTCTTCTTCAGGAGGAAATTTGTTAAGAAATTTGATGACCGTAATAAAAAGCAGTAAACAATGGAAATAGGGATTATAATATTATGTCTAATATTGTCAGCCTTTTTTTCAGGAATGGAAATTGCTTTTATTTCATCTAATAAAATTTATCTTGAAATTGAAAAAAAACAAGATAATTTTGCCTCACAAATTCTAACAAAACTTACCGGAAATCCTTCAAAGTTTATTGCTGCAATGCTTATTGGCAATAACTTGGCTTTGGTTGTCTATGCCTTTTACATGGGAGATTTGATTCTGAAATGGATCATCAGTTCAGGAGGGCATTTTTCAAATTTAGCAAGTTTGCTGATTCAGACCGCTATTTCGACTTTTGTGGTTTTGGTAACTGCTGAGTTTTTTCCAAAAGTTTTTTTTCAGATTTACGCCAATTCCTTAATCAAGATTTTTGCGATTCCGGCCTATTTGTTTTATCGTTTGTTCTATTATTTCTCTACTTTTTTCATTTGGATTTCAGATTTTATTCTGCGTAAATTTTTTAAAACAGAAGGAGATCAGGTACAGTTGTATTTTAGCAAAGTTGAATTGGGGAATTATATCGCAGAACAAATGAATGCTGTTGAAGATGATGAAGAAGTAGATTCTGAAATTCAGATTTTTCAGAATGCACTGGAATTTTCAGGTGTAAAAGCTCGTGATATTATGACCCCGCGTACCGAAATTGTCGATATTGATTTGTTTGACAGTGTTACGGATCTTAAAGAGTTATTTGTAGAAACCGGATATTCAAAAATTATAGTGAGTCAAAACTCACTCGATGATATTGTGGGGTATGTGCATTCGTTTGATTTGTTTAAAAAACCAAAAACAATAAAATCGGTTTTGATGACGGTTGAATTTGTTCCTGAAACCATTTTAATAAAAGATGTATTAAATCTGTTGATCAAAAAACGAAAAAATGTGGCCGTAGTTTTGGATGAATACGGAGGGACTTCCGGAATTATTACAATAGAAGACATTGTTGAAGAGCTTTTTGGTGAGATCGAAGACGAGCATGATTTAGATGAGGAATTGATGGAGCAGGAATTGGGAGAAGGTAAGTATTTGTTCTCGACCCGATTAGATGTAGAATATCTAAATGAAACCTATAAATTAGCGATTCCTGAGGAGGATTCGTACGGGACTTTAGGTGGTTTTATTGTCAATTCAACCAAAGAAATTCCTCAAAAAGGAGAAGAAATACGAATTGGAAACTATCATTTTGTGATTGAAGAAGCCACAAATAAGAAAATAGAATTGGTTAAATTGACAATAAAAGAGTGATTTTTTAAATTAATAAAAAAAATTGTGTAAAATAAAACGCTAGTTGTATTGTTATTAACTAGATAATTGTATTTTCGCAAACTGAATATAAAATTAACGATAATAAAAATGGCAGTTTTAGCAAAAATTAGACAGCGTTCCGCTTTATTGATAGGAGTTATTGCACTTGCATTATTTGCATTTATAATACAAGATCTATTCACAAGAGGTACCTTTGGTCAAAGTTCAAAAGATGTGGGAAGCATCGATGGAAAAGATATTTCATTTGAAGACTTTAGAGTTAAAGTTAGTAATGTTGAAAAAAGTGGTCAAGGAATTACTTCCACTGAAGCTGCAAACAGAGTTTGGGACCAAGAGGTTTCAATCGCATTATTATCAACACAGTTTGATAAATTAGGATTGAGAGTTGGTGAAAAACACCTGCTTGAAGTTTTAAAGGCAGATCCGAATATTGGTAAAAACCCAATGTTCTTAAATGCTGCCGGTATTTTTGATGTAGCTAAATTTAAAGAATACTTTAAAACCAATCCTGAAGCAGCACAATTTATCTCTCAAAAAGAAAAAGATGCTGAGCTAAACGCTAAATTTCAAATCTACAATACATTAGTAAAATCAGGACTTTACACTACTGTAAGCGAAGGAAAACTAAAATATGAAATGGAAGCTAACAAAGTAAACTTTGCTTATGCTGCTGCTTTGTATTCTTCGATTAAAGATAGTGAAGTGAAAATTTCTGATTCAGAGATTGTAGAATATATGAAGAAAAACGAGAAGAAATTCAAAGCGGATGCAACTCGTGAAATTCAATATGTTTTAGTAGAAGATAAAGCTTCAAAACAGGACGAAGCTGAAATTAAAGCTAAAATTACGGCATTATTAAACGGAAGAGTAGAGTACAATGCTAAAACAGGTAAGAACGATACTTTGCCAGGATTTAAAAATGCTACTAACATTGCTGAATTTGTAAACTCAAATTCTGATGTTCCTTACGATTCAACATATGTACCAAAAAATGCTTTGCCGGCTGTTGATGCTGATAAATTATTCAGTTTGCCTGCAGGAGCAATTTACGGACCGTATGTTTACGGAAGATACTATGCAATTTCTAAATCTTTAGGATTTAAAGCAGGAGTTAATGCAAAAGCAAGTCATATTTTAATTGGATACGAAGGTTCTCAAACTCCAAATACAAAAGAGAAAAGAACGAAAGAAGAAGCTAAAGCTAAAGCAGAAGAAATTCTTGCTCAGGTTCAGGCAAATCCTGATAGTTTCATGATGTTGGCTTTCACAAGTTCAGATGATTCTTCTGCGCAACAAGGAGGAGATTTAGGATATTTTGGTCCAAACCAAATGGTGAAACCATTCAATGATTTTGTATTCAGTAACGGAATTGGAAAAGTTGGTTTAGTTGAAACTCCTTTTGGATTTCACGTGATCAAAATTACCGACAAACAAGACGGAATTCGTTTAGCTACTATCGCTCAAAAAATTGAGCCTTCTGAAGCTACTTCTGATAAAGTATTTACATTGGCAACTAAATTTGAAATGGACGCTGCCGATAAAGATTTTAATGCTACGGCAAAAGAATTAGGTTTAAAAGTGGCTGCTCCAATAACTGCAAAAGCGATGGATGAAGCATTTGGTCCATTAGGAAATCAACGTAACATCATCAGATGGGCATTTGATAAAGAAACGAACACTGGAGATGTAAAACGTTTTGAATTGGCTAATATCGGTCACGTAATTGCACAATACAAAAGTGAAAACAAATCAGGTTTAGTATCAGTAACTTTGGCAAGACCATATGTGGAGTCAATTTTAAAGAACAAGAAAAAAGCGGAGATCTTAAAAGCAAAAATGAAAGGTTCATCACTTGAAGCTATTGCTAAAAGTGCTGGTGTAGCAGTTCAACAAGCGACTAACGTAACGATGGATAGCCCGGTATTGCCTGGAGGTGTAGGACAAGAGCCAAAAGTGGTAGGTAATGCATTTGCATTAGCTGCAAACAAAATCTCTGCTCCAATTGAAGGTAATACAGGTGTATATGTAGTGAAAAACATCAGTACAGTAAAAGCTCCTGCAGCTGCTAATCACGCAGAATATGTGGCTAAAGTAAAAGCACAAAGCGCATCTGATGCAAGTAGAATTTTACCGGCATTGAAAGCTAACGCTAAAATTGAAGATAACAGATTGCAATTTAACTACTAGTTTTTAGTTAGTTAAGGTTTAAATATAAAAACCGAAACGTTCTAACAGAATGTTTCGGTTTTTTTTATTGTTATGTATTGAGTGCGAGTAGAGGGCTTTGTTATTTTGGTTTTTAGTTTTTTTGTGAGTAATTTTGGTTAAAAGTTTGTAGTATTAAGAATATTACAGTTAATTTGTTGAAATTATAATTTAAAATTCAAACAAAACCCATTTAAGACTGATGAATAAATACTTTAGTAATCTAGCATTCCATCTTTATGTTTAAGCTGTTGAAAAGAAAGCCCAGAGCTTATTCTAAGATTGAAAATCATATTTTCGGAATAATAACAGAGCTTTTAAAGTTGAGCAGTACCGAAATCAATGGGGATGAATTAGGAGGGAAGTATTATTTAAGTAACGAAGAGCAGCATTTTAAAGTGACGGTCTTAGGTAATGATTATGTAATCAGGTTAACCAATACAAGGGATTCAGTTGCTGAGAAGTATGATAAAACTTTTGTGGATGACGTTTTGAAGGCAATAAAAGAAGAGAAGCATCGCAGAATGGAAGAGGTTTATGATTCTATAACCAATAACATAGAAAAAATGGCTGAGCGACTGCACAATACGCTTAGAGAATCTAATGTGCAGGAAAATCAAAAAGTCCGAAAACTGGAAACCAAAGATCGCGAAAGTAAAAAAGTAAATTAAAATCTCCTTTCTTTTGGTTTTAGATCGGTTAAAATTTGATGACTTTATTTTTGCAGAATCATTTCTTCGTAACTCAGGATGGTTTCGTATCCTTTTGAAGCAAAATAAGATCTGGGATCTTCTTTGGAGATCACCATCACAAAATCTCCACCCCAGGCACCAAGGCTTTTTACGACTCCATTGAAATCTGGAAAAGCAATCTCTTTGATGGTTTCCATTTCCAGGATATCGCTCAAATGAACCTCGTGTTTTTCAGCAGCAAAAGCAAATTCCTTTGCTGTTTTAGCATTGATAAGGCTGGAAGTAATTTTGTTGTTTTCGGCTATATTTTGCGCTAAATTTTGATTTTTATTGTTGTAATAGGCTTTTATGGCTGCTTTACTATTCTGTTTTTTGTTGAGATACACAAAATGAATTTTATCTATAAAATCCGGGTTAAAAGAGATCGGTTTTACAGCATTATTTTCAATTTGATAAACAATTGGCGTGTCATTTTGTGCACAGGCTATGTCATAACCGCTGCCTCCAAAACTGTTTTTTAGCAAAGTAAAAGCATTGACTTTCGTCCATTGCGCAACATTGTTCAATAAAGTTGACGAAGTGCCTAATCCCCAGTTTTTAGGAAATGTAAGATGGGTGCTGATCTTGTAACCGTCAGTATTTTTTAGGAACTCCGGGTTCAGAAGATAAGCTTCATGAAGAATTTGAATCAAAGTCGTTTTTACAGTCTCGATTTCTGACTTTGGATTGTCGATGATCTCTGAAAAAGGAATTGAATCCTCAAACCATAGCTGTCCGTCAAAATCATAGCTTTTCCAGCTGATTTCCTGGTTTGTACCATTTTCAACCACCAGATTTTGACCAAATTTGGTAGGTAAGGCAAAAGCGTCAGCTCCGTCTAAAACAAGGTATTCCCCGGAAATAAGCAATTTTCCGTTACTGTAAAAAATTGTTTTCATTCTTCAATTATAAATTAAATTCCAATCTCCAAACGTCGTTATAAACTCCAATTAACCTTGGAACTTGGAATTTGAAGTTTGGAATTTAAAATTTTTACTTTTTTCTTAGATTTTCAATAAACTCGACCACAGCGCTATGCGATACGGCGCTTTTCTTGAAATGAGTTTTAATTAAATGACGTTCTTCTTCAGTTGCTTCAAATTGATTGATGATATTGTTCAGGTGCATCTTCATATGTCCCTCCTGGATTCCGGTAGTAGTTAAGGAACGTAAGGCAGCAAAGTTTTGTGCGAGACCGGCAACTGCAACAATTTCCATTAATTCTTTTGCAGAAGGTTTCTCAAGAATATCAAAACATAGTTTTACCAGTGGATGCAAAGAAGTCAATCCGCCTACAGTTCCCAGTGCTAAAGGAATTTCAAGCCAGAACGTAAAAATGCCGTCTTCTATTTTAGCGTGAGATAAACTTGAATATTGACCATTTTTAGAAGCATAAGCGTGAACTCCTGCTTCGACTGCTCTAAAATCATTTCCGGTGGCCAGAATTACAGCGTCAATACCGTTCATAATTCCTTTATTGTGAGTTACAGCTCTGAAAGGTTCTACTTCGGCGATTTGAACCGCCTGTACAAAACGTTCGGCAAACTCCTGCGGATTCGGAATGTGTTTTTCTGTTAAATCTTCGATAGGGCAGGAAACTTCTGCTCTAACAATACAATTTGGTACATAATTAGACAAAATACTCATAATTACTTTTAGAGTCTCATCTTCCGAAAACAAATCAGAATGGTGAAATTCATCCTTTAATGTAGTCGCAAATTGCTCCAGACATGAGTTGATGAAATTCGCTCCCATGCTGTCTTTGGTTTCAAAAGTAGCGTGAAGCTGAAAATAATTTTCCAGAAGACTTCTTTTGTCTTTTAGTTTTATGTCTAAAATTCCGCCGCCGCGTTGTTGCATGTTTTTAGTAATGCTTTGCGTGTCGGTGAAGAATTTAGGTTTAATTTTATCGAAAAAAGATTGCAGTTTGTCAGCATCTCCGTTGAAGGTAAAATGTACCTGACCTATTTTTTCGGTAGCCATAACCGTTGCTTTAAAACCACCTCTGGTCGACCAGTATTTTGCTGCTTTTGATGCTGCGGCTACTACCGAACTTTCCTCAATTGCCATCGGAATTGTGGTATATTTTCCGTTGATTAGGAAATTTGGCGCTACTCCTAACGGGATGTAAAGGTTTGTGATGGTGTTTTCGATGAATTCATCATGCAATTGCTGCAGCTTTTCGTCTGTATTCCAGTAATTTCTTATAATAGAAAGGGCTTCTTCAGGGCTTGAAAAATAGGTATTGGCAATCCAGTTTATTTTTTCTTTTTTGGATAATTTCGAAAATCCGGCAACGGCGTTGTTCATTCTCAGTATTTTAAATAATAAAGTTGTGGCAAAGATACTATTTTAAGACTTTTGTTTGCAATGTATTTGAAAATTGAAAACTACGCAATCGTTATTTTTTTTAACATTTAACAATTAAAATGGGTATTATGTTCATTTTTTTTATTAAAATTGGGCTCTTTTTTTATATTTAAAATAATTCTAATGAATACAGGTAAAATTACTGTTATATTTTTATTTTTAGTGACCACTATTTTTGGTCAGCAAAAAATTACTGTCGAAAATATTTATAGCGGAGCATTTCGGGCAAAAGGAATGGATGAACTGCAATCGTTAAAAAATACAGACCAATATACGGTACTAAATGTAGATCAGGCCAGCCGAAGCATGCAGATTGATTTGTACGATTTTGCAACACTAAAAAAAGTAGCCAATTTAATCGATACAAAGAATCATAAGGATCTTGCTGAAGGAATTGACAGTTATACTTTTGATGCCTCAGAGAAAAAGATTTTAATTGCCTGTAACAGCAAACAAATTTTCCGTCACTCGTTTACAGCAAATTACTTCTTATACGACATCACCACAAAAACGTTGACTAAATTATTTGATTTTCAGATTCAGGAGCCAACTTTTTCTCCGGACGGAACTAAAATCGCATACGCAAAAGAGAATAACTTGTATGTGTATGATCTGGCTTCGAAAAAATCAACAGCAGTTACTACCGATGGCAAGAAAAATGCTGTCATTAATGGTATCACGGACTGGGTTTATGAAGAAGAGTTCTCCTTTGTTCGTGCCTTTGACTGGAGTAAAGACAGTAAAAAATTAGCTTACATCCGTTTTGATGAAAGTGCTGTTCCGGAATTTTCGATGTCAATCTTTCAAAAAGATTTATATCCAACAATTGAAACGTTTAAATATCCTAAGGCAGGAGAAAAAAACTCAGTAGTATCTTTACACATTTATGATGCAGTGAGTAATGCGGGTAAAAAAGTTGATTTAGGAAACTACAATGACTTTTATATTGCAAGATTACAATGGACAAATGATAACAATGTATTATCTGCTCAGGTTTTAAACCGTCATCAGGACAATCTGGATTTGTTGTTTGTAGATGGAACTACTGCTGCAACAAAAGTAGTTTTGAATGAAAAAGACAAGGCTTATGTGGATGTTACCGATAATTTGACCTTCTTAAAAGACAATAGCTTTATCTGGACCAGCGAAAAAGACGGGTTTAATCATATTTACTTATATGATAAAAACGGAAAACTTAAAAATCAGGTTACAAAAGGAAACTGGGAAGTAGTGTCTTACTACGGTTTCGATGAAAAAAATAAAACAATTTTCTATCAGTCTACAGAAAATGGTTCAATCAACAGAGATATTTATCGTATTGCTTTAGACGGAAAGAATAAAATTCGTTTGTCTAAAAATACAGGAACAAGTGCGGCAACTTTTAGTCCAAACTTTCAGTTTTTTATCAATACTTTCTCAAGCAGTACACAGCCTACTACTTATACTTTAAACGAAGCGAAAACAGGAAAAGAAATTCAGGTTATCGAAAACAATCAGGCACTTTCTGCTAAATTAACAGCTTACAATTTACCAACAAAAGAATTTTTTGTTTTAAAAACAGCTAAAGGCAATGAACTTAATGCGTGGATTTTAAAACCTAAAGACTTTGATTCTTCAAAAAAATATCCGGTTTTCATGTACCAGTATTCCGGGCCTGGTTCTCAGCAGGTAAACAACGATTGGAACAATTCAGACGACTATTGGTTTGCATCCCTAACACAACAAGGTTATATTGTGGTTTGTGTTGACGGTAGAGGAACAGGTTTTAAAGGGGCAGATTTCAAAAAAGTTACTCAAAAAGAATTAGGAAAATACGAAGTAGAAGATCAGATTGACGCCGCAAAAGTAATTGGAGCATATCCGTATGTGGATGCTTCAAGAATTGGAATATTTGGTTGGAGTTTTGGAGGATTTATGGCTTCAAATTGTATCTTCCAAGGGAATGATGTTTTCAAAATGGCTATTGCTGTTGCTCCGGTAACCAACTGGCGTTTTTATGACAGCGTTTACACGGAAAGATACATGCAGACTCCTCAGGAAAATGCAAGCGGGTACGATCAGAACTCTCCAATAAATCACGTTGACAAACTAAAAGGTAAGTTTTTATTGATTCACGGATCAGCAGATGATAACGTACACGTGCAAAACTCCATGCAAATGATGGAAGCATTGATTCAGGCCAATAAACAATTTGATTCTCAAATCTATCCGGACAAAAATCATGGTATTTATGGAGGAAAGACCAGAATTCAGCTATACAACAAAATGACTAACTTCATCAAAGAAAATTTATAATTATAAAACAAAACTAAAAACCTTAAATAAATAATAAAGAATATGGGAGAAACTCAGGTAAAAACAGCGCATCCAAAAGGACTTTGGGTATTATTCGGAACGGAGATGTGGGAGCGGTTCAACTTTTATGGAATGCGAGCTTTATTAACTTTATTTCTTGTAAATTCATTGTTGATGAAGGAAGAAGAGGCTTCTTTGATTTACGGAGGTTTCCTTGGGCTTTGTTATTTAACGCCAATGTTGGGAGGTTTTGTTGCCGATCGTTTCTTAGGAAACAGAAATTGTATCATCTTAGGTGGGTTGCTTATGGCAATCGGACAATTGTTGCTGTTTACCAGTGGTAGTGTGTTTGAAGGTAACAGAGCGTTTGCTACGATTATTATGTACACTGCATTAGGAGTTATCGTATTCGGTAACGGATTCTTCAAACCAAACATTTCAAGTATGGTAGGAAGTTTGTATCCTAAACAGGAAAAGACAAAATTGGATAGTGCTTTTACTATTTTTTATATGGGTATCAATATTGGTGCTTTTTTAGGTCAGTCTATTTGCCCTTTGTTAGGAGATGTTAAAGATGCCGGTGGAGTTAGAGATATTCACGCTTTTAGATGGGGATTCCTTGCTGCTTCTGCCGCAATGTTTATCGGAACAATTCTTTTTTACTTCCTGAAAAATAAATATGTGGTTTCTCCTGAAGGAAAGCCATTAGGAGGTTTACCTTCTAAAAATGACGCCTCTGATTTTGAAGAAGGAGAAGCTCAGAAAGCTAATTTCTCAAGTAAAGCTTTAACAATTGCCGGAATCGCTTTTGTTGCTTTAGGATTCTTCTTCCATTATGTGGTCGGTCAGAACTTGATTTATACTTTGATTTATTCTAGTGGTTTGTCATTGGCCGGATTAATTATTTCGGATACTTCTTTGACTAAAGTAGAGAGAGACAGAATTATTGTAATTTACATCGTTTCTTTCTTTATTATTTTCTTCTGGGCAGCTTTTGAGCAGGCAGGTTCGTCATTGACTTTTATTGCAGACAACCAAACGGATAGAAATTTCTTCGGATGGCAAATGCCTCCGTCAATGGTTCAGATTTTTAACGGACTATTCGTAGTGCTATTAGCAGTGCCGTTTAGCGTACTTTGGGATACTTTAAGAGCTAAAGGTAAAGAGCCAATTTCACCGGTAAAATTAGCCGTTGGTTTAGTGGTAATTTCGGTTAGTTTCTTTATGATCGCTACTCAGGTTTCTTATATCGGAACATCAGGGTTGTTATTGGTAAAATGGCTTATTTTATTATATTTCTTAAATACATGTGCGGAACTATGTTTGTCTCCAATTGGTTTGTCATTGGTAGGTAAACTTTCTCCAAAACGTTTTGCTTCGTTATTGTACGGAGTATTCTTCTTGTCAAATGCTTCAGGTTATGCTTTAGGAGGAACTTTAGGTTCAATCTTACCGGCAACCGGAGACAAATTTGCAAAAGCAAAAGAATTAGGAATTGACCTTCAGGCAGTCTTAGATAACAAAGTTACACCAACAGCTGAACAATTGGCTTTATTAGAGCATCACCAAATTAGTGCTCATAATCACTTCTTTGCCGGATTCGAAATTCATAACTTATACGAATTCTTCATGGTATTTGTTGTTTTAACGGGTATTGCTGCAATTATTTTATTTGCTTTGACTCCATTTCTGAAAAGAATGATGCATGGTGTTAGATAACATAAATCGTAATCATATATAAAAAATTACCTACAGGTTTAGGCTTGTAGGTAATTTTAATTTTAAAGACTTTATAGTTATGTGGAAAAAACACCCAAAAGCATTGCCATTCCTGTTTCTGTCTGAAATGTGGGAACGTTTTGGTTATTATTTAATGATCGGAATTTTTACTTTATATCTGAAAGATGTAAAGAGCGGTTTTGCCATGACCGAGAAAGAGGCTTCTGATTTATACGGGACTTTTATTGCTTTGGTTTTTCTGACTCCGTTTATTGGCGGACTAATTGCCGATCGGTATTTAGGATATAGAAAATCAATCATCCTTGGCGGAATTTTAATGGGGGTTGGTTACTTCTTAATTGGAGTGCATGATTTGACCATGCTTTATATCGCCATGACTTTGATAATTGTTGGAAATGGTTTTTTTAAACCCAATATTTCTACATTACTGGGCAGTTTTTATTCTAAAGAAGAGTATAAAGATAAAAAAGATGAAGGCTACAATATTTTCTATATGGGAATTAATGTTGGAGGCTTTATCTGTAATTTCTTTGGAGCTGCTTTGCAAATCCTTTTGGGATGGCATTGGGCTTTTATGGCTGCCGGTGTCGGAATGTTTATAGGAGTTATTGTGTTTTTGTTGGGTACGAAGCATTATGTGGGACACGACCAGAAAAAAGGAGTGCAGGAAGGAGATATGCCTTTTTATAAAATTATACTGTTTATTTTATTACCCTCTTTTGTTTTTGGAGCAATTGGCTGGTTGATAAAAGGAGTAGCTTCAGATGCTAATGTGAATAGTTCTATATTTGGTTCAGACAGTACAGACGCTTTCATTTTTGCATGTATTCCAATAGTTCTCTTTTACGGTTCGCTTTATTTTAAAGCAAAAACAGAAGATAAGCGATCAATAGGAGCTTTATTGGCTATTTTTGGAGTAGTGATTTTATTTTGGGCAGTCTTTAAGCTTAATGGCTCGGCGCTTACTACATGGGCAGATCGATATACTGACAGAGAAGTAACTGGAACATCAGGTATGGTGATTGCTAAGCTAAAACTGGCAAAAGAAGTTGAATATAAAAAGGACTCTACGGAATTATACGATGATCAATTTCGTTTGCAAAAGGTAAATGGAGTGGTTAAGAAAGAAGTCAATTATCCTTTATATTTTAGAAATGTTGCTCCGGATAAATTACCGGCAGAAGGTGCTAAGGTTCATCTTTGGGCAACAAATTTAAGTCAGTCTATCAACCCGGGCTGGGTCGTTATATTAACTCCTTTGGTCGTTGCATTTTTCTCTTTTTTACGAATGCGTAAAAAAGAACCTTCAACACCTACAAAGATTGCTTTCGGTTTGCTGATTTCGGCGTTGTCTGTTTTGGTTATGATAGCTGCTGTAAAAATTGGGGATAACGGTACAGAGAAAGTTAGTGCATGGTGGTTAGTAGCGAATTATGGTATTATAACAATTGGTGAATTGTTTTTGAGTCCCATGGGATTATCAGTAGTTTCCAAATTAAGTCCTGTTAACATCACTTCTTTAATGATGGGAGGCTGGTTTCTGTCAACTTCTATAGGGAATAAACTAAGTGGTGTTTTAGCTAGTATGTGGGATAGCTACGACAATAAAGTCAACTTTTTTTGGGTAAATTTTGCGCTGTTAATGTTTGCGACAATATTGATGTTTGCTTTAGTAAAGCAACTTAACAAAGTGATGAAAGAGAGAGGAATTAATTAATTATTTATAAATAAATGGAGCAAAAAATCACTTTAGAAGAAATTCAAAATTTTAAAGGCAATTATCCGAAACAATTATGGTATTTGTTTTTTGTCGAAATGTGGGAGCGTTTTTGCTTTTACGGAATGCGTGGGGTTTTGGTTATTTTTATGGTCGATCAGCTTTTCTTGAAAGAAGATCATGCCAGCGAGCAATATGGTGCTATTCAGGCTTTTGTATATGCCTTTACATTTATTGGAGGTATTTTTGCCGATAAAGTATTGGGATTTAAAAAATCGTTGTTTTTTGGAGGAATCGTCATGATTCTGGGGAACCTTTTGATTGCTATTGCGCCTCATGATTTCTTTTATTACGGAATTGCTTTTTCTATTATTGGGACAGGTTTTTTTAAACCCAATGTTTCCTCGATGGTTGGAGAATTGTATCGTGAAGATGATGGCCGAAGAGATGCAGGTTATGGGATGTTTTATGCCGGTATAAATGTTGGCGGACTTTTTGGTGGTGCTTTGTGTGTGTATTTAGGGAAGTTTTATTCTTGGCAATTGTGCTTTTTATCCGCTGCAATTGTAATGTTTTTAGGGTTGATCACCTTCTTATTTACTAAAAAATATTTAGGACCAATTGGTGATTCTCCGTTATTGAATTTAACACCGCAAAAGAGACGAATTCGTGAGATAGCCGTATATGCTCTGTCTATTTTGAGTTTGCCTTTTATTTTTATAATGGTTAAGAATACGAAGTATACGGATTATTTTATGTATACTATTGGTACAGTTGCTGTTTTGTATTTTGCTTATGAATTGTTTAAACTGGGAGATTCTAAATTGCAAAAGAAGCTTTTTGCTGCTTTTCTGTTTGTATTTTTCTATTTCCTGTTCAATTCTATTTACGAACAAAGTGGTGGATCGTTATCGCTTTTTGCAAAAGATAATTTGAATAATAAATTGTTGTTTTTTACAATTGATCCCAACGTTGTGAACAACAGTTCGAATACTTTTTTTGTAGTAGTTTTAAGTCCGCTTATTGGTTTGTTGTGGATATGGTTAGGGAAACGGAAAATTGAACCGAATACTTTAATTAAATTCGGAATTGGGTTTTTATTCCTGGCAGCTTCCTTTTACATCTTCTATCTGACCAAATTCTTTGCTGGCGCTAACGGAATTGCTTCATTAAATGTCTTTACGTTTGCTTATCTGATAACCACTATTGGGGAACTTTGTCTGGGGCCAATCGGAATGTCAATTATTACCAAATTATCTCCAAAAAGATTATTCGGAATGATGATGGGGTTGTGGTTCCTGGCAAGTGCTTTTGGACAGTTGGCTGCGGGTAAACTGGGAGCCGAGATTTCCAGATCAAATACCGGCGACACCTTGATTTCTAAATTACAATCGTATACAGAAGGTTACTATCAACTGGCTATTTATTCGCTAGTTGCGGGCTTGATATTATTAGCAATTTCGCCAATTATTAGAAAATTAATGCAAGAAGTAAAATAGACGACATTTTACGATTCTTTTTTTGTTTAAATTTGTGTGTAAAATAAAAGGATATGAAAAAAATATTTTTAATAACGCTTTTTTTAGCGGGAGCATTTGTAACGCAGGCACAAGAGTTAAAATGGTATACGGATGTTAAAGAAGCGATCACTGTTAGTAATAAAGAGAAAAAACCTCTGTTAATGTTTTTTACCGGAAGTGACTGGTGTGGGTGGTGTATTCGTTTGCAGAATGAGGTTTTAAAAACCGCTGAATTCAAAAAATGGGCGACCGAGAATGTAGTGTTGGTTGAGCTTGATTATCCAAGAAGAACACCTCAGACACCAGAGCTTAAAAATCAGAATAATGAATTACAGCAGGCATTTGGAATTCAGGGATTCCCGACTATTTATTTCACAAGCGCAGAGTCAAAAGACGGGAAAGTGAATTTTAAAGGATTGGGTCAGACAGGATATGTTGCGGGTGGTCCGACTGCCTGGTTAACAGTTGCTGAAGGAATTGTACATCCTAAAAAATCGTAGCGTAAACATTAAATTACAATTATAGTTAGGAAAACTCCTTGCCTTTTGGTAAGGAGTTTTTTTTGTTTCGTAAGAAAAAGCAATAACTAAATTTTACACTTATTGTGTATTTTGTAATTTATTTTGATTAAAAAAATACATAACACATTTTTTGTATTAATAAAAATTGGAAAATTAAAATATTATGTTAATTTCGTCTTAATATTCTAACCAAAAACCAATTTAATATGACCAAAAAAATACTTATCCTACTGTTTTTTTTAGGTTCAATTTTTATGCAGGCGCAGAATTTAGTTTGGAAAACAAATATGACGGATGCTATTGCGCTTAGTAATGAACAGAAAAAACCAATGCTAATTTTATTCACTGCCTCAGGTGTGCCGGAAAATCTTCAGAACGAAATTTTTAAAACTCCAGACTTTGCGGTTTGGTCCCGTGACAACGTTATTCTTGTAAAACTTGATTTGTCTGACAGTACAGCGGATGAAAGTGATAGAGAACAAAAGCTCAAATTGAAAAATGCTTTTGGAGTAGAGGACTTGCCTGAAGTTTGTTTTGCAAGTGCTTCGATTAGAAAAAATAAAACCACATTTAGCGCTTTAGGAAAAATTGCGTATAAACCGGGTGGTGCAAAAGCCTGGATCGCGGAGTCAAATGCAATTTTGCATTCAGGTGAGTAGTAAGATTTAAATTAAGTTTCTTAGTTTAATTTGTAGATTCCCTTTTTGCTCTTGAGTGAGAAGGGATTTTTTTTTGAACGGTTTATCCGGATAATCAATGGTTTTGTTATTTAAAAGGGTATATTTTTTTATTTTCTTAAAAATCCAAGACTTTATTAATGAATTTGAATTTATGTTGCTTTTTTAACTCATTTTATTTGATTTTCACTTGTTTGGTGAAGATATTATGTTAATTTAGTCGCATTAACCTACTTAAAAAACCAATTTAGTATGAACCGAAAATTACTTATTTTATTACTTTTTTTAGGTTCGTTTGGCCTGCATTCGCAAAATTTGATTTGGAAAACAGATATGAATGATGCTATAATGGCGAGTGATTCACAAAAACGGCCCTTATTAATTTTTTTCACTGCTGCCGGAGTTTCGCAGAGAATCCAGAGTGAAATTTTTGTTACACCTGACTTTGCAGTATGGTCGCGTGATAATGTCATTTTGGTAAAACTGGATATGTCAGATACAGAAGCATCTGATATGGTAAAGGAGCAAAATGTCAAGTTAAAAAACGCTTTAGGCATTCAGGAACTTCCGCAAGTATGTCTTTTAATGGCTTCCGTCAGAAAAGGCAAAACGACTTTTAATAACTTAGGTTTGGTTCCGTACAAGCAAGGTGGTGCAAAAGCGTGGATTGCAGATGCAAATTTAATTCTGAATCCGTGAATCTTGTAGAATTAAACGAGCTATTTTGTCTTTTCGGACTAAGTTTGATTTATTAGTTTAAAGAATAAAATCCCTTTTCGGCTGTGGCATGAAAAGGGATGTTTTTTTTACGGCAACTTCTTTTCCAGATTTTTTGAATAGAGTAAGAATTTGATGCATCTGCAATTATAATTTTAGGATGCAGCTCTTGCAGAACACGGTCTAAATTGATTTTCGGGGATTGAATCAACAATACTATGTCAGGTTGGGAGCTGATTTTATAAACTCCGGAACTGTCAATTACTAAGATCTTTTTTCCATTAAAATATAACAGGTTTTTGATGCTCACAGTAGCGCTTAATTGGCTAAAATCACTTGACAGATAAGAACTTATAAGAGTTGCTTTCGGGGATTGAAGTAAAAGAGTATCATTTGAAAACACTTTGATACGACCTCCATTTTTCTGAGAAATTATAGAGTTGCTTTTTGTGTGAAAAACGATCATTTCACGTTTGGTCGCGGTTTCTCTCTTGGTATAAATCATAGAAATCTGAAATGCTATAATTGAAATCAATACAGCGAAAGTTGTATTGTAATTTTTTTTCTTACCCCAGATTTTAGCAGAAATAATTAGAAAGTAAGAGGAGATAAGAAGACAAAAGTTGAAGCTAATGTTGCGAATAACAAACCACTCGAGTGATGCAATATAATGGATGGTATAGTTTAAGAGGAAAATACTTTTTTCAAATATCGCAGCGAGGACCATTGGAGGAGGACAAAAAATAGCAATAAGCAATACTAGGATTCCGGCAATCATGATAAAAGATAATATAGGGATCATAACAATATTGGTAACAAAAAATAATCCCGGAAACTGGTGAAAGTAATACAAGCATAATGGTAATGTGCCTATTTGGGCAGCGAAAGAAACAGTTAGTGCGTTCCAGAAGAATTTCGAGATTTTGAGCTTAGGAGACCAGATGCTGTTTAAGAGAGGCTGTAGCCAAAGAATGAAAAACAAAGCAAGATGACTTAACTGGAAACCGACATCAAACAAAAAGTAAGGCTCGAAGAGTAGAATTAAAAACAAAGAGACAAGTAAAGTATGATACGTACTTCCTGTTCTTCTAAGATGGCTGCCAACAGCAAGAAAAGAAAACATGACAACAGAACGCAGTACCGATGGAGATAATCCTGAGATTACGGCAAAAAGTGTGAGAGATAACAGTATTGAAATTAATTTTAATAAAGAGCCCTTTTGCGTGTTGGGAACAGGTTTTAAAATAAAACTAATGAACAGCATGATAAAACCAACATGAAGACCGGAAACTGACAGAATGTGCGTAGCACCAGAGAACTGATAATCCTGAATCAAATCATTTGAAATTTCTTGTCGTTGTCCCAATATAAGAGCAAGTGCAACATTCATTTCCGTTTGACGAAAACCTGTTTTTTTCAGATTATTATAAATTCTGGAATGTAAACGTCCGCAGTAATACCAGATGTCTTTTTGAAGTTTTTTATTAACCGCGATTTCTGTTTTATTGAGGTACAACTGACCGTAAATCTGTTTATCTGAAAGGTATTTTTGGTAGTCAAACTGATTTGGGTTTTTATTCGCGCTAGTACGTTGCAAAATGGTTTTGACTTTTATTATGTTTCCAATAATAATTGGATTTTCGGCACTGCCCTTTTCTACATTTGCAAGAATTTTTCCGGAGTAATTCCTGTTGTTGATTTTCTTTATCTGCACATAGTAGCGGTCGCTGTATGCGTTGCTTTTTAGTTTTTCGCGTACCACAAAAGTTATCGTTTGTGGAGAGCTAAAAACTTCTTTACAATGAGTATAATTGGATTCTTGTAATGATTCCGTATGAAGTAAAAGCGTTGCAATGCCAATAAGGAAAGAAATGAAAGAGATACTTATTCCAAAATAGATACTTCGCTTGTTATTCTTTTGAAGGGAAGTGTAAACTAGTAAAAAAGCAGTAAAACCAAGAATAAAAACGGAAGTTACTACTGAGAATTTTGACGGGTAATAATAAGCAACCAAAATGCCAGAGCTAAACCAAATGGTAATTTTACTTAAAGGAAAATTTAATACTTTCATGAGTCAAAAGTATTAAATTTTGTAAGAAAAAGAATATAATTTATATGATTATTCTAGTACCCTGTTGATTTGAGCAAATGAATTTTGATAATAGGATTCTTTAGTGGATGAAATAATAACTCCTTTTGAGGTAGAAGAATGCACAAATTTGATTTCATCTGATTTTACTTCAACAATAAGTCCAACATGATTGATCTGTTTGCTTCTGTTTGTTTTGAAGAAAATTAAATCCCCTTTTTGGGCGTCATTAAATTTAATGATTCTTCCCACCTTAGCCTGCTCAAAAGAGTTTCGGGGTAGTTTTATATTTTCCGACTCAAAAGTGGTAAACACTAATCCGGAGCAGTCGTAGCCACTTTTGGTGGTGCCTCCGGCTTTGTATCGCACTCCAATATTGTCTGTTGCGTGTTCGATTAAATGCGTAACCGTATATCTGTTTTCCCGCTTTGATTCTTTGTTGCCCACCGCAGTTGAAGCCGATTTACAGGAAGCAAAAAGGACAGTGATGAGTATTAAATAATATATTCTTTTCAAAGCTAGAAAGTTTTAAATGTGTTTTAAATCAGCTACAATAAGTTTTGCTGTTTTTTTACTGGCTCCGACGCCTCCCAGTTTTTGCTCTAAGATGTCATAATTCTTTAACAATTTTTCGCGATAATCAGAAGTCAGTAATTTTTGTAATTCTTCTTTAATTCGTTTCGTGTTGCATTCACTCTGAATTAATTCTGTAACCACTTCTTCATCCATGATTAAATTGACAAGTGAAATATATTTTAGCGTGATAATACGCTTGGCAATTTGATAGGAAATAGCACTTCCTTTGTAGCAGACTACCTCAGGCACTTTAAAAAGAGCCGTTTCTAATGTAGCTGTTCCGGATGTTACCAGAGCTGCGCTTGAAGAGCGTAACAAATCATACGTTTTGTTCGATACAAATTTGATGTTTTTATTGCTGATGAATTGCTGATAAAACTCAAAGTCCTGACTTGGAGCACCGGCAATTACAAATTCATAATCCTGAAAATCATCCACCACACTTAGCATCACACTCAACATTTTTGTGATTTCCTGTTGACGACTTCCGGGTAGCACTGCAATAATAGGTTTCTCTCCCAGTTGGTTTTCTTTTCTGAAGGTTGTTTCATTAAAAGAAGGCTGATTCTGAATAGCATCAATCAGAGGATGCCCAACAAAATCTACCGGAAAATGATGCTTGTCCTCGTAGAAGCTTTTTTCGAAAGGTAAAATCACAAACATTTTGTCAATATCATTTTTGATTGCCTTGATACGATTCTCTTTCCAGGCCCAGATTTGCGGCGAAATATAATAATGCGTTTTATAATGTAAAGCTTTGGCCCATTTTGCTATACGCATATTAAAACCGGGATAGTCTATAAAAATCAAAACATCAGGTTGAAATGCTGTGATATCTTTCTTGCAAATTTTAATATTGTTTAATATGGTTTTTAAATTGAAAAGAACTTCAACAAACCCCATGAAAGCCAGTTCTCGGTAATGTTTTACCAGAGTTCCGCCGGCTTTTTGCATTAAATCACCGCCCCAAAATCTAATTTCCGCCTGAGGATCTTCCTCATATAGTGCTTTCATTAAATTAGAACCATGTAAATCTCCTGACGCTTCACCAGCTATTATGTAGTACTTCATATTGATTTTTTTGAAAGTGTGTTTCCAACTTTAAACGCAAAATAATTTTTGCAGCACAAAGATAAGATTTAAATAAACAAAGTTGAAATCGCAAGAACAATGACTGCCAAAACAACACCTCTGGCCATCAATTCCCGGTTCGTTTTTAGAAAAATACCGAAAACGGCCAGATCTAAAACGGTACCGATTGTGATTACTTTTCCGAGATATCCTTGTTGCTTGATGGTTTGAATTCCCGTAAAGAAATCAAATTTGGTGAAGAACGAAACAAACAAAAAACTTCCAAGCAAAGCCGTGAAAATTCCAATAACAAAGCCTATGGTGATGTCTTTTTTATTCATTTAATTTCCAGGTATTAAGCTGCTGCATGGTATGATGCGCGGTTAGATCAAACTGTACCGGAACAATTGAAATGTATCCGTTTTCTAAAGCCCATTCATCAGTATCTTCACCTTGATCTTCGTTTGTGAATTTTCCGGTAAGCCAGTAATAATCCTTACCGAAAGGAGTCTGTCTCTTGTCAAACTTTTGAGAGTAGTAAGCCTTAGCCTGACGGCAGATTTTTACCCCCTTGATTTCTTCTTCTTTTAGTTTTGGAAAATTTACATTTAAAACCACACCCGGAGGGAGTTTGTTTTCCAGAGTTTCCAAAGTAATTTTTTTAACGAATGATTTGATCGGTTCAAAATCGGCATTCCAGTCAAAATCCAGTAAAGAAAACCCAATTGCCTGAATTCCTTCTATACCGGCCTCTACAGCAGCACTCATCGTACCGGAATAAATCACATTTATAGAAGAATTTGACCCGTGATTGATCCCTGAAACGCACAAGTCCGGTTTTCTTTTTAAAATTTCATTGACGGCCAGTTTAACACAATCTACAGGAGTTCCTGAGCAGCTATATTCTGTTACCACATCTTCTTCTTTAGAAATTTTGTCAAGAAACAAGGTGTTGTTTATGGTGATGGCATGACCCATGGCACTCTGAGGCTTATCCGGAGCTACTACTACGACTTCACCAATAGTTTCCATCACACTGATTAAAGCTCTTATTCCGGGAGCTAAAATGCCATCATCATTCGTAACTAATATTAGGGGTTTCTCATTTTTCATGCTAAAATCGTAAGGTTGTATAAGGGGTTTAAGCAAATGTAGTGACAGATTTCGGTAGAAAACGAACAAAAAGTGCAAAATTTGTCAACTAATTTAAAGAAGATTTTTGCGCGTCAAACATTTTTATACCTTTAACAAAAAATTATAGCGGGCTTGGCTTTGTTGGCACAGTTTTTACCGTAACTTAGATTAAAAAATTTGATGAATGCTATTATTAAGTTTATGAAAAGAAATTATAAAATACTTATAGCCGTATTATGCTTGTCATTGACGTTGTTTGCTTTTAAGATAAATGCAGACAAATCAGTAGATCCGGACCCGAATAGAGATAAAACACTTTTAGAATTATTAGCATTTGTCATTGAAAAAGGACACTATAGTCCTGCAGAAATAAATGATGAATTCTCTAAGGGAATTTTTAAAGATTATATCGAAGCATTAGATCCGTCTAAGAGATTCTTCCTGCAATCGGATATTGACGAATTCAAACAATATGAATTGCAATTGGACGATCAGTTTTTAAATAAAGACTTAACGTTCTTCAACCTTACTTACACAAGATTGATGAAACGAATGGAGGAAAGCAAAAAACGTTATAAGACAATTTTAGCACAGCCTTTCAACTACGATATTGATGAGACTTTTAATGCGGATTATGACAAATTGCCGTATGCTAAAAATACAGCTGAGATCAACGAAAGATGGAGAAAACAAATTAAGTTATCTACACTTTCTTCGCTTGTGACCAAACAAAAATTAGAAGAGGATAAAAAGAAAACAGACCCTAATTATAAGGAGAAAACTTTTGAAACTCTGGAAAAAGAAACACGTGAAAGCTCACTGAAATCTTTAGATGACAATTTTAGTCTGATTAAAGATTTGAATAAAGAAGATTGGTTTTCAGTATATGTAAATTCAATCATGACTCGTTTTGATCCTCATACCAGCTATTTTGCGCCTGAAGATAAAGATCGTTTCGATGTTAATATTAGTGGAAAACTGGAAGGTATTGGTGCAAGATTGACTAAGAAAAATGATTTTACTCAAATTGATGAGTTAATTTCAGGAGGACCGGCATGGAAAGGAAAACAACTTGAAGCAGGAGATTTAATTCTTAAAGTGGCACAAGGAAACGAAGAGCCTGTAGATGTTGTGGGAATGCGTTTGGACGATGTTGTGAAAAAAATCAAAGGACACAAAGGAACAGAAGTTAAGCTTACCGTTAAAAAAGTAGACGGTACGATTAAAATCATTTCAATCATCAGAGATGTAGTTGAAATTGAAGAAACATACGCAAAATCAAGTATTGTAGAAAGAAACGGATTAAAATACGGAGTAATTTACCTGCCTAAATTCTATATCGATTTTGAGAATAAAGACGGTCGTGATGCCGGAAAAGATATTGCTCTTGAAGTAGAAAGGCTTAAAAAAGAAGATATAAACGGTATCGTACTTGATGTGCGTGACGATGGAGGAGGATCTTTATCGACTGTTGTTGATATTGCAGGTTTATTTATCGAAGAAGGGCCAATCGTTCAGGTGAAATCTGCAGGAAAAAAGAAAGAAGTACTGTACGATAAAGATAAAAAAGTGGAGTGGGACGGACCATTAGTAATTATGGTAAACAGTTTCTCTGCTTCGGCTTCAGAGATTTTGGCGGCAGCAATTCAGGATTACAAACGTGGGGTTATCATTGGTAGTAAACAAACCTATGGAAAAGGAACAGTTCAGAATGTTCTGGATTTGAATCAATTTGTTCGTAATGCAAATTATGGAGATTTAGGTGCTTTGAAGATTACAGGGCAAAAGTTCTATAGAATTAACGGAGGTTCTACTCAGTTAGAAGGAGTTCATAGTGATGTGGTAATGCCGGATCGTTATGCTTACTTAAAAATGGGAGAACGCGATATCGACAATGCTATGCCTTGGGACAAAATAGATCCGGCGGATTATAGCACATGGCATTCGAATACAAATTTTACTAAAGCAATTGAAAGCAGTAAAAACAGAATTGCTCAAAATGCACAGTTTAAATTGATCGAAGACAACGCAAAATGGATTGATGTTAAAAATAAGGAGAATACGTATAGTTTAAATATCAAAAACTTCAAAGCAACTCAGGAACAGGTAGAAACTGAAGGTAAAAAATACAAACCAATTTCAGATTACAAAAACAATTTGGTTTTTAAATCATTGCCTTACGAAGAGCTTGAAATGAAAAGTGATGCTACATTAAAAGAAAAAAGAGAGGCTTGGCATCAGGCATTATCTAAAGATGTTTATGTAGAAGAAGCATTGAATGTTTTAGATGATTTACAAGTAAAAGGTGTGGTAAGAAACAGTGCTACAACTAAAATTAAAAGAGATAAATTAGTAAAGTCTTAATACTGTAAAAGGATTAATTTGTTAGGAAAACGCTCCAAAATGTATTTTTTGGAGCGTTTTTTTGTAGATTTAACGGTATTCTACAGATGTTGGAAACCAGATAAAAAAATATCCGAAAGAAAGATGAAAAATTATATCCTTTTGAGTTTGTTGGGATTTGTGCTGTTATCCTGTAAAAAAGAAATTAATGAAAGTGAAAAACTGTCCGAACAGGAGAAGGAGATTCCATTTGTTTCGAATCAAGGCAGTTCAGATTCAGTGTTTACAGCAGCATATTTGCCGACTTCTACGACCCGACAAATTGTAAAGCATAACTATTACACATTGTCCTACAATGAAAAATTTGAACAGGCAGAATGGGTTGCTTATGAATTAAAGAAAGAATATCTAAAAAACACCGATTATAAACGCCCTTATTTTATTGAAGATCCAAAAGTAACAACCGGTTCTGCAGATTGGAGGAATTATAAAAAGTCGGGTTATGATAAGGGGCATCTTTGCCCTGCGGGAGATATGGAGTTTAATGAAAGTGCTTATAATGATACCTTTTACACTTCAAATATTTCACCACAAGATCACGATTTCAACAGCGGAATCTGGAACAGACTGGAACAGAAAACACGTTATTGGGCTGAAAAGTATCATGACATTTATGTAGTGACAGGAGGAATTTTGAAAGATTCGGATAAAAAAATAGGAACAGAAAAAGTATCTGTTCCTAGGTATTTTTATAAAATTATCCTGGTCAAAACCGGAAAGGAACATAAGGCTATTGCTTTTTTAGTTCCGAATAAGGATAGTGACAAGTCGCTTTATGATTTTGTGGTTCCAATTGAGACTCTTGAGAAAATGACCGGAATTGATTTCTTTCCCAATTTAAAGAATCTAAAAAGTAGTCAAAGTTTTTAATTCAGCAATAGTCTGAGTTGGGTTTTCGGCTTTAAATACAAAGCTTCCCGCAACCAGAACATCAGCACCGGCTTCTACTAATTGTTTGGCATTTTTACTGGTCACACCACCATCAATTTCAATAATAGTCGAAGCATTTTTACGAGTAATTAAGGCTTTTAGCTTCTCTACTTTAGCATAGGTATTTTCGATGAACGACTGACCTCCAAAACCTGGATTTACGCTCATGATACAGACTAAATCAATATCGTTGATTACATCTTCTAATAAATCAATATTAGTGTGAGGGTTAATTGCAACTCCTGCTTTCATTCCTTCAGCTTTGATGGCTTGTAGCGTTCTGTGTAAGTGTGTGCAGGCTTCGTAATGTACGCTTAGGATATTGGCGCCTAAATCGGCAAAAGTTTTAATGTAACGATCCGGATCAACAATCATCAGGTGTACGTCTATTGTTTTTTTAGCATGTCTTGAAATAGCTTCTAAAACCGGCATTCCGAAAGAAATATTCGGAACAAAAACTCCGTCCATAATATCAATATGAAACCAGTCGGCCTGACTGTTGTTGATCATTTCGATATCACGTTGCAAATTAGCAAAATCAGCTGCCAGAACAGAAGGAGCAATAAGTGTATTCTTCATTGTGTAGTTGTGTGTTGTGTTGTTTTTTTTGCAAAGTTAATTTTTTTAATTGCAAAGCTCGCAAAGATTTATACAAAGTTTTTATGTTTTGATTGGAGTAATAAATTCAAGAAGCATTGTGTTTTTTAAAAAGTCTGATTTGTAAAAGTGTTGCAGTAAAAAAATAAAATAAAAAACTCCGGTAATCAGCCGGAGTTTCAATCATCAATCAAAAAACGAACAGTCAATCAAACTGTTGTTTGCTTTGTCGTCCAATATAGGTAGTTTTGAAATAAATTCCAAATTCCAACAAAATAATTGGAATTTGGAATTGCTATAATTGGAACTTTGGAATTTATCCAAGATAAGTTTTAAGAATTTTACTTCTTGAAGTATGTTTTAATCTACGGATTGCTTTTTCTTTAATCTGACGAACACGCTCACGAGTTAAATCGAAAGTTTCTCCAATTTCTTCTAAAGTCATTGGATGCTGATCGCCAAGACCAAAATACAAACGAACAACATCGGCCTCTCTTGGAGTTAATGTCTCTAGTGAACGCTCAATTTCAGTACGTAATGATTCGTGAATTAATTCTCTGTCCGGGTTTGGAGATTCTCCTGAACGTAAAACGTCATAAAGGTTAGAATCTTCACCTTCAACAAGAGGTGCATCCATTGATAGGTGACGACCAGAGTTTTTCATAGACTCTTTTACGTCATTTACAGTCATGTCAAGTTCTTTTGCAATTTCTTCAGCAGAAGGCGGACGCTCGTTAGATTGCTCTAATAAAGCATACATTTTGTTGATTTTATTGATAGAACCGATTTTGTTTAATGGTAAACGAACAATACGAGATTGTTCTGCCAAAGCCTGCAGGATCGATTGACGAATCCACCATACAGCATAAGAGATGAATTTGAAACCACGAGTCTCATCAAAACGCTGAGCGGCTTTAATTAAACCTAAGTTTCCTTCATTAATTAAGTCAGGAAGAGTTAATCCTTGATTTTGATATTGTTTAGCAACCGATACAACGAAACGTAGGTTAGCTTTTGTTAATTTTTCTAATGCTCTTTGATCACCGGCTTTTATTCTTTGTGCTAATTCTACCTCTTCATCGGCGGTAATTAGGTCAACTTTTCCAATTTCTTGTAGGTATTTGTCTAATGATGCAGTTTCACGATTGGTTACCTGCTTGGTGATTTTAAGTTGTCTCATGTTTTTTGTCTCCTCAATTTTTAAGTGTACAAATGGTTATACGTAATGAGTTCAAAAAAAGTTACAATTAATTTAAATTATTTTTACAAATTAATTGTTTGGCTGCTTTTTTATCTCTTCCGATCTAATTTGAAAGCGCCTCTTTAACTTCGATAGTCTCTTTTATAAAAACGGGTTTTCCCGAAGCAGAAAATCCTTCAAGTGTGATTTCAAATTTGCCGGATACATCCGAAGTGTAAAATTGTATTTTTGAATTTGTGTCACTTAAATCCACTTTAGGAATCCAAAGAAGCTGATGTCTGTAATCAGGAATTCTTTCATTTTTAGTGCCGGTATAATCAGGTTTGAAGTATTCTTTTTTAGACTGTGGTCTTAGAAGTTCGGGCCTGATAATAAAACTGCCTTTAAGTTTGGTTTCGTAATCGCCATTTTTAGTTGTAAACGAAACTAAACCGTTAAAAGATTTTGCTCCATAATTGTAAATTCCTTTTACAACATTGATTTTATGGATGTTTTTTGGGTTATAACGAAATAGTTCGTTTAGGTCTTCTATAATCAGTCCGTCTACGATTATTAAAGTTGGTAAAGGAGATTCGTAATTAGGATCGTAATCGTAAACATGAATAGCATAGTTGTTTTTATCTTTTGAAAAGTAGACGCCTTTTACAACTTCAGTTATCGTTTCTTCCATAGTTGCGAATCGTGTAAAAGCGTCCAGTTTAAACTCTTTTGATAAATTGTTGTAAAAAGGAATAGTATCATTTGAGGCTAATATGCTGTCTTTTTTAAGATTGTAATAAGCGTTTTCTATTTGAGTGGAAATTAGTCTTTCTGAAATATTCTGTTTGAAGTCTGAATTGAACTGAAATTCCGGAAAGCTTAAATTTGAAAAATTGATATTTTTCGGCTTGTCCATCTCAATGGTATAATCCTGTTTGTTGTCTTCCAGGATTTGAACGATTACATTGGAGTTTGAGTTTGGCTTTTCCAGATTAAAAATAAAATTTCCTTCATTATCAGTTTTGGCAAGCTTCAATGTGTAATTTTTGCCCACTATAGAAAGAGCTACTTTTTTATTTTTTATGTCAGCATTGCGGGATCTTATTTTTCCTGAAATTAGTTCACCGCGTAATTCCGGCAATAGAAAATTAGGGTTTTTTATTTCTGATAGAGAACTTTTATAAGTATTGCCTGCACTAAGTTCTTCAAAATTGATTTTCTTTTGGGCGATAAAACCATCTGCTTTTCTTACTGAAAGCACATAATTTCCTTTTGTAAACTCATCAGAATTTGTGTTGATTTGCAATTCTGCCTGATCTCTGTTTTTGTAAATTTTGCTCTTTAAATTAAAAGAGATGTCTCTGTTTGTTATCGTTTCTGCTAAAGTTACTTCTTTTTGAGAAATGGTGTTTACAGGTTTATCTTTGTACGGGTTTAAGATGTAAATGTCAATATTGCAGTATTCTGAGACTTCTTTGTTCAGCATCCAGTTGGTATATCCTATAATTTTATAGTTTCCGGTTTCCAGAGTTGTTGGAATGAAAAAGTCGCTGCCGGCGGTTCCGTTTTCCAGAAATAATTTGTGGGTAAGGATTGTTGTTTTGTTTTTGTCGATTAGTTGCAAGTAAGCAACTTTGCTATATTTTGATATTTCGTTTGTTGATTTATTGATACAGAAAATCTTGTAGAATAAAGATTCTCCGGTTATATAGGAATTAGCATTTGTACTGATGTAAATGGACTCATTAAGGTTTTGATCTATTGTATTCAGTTCAGTTACGGCATTGTTTTTTTGAGCAAATAATATCTGCTGAAAACACATTGCTAAAGTGATGATCGTTATCTGTTTTAGTCTATCCAAAATGATGGTTTTATGTTTGATGAAAATGAAGTGCAATCTCCGCATTCAACGGGATATAGTAAGTAAGAAGTAGGTGACTCATTAGGGAAAAAAGTTTTTATTCCGCTTTTAAGTAAATCTAAAATGTCATTTCCTCGACAAATCTCGTTGTTGGGATTGAAGCAGTATTCGAAATAAAAATCATTTATTTCATTTTCAGGAATGGGAGAGGGACAATAATATTGGTATTTAGGGATTGGTTCTTTAGGAAAAAGATCGGTAAAATTAAAAAAGATCCTTTTTTCGGAATAGGAGGACACATTAAAAAAACCAATCACTTTCTCACCCGGATTGTCAACAGGGTTTATGTTTCCGTAGAAAAAACCAGGCTGGGTTTGCGATAGTATACTTCCTATATCAGCGATTTCTTTAAGGGTCTCATAAAAAGTATGGGCAGCGAGATTCTGTACATATTGTTTGACTAAAATGCTGTATCTGGTTCTTATGATGGGGTCTTTACTGCTAATAAATTTAATTGGAAAATCAGTAACTCTGTCTTCGCTTAGCTGGTTCGTATTGGTTAGAATTAGTTCATTCGATTTTTTATCTGAGTAACAAACTCTGACTTCTGTTGTTCTGTCTTCAAATACCACTTGTCCTTTTGGGTTGGAGCCCGGGGCAAAAAAAACAGCAACGGCTTTTTTAGGATAAGCTTTTGGAGCAACAATTTTATAAGTTTCGTCGTATTCGTATCGGTAGTATCGGGATTTATTTGTTGGATCATTGCTATTTACGGTAATTTCGACTCCCAGTTCTCCTTTTTTTGTCAAAGTTTTTGCTTCTACTTTTTCGATTTGAGTCTGTTGTGGCAGTTTTTCCTCATTAGAGACATATGTTCTTCCATTCTTCGTAAGGATATGCAATTGATAAGCTCTTCCGGGAGTGGCCTGAAACTGGTTTACGGAAATATAGGATTCATTTTTTTCCTGAAAATCATATTTATTACCCAGATCATCGGTAACATATACCACCGCTTTACTTTCAAAGGTTGGTTTCTTTCCGTCAAGTTTATACGTTCTGGACAATTTAATTTGATGGTTTTTATATTGATCGGTCATGGTGGCTTCTATTACCAAAGCATCTTCGAAGCCATTAGTTTGGTACGAATAGGGTGTTGTGCATCCCAATACAATTGAAAGAAGTATCGTTATAAGAAATCCGTAGTGTAAGATCTTTTTCATAACTTTTAAAATTTAAAATTATAGGTAATTGTTGGTATCGGAACAGAGAAAATAGAGGTTTGATAGGCTTTTACCTGGCCTTCTTTTGTTACGAAAAAGATAGAATAAGGGTTATTACGCCCCAGCACATTGTAAATGGAGATGTTCCAGAAACTGTGTGCTAATTTTTTTATCTTATGATTGCCTTCAATATTTAATCCTATGTCTAGTCTGTAATAATCCGGTATTCTGTATTTGTTACGATCGCTATACAATGTGTATTCGGCACCATTGTAATTGTATTTTCCGATAGGATAGGTTATTGGTCTTCCGGTTTGATATACAAAATTGGAAGAAAAACTATAGCGGTGTGTAAATTTGTAATTCATGACAATACTTACATCATGCGGCTTATCGAAATTAGTTGGAAAGTAGGCACCATTGTTTACCTTTTCATCGTTAAACTTGCTGTCCAGTTTTATAAAGGTTCTTGAATAAGTGTACCCCAGCCAGCCATTAAGTCTTCCGGTTGATTTTTTTAGTAAAAACTCTACACCGTATGCCTTTCCATTACCTTGAAGTAATTCCGTTTCAAGATCCTTGTTTAAAAGTAAGTTGGCTCCAACTTTGTAATCGAGTATATTTTTAGAAGTTTTGTAGTATCCTTCCAGGCTTAACTCAATATCTTTATAATCCAGTTTTTTGAAAATCCCAAGAGAATACTGTAGTCCGCTTTGCGGTTTTACATTCAAATCAGATAACTTCCAGGTATCTGTAGGCGATTGGGTTGTGTTATTGGTTAACAAATGGATGTATTGGTAGTTTTTATCGAAACCGGCTTTTACAAATAGACTTTCATCAAATATATAGCGCAAAGCAAGCCTTGGTTCAAAACCTCCGTAAGTCGTAATTACTTTATTATTACCATACGTTTTTTCTTCTATAACTGTTGAAGGAGTCTTAGGTACATCTTCTTTGTAAATTTTCTGTGTAGATGCTCCTAAAGCCGCGTATAAGGAGTATCGTGCTCCAACATCTAACAATAGTTTTTCGGTAATTTTAAACTTATCAGAGAAAAATAGCGCTGATTCCAATCCCTTTTCGTTATCTACTTTTATAGGAGTCACTATCGAAGTTTCTCCATTAGGATTGAGCTCACCAGGACTAACGTTGTATAATTTGCTTGATATTCCATAAGTAAATTTATGCTTACTGTTCAGTTCACTATTGAATTTAAGACTTGCCTGAGTTTCGTTTATTTTGTATTTGAAAATAAAAGATTCAGGATTAACAGATTCGTAATCGATACTGAATTTGTATTCGCTATTGGAGACATTAAGTTCACTGTTGTTTTTTTCATTAAAAGCATGTTTCCATTTCAAAGAAATCAAACGGTTGCTGTATTGATATAACGAGTCAGGAGTGATGCTGTATTTATCTTTACTGTAATAGGCGGTGCCCTCAACAGTATTGTTTTTGTTTATTTTGTGACTGTATTTTGCAAACAAATCATAAAAAGAAGCCTGACTGTTTTTGAGATTTTCATCGTCTAAGGTTTTTAGAATCCAGTCCGAGTAAGTGGCTCTGCCTCCCAATAATAAACTTGCTTTTCCTTTTACAACAGGGATCGAAGCGGTAAGGTTACTGGTAACCGGACCAATTCCTCCTTCACCCGAAAATTTCTCTGTGTTTCCGTTTTTAGAAGTAATGTCAAAAACCGATGACAATCTGCCGCCGAATTCAGATGGTATGCCTCCTTTGTAAATATCAACTTTATTGATGGTGTAAGGGTTTAGAGAAGAGAAAAAACCAAAAAGATGAGCAGGGTTGTATATTGTTCCGTTGTCCAACAACATTAGGTTTTGATCTTCTTTTCCTCCTCTTACATTAAATCCTGAAGAGCCTTCTCCTGCAGTTTTTATTCCGGGAATGGTGAGGGCAATTTTTAGAACATCTCTTTCTCCCAGAACGAGAGGAACCGTTTTTACGCCTTCGGCTTCAATTGTTGTAACTCCTGTTATTGCAGTTCTTATATTTTGACTGTTTTTTCCTTTTACCAAAACTTCTTTTAATTGATTTATTTTTTCAATTATCGGAAAATCCAAAGTACCGTCACTGTAAATCATTATTTTACGGGCGGTGTTATTGTACAGTAATGATTCGATTTCGATTGTTGCTAATCCAACAGGTAGTTTTAGACTGTAAAATCCCTGAGCATTTGTAACGGTTGTTGCGGTGGTATTTTTTGCTTTTACCGTTATGTCAGCAAGAGGTTTACCGTCTTTTAGGTCCGTTATATAGCCTGAAATGGTATAAAAGTCAGTCTCAGAATCGATGGATTCCTTTCCAATTAATGCAATAGGGGCAGCCTGATCTGTTTTGTTCTTTTTTACAGAATCATACTGTTGAAAAAAGATAGGAATATTGCCGGCCTTAACTTTATCATTTTGAAATTTGTCATAGATGATACTGTTCTTGGTCAGAATGACTTTGTTTTTGGTAATAAAGAAATTCAGATCAGTGTCTTCAAAGATTTTGCTTAGTACATCCTGTATGGCTTTATTAGAGTAATCTCCGGATATTAATACGTTGTTGTCTATCCATTCCTTTTGAAAGTAGAATTTATAATTTGTAGAAGCCTCTATTTTTTTTAGAACTTCAATCCGATTGATGTTGTTGTAATTTATACTAATCTTTTGATCTTGTGAATAAATACATTGATTAAAACCGAAAAATAATAAAAGAAGGGTAAATATTCTCATTTGGATAATTGCTACAGATTTTAGTTATTTATGTACTTGAGGAGGTTTTTCATAAATAATGCTGCATCTTCTTTTCTTAGATTTCTATACATCAGATAAAAATCATTTATTTTTCTTTTATTCTCCTGAAATAAAGTTATGATCTCTTTTTTATCATTTATAGGATAAAAATTGTTTTGCTTTAAAAGGATGAATTCTTTTCTGTCTGTATATCCTATTAAATCAACTTCGGCTTTATTACTTTTTTTCTTCTCTTTAGAGTGTTTTATGTATAGAATAACATTGTTTCCCACCGGAACTTCTTCATAGTATCCTTTCCTGAAAGTGGTTGAATTCGGAACGTCTAAATGAACAAATTTATCATTGCCTATTTTAAAGTAACTGATGTTTTGGGTAAAGAGATTAATTTTAGTGGTGTTAAGCTCACCATACGGTTTTATAACCAATTCGTCGGTATAAGTATCGTAGTTGAGTAACAGATCAGAATAATTTTGATTATTATACTGCATACTTCCTTTTCTGAAATCTTCGGAAATGTAATACCGGTTTTCGTTGTTGACTGTTTTGTCGAAGTTTAAATGGGCGGGTCCATTTTCAAATTCTAACGATTCTACACCCAGATTTTTGTCAAACCAGTTGTATACTAAGATTTCGTTGTTTGTTTGCCCGTAAATTATGTATGCATTTAAGAATAAGACCAATAAAAATATATATTGACCTTTTATTTGGTTTTTCTTCAAAGGATTGGTGGTTTTGATTTTTTGGTTTATAGCTCTTCAAAAATATCAAAAAAATGTTAACAACAATGGTCTTTTTGTTAAATTTTAATAAGGTTGTTATTTTTTGACTTAAAAAACGAGTGATTTATGCGGTATTATTGAGTTTGGAAATCTGTCCTGTCTTAAAATAAAAAAAAAACACTCAGGCTTAAAAAGATTAAGCCAAAGTGTCTCGATAAAATTGGGGCAAAATTTATTTTTTAATCTGAAAAATCATCTGAGGTATCTAAAATGTCATCAAATATTTTTTTAAGTGATTTGATGTAGATCGGAAATGCGACGGCTAACAAAAGATATTCGATTCTGAAAACGGTGATGTCGTCCAGAATTTTATATAAACAAGGAATGATAAAGAGAAGAGAGACAGTTACGCCAACCCAGGGGTTGTTTTTTATTTTTTTTAATATAGATAAAAGCTTCATGTCCGATGGTCTGTTTAATTCAATTCTCATTTAGATTTTATAATTTGGATTTCTTGGTGTAAAAGTAATTTCGATTTGCGGGAAGGAAATTAAAAATGTCATGAAAGCAGAATTTTTTGTCATGAAATTTTTTACTAACCCTGTGGGAGGGTATTCTTCTTTTAAAACAAAAAAATCCTCCCGGATAGAGAGGATTTGCTGAGTTTTTATTTTTTCGTCTTACTGTTGTTATGACAAAATATTCATCTTTTTTATGAAATCTTTGTAGGTATCACTAAGATTTATTTTGTGATCGCCTTTTAAAATAATGAGATTATCGGCGAGAATAATTTCTTCAATTTTATTTGTGTTTACAATTGTATTTCGATGCGTTTTTATGAATCTGTTTTTATCCAACAGATTGCTGATTTTTGTCAAAGAGATAAGAATTACGAATTTTTCTTTCTCGGTTATGATATTGCAATAACGTTCTTCAACGTCAATATAAAGGATATCATTTAATGCTACTTTTTTTAAGGAGTTCTTCTTTTTTATAAATAAGTAGTCGTTGCTAATCACAGTATCTTGTTCTTCAGTCTGGAAAACTTCGGTTTGAGCATAAAACTTTTCTACAGCCATTTCTATAGCATAAAGAATTTCCAATTCATTAAAAGGTTTTAGTAAAAAGCTGAACGGTTTTGTAAGCTTGGCTTTTTCAAAAATTTGACGGTCTTGCGAGCTGGTTAAAAACACAAACGGTTTTGCTGCATTTGGAATAATGTTAATCGATTCCGCAAATGTGATTCCTTCCGGTTTCCCGTCTAAGAAAATATCAATAATAATAATGTCGATGGTATTTTCGTAAAAGAGTTTTAACGCATCAGCAAAATTAGTTGCTATGCCTACAACCTTATAATTGTTCTGAAGCAGTACTTTACGCAGGGCATCGCTTTGTTCAGGAGTGTCTTCTATAATTAATACATGAATATTATCCATTGTTTTTTGTTTTTGGGAAAGTCAAAATCATTTTAGTTCCTGCATGGAGTTCACTTTCTATGGCTAGTGTTCCGCCATTTTTTTTGATCATTTGTTTACATAGCTGCAAACCTAAACCGGTACCTATAATTTCAGTGTTGTTTTTTTTGGCAAGTAAAGCATTGTCAGCGAGTAATTCCTGAATGGTGCTTTCACTCATTCCTATACCATTGTCCTGAATAACAAGTTCACAAAAATCAGGGTTAGTTTCCTGGGTGTAAAAGCTGATTTTGCTATTTTCATTCGAGAATTTAATAGCATTGTCTAATAAATTTCGAAGTACAATTTTTAACGAATCGAGGTCTACAAAGATAAAACTATTTTTTGAGACCGAATTTTCAAAAGTAATGGCTTTGTCAAGAAGCAAAGGTTTGTAGTTGTGTTCAATTTGTTGAACGATAGAGTACAAGTGAATGGATTCTTTTTGAAAGTACAACTGTTTGGTTTGTAACATGGCCCAATGCAGCAAATTATCCAACAAAGTGTAAGCGCCATTTGCGATAGTGCTGTTTTGGATTATTAGATGATTTAATTCGTCATAGTTTTTGGTTTCCAGTGTAGAAGATAATTTAGTGTTGCTGGTTTTTAAAGCATTAACAGACGAGCGCAAATCGTGACTGACAATCGAAAATAACTGATCTTTGGTAGCGTTTAATTCATCAAGTTTGTTTTTTTGGCGCAAAATCGTCTTGCCGTTTTTTACTTTTTGAGCGTAGAGATAAACTCCTGCCGTTAAAATCAATAATAGCCCAACAGCGGCAAAAAATAAACCGTTACGCTGTGCATTTTTAAGTTTGTTTTCGACTTCAAGAACTTTAATTTGCTTTTGTTTCTGTTCAACTGCAAATTTTTTCTCAAGATCGGCAACGGCCCAAATTTTATTCTGATTATTTAAGGAGTCTTTCCATTGAGCAGATTCTTTTCTGTATTCTAAAGCTTTTTTGTAGTTCCCTCTGTTTTCTTCAACTGCGGACATGTTTTGTGCTGCATTTTTTTTTGTTTCAAAATGGTTTATGTGTTTTGATAATGCATAAGCTTTTTCAAAGTATGGAATGGCCTGTTGATCTTTGTATTGCATATAATACAAATTGGCAATGTTAGTATATAATCCATTAAGAGAAATTAAGTCTTTTTCTTTTTCTTTTAACTTTAGACTCTTGAAGAAAAAATGTTCTGAGGTGATAAAATCATTAAGGTGTAAATAGCAAATCCCTAGATTTGAATAAATCACGCTAATTTTGTAATCTTTATTATGAGGGAGTGGTTTTTTTTCTGCTTCATTAAAGTGGTGGATCGCCTTTTTAAATATTTTTAGTTCTAAATAAATTTTCCCTAAGTCTATATTTACAAATGGATAAAGTTTGAAATCATGAGATATTAACAGCATTTCTTTTTGAGCTTCTTTAAAAACTCTTTTTTCTCTAAAACAATAGCCTCTAAAAAAATGACAATAATTAATTATCTCTTTATTTTTTGTGGTTGATAGTGCCCGAATAGAATAAGTTAAAGTAGAGTCCCATTCCTTTTTTACGAAGAATGATCTTGCCTTTTTGAAATCGATTTCTCTTTGGAATTCGTTTGTTTCTTCTTCAATTACTGTATTTAATGTGGTAAAGGTTGGTTTTACTTGAGAATAATGTAGGTTTGGAAGGTACAACAAAAATATAGTGATAAAAAATCTAATTTTTAGCATAATATAAATTAAGAATTGTAATGAAAGAAAAAGAAACATCGCTTAATTTAGAAAATATAAGCGATGTGAGTATTAGTCCGCTAGTTGTCTACTTGTGTTGTAGTTCCTCTAGAAGTTTCAGGGTCCAGATTTCTTAAATAAGATGTAACAGATGTAATTTGGCTAATTCTGTCAGAAATATAATCGATTTCAACATACCAAACATCATAGGTATCTGGTGTGCTTTCATCCCATGTATAGTCAAAATAAACTTCGATATTAGTATCGTTTTCTATTAGTGTACGAACTGCTGGGGCAGCTGAATCTTTAGAGTTGATGTAAACGGTAGCACATATTTTTAAGGTAAGGACTCCCTGATTTCTGTAAAGTTGTGAAGAGGCTAAGGGAGGGATTGGGAAAGTAAGATTGCTTTTGTCTGAAAATACAAAATCTTGCTGATTAATTCTTGTGATTTGGGTAACGTTGAAGTTCATAGTGGTGTTTTAAGGATTATTAATCTGTTTTTTTGGTGTGTTAAAGATATTTTATTTTCACATATAAATGTAAGGTTTGTCGTGTTTTTTTGTGATTTTTCTAGTAATCAAGGGAAATTTTAGTTAGAAAATGTCATAAAAACGAAAAACCCCAATTCAAATGCATGAATTGGGGTTTTCTATGAATAAACCTTTAGTAAACTAAGATCTGATTACTCTTTTTTCTCCTCACGTGGAGGTCTTTGTAAAAGCGCTTTTCTTGACACTTTTTCTTTTTTAGTTTTTGGATCAACACCTAAGTATTTCACTTGGAATACGTCACCCATGTTTACAACATCAGTTACGTTTTCAGTGCGTTCCCATGCTAATTCAGAAACGTGTAATAAAACTTCATTTCCTGGTGCAGCAGTATATTCTACCACAGCTCCAAAATCTAACATTTTAATTACTTTTACTTCGTAAGCTTCTCCCATTTGTGGTTTGAAGGTAATTGACTTAATTTTTGCCAATACCGCTTCAATTCCGGCAGGATCTGTACCCAAGATTTCGATTACACCTTGTTCGTCAACTTCGTTGATTACAATAGTAGTTCCGGTAGCTTTTTGTAATTCCTGAATTACTTTTCCACCAGGTCCGATTAATGCTCCAATAAAGTTTCCAGGAATAGTTCTGGTAATGATTTTTGGTGCATGCGCTTTAACGTCAGCTCTTGGTGTAGCAATAGTTTCAGTTAATTTGCCTAAGATATGTAAACGTCCATCACGAGCCTGACTTAAAGCCTGCTCCATAATGTCGTAACGTAAACCGTCAATTTTGATATCCATCTGACAAGCAGTAATACCATCAGCAGTTCCGGTTACTTTAAAGTCCATATCTCCTAAGTGATCTTCATCTCCTAGAATATCTGATAATACAGCAAATTTCTCTCCATCAGTAATTAGTCCCATAGCAATTCCGGAAACCGGTTTTACCATTTGAACTCCTGCATCCATTAAAGCCATTGTTCCGGCACAAACGGTTGCCATAGAAGAAGAACCGTTAGATTCTAATACTTCAGAAACCACACGAATAGTGTAAGGACAATCTGTTGGAATCATGTTTTTCAAAGCTCTCTGAGCTAAGTTACCGTGACCTACTTCTCTTCTTGAAGTTCCTCTTAGAGGTTTTGCTTCACCAGTTGAGAAAGGAGGGAAGTTGTAGTGTAAATAGAATTTTTCTTCACCTTGTTCAGATGGAGAATCGATTTGGTTAGCTTCTCTTGAAGTTCCTAGAGTTACTGTAGCTAACGCCTGAGTTTCTCCACGTGTAAACAATGAAGATCCGTGAACTCTTGGTAAGTAATCAGTTTCACACCAGATTGGTCTGATATCTGTTGTTTTTCTTCCGTCTAAACGAACGCCTAATTCTAAAACTACATTACGAACAGCTTCTTTGTTTGTTTTGTAGAAGTATTTAGAAACTAAATCACCATCAGCAGCCAATTCTTCTTCAGTAAATAAAGCTTTTACTTCTTCTTTTACTTCAGCAAATGCAGCTCCTCTTTCGTGTTTAGCAGAACCAACTTTTGCAATAGCATAAATTTTATCGTATGCAGCAGCTTTTACTTTTTTGTAAATTTCTTCGTTTTCTTTCTCACCTTCGTAAGTACGAATTTCTTTTTTACCAAAAGCAGCTTGTAAACGGTATTGAGCTTCAATTTGAACTTTGATAGCTTCGTGAGCAAATTTAATAGCTTCGATCATTTCGGCTTCTGAAATTTCTTTCATCTCACCTTCAACCATTGCCACAGAATCCATAGAAGCTCCAATCATCATATCGATATCAGATTTTTCTAATTCTTCTCTGCTTGGGTTGATGACCAATTTTCCGTCGATACGTGCAACACGTACTTCAGAAATTAAGTTATAAAAAGGGATATCTGAAACAGCTAATGCTGCAGATGCCGCTAAACCAGCTAAAGCGTCCGGCATAACCTCTTCGTCATGAGACATTAATTGAATCATAACCTGAGTTTCAGCATGGTAATCGTCTGGGAAAAGCGGACGTAGAACACGGTCAACTAATCTCATTGTCAATACTTCGCTATCACTTGGACGAGCTTCTCTTTTAAAGAAACCACCTGGAAAACGACCTGCTGCTGCAAATTTTTCGCGATAATCTACCGTTAAAGGTAAAAAATCAACGCCCGGGTTTGAAGTGCGAGCTGAAACTGCTGTTGCAAGAATCATCGTGTCGCCCATTCTTACTACTACAGAACCGTCTGCTTGTTTTGCTAAACGTCCTGTCTCGATTGTGATGCTTCTGCCATCACCTAAATCGATTTTTTCTACAAATAATTGTGGAATCATAATTTTTCCTTTTTGATTATACAATGGGTTTTAGTTGTGTTGTAGTTGTTGTTGTGTGTAGTTATTGTTCTAAAACCCAATGAAAAACCAAACTTTTTTTCTTATAAAATGCTTGTAATGTAAAAACAAAAAGAGGCACTCTCGCACCTCTTTTCTATATTGATTATTTTCTGATATTCAATACTTTGATAATCTCACGATATCTGTTGATCTCTTTCTTTTTCAAGTAGTCCAACAAAGCTCTTCTCTTACCTACTAATAGTACAAGTGAACGCTCAGTGTTGTAATCGTGACGATTTTTTTTCAAGTGTTCAGTTAAGTGTGAAATTCTGTAAGTGAACAATGCAATTTGACCTTCTGCGCTTCCAGTGTTTGTTGCACCACCGTGTTGTGCGAAAATCTCTTCTTTCTTTTCTTTAGTTAAATACATTCCAATATTGTTTAATGATTTTTATGTATGTCATACAACTTTTGTAAGACGGGTGCAAAATTAGAACTTTTTTTTGGAAAAACGAATTTTATCGTCCGTTTTTTACAATTGTAATGGGTAGTTTGTATAGAATCCTTGCAGGTATCCCTCTAATTAAGCCCGGATTCCATTTTTTAGCTTCTTTAATTATCTGAATTGCATTTTCATCTAATCCATAACCAACACCTTTTATTACTTTTGGATCTACCAGATTTCCAGTTTCATCTACTATAAAAGTCATGTATATTTTTTCGGACACTTTGTTTCTTATATCCACGGGGATAACCATTTTGCTGCTAAAATGTCTGTAAAATGAATCAATACCGTTTTTCGGAAGAGGTTTTTCGCTTATGATTTTGTAACGGTGTTCAATGTTTAAAGAATCAATGCTCTTTCCGGAGATTAATTTGCCATTTTCATACTGCTCTGTAAAAATGTATTTGGATTTTAGGTTCTTACCTTTCCATATACCATCAGGAAAACCGTCTTTTATGATGCCGCTTTGCTCAATATCGTAACTAGTGTCTTCAACTTTGCCATTTCCTGCAGTTACAGTTTGTTCCTTATTAGGAGTCCAGTAGTTGTTAACTTTAAAATCAACCTCTCCTTTTTTATAGTCAGAATACTCAAGTTCCGATTTCAGGTTTCCGTTTTCATACCAATTGAATTCTTTCCCTGTTTTTTTTGAGTTAACGTAAGACACGGAAGATTTTTTGTTGCCATTTTCATAATAAGAGACAGCTTGCCCTTCATTTATAATGACGTCTTTGTTTGTAGTATTTGCAATATACTTTATTGCCCCGGATTTATAATGGTCTTGGTAGACATAGGATTTCTTTTCAGAATAATAGTCTTCAATAAGACGTGTATACTTATAATTTTCAGGGGTACCAGGTGTCCACAAAGAGTCGAGATAAATTAACTTATTAGCCGACGCAGGGGCTTGAGCAAATAATTTTGCTGAAATTATAAAGAAAAAGAAAACGCGTAAAATTAGTTTCATGGAATTTAATAAAAAGAAAATTACGCGAATGTATTATTTTTAGTACAGTTTGGCAACTTCCTGATTTACGAATTCTAAAAATCGTTCGTCAGCTTCTGTAAACGGATCTATAACATGACTGTCGATATCAATCTGACCAATATTTACTCCATCAACAAATAACGGAACAACAATTTCAGATTTAACCGTAAAGCTGCAGGCAATATAATTGTCCTGCGCCGCAACATCCGGCACTACAAAATTGGCATTACTTTCGGCTACCTGACCGCAGATTCCTTTCCCGAAAGGAATAACCGTATGATCAGTTTCAGCTCCGACATACGGGCCTAAGTGTAAGGTTTTGTTCTCGTGATTAGCAAAATAAAAACCAACCCAATTATAGTATTCGATATTCTCGTTTAATAACTGGCAGATTGCTAATAATTTTTCGTCTCTAACTAGTACGGTGTCAGAAACAATAGTGCTTATTTTTGGTTGTAATTCTTGAAATGTCATGATGTTAAGATTTTATACAAAAGTATTTAAAGCTAAACTCAAAAAATACATAAATTTGAAAAAAAATTTCGTTGAAAAAATATCTCGTACAGTTTAAACCCTTCCTTATTTTTATAGGCACTTTTTTTGCAGCCTATATTGGGCTCACCTTGTTATATAAGTTTTATCTAAACGGTTTTGGACCAAATGAAATCGATGGGATAACCAACACTGTAGGGCGAAATGTCGAACAATTGATGCAGGGGTTTAATTGTGATATCAAGATTCATAAAAGCCTTACTGATTCCTGGATGGAGGTTTGGTACAATAAGCACTATTCCGTTCGGATTGTTGAAGGCTGTAATGCGGTAAGCGTTATGATTTTGTTTGTTGCTTTTGTACTTGCTTTTTCCGGAAAGTTCAGAGCCACTTTGTTGTTTATAGTGTTTGGAATCTTCTCTATTTATGTTTTAAATGTAGCGAGAATTGCAATATTGGTTGTTTTATTGTTTCGTTTTCCGGAACAGGATCATTTCCTGCACGGAACTTTGTTTCCTTTGATTATTTATGGTTTCGTTTTTCTTTTGTGGATTATTTGGGTAAACAAATTTTCGAAGTATGCTAAGTAGAATCCTCGAACATAAGTCCAAATTAATAATAGCGGTTGCGATTGTATTGTGTTTTGCAGTTATCAGAGCTTTTGAAAATCAGCTGTTCTATGATCCGTTTTTGGATTATTTTGACGGTGATTTTAAAAATTTGCCTTTTCCCGAGGTGAAAACTTTTACTCTTTTTCTGAATTTGTTACTCCGTTATGTACTGAACACTATTTTGTCTTTGGCATTGATCTATGTTTTGTTTCAGGATCGGGATATGCTTCAGTTTAGTTTGTTGCTGTATGTGTTTTTTGCTGTGATACTTTTGGGGATGTTTTTTGTCGTTCTTGAATGTTTTGCAGAAGGAAACTGGCTTCTTTTTTATGTGCGAAGGTTCATTATTCAGCCCATATTTGTGTTGTTATTTATTCCTGCATTTTATTATCAGCAGCAAAATTTAAAAAAATAATACTTTATTCAGTCTTTTCTGGAGTCTTTTAAATAATTTTGCAGTATGAAACTAAAAAAGTGTACCGGATTATTTTTGGCCTTCCTATTATTGGTCTCCAATATTGGGTTTGCTTTTGATGTGCACTATTGTGGTGGAGAGATCGCTTCGGTTTCATTGAATACAACAGCAGCAGCTCCGGAAAAGAATTGTTGCGGAACCTCTGAAAAAAAATCATCTTGCTGTAAAGACAAAGTAGTTCATTTTGAAAAGAAATCAGATGATGCTACTTTAAAGTTTTTCTTCTTTCAGTTTGCCTTTCCTATGGCAGTTCAGGAATATCAGCCGATTGCTTTTCTTGGAATTGTAAATTTCAAAAGCAATCAGGTTATTTCTTATTATTCGGATGCCAATGCACCTCCTTTATTTAAGTTGTATCACCAGTATATTTTTTATTCCTGATTTTAATGTTTAGATCCAGGCCTTTTTGGCTTGCGCTATGCTGTTTGTTTATTTCTCCTTTTGAAGAAATTCTATAGAAACAGCCTTCTATTTAACATTAAATCATTTTTTTTTATGCAAAAAAGTATACTGCTTTTTGTGGCATTTTTGCTATCCGTGTCTGCGTTTTCGCAAGAAGATCTGCAGGAAGTAAAAATCACAAAAAAGCAAAAAGGAATAAAAAAATCCTATACGCTTACATCCAATACTACTGTTATCACCAGCAAGGAGTTATTAAAAGCAGCCTGCTGTAACCTGGCCGAGAGTTTCGAAACAAATCCTTCGATTGATGTGAATTTTTCGGATGCTTTAACCGGAACCAAACAAATTAAAATGCTTGGCTTAACAAGCCCTTATTTATTAATCACCGAAGAGAATCTTCCTTCTGTACGCGGAGCTTCACAAGCTTACGGATTATCGTTTACCCCGGGAACATGGATCGAAAGTGTTCAGATTACAAAAGGAGCAGGGAGTGTTATCAATGGCTATGAGAGCATTTCCGGACAGATTAATACGGAACTTTTAAAACCATTAAACGACATTCCGTTTTTCTTAAATGCTTATGGCTCTACAGATGCACGTTTTGAGTTGAATACCCATTTTAATAGAAAATTGTCGGATAAATGGGCGACAAGTTTGTTTGTTCATGGTAATGCGCGTGTAGCAAAGAACGATATGAACGACGACGGTTTTTTGGATAATCCGTTGGGAAAACAGATTAATGTTTTGAACCGTTACCAATATTACAATCCTGATAGCGGTTTAGTAAGTTTTATCAATTTCAGGTATATGAATGATAAAAAACAGACTGGAGAACTTGATTTTGATAAGGATACAGATCGCGGAACAAAAAATCACTGGGGTTCAGAAATCAACACAGAACGTTTTGATGTTTCTACAAAAATTGGATATGTCTTTAAAGATATGCCGTATCAAAGTATCGGTTTTCAGAATGCTTTTAATACCCATAATCAAAACTCTTACTTTGGTCTGAATCTTTATGATATCAGACAAAATAGTTATTATTCAAATTTAATTTTCAATTCGATTATTAACAATACAAAGCATAAGTTTTCTACAGGTTTAAATTTTGCCTACGATCAGTATCAGGAGTTTGTAAATGCAAATGATTACAGCCGAATTGATAATTCTGTTGGTGCATTTTTTGAGTATACTTATGACAATGCCGATAATTTTAGTTTGATTTTAGGAGGCAGGGTAGACAATCACAATCGATTGGGGTTGTTTGTTACGCCACGTTTACACATGCGATACAATCCCTGGAAGTTTGGAGTGCTTCGTGTTTCTGCCGGAAGAGGGAAACGTTCGGCTAATATCTTTGCCGAAAATCAACAGCTTTTTGCGAGTTCCAGAACGTTTTCAATTTTAGATCAAGGTGGAAAAATTTATGGATTGAATCCGGAAATCGCATGGAATTATGGAGTGAGTTTTTCTCAGAAATTCCGTGTTTTTAATAAAAATGCTGAAGTTGGATTTGATTTCTATCGTACCGATTTTCAAAATCAGGCCGTTGTGGATTTGATGCAGAGTCCGCAGAATGTTTTGTTTTATAATCTGAAAGGAAGTTCGTTTGCCAATAGCTTTCAGCTGGAATTTAATTTCGAATTTATCCATAACCTGAATTTAAGAACGGCTTATAAATATTACGATATTCAAACGGATTATTTGCGAGGAACTTTTCAGCGACCTTTACAGGCGAAGCATCGTTTTCTGGGGAATTTGGAATACGAAACTCAAGTAAATGATGGTAAGCAATGGAAATTTGATTATACATTTAACTGGTCCGGAAAACAACAATTGCCTTATACAGCATCAAATCCTGTTGCGGATCAATTTCCTGATTTTTCACCTTCGTATGCGGTGATGAATGCTCAGGTAACGCGAATTTTTTCTTCTGTTTTTGAAGTATATGTAGGAGGAGAGAATATTGGAAATTACAAACAGCAAAAAGCCATTTTAGGAGCTTCAGATCCATTTGGTCCTAATTTTGATGCGTCTGTTGCGTATGCTCCTATTTTTGGACAGATGTATTACGCGGGATTGCGTTTTAAGATAAAATAGAGGTAAAAATCTGAGATGTGAAATATGAATTGTAAAATGTGAATTGTGGAAACACAAAAATTTTATGCAATCACCTTACATCTCACATAAAACATTTCACACATAACATAAAAAAAATAACATTAAATAATAAACAAGATGAACAGGATAATTTTAATTGCACTAATAACTTTTTTAGGATTTTCAGCTCAGGCTCAAACTAAAAAGAACAAGAATTTAAAGTATACAACAGAAGTAAATGGTACTTGTGAGCAATGCAAAAAGCGTATTGAAAAAGCAGCTTTTAGTGTTCCGGGTGTAAAATCGGCGGTTTGGGATATTAATACGCATCAGCTTGCGGTGATTTTGAACGAAGAAAAATCATCTACGGCAGATTTAAATGCCGTTATCGCTAAGGTAGGACATGATACTAAAGAGGTTAAAGCTACGGATGCTGATTATGATAATCTACATTCCTGCTGCAAATATGTAAGAGAATAAAAAACAAAAGAGCCCGGGTTTGTATCCGGGCTTTTAATAGTTAATTTATCTTTAAAATATGGCTTTTAATTGTGGTTGAAGCAAATTATTGTTAATTTCACCACCTTATAAATATAACCAAGCGCATTTATGAATAATTTTGATTGGACTCAATTAATCAACCCTGAATTTTATATAACATTAAGCATTGGAGGGGTTCAAATTGGTTTATTTATTGTTCTCTTTATAGTTTTTGCTGAAACAGGACTTTTTGCAGGATTTTTTCTCCCGGGAGACAGTTTACTTTTCTTAGCAGGTATCTACAGTCGTGACTTAATGCAGAATGTTGTTGATATACCAACAGATTTTCTTAATGTATTTATACTTTCGACTCTGGTTGCTATAATGGGAGTTTTAGGAAATATGACCGGATATTGGTTTGGTGCCAAAAGCGGTTATTATTTGTTTAAAAAAGAAGACTCTTTTTGGTTCAAGAAAAAATATTTATTGCAATCAAAAGACTTCTTTGAGAAATACGGTGGAAAAGCAATTATCTACGCACGTTTTCTTCCAATTTTCAGAACATTCGCGCCTATTGTGGCAGGAATAGTTTCTATGGATAAAAAGAAATTTATGTTCTTTAATGTTTTAAGTTCTTTCTTATGGTCGTTTATACTGATCTTCGCTGGACATTACCTGTATGGAGTGTTTTTGAAAGAAGGAATAGATTTAAAACATCACATCGAATACATCATTATTATAATTGTAATCATATCTACATTCCCTGTATTGATAAAACTCTTTAAAAAGAGACCAAGCGAAAAGATATAATTCAAATAAAATCTATAAAAAAGTCCGAAGCAATTAAGTTTCGGACTTTTTTTATGTAATATGTTTTTCTTTTGTGAAATGTAAAATGCGAGTCGTAAGATGTGAGAAATGAAATGCTACTTAAATATCAACTCCAGAAATCATTGAGCCTATGAACTAAAAAAAACTTAGCATCTTAGCACCTCAGAAGCTTAGCACCTTTAAGAAAACTACCATTCATTTACCTTATTGGCATCCATTTTTAAGAAGATAAACAGTAAAATTGTGAATCCCCAGAGTCCGGAACCTCCATAAGAAAAGAAAGGCAAAGGAACCCCAATTGTTGGGAAAATTCCAATAACCATGGCAATGTTAACAAAGAAGTGTATAAACAAAATTCCGGCAACGCAATACCCGTATACCCTGCTGAATTTTGTTTTTTGTCTTTCAGCCAGATAAATAACTCTCAGAAATAAACCGGCAAAAAGCAAGATTACCACTAGAGATCCTGCAAAACCCCATTCTTCACCAACGGTTGTGAAGATGTAATCGGTGTGTTGTTCAGGAACGAATCCTCCTTTGGTTTGAGTTCCTTCAAGGAAACCTTTTCCAATCCATCCCCCGGATCCAATAGCAATTTCAGATTGATTGGTGTTGTATCCAATACCTTTCATGTCAACACTTTTTCCTAATAAGATATTAAAACGGTCACGGTGGTGCTGTTTAAAAACATTATCGAAAACATAATCTACAGAGAAAACAAAAGCAGACATAACAGCTAAAAGAATACCGCTTAAGATAATATTTCTATCAACCACCCTGCCTTTGAAATGTATGATCGTTAAAACTCCTAAGGCAATTAAAATAACTACATAAGGTTCCAGAACGAGTGTTAATACAAATAATAGAATGGTAATGAATCCAGTCCATACGTACCAGGATGGTAGTCCTTCTCTATACAGAACAATGATGAAAATACTATAAATTAAAGCACTTCCCGGATCGGGTTGAGGTAAAATTAATAATACAGGTGAAAATACAATAGCCAAAGCCTGAAGCTGCCTGTTAGTGTCTTTCAGGTTGATTTGTGTGTCACTTAAATATTTGGCCAATGCCAATGAAGTGGCTGCTTTGGCAAACTCAGATGGCTGCAAAGTGAAGCTGCCAATAGCGTACCAACATCTTTGCCCGGCAATAGTTTTTCCGAATAAGAATAAACCGGCTAAGGACAAAAGTGAAACGCCAAAAATAATAGTCGCATATTTCTCGTAGAACTTTCCATCTACAAAAAGCACCACAAAAATCAGAGGAATGGTACATCCGATAAAGATTAATTGCTTTTGGTAAGTTCCTTCGGTTGATAATAAAGAGGAAGAATAGATGTTCAGCCACCCTAATATCACCAACGAAATGTAGATAAAAACGCTTATCCAGTCAATGTTATTTTTTACACTTTGATTTTTCATTTGAAATAATCTTTGTTAGTTCTTTTTAGTGGTGTCTGATACTGTTTTTTTAACTTCTGCTTTAGGTGTCACCGGTTTAACGGGAACAATTTTAGCTTTTAAAGTAGAATCTTTTGGTGTAGATTCAATGGCACTGGCTTCGTTCATACCGCCTAGTTTTGCATACTCGCTGGCTAAGCTTTTGTTTAAAACCCTTGTTTCTAAATCGGTCCTGGTGATTTTATGTCTCAGATATTTTTCGATCATTAAACTGGCAATCGGACCCGCAACTGTAGCTCCAAATCCTCCATTTTCAATCATAATTGCAATTGCAATTTTTGGATTATCCTTTGGTGCAAAAGCCACAAATATAGAGTGATCTTTAAGCTGTGTTCTTTTACCGTTAATTTTTGCAAAATTTTCTGCCGTACCTGTTTTTCCGCAAATATCAATGCCTTCTACCCTAAGGGCATAAGCTGTTCCTTTGTTATACACATCAAATAAACCACTTATGACTGGCGGGAAATATTTTTGGTCAATTGTGGTAACATGTTTAGTGGTGAATTTTGCATCAATTTTCTTTCCTTCGATCTTTTTAATGATGTGAGGGGTATAATAGTATCCCTGATTGGCGACAGTTGCCATCATATTGGCTAGTTGGATAGGAGTCATTAGAACTTCTCCCTGACCAATAGCATTTGATACGATGGTTGTACTTCTCCAGCCTCCGTTAGGATAAATTCTTTTATATGTTTTTGATGTTGGGATATTTCCTCTTTTACCTGTTGGCAGGTCATAGCCCATGAATTGTCCCAAGCCGAAACTTTTAATGTGATCACTCCACACATCTACCGCCTTAGCAGGATTGTTATACTTGTTAATGGTTAGCATGTAAGATTGTGCAAAATAGGTGTTACAGGAATTGTAAATCCCATTGTGTAATTGATGAGGACCAAAACCGTGGCATTTCATAAAACGGCCTCTACCATAGCTAAATCCGTGGTGGCACATAAAAGTGGTCTGCTCGTTGATAACACCTTCCTGTAAAGCAACCAGACCGGTAAGAATTTTAAACGGAGAACCGGGAGGGTACTCTGCTAAAAGTCCTCTGTCGTATAATGGTTTTGCAATCGAATCGTGATATAAAAGGGTATAATTTTTAGATCGTTGTCTTCCAACTAAAATTCCGGGATCATAAGAAGGAGCAGTTACTAATGCCAAGATCTCACCACTTTTAGGTTCGATAGCGACAATTCCTCCTCTTTTATTGATCATTAACTCTTCTCCGTATTTTTGAAGCTCGGCATCAATTGTTAAGTTGATGTCTTCTCCCGCTACGGCGATAGTATCGTATCTACCCTCTTTGTAAGAGCCAATTTCTCTATTGTATTTGTCTTTCTGAATGTATTTTACACCTTTAATACCTCTAAGGATATCTTCGTAGCTTTCTTCAACACCTTGTTTTCCAATTAAATCTCCGCTATTGTAGTAAGGGTTTTTGGCAATTTGTCGTTCGTTTACCTGTGTGATAAAGCCAAAGATGTTGGCACCGTAATCTACTTCATAGTCACGAAGAGAACGCTTTTGAAAATAAAAGCCTTCATATTTTCGAATTTTTTCCTGAAAAGCGGCGAATTCATTTTTGTTCAGCTGTGCTAAAAATACCGAAGGCAGTCTTGGACTGTATACCTTGGCCTTGGCAATTCTTTTATCGTACTCTTCTCTGGTAATGTTTAATAAAGTACAGAATTCAGGAATATTAAGGTCTTCTTTGATTTCTCTCGGAATTACCATGATGTCATAAGAAGCCTGATTGGCAACCAATAATTTTCCATGTCGATCATAAATATAACCTCTTTCCGGATAGTCATACTTTTTCTTTATGGCATTATTTTCGGATTTTAACTTAAACGAATCATCGATAATCTGCAAATAAAAGATCCTGATCACTAGCAAGGATGCTGCAATAATAATTAAAGAGGGCAGCAAAACTTTTCTCATCGTTTATTAGGCTTAATAAGGTAAATTATGATAATTGAGGTGATTATGGTAAAGATCGAACTAAATAAAGTTCGGAGCAAAACGTCCAGAATAAATTTAAACTGAAAAGCTTCGAGAATAAATAACACGATGTGGTGTAATACAACAGAAACTAGAATAAATGAAAACCGTTCGGGAGTTAAAGAATCATTTAGTTTAATAGTTTGATATTCATAACTAAGTCCAAACGAGAATTTAAAAATATAAGGTCTGTAATAAGCCAGTACAAGACAGGCTGCTGCATGAATTCCTCCTGAATTACAAAACATGTCCATGATAATTCCAAGTAAAAAACTCGAAACAATTAAACCTGTTCGGTTGCTGTTTACCGGATACAAAATAATGTACAAGATATATGGGAAGGGACTTATGTACCCTAAAAAATTCATATTATTGAAAATAACAACCTGAATTGCTAGTAACATAATAAATCGAAAAATATTGAGTAACAAAGCGCTATTCATTTTTCTCCTTGTTTTCTAAATTAATAAGTTCTTCTCTGTCCTTGCTCTTGATGATGTATACGTGTCCCAAGTTGGTCATATCGTTAAACAGTTTAACATTTATAACGTAGTAACTTGTGTTTTTCTCAATATAGATCTTGTCAACCGTTCCAATGTTGATTCCTTCAGGGAAAATTACCGATTGTCCTCCGGTTACGATGGTGTCACCTTTTCTGATGGAAGCTAATCTCGGAACATCTTTTAACTGTGCAAATCCGGTGCTTTTACCGTCCCAGGTCAATGATCCAAAATGATTTGACTTTTTAATCTTGGCATTGATTTGAGATTTTGTATTTAAAATACTTACAACAGTCGCATATCTTGGTGATGTGTCATCAATAATACCAATAATTCCTAAGCTATTGATTACCCCCATATCCGGTTTAACGCCATCATTTGCTCCTGAGTTAAGCGTGATGAAGTTTTCATGTGTGTTATAGGAGTTGTGAATTACTTTTGAAACAATAATATCCGCAGGTTTAACTCCTTTTACACTGTCTGCCAAAGGTAGTTTTGTGGTGTCTTGTTTGTTGAATAATAGACTTTTTAATCTTGCGTTTTCAAGTACAAGTTCGTCATTTTCAGTTCTTAAATTTAAATATTCATTTACGCGATTGATTCTTTCATAAACACCTCCGCTTAGAAAATTGGCAGAACTGATTATTTTGCTTCTGTGGTAAGAATGAGACTGAACTGTGAGTGCCAACGAAATACCTAAAAGCAGCAAAAACAGCAATCGATTACTGTTTCTTATAATGAAATTAAAAATTTGCTGCATTTCTTGTGTGGTTATTTTGTTTCAGGATATGCTTTTGGTTTCAAATTTAATCAGAGCCAAATGTTTAAATTTGGCTCCGAGAAAATATATTGATTGTTATTATGGATCTTATTTGATTAAGATACTTTTGAACTTTGTAATGTTTTTAAGTGCCATTCCGGTTCCACGAACAACAGCTCTTAACGGGTCTTCAGCAATATAAACAGGTAAATCTGTTTTTTGCGAAATACGTTTGTCAAGACCTCTTAACATCGATCCACCACCAGCTAAATAGATACCTGTGTTGTAAATATCGGCTGCTAATTCCGGCGGAGTCTGAGATAATGTTTCCATTACCGCATCTTCAATACGCTGAATCGATTTGTCAAGTGCTTTTGCAATTTCACGGTAAGAAACATCTACTTGTTTTGGTTTCCCTGTAAGTAAGTCTCTACCCTGAACTGACATGTCTTCCGGTGGTCCGTCTAAATCTTCGATTGCGGCACCAATTTGAATTTTTATTTTCTCTGCAGTACTTTCTCCAACAAAAAGGTTGTGTTGCGTACGCATGTAATAAACAATATCATTTGTGAAAACGTCACCTGCAATTTTTACAGATTTGTCACACACAATTCCACCTAATGCGATAACGGCAATTTCTGTAGTACCACCTCCAATATCAACAATCATGTTTCCTTTTGGCTGCATGATATCGATACCAATACCAATCGCTGCTGCCATTGGCTCGTGAATTAAGTAAACTTCTTTTCCGTTTACTCTCTCACAAGATTCTTTTACCGCTCTCATCTCCACTTCGGTAATACCGGATGGAATACAAACCACCATTCTTAAAGCCGGAGTAAACATGCGTTTTTTTAATGCCGGAATACTTTTGATAAACATGTTGATCATCTTTTCCGAAGCATCAAAATCAGCAATTACACCGTCTTTCAAAGGCCTTATGGTCTTGATGTTTTCATGCGTTTTACCTTGCATCATATTGGCTTCCTTACCAACAGCAATGATTTTGCCTGATATTCTATCACGTGCAACGATCGATGGACTATCAATAACAACTTTATCATTATGTATGATTAAAGTGTTTGCGGTACCAAGGTCTATCGCAATATCCTCGGTCATGAAATCAAAAAATCCCATAAGTTTTTTAGGGGTTTAAAATGTTATAAATTATTTTGAACAAAGTTAAACAAATTAATGTTTAAAATGACGTGTTCCCGTAAATACCATTGCAAGATTGTTTTCATTGCAATAATTTATGCTTAATTCGTCTTTTATTGAGCCTCCTGGCTGAATAACAGCAGTTATTCCTGCTTTTTTGGCTAATTCTACACAATCCGGAAATGGGAAAAATGCATCACTTGCCATCGAAGCGCCGGTTAAATCAAATCCAAAAGCTTTTGCTTTGTCAACTGCCTGAACTAAAGCGTCAACTCTTGAAGTCTGACCTGTTCCTGACGAAATTAATGTTCCGTTTTTAGCAAATACGATTGTATTTGATTTGGTGTTTTTACAAATTTTTGAAGCAAATATCAAATCTTCTATTTCTTCAGCTGTAGGCTCAGTAATAGTAACGGTTTTTAAATGCTCTTTAGTATCTGTAATATTATTTCTGTCCTGAATTAACAATCCGTTAAGACATGTTCTTACTTGTCTTGTTGGTAATTCAACTTCATTTTGAATTAAAATGATTCTGTTTTTCTTTTCTTGTAGTATTGTAATTGCCTCTTCGTCATAACTTGGGGCGATTACTACTTCACAGAACAATTTGTTGATTTCTTCTGCTGTTGCTACATCAATTTTAGTATTTGCAATCAAAACTCCGCCAAAAGCAGATGTTGGATCACAAGCCAGCGCTGCTAAATAAGCCTCACTAATTGTTTTTCTTGAAGCTAAACCACAAGCGTTATTGTGTTTTAAAATGGCAAATGTTGGACCGTCAGTTTTGAACTCATTAATTAAGTTTACTGCAGCATCAACATCTAATAAATTGTTGTATGATAATTCTTTTCCGTGAACTTTTTTGAACATAGCATCAAAATCGCCAAAGAAGAATCCTTTTTGATGAGGATTTTCACCGTATCTTAAAACTTGACCATCTGCAATACTTTCTTTGTAAATGGTTTCGTCAGTGTTGAAATAGTTAAAAATAGCTCCGTCGTAGTGAGAGGAAACGTGGAATGCTTTGGTAGCCAATAATCTTCTGTTTTCAAGAGTAGTTGCTCCATTTTGTTCTGTAATCAAATCTAAAAGCAGGCTGTATTCGTTTACCGAAGCAACAATTACAGTGTCTTTGAAGTTTTTTGCACCGGCACGGATCAAAGAAATTCCGCCAATGTCAATTTTTTCAATAATATCCTGCTCACTTGCACCTGAGGCAACTGTTTTTTCGAACGGATACAAATCAACGATTACTAAATCAATCTGAGGAATATCGAATTCTTTCATCTGCTGAACGTCACTTTCGTTATCCTGACGGTTCAAAATTCCACCAAAGATTTTCGGGTGAAGTGTTTTTACTCTTCCTCCAAGAATTTCAGGGAAAGAAGTAATGTCTTCAACAGGAACAACAGGAATACCAAGGTTTTTTATGAAATCTTCGGTTCCTCCGGTCGAGTAAAGTGTTACATTTTGTTCGTGTAATTTTCTAACGATTGGCTCTAAACCGTCTTTTGAAAAAACAGAGATTAATGCCGATTGTATTGTTTTAGTTGTGCTCATCGTGTAGTTATGATTTTTGAGACTGCAAAAGTAGTTTTTTTATATATTATTTTAAAGAAAATTAATGTAACATTATGCTAAAAAAATCTACTGATGAGTAAGTTAACTTTTATTAGGTTTTTGATTTTAAATTATTGAATTTTACTTTATTGAAAAATACGACTATATGCTTGTTTATCTAAGATTATTAAAAGAAAGTTTGGGTTTTGCCGTAAATGCGCTGCGAAATAATAAACTGCGAACGTTGTTGTCGTTATTAGGGGTTACGATCGGAATTTTTTCGATTATTGCTGTTTTGGCGGCGGTCGATTCTTTAGATCGTAAAATTTCTAAAGATTTGAGTAGCTTAGATAAAAATACAATTTATTTAATGAAGTTTAGTTTTGGACCTTCTGAAATTCCACAATGGAAAAGAGATCAGTTTCCAAATGTGAAATATGATGAGTATGTAGGGCTGAAAAATTCATTGACCAATACGGATCAGGTAGCATATCAGCTTTTTGTGAAACACGAAAGTTTAAAATACGATTCAAAAACCGTAAGTGATGTAAATATTATCCCGTCGTCGAATGAAATTGTAAATATTGAAGGATTAAGTTTTGATAAAGGAAGATTTTATACCGAATCTGAGTCGAATTCCGGTGCGGCTGTTATTGTTTTGGGTTACGAAATTGCTGAAGGGCTTTTCGGTACAAGTGATCCCATTGGGAAGAGTATCCGTTTGTACGGACAACGTTTTAATGTAATTGGTGTAATTGCAAAACAAGGAGCAGGTTTTTTTGGAGACAGTAATGATACATCGGTTTATTTGCCGGCTAATTTTTTACGCCGAATGTATGGTGATAGTGATGCCATGACACCTGTAATTGTTGTAAAGCCTGTAAAAGGGATAGATATGGATGCTTATAAGGCACAGGTGGCACAAAAAATAAGAGCTATTCGTGGTATGAAAGCCGGAGAAATAGATAATTTCTTTATTAATGTACTTTCCGGATTTACCGATTTTATAGATGGAATTTTAGGACAGATGAATGTTGTAGGGTGGATTATCAGTGGATTTTCTCTTTTGGTAGGTGGTTTTGGAATTGCCAATATTATGTTTGTATCTGTAAAAGAAAGAACCAATTTAATCGGAATTCAGAAATCACTGGGCGCTAAAAACCGATTTATTTTATTTCAGTTCTTGTTTGAAGCAGTAATTCTTTCGGTTATTGGTGGGATAATAGGTTTGGTGATGGTTTGGGGAATTGCATTGGTCTTAACAAAAGTGCTTGATTTTGAATTTGTTCTTAGTTTCGGGAATATAATTTTAGGAACCACTCTCGCCGCATTTATCGGTTTAATTTCGGGAATATTGCCGGCAATCTCCGCTGCAAATCTGGATCCGGTTGAAGCCATTCGAACCGGGATGTAGGCATTCTGCTAAAAAATCAATTTTTAACCGTTATTATTTTAGCTCTGCTGTTGAATTTTATCGTAATTTTAATACCCTAACTTAAAAAGCGATACGATGATACCAGTTAAAGCTTATGCAGCCTATGATGCTGTTAATCCGTTAAAACCCTACACGTTTGAAAGAAAAGAAGTGGGTGCCCATCAGGTTCAGATAGAAATTTTGTACAGTGGTGTATGCCATTCCGATATTCATACCGCAAAAGGGGATTGGGGACCCGTAAATTACCCTTTAGTTCCAGGTCACGAAATTGTAGGCCGAATTGTTGCTGTTGGAAGCGAAGTTTCTAAGTTTAAAATTGGAGAGCTGGCAGGAGTGGGGTGCTTTGTAGATTCCTGCAGAGTCTGTCCAAGCTGTCAGTCCGGTGAAGAGCAATTTTGTGATGAAGGAATGACCGGAACTTACAATGGCGTAGAGAGAGGAACGGATATTCCGACCAAGGGAGGATATTCAACCAGTATTATTGTAGATGAAAGTTATACGCTTCACGTTTCTGAAAAACTTGATATCAAAGGAGTTGCTCCGTTATTATGCGCCGGAATTACAACTTATTCGCCTTTGCGTTATTTAAAAGTAGGTAAAGGACATAAAGTTGGAGTTTTAGGACTTGGGGGCTTAGGTCATATGGCTGTGAAATTTGCAGTTTCTTTTGGTGCCGAAGTTACGATGTTAAGCCACTCTCCTTCAAAAGAAGCCGATGCTAAAAAGTTAGGCGCGCATCATTTTGCTTTAACCTCAAATCCGGAAACAATGGAATTGCTTGCCAATAGTTTCGATTTTATTCTGAATACTGTTTCTGCTAAACACGATCATAATGCCTATTTGAATTTGTTAACGACAAACGGAACCATGATCGTAGTAGGTGCTCCGCCGGCACCTGCCGAAATTCCTGTTTTTACTTTAATTATGAAAAGAAGAAGTATCATAGGAAGTTTAATTGGAGGAATCAGAGAAACTCAGGAAATGCTGGACTACTGCGCAGAACATAATATTACTTCAGATGTTGAGATTATCGATATGGGGTATATTAATGAAGCTTACGACCGAATGAATAAAAGCGATGTGAAGTATCGTTTTGTAATTGATATGGCTTCTTTGAAGTAGCTAAGGTTCTTAGTGGCTAAGATTCGAGTTTTTAGCAGCTGTTTTTCTTGATCTATAGGTTCTGGTAGCTTTGTTTTGACATATCGCTCCGTTGGAGCTTTTGCTTGGATTGAATATTTTTGGCTATAGATATAATGCTCCTTCGGAACTTAATTGTATAAAAGAAAAGTCTGTAAAGCTTGTTTTAGAGCTTTACAGACTTTTGTTTTTATTGAATCTTATATGTGGTTTAGGTAAGGATTTTTTATTGTGTTAGTTGTCTACCTTTTTGTATTCTAAAGTGCCAAGTTGATCGTGGGTAATAACACGTTTCTGACTGTCGAAATAGTCAATTTGAAATTTTACAGGAATAAGATCAACGGTGACAGTTAAGGTGTTGTTGTCTTTCGAAAGTTTCCATTTGCCGTTGGTACTTTTGTCTCCTACGATTCCTGTAAATTTTCCATCCTCGTTGAAGATCTGAAACACTTGATCACTCTTGAATTTTTCTTTTATATCTTTTTCTGTTCCGTTTTTGTTAAGTTTTACAAGTTGCCATTTTCCAATAAGTTCTTTTGACGTTTGTGCCTGAATGGAAAGTGAAGCTAACATAATTAGCGCTAGAAAAACAATCTTTTTCATAAGGTTACGATTTTAAAGTTAGATTTTGAGGAACAAATATATTTTTGAAAGGGCTTATTTTTCTTTCAGTAATTTTTCTAAATATTCAACTTTTTCTTTTTCTGCCTGAAGCATACGTTCGTAGAGTTCAATGACTTTATCTAATGGATTGAAATTGCAATAATTTGCATGAAACATTCCATTTGCTCCATTACAGCTGTTGTCGTAAAAATTATTGAAATAACTAATCATGTTTTCTTCGTTAAAGTTTTTTATAGCCTCAACACTTACGCCAAGAGCTTTGGCTACTTCTGCAAGTTTTGCATCATCTATGGTTTCGCTATTCTCTATTGTGGATACGGTTTGCTGGGAGGTTCCTAAAGCTTGAGCCAAAGCTTCCTGCTTCATGTCTTTAAGTTCACGAATACGACTAATTTTTCGTCCTATGTGATTTGGTTTTGTTGCTGTACTCATGATTCAAAGATATTTATAAAGCTTTAATAAAAATGGCATTTGGTAAAAAACACATCAATTATTGTGAGATACATTTTTAATAGTTCGTTTGGGTTAAAGCTATTATAATAGATTGATGTATGAAAAGCAAAAATACAATTTTTCAGACAAGTATTAATTAGTTGCTATTAAAATTGTTAGTTAAGAAAATTTCGTAGGAATGAAATGTCGGTAGTTTATCGCGTCGAAGTTAGGATTGGTTTGGGTACATCGATAAAAATTCCGTAGGAATGATTTATTTTGTAGCAACGGAATTTATTCCGTTGAACATGATCAATTGCGAATCCGAGAGTTCCATAGGAACGGAATATCTTGCTGGTTATAAAAATAAAAAAATCCCAAGAAGCAATTTCTTGGGATTTGGTATAATTTAGAAGTTTAAAAACTATCTAATTTCGTTATTCTGAATCAAATCGATGTACAAGTTGATTTTGTCTTTCAATTCTTTTCTTGGCGTGATAAAGTCAAGGAAACCGTGCTCTAATAAGAACTCAGCAGTTTGGAAACCTTCCGGTAAATCTTTTCCGGTGGTGTCACGAACTACACGCGGACCAGCGAAACCAATCAATGCGCCTGGCTCAGAAATGTTGATATCTCCTAACATAGCGTATGATGCAGTTGTTCCTCCGGTTGTTGGATCTGTACAAAGAGAGATGTAAGGTAATTTAGCTTCTGCTAATTGCGCTAATTTTACAGATGTTTTTGCTAATTGCATTAAAGAATAAGCAGCTTCCATCATACGAGCTCCACCAGATTTAGAAATCATTACAAAAGGCAGTTTGTTTTTGATAGCGTGATCAATACCTCTGGCAATTTTTTCACCTACAACAGCTCCCATAGACCCTCCAATAAAGGCAAAATCCATACAGCAAATTACAAGTTCTTTTCCTTTAGATTTTCCCACTCCGGTACGCACAGCGTCTTTTAAGTGGGTTTTTTCCATAACGTCTTTCAGTCGTTCTGCATATTTTTTTGTATCCACAAAATGCAGAGGATCTTTAGAAGTCATGTTTTTATCTAATTCAACAAACTCATTATTGTCAAATAAAATTTCAAAATAGGTTGCGCTTCCAATTCGAACATGAAAATCATCTTCAGGGCTTACAAATAAGTTTCGGGCTAATTCGTCAGCATCAATAATTTTTCCTGTTGGAGATTTGTACCACAATCCTTTCGGAACGTCCATCTTATCTTCTGTAGCGGTCGTAATCCCTTTTTCCTGTCTTTTAAACCAAGCCATATTGAGTATTTTTTTTGTTTCAGGTTTCAGGTTTCAAGTTGCGAAACCTGAAACTTGAAACCTGAAACTTTCAACTTTTTTATTATAATGTATTTACGTTATTCAAGTCTGCAAAAGCTTGCTCAAGTCTTGTATTGAACGTTACTTCGCTTTCACGTACCCATTTTCTTGGGTCATAATATTTTTTGTTCGGAACATCAGCACCTTCCGGGTTACCAATTTGAGTTTTTAAATAGTCAATGTTTTTAACCATATAATCACGAATTCCTTCTGTATATGCAAATTGTAAATCGGTATCGATATTCATTTTGATTACTCCGTATCCAATTGCTTCTCTGATTTCTTCAAGTGTAGAACCTGAACCTCCGTGGAAAACAAAATCTACCGGATTATGACCCGTGTTGAATTTGTTTTGAACGAAATCCTGAGAGTTTTTTAAGATTTTTGGAGTCAATTTTACGTTTCCTGGTTTGTAAACACCGTGAACGTTTCCAAAAGCAGCAGCAATTGTAAATTTAGGGCTTATTTTAGATAATTCTTCATAAGCATAAGCAACTTCTTCTGGCTGAGTATATAATTTTGAACTGTCAACGTCAGAGTTGTCAACACCATCTTCTTCACCACCTGTAATACCAAGTTCGATTTCTAATGTCATTCCCATTTTGCTCATTCTTGCCAAATATTCTTTGCAGATTTCGATGTTTTCTTCTATTGGCTCCTCAGATAAGTCAATCATGTGAGAACTGTATAATGGTTTTCCTGTTTCTGCAAAATGTTTTTCAGAAGCATCTAATAAACCATCAATCCAAGGTAATAATTTTTTTGCACAGTGGTCAGTATGAAGAATTACAGTTGCTCCGTAAGCTTCTGCCAAAGTATGAATATGTTTTGCTCCGGCGATTCCACCAGCGATTGCTGCTTTTTCACCTGCATTAGATAATCCTTTTCCAGCGTTAAACTGTGCTCCTCCGTTTGAAAATTGAATGATAACCGGTGCATTTAATTTTGCTGCAGTTTCAAGAACTCCATTGATTGTGCTTGAACCAGTAACATTTACTGCAGGTAATGCAAATCCTTTTTCTTTCGCATAATTAAAGATCTCCTGAACCTGATCTCCCGTAGCTACTCCCGGTTTAATATTGTGTGCCATTGTAATTTTTTTTAGTTGTTTTTAGTTTTTAGGTTGCAAAAATAAGAATTAATTAGCATTAGAATGGATAATTTATTCCAAAATTTAAAACCGAGTGCCCAAAATTATATTCTTTAAACCAGCGATCTCCCTTCTCATGTGCTGGGTTATAGGTCTTAAAGCCCATATCTAAACGGATAACAAAAAAGCTTAAATCGTAGCGTAAACCAAATCCTGTACCCAGTGCAATTTCAGCTAAATCGTTTACGCCAGAGAATTTTGCTTTCTCATCAATCACATTATCGAGCACATTCCAGATATTTCCGGCATCTGCAAAGATGGCTCCTTTAACAGCGCCAAAAATTTTAAAACGAAGCTCGGCACTCATTGCAATTTTCATATTGGCCTCGTTGAAATCATTTGCGGCATTTGTGCTTCCGGGACCCAAAGAATAGGGCTGCCATGCGCGGTTGTCGTTTGAACCTCCTGCATAATAACTTCGTGAAAACGGGATATAATTTGAATTTCCAAATGGAACCGCAATTCCGAAAAAGGTTCTTACGGCCAGTACTTTTTCTTTTCCAAAATCCCAGTGTTTGATATAATCAAATTCAGTTTTGATATATTCTGAATATTCCAGATTAAAAATTTCATAATTGCCTTTGTCATTTTTTTGAAAATTCCCAATGTTTGAAATAGCTGACAGCAAAGTACCGGCTGATTCTATTTTGGTTTTAAACTGATAGAACGTATTATCGGCAAGATCCTTTTTTGTGGTTTTGGTAAAAGTGTAGCTTGTGGCCAGAATAAAGTCATTCTCAGTTAGACGAACTCTTCTTTCTTCAATACTTTTTACATCTTTATAGGCCTGATCTGGAAGGACTAAAGTAGAGTTGGGGGACAATACATCATTGGTAAACCCTGTAGTTCCTTTGGGAATGCTTAGGTTTCGATCGTCCGGACTGTTATAATAATCCTCATTTTTATTGTATATCGTACCAATATTGTTTAATTCTCTATAAGATGTTCTATAAACGTTAAAGTAGTTATCCGGATTTAAATTTCGTACGAATTGTGCATTAAGGAGTTCAAATTTTGCCGTATTGCCTCGTTTAGGAGACCAGTTGTAAGCGATTCCTCCTGTGAAATTTTCTTTGTCCAGTCCAATATTTCTTTGTTTAGAGAAACCTGCAGCAACGCTGGTGGAAGGAATCATTCTTTTTGGAATAATTTTTTCTGTTCCAAAAGGTAGTAAGATCCTTGGGAAATTTAGTTTCAAATCGAGACCATATTCAGAAACGTTGAAGAAATTGTTGTTGGGGTTCGCCATATCTCTGGATGATCCTAAATTTAATCGCGTAGAAATTTCTAAAGTTTCGGCTCTGTTAAAAACGTTACGAATAGTTTCGGAAATACTTGCTCCAATACCAAAATCCTGAATGTTAGAATGTGTAACGTCAAAAGTAGCTCCAAAGCTGTATTTTTTTCTTGGAGTAAGATAGACATTAGCAATTAAGGACTGCGCAGTTGAGTCGCGTTTGTCGACTGTATACTGAATAGACGGATAATTGAAAATTTTCAGATTGTTCAGATATCTTGAGGAAAGAGTAGTCCTAGTGTCTGAAAAAGTACTTCCTTTAGTGATAAAAACCGCATCGGTAATGGCTCGTGGTCTGTATTTTAGTTTTTTATAACTGTATAGATTAAAGTTGTTGTAGGTGGTGCTGTCTGTGATTTTATTTTTTGCATTTGTTGCAGAATAATCAGTGTAGATGTTGACATCACTAATTTTGTACAGTTTAAAAGGCTCTGTTCTGCTTGAATCTCTTCCCTGGATGTTATTGTTGTTTACAATCAAAGTTACATTGGCTTTGTCTTTTTTGCCAATAGTATCAATATCAAAAGTCACATAAGTAGGCTGGAAATAATAGGCTCCGTGGTTTCTAAAGTAGGTCGTAAGACGATTTTTTTCTTCTTCAAAATCTACGGTTTTATATTGTTTTCCTGATTTTAAAACCGAAGGGTCAGGATTAACTTTGTATAACGAGTCTAATGCAGGAGTCATTATTTTCGTTTTGATAGTGTCTAAAGTATAAGCAGGTCCGGTTGTAATATTGTAGTTTATCTTGGCTTTTTTTCTTCCAACACTGTCAATACTATAATCTGTTGCAACTTTAAAATAACCACTGTTGAAATAATAATATTTCAGACGAAGGAGTGTTTTCTTTGTTTTCGCAGTATCAATAATTACCGGAGCTTCACCGGTGCTTTTCAGAAATTCATGAATACCTTTGTACATAAAGGATTGTCCCAGACGATCAACTTGTTTTGCAGATAAAAGTTTTGACTGGCGCTCGTACAAACCCGGATTGTTTTTGAATTTAGCTTTATAGGTTGAATCCGGATTTAAATTTGCAAGGTTATATAAATTCAAACGAAGACGATATCCTAATAGGGTACCATTCGGTTTTTGGTACATTTGATTGAAGGCAGTTTCGTCGTTAGTTGACTTGCCATTTACAAGAATAGTATTTTTAACAAGAAGGTTTTTTCCATCAGGAACTCTTTTTACAGCATTACAAGCGCAAATAAATATTGCTATTAGGATAAATGCTATTATTTTTGTGGAATTCTTTTTCAAGTGTTCTTAAATATTTAATTCAAAAGTACATTATTTTATGGTTAGTAAAAACCAAATAAAGCTTATCTCAGGGTTACATCAAAAAAAGCAACGTTTTGCAAATCAATTGTTTTTCGCCGAGGGAGTAAAAGTAATTCAAGAATTGTTGCAATCCAATTTTGAACTAGAGCATTTATACACGACTCTAAATGATTTTGAAGAGGTTCATTCTTCAAAGCGAACTTTAATTTATGAGCAGGAACTTAAAAAAATAAGTGCTTTATCGACTCCTAATTCCTGTTTGGCTGTTTTTAAAATTCCTGCCGAAAATAAAATAATCGATTCAGGTCTGATTTTGGCCTTGGACGATATTCGTGATCCCGGAAACTTAGGAACCATTTTGCGCCTTTGTGACTGGTTTGGGATCAAGCAAATTGTTTGCTCAAAAGAAACCGTCGATATTTACAATCCAAAGGTGGTGCAGGCAACCATGGGGTCTATTACCAGAGTAAATGTTAATTATGTTGATCTCGAAACGTTTATAGCTCAAACAAAATTAGCTGTGTTTGGAACTTTTATGGATGGCGAAAACATCTATAAAACCGATCTTTCTCAGGATGGAATCATTATCATGGGTAATGAAGCCAACGGGATTTCATCGGAAATTGAAAAAATGGTTACAAGCCGACTTACCATTCCAAGATTTGGAGAGCTGCAAAAAACAGAAAGTTTAAATGTAGCTACCGCAACAGCAATTATTCTTAGTGAGTTTAAACGAAATAGTTAAGTATTTGTTTTAATGAAAAGTAAAATTTATTAAAATAGCTCTTGATTTCATAGAATCAATATTGTCAGTCCAAGGGCTAGGTCCGTTTGCCGGATTATCTCGAATTAACTCGTCTGAAATTCCAAACATTCCTCGAATAGAAGGAGAGAAGATAAAATATTCAGAGAAAATGTCTATTCCAAAACCTAGCTCATAAGCGGCAGTCCATTGTTTTACTCTGAATTTTCCTTCGAAGTTATCGTCTTTTGATTTAGCATTGCTGGATAGGTTAAGTGTCGAAGACATTCCGCCAACTAAATAAGGACGAATATTTCCGGTACGCAATGCTGAGAATTTTAAGAGTAAAGGAAAGTGGATATATGTACTGTTTACTTCCCTAAGATAGTCTTTTTGCAAAGGCAAATTTGGGTAATACAAGTCACGTTTGGTATAGTACAATCCCGGTTCAAAACGAAGATTAATGTATTCCTGTAATCTTAAATCAGCTACAACACCAACATTAAAACCGGTAGTCTTTTTTGTCTGAACATCAGGACCAGGAGATTTGTAGTCAAACTTAAAGTCAAAACTGTTAAACCCAAGGTAATAACCGAAATACAGGCGTTGTTTTTGCCAGTTTTCAAGATTAATGATAGGATCTTTACTGAACATGCTTTTAGCAAATTGCGAATATCCTTGCGTCGATAAGACTAATAGAAGTAAGACTACAATTTTTTTCATACTATTTTTTAGAGGCAGAATAAATGGTTGCAACACCAAAAGTTTGAGGCATTGCTACAACATCTATAAACCCAATTTTTCTTAAAATATTGTTTAGAGCTTCTCCGTAAGGAAAAACTGCAGCAGATTCAGATAAATAACCATAGGCTGAATTGTCTTTAGAAAAGAGTTTTCCTATAATGGGAAGGATGTTTTTGCTGTAAAATTTATAGCCTTGTTTGTATGGTGTTTTATCCGGAACAGAGGTTTCCAGAATTACAAAAACTCCATTTGGTTTTAAAACCCTTAGAATTTCCGCAAATCCTTTTTCCAGGTTTTCGAAATTTCGAACGCCAAATCCAACCGTTATAGCATCGAAATAATTGTCTTCAAAAGGAATTTTCTCAGAATCTCCCAAAACTAAATCTATAGTATTGGATAATCCTTTTGCCTGAACTTTTTTCTTTCCCACTTCAAGCATACCGGCCGAAATATCTAAGCCGATAATTTTTTCAGCATTGGTCTGCGACATTAATATGGCAAGATCACCGGTTCCGGTTGCAATGTCAAGAATGATTTTTGGTTTTGTATCCGAAACAATTTTGAGTACTTTTTTTCGCCACTTGGTGTCAATTCCAAATGAGATCACACGATTTAAATTATCATAGTTACCGGAGATGTTGTCAAACATTTGGGCAACTTGCTCTTTTTTACCTAAAGAAGAGTCTTTATATGGAGTTATTTTTTCAGACATTATTTTAATTTACGCAAATATAATACAATCTGTCTTAACTGTATTGGGTTTTTTATTTTGTGCTTTAAATGTTTTAAAAGTAAGGGTTTAATTGATGTTGAATGTCAAATTTTTGAGCATCACCAAAAATGGTTACTTTGAAAAAATCACTAAAAGTGGGTATTGTGGAGTGCAGGATTTATGTGCACTTTTGTCATAGTAATAATGATGAAGTTTAAAAGATTGATCGTTATAAATGGCTTAAAGTAACGGAGTATTGTTTTTGCACTTATGCTTAAGTTTGTCAGGAAAGAAGTTAAAGAAGTATTGTGTTGGGGACAATACTCTATTTTTTAAAAGTGTGAAATACGTTCTTAGGATTAAATTTGTTTTTGGAAATTTGCCTTTAATATCTTAGTGGTATTTGTTGTTAAAGGCGTCCCTTGAGATTATATCTCAACAAACAGTGTTATTTAATTATTTCAAATGTTATTCTTAATATTTGTTATTTTATCAGAACTATTTCCTGAGTGAGTCCATTTAGAAGATCAGTCATTTTTGAAAAACATCCTCCAAAAGAGGATGTTTTTTTATTTTCTGATATAAGTTTCGTAAGTATAATCGTAAAGATGTTTTTCGTCCTTAAAGTTTTCTTCTGATTCTACAAGCTGCCACTCTGTTTCATTGATTACAGGAAAGAAAGTATCTGCTTCAAAAGTATGATGTACTTTGGTAACTTCAATAATATCGGTATAGGGCAAACCAAGATTGTAGATTTCGCCACCTCCAATAATATAGGAGTCTTCGTTTTCAGGACATACGGCTATCGCTTTTTCGATAGAATCAACAACAATACAGCCTTCCGGTTGATAATCATTCTGACGTGTTATTACAACGTGTACTCTGTTAGGTAAAGGTTTAGGGAAGCTCTCAAAGGTTTTTCTTCCCATAATAATATGATGGTTGGTAGTAAGTGATTTAAATCTTTTAAAATCATTTGGTAAATGCCAAACTAAATCATTGTTCTTTCCCAGTGCGTTATTTTCGGCAACAGCCGCTATCATTATAATCATGGCATTCTAAACTAAATTTTATTTTCAGAATCTTCACTTACTTTCGATTCTAACTGACTAATTCTCTTTTGTTGCAAAGCAACAAGCCGATCAATTTGTTCTCTTTCCCATTTTTTGTTCATGAACCGATCTGTGATGTATACTTTTATAAAATGCAGAATAAAGATAAAAAGCCAGATTGTTATGGCCCAAATACACCAATCTTGTCCGCTGGTGGCTCCGAGACCAAAGAATCGATTGGCGATAAATAAAAATAAACTTCCTAGAATAAAAAGTACAAAATGAAAATAAAGGACCTTCTTTTGTCTGATTCTTCTTCTGGCATACTCGTATTGTTCGTGTACTTCCTTTTCCATAAGATATAAATGAGGTCATAAAGTTAGAATTTATTTTGTAATGACCCATTTAGATCGTGGAATATTTCTCTTAAAGTGATTTAATGCTTTGAAATTCAAAATTTTACATGGTTTTATTTATGGAAAGTAAAAAAAATACTAAGTGTTTTTGATATAATCACAAAACGATTGTAGGGGTACAGGGAGTTCAGATGAATTTATGTAATTTAGTCTATGAATCTAAAAATTAAATAGTTATGTCTTTGAAGAAACAGTTTGTAAAAACAAGGCCGGTGTGTAAAGTCACCTTTACGATAGATGCAAAAGATGCAAATTCGGCTGCAGTTGTTGGGGATTTTAACAATTGGAATCCCGAGGAAGGAATTTTAAGTAAATTGAAAAATGGAACTTTTAAAGCTACTTACGATTTAGTGAAAGACGCGATTTACGAATTTAAATATGTAGTCGACGGAGTGTATGAAAACGATCCTGAGGCGGATTCGTATAAGTGGAATGATTATGCCGGAAGCGAAAACAGCGTGCTGGTAGTATGAAAAAATCCGCTTAAAATTTTAAGCGGATTTTTTTATGTTTTATACAGCAACACTTCCTTTTATACCGGCATGCGGTTCATAATCTAAAAGCGTGAAGTCATTGTAATCAAAGTCGAAAATGTTTTTAATCTCCGGATTTAAAACCATCTTAGGTAGTGGTTTTGGCTCACGTGTAAGCTGTAGTTCTAATTGCTCAAAATGATTGTTGTAAATGTGTGCGTCTCCAAATGTGTGAATGAATTCTCCCGGTTCTAAGTCGCAAACCTGTGCAATCATCAGGGTTAATAAAGCGTAAGAAGCGATGTTAAAAGGAACTCCCAAAAATATATCGGCACTTCGCTGGTACAGTTGGCAGGATAGTTTTCCTTTTGTTTCTCCTTTTTCGGTGTCAGGACTTGTGACATAAAATTGAAAGAAAGCATGGCAAGGAGGTAAAGCTGCTTTGTTGTTGGCTACATTCTCTTCAAATGATTTTTTAGTATCCGGCAAGACTGAAGGATTCCATGCTGAAACCAGCATTCTTCGACTGTTTGGATTTGTTTTTAACTCAGTAATTAATTCAGAGATTTGATCAATTTCTTCGCTGTTCCAATTACGCCATTGATGTCCGTAAACAGGGCCTAAATCGCCATTAGAGTCTGCCCAGGCATCCCAAATTTTCACACCGTTTTCCTGAAGGTATTTTACGTTGGTGTCTCCTTTTAAGAACCAAAGCAATTCATATATAATTGATTTTAAATGTAGTTTTTTGGTGGTAACCATTGGGAAACCTTCACTTAAATCAAATCGCATTTGGTAGCCAAAAACACTTTTGGTTCCCGTTCCTGTTCTGTCTCCTTTTTGGCAGCCGTTGTCTAAAACGTGTCGTACCAAATCTAAGTATTGTTTCATGATGCTTTAAGCTTTAGGCTTTAAGCTTTAGGCTTTTCCCTAATGCTCTAAGCTTGTTTTTATGTTTTTGCTTTATGCTTATAGCCTAAAGCTTACGGCTTACAGCCTTAAAATCATCTTCTCGAAATTTCGTCTCGAATTTTAGCTGCTTTTTCGTAATCTTCCTGAGAAACAGCCTGGTCTAAAAGTTCGTTTAGTTCCTGTAAGCTGTGTTTGGAATAAATATCTCCGGATTGATTGCTTTCCTCTTCACGTCCAAAAGTTTCCGGATTCGAAAGTACATCATCGATTTCCTGAGATCCCTGATCGGTTTCTGCGGTATTCGATTTTAAATAAATTCCCGCTTTGTCCAGAATGTTTTTGTAAGTAAAAATCGGAGCATTAAATCGCAAAGCCAATGCAATGGCATCAGAAGTTCTGGCGTCTATAATTTCTTCAATTTTGTCTCTTTCGCAGATCAAACTGGAATAAAAAACACCATCCACAAGTTTGTGAATAATTACTTGTTTTACGACTATATCAAATCGCTCAGCAAAGTTTCTGAATAAATCGTGCGTTAACGGACGCGGAGGTTTAATTTCTTTTTCCAGAGCAATAGCAATCGATTGTGCTTCAAAAGCACCAATAACGATAGGCAATTTTCTTTCGCCATCAACTTCATTCAAAATTAAGGCATAAGCGCCATTTTGAGTTTGACTGTATGAAATTCCTTTTATGGATAATTTTACTAGACTCATATATATGGATAAAAAAGGGCAATTATTGCCTCATTTTGATACTTTTTTTGATTGAAAAATAAAGGTGCAATTTTAATCAAAAAATATGGAACAAAAAAGCTACCTAAAACAAAGATACGATTATCTTGTTTTTAGGTAGCTATATTTTTAAAGAGAATTTTTAAATTAAGAATGCTGTGCTTTAAAAGCTTTTAATTTCTCAATTAATTGCGGAACAATTTCAAAAGCATCTCCAACTACTCCGTAATCAGCTACTTTAAAGAAAGGAGCCTCAGGGTCGTTGTTGATTACAACTTTTACTTTTGATGAGTTGATACCTGCAATGTGCTGGATAGCACCTGAAATTCCTATTGCAATGTATAAATTAGTGGCAACCGGTTTTCCGGTTTGTCCAACGTGCTCGCTGTGAGGTCTCCATCCTAAGTCTGAAACTGGTTTAGAACAAGCTGTTGCTGCGCCTAATACAGCAGCAAGATCTTCAACTAATCCCCAGTTTTCCGGACCTTTTAATCCGCGTCCTCCAGAAACTACGATATCAGCATCAGCGATAGAAACTTTTCCGGTTACTTTTTCTACAGATTCTACTTTTACTCCAAAATCGTTGTCTCCAATTGTTGGGTTGAAATCTTCTTCAGTTGCAGATCCTGCACTTTCGAAAATTCCGTAAGAGTTTTTAGCAAGGCCAAGAACTTTTACATCTGTAGTGATTTCAGTAATATTGAAAGCTTTGTTAGAGAAAGCATTTCTTTTTACCTGAAAAGGAGAAGTGCTAACCGGTAATCCAACTACATTTGAAGCGAAACCAGCGTTTAAAGCTACAGCTACTAATGAAGAAAGGTAAATACTGTCTGTTGTAGAAGAAAGTAAAACTACTTTTGTAGCTTCTTTTTCAGCGGCTTGTTTGATCACATCGGCATAAGCCTTAGCAGTAAAACCGGCTAATTTATCGTTGTTTACTTTTAATACTTTATCAACTCCGTATTTTGATAATTCGCTAACATCACTAATGTTTACGGTTAAAGCGGTAACAGTTGTTCCTAAAGTTTCGGCTACTTTTTTAGCGTAAGAAGCTAGTTCGAAAGCAACTTTTTTAAATTTTCCTTCTGCAGATTCTGCATATATTAATATTGACATAATTTTTTGTTTAGAAGTTTAAAGTTTCAGGTTTCAAGTTGATGTAAACTGAAAACTGCAACTGAATACTGATTACTAGATTACTTTAGCCTCGTTGTGTAATAAATTGATTAATTCATCTAAATTATCAGGAGAAACTAGTTTTACTGCTGATTTAGGAGCTGGTTTTTCAAATTTTACCGCTTTTGTGTTTACCGGAGCATCAACTGGTTCCAGAATAGTTAAAGCTTTTGTTCTTGCTGTCATAATTCCTCTCATGTTTGGAATACGTAAGTCTTTTTCTTCAACAAGACCTTTTTGACCACCAATGATTAAAGGTAAAGTAGTGCTTACAGTTTCTTTTCCACCATCAATTTCACGAACTGCTTTTACATTACTGCCTTCAACAGTGATCGAAGTACAAGAATTTAAAAAGTTAGAACCTAAAATTCCTGCAATCATTCCAGGAACCATTCCACCATTATAATCTAAAGATTCTTTTCCGGCAATTACCAAATCATAACCACCATTTTTAATTACTTCAGCCAATTGTTTTGCAACAAAAAAACCATCAGTTGGGTTAGCATTTACACGAATTGCTTCGTTTGCACCAATTGCCAAAGCTTTACGTAAAGTAGGCTCAGTATCAGGTCCTCCAACATTTACAACAGTTACTGTTGCACCTTGTTGCTCCTGAAACCAGATTGCACGTGTAAGACCAAACTCGTCATTAGGATTAATTACATATTGAACACCATTGGTATCGAATTCTGAGTCACCATTGGAGAAGTTAATTTTTGAAGTAGTATCAGGCACATGGCTGATGCAAACTAATATTTTCATAAGTATATATTTTGATAAATTATAAAACGCTTCCACAAATTTAGAAATTAAAATTGAAATAATATACTATGCACGCATAATATTTTTTAAAAACTATTACGTTTTCGCAGATTACGGAATAAGGAAAGCCGTTCATCGTTACTGAATATTGATAATGCATTGATGTTTCCTGATCTTTAGGGATTTTGCAAAACAGAGGTTGCTCGTACTGTTAAATTTGTCGTCGACTTATACTATAATTTCGATTGTTACGTTAGTTAGTAAGAATTTTACTGAAGTGAAGCCTAATGTTAAAGTGGGAAGTTGGGCTGAAAAAAAGTTTTTAAGTGATAAAGCGTTAATTATATCGATTTCGTAATTATCACAACAAATTTTAAAAAGTTAAAAGCGCAGGAGAGTCGGAAGTTCGTGTGATTTTAAATTCAATTTATGCTTTTAAGTGATTTAAAATATTTATTTTTGCTCTTCAGAAAATTCAACATACAATATAAATATGAGAACAATACAATTTAGAGAGGCCATTTGTGAAGCGATGAGCGAAGAAATGCGTCACGATGAATCCATATATTTAATGGGCGAAGAAGTTGCAGAATACAACGGAGCTTACAAAGCTTCAAAAGGAATGCTTGCTGAGTTTGGTGAAAAAAGAGTAATCGATACTCCAATTGCTGAGCTTGGTTTTACAGGAATTGCAGTAGGATCAGCAATGAATGGCTGTCGTCCTATTGTTGAGTATATGACTTTCAACTTTTGTTTAGTAGGTATTGATCAAATTATAAATAATGCTGCTAAAATGCGTCAAATGACAGGTGGACAATTTAATGTGCCTATCGTTTTTCGTGGACCAACTGCTTCTGCAGGTCAATTAGGAGCAACTCACTCTCAGGCTTTAGAAAACTGGTTTGCTAATACTCCGGGACTTAAAGTGGTGGTGCCTTCAACTCCTTATGATGCAAAGGGACTTTTGAAATCTGCTATTCGTGATAATGATCCGGTGATTTTTATGGAATCTGAGCAAATGTATGGTGACAAAGGTGAGGTGCCGGACGGAGAATATACAATTCCATTAGGAGTTGCCGATGTTAAACGTGAAGGAAAAGATGTTACAATTGTTTCTTTTGGTAAAATTATCAAAGAAGCTTTTATCGCTGCTGATGAATTGGCTAAAGAAGGAATCTCTTGTGAGATTATCGATTTAAGAACAGTTCGTCCAATGGATAAAGAAACTATTCTTGCTTCTGTAAGAAAAACAAACCGTTTAGTAGTTTTAGAAGAAGCTTGGCCATTTGCAAGTATTTCATCTGAGATTACTTATATCGTTCAGGAACAAGCATTCGATTTTCTTGATGCGCCAATTCAGCGTATTACGACTGCCGATGCACCTGCACCATATTCTCCTGTTTTACTAAAAGATTGGTTGCCAAACGCTGGTGATGTAGTAAAAGCAGTAAAGAAAGTAATGTACAAATAGTAAATTAAACGATACTTATAAAACTTCATCAGTCATGTTAATTGATGAAGTTTTTTTTTGCAGGATTATGAAAAGAATAATTTTACTCAGCTTATTTTTTGTACTCGCACTAGTGGGTGGCGTTGCTGCACAAACTAAAGTGAGTGGAATTGTTTTAGACAAATCGAATCAGCCGATTCCGTTTGCCAATGTTGTTTTTAAAGGGTCGAATACGGGAATCGTTTCGAATGAAGACGGACGTTTTTATCTCGAATCGCCTAATACGTATACCACTTTAGTAGTGAGCTCAGCGGGATTCTCTGATCGGGAAGTTACGTTGGAAAAAGCGGTAAACTATGATTTTAAAATAGTTTTAAGTGAAGCTGAAGCACTGAATGAAGTGGTTATCTTTACCGGAAAAACCTCTAAGAAAAACAATCCTGCACTGGATATTCTGAGAAAAATCTGGGAACGTAAACGCAAGAACGGACTCTACCAATTCAGTCAGTATCAAATGCAGAAGTATGAAAAAGTCGAGTTTGACATGAACACGATTGATAGTGCTTTTATGAAGAATAAACTCTTCAAAGGAATGGAGTTTGTGTTCCAGCATGTTGATACATCCGAAGTTACCGGAAAAACATATCTGCCAATTTTTATTAGTGAATCGCTTTATGATGTATACGGAGATAATAAATTAAAGAAAACAAAGGAGAATCTGACCGGAAATAAAACTTCAGGGTTCAATGGTAATCAGCAGATTTTGTCTTTTGTAAAAGACCTGTACTCTGATTATAATATTTACGACAATCACCTTAAATTTTTCGATAAGAGCTTTACAAGTCCGCTTTCCAGAACCGGAATTGACGTCTACAATTATGTTTTAAAAGACAGTGCTTATGTTGACAAAAAATGGTGTTATAATATCGTTTTTTATCCAAGACGTAAAAATGAACTGACTTTTAAAGGGGATTTTTGGGTAAACGATACCACTTTTGCAATTAAAAAAATTAATATGGCCGTTACTAAAAGTGCCAATATTAACTGGGTAAAAGACATTTATATCGAACAGGAATTTGAGGTTGAGAATGATTCTGTATTTCTTCTGACCCGTGATTATATGATGTCTGATTTTGCTTTGAACAAAAAAGAAAAATCAAAAGGGGTTTACGGAAAGCGAACCACATTGTATAAAGATCATAAATTCAATCTTCAGAAACCGGAAAGTTTTTATAAGCAGGAAGTTAATTTTATTGATAATTCTGTCTATACGAAATCGGATGAGTTTTGGAATGAAAACCGTTTTGAAAAACTCAATAAGGATGAAGCGGGTATTTATAAAATGCTCGACACGCTGCAAACTGTTAAAAGATTCAAGCAACTCTATAGTTTAGTTTCTATTCTGGGAAGTGGTTATGTCGAGTTTAAGAATTTCGATTTTGGACCTATCTTTTCCACATTCGGTTATAATGAAGTTGAAGGATTGAGATTGCGTGCAGGAGGAAGGACTTATTTTGGCCCGAACGACCCTTGGCGTATACAGGCCTATACAGCATATGGTTTTGACGATAATAAATTCAAATACGGAGTTTCCGGAAAATGGATGGTGGACAAGAAAAATCGTCTCATTATCTCCGGAGGAAACAGGCGCGATATCGAACAAATTGGTGCGAGCTTAACGACTACGAACGATATTTTAGGACGAAGTTTTGCTTCTTCGGCCTTATTTACCACAGGAAGTAATGGAAAACTGACGAACATAAATCTGAGCAATGTTTCCCTTGAAATGGAGCCTCTTAAGAATTTTGTTGTTCAGGCCGGAGTTTCCTATAGAACTTTAGAATCGGCTTCGCCTACTTTTAGTTTAGACTATTATACTACTTTACCAACTGCTGCGAATCCGGCTGGTGTAATAGCCAATAAAGTAACACAATCCGAAGCGAACATTCAGTTTGAGTTTATGCCGAATCGTAAGACTATTGGTTTTGGAGTAGAGCGTAATATTGTTGACAGTCCGTTCAGTCATTTCTTTGTAAACTTTAGCTATGGTTTAAAAGGGGTTTTAAACAGTGATTTTGCTTATCAAAAAGTCCAATTGTTTTATAAACAACCTATTATTATTGGTCCGTTAGGAAGATCTAATATTATCATTGAAACCGGAAAAACCTTTGGTACAATTCCACTGGGATTAATGAGTGTAATACCAGGAAACCAGACTTATTTTACTATCGAGAATACCTTCAGTAATTTAAATTTCTATGAGTTTGTAACTGATCAGTATACTACTTTACAATGGAATCATGACTTTGGAGGAAGGCTGTTTGCAAGAATTCCTTTCATGAGAAAATTAAACTGGAGAGAATTTGTAGGAATCAGAGCAGTACACGGAACCATTTCGGATGCTAATCGTGCCATTAATGCTTCGGGCTTACCTTATAATGCACCCGAAAATGTGTATTGGGAATACAATGCCGGAATTGGAAATATATTCAAAGTATTCCGTCTTGACTTCTCGTGGAGAGGGAATTATCTCAATATGCCTGATGCAAGCAAATTTGCGATAAAAGGTTCATTTGGTTTTTATTTTTAGATAAATTGTCAGATTTTTTCTTAATTTAGTTTCTATGAGTATAACTATAGAAAGTAAGAATCTAAATTGGACAAATAATCTTAGAGTTTTAGCCACCATCAGTGTGATCGTAGTGCATGTAGCCTGTGATATTCTGTATCAGTACGGTCATATATCCAATTTTACCTGGTGGACAGGTAATGTTTACGACGGTCTTGTCCGTTTTTGTGTACCAGTTTTTTTGATGCTTACCGGAGCATTAATGTTGAACAAAAAATACGAACTGAATGATTTTTTGAGAAAAAAGTTCTCGAGAATTATTTTACCTTTCTTATTCTGGAGTCTTTTTTATGTTCTGCTAACCGTTAGAAGCGAATTTTTGTTAGAATCGGAAAAAGCATTTGTCGATATTTTTAAGCGTGCCTTTACACTTATTATCGGAGGGAGTTCCTTTCATTTATGGTACATTTATATGGTTATTGGGATTTATCTTTTTATCCCGATTCTCAGCAAGTGGATTCAGAATGCCAATGAAAAAGAGATATTGTATTTTCTGGCCATTTGGATTTTTGCTCTAATGATCAATCAGCCCATTTTTTCTAAGTTTCGAATCAATGTTGATCTGACTTATTTTACAGGCTTTTTAGGATATCTGGTTTTGGGTTATTATTTGTCGGTCAAGTCATTTCAATATGATGCCCGAAGATTGAAACGAATTTCTGTACTCTTGCTTTCTTTTGGAGCTATTATTACCATTTTCGGAACTTATTTTTTATCGATATCAGAAGATCGTTTTAATGAATATTTTTATGGTTACCTGACTTTTAATGTGATGCTGGTCTCTATTGGATTGTTTATTTTCTTCAAAAATTCAAAAATTTCAAATCCAACTCTCATTCGGGTTATTAATTTCATCAATAAATACAGCTACGGTATTTATCTGGTTCATATTCTGGTTTTACGGTTTCTGGTGTCTTCAGGAATCGATTATGATTTTATAAATCCGGTTTTGGCTATTCCGATTACAACGCTATTGTGTTTGTTCCTTTCTTCTTTTATTATTTATGCGGTGAATAAACTTCCTTATGGGCAATACATTTCAGGATAATTATTGCAGTAATTTTGTTTAATTTTGAGTATTCTTAAAACAAAGTTATGCAGGATGCCATTGATTTCCTATCTGCCAGAAACCCTGTTTTTCTGGACATTATAGACAAATACGGATTGCCACCGATTCCAAAGCGCCCGCAAGGTTTTGCGACTTTGGTATTGCTTATTTTAGAGCAACAAGTTTCGATAGATTCGGCGAAAGCAACGTTTTTAAAGATAAAAGCCTATACGACCTGCAGTCCTGAAAATATGGTGGAGTTATCGGATGAAGAGTTTCGAAATTTAGGAGTGAGCCGTCAAAAGACGAAATACATTAAGATATTGGCAGAAGCCGTTTTGAGTAAAGAACTGGACATCGAAAGTCTGGCCACAAAATCGGCAAAAGAAGTTCGGGAAGAGCTAATTAAGCTGAAAGGAATTGGAAACTGGACGATTGATATCTATCTCATGTTCTGTCTTCAGGAACCCGATTTGATTCCGCTGGGAGATATTGCAGTTGTCAACACCATTAAAGAATTATTGGATATTCACGACAAAAAGGAAATGGAAATTCATGCAGAACAATGGAGTCCGTATCGGTCTTATGCCACCTATTTACTTTGGCATTATTATCTAAACAAAAGAAATAGAAAGATTACGTATTAACTCCCTGTTTTTTAAAAGAAAAGTACATAGATAAATGCAGTTTTTTATTGTAAAAAGGGATTCTTTAGTTACTTTTGCAGTCGAAATTATAGAAACAATAAAAAACAAAAATGACCGCAGACAAACTAACAACTTTCGATGTGTTGATCGAAATACCAAGAGGAAGCAGAAATAAATACGAGTACGATTTTGAAATTAAAAGAATGCGTTTCGACAGAATGTTATTCTCTTCAATGATGTACCCGGCTGATTACGGATTTATTCCGGAAACTTTAGCTCTTGATGGTGACCCTCTTGATGTATTGGTTTTAGTAAACGAACCAACTTTCCCTGGATGTGTTATGGAAGTAAAACCAATTGGTGTTTTCCACATGGCAGATGATAAAGGACCAGACGAAAAAATTATTTGTGTACCAGTTTCTGACCCAATCTGGAATTCATTAAATGATCTTTCTGATATCAACGGACACTTAGTAAAAGAAATCGAGCACTTCTTCCAGGTATACAAAGATCTTGAAAACAAAAAAGTAGACGTAGAAGGATGGGGAGACGTAAACGAAGCTTATGCTATTATTGCAGAGTGTACAAAACGTTTTGATGATATTGAAAACAAACCGGAAGGATTATTTAGCATTAAATAATTTATAAGCCGCCCAATTATAAAAAAAGCAATACTACCGTCAGGAGTATTGCTTTTTTGTTTAAATTCGTTTGAGTTAGTTTATTGACTTTTAACTATTAACCAAAAAACCATTACTAGATTATGAATGCATTTATGATTTATTTGCCAATCGTTATGGCAATTTTAGGATTACTTTTCATGGGAATAAAAAGGGCTTGGGTTTTAAAACAAGATGCGGGCGACGGAAAGATGAAAGAGATTTCAGAACACATTTATGAGGGAGCCCTCGCCTTTTTAAAAGCAGAATATAAATTATTGACCATTTTTGTAATTATTGCCAGTATTGCATTGGCCGGAATTACTTTTATTCCGGGAGTTAAAACGCATTTATTAATAGTAGTTGCCTTTATATTTGGAGCCTTATTTTCAGCTTATGCCGGTAATATCGGGATGAAAATAGCGACAAAAACGAATGTTAGAACCACACAGGCTGCCCGTACGAGTTTACCGCAGGCTTTGAAAGTTTCGTTTGGCGGAGGAACCGTAATGGGACTTGGGGTTGCAGGTTTGGCCGTGTTAGGACTTACAGGGTTCTTTATTATCTTCTTTAATATTTTATCAGGAGGCGTATGGAAAGATACCGAAACGATGACGGTTGTTCTGGAAACACTGGCAGGGTTTTCACTTGGTGCCGAATCTATTGCTTTATTTGCCAGAGTAGGTGGTGGAATTTACACCAAAGCTGCCGATGTTGGTGCCGATTTAGTAGGTAAAGTAGAAGCCGGAATTCCGGAAGATGACCCTCGTAATCCGGCTACAATTGCCGATAACGTTGGGGATAACGTTGGGGACGTTGCCGGTATGGGAGCCGATTTATTTGGTTCGTATGTCGCGACAGTTCTGGCCGCAATGGTTTTAGGGAACTATGTGATTAAAGATATGGGAGGCAATATCGCGGATGCTTTTGGCGGAATCGGACCAATTTTGCTTCCAATGGCAATTGCCGGTTTCGGAATTTTATTCTCGATTATCGGAACTACACTGGTAAAAATAACAGATGATAACGCCAAAGAAGCGCAGGTGCAAAAAGCATTAAATATAGGAAACTGGGTTTCTATTGTTCTTACAGCAATTGCCTGTTTCTTTTTAGTACAGCACATGTTACCGGAAGTAATGACAATGGAATTCTTCGGAGAAGGATCGCAGCAGATTTCTTCTATGCGAGTTTTCTATGCCACTTTGGTAGGTTTAGTAGTGGGTGGAGCAATTTCATCCGTTACGGAATATTACACAGGATTAGGGACAAAACCGGTTTTAGCCATTGTACAAAAATCATCAACAGGCGCCGGAACAAATGTAATTGCAGGTTTGGCAACCGGAATGATTTCGACTTTTCCAACCGTTTTATTGTTTGCAGTAGCCATTTGGATTTCTTATGCTTTGGCAGGATTTTACGGAGTTGCTTTAGCGGCTTCTGCAATGATGGCTACAACAGCGATGCAATTGGCGATTGATGCTTTTGGTCCAATCTCTGACAACGCAGGAGGAATAGCCGAAATGAGTGAATTACCTAAAGAAGTACGAACCAGAACCGATATTTTAGATTCAGTAGGAAATACTACCGCTGCAACCGGAAAAGGTTTTGCTATTGCCTCAGCAGCTTTAACGTCTTTGGCATTATTTGCAGCTTATGTAACTTTTACCGGAATTGACGGAATCAATATTTTTAAAGCACCGGTTTTAGCCATGTTGTTTGTGGGTGGAATGATTCCGGTTGTTTTCTCAGCTTTAGCGATGAATTCTGTTGGAAAAGCGGCTATGGATATGGTATATGAAGTACGTCGACAGTTTAAAGAGATTCCGGGAATTATGGAAGGAACCGGAAAACCTGAATATGGTAAATGTGTTGAAATTTCAACAAAAGCGGCTTTGCGCGAAATGATGCTTCCTGGGATTCTAACGATTGGTTTCCCAATTGCAATTGTATTATTAGGCAAACTGGTTTATGCAGACAACAATCAGTTAATTGCTGAGATGTTAGGAGGATATATGGCGGGAGTAACGGTTTCAGGAGTACTTTGGGCAGTTTTTCAAAATAATGCCGGTGGTGCCTGGGACAATGCGAAAAAATCATTTGAAGCCGGAGTTTTAATCAATGGCGAAATGACGTACAAAGGATCGGATGCACACAAAGCAGCAGTAACCGGAGATACCGTTGGAGATCCGTTTAAAGATACTTCAGGTCCTTCTATGAATATCCTGATTAAACTGACTTGTTTGATCGGTTTGGTAATTGCACCTATTTTAGGAGAAGGACATTCGTCTTCAGGAATGATGGAAAAAGGTTCTTGCTGTAAAAAAATGGAAATCCACCTTGGAGGAGATTCTAAATGTGGAGATTTTTCGAAAATGACTAAAGAAGAATGTGTCAAAATGTGCAAAGAAAAAGGATGTTCTGCCGAAGAAACAGCAAAATGTCTGGCGCATTATGATGCTAACGGAAAATACGTTCATCAAAAAACAGATTGTTTTGATACTACAAAATACAGTAAAAAAAGAGTAGAAGTAAACCTGTCTACAGTTAATGGGGTCACAGTGGGAACTGTAACCAAAACCGAAAATGGTAAAACCACTACAGAAGTTTTTGAAGGAACAGAAGCCGAAGTAAAAGCCAAAATTGAAGCTGTGAAATAGTTTAGTAATTTGTCGGCAGGTTTTCAAAACCTGTTAGGAAAATAACGAAAAATGCCTCTAAATATTTAGAGGCATTTTTTATGGATTTAAAGCATATTCTTTAATTAAGGTTGAAGCTGGAATATGAAGCGCTTCTGTCAAAATCCTGATTTGGTTTAAGGTTAAGGCTCTTTTTCGTTTAAAAATTTCGGATACTCTTGAGCGACTGTTTAAAATAACTCCTAAATCGGCGTCAGTAATTCCATTTTGTTCCATCATAAATTTAATGGCTTCAATTGGGTCAGGTTCCGAAATAGGATAATTTATTTGTTCGTATTTTTCTATGAGTGTAACTAAGATATCTAATTCATCACCTTCATCCGTATTGGGTTTCGCATCAAAAATAGCATTTACACGTTCTAAAGCAAGATCATAATCGTGTTCCGTTTTAATAGGTCGTATTTCCATATTACTTATAAGTTTTTAATATCGTCAAGTTTGTCATAATCAGTGTGGGTACCCACAAATAGAATGTAGACAATTTGAGTTTCATAATTAATTTTTACAATTAAGCGATAATGATTTCCACAAATATTAAAAACGACTTTATTATGGCCAACAAAATCTGCAGAACCGAAGATTGCTTTTATAGCATTTGAATTATCAAAATTATTTTTATCAAAGATTTGATACCATGATAACAACTGTTGTTTTGCATTTGGGAAACATTCCCAAAAATTTTGCAAGGTTCTTTTGGCTATTATTCTCATAATTGATTAGGCAAAGATAAGTGTTTTTTCCCAATTCGGGAAATGTTTTTTAAGAAACGAAATAAAAGTAGGTTATTATTTACAAATAAAAAAATATTAAAACTTTAAATAACAAAAAATGCCTCTAAACATTTAGAGGCATTTTCATTGGTGTAAATTTGTGAAATTCGTGTTTTTAAAACAATCCGTTTAGCTCAGCATCAATTCTGTTAATGATGTTTCCTAAGTCTTCCGGATTATCTACGAAATTAATATTGTCAACATCAATAATCAATAATTTCCCTTTAGTGTATGTTTGTATCCAAGCTTCATATCTTTCGTTCAGACGGCTTAAATAATCAATTGAAATAGAATTTTCGTAATCACGTCCGCGTTTGTGAATCTGTCCTACCAGATTTGGGATAGAGCTTCTCAGATAAATTAACAAATCAGGAGCTTTTACTAATGACTCCATTAATTCAAAAAGAGAAGTGTAATTTTCGAAGTCACGACTTGTCATCAATCCCATAGAATACAGGTTGGGAGCAAATATATGGGCATCTTCATAAATGGTTCTGTCCTGAATAATTTTCTTTCCGCTTTCGCGAATTTGTAATATCTGACGGAAACGACTGTTTAGAAAGTAAATCTGAAGATTGAACGACCAACGCTCCATTTGATGGTAAAAATCATCTAAATACGGATTGTCAACTACATCTTCGTAATGAGGCTCCCATTTAAAATGTTTCGCCAACAATTTAGTTAAAGTAGTTTTTCCGGCTCCTATATTTCCTGCTATCGCTATGTGCATTACGGTGTTACGATTTTATAATTTGTGATTTCTTTAGCTGTAAAAATAGATAAAATTTGGTCTTTGTAATAGAATTTGTCGAAGGATTTTTCTAAAATCTCAATTTCAGAAAATGCATTGGAGTCCGGACTTGTAATGTCTTTAAAATACAACAAATTAGCCTTGCTGAAAAGATATTGATGATGGTTCATAATTTCGACAGCGTCATAATCGGGGATTTTGCCCAAAGCCGTTATTTTTCCGAAAATGGTACACGAGAACCAATTGTTTTTTTTGTCAATCCAATAAAAAGTATTGAAATCGGTCAGGTAATATTTTATAGGTTCTGTTAATGGTGTAGAAACCGTTTTATATTCATTATTCAGATAATCAAAAAGACCAATTTGTTGATTTAAAGAATTGTAAATCCACAATTGATTTTGCGCTGACATTCCAATTGCCGAAACGATAATTGGAGTGTTGTTAAACGAAAAATTAATTTCAGTAATTTTATTCAGCTGATTGTCGAGTAAAACCACCGTATTGAAGTCTTCGTAAAACAAAACTATTTTAAGCGGATTCTGTAAATCGACTTTCGTGATCGTTCCGAGAGAAACATTTTTATATTCGAAAATCTCTTTTTCTTTGATTTTGGAGAAGACATTATTTTTAATTTGATAGTAATATCCAAACGAATCATAGCCTAAAAATTGGTCGACTTTATTAGCAAACTGAGAGACTTGGACCGCTTTTATTTTTAGGTTTTGCGAAAACACAGTCGGGAAAGAACAGATCACAAAAAGAAAGGATAAAAGAAAAGGATGTGTCGCTCTGTTCATAATGTTTACGTTTCTAAGAGCCAAATTACAAAAAACTACAGTAGAAATGGTGCAAAACGCTGATATTTAGATTTTACCACTTTCGAAATTGTAATGGTCTGATAAATAATTGATTTTGTCTATATCTTAAGGGAGTTGATCTATTTAATTTTCTGTATTTTAAAATAAACAATACATTTGAGTATAAGTTTATTAGACCAAATTCACTTTTAAAGCTAACACAATGAAAAAAGCAATCTATTATATGTCGTTGATGCTTGTAATCACACAGATGCAGGCTCAGAAAGATTTTCAGGGAATGGCCGTTTACGAATCAAAAACACAGGCTCCAAAAATGGGAGAAATACGTGCGAATCGTGAAATTACACCCGAAATGCAAAAGAACATGGAAGAGCGAATGAAGAAAATGCTTGAGAAAACATTTGTTTTGAATTTTGATAAATCGGCTTCTATTTATAAGGAAGAAGAAAAATTAGAAACTCCAGGGCAACAAGGAGGGGGGATGCGCGTGATGGTCAATTCGTTTATGGGTGGCGGCGGAACTTTTTACAAAGATGTCAAAGCCAAAACCTACACGGTAGATAAGGAATTTATGGGTAAAGAATTTCTGGTAATAGATTCCCTGCCGAAGCTAAACTGGAAAATGGAATCTGAAACGAAACAAATTGGAGGATACACCTGCTACAAAGCCACAGCAGTAAAAGAAGCCAGCAAAACAGATTTTAGGAATCTCAGACCTAAAAACAAAGAGGAGAAAAAAGACGATAGCGGGAAGACTTCCGGAGAAACGAAGACCAATTTTGCAGATAATTTCGAAATGCCCAAAGAGATTATTATAACTGCCTGGTATTCGCCGGAGATTCCGGTAAATCAGGGACCTGAGAATTATTGGGGATTACCGGGTTTAATACTTGAAGTAAATGATGGAAGAACCACTATTCTATGTTCTAAAATAGTATTGAATGCAAAAGATAAAATTGAAATCAAACCTTCCAAAAAAGGGAAAGTGATTTCGCAGAAGGACTATGACGAAACGGTCATTAAGAAAATGGAAGAATTGAGAGAAATGAACCGCGGTCGCGAAGGCGGTCCTGGCGGCGGCCCGGTATTGATAAGACGTTAATTTATAGCACATCACCTTTAGTTTTTTTCCAATGAAAAATATACTTGTCTTCGTTATTTTATTAATGACGTCTCTTTGTGTTGCCCAAACCGTACGTTTTGATGGTTTTATTCAGGACGAAAAAAAGAATCCATTGGAAATGGCCAATGTGATGGCGGTTAACACCGCTACAAAAGCTATGGATTCGTACGGAATTACCAATGACAAAGGGAAGTTTCAGCTAACATTGAAGCCTAACACTTCCTATTCCATCAAAATAAGTTACCTCGGGATGAAATCAAAAGAAATTACGATTTCAACTCAAACGGCTAACATCGCACAGAATATTGTTATGGACGATGCCGGAATTGAATTAGAAGGTGTTGAGATTGTTCGTGAAATGCCGGTGTCGATTAAAGGAGATACTATCGTTTACAATGCCGATTCTTTTAAATCTGGAACCGAAAAAAAGCTGGAAGATGTATTGAAAAAACTGCCGGGTGTTGAGGTAAATGCCGATGGAGAGATTGAAGTTGAAGGCAAAAAAGTCAGTAAATTAATGGTCGAAGGAAAAGACTTTTTTGATGGGGACACGAAACTTGGGGTTAAAAATATTCCGGCGGATGCCATTGATAAAATTCAGGTTCTGAGAAATTACAATGAAGTCAAAGCACTAAAAGGTCTGGAAAACGATCAGGACAATGTGGCGATGAATATCAAACTTAAGGAAGGTAAAAAGAACTTTTGGTTTGGCGATGTGACCGCCGGAATTGGCGTTGCAGAACTTGACAGCCGTTATATCATCAACCCGAAATTGTTTTACTACAGTCCGGAATACAGTATTAATCTGATTACCAATTTTAATAATATTGGGGAGTTGCCACTTACGGCACAGGATTATTTTAAGTTCACAGGAGGATTTAAAAACATGATGAAAAAAGGAGGAAGCAACTTTAATGTTTCGTCTAATGATTTGGGAATTTCGATTTTGAGAAACAATCGCGCTAAAGAAATTGAAACGAAATTTGGGGCAACAAACTTTGCTTATACCATTACAAAAAAGTGGAACATCAGCGGTTTTGGGATATTATCTACTTCGAAAACTGATCTCGAAACCAAATCGAAAACAACTATTTTAGATTCCGGAAACGAACAAAAAAGGGACGAATTAACGCATCAAAAAAATAATTTGGGACTTTTTAAGCTCAGTTCGAGTTATAAACCCAACGAAAAATTTCAGTTTGATTACGATATCTTAACCAAATTATCCAAACAAAATGAAGATGGTAATTTGTTGCGCGAATCGGTTGTGAGTAACATTTCGGCTTTGGAAACCATTTTAACCAATAAAAGACAGGATCCAACTTCGGTAAATCAGGATTTGAGTTTGTATTACACCCAGAGCGACAAAAACATCTTTGCTTTCGAAATGCAGCATTTGTATCAGGATGAAAATCCGTTTTACAATGCCAATTTACGCACACAGCCCTTTGATCTGGCCGGTTATACTTCCGGACAAAACAGAAATGACCTGAACCAGGAGCGGTTCGTAAAAACCAATAAAGTCGATGCTAAATTGGATTACTATTATATGGTGACGCCAAAAAGCAACATCAATATTACGCTGGGAAATACATTTTCGTATCAGGATTTTAATTCTCATATTTTTCAGATTTTGGACAATGGAACTAAAAATGATCTGAATGATCCCACGAATAACAATCAGGTACAGTACAATTTTAATGATGCATTTCTGGGATTTCACTATAAAATACTGGCAGGTAAATTTACATTGACCCCTGGAGTCAGTGTGCATACTTACAACATGAAAAACACACAATCAGGAACCAATTATTCGCAAAACTTTATGAAAGTACTGCCTGATTTTTTTGCCTTGTATCAAATCAAAAAATCAGAAACGCTTACCTATAATTTCTCTTTATCTAACGATTTCACCGATATCAATCAGTTGGCTTCGGGCTACGTTTTGTCCGATTACAGCAGTTTGTTCAGAGGTAACCGTTATCTGGAGAATGCAACATCGCAGGTACACTCTTTGCGTTATTTCAAATACAATATGTTCAATTTCGAGAATATTTTTGCCAATGCGACTTACACTAAAAAAGTAGATGCCATCAAAACAAAAGCAAATTTTGAAGGGATAAACCAGTCTTCATCACCTTATAACTCGAACCTGGCCGATGAAACTTTTACCGGAATGGGGAATTACGGACGTTCTTTCCTGAAAAATTATAAAGCTTCTGCCAATGCAACTTTCAATTGGTCAAAATTCAATAATATTCAGAACAATATTCTGGCAACAACGGAGAGTTTTAGTCAAAGTTATACTGTTAGAGCTTCAACAAATTATAAAAACTTTCCAAATATAGAATTTGGATACAATGCATTAATTAATAAATACAGCGGTTCAACGTTTTATACCGATAAGCCTTTTGCCAGACTGGATTATTACTTCCTGAAAAGTTTCTCGTTTGTTTCGGAATATGAATTTTACCATTATTACAACGCTGACAAAACAGTGGACAACGAATATGATTTTTTAAGTGCCAGTTTAATTTATCAAAAAAAGGACAGCAAATGGGAGTATAAAATCGCAGCGACGAACCTCTTAAATACAAAGTACCTCAATGATGACAGCTTCTCACAGTTTTCCACAAGAGTTTCACAATACACGGTACAGCCTCGTTACATCATCTTTTCAATGAAATATAATTTATAGTATTTTAAGTACAAATGTTATATTTTTAGTACTCGATTTCAAATACAATACGGTATCTTTGCGCGCGATATTAACAACCAAAATTTTAGACATGCGCAATTTTACATGTAGTTTCTTAATGTTTTTTTGTTTCGTTTTTTCTTCTTTTTCTCAAACAAAAACTGTTGAAAAAGGAACTTATTTTTCGACAAACCGAGGGCAAAAAGTCAAATTAAATTTATTAGAGAATGGTAAGTACGAATTTATATTGTATTTCGGTGATTACAATGTAAAGGGGGATTCATTACTATTTTCTCAAAATAAGAGTGTTGAAGAAGGTTTTGATCTTTCCTTTATAACGGATAAAAAGGCAAAAAAAATTAAAATAAAGTTTGTAGATCCTTCTTTTTATCCCTTTTATGTAGGAACACAAAAAGGAAGTGAAGCAATTCAGTATAAAAAACTTTCTGATATCAAGATTGAAACAGATCCGGAGTGGAAAGATCTTGATACAGCATTTGATATTGATAAATGTGATTTTTTATATTTAGCTTTAGAAGGTTATGATACCGAAACCAAACTTTATAAGTATGCACTGCCAAAGGATGTTGCTGAAGTAACTATTAAATACAATTCGCTTACTGAGGGTGATTTAAAAATTTCCGGTCTCTGGGACAAAAAGACCAATCAACTCCGAATTTCAGATAAGGGAGGGAAGAACCCGCTGACTTTTGTAAATGAAAAAGAACAGAAGCCGGAAGCCAAAGAAGTAAAAGTTACCCCTATGGAGAGTCTGAACATTCCTAACTGGACTTATCCGGGGAAAGATCCTGTGGTGGACGCAGATTTTGAAATGACAGTTGATTCTGCCGCTACTGCAGTTGTTGATTCTGCATATGTTCCTGAAATTTACGATTTTAAATTCAAAATTCAGGACAATCTTAAAAGTGCTCTTGCGGCAACTGCAGCCGATAAAACTAAATTCCTGGTTGTGGCAGTTGACACTAAAAACCCTTCTGCAAAAAAGGATTTTGATACTTTTATTCAAAAACAGGAATCCCTTTTGGGCGTTCATATGGCTACTGCTTATGACGCAGAAAATGATTCTTTTAATTTTTATCTGGCCAATGCCAATGATAAAAAATGGCTGAAGTCAATTAAAATTACAGATGATAAAAGTTTGATTGTCTTGAATGAGGATGGGGACGTTTTAGCAAGTGCAAAATCCACATTATCGGAAAAAGAAGCACTTTTTGATGTTTATTCGGATTTTGCGAGAGAATTAAGAAGCGTGGATACTTTCTCTTCACTTGGTAAAGCGTTAAAAAATAAAAAGGCAACGGATGGAGATTTAATTTCCGCATTCCGAAAATCAGTAGTGTCTTATGATTTTGGGGGTTATGATGTAACGTATGCTCAAACCAATGAGCCTAATGAGGGAGATTTTAAGTATGCCAGTACCAAGCTGGACATAAAAGAGGCAACACAAGCGTGGAAAAAATTAATTGAACTGCATCAAAAAGATACAAAACCTAATCTGTATTTGGTAGAGACAATTTTGAAAGAAATCAAAAATCAGGGATTCTCGAGACAAATTTCAAAAGTAGATAAAGTTTTAAACGATACTGATTTTCTTTCGATCGATTATTTAATCAAACATTATGATGCTATTGATGCGGAGCGTTTAGTATACAATGAAAAAGAAGGAGAGAAACACAGTATAGGAAGTTTAAACCAGGAAATTTCGAGCGCTTTACAGCAAAACAAGAATATTGCGGCAAATGAAGCTTCCGCTGCAGGTAACCAAGACAAAACAATCTCGATCTACAAAAAATTAATTGCGGCCGGAAAAGGAAACTTTGAGACCTATCAGAATTATTTAGCTTATTTAGCAGAAACAGCTGAAAACGATGGCTCTAATGGAGCTTATTTGAAGGAATTCAATGCCTATTTTAATACAAATCTGGGAGATAAAGGAAATGTAATCGAAAGATTGGATCAGATGTTTGGTTCATTAGGGACTGATTCGGAATATGGTTTCAATGGTTGGAACTGGTTTAAAGAATACCATTCTAACCTGTGTAATTCAGCAGCATGGACAGTAGTATCAAAACCTGGAAATACTGATTTTTTAAAATCAGCAATAGGATGGTCTGAGTATAGCCTTGCCGTTACAAAGAACAATCCTTATTACTTGGATACTCTGGCGCAGTTGTATTATAAAGACGGACAAAAAAACAAAGCAATCGAGACGCAAATTTTGGCTGCTAAATATCTGAACAGTGAAGTCGAAGAGCAGACAGCAGCTGAAATCAGAGAGACATTAACAAAAATGCAAAACGGAACATATTAAAATAGAAGTGTTTTGTAAAGTAATACCCCCGACAGTTTTCAGGAACTGTCGGGGGTGTTTTTTTATTTTTTTATTTGTACAAGTACGTTTATCATATAACGATTTACGGTTTTCTTATTGTCTTTAATTTTGCCATTCGCGCTGAGGTACGTAATCAGAATTTTATATTTTGAAGTTTGCACCTCCTGAGTTACTTTTTTATCATAATCGTGATCCCGTCTGAAATCAGGACTTGCATTAATAAAATCAGTAATTTTTAATGGAATGCTTTCCTTGTTAATCTCTAAATTTAATCCGTAATCTTCTACCGTAGAGGTAAGAGAATAGCTTTTATTCTCAATTTTTACACAATCATGACATTCATAAGGATTGTCACTGGAAAGGTCAACCGAAAAGTCATATCCGTGAATGTTCAGTACTTCGTTTTGTTGGTAATAAAAGTAAAACGAATCATTGACTTTTTCTTCCCGGGCGTATGCTGACTGGTATTCATAGCCTAAAGCTTCCATGATTTCATAATCGCTTGGATCTTTCTCTTTTTTAAGCAGTGCTTCCAGCTTGGTTTTGGCATACGGAACCATAATTTCAACCCCATAATTGCGCTCTAAAAATGAAACAATACTGCTTAAATCCTGTTGTTGTTCGAAACTCAGTTTTTTAGCGGTTTTATTTTGCACATAACTTTCAAAACGGGCCAGCTGACTGTATTTTGAAATCGAATTAGCACTTTGCGGTCCTGCTATAGAAAACAAGCCTGCGAGACATAAACTTATCGGAATGAACTTTATTTTAGGATGCTTTTGAATGAGAAAATACCCCACAACAAGGGATAACCATACCGACATTAATAGTACATAATAGCGTTCATGTGTAAAACCATACAGATTGATTCGGTACAAAATGGCCCAAAAAAGCAATACTAATAACGGAATTAATAAAAAGTAAAACCATCGGTTAAAAGTTCGCATCCAAAGATTTCCCGTTTCGGAAGCAATAGGGTGAACCAATAAAAAAGACAGGATTCCGAAAATAGCAAACACTAAAACGAGATAGGAAACCCAGCCAACGGGCAGTGAAAGTGTCAGCAGAATTTTTGCTTCATAACAGATTAAAATCACCAGATAAAGACTGATTAAGGGCAGCAACACAAATTGAGTGAAATTTTTAAGTCCTTTCGGGTAATTCAGAACCAGAGGCGTCTGACTATTGTTAGTATCCGGAACGCCGCTTAAAAAGAAAGTGGTATTAAAAATCCCGGCAATCACAAAAAAGACATGCATGTAAATGCGATCGTAAAAGTCAATATTAAAAAGCTTGTCAATCGCTAAAATAGCCAATGCCAGACCGGAATAAAGCACAATACTATATAAACCTGCCGTTAAAATTCTCAGGAAAAGCTGTTTGTTGAATTCCCAAAACTCATCCTGATTGTAAGCTCTTGGCAGGAAACCGGCAAATGAAACTAATAAATGAAACACAATATTCAGAACCATAAACTGCTGTATTTCGACATCTGTAGTGTACTTGTGAAAAGTATTGACAAAGAGAAAAACAAGACTTCCTAAGCCAATACTAATGGCAAAACGCAGGAGATTACTTTTTTTCGAAGCCAAAAAAAACAAACTGACAGAGAGAAATAAAACGAGACTCAAAGAGCAACTCATTAAAGCTTTTTCATAGAATTCTTTGTTGGGACTGTTGTAATTTCCTTCGCTAAGAATTATAGCAAAGACAGTTCCTAGAATGGCGGTTAGTATTTCTAAAGGAAACCGAATAACGGTTTTCAGTGTTGCGTTCAGGACGTTCTGTAACGATGGGAGTTTACTCATTTTTTATCAGTTATTTTGTACTAAGGAAGGTAAAATGTAAGAGATAAACAAATAAAAATAGTAATGCTAAAAAAAGAATACTGCCATTTTGCCGATTTTGCATTTCGGTAATGTTTAAGAGCCTGAGCCGCTTTTTATTCTCTTTAAATCACTAAGTTTGGAATACTAAATTTAAACGTATGAAAAATAAAATGATGCTCGTTTTGATTGCTTACGGAGGAGTAGTTTTTTCGCAGGCAGTTAAGAAACCTTTAGTTTCAGCAATTACAGATAAAGATTTAAAAACCGATATGTACCAGATGGCCGGTGATCATTTTAACGGTCGTGAAGCTGGAACTTTAGATGAATTAAAAGTATCGATGTGGCTCGCCAATAAAGCTAAAGAAGCCGGAATGACTCCGGCAGGTGATGATGGAACTTATTTTCAGTTTTTTGATTTGTACAGGCATCAGGTAACACCCAATACAAAATTTAAAATTGGTCAAAAAGAATATAAACTGTGGAAAGATGTTCTGGTAGCAGAAACGACCAATATTAAAGTAGACGCACCATTGCTTTATTTAGGTGCAGCCACAAAAGAAGCAATTGAAAAAGCGGATGTCAAAGGAAAGGCAGTTGTGTTATTAGCTTCCAAAGAAGGAATAGCAGATGATATTTCGTTATTCGACAGACGTTATCCGGGTTTGGTTCGAAACAAATATTATGATCTTGTGGTAAAAAAGGGCGCAACAGCTCTGATTATGGTTGCTGATGAATTGGCAGAGCAAAGCTGGTCTCAGGTGGAACCACAAATGACAAGAGGAATTTACGGAATTGAAGGTTTTCGGGATAAAATTGGTGCTACAATGCCAGTTTTTTGGGTTCATAACGATCAGTTAGAATACCTAAAAAACACTAAAGATCTTTTATCAACTGAAGTGATTTCAGAAACTTATAAATATCCTTCGGTGAATGTTGTAGGTAAAATTGAAGGAACAGATCCTAAACTGAAAAATGAATATGTTCTTTTTAGCGGACATCAGGATCATGATGGTGTAAGACAAAAATACGGACAGGACTCTATTTACAACGGAGCCGATGATAATGCCAGTACCTGTGTGGCCATGCTGGCGATTGCAAGAGCCTATAAAAAGCAGCCTGGTAAAAGAACTTCTTTATTTGTGTTTCATGGTTCAGAAGAAAGAGGGTTATTAGGTTCAAGATGGTATGCTTCGCACACTACAGTTCCTGAAAAAGATATTGTTGCCGTATTAAACGGAGATATGATTGGAAGAAACAACGTCAATCAGGCGGCGCTTTTGGGGTCTAGTTCTCCTCATGAAAACTCATCTGATCTGGTTGCAATTGCTAAAAAAGCAAACGACGAGGGCCCTAAATTTGATCTGGATAAACTTTGGGACAGACCGGAACATCCGGAGTATTTTTATTTCCGTTCCGACCATTTGCCTTATGCAAGAAGAGGAATTCCATCTGTTTTTTATACCAGTGTTTTGCACAGTCAATATCATACACCAATGGATGAGTCTGAAAACATTGATTTTGTAAAATTGCACAAAATGACCGAATGGATGTATCGCACAGGCTGGATTTTATCGAATGATGCAGGTCGCCCGAAAACATTACCCAACGTACAATTAGAACGATAGGAAATAGTGGTTTGCGTTGAATTTTAGACGCGGATGACGCGGATTCGCTATTGCGAAAACGCGGATAAAAACGGATTTTTTCTTGATTTTTAACTAGAAAAGAACTTAAAAAAGGCTTTCTGAAATTTCAGAAAGCCTTTTTTTATTGTCAACTAATTCGATAGTTTTCAAATATTAAATCCGCGTTATCTGCGGTGAATTAAAATATTGATTTTGTAGAATGATGCAGGTCGTCAGTTATTAAAATAAAAAAACCGGTTTCTATTTTTTAGAAACCGGTTTTTTTATGTTTAAGAATAAAAAGTTATTATCTAACAATCTAAAAATCCAAGCTAGTCTAATAATCTAAGATCTATAATCCGAAAGCAGCTTTTACCTGGTCAACAAAATCAAGTTTTTCCCAAGTAAACAATTCAACAGTAACTGTTTTTTCGTTTCCACCCGGAGCAGAGAAAGTTTTAGTTACAGTTTCCGGTTTACGTCCCATGTGTCCGTAAGCAGCAGTTTCACTGTAAATAGGGTTTCTCAATTTCAAACGTTGCTCGATAAAGTAAGGACGCATATCAAAGATAGCTTCTACTTTTTTAGCGATTTCACCATTTGTTAAGTTTACTTTAGAAGTTCCGTAAGTATCAATAAAAATACCCATTGGCTCAGCAACTCCAATTGCGTAAGAAACCTGTACTAAAATCTCATCAGCAATACCTGCTGCTACTAAGTTTTTAGCGATATGACGTGTTGCATAAGCCGCACTTCTGTCTACTTTACTTGGATCTTTTCCTGAGAATGCACCACCACCGTGAGCGCCTTTTCCACCGTAAGTATCCACAATAATTTTTCTTCCTGTTAAACCAGTATCTCCGTGAGGTCCTCCAATAACGAATTTCCCAGTTGGATTAATGTGGTAGTTGATTTTATCATTGAATAAATGCGCGTGAGCTGGATTTTTAGCAATGATTCTTGGAATCAAAATTTCGATAATATCTTTTTTGATTTTAGCAAGCATTGCCGCTTCTTCATCAAAATCATCGTGTTGAGTTGAGATTACAATTGCATCAATACGAGTTGGTTTATTATCGTCACTGTACTCTAAAGTTACCTGTGATTTTGCATCAGGACGTAAATAAGTGATCTCCTTATTTTCACGTCTTAAGATAGCTAACTCCTGTAATAATTTATGAGACAAATCAAGTGCCAATGGCATGAAGTTTTCAGTTTCGTTAGTTGCATAACCAAACATCATTCCCTGGTCTCCAGCACCTTGCTCTTCCGGCTTAGCTCTGTCAACTCCTTGATTAATATCTGCTGATTGCTCATGAATTGCCGAAAGAATTCCACAAGAATTAGCCTCAAACATATATTCGCTTTTAGTATATCCAATTTTACGGATTACTTCGCGAGCAATTTGCTGCACATCAAGATAAGTATTCGATTTTACTTCACCAGCTAAAATTACCTGACCAGTAGTAACCAGCGTTTCACAAGCTACTTTTGAGTCAGCATCAAATGCCAAAAAGTTATCAATTAAAGCATCCGAAATTTGATCTGCAACTTTGTCTGGATGCCCTTCACTAACAGATTCTGACGTAAATAAATAAGCCATAATAATGTATTAAATTAAAATTAAGCGAGAAAAAATAATTGCTAAAAAGGGCTAAAGGAGAATTTCTGCTTTAGCATTTTTTACTACCGAAATCTATGTTTCAGTACCCATAACGAACCGTTTCATTATGAAGAGGTTGCAATCAGTTCAAATTTTTCCTCTTGTATTCGCGTGCAAAGGTATAAAACCATTTTGATTTGCAAATTAAACTTTTCATTTTTTTGATTTTAGAAGCAGAAATTTAACATATCATACTATTTTGATAGGGTAATAGAAATTATTTTGGTTTTTGTTTGGCTGATTAAAAAATAGTTCGCAAATTTGCCCCATCAAAATAAAACAAAAAATGAAATTAACGATTTGCAATATGTCATGTATGATGCCGGAGCCTTCCGCAGAGACACTGTTGTAGTTTTTTTTAAAGAAATATACATATAGAACCTCTGCCGCTCGCAGGGGTTTTTTTTGTTCCAAAAAGAAACCGGATTGTAAATCACTTTTTAAGTCAGAAAACAATATAAAACCAGAAAAAAGTAATGAAAAAGAATGTAGTAGTAGCTTTAAGTCTTTTGACCTTTTCGGGCATTTATGCACAGGAGAATAAAAAAGAGCAGGACAGTTTAAAAAATAATGAATTGACCGAAGTGACCATTGTAGGGTCGCGCAGCAAAAACAGAGTAAAAACAGATGTACCGGTTCCGGTTGACGTTTTTAATATTTCAGAAATAACAAAAGGAGCGCCGCAAACCAGCGTAACCCAAATTTTAAATTATGTGGCACCTTCTTTTACGAGTAACGCAACTTCTACAGCAGATGCGACAGACCACGTTGATCCGGCACAGTTAAGAGGTTTAGGGCCGGATCAGGTTTTGATTTTGGTAAACGGAAAAAGAAGACATACAAGTTCATTAGTCAACATTAATGGATCGCCGGGAAGAGGATCTGTAGGAACAGATTTAAATGCCATACCTTCATTTGCTATTGAAAGAATCGAGGTTTTACGTGACGGTGCAGCGGCTCAGTACGGTTCGGATGCGATTGCGGGAGTTATTAATATCGTATTGAAAAAAAATGCCAACTATCTTTCAGGAGGCATACAGTATGGTACCAACTTATCTTCGGGATCGAATAATTTTAAAGGAGGAGCCGATGGTCAAAATCTACAAGTTGATTTAAATTACGGAACTTCTTTGGGTAAAGCAGGGAGTTTCCTTAATGTTACCGGTAGCGCTGTGACCAGACAGGCAACAAGCCGTGCGGGAATTAGAAGCAACGCAATTTTTAATGCCTACAATGCTGTCGAGAACAGAGCAGCTCAGAACGGTGTGAACATTAATTCATTTTTCAGTAATATTAATAATACCCCAAATTCAGCGCAAATTTTGAATTCGCTTAAACAGTATGCACCACAGGTGGGTTATTTTACACCGGCACAGCAAAATGCTATTGCTTCGGCAGGTACTATTGCACAAATGCAGACTGCTTTGAATTTTGATGTAACCAATAATGAATTGGCGTACAGAGGTCAGGAAAGAAGCGACTATAATATGAGTGTAGGTCAGTCGGAATTAGCATCTGGACAATTATATTACAATACAAAGTATCCGTTAACCGAAACAACATCTTTATATTCATTTGGAGGTTTGTCTTATAGAAATGGTAGATCGTATGCTTTTAACAGGCTTCCAAACGGTTCAGGAACTTTTACACAGGTATATCAAAATGGATTTTTACCGGAAATAGAATCTTCAATCTTAGATGCTTCTGCGGCAGTTGGGGCTACAACAGAATTATTCGGTTTTGACACCGATATCAGTACAAACCTCGGGACAAACTCTTTTAAATATGATGTGAACAATACTATTAATGCTACTTTGGGAACCAATTCGGCTTCGAGTTTTTATGCCGGTAAAGTTTCGTTTTTGCAAAGTACAACCAACTTGGATTTAAGTAAAAAGTACGATGTTTTAAACGGCCTGAATGTTGCCTTTGGTGGAGAATTCAGATATGAAAATTATCAGATTCAACAGGGAGAAGAAGCTTCTTACGGATTGTATGATACCAACGGAAATTTAGTTCCCGGAATTTTACCAAGCAATTCGCCTTTAATCGTAACCGACTTTTTCGGGAATAAGCGTGGAGCCGGAGCACAAGGATTCTCGGGGTTTCAGCCTTCAGATGCTAAAGTTAAGGACAGAAAAAGTGGTGCGGCTTATGTAGATTTAGAATTAAATGCAACAGAAAACTGGCTTCTAAACGGAGCAGCGCGTTACGAGAACTATTCTGATTTTGGAAGTACCGTTACCTTTAAACTGGCGTCTCTTTTGAAATTAACAGACAATATCAACTGGAGGATTTCAGGACAAACAGGTTTTAGAGCTCCTTCACTACAGCAAAAATATTTTGAAAGCAGCTCAACTCAGTTCATAAACGGTTCTCCTTATCAGGTGGGGTACTTTACAAACGATTCACAAGCAGCCAAAAGTATTGGGGTTGAAAACTTAAAAGCGGAGAAATCAAAAAGTATCAGTACCGGATTTACATTCAAGATTCCTGAAGCAAACATTACCATTGCAACAGATGCTTATTTTACCAGAATCGATGATAGAGTGGTGTTAACCGGACAGTATGCAAGACCAACAGATGCACAGATTAATGCAGCAACATCGCCGGAACAAAAAGATGCCTTAACTTTATTTCAACAGGCCTTTGATTTAAAAGGTGTGGAAAGAGCTTCGTTCTGGACCAATGGAATCAACTCTGAAACGAAAGGTGTTGATGTTGTAATTTCACATAAATACAATGTTATTCCGGATTTCACGATCAGAAATGATTTTGCGTTGAGCTACAATACCACCAAAAGAGTAGGAGAATTAAATGTTCCTCAATCGATCATCAATGCAGGTGGAGAGCCTTTTAAATATTCATTCTTTCCGGAGTCAAGCCGAATTTATTTAGAAGAAGCCATTCCAAAATTGAAAGCCAATTTGACGACTACGTTTAGTATCAAAAAACTGGATATTTATTTAAGAAACAGTTATTTCGGAGCAGTGACAGATCCGGGAGCAACAGATGTAAATTTAGACGGATCATCTTCTGTTTACGAACATCCTGAATACAGCGCTAAATTGGTTACCGATTTGTCTTTTGGATATCAGATTAACGAGAAATTCAGATTAACCGTTGGGTTTAATAATATAGGTGATGTTTATCCGGACCGAAATAATCCAGCAACACCTGCTTTTACCAATACAACGCCAACCTTGTCGCCTGCGCCAAGTACAGATTTAAGCAACGCCAATCAGTTTGCTTATTCCAGAGCAGTATCACAATTTGGATTAAACGGAAGATTTGGTTTCGCTAGATTGAGTTTTAAGTTCTAAGACCATAATATTGGCCGCAGATTATAAGGATTAAACGGATTTACGTTGATCTGATAATCATATTAATCCCTTAATCTGTGGCTGTTTTTTATTTTTTCATAACTATAATACCTGCATTTACAGGGAGTAATAAAAATTTTACATTAAATATTGATATTTAATTTGGTAGTTAGGAAAATACTTATTACATTTACTCTATAGAATTAGTCGAATTAAAAAAGACATTAATTTTAAATAAAATAAAAATGAAAACAATAGCAAATAGTATGATGATGTGTTGTGAGATGATGCAAATGTGCATCCCAAATTGCTGTTACCAAAAGTGAAAGAGTAAATCTTTGTTATAGTTAGAACTATAAGCCCTTTTGGTCGCCATCCGAAAGGGCTTTTTTAATTCCGAAACTAAAACAAGTATCATGAAAACACTACATATTATAGTAAGAGAGATTTTATACAGATTGAAAACCGATTATAAACGATTTGCAGCTGCAGTTAAAAGTAGAAAAGTGAATACAGCTAAAATAAAAGGAGAGCTTTATTCGAGTGAATCAAATTCTCTGCTTTTCCAAATGTACCTGCATGAAGAAGAAGATCTTTTTATTTGAGATATAAAAACGACTGTAATAATTAAAGAATAAACCAAAAGCTATAAACAATACCTAAAACTAAGAAATCATGAGCACACAAAAATTTGCCACAAACGCACTACACGCAGGACACGATGTTACTAAAAATGCAGGAACCAGAGCAGTTCCAATTTACCAGACATCATCGTATGTTTTTAACAATTCAGATCATGCAGCCAATTTATTTGGTCTTGCTGAAGCCGGATTCATTTACACCCGATTAAATAACCCTACAAATGATGTTTTGGAACAACGTCTTGCGGCGCTTGAAGGTGGAATTGGGGCAGTAGTTACAGCCTCAGGAGCCTCTGCAATTTCCACATCTTTATTGACTTTGCTAAAAGCAGGAGATCATATTGTGGCTTCAAATAGTTTGTACGGAGGAACGTATAATTTATTGAGTGTAACTTTACCGCGGTTAGGGATCACAACTACCTTTGTAGATCCTTCAAAACCCGAAAATTTCACTAAAGCTGCCAAAGAAAACACACGGGCATTTTTTGTTGAATCTTTAGGAAACCCAAAATTAGATGTGCTCGATCTGAAAGCGATTTCAGCAGAAGCTAAAAAATTTAAGGTTCCTTTTATTGTAGACAATACAGTAGCTACTCCGTATTTATTAAATCCGATTGCTTACGGAGCAGACATTGTCATTCACTCCCTTACCAAATATATTTCAGGAAACGGAACCTCATTAGGAGGAGCCATTATCGACGCCGGAACTTTTGACTGGGCCAATGGTAAATTTCCTGAGTTCACAGAACCTTCACCGGGATATCATGGCTTAGTGTATCACGAAGCTTTAGGAAATGCCGCTTTCATTGCTAAAGCCAGAATCGAAGGATTACGTGATTTTGGAGCAGCTTTGAGTCCGTTTAATGCTTTCCAGATCATTCAGGGATTAGAGACTTTACCAATCCGAATTCAAAAACACAGCGAAAATGCTTTGGCTTTGGCTTCCTGGCTAGAAAAACAGGAAGAAGTAGCCTGGGTGAATTATCCGGGCTTAAAAAACAATAAATATTATGACCTGTCACAGCAGTACTTGCCAAAAGGGCAAAGTGGTGTCGTTACCTTTGGATTAAAAGGAGGTTTTGAAGCAGCCAAAAAAGTGGTAGATGAAACCAAACTTTTCTCGCTTCTGGCCAACATTGGCGATACCAAGTCATTAATCATTCATCCTGCAAGTACAACGCATCAGCAATTGTCTGATGCCGAACAATTAGAAACGGGAGTTTCAAAAGATCTGGTTCGACTTTCCGTTGGACTGGAAGATATAGAAGATTTAATTGCTGACTTGCAAACTGTTTTTGCAAGCGTGACCGAGTCACAATACAGCATTAATAAAAACTAGGTTTTTTTGTTTTTTGTTTGAAAAATTGCCTTTAGCAGCGTGAGTTCTGCTAGAGGTGATTTTTTATAAAAAGCAAATCAGTATAAAAGTTTTAAACCTTATAGGTGTTGAGGTTTAATGTAGAGTGCTACAGTGTACTTAAAATAGTTATAAGGTTTAAAAAATTAAAAAGTAAAATTATGTCAAAGCTTAAAATAAATATCATCCTTTTTGGAATTGGAAATATAGGGAGTACTTTGATCAATCAAATTATTGAAAGTCAGGAGTTTTTTCTCAAAAGTAAGAATATCGATTTTCACTTTCCAATTATCACCAATTCAACTGTAGCTTTTTTCGAGAAAGAAGGCGTAGGATATGCTTGGGAAACCAATTTTCTGGAATTGGCCGTTCCTTTTAAGGTTCAGGATATTATTGAATTTGCCAAAGAAAATGAATTTGAAAATTTAATCGCTGTAGATGCCACTGCGAGCGATGAATTAATACATCACTACAACACATTGATCGAAAACGGGTTTAATATTGTAGCGGTAAATAAAAAAGCCAATACATTGCCGATTGATTTGTACAAAGAGATCAGGTCAAACCTTAAAAAGTACGACAAAGAGTTTTTGTATGAAACCTCAGTAGATACCGGATTTCCGGTTTTGCAAACTTTGAGAGACCTGTATTATTCAGGCGAAAAAATCACAAAGATTCGTGGTGTTTTTTCAGATAATCTGAGTTATGTTTTTAATCGCTTTGCTGCCGAAGAAACAACCTTCTCTTCTTTATTAAAAGATGCAAGTTTACTCGGTTTAATGCGTTCTACCTTTAAAGAGGATTTATCCGGAAATGATACAGCCCGAAAATTACTGATTCTCACGAGAGAAATTGGAAAAGATTTTGAGCTGTCAGATATAAAAATTAATTCTCTTATTAATGAAGAGCATCTGGAGCAAAACGGCATTCTGAATAAAGAAGCAATCGATCGATCGTTTAAGATTGCTAAAATTAGTCAGGCAGATGATCATGTACTGCGATATGTGGGAGAATTTGATGTTGTAAAAAATACATTAGAAGTCAAACTGGTTTCAGAACCTATTACTTCAGCAATAGGTCAGTTGAAAGGATCAGATACCATTTTCGAAATTTATACACAATCATATGCAGCTGTTCCAATTGTGATTCAAAGTGCTTCGGCCTGTAAGCAAGCCATTTCAAGGGGGGTAATTACAGATATTTTAAAAGTAGCCGAAAAGATCAAAAATAAAGAAGCAGTCTGGTTGTAAGTGGTTTCGAAATGCTAGTAAGTTGTTCTTTGATATAATGAAACAGGAAAGTTTTTTAAGTTATTTTTCGTAAGATTTATCTTTTAAATATTGATATGTTAATTTTGTAAGATGTTTTTTAACCTAAAAAGGTCGCTTTTTAACGTTTTTTGGGATTAATTTATTGAGTCTCACTTGCATAATTGATAAAATATTCGCAAATTTGTAAGACTTCAAAGCTAAAGAAGAAATAATTTAGTATTCTGAATGAAAGTTACATCGATTGAGGCAAAAGTTTTGTACTCTGTTGATTTAAAAAAGAGTAAATTAGAAATATTTCTAAAGTTTAAAGAAGTTTATTAAAATAGAAAAAATGCAAGAATTTTTTAAAATAGCAATTAAGTCCCAGATGAATAAGTCCCTACAGATGAACAAGATGTTTAACGTCGCACGTATTTGTGTATGCGTCTGTTGATACTAAAAGTATATATAAGTTGTAAAAAACTTGAACCCTTTTGGTATTAAAAATCCAAAAGGGTTTTTTTATTCCATTTGGTTACGATAACAAAGAAATAAACATAAAATAAAGATAATAACACGCAAACTAACATAAACTTAAATGTCATGAGCACAATAAACTACCTAACAAAGACTTTTTCAACATTGAAAAACATTAGAGCTAAAAGAAACAATGCACCGCCAACAAATGAATTGACCGATTCAAGATTCGGGGTGACTGAAACAAATAAAAAAGCGGAGAAAAAAAATCCGGATTCATTATTGTTTTTGATGTATTCAAAAGAAAATGAAACGCTTTTTATTTAAATCTAAAAGCATCATAAAATAGAGGGAAACCTGCTTAATTTTACTGGGCAAATTGTTCGGTAATTTTTTGCGTACACTAGTTTTTGTTTGAATTATGTTTAAGAAATTGAGGAATCAGTTTCGATAAAATTTGTTTGTTTGAGAAATTAGTAGTTAATTTGCACCTTTAAGTTCAAAGACGTATTGAAATGTTATAAAGAAAGGACGAGGGATTAGACCCGATGAATCCTTAGCAACCCTTCGTTAATTCGAAGAAGGTGCTGCATTCTACCACGCCTAAACGTGGAAAGATAACAACAAGAAATTTTCTGGTTTCACTCTAGACTTTCTTTCTAATATTTCCACATACAAATCAAAATTAAAAAGATTTGAAATTGGAAAATATACCAAATCCCATTATAATTCAGGAATTCATCACCGAAAGTGGTGTGTCCTACTCATCATTACCCTTAAGTTTTACACTTTCCGGTTTACCATTGTATAGTGCGCCTATTGTTCTCGTTAATCATGCTTTGACAGGGAATGCAGAGGTCACCGGAGCAAACGGCTGGTGGAATGACCTTATTGGGGAAGAGAAAACAATCGATACCCATAAATTCACCGTACTGGCTTTTAATGTGCCCGGAAACGGAAATGATTCCTTTATCATCGAAAACTATCAGGATTTCACTACCAGAGATATTGCCCGTATTTTTATTAAAGGTCTGGAGCTTTTAAATATTCACCAACTACATACCATTATCGGAGGTTCTGTTGGTGGTGGCATCGCCTGGGAAATTCTTGCATTAGAACCTAACATTACTCAAAATCTGATTCCCATCGCAACGGATTGGAAGTCGACCGACTGGATGATCGCCAATTGCTATTTACAAGAGCAAATTTTGAACAATTCTTCAAAACCTATAGAAGATGCCAGAATTCATGCAATGTTGTGTTACAGGTCTCCGGAATCATTCAAAGAGAAATTTCAACGTACCATCAATACCAACCGTCCTGTTTTTAATATCGAAAGCTGGTTGGCACATCATGGTGAAAAACTACAGAAAAGATACCAATTGGCTTCATATAAATTGATGAACCAATTGCTTAAAACCATAGACATCACCAGAAACAGAGAAGATTTCGAGACTTTGTTATCTAAAACAGACGCCGCGATTCACATTATCGGAATCAATTCGGATTTGTTTTTTATACCCAAAGAAAATCGGGAGACTTTTCAGGAATTAAAAAAGTTCAAAGACAATGTTTCTTACAGCGAAATAGATTCGGTTCACGGACATGACGCTTTTTTAATCGAGTACAAACAATTAGATCATTTACTTGCCGATATTTTTAAGGCAGAAACAATAGAAAAATAAAATGAAAATATTAAAATTTGGCGGTAAATCGTTATCAAACGGAGAAGGACTTAATAAAGTAGTTTCAATTATTACGGATAAAGTACAGCAGAATGAAAAAATAGCTGTTGTGGTTTCAGCCCGCGGAAATGCAACAGACGAGTTAGAATACATTTTAAAAATTGCTGCTAAAAACGGTAATTATAAACCGTTATTTGAGAATTTTAAAGCGTATCAGATTTCAGATTATCCTCAGGTCGATTTATCTGAAGAATTTAATGTGCTCGAGAAACTTTTTGAAGGAGTAAGCCTGATTGGTGATTACAGCAATAAAATTAAAGATCAGATTTTATCAAAAGGAGAATTACTTTCGGCTAAATTGCTGACAGCTATTCTAATCGGAAAAGGAGTTCCGGCAAATTTTGTCGATTCAAGAGAATTGTTGAAAACCGATTCTAAATTTGGTGACGCACAGCCTTTGGAACAGCTTTCTAAGAAAAATGTGATCAATTATTTTAAAGAACACAACGGTTCAACGGTTAACATCGTGACCGGTTTTATTGGATCTAACAATAATAACGATACAACCACTTTAGGAAGAAACGGAAGTAACTATACCGCGTCGCTAATTGCAAACTATCTGAATGCCGAAGAATTGCAGAATTTTACACATGTTGACGGAATTTACACCGCAAATCCTGATTTGGTTGCCGATGCTAAAAAGATAGAATTCCTGTCGTTTAATGAGGCGAATGAATTAGCCAATTTTGGCGCTACCATTTTACATGCGAAAACAATCATTCCGTTACTGGAAAAAAATATCCCGCTTCGTATTTTAAATACCTTTAATCATGAAAATCGCGGGACTTTAATTACCTCTGATTCTGCGAAAGAAGGAATTAAAACACTTTCTGTTTTAGAAAATGTTTCTCTGGTGAATCTGGAGGGTCGCGGATTACTTGGGAAAGCAGGTGTAGATGCCCGAATTTTTAAAGTAATGGGCGATCACAACATCAGTGTGAGTATTATTTCGCAAGGTTCTTCAGAGCGAGGCATTGGTCTTGTGGTGGCGACCGACAAGGCTACATTGGCCATGGTCGAATTAGAAAAAGAGTTCGAAAATGACTTCTATTCTAAAGATGTAAATCAAATTACGGTAACCGATAATGTTTCGGTAATTTCGATTATCGGTCAGGATTTGAGTACTTTTCATAAACCCTACACGGCATTAATTAAAAATAAAATTGTTCCGATTTTGTTCAATAACACCGTTACGGGTAAAAACGTGAGTTTGGTTGTTAAAAAATCTGAACTACATAAAGCCTTAAACGTAATTCACGGAGAGATTTTCGGAGTTTCCAAAAAAATCAATATTGCCATTATTGGTCATGGATTAGTGGGAGGAACTTTAATCAATCAGATTTTAGAATCGACTGACGCTATCGAGAAAAGAAAAGATGTGAGACTGAATGTTTTTGCAATTGCCAATTCCAAAAAAGTACTTTTAGATAAAAACGGAGTAAGTTCGAACTGGAAAACAGACATTGAAAAGGAAGGACTTGCCTATACCATTCAGGATATTATTGCTTATGCGAATCAACATCATTTAGAAAACCTGATTGCGATTGATAATACCGCCAGTGCAAAATTTGTGGAGAATTATATTCCGCTGGTGGAGAGCAGTTTCGATTTGATCTCTTCTAACAAAGTAGCCAATACACTAAGTTATGGTTTTTATAAAGAATTGAGAAAATCTTTAGCCGAAAATCAGAAGAATTATTTGTACGAAACCAATGTTGGTGCCGGATTGCCATTAATTGATACGATTAAATTATTACACCTTTCAGGAGAAAACATCACCAAAATAAAAGGAGTATTCTCCGGAACACTAAGTTATTTATTCAATAATTTTTCGGCAAAAGATGTTCCGTTTAGCAAGATTTTGCAGGAAGCGATTGATAACGGATACACAGAACCGGATCCTCGTGAGGATTTATGCGGAAATGATGTGGGAAGAAAATTATTGATTCTGGCAAGAGAATTAGACTTGCAGAATGAATTTGAAGAAATTTCGATTCAGAATTTAATTCCGGAACATTTGCGTGAAGGAAACGTTGGTGATTTCTTAACGAAATTAAAAGAATTCGATCCGATTTATGAAAAAATAAAAGCCGATCAAAAGCCAAATCACGTATTGAGATACATTGGTGAATTGTCGGGAGATTTGCAAAACGACAAAGGAATTTTGGAAGTAAAGTTAGTTTCGGTACCTTCTGACACCGCTTTGGGCGGATTAAAAGGATCTGATTCTTTCTTTGAAATTTATACAGAGTCTTACGGAGACCGTCCAATCGTAATCCAGGGAGCAGGTGCAGGCTCTGCTGTAACAGCGAGAGGAGTATTTGGTGATATTTTGAGATTGTCAGATAAAGGGTAAGGGGTTTTAAATTTTAGATTGCAGATTTTAGATTTAGATTTAGATTTCTGATTTGTCATTTCGACGTAAGGAGACTCGAGCGATAGCGAACAGACGAAGTAAATCACACAAGGAATTCCGCAACGAAGAATTCTAATCTTTGTCAACAATCTAATGTGATTTTTCCTTACGTCGAATGGATAAGATTACAAAGAATAAAAAGTAAAAAAAAAAATAACAACACAATGAAAGTAACTTTGAATAGAGTAAATGACGCGTTTCATTTTAAACTTAAAAACGAACGTGGTCATGTAGTGGATGTTGACAGCAGAGCCGAATTTGGCGGAAGTGATTTAGGTCCAAGTCCAATGGAATTAGTATTGATGGGGGTTGCGGGATGCAGTGCCATTGATATGATTTCGATCTTAAAAAAACAACGTCAGGAAATCACTTCCTTTAACGCTGAGGTAGAAGGAGAGCGTGTGCAGGTAGGTGAAGCAAAACCTTTTAAGGAAATCAATGTGGTTTTTTATTTAGAAGGAGATATTAACCCTGAAAAAGCACAACGTGCAGCCCAGCTTTCTTTTGAGAAATATTGCTCCGTTTCCAAAACAATTGAGCCTACAGCTACCATAAAATATAAAGTAGTTCTGAACAACGAAGAATTAAAATAATTAGTCAATTAGATAATTAGATAATTTTTGGACCATTTTTATACAATAAAAATTCACATTAAACTTCTGCCGAAACGCTGTGTTTGGCTTTGTGAATCTTTGTGAAATTTTATAAAAAAAGCGAATTAGTGTTAACTAGTGCAATTCGTGTTTTAGCCAATTTGAGAATTAGATAATTTTCAAAATGAAGATTAATTAATAACGTTATACCGTTTAAATTTTAAGTTTTTGTTTTAAACAATGCTGAAAACTTGAAACTTGAAACAAGAAAAACAAAAAAAATGAACACAGAAGAATTTGGTTTTGAAACACAAGCCATTAGGACACAATTAGAAAGAAGTCAGTATCTAGAGCATTCGGTGCCATTATACTTATCATCAAGTTTTGTATTTGAAGATGCCGAAGACATGAGAGCTTCTTTTACAGAAGAAAAAGAAAGAAACATTTACAGCCGTTTCAGCAATCCGAATACCACAGAGTTTGTGGACAAAATTTGTAAAATGGAAGGGGCGGAGGCAGGCTATGCTTTTGCCACCGGAATGGCAGCGGTATATTCTACTTTTGCGGCCTTATTAAATTCAGGAGATCATATCGTGTCTGCGAGCAGTGTTTTTGGCTCGACACATGCTTTGTTTATGACGTATTTTCCAAAATGGAATATCGAAACTTCTTATTTTGATATTAGCAAGCCGGAAACCATTGAAGGATTCATTAAACCGAATACAAAAATTTTATACGCAGAGTCGCCTACAAATCCGGGTGTTGATGTGATCGATTTACAATTGTTAGGTGATCTTGCTAAAAAACACAACCTGATTTTGATTATCGATAACTGTTTTGCCACGCCTTACCTTCAGCAGCCTATAAAGTTTGGAGCGCATTTGGTAGTACATTCAGCAACTAAATTGATTGACGGTCAGGGAAGAGTTTTGGGCGGAGTTACTGTCGGAAGCGAAGATTTAATCAGACAGATTTACTTGTTCTCGAGAAATACAGGACCAGCTTTGTCTCCGTTTAATGCGTGGGTTTTGTCAAAAAGTTTAGAGACATTAGCAGTTCGCGTTGAAAAACACTGCGAAAATGCTTTAAAAGTAGCAGAGTTTTTAGAGGCACATCCAAATGTGAATAGTGTAAAATATCCGTTTTTGAAGTCACATCCACAATATGAAATTGCCAAAAAGCAAATGAAATTGGGTGGAAATATTATCGCTTTTGAAATTAAAGGCGGAATTGAAGCAGGAAGGAAATTTTTAGATAAAATAAAACTTTGCTCGTTATCTGCAAATATTGGCGATACGAGATCGATTGTGACGCATCCTGCTTCAACAACACACAGTAAGTTGTCTGAAGAAGATCAATTGGCAGTCGGAATTACACAAGGTCTTGTACGTGTTTCTGTTGGTTTAGAAACCGTAGAAGATGTAATTGCTGATTTGAAACAGGCGCTTTCTTAAAATAATTTTAGATTTCTGATTTTAGATTTAACTCAGAAGTTGATTTAAAATAAATAACGATTTTTGACTCATAGTGAATGCAGTTGAAAATCGTTTTTTATTAGGTTTTATTTAAACTATATCAATTTGGTAGAATTTAAAATTTTGTTCTATTACTATTCTCGTTTAAAAAGTTTATTTTTGTGGCAGAAAAACAAGGCGATTGTTGTTTTGGGTCAAAAGTCTAAAATGAGCAATCAGCAATTAAAATATATACAACGTGCTTTCAAAGAAAACTAAATACGGAATCAAAGCTTTAACTTATCTGGCCAGACGTGAAAACAATGAGCCGGTACAAATTGCTGAAATTGCGAAAAGTGAACATATTTCGATTAAATTTTTAGAAAGTATTTTGCTGCTGCTTAGGAACTCAGGATTTCTGGGAGCTAAAAAAGGAAAGGGCGGAGGTTATTATCTGATAAAGGATCCTAAAGATATCAGTATGGCTAAAGTCTATCGAATTTTGGAAGGGCCAATCGCACTACTTCCTTGTGCCAGTCATAATTTTTACGAAAGATGTGATGATTGTGATGATGAATCTACCTGTGCTGCACGCCGATTAATGACCGAAGTGAGAGATAATACACTTAAAATACTGGAGAGTAACTCGTTAGCAGATATTGCATTTTAATCAGATCTCCATTCCGGGATTTCCTATAAAAAAGACCATTTCAATATTTTAATGAAATGGTCTTTTCTTTTTAGATTCAGATTATATTTTAAAGAATAGGAATGCGTTTAGAAAATCAATTTATATCCTGCCATAAAAAGCATTACAGCAATCGCATTTCTAAGGAATTGATCCGGAACTTTTCCGCTCAGCATACTTCCCATATAAATTCCCGGAAGCGAGCCCATCAATAATTGTGCTAATAAAGCAAGATCTAAATTTCCCATTGAAGCGTGTCCTATTCCGGCAACTAATGTCAAGGGAACGGCATGTGCAATTTCGGTCCCAACTAAACGAGGGGTTGGCAATAACGGATAAAGAAAAAATAAAGTGACAGTTCCTAAAGCTCCTGCACCAATTGAAGTTAGAGTTACAGTAGCGCCTAATAGAACACCTATAGCAATAGTTAGTGTGTTTTGAGTGGTACTTTCGCGGTGAAATTTATCTCCGGCATGTTTTTGAGAGAATTCTAAAAGTTTCTTTTTAAAGATAATAGCAACCGAAGTAAATAACAATGCCCAGCCTAAACTGTATTTGATAACATGATTTATAGTTTCAATGTCGGTTTTGATACTGCTCAGAATCCATAAAGTAATCAAAGCGGCAGGAACACTTCCGAGAGTCAGCCAGCCCGTAATTTTCCAATTGATATTGCCTTTTTTGTTGTGAACGAACACCCCTCCGGCTTTAGTAAAAGCAGCATAAAGTAAATCTGTTCCAACCGCTGTTGTTGGTGGTATACCAAACCACAACAAAATGGGAGTCATCAAAGAACCGCCTCCAACACCTGTTAACCCCACTATAAAACCTACTGCTAAACCTGCAATTATAAGACCTATTTGGAAATCCATGGATAAATATTTGCCGTAAAAATAACAACATTTTTATAATTATCCTATGGATGTGGTAGACTTTAAAAGTGCTATTTAAAAAAGAATGAAATTTTCATTGTTATAGTTCTGTAGCACAGTTTAATATGTTTTTCTGAGCCGTTTAACGATTGATGGAAATTGTTATGGATTCCTTTTTGTTACTATTAAAATAAAGAGGATGTAAAAAAATCAAATATTGTTTTGATATTTAGAAATAAGTAGTAATTTTGCCATTCAATCTACTAACCCGATAGGGTAATAGGCTTTAAAGCTAAAACAAATCACAGGAATGGAAAAGGAGCTTAAAATAAATACCGCAGCAATTAAGGCTGATGTCACAATTAAAGAAAGATTGTGGGTTTTGGTACCGGCAGTTTTACTGATAGGTTTGTTGGCGACTTTGATTTACAATCATCATGCGGAATTTTCATGGAATGCATTTGTTGACGGTTTTAATCAGGAATTTTTAGTATTTTTTGCTATTGGAGTTTTTGCACAATTGGTAGACGGAACTTTAGGAATGGGATATGGAGCAACTTCTACATCATTTTTATTAGCATACGGAGTTCCGCCGGTTATTAGCAGTACAGCGGTTCACGTTTCTGAAATGTTCACCACGGGAGCATCGGCACTTTCTCACCACCGATTTGGAAATATCAATAAAAAATTGGTCAAACATTTATTAATTCCAGGGGTTTTAGGTTCAATAATGGGAGCTTATTTACTATCGGATGTGATTAACGGAGATATTATAAAGCCTTTTATTGCAGTTTATATGATTGTTCTGGCGATTATAATTATTCGAAAAGCTTTAGTTAAAAAGATCATCAAAAAGAAAACTAAAAAATTAGGATTTCTGGCCATCTTTGGAGGTTTTATGGATTCTGTTGGAGGTGGAGGCTGGGGGCCGATTGTGACTTCAACCTTATTAGGAAGAGGAAGAAACCCGAGATACACTATAGGTTCTGTAAATGCAGCCGAGTTTGCAATTTCATTCGCAAGCGGTATAACCTTTATGCTTTTTGGTGGAATCCACGGCTGGCAGGTTATCATCGGTTTGATTTTAGGAGGTGTAATTGCAGCACCATTAGGAGCTTATCTTTTAAATAAAATCAGAAGAAAGCCAATGATGATTGCAGTTGGAATTTTAATAATACTATTGAGTTTTAAAACATTATCTAAATTATTGTAATATTTTTTAGAAGGAAAGAAAGAGAATATGAGTGCGACTATTATACAATCATTATTAGATAAAACGAAAGATTTTTCACTGGATGAAACCTTAGCTTTCTTAGCAAATGAATACCCGGGGAAAGTAATTTTTTCGACATCTTTTGGACAGGAAGATCAGGTTATCACTGATTTTATTGCAAAAAGCAATCAGGATATAGCCATTTTTACACTAGATACCGGAAGATTATTTCAGGAAACGTATGATGTTTTTCATAAAACATTAAAAAAATACAAAAAGCCAATTGAGGTTTATTTCCCGGAAGCGGCAGCTATAGAGAGCTTACTTCAGTCAAAAGGGCCGAATAGTTTTTATGATTCGGTTGAGAACAGAAAAGAATGCTGTTTTATTCGAAAAGTAGTTCCGCTACGAAAAGCTTTAGCAGGAAATTCGGTCTGGATTACAGGTTTAAGAGCAGAACAATCCGAGAACAGAAACGACTTACAATTGTTTGAATACGACGGAGGTTTTGAAATTATAAAGTTCAATCCCTTACTGAAATGGACATTAGAAGAGGTTGAAACTTATTTGTCTGAAAACAATGTTCCTCAAAATGCTTTGCACAAACAAGGTTTTGTAAGCATCGGTTGTGCACCCTGTACGAGAGCAATTTTTCCGGGCGAAGACATCAGAGCCGGAAGATGGTGGTGGGAATCCAGTCATAAAGAATGTGGATTGCATAGCGCTAAGAAAGAGTAGGTAGAAGAAAGAAGCTAGAGGCAAGAGAATAGATTAAAGAATAAAGAATAAAGAATATAGATTTTTGAGTTCCGAAGGAACGACCGATATTGTAGTGTCGGGTTTCAACCCGATGAAGACGAAGGAACGACCCATATTGTAGCGTCGGATTTTAATCCGATGGGAATGAAAGAAGAAAATTTATAATATATCGTCGGAGTTTAACCCGATGGAGAGTAAAGAAAGTAAAGAATAATAGTAGAAAGTTTTAGGAAACTCACAATAAACAACAACCTGAAACTTTAAACTTGAAACAAAAAAACAAAATGAGTTCAGTATTAAAAACAAACGCTTTAGAGAGCGAAGCAATATATATTTTCAGAGAAGTAATTTCACAGTTTGATAAACCGGTTTTACTTTTCTCCGGAGGAAAAGATTCGATAACATTAGTGCGTTTGGCACAAAAAGCATTCTTCCCTGCCAAAATCCCGTTTCCTCTTTTGCATGTTGATACCGGACATAATTTTCCGGAAACTATTGCTTTCAGAGACAAATTGGTAGAAGAGTTAGGGTTAGAATTAATCGTACGTAATGTTCAGGATGCTATCGACGAAGGAAAAGTGGTAGAAGAAACCGGTAAATATTCCAGTAGAAACAGTTTACAGACGACCACACTTTTAGATGCAATTGAAGAATTTAAGTTTGATGCCTGTATCGGAGGAGCACGTCGTGATGAGGAGAAGGCAAGAGCGAAAGAGCGTATTTTTTCAGTTCGTGACGATTTTGGTCAATGGGATGAAAAAAACCAACGTCCGGAATTATTTGACATTTTGAACGGAAAAATAGAGAATGGCCAAAACGTTCGTGTTTTCCCAATTTCAAACTGGACAGAATTAGATGTATGGAGTTATATCGAGAAAGAACATATCGAAATTCCATCTATTTACTTCTCACATAAAAGAAAAGTTTTTTTGAGAGACGGTTTGATCTGGTCACATTCTCCTTTTGTGTACCAGGAAGAAGACGAACAAATCGAAGAAAGAATTGTTCGTTTTAGAACCGTTGGAGATATGAGCTGTACAGCAGCTGTTGAATCTTATGCAGCAACCATCGAAGAAGTAGTAGGAGAAATCAGAAGCTCTACGATTTCTGAAAGAGGAGCCAGAATTGACGATAAACGTTCTGAAGCCGCAATGGAAAAGAGGAAACAACAAGGGTATTTTTAATTGATAATTGATAATTAAAAAGTAGAATCAAGAAAACAAAAAAAAACATACAGCTTGAAACTTTAGTTCAAAGGAAATCAACTTGAAACCTGAAACTAAATTTTTAAACCTGAAACAAAATAACATAGAATGGACGTTTTAAAAATAGCAACAGCAGGAAGTGTAGATGACGGAAAAAGTACTTTGATCGGAAGATTACTGTACGATACAAAATCATTGACGACAGATAAGATTGAAGCAATCGAGAAAAGCAGTAAGCAAAAAGGATACGATTATCTTGATTTTTCACTGGCAACTGACGGATTAGTGGCGGAGAGAGAACAAGGAATCACAATTGATGTGGCTCATATTTATTTCTCGACTGCAAAGAAAAGTTACATTATTGCCGATACTCCGGGTCACGTTGAATATACCAGAAACATGGTAACGGGAGCTTCGACTTCTCAGGTATCGATCATCTTAATTGATGCGAGAAAAGGCGTAATCGAACAAACGTACCGTCACTTTTTTATCAATAATTTATTGAGAGTAAAAGAGGTGATTGTGGCGATCAATAAAATGGATTTAGTGGATTATTCAGAAGAAGTTTTCAATAAAATTAAAGCCGATTTCCAAGCTTTAAATGCTAAAAGCACTTTCAAAGAACAAAACGTAAGTTACATTCCGCTTAGTGCGATCAATGGAGGAAATGTTGTGGATAAATCGGAGAACATGAAGTGGTACGATGGGCAAACGGTGTTGGAGCACTTAGAAGGATTGCATTCTTCAGATGTTTTTGAAGCAGGAAAAGCACGTTTTCCGGTTCAGACCGTAATTCGTCCAAAAACAGAAGAGTACCATGATTTTAGAGGTTATGCCGGAAAATTATACGGAAACTCAATAAAAGTGGGAGATGCTGTAACAGTACTTCCTTCATTGACAGAATCAAAAGTTTCAAAAATTCACTTTTTCGACAAACAATTTGATGAAGCCGTTGCAGGTTCTTCGATCACCATCGAATTAGAAAATGATATCAATGTGACAAGAGGTGATATGATTGTAAAATCGTCAGAACTTCCAAAAATTGAAAAAGAAATACACACAACAGTATGCTGGATGGACAGTAAAAAACTGGTTCCGGGTACAAAATATATCGTTCAGCACAACACCAATTCGGTTTTGGCAAAAGTAGAAAGTATTAAAAATACAATTGCAACAGATTATTCAGGAACAACACCGGCATCACAGTTAGCAATTAACGAGATAGGAGAAGTAAGCATTAAATTAAGCAAGCCGTTATATTTTGATGCCTATAATGACAATAAATCAAACGGTGCATTCATCTTAATTGATACTGCAACGAATACAACAGCAGGAGTAGGATTCATTAGGTAAACCTGCTATAAGCTTTAAGCCATATGCTGTAAGCTTTAAGCGAAAAATGTATAACAAGGTATTTTAAAAAGCTTATGGCATATAGCCTAAAGCTTAAAGCTAAAAAAAAGCCTAAAGCGAAATAAAAATGGAAAGTTTTAGAACAGAAATAGAAAATCCGGTAGTTCAGAAAGAGATTATCGAGTTAGAAAAAAAGATTCATTTGTTCCGTGGAGGAAAAATTGATGATGAGCGTTTTCGTAGTCTTCGTTTAGCACGTGGAATCTATGGACAACGCCAGGAAGGTGTTCAAATGATTCGTATTAAACTGCCTTATGGTAAAGTAACCAGCGAACAATTGATCCGTATTACAAAAGTTTCTGATGAATATTCTACGGGGCGTTTGCACATTACAACACGTCAGGACATTCAGATTCACTATGTAAGTCTGGACAGAACTCCGGAACTTTGGGCAAATCTGGCCAAAGACGATGTTACTTTGCGTGAAGCTTGTGGTAACACTGTTCGAAACATTACAGGAAGCGAATTGGCAGGTGTGGATGTAAACGAACCGTTTGACGTTTCGCCTTATGCACACGCCCTTTTTCAATATCTTTTAAGAAATCCTATCTGTCAGGAAATGGGACGTAAATTTAAAATTTCGTTCTCGTCCTCTGATGAAGATACTGCTTTGAGTTATTTACATGACTTAGGATTTATTCCAAAAATTGTAAATGGTGAGCGTGGTTTCAAAATTATGTTTGGTGGAGGTTTAGGTTCTCAACCTGCTCATGCCGAATTACTTTCCGAATTCGTTCCGGCAAATCAGATCATTCCAACAGCAGAAGGAATCGTTCGTATTTTTGATCGATACGGTGAACGTGCTAAGAGAATGAAAGCTCGTATGAAATTCCTGATCAAAGAAATGGGAAGAGATGTTTTTCTTGATTTGGTTGAAAAAGAGAAAAAAGCAATCGCTTTTGAAACGTACGAAATTGACACCACAGCTTTTGACGGACCAATTCCGGAACCGTTATTAGAAGTGCCACAAGTTACCATTGAAGATCAGGCAGCATACGAAGCCTGGAAAAAATCAAATGTAATTGCTCAAAAGCAGGAAGGTTATTATGCTATTGGAATCAAAGTTTTATTGGGAGATTTTTACACCGATAAAGCCCGATTATTAGCCGATTTAATTAAAAATTACGCCGCAAATGAACTTCGTTTTTCATTGCGTCAGAATATTGTAATACGTCATGTGAAAGAAGCGAATTTACCTTTCTTCTATCAGGAATTGGCTAAACTGAACTTTGTTCACTTAGGATATAATTCAACGGCAGATATTACAGCTTGTCCGGGTACAGATACTTGCAATTTGGGGATTGCAAGTAGTACCGGAATTGCAGAAGAATTAGAGAAAGTATTAAGTGCCGAATATCCTCAATATTTGAACAATCGCGAAATTGAAATCAAAATCAGTGGTTGTATGAATGCTTGCGGACAGCACAATATGTCGGCAATTGGATTTCAGGGAATGTCAATCAATTCCGGAAAATTGGTAGCTCCGGCTTTACAGGTTCTGTTAGGCGGAGGAAGATTAGGAAACGGAGCAGGTCGTTTTGCCGATAAAGTAATTAAAGTACCTAGCCGTAGAGGACCGGATGCGTTGCGTACGATCTTAAATGATTTTGATGCCAATGGAAGCGGACAAAAGTTTCTGGATTATTATGATTCAAAAGGAGAGAAGTATTTCTATGAAATCTTAAAGCCTTACGCTGATGTAACCAATTTAACCGAAGCTGATTTTGTAGACTGGGGTAATGCAGACAATTACGTAAAAGCAGTAGGAGTTGGAGAATGTGCCGGAGTGGTAATTGATTTGGTGGCGACGTTATTGTTAGAAGCCAAAGACAAATTAACATTCGCACAGGAATCTTTCGACGAAAATAAATGGTCGGATGCTATTTACCATGCTTACGCCGGATTTGTAAATGGTGCAAAAGCTTTATTGCTTTCTGAAAACGAAAAAACAAACAATCATGCAGGAATCGTTGATTTGTTCGATACTGTTTTCATTGCAGCCGGTAAAATTGAACTGGCAACATCATTCAGAGAATTAGTGTATCAAATCAATGCAATACAACCTTCAGAAGCATTTGCAAAACAATACATTCAGGAAGGAATTGCATTTTTTGATACGATCGAAAAATATAGAGCTCAACAATTAGAAAATGCTTAATATCAAACCAAAAGTAACTTTAGTTGGTGCGGGTCCCGGTGATCCGGATTTGCTTACGCTGAAAGCTGTAAAAGCACTTGCTGGAGCGAATGTGGTTTTGTACGATGCATTGGCCAATGAAGAGATATTAGCACATGCTCCTAAAAATGCGATTCGGATTTTTGTTGGAAAAAAAATAGGCAATCATGCTTACACACAGGATCAGATCAATCAATTGATTGTGGATAATGCTTTGACCTACGGAAATGTAGTCCGTTTAAAAGGTGGTGATCCGTTTATTTTTGGACGCGGAAGTGAAGAAATTGAATTCATCGAAAGTTTTGGAATCGAGACGTTCGTGGTTCCCGGTATATCTTCGGTAGTGGCAGTTCCGGCAAGCCAAGGCATATCAATCACCAAAAGAGGTGTCTCCGAAAGTTTTTGGGCCATTACAGGTACAACTTCTGACAGGAAATTATCTTCAGACGTTGCTTTGGCTGCACAGTCATCTGCAACAGTCGTAATTTTGATGGGAATGCACAAATTGCCTCAGATTATTGATTTGTTTCAAAAAGAAAACAAAGGAAATTTGCCCGTTGCGATCATTCAAAATGGAACAATGCCCGATGAAAAAGTTGGTGTAGGAACCGTAAATTCGATTCTGGATATTGTAAAAGAAAAGAAACTGAGTTCGCCGGCAATTATTGTACTTGGAGAAGTTGTTCGCGAAAGCAATAAACTAAAAGGATTTTACGAAGAATTTCTGTCCAAAGAAATGGTGAGATAAAGTGCAGTAAAAATGATTCTTTAGATAATCTTGATTTTCAGTCCGTAAAATGTCTTGGGTATAAAATTGGGTTTTTAACCTGATGAAAGCAAAAAATCATCTAATTTTGATTGGATGAAATTGAATTAAAATGGAACAAAACGAATTATATCCCGTATTCCTGAAGCTTCACAATCTAAATGTTCTTATTGTTGGCGGAGGAAATGTAGGATTGGAAAAGCTCTCTTTTTTATTAAAGTCGAGCCCTAATGCAAATGTTGAGGTGGTAGCGCCAAATTTTCATTTAGAAATAAAGGTTTTGGCCGAGAAACATCCTTCGATTACATTGACAAAATCGAAGTTCAAAAAGAAAATGCTCAAAAAACGCCACATGGTAATTGCCTGTACCGATGATTTAAAAGTCAATAAAAAGGTATACGAATTATCCCGAAAGCGTTATCTGATTTGCAATATTGCAGACACACCGGATTTATGTGATTATTATTTAGGGGGAATCGTGACCAAAGGCAATGTGAAAATTGCCATTTCGACCAACGGAAAATCGCCAACAACAGCCAAAAGACTTCGTGAGTTTTTTGAAGAGGTAATTCCGGAGGATATAAATAAAATGGTAGAAAACCTCAATGAATATCGAAAGACATTGAAAGGTAATTTTGAAGAGAAAGTGAAAAGAATGAACGAGATCACAGCTTCATTAAAAAATAAAGAGTAAAAAATTCCGCAAGGAAATCAATGACAAAAATCATTGAAATTAGAATAAATTATTCGTTCCTTTGCATTATTAAGAATGATTATAAACAACAACATAATGATTAAAACAGATATACTTATAATTGGAGCAGGCCCAACAGGATTATTTGCCGTTTTCGAGGCAGGATTATTAAAATTAAAATGTCATATTTTAGATGCTTTACCACAAGCGGGAGGACAACTTTCAGAATTGTATCCAAAAAAACCTATTTATGATATTCCTGGATTCCCTGAAGTATTGGCAGGAGATTTAATCGACGGACTGATGGAGCAAATCAAACAATTTGAGCCTGGTTTTACGTTAGGAGAGCGTGCAGAAACGATTGAGAAACAAGAAGACGGAAGTTTTATTGTAACTTCAAATAAGGGGACTAAATTTCACGCACCGGTTATCGCTATTGCAGGAGGTTTGGGAAGTTTTGAGCCACGTAAACCACTTATTGAAGATATCGAGTTTTATGAGGATAAAGGAGTTAAATATTTCATTAAAAATCCGGAGAAATTCAGAAACAAAAAGGTTGTAATCGCCGGAGGAGGAGATTCAGCTTTAGACTGGAGTATCTTTTTAGCGAATGTAGCTTCAGAAGTTACTTTAATTCACCGTAGAAATGAATTTAGAGGAGCTTTAGATTCTGTAGAAAAAGTACAGGAATTGAAGACAGCCGGAAAAATTAAATTAATCACACCGGCAGAAGTGATCGGAATCAATGGTGCTGAGCACGTTGAATCATTAGATATCGAAGAAAACGGAGCACACCGTAAAATCGAAACAGACTATTTTATTCCGCTTTTCGGATTAACACCTAAATTAGGACCAATCGGAGACTGGGGATTAGAAATCGAGAAAAATGCCATTAAAGTAAATAATGCATTAGATTACCAAACTAATATTCCGGGAATCTTCGCTATTGGAGACGTAAACACTTACCCAGGAAAATTAAAACTGATTCTTTGTGGATTCCATGAAGCTACTTTAATGTGTCAGGCAGCTTATCAAATCATCAATCCGGGTAAAAAATACGTTTTAAAATATACTACTGTTTCAGGTGTAGATGGTTTCGACGGAACTCGTAAAGAAGCTCCAAAAGCAGTTGTTAAGGCGATAGTTTAATTCTAAGGGGCTGAGGTACTGAGGTGCTAAGGTTCTAAGATTTTTATATAGAGAAAGCTCAAACTTTTAGTTTGGGCTTTTTTTGTTAAATCCCGTAGGGATGACATATTTATAGAATTAACGGTGTTTGTAAAAAAGCCCCAGCGGGGCGGCATATAATTAAAAACCAGAATGGCAATGTTGTTCCGTTGGAGTTTAAAGACATTTGGTAAAATAGTAGAAAAGCACAAAGTAATTTCAAACTTAGCATCTCAGCTTCTTAGCCTCTTAAAAAAGAAACTTAGAACCTCAGAACCTTAGCACCTCAGAAACTTTAAAAAACACTTGCAATTGTTGAGACTATGTCTTTACTTTGCACTGTTCTTAAAATTATTGAAAGTTATCACGAAAGGCGGAGGGAAAGACCCAATGAAACCTTAGCAACCCTTTATCATAAAGAAGGTGCTACATTCTACTTAATACAACATCTTTGTATTCAAGATAGATAACACAAATACATTACACGTATTTCTCAAACTTTTCCTGACAACCTTACAATATTATTTTACTGAATTCAGTATCATGAGCGAATCATTAACGCATTTTTTTGTGCTTAATTTTTCTCGCTTTTTGTTACAAACTTTTTAGATCTGACAGCTTTTTTTAAACTGTTGGATTTAAAGTGAAAATAGAATTAATAAAAAACTTAGCACCATAGAACCTCAGTGTCTTAGTGGCTAAAAGAATAAAGATATGTCAATAACAATTCAGGAAGCAATAAAAAAAAATATCCTAATCCTTGACGGAGCAATGGGAACGATGTTGCAGCGCTATAATTTCTCGGAAGAAGACTTTAGAGGAGAGCGTTTCAAAGATTTTCCGCATCCGTTAAAAGGAAACAACGATTTACTATCCATAACACAACCACAAGCAATCCGCGATGTTCACGCTGCTTATTTTGAAGCTGGTGCAGACATCGTAGAAACCAATACTTTTTCAGGAACTACGATCGGGATGGCCGACTATTTCCTGGAAGATTTGGTTTATGAACTGAACTATGAATCGGCGAAAATTGCCCGTGAAGTAGCAGATGAATTCACCGCTAAAAATCCGAATAAACCACGTTTCGTAGCGGGTTCTATCGGACCAACAAACCGTACGGCAAGTATGTCACCGGACGTAAACGACCCGGGGTACAGAGCTGTAACGTTTGATGATTTGCGAATTGCCTACAAACAACAAGCTGAAGCCTTAATGGATGGTGGATGTGATTTATTATTAGTAGAAACGATTTTCGACACCTTAAATGCAAAAGCAGCACTTTTTGCCATCGAAGAAGTAAAAGAAGAGCGCAATCTGGATATCCCAATCATGGTTTCAGGAACTATTACAGACGCTTCAGGAAGAACACTTTCAGGACAGACGGTTGAAGCATTCCTGATTTCAGTATCACATATTCCGTTATTGAGTGTAGGATTCAATTGTGCTTTAGGAGCCGATTTGCTAAAACCATACCTGAAAACATTATCACAACATACGCAGTTTAATGTTTCGGCACATCCAAATGCAGGTTTGCCAAACGCTTTCGGACAATACGATGAAACTCCGGAACAGACTCAAGCCTTAATTAAAGAATACTTAGACGATAACTTAATCAATATTATTGGAGGCTGTTGCGGAACTACTCCGGATCATATTCGATTAATTGCTGAGGTGGCTAAGGATTATAAACCGAGAGTGGCACCGGTTTTTGTGTAGAAAGTTGTCTTAAAAAAAACAAAGATATTACGTTGGTGAACACAACTGATCAGTGGAAAAATATTTTATTTCTTGCAATTATTGGTTTACTAATGTACTTAGTGTATCAAAACGAACAGCAGGATGATTATGGAAAATCTTTTAAAGGAGAAACAATAGGGTTATTAACCAGGTTAAAAAGTAATGATGAACACGGATATACTTTGCAATATTACTTTTATACCGACAAAAAAAACCGAGCGGTAGTTTTTGTTAAATCGTATGACAGAAAAGATTTTAATAAATTCTTTAAAGTGAAATATGATATTGATAAACCTGAGGAAAACTATATAGATTTAAAAGAAGAATTACGGCCTGATTCGATTACACTAGTCAAAGCGGGTTTTACCAAAATAAAATATTACATATATGATGCAGGTGTAACCTGCAAATACATAGAAAAATCAAAATGGAAGTAAATATTCCGTTAGGAACAACATATCGGTAACGAATATACCTACAAGTTTTTAAAAACCTTGCAGAAAAGAAAATAGAATAAAAAACTTAGAATCTAAGCATCTTAGATTCTCAGTAACTTAAAGAAAATGACAGAAAATAGAAGAGACCTTGTATTATCAGGATTAGAACCGTTAATTATTACACCTACCAGTGTTTTTGTTAACGTTGGAGAACGTACAAACGTTACCGGTTCAAGAAAATTCCTGCGTTTAATCAAGGAAGAGAAATATGACGAGGCACTTGATATTGCAAGACAACAGGTAGAAGGAGGGGCGCAAATCATCGATATTAATATGGATGAAGGAATGCTTGATGGCGTTCAGGCAATGACTAAATTTTTGAATTTAATTGCATCAGAACCGGACATTTCGAGAGTGCCTATTATGATCGACAGCTCGAAATGGGAAATCATTGAAGCGGGTCTTAAAGTAGTACAGGGAAAAAGCGTTGTAAACTCGATCTCGTTAAAAGAGGGTGAGGAAGCCTTTATCCATCACGCCAAATTAATTAAGCGCTACGGAGCGGCAGCCATTATTATGGCTTTTGATGAAGTAGGTCAGGCTGATAACTACGACCGAAGAGTGGAAATTTGTCAGCGTTCCTATGATATATTAGTCAACAAAGTTGATTTTCCGCCTCAGGATATCATTTTTGATTTGAATATTTTTCCGGTTGCGACCGGAATGGAAGAACATCGTTTGAATGCTCTGGATTTCTTTAGAGGAACAAAATGGGTTCGTGATAACTTACCACATGCACATATTAGTGGGGGAGTAAGTAACGTTTCGTTTTCTTTCAGAGGAAATGACACCGTTCGTGAAGCGATGCACTCGGTATTTTTGTACCATGCGATCAAGAACGGAATGACGATGGGAATCGTGAATCCGGAAATGCTTTCGATTTATGATGACATTCCAAAAGATTTACTGGAGCACGTTGAGGACGTAATTCTGGACAGACGTGACGATGCAACGGAACGACTTTTAGATTTTGCCGAGAACGTAAAAGGAGAAGTAAAATCTGATGAAAAAGCGGTTCAGGAATGGCGTTTGGGAACCGTTCAGGAACGTATTACGCACTCACTGGTTAAAGGAGTGGATGCTTTTATTGAAGAAGATGTAGAAGAAGCACGTTTGGCTGCTACAAAACCAATTGAAGTTATCGAAATCAATTTGATGACCGGAATGAATGTCGTAGGAGATTTGTTCGGAAGCGGAAAAATGTTCCTTCCACAGGTCGTAAAATCGGCACGTGTAATGAAAAAAGCCGTAGCCTATTTATTGCCTTATATTGAAGCCAGTAAACAGGCCGGAGACAAGCAAGGGAACGGAAAAATCCTGATGGCTACTGTAAAAGGAGACGTTCACGACATTGGTAAAAACATTGTTTCGGTAGTTTTGGCCTGTAACAATTACGAGATTGTAGATCTTGGTGTTATGGTGCCTCCGGAGAAAATTATTGCTGCTGCGATAGAACACAATGTAGATATCATTGGTCTAAGCGGATTGATTACGCCTTCGCTTGACGAAATGGTGTATTTGGCTAAAGAATTAGACAAACAAGGAATTAAAATTCCGATTATGATTGGTGGAGCAACCACTTCACGCGCACATACAGCCGTGAAAATTGCACCACAATACAGAGAAACGGTTATTCACGTAAACGATGCTTCGAGAGCCGTTACCGTTGCGGGAAATCTGTTAGATCATAACCGTAAAATATATGCAAGCGATATTCGTGCAGAGTACGATTCTTTTAGAGAAACATTTTTGAATCGTTCGAGAGATAAGAATTTCTTAAGTATTGAAGACGCGCGTAAAAACAAATTACAATTGGATTGGGAAAATTTCAATCCGGTGAAGCCAAATATCATTGGTGAACAAATTGTTGAAGTGGAGCTGGATGTTTTGGTTCCGTATATTGACTGGACACCGTTTTTCAGAACCTGGGAATTGTTTGGTAAATATCCGGCAATTTTAACAGATGAGGTTGTGGGGAAAGAGGCGACTTCTGTTTTTGCAGATGCGCAGGCGATGCTGAAAGTAATTTTAGCAGAGAAAAAACTATCTGCAAAAGGGATCTACGGAATATTTCCGGCCAATCAGATCAATGATGATGATATCGAATTGACAGATGAAAACGGAAAACCGTTACAGACATTTTTGACTTTACGCCAGCAATCGCAAAAAACAAAAGGTGCACCCAATATTGCATTAGCCGATTTTATCGCTCCGAAAGAAAGCGGGAAAGTGGATTATATGGGAGCATTTTGTGTAACAACCGGTTTTGGTGTTGATGAATGGGCAGCTGAATTTGAAAAAGATCTGGACGATTACAATTCGATTATGGTGAAAGCATTAGCGGATCGTTTTGCCGAGGCTTTCGCTGAATATCTTCATGAAAAAATACGTAAAGAAATCTGGGGATATTCATCAGAGGAGAACTTAACTAACGAAGAAATGATTTCTGAAGAGTACAAAGGAATCCGTCCTGCTCCGGGTTATCCGGCATGTCCTGACCATTTGGAGAAACCAACAATCTGGAAACTTTTAAATGTAGAAAAAGAAATAGGCGTAACATTAACTGAAAGCATGGCGATGTGGCCGGCTTCATCCGTTTCAGGATACTATTTTGGAAATCCGGAAAGTAAATATTTCGGACTTGGGAAAATAAAAGAGGATCAGGTAGTCGACTATGCCAAACGACGCAATGTTTCAACCGACTATGCCATGAAATGGTTGAACCCTAATATAGCAGATTAAAATAGAGTCGTAAAGTCAAAAGTCTTAAAGTCTCCAAGAAAGTGACTTTCGACTTTGGACATTAAGACTTTAGACTAAAAGAATATTTGATTTATGTTTTTTGATTCAGATTTTTTACACCATTTTTTCAAAACTCATAATTCATAACTCATAATTAAAAAATGAAAGTAACAGAACATATAGAAAACGCGAAAGGAAATACATTATTCTCGTTTGAACTTATTCCGCCTCAAAAAGGGAAGAGCATTCAGGAGTTGTATGATAATATTGATCCGTTGATGGAATTTAAACCGCCATTTATTGATGTAACCACTTCGCGTGAAGAATATATCTATATTGATAAAGGAAACGGACTGTTAGATAAAAAGCTAACGCGTATGCGTCCGGGAACGCTTGGAATTTGTGCTTCTATAAAACATAAATACAATGTTGATACGGTGCCACATTTGCTTTGCGGAGGATTTACGCAGGAAGAAACCGAATACATGCTGGTAGATTGTCAGTATTTAGGAATCAATAATGTAATGGCACTTCGCGGTGACGCTATGAAAGACGAACAATCTTTTGTGCCAAAAGCCGGTGGGAATAGTTACGCTATTGATTTGGTACGCCAGATCAACGACTTAAACAGCGGAAAATACCTTCATGAATTAATGGATGCTGATAATAAAGCCGATTTTTGTATAGGTGTTGCGGGTTATCCGGAAAAACATTTGGAATCTCCTTCTTTACAATCTGACTTAAAAAGACTAAAAGAAAAAGTAGATGCGGGAGCCGATTATGTGGTGACTCAAATGTTTTTTGATAATGCTAAATATTTTGCCTTTGTAGAAAAAGCAAGAGAAATTGGTATCACAATTCCGATTATTCCGGGAATCAAGCCAATTGCGGTTCAACGACATTTACAGATTTTACCACAGATTTTCAGAATCGATTTGCCGGAGGATTTAATTGATGCTGTAGATAAATGTAAAAACAATGCCGAAATCAAGCAAGTCGGAATCGAGTGGGCCATTCAGCAATCATTAGAATTAAAAGCTGCCGGAGTCCCTGTTTTGCATTATTATTCAATGGGGAAATCAGAGAATATCCGCCAGATTGCAAGGCAGATTTTTTAAGAGTTTAAGCATATAGTTTGTCATTTCGACCGAAGGGAGAGTCGAAATGACAAAATTTTACCGATAATTACTTTTTAGGACTAATTTTGAATTTATTTTAAAGATGATGAAAAAAGAAGAATTACAGGCAATAGCCTCTCAGCTAAAGCATCCTACAGGAGAAAAAGGAATTGAAATGGCGAATATGATGCATGAAACCAACATCAATATGACGCGCCATTCCGTTCAAAATCTCCACGTAATATCGGGAAATACAATTTTAGAATTAGGCCACGGAAATGCCGGACATTTAGAGTATGTACTAGAGCAAGTGGAGGATCTGACTTACTATGGACTTGAAATGTCCGAGTTAATGTGTCAGGAAGCACAGCAAATTAATGCCGCTTTTGTAGCTAAAAAACAAGCCCACTTTTCTCTTTATAACGGAACCGATATTCCATTTGAAGAAGCTTCTTTTGATAAAATATTCACGGTAAACACCATTTACTTTTGGCAGGAACCGGAGAAGTTACTCTCGGAAATTTACAGAGTTTTAAAACCGGAGGGGACTTTTTGCATCACCTTTTCCGAAGAAAGTTTTATGAAACAGCTTCCTTTTACTCAGTTCGAATTCAATCTTTACAGTACTGAAAAAGCGGAAAGGTTGATTGAAAAAACAGCTTTCCAAGTCGTGCATAAAGAAACGCTGACTGAAAAAGTAAAAAGTAAAATGGGGGAGTTGGTAGACAGAGATTTTACCACTTTGGTATTAGGAAAACGTTGATCCCCTGATCATCTTCACAGTATTTTTTTGCATATTTTCATAGATTCCGGAGTAATTTGACTCTTTGGGATTAAAAAATTGTACAGTTAATTTTAGTACTTATTTTTTGAGTAATTTAATTGACTTTATTTTATGTTGCTATTTCTGAATGTAATCCTTTAAAATTATGGAGATTAAAAAGATCGATTTTCTAAAAAGTTACAGCAGTATTCTATTGCTTTTAGGTGGAATCCTGCTTGGAAGTATTTTAGGATTAGTTTTCAAAGAAAAAGTTGAGGTCATAAAACCATTGGGAGATGTTTTTCTCAACCTGCTCTTTACGGCTATTATCCCTTTGATTTTCTTTACCATTGCGTCTTCAATTGCCAGTCTGGAAAGAACAGAGAAATTAGGAAAACTGTTTGTAATCATGGTTTTGGTTTTTTTAAGCACCATTTTAATTTCGGCAATTGTAATGATTTTGGCAGTATATCTTTTTCCAATTCATCAGAATATTATATTATCTAAAGTCCCGATAGAAAACATCCAATCAGGAAGTATTGGCGAGCAGATAGCACAGTTGGTTACCGTAAATGATTTCTTTGAATTACTGTCCCGAAAAAGCATGCTGGCGCTTATTATTTTTTCTTTTTTAATTGGTTTTGCGAGTCTGCAATCCGGAGAAAAAGGAAGCGCTTTCAGAAGTTTTCTGGATTCAGGTAACGAAGTCATGAAGCAGCTTTTGAACCTCATTATGAAATTGGCTCCAATTGGTTTGGGGGCTTATTTTGCGTATCAGGTTGGAGTTTTTGGTCCGCAATTGTTTGGCGTTTATGCCAAGCCTTTAGGGGTTTATTATGCGGCCTGTATATTCTATTTCTTTGTGTTTTTCAGTTTGTACGCCTTAGTGGCCGGAGGGAAAAGAGCTTTTGTGGTATTTTGGAGTAATAACATTACGCCGGCTTTAACTGCGGTTGGAACCTGCAGCAGTATTGCCACCATCCCTGCGAATCTGGAAGCCGCTGAGAAGATGAACATTCCTAAGCACGTTCGCAATTTGGTCATTCCGCTTGGAGCGCCCTTGCATAAAGACGGTTCGAGTATGTCTTCTATCCTTAAAATAACCGTTCTTTTTGCCATGTTTGGAAAAGATTTCACGGCACCTTCGACCATACTTTTAGCGCTCGGAATTACTGTAATCGTTTCAATTGTAGAAGGAGGAATTCCAAATGGAGGTTATATCGGAGAAGTTCTGGCCATTACAGTTTACGGCCTGCCAATGGAACAAGCCCTACCGGTCGCTATGATTTTAGGAACTCTGGTCGACCCGATAGCGACTTTGCTAAATGTCAATGGCGATCTCATTTGTTCGATGGTGGTCTCGAGGTTTTCCGAAAAAACGAAGTGGTAGCTTTAGTCTTCCAAAGCAAATAAATCTAATATTAAAATCAGCGTTAATCTGCTTAACCTGTAAAATCCGTGTGCTAATTTTTTAGCAGCAAGGAAATCTTATAGCGAGGCATAAAAAAGTAGTTTACAATGAATTCAATACTTCAAAATGATCTGAACGATCTTGAAAACATTCTGGAAAAAGCAAAACAGCACGGAATAGCGTTTTTGGACAATCTTGAAAACGTTCCAACTTCCAGTAAAAACACAATTGATCCAACCCGAAAACTAGACGAGACAGGCTTAGGATCATTGGGGGCTTTGGAAGAATTTAAGGAGAGACTGGCACCATTGATGGTAGCTTCTCCGGGGCCAAGATATTTAGGTTTTGTAACCGGAGGATCAACGCCAGCTTCTATTGTGGGCGACTGGTTGTCTACCGTATACGATCAGAATACTCAGGCGGTAAAAGCGCAGGGAGGAACTTCGGCCCTAATCGAGTTTGAGACTATTCATTTATTGCGACAGTTATTGGGGCTTCCCGAATCTTTTTTAGGGGGATTTGTGACTGGAGCAACCATGTCAAATTTTACCTGTTTAGGGGTGGCAAGACAATGGATTGGTGCTCAGTCAGGAAAAGATTTTGCTAAAAACGGAGTTTCCGGGGCCATACCTATCTTAACTGCAACACCTCATTCGTCATCCATAAAAACATTATCGATGCTGGGGATTGGAAGTAACAATTATACGGTGCTTAAAACCGCAGAAGGCAATAGAGAAGCTATTGATATCGACGATCTTCAGAAGAATATAGAAAGTTTAAACGGAGAGCCATTTATCCTGATTTCGAGTGCAGGAACTGTTAATACAGCCGATTTTGATGATTTTGCGGCTATTGCAAAACTTAGAGAAAAATACAATTTCTGGTGGCATATTGATGCCGCTTTTGGTGGTTTTGCTGCGGTTTCTGAAAAATTCAAACACCTTACAGAAGGCTGGGAAGGTGCAGACAGTATTACAATTGATTGTCACAAATGGTTAAACGTGCCTTATGAAAGTGCTTTTTATTTAATTAAAAAAGAGCATGTTGGACTGCAAATCGAGACGTTCCAAAATTCTAATGCGCCTTATTTAGGGAATCCTCTGGAGAATTTTAACTACCTGAACGTATTGCCTGAAAATTCACGCCGATTAAGAGCCTTACCGGTTTGGTTTTCTTTACTGGCCTACGGAAAAGAAGGATTTAAAGACATCATAGAGAAAAGTACGGCATTGGCACTGCATTTTGCAAACGCCCTTATCGAAGACGAGAACTTCGAACTGTTGGCTCCAATCCGACTGAATAACGTTTGTTTTACATTAAAAGGAGACCATAATCAGGAGCATGTAAGTACGTTTTTGACGCATTTAAATGATACGGGAAAGGTGTTTATGACGCCAACGGTTTATCAAAACCGAAAAGGAATCAGAGCGTCTTTTGTCAATTGGCGCACTACTGAAAATGATATCAAAATAATTATCGAAGAGATAAAAGAGACCCTTTCTGAATTGGATTTTTAATTCGATAGTCTAAAATTTTAAAGCCCGATTAGCATCTAATCGGGCTTTTTTTTGCCCTTTTTTGAAAATTTGAAGAGCGGTCAGTCTGGATTTTTTAATTTTTATCTCATGATTTCTTAAGGAAAGCTTAAGTAAAATTTAATTATTCTTTAAGGATTGATCTGTTTATTATGTTTTCTTTTATTTAAAAGTTAATTACTATTCTTATTTAGAATAATTAAAAATAACTTGGAAAAAACCTTTTGAGAGCCTAATTTTGTTGCTAATTTAATTTTCAAACCAAAATTTATTAGATGCAAATAAGTAGATTAATGCTCTTGATCGCCATTTTTTTTATTTCACTTCAAGGGTATTCACAAAAGGACAAAGTAAATTTAACAGGAGTTATTGTTAATCATCTTGGGAAAACTGCCGAAGGAGTTTCGGTAGCTTTAAAAGGAACAGAATACAGTACACTGACGAATAATAAAGGGGAGTATAAAATTAGTGCCAAGCCGGGAAATTATGTTTTGCTGGTTACACATGTGGGTTATAAAACCACAGAAACGGCAATTTTTCTGAAGCTGGGAGGAAAGCCTACTCAGAATATTACGATGGAAGAAGATATGGCAGCTTTAAACGAAGTTGCAGTAACGGGAAAGTCCAAAGTTCAAAGAGTACGAGAACAGGCGTATAATATTACAGCCATAGATTTAAAGAAAACCTACAATACGTCAGCCGATTTAAATCAGGTGTTGAATAAAACAACCGGAGTCCGCATTCGGGAATATGGAGGATTGGGATCGGCTTTTAATTTTTCACTGAATGGATTCTCCGGAAATCAGGTTAAATTCTTTTTGGACGGTGTACCTATGGACAGTTATGGTTCAGCTCTTACGCTGAATAATATTCCGGTAAACATGGCTGAACGTATTGATGTGTACAAAGGAGTTGTTCCTATTGAGTTAGGAGCAGATGCACTTGGGGGAGCTGTTAATATCGTAACCAATAAAAATGTAAACCGTTACATCGATGCTTCCTATAGTTACGGATCGTTTAACACGCACAGAGCAGCAATAAATACGAGATTCTCCGGTCGGGATGGTTTTATTGCCAACATTAACGCTTTTGCAAATTATGCCGACAATGATTATAAGGTAGACGTAAGTGTTGTGGATAAAAATACCTCGAAGTTTTTACCGGAACAAAAATACAAGCATTTCCATGATGCCTATAAATCAGGAACCATAATGGCAGAAGCAGGATTTAAAAACAAGAGTTTTGCTGATTATCTGCTTGTTGGTTTTGCCGTTGCAGGCAATAAAAAAGAAATTCAGCAGGGAAGAACAATGCAAAAAGTAGTAGGGCAGGCTTTTACAGATAGCCAAAGTTTTATTACCTCTTTGAAATTCAAAAAAAGTGATCTTTTTACTAAAGGATTGTCCCTCAGTATTAACTCCACTTATGCTTTAGTAAACAACCGTTCGATAGATACTTCTTCGCGAGTGTACGACTGGACAGGGAATTATATATACAGACAATTTGCGGGAGCAAATGATAAAGGCGAATTAGGAAACAAAACCATATACGTTTACGATGAGGCTAATGCACAGGTGACAACAAACTTAAAATACCAGTTCAATGAGCAGCATTCGCTAGCGGTAAATTACTCTTATTTGGGCTACAAACGTAAAGAAACAAACGAGTATTTAAAAGTTGTACAACTGGGAGAACCTACTATTGACAAGAATATTCTGGGTCTAAGTTATAATTTTAGCGGTCTCGATAATCGACTGGCTGTTTCAGGTTTTGGTAAAATGTTTGATTTAGCAACTCAAATGATCGCCCATAACATAACGCAATCTTCTTCATCAACAAATTATGGTTATGGCGCTACTTCAGCATACCATTTGACCGATAAATTTCAAATTAAAGGTTCTTATGAACATGCGTATCGTTTGCCTTCTGCTACAGAAATGCTGGGTGACGGACTTACGATAAACAGCAATATCGGATTAAGACCTGAGAGTAGTGATAACGCAAATCTGGGACTGGCTTTTAATACTCAGAACAGCAAAAATCATTTTAATGTTGAGACGAGTATCATTTACAGAGAAGCAAAAGATTTTATCAGAGAAAAGCAGGAGGGAGACAAAACGGTTTTTGAAAATCTTCAAAACGTGCAAATAACAGGTATTGACGGTGTTTTTAGATACGGGTACAAAGACTTAATAAATTTTGAAGTAAACGGAACGTATCAAAAGAGCCTTAACAAAAACAAATATAAAGCAGGAACAACCAGTCCTGATGCCTTGTATGATGCACAATTGCCTAATGTTCCAATCTTCTACGGAAACGCTGATCTGACTTTTAACTTTAAAAACATCAGACATCAGGACGATAGACTTTCTTTAAATGTAAGTGCCAATTATATAGATGCTTTTTATCTGACCTGGCCGGTACTGGGAAGTCTGGAAACCAAAAAAGCTATTCCGGAACAATTTACTCAGAATGCTATGGTTGCCTATTCTTTTTTAAACGGCAAATACAATTTGGCTTTCGAGTGTAGAAATATTACCGACATAAAGGTGTACGACTACTTTAAGGTTCAAAAACCGGGACGCGCTTTTTCAGTGAAGTTCAGATACTTTCTACAGTAATTTAAATAATAATCCTAAATAATAATTAATCATGTTTGTAAACAAATTCGCAAAATGCTTTGCATTGGCTTTTCTGTCATGCTCTATCTTTTCATGTAGCAGTGATGATTCCTCTAAAGATGAAACACCAACTGTAAACGGAACTAAATATGTAGCATCTTATTGGCTGGCCGATTATACGCAGTATATATTAGACTTTAATTCTACTGATCAGTTAATGACCGGAGAAATTAGTGCAAAAGGAGTTGGAATTGAGCAGGGAGGAAGTTGTTTTCCTGTGAACAATACATTTTTTGCCTTAAGTACAGAAGACGAAGGGTCAGTATCGTTTCGTCTGAACAATTCCGGAAAGCTGGGAGCGGGAGATAAGATTTCTTTCGAGTCATCTTATGCTGTAGGTTATACAGATGATAAAAAACTGATCAATATTGGTGCTACCTGGGACGGTAGTTCATCTGATTACGAATTGATGATTTACAACCCTGCTACCGTTTCTATCGATGCCCGTAAGTTCAATGATTTTAGTGTGAATCCGGCCAATAAAAAAATATTATACTGGCCAACAGGAGCGGCAGTTTCAGGAGATAAACTTTTTGTTCCGGTGTATATCAAAGATGTAAGCGACGGGACCAATAAAGTATTGTCATCTGATGCTACTATGAGAGTGTACAAATATCCTTCTTTAGAATATGTAAGCACCATAAAAGATGCCAGAACAACTGCAATTGGTCTTTATTATACCAATACCGGAATTGTTCAGACAGAATCAGGGGATATTTATACGTTCTCGTCTAATGCACGTGCAGGAGGTTATCCGGTTACGGGTGTTTCATCAGGAGTTTTACGTGTTAGAAAAGGCGATGCCAAGTTTGACCCGGGGTACTTTTTCGATCTTCAGTCAAGTACGTTAAAAGGTAAAGTTCTTGCCGCTTATCCTTTAGGAGGAGAGAAAGTTTTCATCTCCTATATCCCTACTGAAGTTGATGCTGCCAATTCTGTGTACAGCTTCCTTAATACAAAAACAATTTTCAAATCGGCAATATTGGATTTATCTGCCAAAACAATTTTAGCAGTTACAGGATTACCGGATCATGGCGGAGATGAATTCTTCGGATTGGGAAGTATGTTTGTAGAGAACGGAAAAGCATACAAAAGTTTTGTAACAGGCGATCAGGCTCGTGTGTACCAAATTGATATTGCAACCGGTACTGCAAAAGCGGGTGCACTTATTAAAGAAGGTCTTTATTTGCCTTCAATTGGTAAACTTACCTACTAAATTACCACATTTTTAAGCGGCTTGAGGATTTTTAGTAATCCTCAAGCCGTTTTATTTATAAATTTTGTCTTAGTTTAAAATTACTATTTTAATGAATATTATTAAAAACCGCACAGGTAAACCGCCCAATAAAGGAAAATCACGTTTTAGTAAAATCAATGCCTGGCTGCACTTATGGCTGGGACTCGCTTCCGGAATAATTGTATTCATCATGGCAATTACAGGTTGTATTTTGGTTTTTGAACAAGAAATCAAAGAGTTTACCTCTCCCTGGCTCAATGTCGAGGCTCAAAGTCCTGAGCACTTATTGCCCCCTTCTCAAATTTATGCAGCAGTTCAAAAAGTACTGCCCAACAAAGAAATTCATGGTTTCTGGTATAATGGTTTAGACAAATCAGTTAAAGTCGATATCGAATCGGATTCGTTGATTTATGTAAACCCCTATAACGGTAAAATTACCGGGATGGTTGATCATGAAGATTTCTTTCACATAATAGATGAAGGACATCGGAATCTTTGGCTGGAGCGGGATATTGGAGCACAGATAACCGCCTGGGCAACCTTTATTTTCTTCTTTTTATTGATTAGCGGACTACTATTGTGGTTTCCGAAAAAGTGGAACAAAACAACCATTAACAGCAGTTTTAAAATAAAGTGGGAGGCTAAGTTCAAACGCCTCAATTATGATTTGCACAATGTAATGGGGTTTTATGTACTCATTTTGGCAGTATTGATTTCTTTTACCGGATTGTTAATGAGTTTTCATTGGCTAAGGGAAAGCACCTATTGGATTAGTGGAGGATGGGCAGAGGTAAAAGAGCAGACAGTTTCGGTTAAAAAAGAGCCCTTGTCCAAAGAGCAATTAGACAAACTGACTGCTGTCGATTTTATTTGGAAAAAGGTTCGAACGGAAATTGCCAAAGAAAACAAAGAAGCAGTTATCATTCATTTTCCCGATGATCCGAAAGAAGATTTTTACGCCTGTACGGACATGTACAAAGGCATTTGGAGAGATCTGTATTTTGACTCCAAAACGCTTGAATTACTTCCAAAATCAGAAAAATATATTGGTAATGAACGTTTTTCAGATTGGTTGATGCGATCCAATTACAGCCTTCATATTGGGGCAATAGGAGGATTGTCGACCAAAATAATTTATTTCATCGGCAGTTTAATCTGCGCCAGTTTGCCAATTACCGGATTTTACATCTGGTGGGGCAGAAAGAAAAAGCAAAAATCAAAAGCTTAGTGTTGATTTGATTTTAGCAGTTTTGTATTAGTTAGTTTCCTTAAAGTCTTTTGTGCGAAGTAAAATTCCTCAAAAGACTTTTTTTGGCTTTGTGGGACTTCGACTTCGCTCAGTCTGACACGTCAGGCAAAGCGAAGTCGATTTTTTGTATGCAGGATCACTTTTTTTTGGGGGGACTTCGACTTCGCTCAGTCTGACAAAGCTCTTAATATCATTTTCAAGGTCTTTTTATTTGTGGCGGTGTGTTACAGGATAAATAATCTTAACAAGATGATAAGTGCCAGAAAATTAAACTTTGCGTCTCTGCGTCTTTGCGAGCAAAAATACTATACTTGCTTTGCGGTTAACTTCGCAACCTCAAGATTTTTTTAGTTGTGGCAGTGTGCTGCAGGATAAAAAATCTCAACAAGATGATAAGTGCCAGAAAATTAAACTTTGCGCCTCTGCGTCTTTGCGAGCAAAAATTCTATACTTGTTTTGCGGTTAACCCCACAAACAAAAAGAGCCTGCTAACTACAAACAGGCTCTTTCATTCAAAAAAAAAACAAAAACAAGGAAACTAAAGATCCAAATATTAAATTCTGTACGTAAACGCTATAGTAGCAATACGGTTGTCCAGATCATATCTTTTATTGATGCTCGTTTGAGCTATGACTGAATTGATGTGAAAATTATTGGTATTAAAAATGTCTGTAATATTAAATTTGATACTTCCTTTCTTAGCCAGTACCTGTTTCGAGATTCCAATACTAAAATCAAAAAAAGCATCTCTTTCATAAATACCAAGATTCGATTTGGATTGATATTGTGCGTTAACTTCAGCCTTTAGGCTCTCGCTGATCGTAAAGGAGTTCTGTACACTTAGATTTAAAGTAACAATAGGATCAATTTTATCCGTATTCACTACATTTCCCATGAACTTATTTTCGAAAATGTTGAATAGCGTATTCACCGACCACCATTTGTAAATTTCGGCTGTGTTGGTAATATTTGCACCATAATTAAAGGATTTGCTCACGTTAATTTGGGAAGTTACAGTAGTGTTGTTGGCGGGATTGTAATCGTAAACCTCTGTGAAAACATCTTTGGTTTTACTGAAATACAACGAAGCCATAAAAGCACTTTTCCAGGCGTATCCAATTTCTGACGAATGTGTAATCTCCGGAACCAAATTCGGATTCCCCTGTGAATAATTAAAAGAATCATCGTAAAAACGAAACGGATTCAAATCAAACTGACTCGGTCTGTTGATTCTTTTACTGTAGGAGGCGTGCAAAGAATGGTCGTTGCTTAGCTCATATTTCAAAGAAACACTTGGAAACCATTTTAAATAATCGTCTTTATGGGTTTCATTTAAGGTTTTTTGTAGTATCTCAATCGCAGTATATTCCGTTCTTAACCCTCCCTGAATATTTAAATTTTCCAGTTGGTATTTGTAATTAGCATAGGCAGCATAAATTTGTTCTTTGTACTCAAAATGATTGGTTGAGTTAGGATCAACGATCCACTGATTATTGTCGTAATACTCGTAAACCGATGGATTGTCATTGTTTTTAACGCTGGCTTTAGCGCCCCATTCGATAGACTGCTTTTCCTTTAACGGATTGACGAAATCAATTTTTCCTGTAAAAACACTCAATTGCGACGGAATAAAACCCCTGCGGTCATTAATGTTAGCAGCAATAGCAGGATCTGTATTTTTTGCACTCTGGAACTGATTCGATCTGAATTTTGACGTTTCATACTCCAAATCAAAAGACATGTTTTTGCCCTCGGTATTAAATTTATGAACTCCAGAAAAGCCATACGTATAATCATTCCACTTTTCTTTACTGTCGTTGAAGGTCAAAGCATCAAATTGTACCTGATTTGAAGTATTTAGCAATGTGTTTCTACCATTAGCGATGTTCTCGTAACGCCCCAGTTTGGCATCAACATAAACTTCTAAATTCGTTTTAGGAGAAACTTCATAGGTAGTTCCAATTTTAAAATTATTAGAAGTCAGCGGTTCGTCTGTAACCGAGGTCTGATGGTTTTTTGTTGAAATAGTTTGACGTGTGTTGTCAGTATATTGAATCTGATCGAATTCTTTACGTTCTTCCTCACCTCTAAAGGTGTAACTGTAGTTTCCGTAAACGCCAAATTTATCTTTGTTGTAACTTAAGTTAACACCTGAATTGGTTCTGTTCTTACGGGCTCTTCCGTAATTGGTGAACACCGTTCCTTTAAGTCCGCCTGCATTAGGTTTCTTTAAAATAATATTAATAATTCCGGCTTTGCCGGTCGCATCATATTTAGAAGAAGGATTCGTAATCACTTCAATTTGTTTGATATTGGATGAGGTAGTTGACTTTAAATAATTCGCGAGTTCTTTTTGCGAAAGCTGTGTTAACTTGCCATTAATCATCACTCCGACACCTTGTTGTCCGCGGATCGATAATTCGCCGTCCTGAGAAACGACAACGCCCGGAGCACGTGATAAAACATCTAAAGCAGTGCCGCCTTCAGAAACAATGCTGTTTTCTACATTAAAAACCAGTCGATCTGATTTCTGCGTATATAAAACCTTCTTTTTTGTGATTACAATTTCATCTAAAGCATTAATCGAAGTTTCGACAATGCTGTCTCTTCCTTTTTCCGTCTGCGAATATCCGTAGACTGAAAAGGCAAGTACAATAGATGTTATAATATTCTTCATGGTATTTTGGAATGATGGGGGTAAAGTAATTTTTGATTTTGGGTACGGAAGCTGTATGCTACTGTAGAACGAGTTGTTCGAGTTTATCAGAAAGTGTATTATGAAGAAGTGTCAATCGGTTTGAGAGCTTATATATCGAGGCTTTTATAGGAAGGAGTATTGAAAACATGAGTGATTATTTGAAGTTTCAGTTGTCAAATATAACACTATTTATAATAAGTCTAAATAAATATAGTTAAAATTTACGACAAATAATGTAAGGCCTTGATATTGAAGGGTTCCTGTTTTGAATGAAAAGTATAAAATCTGGTAAAATATTAAAAATTTGAGGAAAATGCCTGTGAAAACAAGACTTCACAGAGTTTGAGAAAATGGAAAAACAGGCGAGGAATAAAAGCAGAAAAACCAACTTATTCTATAACAGAACAAATTGGTTTTTATTTTAAAATGAAGTAAGGCTGGAATCCCTACTTTGTAATTTCTCTGAAAACTGCTTCGAGATTTTTATTTTTCTGGTTCAGTTGTAATGTTTTTAAACCATTTTCATTGGCAAAATCAAAAATAGCCGGACGCATGTCTTTTTCAGAAACAAAAGTTAGTTCCCAGGTCATATCGTGTGTGTTCTTGTAGGCCGTAATATTTTCAAGTTTAGCCAGAAGCTGTTCTTCTACCTGATAATCAAATTCTACTTCGATCACTTGCTCCGCATTTTCAGATACCAGATGGTCTAATTTTTTGTCGGCAACAATTTGTCCTTTGTCAATAATAATGACACGATCGCAGATGGCTTCGACTTCCTGCATGATATGAGTAGACAGAAAAACGGTTTTATCTTTCCCTACATTTTTGATCACATTTCGAATTTCCATTAACTGATTAGGGTCCAGTCCGGTAGTGGGTTCGTCCAGAATTAAAACCTCCGGATTGTGCAATAAAGCATTGGCAAGTCCCACACGCTGGCGGTATCCTTTAGAGAGCTGTCCTATTTTTTTATGACTTTCACCTGACAGTCCTGTCAGTTGTATGACTTCTTCAATTCTTGATTTCGGAACCTGATAAACATCGGCATTAAAAGCCAAATATTCACGAACATACAAATCCAGATACAACGGATTATGTTCCGGTAAATAGCCAATAGAACGTTGAACTGCCTTTGCGTTCGTCATGACATCATGACCGTTTACAAGGGCTGAGCCATTATCTGCCAGTAAATAGGTCGTCAAAATTTTCATTAATGTAGATTTTCCTGCTCCGTTTGGACCCAAAAATCCGACGATTTCTCCTTTTTCAATAGAGAATGAAATTTCATTTAGCGCTTTTTGGGTTCCGTAACTTTTTGATATGTTGTTTACTGCTATCGACATGACTTTTTATTTGCTACAAAAGTAAACAGAAATACGCTCGATTACTACATTTTTATCTTTTAAAGAAATCATAAAAAAAATATAAAAGCCAGTCGTTACGGCATCGTTCTTGTTAAAGGGATATCAAATTTAAAATAATTTATAATGAAAAAAATGTTGGTGGTTCTTGCATTAGCTATGGTTAGCTTTGCAAACGCACAAAAAGGAACAATCTTAGTTGGTGGTGGTATTGGTTACACTTCTCAAACCAGAACTTTAGGAAACAATGAGGTTAAAACGAATGAATTTGATTTTTCTCCAAAAGTAGGTTACCAATTTCACGACAACTGGACTGTAGGGGGTGAGGCTTCTTTTGGTTCTAGCAAAACTGAGCAAGGAGTAAATGAAGTGAAAAACAACACTACTAAATTAGGTGCATTTTTACGTTACACTATGCCATTAAACCAAACTTTCGCTTTCTTCGCTGAATTAGGAACAGGTTTTCAAAGTGCAAAAGACAAAACGTACACTGGACCAATGACTTCAACTGCTAAAGCTGACGGTATGTACATTGGTATTACACCAGCTCTTTTCATCGACATGAAAAAAGGTTTTGGTTTAAACTTTAACATTGGTGGTTTAGGGTACAACACTTTAAACTATGATAACAATGGACCAGAAGTTAAAAACTTCAATTTTAATTTTGGTAGAACATTTAACATTGGAGTTTCTAAAAACTTCTAATCTTAAATAGTATTCAATTTCAGAAAAGCATCCGCCATGGCGGGTGCTTTTTTTGTTTTAATGAAAAGCAGATTCTAAAGTGTGTGTTTTTTAGCGATTTAAAAGATTGAACGTTAGTTGTTTATGTTTCTATTTTAGAATGATTAAAAATAACGGCATTGTTGTTGTGAAATAGGATTAAATTTTAAATAATAACAACTATGAAAAAAATGTTACTTATTCTTGCACTAACGATATTTAGTTTTGCAAATGCTCAAAAAGGTTCTGTTTTGGTTATGGGAAGTGTCTATTACAATTCAGAAACTGTATCAGAATTAGGGTCTGATAACAAAAACCATTATTTTGGTTTTGCGCCAAAAGTAGGGTATCAATTTCATGAAAACTGGACAGCAGGTATTGAGGTTGGAATTTCAGCAACTAAACAAGGGAATAATAATTCTGAATACAAAGATCAAACCCTGTCTACAGGAGGTTTTTTGAGATATTCTAAACCATTAAGTGAAATTTTTTCTGTTTATGCAGATTTAGGAGCAGGTTTTCAAAAGCGAAAAGAAACGTATGAAAATAATTTTACGAATACAGTTACAGTTAATAAAGGAGATGGGTTTTATATTGGTGTAACACCAGCACTGCTAATAAATATTGGTAAAGGATTTGGTCTGAATTTCAATATAGGAGGTTTAAAGTATGACACTTTAAATTATGATGAAAATAACGGCGCTGGTGATAGTAGAAAAAGATTCAATTTTACTTTTGGAAATGCATTTTCTATGGGAATTTCTAAAAACTTCTAGTTTTAGATCTTGATCTAAATAGGAAAGCGCTCCAATTGGAGCGCTTTTTTTTGTACTAGTAGCTTATGAAAAGTAAAATTTTATCGTTTAGCCCCGATAGAAGTGGTATTCTTTTGTGGCGGGGTTCGCCATAAAAGATATAACGGATAGCGGGACTGAAGGTCTTTTGAGAAAAAATCTTCTGCTGCTAAAAAAAATGCCAACAATAGCGAAGTCGAAAAAAATCATAACTACAAGAGTTTCGGCTTCGCCGGTTGGCACTAAAAAAACAAAATATATTCAAATAAAATTAAAAAGTAGCGGTGTTTTCAACTGCTGCTCTCATTTCCTGGGCTGCGTTAACCATCTCGATCAAAGCCTTTTTGGTTTCGTCCCAATGACGGGTTTTTAAGCCGCAATCAGGATTTACCCACAATTGATCCGCAGGAATAACCGCAGCTGCTTTTTCTAACAAATGAACCATTTCGGTACTTGAAGGGACACGTGGAGAGTGAATGTCGTAAACTCCCGGTCCAATTTCGTTTGGATATTTAAAGTTGGCAAAAGCATCTAAAAGTTCCATTTGCGAGCGCGAGCATTCAATCGTGATCACGTCGGCATCCATATCGGCAATATTTTGGATAATATCGTTGAATTCGCTGTAACACATGTGGGTGTGAATTTGCGTATCGTCGTTAACACCACTTGCAGAAATACGGAATGCTTTTACAGCCCAGTCCAGGTAATTGGCCCATTCCTCTTTTCGTAAAGGAAGACCTTCGCGAATGGCAGGCTCGTCAATCTGAATGATTTTGATTCCGGCTTTTTCCAGATCAACAACTTCATCACGAATGGCTAAAGCAATCTGCGTACAGGTCACGGAACGAGGCTGATCGTTACGTACAAAAGACCATTGCAAAATAGTAACCGGTCCGGTAAGCATTCCTTTTACCCATTTTGGAGTCAGAGATTGTGCGTATTGCGACCATTTTACCGTCATAGGGTTTGGTCTTGAAACATCGCCGTAAATAACGGGAGGTTTCACGCAACGGCTTCCGTAACTCTGTACCCAGCCATTTTTTGTAAAAGTAAAACCAGACAATTGTTCTCCAAAGTATTCCACCATGTCATTACGCTCGAATTCTCCGTGAACCAGAACGTCAATTCCTGTTTCTTCCTGAAAACGAATCGTAGCTTCAGTTTCTTTTTCGATTAAATCGTTGTATTGTTCTGTTGTTAATTCTCCTTTTTTAAATTTCGCTCTCCAGCTTCTCACTTCAGCAGTTTGAGGAAAAGATCCAATGGTGGTGGTCGGGAATAAAGGCAGGTTTAAAGCTTCAATCTGACTTTTTCTTCGAACAGCAAAAGTGCTTTTACGTTGGTCATCCGAAGCTGTAATTCCGGCAACACGCGTTTTCACTTCGTCATTATGAATTAATGCTGATGTTTTACGGTTGTTGTTGGCAATCACATTTTGTTCATAATCAATAGAGTTTTTAATGTCAATTTCATTAGAAGCGAATTGTTTCAATAAAACGACTTCATTGATTTTTTGTTTGGCAAAAGCAAGCCATTGTTTGATTTCAGGAGTCAGTGTAGCATCATTGGTTTCTAAATCTAAATCACACGGACTGTGAATTAATGAGCAGGATGGGGCAACCAGAATTCTGTTTTCTCCCAAAGCAGCAGTAGCTTTTTTGATCAGTTCCAGAGAATTTCTGAAATCATTTTTCCAGATGTTTCTTCCGTCAATCACACCTAAGGAAAGATTCGCGGTAGGAGCTAATTGACCTGATTCTAAAATATCATCTAATTGAGAAGGGCAGCGCACTAAATCCAAATGAAAAGTATCCACCGGAAGAGCTAGTGCTGTGGCCAGATTTTCTCCAAAACAATCAAAATAGTTCGCCAGAACGATTTTAATTTTAGGGAAATTTTGGTGGATTTCGTGGTATACTTTTGTGAAGGTGCTTCTTTCCTTATCTGTTAAGTTTAACGCCAGGAAAGGTTCGTCGAGCTGAATATACTCAGCACCTTCTTCTTGTAGTTTTTCGAAAATCTCAAAATATACAGGAAGCAGTTTGTCGATAAGATCAATGCGGTGAAAACCTTCTTCTTTTTCTTTTCCTAAAAGCAAATAAGAAACAGGTCCGATTAGTACAGGTTTTGTAGCAATCTGCAAGGCATTTGCTTCCTTAAATTCATTGATAATCTTCTCCGAAAACAATTCAAATTTTTGATTTTTTGTGAACTCAGGAACAATATAATGGTAGTTGGTATCGAACCATTTGGTCATTTCCATAGCTACAACATCCTGACCGTCTTTTTGTGCACCTCTTGCCATAGCAAAATACAAATCGATTGAAGTATTTGTTTTTGCCAGTTCGTGGTAACGTTCCGGAATTGCACCAACTGTAAGCGTTAGATCCAAAACCTGATCATAAAACGAAAAATCATTAGACGGAATCAAATCTACTCCGGCTTCAGCTTGTAACTGCCAGTTTTTTCGACGAATGTCTTTTCCGGTTTCGATTAATTCATCTGCAGAAATTTTCCCTGCCCAGTACAACTCACTGGCTTTTTTTAGTTCTCTGTTGCTACCAATTCTTGGGTATCCTAAATTGTTTGTTTTCATTTTTGATTCAGTATTTTTTACGGTACAAATGTATTGTATTGGTTTTTATAACTTATATTTGAAGATTATTTCAGTAAAATGTATTTTAAAAAGGATGTTTTAAAGATTATATTACTGATTATTTATTGTAAGAATAACTTTAGCCGTAAAAAAAACTATGGAAGACTTAGATAAAACCGATTTATTGATCCTGAAATACCTTCAGGAAAATTCTAACATCAATACAAAAGACCTCGCCAGTAAATTATTTTTAACCGTAACTCCCGTTTATGAGCGTATAAAAAGACTGGAACGTGACGGATATATCACTAAATATGTAGCGTTGCTGGACAAGAAAAAGATGAATCGCGGAATGACGGTTTTTTGTAATGTGCGTTTAAAAGAACATGCCAGAAATGTAGGGAGCAATTTTGTAAAAGATATTGTAGCTCTTCCCGAAATTATAGAATGTTATAATATCGCCGGTGATTATGATTTTATGCTCAAGATTCTGGTTCAGGATATGGCCAGTTACCAGGATTTTGTGATGAACAAATTGTCAACGATTGAAAACATCGGTAATACCAACAGTATTTTTGTAATGGGAGAAATCAAACACAGTACTGCGCTGGAGTTTTGATACTGGTGGTTTGGTTTTGCCACAGATTACACAGATTACACAGATTATAATGATTTTTTATAATCGATTTTTAGACTTTTTGCCACGAATTTTACGAATTATCGCAAATCATTGCGGTTAGATTTTTTACCACAGATTCCATTAATTATTTCGTTTAGATTAATTCGTGAATTCGTGGCGAATAAAGAATTTAATCTTTTAAATCAAATTAATCTGTGGCCTCTTTTATTCTATTAAATCCTAAAATAAAACGTATTTTTGACGTTTAGATCGGAAAATCTAAAATCTAAAATCAGAAATCTAAATTTGAAAATGAACTGGGAACAACTTTTATCACTCAAACGCCAAGGCGATACCAGCAAAAGATTACGTGTAGAACAGGACGATACCCGCTTGGGTTTTGAAGTTGATTATGACAGAATAATCTTTTCGGCGGCATTTCGCTCTTTACAGGATAAAACACAAGTTATTCCGCTTTCGAAAACCGATTTTGTGCATACCAGATTGACACACAGTTTAGAAGTTTCGGTAGTCGGACGTTCACTAGGGCGTTTGGTTGGAAAAAAAATCATCGAAAAATATCCTCATCTAAAAGAAGTTCACGGGTATCATATGAACGATTTTGGCGCTATAGTAGCTGCAGCTTCTCTGGCGCATGATATAGGAAATCCTCCCTTTGGACACTCAGGAGAGAAAGCAATTGGAGAGTATTTTTCGATAGGAAACGGTTTAAAATACAAAGATCAGTTAACCCCAAAACAGTGGCAGGATCTGATTGATTTTGAAGGAAATGCCAATGGATTTTCGGTGCTTACGGCAAGTCGTCCGGGAATTGAGGGAGGACTTCGAATTTCCTATGCTACCCTTGGCGCTTTTATGAAATATCCGAAAGAAAGTTTGCCTAAAAAGCCTACCCAAAATATCGCTGACAAAAAATACGGTTTCTTTCAGACCGACAAATCTTTTTTTGAAGAAGTTGCTAATGATATGGGCATGATTGTCAATAAAACAGGAGACGATATTGGTTTTGAAAGACATCCCTTGGCCTATTTGGTGGAAGCAGCCGATGATATCTGCTATACCATTATTGACTTTGAAGACGGTATAAATCTGGGATTGGTTTCAGAAGATTATGCCTTAGAATATTTAATCAAACTGGTGAAAGATAACATCGGAGTAGCCAAATACAAGACTTTAACAACAAAAGAAGACCGAATTAGTTATTTACGTGCTTTGGCTATCGGAACATTGATAAATGATGCTGTAAATGTTTTTGTTGAAAATGAAGAAGCTATTTTGGCCGGGAAATTTCCTTTTGCTTTAACAGATAAGAGTAAATACAAAGCGCAGATGGATGATATTATCAAACTAAGTATCGATAAAATCTACCAAAGCCGCGAGGTAGTTGAAAAAGAAATTGTAGGGTATCAGATTATTCAAACCCTGTTGGATAAATTTATAACTGCTTTCAACAACAAATACGAAGGAACTGCTTCAAACTACGATAAATTGCTTTTGAAAATGCTGCCTGAAAAACATCACTTAGAGAAAACCAATTTATACGAACGTTTGCTGCATATCTGTCATTACGTTTCTTTGCTAACAGACGGGAATGCACTAGAGTTGTTTGAAACTATAAATGGCAGAAAAAACAAATAACACGCTAAGTCGTAAAGTGTAATTGACAAGAAAATGTAACACATAGATACATGGATTCTATGTGTTAAAATGAATTACTCCAATCTTTAATATTTTATTGAAAAGCATATACGAGACCCACGCCTAAGACTTGTCTTAGCTGGGCTCTTGGTCCGTTATTGACTTGTGAAGTTGTTCCGGTAGCAGGATCAAAAAAGTCTTTTTTGGTTTTGATATCATCATCATACACCAGATGTACACCAATATTTGCTTTTACATAAGCATTTACCACAAGATCCAGACGGGTATCATAATCGATATCGACATTTCCGAATTTGTTTAGATAATCGGTATACAAACTCAATCGGTTTTCGTAGAAGATGTTTTTGTAAATTTCGCTTTTCATGTATCCGGTAAGCAGAATACCAAATTCGGCTTTTACTTTCTGCCCATTTTCAAGCAAAATTTTAGAATTCGGGTCCATCGGATCTACTATGTAAGTCGCTTTTCGCACACCAAAAGCTCCCTGATTGGCTAAAGCCTGATCCAGAACCAAGGTAGTTTTTAAGGTTATTGGAGAGAAATATAGGGTTCGGTTTTTCTTTTTATCTGAATTTTCAGCTCCGGCTCCAAGGAAGACATAAGCTGGTGCAAAAGGTCTGGAGATCGCAACATCTTTGTTAGGATAATTGTATCCGTCAGTAAATTGAGTATTAAAATTGAATTTGGCCGAGTAGTACCAATTTGAGATTGTATCTTTTCTAAAGCCGTAAGTCGAATTGAATAGAAAAGCATCATCAGTTTTTCGGAGTTCAGTACCGTCTTGCTGGTTTAAACCGTATTTTATAATAAGCTCATTGGCCCATTTGTGATTTCCTCTAATATAAGTTCGGTTAAATTCACCTTTAAAAAGTCCGGAGATCGAGCTTGTTCCCCCCGCACTCCAGTTCACAAAAGCAATTTCGGAAATGTCAAAGCCCAGTTGATTTTTTTTGGTCCAGTTTGATGGAGGTGCAGGTAACTCGCCAGGATCCAAAGTCGTTTGTATAATTTGAGCAAAGTTATTTGAAGTACACAAAAGCAGCAAAAGCAAAAGGGTAGAACGCAATAATTTCATTGTGATTTTATTTTTTGACAGCGCAAAATAATTATTTTGTATCGTTTGAAAAAAGATTTATTAAACTTTTAACGTCAATTTTACACAATTGTTGTAACTGGTTAACCGTTCCATGCTCTATAAACGTGTCCGGAATACCCAAAACTTCGATGGTATTTTTGAAATTATGTGAGGCTGCAAACTCTAAAATAGCACTTCCAAAACCACCGTTTACAGTACCGTCTTCGACCGTAATTATTCTCTCAAAACTTGTAAAAATATCGATTAAGGTATTGGTGTCTAGCGGTTTAATGAAAGGAAAATCGTAGTGGGCAATGGTTGCGGAATTGTAAGATTCATTTATTGCTTCGATCACATTATTTCCAATTGTTCCGGTAGACAAAACGGCTGTTTTTGTTCCCTTTTTTAAGCAGGTTGCGGGGCCAATTTCAATTTTTTTATAATGTCCGAAATTTTCTACTTCCCAATTTGATATAACGCCGCGGCCTCTTGGATATCGAATGGCGATGGGATGATTTAATCCCAATTGTGCCGTATATAAAATGTTCTGTAAGGCAATTTCGTTGAGGGGAGCGTAAATAATTAGGTTCGGAATCGCACGCAAATAAGCAATGTCAAAAACACCATGATGTGTCGCACCGTCTTCGCCTACCAAGCCTGCACGATCCAGACAAAAGATAACGGGTAAGTTTTGCAGTGCAACATCGTGAATGACCTGATCGTAAGCACGCTGTAAAAAAGTCGAATAAATATTGCAGTAGACCGTCATTCCCTGCGTAACCATTCCTGCAGCAAGTGTTACCGCATGCTGTTCGGCTATTCCCACGTCAAAAGCGCGTTCGGGAATCTCATCCATCATAAATTTAAGAGAACTTCCGGATGGCATTGCCGGAGTGATTCCGATGATTTTTTCGTTCTTTTTGGCTAAATCTAAGATCGTCAGACCAAAAACATCCTGATATTTAGGAGGTAAATTTTCTTCTGATTTAGAATAAAGTTCTCCGGTTGAAGCATCAAATTTTCCCGGAGCATGATATTTTACCTGATTTTCTTCTGCCTGCTGTAAACCTTTTCCTTTTGTGGTTACAATATGTAGAAATTTAGGACCTTTTATCTTCTTTAAACGATTGAGTTCTTTGATTAAGACAGGAAGATCGTGACCGTCAATTGGTCCCGAATAATCGAAGTTTAACGACTTGATGATGTTATTCTGTTTCGGATTTTTCCCGTTTTTAACAGCTGTTAAATATTTTTTCAAAGCCCCTACGCTTGGGTCAATCCCGATAGCATTATCGTTTAGAATGACCAAAAGATTGGCATCTGTAACCCCGGCATGATTTAAACCTTCAAAAGCCATTCCTGAAGCAATCGACGCATCACCAATTACGGCTATATGCTGTTTGTCGAAATCGCCTTTTAGTTTTGAAGCAATGGCCATTCCAAGTGCCGCCGAAATAGAAGTCGACGAGTGTCCCACGCCAAAGGTGTCGTAAATACTTTCGCTTCTTTTTGGAAAACCGGAAATACCTTCAAGCTGTCTGTTGGTATGAAAAATTTCCCTTCTTTCGGTTAGGATTTTATGTCCGTAAGCCTGATGTCCAACATCCCAAACCAATAAATCGTCAGGAGTATTAAACACATAATGAAGTGCAATGGTCAATTCGATTACACCCAGACTGGAGCCTAAATGCCCTTCTTTAACCGAAACAACATCAATAATAAAATCGCGTAATTCCTGTGCAACCTGAGAAAGCTGCGCTTCAGTTAATAAGCGTAAATCAGCGGGATTGTATATGTTGGAGAGTAAGTTACTTTTCATTGTAAGGTAAAAAGCAAATTTACGGTTTTAAATTTAATTATTGTTTTTTGAATGTTTAGCACGAACTTTTAATAGGGGAGTTTCATAGAAACGAGGCAATTAATAACGTTAATTGCCTCAAAAAACTGCTATTTATGAGGCGATTAATTTTATTGAACTAACTTCTACAGAAAAAGCTAAGTTTTGATTAGCGATTTCCTGACGTTAACTCAGGGGAAATTATTTCAAAAAAAACTATTTTTGCACTTATGATAAATCCTTTCACCGACGAGTATTTTATGAAAAAAGCTTTGCAGGAAGCTGAAATGGCTTTTGAAAAAGGCGAAATTCCTGTTGGAGCAATCATTGTAGTTGCCGATAAAATTATTGCAAGAAGCCATAATCTAACCGAATTATTAAATGACGTTACGGCTCATGCAGAAATGCAGGCGATAACCGCTGCAGCCAATTTCTTAGGTGGAAAATACCTCAAAGACTGTACGTTATATGTTACCCTTGAACCTTGCCAAATGTGTGCAGGGGCTTTGTATTGGAGTCAGATTTCAAAAATTGTTTTTGGTGCTCGCGATGAACATCGGGGTTTCATGACCATGGGAACCCAGTTACACCCAAAAACAACAGTGGTTTCCGGAGTGATGGCCAATGAAGCTGCGGATTTAATGAAACGCTTTTTTGTAGAGAGAAGGAAATAATTGCTGTAAATCATGACCAATTTCTCAACCATAAAAAAACTATATCACATCACTGAATCTAATGGTTTTGCTGATAGTGAAATGGAGGTAGTTAAAAATATCTTCGGAACACTTCCGCAGGTATTTGTTGACTATTATGCGGAATTGGGTAAAATTCAAAATCTAAACCATACACAGGATTTATTAATCGTACCGGAGCGTTTTCAATATTATAAACACAATGATTATTTGATATTTTATTCTGAAAATCAAAAGGCTTGTGTTTGGGGGATTCATAAAGAGGATTTGTCAAAATCTGATCCACCAGTATACATGAGCGAAGACGAGAAAGACTGGAATCTGGAAACGGAAACGTTAAGTGATTTTTTTACTGCAATGGCTTTTCTTCAGGCAGGTTTTGCTTTAAAGTTCCCGGGTAATACATTTTATGAATTGGAAGAAGATGAATTGAATTTTGTTCGCGCAAACTTCAGAAATAAAGGATTCTCTTTTAAACAATGGCTTGGAGGAATAAATTTTTATGGTAATTATGATGATGATGTAGTCATAGTGCAGGCAGGGAATCAATTGTTTTATGCCGCTGACACAAAAGAACATTTTGTTGCATTGAACAAAGTATTGTCCGGACTTGGGACAGAATTGTAAAAAGGAGACTGTTTAAAAAGAGGACTTTCTGAAGTAATGAAAAATAGAAGAACTTATCTGAAATAGTCTCTGAAAATGCTGTAAATCATTTTTACCCCTAAGAGCATTTAAATATTTTGCTTTGGAGAATTTTCCTCTTAAAAGATTTAGAAAAATACATTATATTTATGCAATATAATTGACACACCACTAGTTTATTTATATAGCGGTAGAAGCTAAAGTACACTGTCAATTTCCAAATTCGTAAACCTGTAATTCTAAATAAAAGTGAAAGTAAAAGGACTATTTCTCGTGTTTTGTACGTTTTTTATTTTTCAATCCTGTGGCCGCAAATCAGCAGCCGATTTCAATTCCGATTTTTCATTATTCAAAGAATACATTGTTAGTTTTACGGGAGGTATCGTCTCTTCGGAATCTGATATTAGAGTTGTTTTGGCTTTTGATAAAAAAGAATGGAAAGTGAATCAGGAATTAGACGACGATTTGTTTGATATCTCGCCAAATGTACACGGAAAAGTAGTAGCACTCTCCACCAATACGATTGCTTTTATCCCGGAGAAAAAACTGGAAGCAGGAACAGAATATCAGGTGACTTTAAACTTAGATAAGCTGATCACCATTCCAAAGGAAAAAGAGAAGGAACTTTCAAAGTTCAACTTTACCGTTAAAACCATCAAACAGGATTTTACTATTAATACTGAGGATATTCAATCGTATAGTAAAGATTACCAGTATCTGAACTGCGTTTTAAAAACGGCTGATAATATGGATGTTGAAACAGCTAAAAAGTTAGTTACAGCCAATCAGAACGGGAAAGAGGTTAAAATTAAATTTGAAAAACAAACGGGAACAGCTAAAGAATTCCGTTTCAAAATTGATAGTATTCAGCGGTTTTTAGAAGCTTCGAATCTGGAAATCGCATACGACGGAAGTGATTTTGATATTGAGCAGAAAGGGCAATTGGATTATCCAATTACAGGGGTGAATGAATTTAAAATTGTAAAAGTCGATATTCCGGAAGGGAACAATCAGTCCCTTTTAATTAATTTCTCGGAACCTTTGGAAAAAGGGCAGGATTTTAAAGGATTGGTTTCTATTCAGAATACAAACAATTTAAAATTTTCGACTCAGGGGAATGTCCTGAAAGTATATTTTAGCAATACAGCTCCGGAGAAAAAAGAAGTTCCGGCAGTGGCAGAAGAAAGTGCAGAGTTGGCAGTTGATTCGTCAGCAGTTGTAGTTGATTCTGCGGCAGTTGTTACGGATAGCAGTGCTGTGGTAGTGGTTCAGAACGAGGAAGAGACTCAGGAACCGGAACCAGTTTTATCGGGAGAATTATTGCTCGAAGTTTTTCAGGGAATTGAAAGTCAGTACGGCAAAAAGATGGACGCCAATTATACCGAGAAAATCAATTTTGACCAAATAAAACCTAACGTTCGATTGGTTAAAAACGGAACGATTCTGCCAAGTTCAAACAATCTGAAGTTGAATTTTGAAGCAGTCAATCTAAGTGCGGTTGATGTAAAGGTGTATAAGATTTACAAGAACAATATTCTTCAGTTTTTGCAGTATAATGAACTGAACGGAAGTCAGAATCTCAAGAAAGTGGCACAACCCATAGCCAAAACCACACTGAATTTAGTCGAAAGCAAACTGATAAATCCGGCTAAGTGGAACACCTTTGCTCTCGATTTATCTAAAATCATTACGCCGGAACCAGGGGCAATTTACCGTGTGGAATTTGTTTACAAAAAGAAATATTCCCTTTATAAATGTGAAACCTCCGAAGAGAGTTCGGAGGAAGAGGAGGAGGAAGTAGATGAAAATGATGTTAACTACAGTGGCAATTCGTATGATGATTACTATTATGACGATTACGACTGGAGAGAAAGTCAGGATCCTTGTACAGGATCGTACTACTATAATGCCAGAATTGCGACAAATATCTTAGCAACCGATTTAGGGGTTATAGCCAAAAGAGGTGAAAATAAATCGTATCTCTTTGCAGTCAATAATATCGTAACCACAGAGCCGGTTTCAAATGCGAGAGTGGATCTGTACACCTTTCAACAGCAAAAAATCGCAACTGCTGCAACAAGCAGTGAAGGAATTGCTTCGTTTCAGCTCAACAAGTTTGCTTACTTTGCTATTGTTACTTTAGGAGATCAGTCTACTTATGTGAAGTTGGATGACGGTTATTCGTTATCGGTAAGTAATTTTGATGTTGCAGGTGAAACTTTGCAAAAAGGCTTAAAAGGATTTATCTACGGTGAGCGTGGTGTTTGGCGTCCGGGAGATAACGTGTATTTGTCCTTTATCTTAAACGATGCGTCGAATAAACTTCCAAAATCACACCCGATTAAATTTAGATTAAACGATCCGAATGGTAAAACAACTTATCAGACGATTCAGAAAACAAACGACCTGAATCATTACAGTTTTATCGTTCCAACTAGTGCCGACGCGCCAACAGGAAATTGGGAAGCAATGATAAGTGTGGGTGGTGCTAAGTTTTACAAAAGCATTAAAATCGAAACGATTAAACCGAATCGTTTAAAAATTAAAAATAATTTCTCCAGAAAAACACTATCATCCTCTTATCCAAACACCAGTACACTTGAAGTGACCTGGCTTCATGGTGCCATTGCAAAAAATCTGAATGTAGAAATGCAGGCAAAATTTTCACAGCAGACTACTACATTTAAAGGATATGAGAAATTTAATTTTGACGATTTGGTGCGTCAGTTCAGTTCAGAGGAAATTAATGTTTTCTCCGGAAAATTAAATGAGAACGGAAAAGCATCGGTGGATATCCACCCAAAACTACAAGGGCAGGCTCCCGGTATGTTGCGTGCCGCCTTCATTACAAAAGTATATGAAGAAGGAGGTGATTTTAGTACGGATGTTATTTCGACGACTTATTCACCCTACAAAACTTATGTTGGGATAAAAGCACCGGAACCTAATAAATATGGAATGCTGGAAACCAGAACAAACAACCGTTTTGATATTGTTACTGTCGATGAAAATGGAAGACCAAAATCTGTGAAAAATCTCGAGGTAAAAGTGTATAAAGTAGATTGGCGCTGGTGGTGGGACGCTTCCAGTGATAATCTTTCAAATTACAACTCATCGGATGCGACCACTTCTTATAAATCTTTTGTGATCAATACAGATTCCAACGGAAAAGGAAGTATTCAGTTTTCTTTAACCGATGAAGAATGGGGACGCTATTTGATACGTGTTGCCGATCACACAGACGGACACGCCACTGCTTTAACCGTAAATATTGACTGGCCAATCTGGTCTGGAAAAACCCGCAACAGAGATGCATCTACAGCCAATATGCTGGTATTCTCTACCGATAAGAAAAATTATGCTGTAGGCGAAAAAGCACAGATATCTTTTCCTTCCAGTGAAGGAGGCCGCGCTTTGATTTCGATCGAAAACGGTTCAAAAGTGGTGCAGACCATCTGGGCCAAAACAAAACAGGGAGAAACTAAAGTCGAAATTCCGATTACGGCAGCAATGGCACCAAACGTGTATTTTAACATCACACTCTTGCAGCCGCATGCTTCAACTAAAAACGATTCACCTATTCGTATGTATGGAATCGTTCCGATAGAAGTGGTGGATAAAAATACCATTCTGGCGCCAACACTCTCCATGCCGGATGTTTTAAAACCGGAGCAGACTTTTACCGTAAAAGTGGGAGAGAAAACCGGAAAAGAAATGACGTACACTATTGCAGTTGTAGATGAAGGACTTTTAGACTTAACCCGTTTTAAAACACCAAATGCCTGGGACAGTTTTTATGTTCGTGAAGCCTTAGGAGTTAAAACCTGGGATATTTATGATGATGTAATTGGGGCATACGGAGGAAAAATAAATCAAATTTTCAGTATTGGTGGAGATCAGGACTTAGGTGGCGGTAAAGCTAAAAAAGCCAACCGATTTAAACCAGTAGTGTTGTACTACGGACCATTCAAATTAGAAAAAGGTCAAACGCAAGCACATCAGCTGAAATTGCCTAAATACATAGGTTCGGTTCGTACCATGGTCGTTGCTGGTGACGCCAATACAAGTGCCTACGGAAGTGTCGAAAAAGCAACACCGGTTAAAAGTCCGTTGATGGTATTGGCTTCATTACCTCGAAAAATATCGCCTTCAGAAAAAGTAACTATTCCGGTAACCGTTTTTGCTACCGAAAAGAATATTAAGAAGGTAACGATTCAGCTTAGAACAAGCGGCGGATTAAAAGTAATGGGAAGTGCTGCACAAAGTCTGAGTTTTGCCCAACCTGACGAAAAAATGGCCTATTTCAATTTGGTAGTAGGTTCTGCTACCGGAATTGGAAAAGTGCAGGTAATTGCGACATCAGGAAAAGAGAAGTCAGTATATGATGTAGAGATCGATATGACCAATCCTAATCCGGTTACAAATACATATACGGATGTTGTTTTACCTCCAAATAGTACCAAAACCATTAGCTGGAAAACTTTTGGAGTTTCCGGAAGCAATAAAGCCAGACTGGAAGTTTCCTCAATGCCAACCATCAATCTCAATGGAAGACTGCAATACCTCATTCAGTATCCGCATGGCTGTGTTGAGCAAACCACTTCGTCTGTTTTTCCACAGTTATTTTTAAGCGATATTGTTGATTTGGACAATACCCGAAAAGGAATCATTCAAAAGAATATAACGGCCGGAATTAGCAAGTTAGGAAGTTTTCAATTGCCATCAGGCGGCTTAACGTATTGGCAGGGAAGTACCACTGCCGATGATTGGGGCTCTTCTTATGCCGGGCATTTCCTGATTGAAGCAGAGAAAAAAGGGTATGTTTTACCGATTAACTTCAAATCAAAATGGATTTCTTATCAGCAAAGAGAAGCCAAACAATGGCGTTTTGAACCTAAATACGGTAATGATCTTGCTCAGGCTTACCGATTGTATACGTTGGCGCTGGCAGGCAATGCCGATTTGTCTTCGATGAACAGATTGCGAGAAACAAAAGGCATTTCAAACGAAAGTAGGCTTCGTCTGGCTGCTGCTTATGTTTTAGCCGGACAAAAATCGGCAGGGCAAAATTTATTATTGCGCACCAGTATTGACAACGAGTCCAGCGAGTACAATTATTACTATTATGGATCAAGCGAGAGAAACAGAGCGATGGCTTTAGAAACAATGCTGCTTTTAGGACAAAACCAAAAAGCATTCACTATGGCTTCTAAACTAGCTAAAGAAATGTCGACGAACCAATGGATGAGTACGCAAACAACTGCTTATTGCCTGTATGCCATGTCTAAATTTGCTGCGAGCAACGGACCTAAAGGAATTAATCTTCAATTCAGTAAAAATGGAAAAGGAGAAACTATAAATACGCAAAAAACAATTGCCGACAGAAGTTTAACCGTTCAGACTGGTGCCAATAGTGTTGTCCTGAAGAATCTTAAAAACAACACGGTTTACGTTAGAGTTTTAAATACCGGAATATTACCAATCGGACAGGAAAATGCGATTCAGAGTGATGTTTCTGCTAATATTGTTTTCAAAAACAGAAAAGGTGGTGTTATTAATGTTTCGAAAATCAGTCAGGGAACTGAATTTGTTGCAGAAGTTACGGTTAGAAATCAAAGAAATGAAAGCGTTCAGAATGTGGCACTGTCACAAATCTTGCCTTCAGGATTTGAAATCGTTAATACCCGTTTTACAGACTACGGTGATGCAGTAAATAATATTGCAGACTATATTGATATTCGCGACGACAGAACCAACTTCTATTTTGGAATGAAATCCAGAGAGACCAAAGTATTCCGAATCCTGTTAAATGCATCGTATTTAGGGAATTATTATTTACCGGGATTGCAGTGCGAAGCGATGTACGACAACACCTTCCTGGCCAGAACAAAAGGATTCTGGGTTGAGGTTGTGAAATAAAAATATGGGACACAGATTATGAAGATTAATACAGATTTGTTTGCCACGAATTCAAGAATTTAAATTGATTCAGTTCGTGAATTGCTTCGCCTGTTCGCTATCGCTTGAGTCGTAGCGAAAGAAAATAATCTTTTTAATCTGTATAATCTGTGGCTAATAAACTTTACGTAATTTGTAGTAAAATATAGTTTCACGCAGATTTTGCAGATCAGGCAAATAAAATAAAATCTGCAAAATCTGCGGAATCTGCGAGCAAAAAAACATTGCGGACTTAGCGAATAACGTAGCGACTTCGCGGTTAAATAAATATTACGTTGAAAAATAAACTTATCGCGTTTTCACAACGCATTATAAATTGGATTAAAAAGAATAAAATAAAATCAGCAATTGCATTTGTGCTCTTGCTGATTTATTATTTCTCCATTCCCCGAACATTGTTTAAAGAGCCGTACTCAACGGTTATCGAAAGTAAAGAAGGAGAACTGCTGGGAGCTAAAATCGCTCCTGACGGACAATGGCGTTTTCCGGCACAGGACAGTGTACCGGATAAATTCAAGAAATGTATTGTTTATTTTGAAGACGAGTATTTCTATAAACACCCCGGTTTTAATCCGGTTGCGATGGTAAATGCCATCAAACAAAACCAAAAAGCTGGAAAAGTAGTTCGAGGCGGAAGTACACTGACGCAACAAGTCATCCGATTGTCCCGAAAAGGAAAAGGAAGAACCTATTTTGAAAAATTGATCGAAATGATTCTCGCCACGCGATTGGAATTGGGATATTCTAAAGATGAAATTCTCGAGTTATATGCGGCCCATGCTCCATTTGGAGGAAATGTTGTCGGGCTCGAAATGGCTTCGTGGCGTTATTTTGGCGTGCAGTCCAATCAATTGTCATGGGCAGAAAATGCTACACTGGCAGTTTTACCCAATGCACCGAGTCTGATTTATCCTGGAAAAAATCAAATCAAATTATTAAACAAGCGAAACCGACTTCTCCTTAAATTGCATAAAGAAGGTGTAATTGATCAGCAAACGTATGAACTTGCCATTGAAGAACCGTTGCCTCAAAAACCGTACGATTTGCCTCAGATAGCCCCTCATTTATTGCAAAGAGCTGCTAAAGATCAGGAAGGAACAAGGGTAAAAACTACGATTGATTATGCGCTGCAAAACAGGGTCAATCAAATTGCCAGATACTATTACAATCAATACAAGCAGAATGAAGTACACAATCTGGCGATTTTGGTCATTGATGTTTCCAATCGAAATGTAATCAGTTATGTGGGGAATGCCCCAACCGATAAAGACCATCAAAAAGATGTTGACATTATCGATGCACCCAGAAGTACGGGTAGTATTCTGAAACCTCTTTTATATGCCGGAATGCTGGACGATGGGGAATTACTGCCGAATACTTTAGTTGCCGATATTCCAACGCAGATTGCAGGTTACACTCCCCAAAACTTCAATCTGACCTTTGACGGAGCGGTTCCGGCACATCGGGCTTTGTCGCGCTCTCTCAATATCCCGTCGGTTTTGATGCTGCAGGAGTTTGGCGTGAATAAATTTTATGAGGAATTGCAAAAGTTTAAATTGAAGGATATCAATAAAACACCCGATCATTACGGATTGTCACTTATTTTAGGAGGGGCCGAAAGTAATTTGTGGGATTTGTGCCGAACGTATGCAAATCTGTCTTCCACATTAAATTATTATGTTAAGAATCAGGCACAATACCGAACGAATGAATTTACGGAATTAAATTATAAGAGCAATTTTGAACCCGATTTTGGCTCAGAAAGTGATCAGAAGAACATCTTAGGTGCCGGATCAATTTGGGCAGCTTACAATGCCATGGAAGAGGTCAACAGGCCGGAAGGAGATGAAGCCTGGAAGTTTTACGACAGCTCTCTTAAAATTGCGTGGAAAACCGGAACCAGTTTTGGTAATCGCGATGCTTGGGCAATTGGTACAAATTCAAGATATGTAGTGGGAATTTGGGTTGGGAATGCAACAGGTGAGGGCAGGCCTACTTTAACAGGAGTTACAAGTGCCGCACCGATTTTATTTGATGTTTTTAATTTACTGCCAAGACAAAGATGGTTTCAAACGCCTTATAAAGATTTAGCAGAAGTTGAGGTGTGTCGTTTAAGCGGCTATTTGGCCAAAGACGGCTGTCCGAAAATAAAGCAATGGGTTCCCAAAAAAGGGAAATCGACTAGCGTTTGTCCTTATCACAAAACGGTTCATCTCGATATAACCGGACAATTTCAGGTAAACAGCAGTTGTGAGAGTATTGATAATATTGTGACAAAAAACTGGTTTGTTTTACCTCCGGTTATGGCATGGTATTATAAGAGCCAGCATATTGAGTACTTGCCTTTGCCTCCCTTTAAAGAAGGCTGTCAGGGTACACAAACCACAACAATGGATTTTATTTATCCCAAAACCAACGGTAAAATTTATTTAACCAAAGATTTTAATAGCAAAGTTCAGCCCGTGATTTTAAAAGTAGCCTATTCCGAAAGAGAGAAAGAGCTTTTTTGGTACGTAGATGACGTTTATAAAGCTACCACAAAAACTTTTCATGAATTACCGGTTACGCCAACTTCGGGAACGCATTATATCACAGTAGTAGATGCTTCCGGCAATGAAATCAGACGGAAAATTGAGATTGTGAGGGAATAAGATTTTTATAAAGAATCTAATTCTGGTTTGAAAAGTGTTTTTTGATTTATATCAAACTTTATACTTTTGGGTTTATACATCTTTGTGTTCAATTAATATTAAATAAATTTTAAAATGAACAAAAAGTATTTTAAGTACATCAACACATTGTTTGTTGTAATTCCAATGACATTGATTATGGCATTTGTAGGGTTAATGCGGAATTATGGATTTGGGGAAGATTGGTTTTTAAAGTTTCTGAAAGCTTGGAGTGTGATGCTGCCGGTTGCCTATATTGCAGCCTTTATCATTATTCCAAATGCCAGAAAACTAGCAGAAAAGACAACTACAGGATCCTAATCTGTAGTGTGTTTTTAGGTTTACAATTAGAAGAAATTAAGAAATGAAAGAGCAGCTCGCAAATTATATCAAAAGTATTATAACGGTTACCGAGGAAGAGCTGGTTGTAATTCTTTCTTACTTTAAATCTTCAACCGCAGAAAAGAATGAACTATTAGTGGTTCATGGGCAAACTAACCAACGAAGTTTTTTTGTTGGTTCCGGTTGTTTGCGAATCTATTTTATTACTGAAGACGGTCAGGAAGCAACACGATATTTAGCGTTCGAAAATAATTTTGCAACAGCATTGTGCAGCTTTATTTCAAACGAGCCGTCTTTAGAATTTATTCAGGCGTTAGAGCCAACAGAACTGCTATACATTTCGAGTAGCGATTTTTATTATCTATTGGAAGTTATTCCGGCCTGGGAGAAGTTCTATCGTTATTATTTAGAAAAAGCATATGTAAATAATACTAACAGGCTTATGTCTTTCCTTACTCTTGATGCAACAGAAAGATACAAACAGCTAATGAGTATAAATCCTCAAATTATTCAGCGTTTATCCAATCGAATAGTAGCAACTTACCTTAATATTTCACAAGAAACATTAAGTAGGCTAAAATCTAAGCGTTACTAAATTTTTACAAGATTATTGCGTATACGTGTCCGGCTGAGCGAAGTCGAAGCCCTTCTTTAATGAGAAAGCCTTCGACTCCGCTCAGGCTGACTGTCGTATCCAAAATGTTTTTTTTGGGAATACGTAAAAAAGCGCACAAAAAAACCGCCAGTCTTTCGAAAGGCGGTTTTTGTTTTTTTATTCTGAAATAACATTTCCTTTTTTATCATAGAAATGGTATTCTAAGTACGTGTAAGCGTCACGAGGTATGATTTTCACCCATTTCTTATGTTCAAAAAACCATTTTGAACGTAATGATGGAAAACCTTTACTGAGGTATGCAGCCACAAACGGATGTACATTAAGCACGACTTTTTTGTGGGTTTTTAGAATTCTATCTAAATCAGATGAGATTTTATCAATGATTAAAATTGGCGCTTCAATTTCGCCATGTTCATTGTTTGGATCTTCTTCTCTGGTTTTAATATTAACTTCTGGTCTTACGCGTTGTCTGGTAATCTGAACTAAACCAAATTTACTAGGCGGTAAGATTTTATGCTTTGCTTTATCGTCGCTCATTTCTTCTCGCAAGAAGTCGAACAAAACCTTCCTGTTTTCTGGATTAGACATATCGATAAAATCAACTACGATTATTCCGCCCATATCACGCAAACGAAGTTGTCTGGCAATTTCGGCGGCGGCAATCATATTCACTTCCATGGCAGTGTCTTCCTGGTTGGTTGCTTTATTTGAACGATTTCCGCTATTTACGTCTATAACGTGAAGAGCTTCAGTATGTTCGATAATAAGATAAGCACCTTTACTCATGGAGACGGTTCTTCCAAAAGAAGTTTTGATTTGTCTCTCTATATTGTATTTCTCAAAAATTGGAGTGTCATTTGATTGATAAAACTTAACAATCGATTGTTTTGAAGGTGCAATTTCTTGCAGATATTCCTTCGTTTGATGGTACAACTCTTCATCATCTATTTGAATACCACTAAAGGTATCGTTGAAAACGTCTCTTAATATTGAAGAAGCTCTGTTGAGTTCTCCTAATACTTTTGAGGGATGATGAGCAGTTGGTAATTTTTTACACATTGCAGTCCATCTGCCAAGCAGGTTCTGCAAATCTTTTTCTAATTCGGCTACGTTTTTGCCTTCGGCTACTGTGCGAACAATAACACCAAATCCTTTAGGTTTGATCGATAGAACAAGTTTTTTTAGACGATCCTTTTCCTTTTTATCTTCTATTTTTTGAGAAATAGAAACACGGTCAGAAAACGGAACGAGAACAATAAATCTTCCTGCCAATGAAAGCTCAGCGCTTATCCTTGGGCCTTTGGTCGATATAGGTTCTTTTACAACTTGAACTAAAACAGATTGATTGGCACTTAAAATATCAGTAATGATGCCATCTTTGTCAATCTCTTTTTCAAACTGAAAGGTTTTTAGGGAGAAATCTTTTATTTTACCTGCGCTTACAAGTTTTATGAATTTCAGTTGGGAAGCTAAGTTTGGACCTAAGTCATGATAATGTAAAAAAGCGTCTTTTTCGAAGCCTACATTTACAAAAGCAGCATTAAGTCCGGCAACTGGTTTTCGGATTTTAGCAATAAAAATATCACCAACCTGAAAGTTGCTTTTCTCTTCTTCTTTGTGTAATTCAATTAGTTTTCCATCTTTTAATAAGGCAAAATCTACGGCTTCAGAACTAGATCTAATGATTAATTCTTTATTCACACTGTAAATTTTTATCCGAACTTTCTAGCAATAGGCAGTAGGCAGTAGGCAGTAAGCAAAATAAATTGCTTAAAGCTTAAAGCTTATAGCTTAAGGCCTAATTGTAAGGATGGATTAAACAATATTTTTAACAGGTATTGAACCCGGGGAAAACTAGCTGGCAGTTTGCAGTTTTAAGTAATCAGTGGACTGAGCACTAAATACTGATGACTGAATACTAATTTTCAATTTCAATGAACGTTTAAAAAGAAAAAAGTAGTTTAAAACTACTTTTTCTTCTTGTGACGGTTAGCTCTCGCTCTTTTTTTACGTTTGTGAGTAGCTACCTTATGTCTCTTTCTTTTTTTACCACTTGGCATATCGTGTCGATTTTATAATTAATTAATAGTATTACTTTGCTTCGTTATTTGTTTTTACTCCTTCTACAAAAACTTTTGCAGGTTTAAACGCAGGAATATTGTGTGCTGGAATTTTGATAGTGGTGTTCTTAGAAATGTTTCTACCAGTTTTTTCAGCTCTTGTTTTTACAATAAAACTTCCAAAACCTCTTAGGTAAACATTGTCTCCAGTTTCTAGTGAAGTTTTAACTTCTTCCATAAAAGTTTCAACTGTTGCTTGAACATCTCCTTTTTCAAGACCTAGTTTCTCCGAAATTTTCGCTACGATATCTGCTTTCGTCATTTTCTTTCCTATTTTATTTTATAAATGGTGTACTATTTTTTTGAGTTTGCAAATATAAGAATTAAAAAAATAATTAATCAAGCTAAATCGTTAAATTTTAATTACATAAACATTTACTTTTGTATTCTAAGTATTTTGCAATGAATTTTTCTAACGTGTTGATAAAATGGTATTTACAAAACAAACGTGATTTGCCATGGCGTAAAACGACCAATCCATACCATATTTGGCTCTCAGAAATTATGTTGCAACAGACTCGAGTTGCGCAAGGAACACCTTACTTTTTTGCTTTTACGAAGGAATTTCCTACCGTATTTGATTTGGCAAATGCTTCAGAAGAACAGGTTTTGAAACTTTGGCAGGGATTAGGCTATTATTCACGTGCCCGAAATTTGCATAAAACAGCTCAATATGTTGCCAATGAGCTCAACGGTGTTTTTCCTCCTAATTATAAAGAACTTTTAAAATTAAAGGGTGTTGGAGAATACACGGCTGCAGCAATTGCCTCCTTTTCTTATAATGAGACTGTTCCTGTAGTGGATGGAAATGTATTCAGAGTACTTTCTCGTTATTTTGATATTGAATCTGATATTGCTTCGCCTGCAACTAAAAAAGAGTTTACGGAACTGGCTTATGAATTAATGCCAAAGGATAATCCTGCTATTTTTAATCAGGCGATAATGGAGTTCGGAGCTTTGCAATGTGTGCCTAAAAGTCCTGATTGTACGGTTTGTGACTTTAATGATAGCTGTGCAGCATTACAGAAGAAAAAGGTAGCCGTTTTGCCGGTTAAGTCTAAGAAAATTAAGGTAACCAATCGTTTCTTTAATTATCTCATTGTAGAAGACGCTTTAGGAAATACCATACTTCAGAAAAGAACGGCAAAAGGAATCTGGCACAATCTGTATGAGTTTCCGCTTTTGGAAACAGATAAAATCGTAGACTTTGATGTAGTTTCGAAAGCAGTCACAGACACTGTTTTTACATCGTATACAATTATAGGTATAGAAGATTATCCAGAAAGTACTGTTATTCATAAACTTTCGCACCAACATCTGCACATACAGTTCTGGAAGGTTAAAATTGAGGGTTTAATAGAAAATGGCTTGAAAGCCAGCGAATTAAATGTTTTTCCTTTTCCAATTGTGATTCACAATTTTCTGGAAAAGCAGGAAATAATTTGCTAAAATAATGTATCTTTGGGATAAATACCACTAACAAACTATGAACGGAACATTAAATAAAGTGATGTTAATCGGCCATTTAGGCGATGATGTAAAAATGCATTATTTTGAGGGAGGAAACTGCATCGGGCGTTTTCAATTGGCTACAAACGAAGTTTATATCAATAAAACGACCAATGAGAAAATTACTTCAACTGAATGGCATAATTTAGTTGTGCGCAATAAAGCGGCCGAAATTTGCGAAAAATATTTGTCGAAAGGAGACAAGATATTTATTGAAGGACGTATAAAATCACGTCAATGGCAAGCTGAAGACGGTACTACAAAATATACCACAGAAATTCAGGTGACTGAGTTTACTTTCTTGAATACCAAAAAAGAAACCGGAAATCATAAACCTAATCAGGACAGTGAGTCGCCAAAAAACACTAACTTTGACGCAGCAAATGAAGGCTTACCTATAAACGATCTGCCTTTTTGAATGTATAACTAATTCTTTTTAATTTGGACCCGGAGCCCAGTTTGTTTCTTAATACGACAGTAGACATCAATTTGATAATTGGCTTTGTCGGAATATTTATTTTGCTGTTTTTATCAGCGATAGTGTCAGGTGCCGAAGTGGCACTTTTCTCTTTGTCTCAAAAAGATATCGACGACACCTTGCAGGAGAATCATTCAAAAGGAAAAATTATCTCCAGACTTTTAGACAGGCCTAAGAAACTTCTCGCAACCTTATTAGTTGCCAATAATCTTTTTAATATCGCAACAGTTATTCTGTTTTCTTTTATAGGCCAGAATATTTTTGGAGCCATAGAGTCTCCGGCTCTTAAGTTTATTCTCGAGATTATTCTGGTTACTTCGCTAATTTTGTTGTTCGGAGAAGTACTCCCTAAAGTTTATGCCAGCCGTAACAATGTAAAATTTGCAAAACGTACCGCCTATCCATTGGCTGTATTAGATAAATTACTCACACCAATCAGTTTGCCGATGCGAAGTGTTACATTATATTTGCATCATAAATTAGGGAAGCAGAAGAATAATTTCTCTGTAAATCAACTTTCACAAGCTTTGGAATTAACAGATTCGGAAGGTACATCAACAGAAGAGCAAAAAATACTGGAAGGGATCGTATCTTTTGGTAATACTGATACCAAGCAGGTAATGAGTCCGAGAATTGATATTTTTGCTTTAGAAATGTCAGAACCTTTTTCCGGGATTTGTCCTAAAATAATAGAAAAAGGTTTTTCGAGAATTCCGGTGTATCGCGACAATATAGACCAGATAGAAGGCGTTTTGTTTGTCAAGGATTTGTTGCCGCATATTGATAAGGAAGAATTTGACTGGACCTCTTTAATCAGAAAAGCATTTTTTGTTCCGGAGAACAAGAAGCTGGATAATTTATTGAAGGATTTTCAGAGCCTCAAAAGCCATTTGGCGATAGTGGTGGATGAATATGGCGGAACGTCAGGATTAGTTTCTCTGGAAGACGTTATTGAGGAGATTGTAGGGGATATCAGTGATGAGTTTGACGACGAGAATCTGAATTTCTCTCAGATAGATGAAAAGAATTTTCTTTTTGAAGGGAAAATTAATCTCAAAGATTTTTACAGAATCGTAGCGGTTAATGAAGAAATCTTTGAATCTCATAAAGGTGAAGCCGAGACATTGGCCGGATTCATTTTAGAGATTTTGGGTAATTTTCCTAAAAAAGATCAAAAAATAGCGTTCGAAAACTGTGTTTTTACTATAGAAACAGTTGATAAGAAACGTGTAAAACAAATAAAAGTAACAATAGATTAAGAATGCTAAAAAAGACCATTTCACTAGCAACAATTTTACTGGCATTGACTGTTTTAAGTTGTAAAGATGATGTAGTGCCAAAACCTGCCGGTTTCCTTCGTTTGGACTATCCTGAAGCCAAATATGTGGGTTTTGAAAACAATTGCCCTTTTACTTTTGAAATGAATGAAGCGGCCGTAATCAAAGGAGAGAAAAATTGCGGATTTGCAATCACCTATCCAAAAATGAAAGCTACAATTTACCTTACTTATAAGCCGGTACAGGGAGATATAGTGAAATTGCTCAAAGATGCTCAGAAGTTAACCTACGAGCATGTTATTAAGGCAGATGATATTTTAGAACAGCCCTATTTAAACCCTCAAAAAAAGGTTTATGGAATGTTTTACCGCGTAGACGGAAATGCCGCTACAAACTCACAATTTTACGTTACAGACAGTACAAAACACTTTATCACAGGATCGGTTTATTTTTATGCGAAGCCTAATTTCGATTCGGTTATGCCGGCCGCAAGTTATATCAGAAATGATATGCAAAGACTGATGGAAACGTTAAAGTGGAAATAAACGATAGACTTGATTTTATACTGCCCTCAAAAAGTTAAATACTATTTGGGGGCATTTTATTTTTAAGGTTTTTAAAGAATTAAATTTTGCATCAATCCGAAAGAACCTGTAGGAGACAAGTAGTAAGCGTAAATATTGAAGGCCATCGCTCTGAAAGAGCCTCAGCAATAGCATAGAGCAGCGCACTATGAAATAAATTAATGGTAAGTATTGCCCTGAAGAGGCAAAAGCAGACCTTCGAGATATTGATTCCGATTTTTATTATTTACAATTCAGGAACCATTTACAGTACGAAGCTCTCCGACTTCGTGCTCGTTTCAATACTTCAGAAAGAAAAATAAGAAACTATTGCAAATGGAATATCACACGATGAGAAAGTAGGTAGATTTTGTATAGTATTAGGCTTTTAATACACATATACAAGGTGGAAGGAGTAAAAATGTTGAAAGGAGTTGTGAGTGCATATTACGTTCATATGTATATTTAGATACTCTAAAGCAAAATTTGAGTTCAATTTTAAAGTTTCACAGGGCGTATTTCAAGGAAATTATAAATGGAGATTCCAGAACTTCACGCATGTTATTGGGTAAAAACATTTTTGGGCAAGCGGTTATTGAGTGCAAGAAATCTTATAGATGAGATGGTAAATGAATATCTAGAGGATCAAAGAAGAAAATATGATGATGATTCAATCAAATTTCATTCTTGAATAAATAGTAAAGAGGGACTTTCAGTCCCTCTTTAAACAAACCTCTGTACTTGACAGTGCAGAGTGATTTAGTTATTAAATACTATTAATTAAATTATTATGAAATTCTTTTAATTTATTGTAATTGATTCCGTAAAAATAATTGTAATGTAATTCTTTTGTCTCATTTTTGTAAGTGTATGTAATTCTTCCTTTTTTAAGATTTGTGATGTTTTTAATTGGTATGACTTCATTTTCAAAATAAAAGAAATTAATATCGAAAGTAACATTTTTAAATTTAGAAAAAAATCGATAAAATTTTAAATAAAGAAATGACTCTAGAATTAAACAAAAAATTATTGCGCCAATCTCGACAATTAAAATGCTATAAATAAGGAAAAAAAGTATAATTACTCCGATTATATTACAAACATGAGTAAATATAATTCCAAGATCAGATGTTAATTTGTATTTTGTTGTCATTTTTTTTCTATTTGTAATCCGTGATGCATTTTAGAATGACAGTAGAATTCTACTTCTATTATTGCACCACCTCCTAATGCGACCCCATGTTGAGTATAAAATCCATTATTTAGAGGATCGTCGGTGTTAAAATCATAACCGGCTTGAAGCAGGGATGTATATCCTCCTTGTACTTTTCCTGAAAAATCTTGAGCACCTAATCCTTTATTTTTAGGACCTGCAACAGTAAACCCAGCTTCAGCACTTGCCCCCATCCATGCAATTTTAAAGTTTAAAAAATCCATGCTACTTTCATTTGAAGTCGAAATGTTATACCATCCCTTGTATACATCCCATTCTAACATTTTAACTGCGAATAGTTTCACATCGAGTGAAATAGTTTTACTAATATCAAATCCGGCTTGTGCCCCCATAGTAACCTTAAAACCAATTGCATCTTCAAATCTTAAATCATCAACATTTCTAAAACTCCTAAAAAAAACTTCACCATCTTTAGAGTATGATACAGTATGAAAACCTTTAGAATCTGTAGGAGTTTTTGAGAATTTAGAAGTGTAATCTGTAATTCCTTCAGAATTTAATTTATCCCTGCCGGCATTGCTAATCCAACCAGAGCCTAATACCCAATTTTTTAATTCTTGCCAGAAGCCTCCGTCAGGGTCAATTCCGGAAATAGGATTGTTTCCCATCCCTAAATAAGGAGAAGGATATTGTCCATAAGGGTCTGTAGACAACCATCGCCCAATTCTTCCATCCCAAAGTCGCAATTGGAAAGCTTCCATTCCAGTTTCCTGATCTAATTCTTGACCCTGATAAGCAAAGCGATAATTGCTTAATGCATTGCGAGAAGGCAATTGCTCTCCAAAAGGATAATAATCAGCAAATGATTTAATGACTGGACTGCCACTTTCTTTTTCTATAACAGACCTAACATTTCCTAAGTGATCTTTGATTTCATAACTGGCAATTCCACTCGCTCTTTTATAAATCCCAAGACGGTTCAGCCCGTAAATAGGTAATTCGGTTTGTGTTGTACTTCCACCACTTGGCAAACTATAAATTGCCAAGGTATTACCTGATAGATCAAATTGGTAGAAAGTAGTATTCTGTAAAGCAAAAGAGGTTGTATTATAACTTTCTTTTTTAATACGTTGTCCTCTGTCATTATAAAAGAACTTCACAACAGTATTAGAGCCTTTTTTTACTTCGGTTACTAATCCTTGTGTGTTGTAAAAATAAAATAAATTTTCTGAAACATTTTGTTTTAGTTGCCCAATAACATCATAAACATAATTACCTGTTCCTTGATTTTCAATATCATTAGGGTCAGATGATGTGGCAGCTGCATTTTCAGTAATACTATTTAATTGATTATTGCCAATATTAGTATAATTATAAGTTAGATTGTCTACTACAGTCCCTGCTTCATTAGTTCTTTGTAAGGTTTTGATATTCCCATTAGCATCATAGGTTAATCCGCCTTCTGCTAAACCTGCAATAGGACTAATAGCAGCTGTACCCGAATTTGTGTTCCCAAATACAGCTCCTGTTAACCAGTTGTTACGATCATAATTGTATAGGTATCCTTTTTGATTGGCTGTAGCTCCAGAGTAGTCTCCTGCAATGCCTTTATTGGCCCAACGTGCAGCTTTTATATTTCCATTATAATCTGCTCCGGCAGAAGGAGAAGAAGTTATGTTACGGCCAGTACGTAAATAATCTCCATTGTAATAGTCGAGTGTTAATCCGAATACATCATTTGCATCACTTCCAGGATCTTTTGAGGCTTCTAAACTTGGATGGTTGATGCTTTTTAGTTGTCCTCCCAATGTGTAGACATAATCTATACCCTGCGTACCTTGTGCTATATTAATACGCTTTAATTCTCCGGTTTGATAGTAGCTGTAATCTGCATTTGTTGTAAAATTGGTATTATCTGTTGATGTTTGTACTTTAATTAAGGCATTATTTGAGTTGTAGGTATATTGATGTGCAAAAAGTTCTGCAATTTTATCTTTTTGAAATAAAACTTTTTTAACATCGCCTTTGTAATTGTATTCGTAATGAATCGTCTTAGCCCCTAATCCTTCATTATATTGTACAATCCATTCGGTTCTTCCGTATAGATCATAACTGTACCAGGTAATTGCTGTTATTGTGGTTTCAGGTTTAGTAAAAGTAACCGCAACATTTCCGGATAAATTGTTTTGTGTATAGTTTGCGCTGTTTATTCCTGCAGTTGCTAATACACTGTTTAAATTTAGATTTGTTGGTATTGCGACAGAAGTAAGGTTGTTCTCAGTATCATCGTATATAGTACACGTTTGCTCTGTACGAGTTCCTGAAATCAATGCTCCGTCAGGGTTAACATTGGCTGTTGTCCAATTATTCGCAATTACACCACTTTCTTTTGGTCTTCCTAAATCATCATAGTCGGTGTATGAAACTTTTGTATCAGTCTGGAGTGCGCTTTGTGAGTACCGAATTTGACCATCTTTCCTGTATGCAAATTTGCTAGTTCCTTGATCTGGGCTTGTTGTTGCTGTTAATTGCCCTAGAGCATTATAGACATATGTTGTAGCAAAATTTGCTGAAGTCATATGGCTTGGGCTAGCCACTACGGTAGTGTTGTTGCTATAGCCATTTGGCTGTATTGTTTTTACTAGCTGACCAGTTTTATTATAGATATTTACAGTATAATCATAATAGTTTACGCTATAAGTAATTCCTAATGAACCAGGATCATAGGTAGGTTGCCCTCCAGAGATATACGTTTTAGGATCTGATGCAGGAGGTGTAATAGCTTCAACTCTGTAGGCATTTCCGCTGGTTAGGCCAGAGGTGATTAATCCTGTTTTTAAATCATATATTTTATATAAACCAGCGCCTCCAATTAAGGATATTCCTGATGTTATTCCTGCTGGAATATGTACATCAACAAAACCTTGTGTACCAATAAGTGAAACTACTGGATAGGTAGTTGAACCACCTGATCTTGCAGTTGCTAATAATTTCCCTTCTCCATCCGCAAAAGCCACATTTTCATTGCCATTTGCATCGGTACTTACAGATTTGTAAAACTTAGTGATAACCTCTTCTTTTCCATTAGAAATTGTTCCATCATAATAATCAGAACCATAAACATAATACATTTCTTGAGCAGCAGGAACAGTGTAGGTATATCCGGTTTTCCATTCTCCATTTATTTTATTACCACCTACAACATTTATTATATTGCCCGGATTTAAGGAATCATAGTTATTTTGAGCAAAAGGATGTGTTGCTGTAGCTTGGTAGGGCTCATCTGTATTATTGTCGCTGTAATAATTTGCCAGACTTGGATTTGCAGAAACGTCCTGAAGATAAGCGGCGGTTAGTACAAAACTACTTCCTGATGTTGCGGTAATGCTAAAGGTATTGCTTAATGTGATAACCGGAGCAGTAAGATTTACATTTAAGCCAGAGGCTACAGTTCCGGTTACAGTTATAGATTGTGTGGCTTTATAAGTATTGTTTGCAGCAATGTTATTTAGTGAAAGAATAGGAGGGTAGGAACCTGTAATTACTTCGGCATTACTTTTAAGAAAATTAGTTTTTTCAAAAGTGCTTAGTGGTGATGGCGCGACAAAAGATGTTTTATCCGGCCTCCCAAAATCATCATAAGTGGTTTCTGTACCCCATATTTTATTGGTTACGTAATTTTTAGACAGACTTATATCAGATTTTCCTAAATCATCAAAATACAATCGATTAATGCCAACAATATTTCCCATAACATCAAAATTGATATTATGAATCCAATGTGCGTTTGAATCTGTGCCAATAGCAATATAATTACCACTTGGTTTTGTACAGCTAATAACATAATTTGTATCAAGTTCGGAAACAATCCCATCTCCATTAGTATCGATATACCATTTGGTATTAGGGTGTATGTCTTTATTGTTATCGTTACAGTCTAAATTATTGTCAACATAACCTGCGGGTTGCGTACAACTTGTTGTTGTTAGGTCTATTGTTCCGAAGCCGTCCTTATCTCCATCGTAATACCAGGTATAATAGGTTATAGCTGGATTATTGTCATTGCAATCATCGCTGTTGCTTACCCATTTATCATTCGGTTGTGAACAAGCCATTTGTGAATAATTGGAATCTCCAAATCCATCACCGTCATTATCATAAAACCATGGATATTTTTCATTTTCATCACAACCTGGCTCTATAGGCTCTATCATTCGTTGAGTTACGGCTGGCTTTGAGGTTTCTTGTGAATATGAATTACAACAGCTGAATAAAACTATCAGATACAATAGTTTATATAAAATTTTCTTCATATTTATTGTATTAGTTTAAATATTTGTTATTATACACATTGGTTTTTACAGCTTTAAAGCCTCCGGTTACCCCATTTGCTAAATCATCTATTACTTCTGTTGATGTTTTGATCAATCTTCCTCCTGCATCATATTCAAATTTTGTGGCTAGACCATTGTTTCCAATAATATAAGTAAGTTCATCCCACTCATTATACACATAACCGGTAGTAGAAGAATATATAGGACGAATCATTAGGTCATCAAAATACACAGTTGATGTATCTAGTGATGTTACATTTATTGAATAAGCACTAGTTGGAACAGTTACATAGCCTGATTTTAGTACCCAATTTCCAGCATTGTAAGTTTCTGTGAAATCAACAATTACCCCATTATTGTTAATTCTAGCTTTTGAAGCATTAGTTTTCTCTACCCATACAGATATTTTGTATTTACCAGGTCTATGTTGTCCATTTTTCATAGCTGTTCCAAATAGAGAGCTTGATGTTGCAGCCACAGATTGCTTTCCTGTATGGAAATAAACAGAATTTCTTGATGCATTCGTTATTGTTATTTCAGGTTCAAGATAAGTTGGGAAATTTGCAGAAGGATTGTTTTCTGCTCCAGAGAAAAACATTTCATTATATCCTGCATTCCCAACAATTGTAACTTTTGTATCGTTATCGCCCATTTTGGTTGAAGCGTAATTACCATTTATGTCTTTCATTTCTAATGGAGAAGAAAAATGATTGTAAAGGGTTATTTCTGAAATTTGTTTCCATTGTGAAGGCTGGCCTACTCCTATAGCCCAGTCAAAGTTATCATCTTTGCTTCCTGTAGTAGAGTTGTAATTGGTGAAAATGCCATTCACATCTTTGATACCGTTCCAAACATAAGTTTTATGTATTCTCCAAATTTTTTGGTCAACAGGCGCGGAGGCTAGAACATTTACGGAGGTTCCTGCAATATCTTGGTAAGACCAGATATTACTCCAGGTTGTGATCCCTACACCAGTTTCTTTCCAGGTTCCACCGTCATTGATGTAAGAATAATTAACTGCTGTCTGTGATAACATGTTTTTATTAGCAAGGTTGTCAACTTTTGAGCCCATTTCAGGATATTTTAAATAAGCTGGGATAATTTTTGTTTTGTATGACTTACCATCACTAGACACTATTCTTGTTTCTGTAGCCTGTCCTGTTATAGGGTCGTACTGATCAAAGTAGGTGGTATTAGTATATCCGTTTTGGTTAGTAGTGATACTTTGTAAATTAGTATTGACGTCAATCATTGAACTTACGTTATAGAAATTTTGTTCGTATGCATTATTACCCCATGTGGAAATATGTTTAACAGCATAGTATGACTGTTGATATTGTCCTAATGAAAAATAATCAGTAACAGTTTTATAGTTATTTTTTGTTTGTTGAACGATTTGATCTTTTGTATTCAAGACTTTTATCTCTTCGATTCGCCCCAAAGCTTGCATATTATTTTTCACAGTTACATTTTTTAAAAAAACATTACTTAGTGGATTTTGTTCAGAAGTATTAATCTGTAAAAGATCGCCAAACGAGATTAAATTATTAGTCTGAACAATTTCTTCTAGTACCTTAAACTTATATTGCTTTTTGATCTCATTGCTGGATTCCGTTACATAGGCATAGGTTACAACAGGCCCAGGTAGCAATGAAATATATGGTGCTTGTTGATTTACTGCATAATTAGGCTCAGGATAGTAAGGGATTATACCTGATGTTTTTCCGGTAAAAGGATTATTGTAATTGTAATATGTGTTGTATGTTTTCCCAGTATTGTCATCAACAGTAATTTGTTTAACTCTAATACCGCTATTATTGTTAGGATTAATTTTATTGCCAATAATCGTGTGTCTCATCGAATATTGTCGACCTCCTGAACTACCATTCCATGCCAGTTCAAATCGGGGTAAATTTGCATTTTCAACTCCTGAGTATTGATTTCCTGCGTTCAGTGCTGAAACAGGTTCTGCCGAATGTTGAAATGTGTCTCTGAAGGCAGGACTTGAAGCCATAACATCGATAATCATATAATTAAGAGATGTATTTAACTCTACTATTGTCGCATTTGCTTTGTCAATATTTACGGATGATCTGTCATAACCGGCACCGCGATTATTGTACATTGCCGAATACCACATATCCATAAAGAAAGGTTTTGAAGGATCAAAATAATCAGCTAATCGTAATCCTGAAGTAGTTGGGTCCTGATAGTCTATTTCTATTTTTATTCTAGTGATTCCTTTTGGAGCATTTTTCATCGAACCTTCATCATCTCCAGAGCCATGAGGTGGTTCTGTAAGAAATGTGAACTTTAGTTTGCTCGTAAATACCCTTCCGTTTTTAATGGCTACTTTGTCATATGAGTCTGGTTCATAAATGATATTAATATTGCCGCCAGTAGGTGTGGTAATCTTGTCTAAGCTCCAGGCCTGCGGCACATTCTCATAATAGCCAAAATCATTTTTTCTAGCCAAATCAAAATTATAATTATATGCATAATTGAACTTAATAGGTGGTATTACCCCGATACCCTGCTTGCCTTTAAAATTCACGCTATTCAATGTTAATTTGCCAATCGAAGAATTTGTTGCTCCCTTAGCTAAATTGTAGTCATGATTAAAAGTAATGATTTTAAGTGCTTTACCTTCAATGTTTAGTCCTGCAAAATCATTAGTATCAAATACATTGCCACTATTATTAACACTGTACTTCCTTAGGTAAAAACTTGTCGGGCTCCAAGTTCGTGAATACTGTCCAGATAAGTAATAATTATAATTTTGAACGTTTGTTAAAGGGATGCCTCTATTTTTATTAATTGAATTAGCATCTTCATTTTTTAATAGTATTATTTTTTCTAGTTTAAGAAGTGGGTTTGAAGGGATATTCATATAATTGGTTGAAGATGTGCGGTAGTGATACATGTTTTTATAGATCATCGCACTACTTTTATTGTCTTCTCGAAGGTTTTTTATGAAAAAGGCTGTGTGGGAGCGTGTCTTAATTTTATCCAGATAATAAACTTGTTTTCTTCCCCAGTTATATTCTTTCACTTTATTAAAAATATTGACAGATTTAATCGGTGTTTTCCAAATATAACCATCAGACCATTTGCCATAATCAAAACGAACCCAATATCCATAATCTCCTTCGTCCGGATATTTTCGGTTCACATCATTTTTAATATAATCAGGTCCTGTAATAGCTGTCAATAGCCAATGAGTGGCATAAGGAGTAACATGCATTCGATCCATATGGGCTTGATTTTCTGTTTTATTATCTACAATGCCGTATAATCTTCGAATTTGTTCGGCTTGATATACTGCTATAGAGTAGTGATAAGTTTTTCCATCTGTAGAAGTTATTTTAAAACCTCCAATACCAGAATCAAAATTCCTTTTTATAAAAGCATCACCACTATCGTATCCACAAGATGTCTGATCTCTTTGGAAGTTATTTTCTGAATCTAAAAATCCTTTGCTTGCTGCAACTCCTGAATTGATTTCACCAACGGTAAAATATTCTATGTACTGACCATTACGTTTTCTATTTTCAGCTTCTTTATAAGAACTACGATGATAAATTAAAGACTGATCTTGACTATAAGAATAATCATTTGCCAAAGGAGCAGGTGGAGAAGAATACGTGAAATTTAATCCTTGCCCTTGTATATATGACATATCAAAGGGTATTACATTTAAATAAGAATTAAAACTATTGCAAAAATTAAATTGAATAGGCTTAATTTTTTTAAAACTATTTGGTAAATTATGTGTTTGACTACCATAAGCATATCCAACAGCCAAGCCAGAAAAATTATCCCCTTTAGCTGTTACTCCGAAAGGTACCATCCTGACATTATTTAAGAATTGTGGTGCTATTGAACCTCCTATTCCCTGTGCTGTAACATTATAATTATCTAAATTAGAAAAAACACCATTGTTACTTTTAATATAAATATCTTTTGAACTTTGTTCAAAGCTACTCTCTGTATCTACTTCAAATGTGTCATTATGGGCTTCGTATGAAACTTTAACATCTCCATTTTCATAATTAAAATCGGTACTTATTTCTCCACTAGGGTCATAAGCGTAGATTGAACCATCCATTGTGAAATCGGTAATATTTAATAAACTCCATCTAATAGTATTTTTACCATAAGAAAAATATCCAAAAGGAGTTGTTAGAGTGAAACTAGTATTCTCATGTAATACGTTATAGTCTGACGCTTTTGTCGAACTATTAAAAGCCACCGATGCACTCGTTCCAAAACCTTGTATACGACTATTTACACTCATTCCGCTAGAAGACAAACTAATCCCTACTCCACTTGAAACTCCTTTAATTAATTTTCCATCTTTTCCTCTACCTTTTTCCGATAAACCAATATTACCGTTGACTCCTCCCGGGCCATAGCCAATCCCTAAATTTAGATAAGAATCTTCACCCATTCCAATATCAGCTCCTATACCAAAAGATCCACTATATCCTACTGATGCACTAACTCCAAGATTATCGTTCAAACCAACCCCTACTGAAACACCATCAGTACCAACACTTCCATATATTCCTCCGACACTCGCGCTTACACTACCTCCTAACGATCTGTTCGATCCCCATGATACCCCAACACCAACTGACCATTCTCCCGGAACTCCATACCCAATAGAAATGGCTGATGAATATGCGCTCCCTCCTTCATCATAAGCAAATTCCCTTACCAGACCATCTTTCCAATCGTCAGGATATCCATTAACATTTCTATTAATTGTTCCTGGGTTTAAGACCCATCCTAACCCTACCCATGAAGCTTCCTGATCCACAGCAATACCAGCGTGATAAGATAATGCTATAGGATATCCTCCTTCCGGCGATGGTACGTTAAGCAGCGGAACTACATAAGTCATATCTCCAGTGAGTAGACTTACCATATCGGTAGCATCGACAGGTTCAAAACCAGATGCTTCAGGGGCATTAGGTCCTTGAGCGTAGAGACTTGAATTTGTGGTTAAACCGCTAATAAAAAATAGTAATAAAAATAAAGGAATAAAGTTTCTGGTTAATTTGTTCATAATATCAAATGGTCAGTTATTATTTTGAAGGAATATTTGAGACAGTTTTACAGATAAAACAATTAAAAAACTAATTGAGGTTCGTTTATTAAGGCTTTGGTATTAAGTTTGAATTTAACATCTCCGGTTTCAAGGCCTAAATCTTCTATTACAAAATTTAGGTAGTCTTGATTTAAGTATTTTTCATCACGAGGATATACAATCATGATTGAAGTAGAATTGCTCATGCCATACATTCTTGGGTAAATGAAGTCGGCTAAGGCTAGGGTGTCTTTTGTTGGAGTATACACATGCAGTTTTTCTTCCATTCCAAAAGCTAATTCATTGACCATTTGTCCGAATTTGGTTTTGTCTTGAGCGACACCATTTAATAATTCTTGATCGTTTTTTGACATAGAGAGATTGAAATACATGTACTTGCTGTATTGTTTTCTGAATTTCTCTATCTGAGCAGGATTAGGTTTGTCTCCTAATTCTTGTTTTACTAATAAATCAGTTGGTCTGTATTGTAAAACATAGTCTACATTGGCTACAGTTTTTTTATAGATATAGCCGTTGTCTTCATTTTGTATATAACTATTCATTTCCTCTTGCGTATCAAATTTTTTGTTGCAAGAGGAAACAATTAGTAATAAAAAAAATAGTAAGAGTTTATTTTTTATCATATTCCGCATTAAGACCTTTTAAAACTTCTTCCGTTAGATCGGTAGATTCGTCAGCATACATGATATTTCCTCCGCCGCTAGCGCCAAATATGATTTTGTAATTATGTTTTTTTCCGTATTCTTTGATATAATCGTTGATATCATTAATTACAGTCTGTGTGACTTTTTTATCCTCTTCTTGAATTTTCTTTTGAATGGCTTCTTGGTATCCATTAATTTGTTGCTGTTTATTAGATAGCAGCTCCTGTTTCAGTTTTAATTCTTTAGGAGATAAGGAGGCTCTTTCTTTTTCGTAAGTTTTTAATTCATTTTGCCAATTACTGATAAGAGAGTCTACATTGGCTTTCATTAAAGAAGCTTTTTTATCAAATTCAGATTTAGCCATTTTGGTCTTACTGTAACCTGTAATTAATTTATTAACATCGACATATACTAACTCTGAACTAGATTTTGCAAAATAGATTGCGATAATACTTAAAAGGACTGCAAAACCTGCAGCATACAAAGGCATTTTTTTCATTTTATTTATTATGATATTTTTAACAAAACTAATTAAACAAATATTAATTTATTAGGTTATATATTGTTATTTTTTTAATTTTTTGTAATTATCTAATTGTGTGGTGTTTGTACGGTTGGTGTCTTTGTTTTTACCTAATTAATTTAGAACAAATATTGCTTATTTAATTCGTAATTCTTTACGGGAAAGCACATTGCGATGTTTTTTTTTAATCTTTCGGTTTTTTTTGAAGAGTACTATAAATCACAACCAAAAAAGAATCCAATTTGGATTCTTTTTTGGTTTAAAACTGTAGGTTACATTTTTCATGTCGTAAAGATTACTAAAAGAAATATGATTCCTCCCAGAAAAATTACCCCTATTATATGGTTTCTTTCGCTATTGGCATCTTTTTTATTTTTATTTCCCTTTGGGGACCATATTTCTGAGAAGGTAATAAAATCGTCTTTTTTAAAAAGAATTATTGTATTTAAATAAGTGAATCTTACACAGGCTCCTAAAATTTCAATTAAACATCTTCCTGAAATTATTTCTATTAAATCCATTATTATTCATTTATTTTCGGTTGTCCTTTAGTCTATTTAATAGACTTACTTCTGCTAGTGCGAGAGTTTTGTTCGTGCATTTACATACAAATGTGATAGGTGAAAATTAAATAGACTTACAAACACCTCTGAATTTATGAGTCTTCAACAAATATAAATTAAAAGGCCATTTTATTTGAAAATCTTTTTAGGTTTTTAAAGATCAAATTTTGGATCAATCCAAGAATCTGTAGGGGACAAGTAGTAAGCGTAAATATTGAAGGCTATCGCTCTGAAAGAGCCCTGGCAATAGCATGGCGCAACGCGCTATGAAATAAATTAATGGTAAGTATTGCCCTGAAGGGGCAAAAGCAGATTTACACGATATGGATCCCGAATTTTATTTTCCACAACTCAGGAAGCAGAAAAAGCCTCATTCATAAATTGTTGAAGCCCTTTTTCTTCAAGGATCTCAATCGAGAATTCTCCAAAACGTTTCGGAAGCCATATAATTCTAACACCACTTGGAGTGTTAAGACTTTCTCGTGACAGCGGATTTCCGTTCTCGTCCTCCGGCTGCACACCTGAATTTACCAATTCGTCAAAAGCAGCTTCGATGTTAGGAGTGGAATAGCAGTGACGATAAATCGTGCCTTCGCCTTTTGTATCCAATAATTTTTTTAGATTTCCTGAAAAAGGCTGTACCAGCATAAACCGTTCCTGGCCAATTCTTACAACGGCATATACAACGTGTAATTCATCTCTCTCCCAGGTGAATTTTTTTGAGATCTCTGCTCCAAGGATTTTTACATAATAGTCGCATGCCGATTGCAGATCGTTAACTAAAATGTCTATGTGACTAAATTTAAGTTCCATTGTTTTTTAAGGCTGTATTGAAATGATTCATAAAAAAAACAGTAGCAAGCCTGAGTTTACTACTGTTTAAAGATTTATTTTTTTGTCAGTCTTTTTAGAACTGAAACATCGTCAAATTACGATTTAATATCTAAAACTTTATAGGTTTTTCCGTCTCCGGTTGCCTGAACTGTCTTGGTTAAATTTTGCTGGTTTTGAACCGTTTTGTCAAATACAACAGTAGCTGTTTTTTTCTCAAAATCAACCGTTGCTTTTTCTACACCGTCAAGATTCGATAATTCTTTTTCGATTGTTTTGGCACATCCCATTGCGCAAGTCATTCCTTCGATTTTAAAACTTGAAGTCTGTACATTTTCAGCGGCAATTGCTTTGTGTTCTTTTGGAGCTGATTCTATATTTTTGATGTTAGCCAGGTTTTTATCTTCTTCTTTTTTGCAGCTTACCAGTACTAAACCTGCAATAGCAATCAAAGCTATGATTCTTGTAAATTTCATATTTTTAAGATTTTAATTTGCGAAAAAATGTTCTTTGCAAAATTAGTAAAAAGGAAGAGGTCAATTCGTAAAATTATTACAAATTTGCACTAAAATATGTTTTATGGATGCAAAACAATTAAAGTGGGCCTATTTATTGGTGCTTTCACTAATCTGGGGAAGTTCTTTTATCCTCATCAAAAGAGGTTTGGTTGGACTCACAGCAGTTCAGGTAGGTTCGTTCCGGATTATTTTTGCAGCTTTATTTTTATTGATTGTCGGGTTCAGAAGTTTGAAGAAGATCTCCCGCCGTCAGTGGAAATTTGTCGCCATAACGTCTTTCTTCGGAACTTTTATACCGGCTTTTCTTTTTGCCATTGCCGAAACTGAAGTTGACAGTTCAATCGTAGCCATTATGAACTCGCTTACCCCTTTAAACACATTGGTTTTAGGGATACTTATTTTCGGAATCCAATTTCAAAAAAGACAGGTTTTAGGCGTTTTTATTGGTCTGGTGGGGTGTTTATTGCTGGTTTTAAGCGGAGCATCTTCGCATCCGGGACAAAATTACTATTATGTGATTCTGGTGGTTATCGCAACGCTTAGTTATGCCATAAATGTCAATCTGATTAAAAAATACTTATCCGATTTAAATTCGCTCAGCATCACAACCGGAAATTTTGCGGTATTACTTATTCCGGCTTTGCTTATTCTGAGTACGACCGATTTTCCGCAAAGAATGAACCTTGAAGTTACACAGCATTCTATTTGGTTTGTCATGATTTTAGGGGTTCTTGGAACCGGAATCGCGAATGTTTTGTTCTTTAAATTAATCCAAATTTCATCACCTGTATTTGCAACTTCGGTAACGTATTTAATTCCGATTGTGGCATTTTTCTGGGGACTGTTGGATAACGAAATGCTTACGCCAATTCAGTTTTTTGGTGCTTTTATAATTTTGATTGGAGTATATTTATCGGCTAAGAAGTAACTTTGGCTGTGAAATGTTGTTTGTAAAAGGTTAGATGTGATTTTATGCAAATGTCATCCTGAGCGAAGTCGAAGGGTGCCAATTGGAACGGGGCTTCGACTTCGCTCAGCCGGACATTGATTTATCGTGAAGTTGTCATTTCGATTTCTATGACATACTGTGTTTGATTTAATGAGGTTGTAGTTATGTGTTTTTGAGGGTTTTAAAAAATAACGATACATAATTTGTAGTATTTTTCTTTTGTTTTGACTATATTTGTAGTCCTAAAAAGTCAAATATATATGAACACAAAAAAAATTGCCCGTATGGTATGGTGGCGGCATTGGAAACAACCGCAACGTTTTTGACAACGTAGGACACCTTAACTATGCGGGTTTTTATTCCTAAAAAGTCAAATTATGAGTACAAACACCCTTTCGAAAGAAACAGAATTGAAGTTGATTGATTTCTTTAACAAATCGGTAGATCCTGAATTTATGGCAAAGACCATTCGAAAAGTAAATTATCTGCTTGCTTTAAGTATGATGAGAGAATGTGAAACATTTGAGACAGACAAAACAAGCCTTGAAAACGGCTTCTACTGGTTGAATGAATTAGCAGAAATTTTAAATCCATATCTGGAAACTGAATGATTAAAATGAGAAAGGCTGTCGTGATTGACAGCCTTTCTTTTGTTTTGTTTTGTTTTGTCGCCCTGAGCGGAGTCGAAGGGCGCACCAATTGGAACTGGGGGGCTTCGACTTCGCTCAGCCGGACAAAGCTTTGACTTCGTTTGGTCTGACAAAGCTTCGACTTCGCTCTGTTTGGTAAAAAAAGAAAAGGCTTAGTCAAAGTTTTAAACTCTGACTAAGCCTCAAAAAAATCTTAGCGCCTCAGCACCTTAGTATCTCAGTATCTTACAAGAAATCTGCTTCAGAAACTCCTTCGTTAATCTTAATGTCAGACATTTTAATATCTAACTCAAAACCTACATTCTGAACGATATTGAAAGGAATTTTAACTCCTTTTACGTCTTTATAATCGTTGAAGTTGGTAATTTGCGTCGTTGATTTTCCGCCTTGTTCACGAACTTTTGCTTCAGCAAGTTTCAATCCTGATGCAACGTCATAGAAATAAGTTGTTTTACCGTCTTTGATAGCGTAGGCATCTTTACCGTTTATTGGTTCGATACTTTCTACTTTTAAGTCGGTTCTTTTTACAAGTTGAAGCTCTTCAAACGGAGCAGCACTGGCTTTCATTTCGGCAAGATCATTTCCTTCAAGGTTTTTGCGTTGTCCTTGTTGCTCGATATAAGCGCCTTTATCATTTACAACCTGTTTCATTAAATTCATTGGTCCCATCGCAAGAGATACCATCATTTTTCCTTTTGAATCTAATTTAGAAGTAAAAGTCAATGGGGAAGGAGCTTGAGGAATAGTAGTAGATCCTGTCATCGAAAGTGTTTTTACGGTAGCAACTACTTTTTCTCCACCAATTGCTTTAAGGTAGTTTTCGAAAACGGTTTTAGCAGTAGTTCCGGCTGGAACTTCTTTTTTAGTTACTGGTTTTTCAACAGGATTTCCGTATTTATCGAAATAGAAAATCGGAATTTGAAGTTTTTCTAAACCTGTTAGCACATCAGATCCTTTTCCGGCAATTACGATTCGCATATTGTCAAGCATGAAATATTTGTTGGCAACACGGTAAACATCATCGGCAGTAACACTGTTGATGGTTTGAATGTATTTTTCGTAGAAATCGGCTGGAAGTTTTTCTGTTTCAATGTTTAAAGCATATCGTGCAACAGTTTGTGGTTTTTCAACCTGCATTACAAAACGTCCAATATATCCCGCTTTTACATTTTTCAAAATATCTTCAGAAACCTTTTCAGTTCTGATTCTTTTGATTTCTTTTACAAATTCTACCACTGCGCTATCCGTAACTGTATTTCTAACGGCAGAAGAAGCTTTGAATTTAGTTACATATTTTCCTCCGTCGATACTTGATCTTGCTCCATACGTCCAACCGTGTTTTTCACGTAAATTCATGTTCAGGTAACTGTTAAAATCACCACCTAAAATTTGATTTGCAATCACAGCAGGGAAGAAATCAGGATCGCTCATTCTCAAATTCACCGTATTCACCAATGAAATTTCAGATTGAACTGCATTTGGAACGTCAACAAAATCAATTTGAAGTTTAGCAGCATTTTCAGGAGCCGGATAGGTGTTTTTTGGCGTAGCCTGTTTTTTCCATCCGCTAAAAAGTTTTTCTACAGCAGCTTTAGTTTCTTTAAATTTAACATCACCTATGATTACCAAATAAGCATTTTCAGGAACAAAATAGGTCGCATAATTAGACTGAACATCAGCAAGAGTCACATTTTTTACTGTTGCTTCTGAAAGATATTCTCCGGATGGATGGTTTTTTCCAAACGCTAAAACGTCAACAACTCTGCTGGCAATTGCCGGAACACTTTTCTCGTCGGCTTTAAGTCCTTCGATTAATTTTGCTTTTTCTTTATCAAATTCTGATTGCGTGAAGTTTGGCTGTAAAGCTCCTTCAGCTAAAAGTTCCAGAACACGTCCTGAATATTTGGAAAGTGAACTTCCGGAAGCTCCTGATGAAGAAAAATTAATATTTGCTCCGTAAAAGTCGATTTCTTCGTTAAAAGCTTCTTTCGTTATTTTTTTAGTTCCGTTACCAATTAAGGCGCTTGTTAATTCGTCGACTCCTTTTTTGTTTCCTTCTGCAAAAGGAGCGTTGTCAAGGGTTAGAGTAAAGCTTACTCTTGGTAATTTATGATTTTCAACCACCAAAACTTTCATCCCGTTCGCCAAAACAAAAGTTTGCGGCTTTTTGATGTTGACTACAGGAGAATTGCCTGGTTTTGGTTGTGGACGGTCTTGTGCTTGCATAATTCCAGTTAGGAATAAAAGGATTAAAAATGTATGTATTTTTTTCATGATTCGATGACTTAGTTTTGAGCTTTAGTTGAAGGAATATAGTCTAAAATTAAACGCTGGTTAGGGTTTAGGTATTTTTTTGCTACTTCTCTGATCTCTTCTCTGGTGATAGAGTGATAAAGGTCGATCTCGGTATTTATCAAATTAACATCTCCGTAAAGCAGATAAAAAGAAGCCAGATTTTCTGCGATTCCTTCTACTGTTGAATTGGCATTCACAAAATTATTATCGAATTTGTTTTGTAATTTTTGATAATCTTTTTCAGAAATTAAGTCCGTTTGAATTTTTACAATTTCTTCGTCCATTTCTTTTAAGATGTCGGCTGTTGTGTTAGGAGCCATTGGCAAGCCGTATAATATGTACATTCCATAATCTTCCTGACTAAATCCTACTGCTCCAATCTGAAGCGCCATTTTTTTGTCGTCTACAATTTTTTTGTACAGTTTAGAGCTTTTTCCATCACTTAAGTAAGAAGAAATCAAATCCAAAACTCTTGCATCTCTGGTTTTCATTGATGGTGTTCTGTACGAAGCAACTACCATTGGAATCTGAATGTTCGGATCTTCGTAAGTGGCTTTTATGGTCTGATTGATTGGTTCTTCTACGTAAGTTTGTTTTTTTAATTCTTCTCCTTTTGGAATTGGAGCAAAATATTTCTGAATCCATTCTTTTGTTTTGGCTTTGTCAAAATCACCTGCCACCACTAAAACGGCATTGTTTGGGGTGTAGAATTTTTTATTAAAAGCCTGAAATTCTTCAAGAGTTGCGGCATCCAGATCCTTCATGGAACCAATAGTGGTCCAGCGGTACGGATGTTTTTTGAACATGTTTTCTTTTACAACCGGCAAGATGTTTCCGTAAGGCTGATTGTCATAACGCAGTCTTTTTTCTTCTTTAACTACTTCGTTTTGAGTGTCAACTCCAATTTTATTGATAATCGGATGCATTAATCTTTCCGATTCCATCCATAAGCCAAGTTCTAAGTTGTTTGAAGGTAAAACTTCGTAGTAATAAGTTCTGTCGTCAGTAGTGTTGGCGTTGTTTACACCTCCATTAGCCGTAACGATCTTCATCCATTCGCCGCGTTTGATATTTTTAGTTCCTTCAAATAATAAATGTTCAAAGAAATGTGCAAAACCCGTTCGGTCCGGACGTTCGTCTTTTGATCCTACGTGGTACATAACCGAGGTAATCACAACCGGAGCTGAAGGATCATTGTGTAAAATGACGTGCATTCCGTTGTCTAAATTGTATTCTTCAAAAGCTACCTTTTGAGCATGAGCCACTCCGCCGAGCATTAGTGCCGCACTTAACATAATGATTGAATTTTTCATAAAGATTAATAAATTTATATTTACCTAATAAATAGGTAGTCAAGAGTTGATTATCGTTACATCAAAAATAGGTTATTTTAATTAGCATTTAGGAAAACAGGAATGAAATGATTAAATTTTAACAGTATTTTACTTCTAAATAGCTTTTTTGGAATGCAGAAACGTCTTGAAAAACAGTTATAAAGCTGAAATAAATATTTTTAGAATAAGGGATTGCACAGTAAATTATTAGTTGTATATTTGCAACCTTAAAAATCAATAAATCAATTTGGTATGTATGCAATCGTAGAGATAGCAGGGCAACAATTTAAAGTAAGCAAAGACTTAAAGGTTTATGTTCACCGTTTGGCTAACGAAGAAGGTTCAAAAGTTTCTTTTGACAAAGTTCTTTTATTAGACGATAACGGAAATGTAACTTTAGGCGCCCCAGCTATAGAAGGTGCTTCAGTAGAAGCTAAAGTGTTACAACACTTAAAAGGAGACAAAGTTATCGTTTTCAAAAAGAAAAGAAGAAAAGGATACAAAAAGAGAAATGGTCACAGACAATATCTTACTCAAATTGTAATTGAAGGTATTACTGCAGCTGGTGGAACTAAAAAAGCAGCAGCTAAAAAAGCGGTTGTAGCTGAAGAAGTATCTGCTGAAGCAGAAGCTCCAAAAGCAAAAAAAGCAGCTCCAAAAGCAAAAAAAGAAGCTACTAAAGAATAATAACAATATTTAAACTCATACGTCATGGCTCACAAGAAAGGTGTCGGTAGTTCGAAGAATGGTAGAGAATCAGAATCAAAACGTCTAGGCGTTAAGATTTTTGGTGGTCAAGCTGCTATTGCTGGGAACATCATCGTTAGACAAAGAGGTTCAAAACACAATCCAGGTGAAAATGTTTACATCAGTAAAGATCACACACTACACGCAAGAGTAGCAGGAGTTGTTAAGTTCCAAAAGAAAAAAGATAACAAATCTTATGTATCTATCCTTCCATTCGAAGCATAATCATTAGATTACTTATTACAAAAACCCGTTCATCTTTGATGAGCGGGTTTTTTTGTGGAATGATGAAAGGTTAAATTTTAGGTTTCAAGTTTCAGGTTTCAAGTTCAAAGTTTCAAGTTCAAAGTTTCGGGTTTCACGTTTCAAGTTTTAGGTTTTGATATTTAAGTTTAAAACTAAGATTTATAATTGATATCACGATGTCCGGCTGAGCGAAGTCGAAGCCCTTGCTCAGTCGGACTCGGGTCTATTTTTTAGAGCAACTACTTTTGTTTGTTTGCTAGTATTGCGGGTAAAATATAATCTTGTACAATGGTATCGGCTTGTGCGTGCCCATAAGGTTTGTTGTAGGCTTTTGAAGTAATGATTACTACAAGCGGAAGATTTTTAAAAATCATAAACTCATTTCCTCCATTACCGGCGCAATAATAGGTTTCGTAAGGAGTGTTTTTAAAAGTGAAAGTTTTGTTCCAAAATAAGTAACCATAGAATTCATTTTGTCTTTCCGGAATCTGAATTTGGTGCGTAAGGGTTTTTTGAACCCAATCGGCAGTTAAGATTTGTTTGTCCTTCCAAAGACCGTTATTTTGATACAACTGTGCATATTTTGCATAATCCAGAGAAGTCATTTGAAGGCTTCCTGCAGTATTCGCTACTTTTTGAGGCGTATATTGCCATTGATAGTGGGTGATGTTTAAAGGCTTAAAAAGTTTTTCATCGGCATATTTTTCTAATCCTCCAGGAACAGATTTGTGAATGATGTCGCCCAATAAAACGACACCGGCCGTAAAATAATCCCATTGACCGCCATTGGTTTTAGATTTGTCCATTGGTAAATCTAAAGTAAATTTTACCCAATTATCGGTAGGGTACATGTTTTCTTCGTTCCCGGGGGAATCGCTATTTTGATCGGATCCTTCAAAAGCGGAACTCATGGTGAGTAAGTCTTTTATTTTTACGTTGTCTTTTTTAGGGGCGTAATTTGCAAAACTTTTTAAATCGTAAAATTGGTCTAAAGTCTGATTTTCGTTTTTAAGATAGCCGTCGTTCATGGCAATTCCGGCTAATGTCGATGCAAAAGATTTTCCTGCCGATCGGGTATCGTGTAATGTGTTTCGGTTAGCATCATTAAAATATTCTTCAAGCAGTAGTTTTTTATTGTAGACTACAACGATACTTGTAATTTCCTTCAAATTGTAGCTGGCAATAGCAGTATTGAGTTTTTCAATTTTCTTCTTGTCAAAAGCAAAATTCGAAACTTCCCAGTCACTGTTAGGCTGGATAGGCTGAACTTCGATTTGTTTGGCGGTTAGTTTCGGAGCTTTTAAGATAAGCTGAACTTCTCCTTTTGCAATTAAATCGCCAGTTTTAATTTCATTGTTTTTATCGGATTTAAGGTAAGGACGAATTTCTATTTTTAGTTTGTGTTTGCCGTTGGTTAGGGCTTTTTCTCCGCCATTAAGTTTGAATCTTTCCCATAAATAAATAGACCACCAATCTTCTTTTTTTGTACTGGTTAAAGGAACTCTAAAGGTTGTTGAGGTGTTTTTACTGCCTGCTGATCCAAAACTGCATCCGTAGTTAAGGTTTTCGGTGTAGAGGAGTTTATTGTCGATGTAAAAGGCAAACTGAAGGTTTCCGGTTGTTAAAAGTTGATCTGCGGATAATTCAGGATTCAATTGGTGCAGGTAATTGATGACAGAGTTGTTCATGAAAACTCTGATATTCAAATCGGATTTGTAGGTTAGCTCAAAAGATTTCAGAATATCAGATTCTTTATACTGCTCCAGAGGAATGTTGCCCTTCATAAAAGTAACTTTACCAATGTTGTTTTTATGCAGTTCGGTTGTAATCTCATCGGGTTTGAACAGATTATTGTTTTGTGCCGAAATTATGCCATTGCAAAATAGCAGGGCAAGTAAAAGAAAGTGTTTTGTCATTTGATTGATTATAAGATTGAAAGGCAAAGTTACTCTGTAATAAATTTAAAAAATTGTACAGGATTAACATCTGACTCATTTTTTGAACAGTATTTTTTTGTGTTCGGAAGGATTCAGGCCATTTATTTCTTTAAAGGATCTGGTCAGGTGACTTTGATCAGAAAAACCGCATTCGTACGCAATTTCGGTTAAGGATTTGCTTTGAAGGGCAATGAGTGAGAGTGCTTTTTCTACTTTTAATTTTCGGATGTATTCTCCCAGATTGCAATGAAAATACTTTGAAAAATCTCTTGAAAGATGAATAGGGTGAATGCCTAATATTTTAGATAAATAATCAAGTGTAATGGTTTCGGTAAGCTGATCGTGAAGGATTTCATCAATCATTGTAACCCATTTAGGATTTTTATGTTTGATGGATTCAAAATCACCATTTAGTTTGGATAAGATTTCAATTAACAGGGTTTGTGTCGAAAGGTCAAAATGAAAATCGTCAATTTTGGTCGCTCTGAAAATTTTATACATCAAAAGTTTGATGTCGGGGTTTAGGACAGTTGTGCTTCCTTGCAGGTTGTTGCTGTTTAAGGTGAGGTCATCAAACCATTTTTTTTCAATTTCAAGATGAAAACCTCTGGTAAAGCCTTCCGGTTTAATGTTGTAGTGTGGTTCTTGCCAGTTATGAAACAACAGGCTTCCGGGAGCGCAATTGTAAACCTCTTTTTTGTTTCCTTCAATTACATTTCCCTGCAGGATAAAAGTGAAGTAGGCATGCTCATGATAATGCCAGTCTACTGTAGGGTGTGTATATACGGTATCAGTCAACGTTATTCCTTCAAGAGAAATCGTTTTGTTGGTCTGGCCGTAAAACTCTCCTTTTTTAGATTGTTTCATGAGTGCGTTGCATTGCTATTCAAAACTATAAATATAATTTGATTTAAATTAAAAAACCTGCTCATTATGAACAGGTTTTCTGGTTTTATTCTTCAGTATCTTTTGTTTCTTCTAAATTTTGAGATTTTCTTCCCACTTTTATTTTTGGATTATCCTGAGTTCCGGTAATGGTTAAAGGAATTCCAAAAATCCCCAAAGGCGGAAGACCCAGACGCATTTTCAGGTTTAGTTTTCCGTCCAGACTTGTGGTACCTTCGATTCTTGGTCGGAAGCCCGCAAACTTAAACTTAAAACGTTCTACCGTCATGATGTTGTTTTTGATGGTCGTTTTAATGTCGACCTTCGAAAGATCCGGATTTTTGATCGACTCTGTATTGGTTTGTTTGCTTACTGCACTAAACATTTTCAGTCCGCGAACTTTTACATCTTTTATCGAAAGTGTTCCTCCGCCTGCAAGCGATGGATAAACCGGTTCCATTTTACTGTTTAAACGGCCTTTTAATTGGTAGTCTAAAGAAACAATTCCTTGTGCTTTTTCGGCAGCGCTTGCCATTTTTCTAAAAACTTCAATTTCGTTGTAGGCCTTTTTGATATCAAAATCAGAGGCTTTAATCGCGTAATCAAAATTGGCCTTTTTAGGAGTTATCGCCTGATAATTGGCATTCATGCTAACATCACAGCCAATTAGATTGAAACCGGTATTCTGCATGTTCAGTTTACCCTTGTTCATGCTTAGATTTCCAACAGCATTTAAAAGATTCAATTTGTCAAAATTTACTTTTTGAGCGTTGGCTGTAAACTGCAGATTCAAATTGGCCGGAATAATAATTACACCGGTTTGAGCTGGCTGAGCCTGAGGCTTGGTTTCCGTTGTGGTTGCTGTAGCAGCAGTATTTGTTGTAGTACTCGACATAAATTCGTCCACATTGATATATCGTGAAGTCGATTTAAAAGAGCCTTTTAAAACACCGGTATTGGTAGTAGCATAATTGAAAACGTTCTGCAGGTAACCATTTAACCTGAAATCAGATTGACCGTAGGCAGCCAAAAAGTTATTGAAGGACATTTTATCCTGATTGATTTTGAAAATACCTTCTTTGATGATGAATTTCTTCGGAAGATATTCAGAAGTTATTCCGATGTTTCTAAGTTCAAGTGTTCCTTTGTTGTACAGCTTGCGGTAATTTCCTTTCTCGGCGTCGCTTTGTTTTCCTTTTAAAACCAAATCGGCTTTTACGAAACCGTCCAGATCAAGTCCTTGCTGAGAGAAAACTTTGTAGATTTTGTTCACGTCCAGTTCTCCTTTAGCCTTGATGTCGTAAGCTAAATCATTAAAATTACTCAAATCGGCTTCTACGAAAACAGGTTTTCCTTCAAAAGTAAACTGAGCAGGTTTTAGGTTTGTTTTTAAATCACTAAAAGTCCCTTTTTGATTCTCAACCTTAGATTTGATAGTAATATCTGTGATCGGATTTGGATAATAAGGTGTTTTTAAATAGCCATTTACCAAGTCAATAGTACCATTGGTAACGGGAAGAAGTTTGTTTTTTAAATCAAATTTTCCGTTAGCTTTTACGTCACCAGCCAGATTTCCTTTTAAAACAATAGTTGGAATTCCAAGTGCCGACATTAATTTTCCAAGATCAATTTTGGCCTTAAAATCAGCATTAATATCCGGAGTGTTTATGCCTTTGACATAGAATTTTGATTTCAGATAATCCTGCTTGATGTTTAAAGACAGATTTTTGGCATCGACAATTAGCAGATCCGGATTTAAAGACGGAACTTTTGTTTTGATCTCTAAATTTAAATTGGAAACCGGAAAAGCACTTTTGTTATAATTGACAAATCCGCTGTCTATTTTCACATCCAGATTAAGATCCGGTGCAATGTTCTGTGCGGCAATATAATCTCCTTTTAAAGTTAAAAGCAGGTTGGTATTTCCTTTTAATTCTGTTTTCGACAGCCAGGTGATATATTTTGGAGGGAAGGCGGTAAAAACATCGTGTAAATCACTGTTGTCTGATTTGATTACAAAATCCATATTATAACCGTCTTTCAGGAAGTCGAATTTCCCTATAAAGTCGACCACAAGATCATTTATTTTAAGGTTATTCTGTTGGAAATAAAAGGACAGGGAGTTGACGTTGACTTTTGTAATCAAATCAGCGTTCACTTTTTTATTCATTAGATAAGGTTCATTTTCATAAACAATATTCAATTTTTCAATTTTTGCTTTCGAATACAAATCAAAAACAGCTTTGTTTAGATCGCCTTTTCCTAAATAATCAAATCCGAACGCATCAAAATGGATTTTGGTTGATTTGTCATCGTAAACAATTTTACTGTTTAAAATTTCAATTCGTTCCAGTTTTAAAGCGGTTTCGGTACTGTCTTTAGGGGTTTCGGCTTGAGAATTTGACTTGTAAATATTGTAATTGGCTTCTCCCTCTTCATTTACTTTTACATTGATAAAGGAATCTGATAAATAAATCTGATCGATTTTTACCTCTTTGCTGAAAATCAGACTGGCTACATTGATCCCAAACGAAACTTCTTTCGCAGTGATGAATTTTTCTTTTGTATAAGGTGCCGATCCGTTAAGGTGTAAATCGCTTAAGGTTAAAGTAAGCGAGGGGAAATGTTGAAAAAACGAAACCGAAACATCAGAGTAATTCAATTCTGCACTCAGCTTTTCGTTAGCGGTTTTTTTAATTTGTTCCTTGATTTGATCTTCAAAAATAATGGGAGTAAGGAATAGTAGTCCTATAATGACAACAAAGGTAATCCCAAGGTATTTGGCCGTTTTTAGTAAAATGGTCTTTATTTTATTTGTAGACATAACAAGTTGTGGTATTTATAGGTAAAAAATGAAAATCGAGTTTAAAAGAATATTATCCGTGTACGGTTTCGCTTTTTCCGTAGTTGGTAATAATTGAGCCTTCAAATTCAATCCATTCTTTCCAGCGTTTATCAATATCGATATTGTCGGTATATTTTCGTGCAAAACCTAAAAATGTAGTATAATGTCCGGCTTCAGAAATCATTAAATCACGATAGAATTTAGCCAGTTCTTCGTCTTTTATGTTTTCAGAAAGTACTTTAAAACGCTCACAGCTTCTGGCTTCAATCATAGCCGAAAACAATAGGCGGTCGCAAAGAGCGTCTCTGCGGCTTCCGTCTTTTTTCATAAATTTAAAAAGCTCATTTACATAGTGATCTTTTCGTTCACGCCCCAATGTCAAGCCTCTTTTTTTGATAATATCGTGCACCATTTGTAAGTGCTCGAGCTCTTCTCTGGCGATTACAAGCATTTCGGTAACCAATTCTTCCAGTTCAGAATTGTAAGTCACTAAGCTGATGGCATTTGAAGCTGCTTTTTGCTCGCACCACGCATGATCCGTCAAAATCTCTTCGATATTTGATTCTACTATATTTACCCAGCGCGGGTCTGTGGCTAATTTTAATCCTAACATAATTGATTCCGAAATTTGTATTGTGCAAAATTACTCATTTTTATGACCAAAAAACAGGAAATTCCATGTGAATACGCTCAAAAAAGCATTATTTTGTAGCTTGAATGGAATGTAAATGAATCAAGTGAAAAAACTTTTAATTATCGGTTCTGTCTGGCCCGAACCAAATTCGTCTGCTGCCGGAGGAAGAATGATGCAGTTAATTTCTATTTTTAAACAGAATAAATTTGACATCACATTTGTCAGTGCGGCATTAGACAGTGATTTTATGGTTGATTTGTCTGAGTTTGGAGTAGCAAAAAAAAGCATTGAACTCAATTCGGCCAGTTTTGATGATTTTGTAAAGGAACTAAACCCGCAAGTTGTCGTTTTTGATCGTTTTATGATCGAAGAGCAATTTGGATGGCGAGTGGCGGAAAACTGTCCTGAAGCAATTCGGATTCTTGATACCGAAGACTTGCATTGTTTACGCGCTGCCAGACAAAAGGCTTTTAAAGAAAACCGAAAGTTTGAAGTGACAGATCTTTTTTCTGAAGAAGTAGCAAAACGAGAAATTGCCAGTATTTTAAGATGTGATTTGTCTTTGATTATTTCGACGTTTGAAATGGATGTTCTAAAAGACAAGTTCAGAATCAGTGCCGATTTGCTTTTGTATCTTCCTTTTTTGACAGATTCGATGTCTGAAGATGATCTTTTGAAATTGCCATCATTTGAAGAAAGGAATAAGTTTGTTTTTATTGGGAATTTCTTTCATGAGCCCAATTGGAATACGGTTCAGTACTTAAGAGAAGTAATTTGGCCTTTGATCAAAAAAGATTTTCCAACGGCTGTTTTGGAAATTTACGGTGCTTATCCGTCACAAAAGGTATTGCAAATACATCAGCCTAAGAATGGATTTTATATCATGGGAAGGGCAGTGGATGCTGTCGAAATCGTGAAAAATGCGAGAGTTGTGCTGGCGCCAATTCGTTTTGGAGCAGGTTTAAAAGGGAAATTGTTAGAAGCTATGCAGTGTGGAACGCCAAGTGTGACTACTGCAATTGGTTCTGAAGCCATGCATGCTAATTTGCTCTGGAATGGTTTTATAGAAGATGATGCAGCTGAATTTGCTATAAAAGCGATTAAACTTTATCAGGATGAGAATCTTTGGAAGGAAGCTCAGAAAAAGGGAATTGCAATTATCAACGAGTGTTATCTGAAAGACAGATACTCAGATGGATTCATGTCTGTGGTAAATTCATTGCTAATGGATTCTACAAGTCATCGTCTGCATAATTTTATGGGCAGTTTATTGCAGCATCATGCTTATAAAAGCACCATGTACATGTCAAAGTGGATTGAAGCGAAGAATAAGTAAGTATTTAGTCGTAGTTTACAGTTTTCAGTCTCAGTTTTCAGTAACCGGGACTGAAAACTGAGACTGCAAACTGAATACTGGATACTATTTCAAAATGCCTTCAACAGCCTGAATAGTTGTCGCATGGTAACCTGATTTTGCTTTTTCGAAAATCTGTTTAGCCCACACTTTTCCTTCAGGAGTTTTAACCATTTCTTTGTATAGCATCATTACAGATCCTGTTCGGCTTATTCCAATTAGAAATTGCTCAATAGCAGGATTGGCTGCTTTGTATTGATGTTCAATGGCCTGAACAAACCACTGACGTTTGATGATGAAATTACCGCCTTTTGTAAAGTTGAATTCTTTGTCGATAGCTTCCATCTCTTTTACTGTAATGTCAGCTGGAAGATGATCTATAAAATGCTGTTTTTCGGCAGTTGTCGTAATTTTTTTACTTAGACCTGTCACGCCGGTTTCTCTCCATGTCTTTTGGATTTTATCAATTGCATCAAAATCAGGAGAACTTACCGGAAGGATGTTTGACGGAATTCCCGGTTTGTAAATCCATTCGTCCAGTTTTATTTTATCCGCCAGAGCCTTGTCGCCTTTAATAAGGTTTTCGTTAATGTATTTTACGAAGTCTTCCGTTGTGATCGATTGGAAAGCATGTGAGTCGAAATAGTTTTTAATAAACGGATCGAATTTTTCACGACCAACAGCATTCTCGATAACTCTTAAAAAGGCATACCCTTTTACGTAAGGAATCATACTGATACCATCGTCCGGATTTCTTCCGGTAAGACTAACTTTCAATCTTGTATCCGGATTGGTGTCTCCGTATTCAGCTACATTATCGACTAATTCTTTGTTTGTGATAACGTTTTGCATCTCGAATTCTTTCTTTCCAAAGATGGCTTCTCCGATTCTGTGTTCTACATAAGTCGTAAATCCTTCGTTTAACCAAATATCATCCCAGGTGGCATTGGTTACTAAATTTCCGCTCCAGCTATGTCCTAATTCATGTGCTAAAAGACTTGTTAGTGAGCGATCTCCGGCAATAACGCCCGGAGTAAGGAAAGTTAAGTTTGGGTTTTCCATTCCGCCATAAGGAAAGCTTGGAGGTAAAACCAGTACGTCGTAACGTCCCCAACGGTATGGTCCGTATAGTTTTTCGGCAGCGCCAACCATGTTGCCTAATTCGGCAAATTCCCATGTTGCTTTTTTCAGCAAAGAAGGTTCTGCATAAACTCCGGTTCTTTTGTCGATAGATTGAAATTCAAGATCTCCAACAGCGATAGCCATTAGATAAGAAGGAATTGCTTTGTCTTGTTTGAAGGTGTAAACTCCCGTGTCATTTTTCTTTTGCGGATTAACAGCGCTCATTAAGGCTATTAAATCTTTTGGAACCGTAACTTTTGCATTGTATGTAAAACGAATGCCCGGTGAGTCCTGGCATGGAATCCAGGTACGGGACCAAACACTTTCGCCCTGAGAGAAAAGAAATGGTTTCTTTTTGTCTGCTGTTTGTTCCGGAGTCAACCATTGTAGTGCCACTGCGTCTTTGGTAGTGCTGTAGTAAATGTTAACTTTAGTAGTGTTGGGTTCGATGGTAATGTGAAGTGGTTTTCCGTGAAATTCTACGTCGGTACCAAGTTTGAATTTTGTTTCTTTTTCTTCGTCTCCTAAGGTTACTTTGGTAATGTTAAGGGTGTTTTCGTCGAAGATTATTTCGTTTCCTTTGCTAATGTTGTCAATTTGCCACGACGCTTTTCCGGTAATGGTTTGTGTGTCAAAATCTACTTTGATATCGAGATCAAGATGTTTGACGACAGCTAATTCCGGCTTAGAATAGCTGTGTTCGTCAATGACGGCTGTATTTTTTTCAGTTTGTTCTTTTTTCTGGCAGGCAAGAGCTGCTAAGAATAAAGCTACAAGAGTTATTTTCTTCATTTTTATATGTTTTGGATTTGAGGATGAAAATTAAACAAAAAATCCCGTCCCGAAAAACTTCGGGACGGGATTTTATTATGAGGGGGTCTTCGACTTCGCTCAGACGGACATTCGACTTCGCTCAGACGGACATTCGGCTTCACTCAGACGGATATTCGGCTTTGCTTAGTCGTTTTGACTTTGCTTAGGCGGCATGGACATAAAAATTATGCTAACATGGTCACCGGGCTTTCGATGTATTGTTTTAATGTTTGTAAAAACTGAGCTCCGGTTGCACCGTCGATTGTTCTGTGGTCACATGCTAATGAAAGCATCATGGTGTTTCCAACTACAATCTGACCATTTTTCACTACCGGTTTTTCTACAATTGCTCCTACAGAAAGGATTGCAGAGTTTGGCTGGTTGATGATTGAATTGAATTCAGTGATACCAAACATTCCAAGGTTAGAAACGGTAAAAGTACTTCCTTCCATTTCTTGTGGTCCCAGTTTTTTGTTTTTCGCTCTTCCGGCAAGATCTCTTACGCTTGCGCCAATTTGAGATAAACTCATAGCGTCTGTGAATTTCAATACAGGAACTACTAATCCGTCTTCAACTGCTACAGCAACACCAATGTTTACGTGGTGGTTGATGATGATTGCATCTTCTTTCCACTGAGAGTTGATTTTTGGATGTTTTTTCAAGGCTAAAGCACAAGCTTTAATTACCATATCGTTAAAAGATACTTTTGTATCCGGAACCGTATTGATTGTTGCTCTTGCTCCCATAGCTTCGTCCATACTTACTTCGATCACTAAGTTGTAGTGAGGAGCTGTAAATAAAGATTCTGCCAAACGTTTTGCGATAATTTTACGCATTTGAGAGTTTTTGATCTCTTCTGTGAAAACTTCTCCGGCAGGAACAAATACTTTTGGTGCAGCAGGTGCAGCTTCTTGTGGTTTAGCAGCAGAAGTTGTAGTTGCAGTAGCCGCAGCAGGTGTTTGTGCAGCAGGAGTAAAGTTCTCGATATCGCTTTTCACGATACGTCCGTTTTCTCCTGAACCTTTAACCTGATTTAATGAAATTCCTTTGTCAGAAGCGATTTTCTTCGCTAATGGCGAAGCTAGAATTCTTCCTCCGTTTGAAGTTTCGGCTACTGTTTCTGTTGCTTTTTCAGCAGCAGGAGCAGCTTTAGTTTCTTCAGTTGCAGGAGCGCTTACAGCACCTCCGGCAGTATAGTTTGCAGAAATTCCTGAAACATCAGTTCCGGCAGGTCCGATGATAGCTAACAAGCTGTCAACAGGAGCTGTATTTCCTTCTTGAATTCCAATATATAATAAGGTACCGGCATTGAAAGACTCAAACTCCATAGTAGCTTTGTCTGTTTCAATTTCTGCTAAGATATCTCCTTCGGCAACAGCATCACCTACTTTTTTCAACCAGGTAGCTACTGTTCCTTCAGTCATCGTGTCGCTCAAACGTGGCATAGTAACCACTACAACACCTTTTGGTAATTCAGTGGCTGCTTTTGCAGGAGCAGCAGTTTCTGTTTTTGTTTCTGCAGCAGGGGCAGCTTCTGTTTTTGGCGCTTCTGCAGCAGGAGCAGCACCACCGGCTAAAAGAGCAGAAATATCTTCTCCTTCGTTTCCAATGATTGCTAATAAAGAGTCAACAGGAGCAGTTTCTCCCGCTGGTATTCCGATATGTAAAAGAGTTCCTTCGTTGAAAGACTCAAATTCCATTGTTGCTTTGTCTGTTTCAATCTCAGCTAAGATATCTCCTTCGCTAATTTTGTCGCCTACTTTTTTAAGCCAAGTCGCTACCGTTCCTTCCGTCATAGTATCGCTCAAACGAGGCATTGTAATAATTGTTGCCATTGATTTATAGTTTATGAGGTGTGAATGGATAGTCTTCTTGTGCGTATACTACATCATACAATTGTTGTAATTCAGGATATGGAGATTCTTCAGCGAATTTCACACATTCTTCAACCAGGTCTTTTACTCTTTGGTCGATTACTTCGATTTCTTCTTCTGTAGCGTATTTTTGATCCATAATTACATCTAAAACCTGAGTAATAGGGTCAATTTTTTTGTATTCTTCTACCTCTTCTTTAGAACGGTACAATTGTGCGTCAGACATAGAGTGTCCTCTGTAGCGGTACGTTTTCATTTCAAGGAAAGTTGGTCCGTCACCACGACGTGCTCTGTCGATTGCTTCTGTCATTGCTTCGGCAACTTTTACCGGGTTCATTCCGTCAACAGGTCCGCAAGGCATTTCGTATCCTAAACCAAGTTTCCAGATGTCGGTGTGGTTTGCTGTTCTTTCAACAGAAGTTCCCATCGCATAACCGTTGTTTTCAACGATAAATACAACCGGTAATTTCCATAACATTGCCATGTTGAAAGCTTCGTGTAAAGAACCTTGTCTCGCAGCTCCATCACCAAAATAGGTCATAGTAACTCCGCCAGTGTTGAAATATTTATCAGCAAAAGCTAAACCAGCTCCAACAGGAATTTGTCCACCTACGATTCCGTGTCCTCCGTAAAAACGGTGTTCTTTAGAGAAGATGTGCATAGAACCTCCCATACCTTTAGAGGTACCGGTTGCTTTTCCTAAAAGTTCTGCCATTACGTTTCTAGGATCAACTCCCATACCAATTGGCTGTACGTGGTTTCTGTAAGCAGTAATCATTTTGTCTTTGGTCAGGTCCATAGCGTGTAAAGCTCCTGCTAATACAGCTTCCTGACCATTATATAGGTGTAGAAAACCTCTAACTTTTTGTTGAATGTATAATGCTGCAAGTTTATCTTCAAACTTCCTCCAAAGTAGCATGTCTTCGTACCACTTTAAATATACCTCTTTTGTAACTTCTTTCATCTGAATTCTTTCTTTTGCTAAAGTTTGTTTGTGTTATCAATTGTTGCCTGTAACGCAAAATAGTTTCCTCCCACAAATTTGCGCCCGAAAGGTCGGGATGCAAAAATAAGACATTCCTAGTAAGAAGTAAAATTTAAAAGCTACTTTTTGGCTTTTTTTTACAAGAACTTTTTATCAAACATAAACGGGAGTAAATTTTTTAGAGATGCCGATTTGTAAACTTCGCCGATTTCTCCCATAAAAAAGATTTCAATTGGGGTGTCCTGTCTGATCTCGTATTCTGCAATAGATTGACGACAAGATCCACAAGGCGGAATTGGTGCTGTGGTCTGATTAGTGTCTGAAGCTGCTGTAATAGCCATTTTTAGAATTTTGGCTTCCGGATATACACTTCCGGCATGATAAATGGCAACGCGTTCAGCACATAATCCTGAAGGATATGCTGCATTTTCCTGATTAGATCCTACTACTATTTTTCCATTGTCTAAAAGTAAAGCAGCTCCAACCCGAAATTGAGAATAGGGCGCATATGCTTTTTTGCGAACTTCGACCGCCTGACTCATTAACTCCTGAATGTCTTTTGGGAGTTCTTCAAGGTTGTTATAAATGTTGAAGGATGATGTAATGCTTATTTCTTTCATTTCTGTTTAAGGGAAAAAAAATCCAAATTCCTGAAGAAACAGGAATTTGGATTGTTATTAATTTTTTATTTTCAGGTTTTAATATACTTCGTATTTGTCGCCAAAGTTAAAGGTTAAAGAAAAACGAAGTGTATTTTCTAACGGATTTTTAACTTTTGATGTTGAAAATAAATACGAAACGTCAACTTTTACTACATTGTATTTGAATCCTGCTCCTAAAGAGAAGAATTGTCTGGCTCCTTTTACAGGGCTTTCGTGGAAATATCCTGCTCTTACAGCAAAAGCATCCTGATACATATATTCTGCACCTACACTATAAGTGATTTCTTTTAATTCTTCGCTGAAACCACCCGGAGCATCCCCGAAAGATTTAAAAATTCCGGATACCCAGCCAATGTCTTTGTAGGTTTTGTATTTTGCTGCGTCAGCTTGCGACTGAGAAATGTCTCCCGGATCTGTAAAATCACCGTCACCATTTGCATCTACAGGAGTTCCCGGTCCCGGAGGTGTTGGAACTAAAAGTTTGGTAAATTCAACGCTAAGGCCTAGTTTGTTGTAATCGTCTAAGATAAAGTCAAAACCTCCTCCTAATCTAAGGTTTGCCGGTAAAAAGTTGGAACTGATATTGTCGTTATCGTAACTTATTTTTGGTCCAAGATTTTGCAGGTTGAAACCACCTCTCCATCTTCCGTTAAAATCAGCATAAGCAATTTCTTCTGATTGGTAGAATCCGGCAACGTCTACAGCGAAAGAGCCTGAAGCTGACGCGTCGATTTCTTCAGAAGCAATTTTCAGATTAGAACGAATGTATCTTGCGGCTACTGCCATTGAGAATTTCTCGCTTAATTTCAAAGAGTAAGAACCGTCTAAGGCAAACTCATTTGGAGAAACGATTCTTGCGGCTTCATTTGGGTCTCCGGTTGTTCTTAATTCGATGTCTCCAAAGCCAAAATAACGGAAGCTTCCTGCAAAGGCACTTCGTTCGTTAATTTTGTTGTAATAGGTTGCCTGACCTAATGAAATATCATTGGCTAAGTCTGTCAAATAAGGGGTGTAGCTGATAGAGAATCCTTGCTTGTCTACTGAGAAAGCATATTTCGCAGGGTTCCATTGTTGTGAATAAGCGTCGGCTGATGTAGCGACCCCCTGATCGGCTAAACCTGCAGCTCTTGCGTCAGCTGCGACAAGTAAAAAAGGTACTCCTGTAGTAATAGGGCGTTCAATGTTTTGAGCTTTTGCGTACGGAATAATTAAAAGGCAAATTAATAGAAGCGATATTTTTTTCATTTATGTTAGGTATGGTGTTGGTGATACAAATATATAGAATATTATAAAATGACAAGCTTTTCGTATTTTTCTGCTTTTTTATTTGTTAAATTAGATTTGACAGTGAGTTTGTAAATGTATACGCCTTTCCCGATTCGATCGCCAAAATCATCTTTCCCGTCCCAGGTTATATCTCTCGATAAAAAACCTTCTGTGGTGACGATTTGGTTTTTTGTCCAGACTACTTTTCCTGTTATAGTCATGACCTGAACTTGCACATCCAGAGGTTCATAAGGTCTGTTGTGTGAAAACCAAAATTGCGTATAGGTTGAAAATGGGTTAGGATAATTAAGAACGTGTGTTAGGGTCAGCGATTCATTTCCAACAACTATAAATTGTATTTCACTAGTTACAGGATTGTTGTAAACGTCCCATGCTGTAAATGTTATCGTGTGCATTCCGGCAGCAAGATTTCGCAATGGAAAACGTAAATTTCCATTGGTGTAATCGTCAAGTTTTGTCTGATAATAATCATTTAGAACAAAAGGATTGCTTACATCGCCGTCCAGCACTGCTGTAATATCATGCCCGATTCCGCTTGCTGTATTGATTCCATTTTCATCTTCAAGAAACGCCAGCAAAAATGGCGATTCATTTGTAATTCCTCCCGATACAAAAGTTTCATCGTTCATATATAACTTCACTTTTGGACTTATATTGTCCTGTGGAGCATTTTCATTTATTCCTCCAATTTTTATATTGGTGTTGTAACCTGATTGATTTTCAAGTGTTTGGTTTTTTCTGGCATAAAAACTGATTCGGCCATAATCAACAGGAATACGGATGTCTCGGGGTACAACAAAGCTGAATTCAAACTGACCGTTGGTTACCGAAGCATTTCCTCTAAAAATAGTTTCTCCCAGTATTTTGAATGACATTGCAGGGCTATATCCATCATTATTTAGGGTGCTGGTAGTGATTAGCTTGTCAAAGATGGCGGTTGCCAGTTCGCCATTGTAATTGCTTAGTAGCGTGTTGTTTTCGTCTGTTATTTCTCCTGTGATTTTAATTTTTGACAAAGATTTGAAATCAGGAATAGGCTGAGAAATCGCAATGTCATTTATTTTTGTTAAATTAATTTTTGGTTTCGGAATGGCAAGCATCAAAGCAGGGTCGCCAATGTAAAAAATGACATTGCTGGATGAACTTGGATTTTCATTTTTAGAAATTCGAAGCGCTTCGGCGATGCTCGTGTATTGGTTGGATCCGTATGAAAACAGGTTTTTGTTCAGGTTGTCATTGAAGTTTTCCGCATTGTATTGTCCTATGGCGCGAATGGTGGTTAACATGGAGATGGCCCCTCCTTTTGGATTCCAAAAAGTATATTCTCCTGCGGTTGGTCTTGTTGGGTCATCAAATCTTGAAAACTCGCAGGTTATTGTAATGAATAAGGGGTATTTGTATTGATTGTTCAGGTTTTGACCGTCTGATTTTTCCCAGATTCTTTCGGCTGCGAGACCGTCTTCGCCACCATGTCCAAGATAGTTAAAGACTAAAGCGCCTTTTTCGAAAGCATTAAATATATCGGTTCTTGCCTTCGGGTATCTTGATCCTCCTGCGGAAGCTTCCTGAGTGTAGGCGTCGAGGAAAATCTTTTCTACATTTAAAAATGGTTTTTGGGTAGAGATTGCATCGGCCAGGGTGTTCTGGCGTGATTGTAGGCTTGCGTCTGAGCTTCGGTCAGAGTCATCACTTACCATGACAACATTGTTACGCCAGTTTCCAAATGATTTTTGGTCGTGGTATTCTAAAACTTTGTTAACCATTTCTGCTGCCTGAGCATTGTCTGAAATTAACATTCTGCCTACTGCGATATCAATTCCTCCAAAAGGGAAAACGACAATGCCTTCATTGGCATCCATAAGTCCGTAAAAATCATCTGAGGCAAATGAGGCTTCTCCGGTAGAGTTGCTGATGACGGACTGATATACAGGTACAATGTTGGTATTGTTTGTAATTCGGTCTTTGTAATCAAATGAGGCGTCTCCGAACAGATTTACATATTTAAGTTTTTTCTCGGAAGTTGAGGCATTATTGTAGAGGTATCGAATGCAGTTTCTAATGGCAGCCACGTCTTGCTTTCCTGAAGAGAATTCCTGATAGATGTTTTCCAGCGGAATTACTTTTACATTTAAATTAGAATTTATCCGGTGGAAAGTGGCTAGTTTTTCAGCTTGAGAAACAAGGTTTTTTGGCGTCACAATTATATAGTCGATGTCTTGAAAACTGTTTTGAGCATTCCTGAAAAGTGTTCCTTTTAAATTTTGGTTCGCAACTTTTGGTTGGCTTTCTTTTAAAGGAGCGTAATAATCGGCAGGGTCAAGGGCGATGTATGTTCTGATTTCGCCCAATGATGTCTTAAAGCTTAAGTTAGCTTGGTTGTTGTTTTCTATTTTTAAGGTGTTTGTGGGATCTGTAACGTCCCAAATTTGAGAAATAGCCGCAGCATTTCCGATGGTGTAATTGGCTATTCCGGGAGTTGAACCTGCTAAATTGTATTGAAATCTGAATTGTTTACCGATGCCCAGAAGTTTTCTTTTGGCAGTCAGATTTATGAAGTCAAGATATCCTTTTGATCCCGGAACACCATTATTGTTGTAGGTGAGTTTTATTTTTACATTTTCGGCTCCGGTAAAGGCTGCGTTGGATGGTAATTCCTGATTGTAATATTTGATATCAGAATTTAGTGCCAAGGCTTGAAAATTAAGATTGCCTACATTTTGTCCGTTGGCAGAAATGGTAAACGAGGTAGGAGTATAGGCTGCTGAGGCTGCTTTGAGTTCTATTTTTATAGGTACTGAAGTGTCGATGTTGGGAAAGTTAAAGCTGAATTCCTGCTCCTGAGTAATGTCAAAAGATTCTCCGCACCACTGACGCCCCAGGTGAGCAATGTTTATTTTGTCGATCTCATGAAATTGATAATCGTCGAAAGTATTGAGCTCTAAAGTGCTGTTGCCGGTGGGTTGATTTAGAGGAACGATTCGTTTTCCATCACCACCTGTAGTGGTAATGTAATAATAGGATTTGGTGTCGTACAAGTTCAGGTTAGTCTGGCTTTCTGTGCTCCAGTTTTCAACGCCTTCCCCATAAAAAAGAATATAATCTTCGTTGTTGAATACGCCGTCTGTTTCGCCAACGATCTGAATCGCATTTTCTGCCAGATCTTCCGGATAATAAGTGTTGTTGGCAAGAGGAAGCATTTTTCCTCCATTTCCATAAATTTTGATTCTCCTCGGGTCTGTTTTTCCGGGGTCAAATCCCAGGCTTTGAAGGAAAGATCTCGAAATTTTGTAGACGCCCGATTTTTCAATGTAAAAACGATACCAGTCTCCCGTGGCTAATACAGAATTGTAAATCGTATTTGCTTTTTGAAAGGAAGAAGTGTTGTTGTTTTTTGCAGCGTTATCAGTCGTTTTTTTGTAAGAAAAAGATCGGATTCGTTTGAAGCTGTTTCCTTCTTTTATAATAGGCGATAATGATAAAAATACCTGCTTTAGGTCTCTTGAGGTAGTTGTTTTAAGAGTCTCATTTGGTTTTTCAGGGATATTCTCGAGCGAAAGGTCACCCAGATCGGCAGTTGAAACAGATTCGTAAATGACGTTGAAAATTTGAATCGAATTGTAGTTTGAATAACCGGACTCAGTCAGATAGAGCAGTAATATTATGCTTTTTTTAGTAGTATCATACCGAAAACTGTTTCCGGAAAAATACGGTATTTTTAATTTTGAGTCGCCAAAACTCATCTCCTTTTTGTTTTGCCAATCTAACGTAAAGTCACCATTTATCTGGGAAAATGAGATAAATGGAAGGAGAAAAAGATATAAGATGAGGACTTGTTTCATTAGCGAATAAAACGGTTTTTAATTAAAAATATTTTAGTAGGTAAAAATATAGTATTTCATGTTACAGTAAATAATAAAAAGTATATTTTTGCGTTCGTAACAATAGGTTATTTTCTGGTAAAAAACAGCGAAATAAAATTATTAGAACAGATGTTGCCAATTAAATGTTAATTATTATATTGCAGCACCTAAATTTATCACCTAAGAATGAGTATGAAAGTAAACAAAATTGTAGTCTTGCAATTAATGATGTCAATGGTATTGATGTTAGGCACGGCTAGTTGTAGCAAAAAATCGAGTTCCAGTCATGCCTCCAGGGCAACTGGTTGGGACGTAGACAGTCAGAATGGAACTGCTGCCAGAAATGCAGGAAAAAAACAACAGGCTGGTCCTGGTTTAGTTTTTGTTGAGGGAGGTACATTTACGATGGGTAAAGTACAAGATGATGTTATGCACGATTGGAATAACACACCAACTCAACAACACGTTCAGTCATTCTATATGGATGAAACTGAAGTTACGAACGGTATGTACTTAGAGTACCTGGAATGGTTAAAGAAAGTTTTCCCACCAACAGAAGAAAATTACAAGAATATTTACGAAGGAGCATCTCCTGATACTTTAGTATGGAGAAATCGTTTAGGATACAACGAAACGATGACAAACAACTACTTAAGACACCCATCTTACGCAAACTACCCGGTAGTAGGTGTAAATTGGATTCAGGCTGTTGAATTTGCTAAATGGAGAACTGATCGTGTGAACGAAGCAGTTTTAGAGAAAAACGGTTACCTTAAAAGAGGAGCAAAAACTCAGGATGTTAGCGCTGAAAGTTTATTTAATACAGAAGGTTACGTTGCTTCACCAAGTACAACTTATGGAGGTAATGAAGAGCTTGTGTTAAAGAAAAACCCTAGCGGAAGAAAAAAACCTAAAGCAGGTAAAGACGGTGTTGTTCAGGAAGAGAAAAATGTATATGCACAACGTTCTTCAGGACTTATTTTGCCGGAATACAGACTTCCTACCGAAGCGGAGTGGGAATATGCTGCTGCTGCTGATGTTGGACAAAGAGAATACAATATCTATAAAGGACAAAAGAAATATCCTTGGTCTGGTGATTACACACGTTCTTCAAAACGTAAAAACAAAGGAGATCAATTGGCTAACTTTAAACAAGGAAACGGTGACTACGGTGGAATTGCAGGTTGGTCTGATGATGGTGCAGATATTACAAACTCTGTAAAAAGTTACGCTCCTAACGATTTTGGATTGTATGATATGGCAGGAAACGTTGCCGAATGGGTTGCTGACGTTTACAGACCTATTATCGATAACGAAGCAAATGATTTCAACTACTTTAGAGGAAATCAATATGCTAAAAACAAAATCGGGAAAGATGGTAAAATTGAAATTATTACTAAAGATAATATTCAATACAAAACATTAAGTAACGGTAAAAAAGTAGCAACAAATTTACCTGGAGAAATCGCTCAGGTTCCTGTTGATGAAAATGAAACTTACTTAAGAACTAACTTCGATACAAGTAATAACATCAACTACAGAGACGGAGACAAGCAATCTTCTAAGTATTTTGATTTCGGAGATTCTGAATCAGGATCAAAAGCAGATCAGACGATGTACAACTCACCTAAACACAATATCACAACAGATAGTTTAGGTCAGATGGTTAAGAAATATGATAACTCAAGTAAACGTACAACATTGATCGATGATAATGTAAGAGTTTACAAAGGAGGTTCATGGAGAGACAGAGCTTATTGGTTGGATCCGGGTCAAAGAAGATATTTCCCTCAGGATATGGCAACTGATTACATCGGATTTAGATGTGCAATGTCTAGAGTAGGTGCTAAATCTGAGAAAAGAAAATCACCTAGAAACTAAATTCTAGAAAATTCAATAAAAAAATTCCAAATTCCAACTGATTTACTCAGCTTTTGGAATTTGGAATTTTTTTATTGCTTATTTTTAATATGTAAAATTTTTTATAAATGAATATTCAGGACCTTCATAATCTGTTTTTAAAATGTAAATCAGTTTCAATTGATACGAGGAAAATTGAAAAGGATTCTATGTTTTTTGCTATAAAAGGAGAAAACTTTGATGCGAATACGTTTGCTTCGCAGGCGATAGAATTAGGAGCCTTATTTGTGGTTATTGACAATGCCGCTTATGCTATTGACGACAGAACAATTTTGGTGGAAAACAGCTTAGAAACATTGCAGGAACTGGCAAAGTATCACAGAGCATATTTGAAACTTCCCATTATTGCTTTAACAGGAAGTAACGGAAAAACAACTACCAAGGAATTGATCAATGTAGTTTTATCTCAGAAGTTTAAAACCAAAGCAACTGTTGGGAACTTAAATAATCATATTGGGGTTCCGCTGACTTTGTTGTCTTTTACAAAAGATACAGAAATCGGAATCGTTGAAATGGGAGCAAATCACAAGAAAGAAATAGCGTTCTTGTGTGAGATTGCGCAGCCTGATTTTGGCTATATTACCAATTTCGGAAAAGCACATTTAGAAGGTTTTGGCGGTGTTGAAGGAGTAATTATCGGTAAAAGTGAGATGTACCAATATCTGGCGAAAAACAATAAGATTGCTTTTGTTAATCTCGAAGATCCAATCCAGATTGAAAAATCAGCCGGAATTGAATCTTTTACTTTTGGAGTGAATAATGCTCAGGCAAACCTGAAAATCAATAGTATTCAGGCCAATCCATTTGTGGTGATCGGGTACGATAATTTTAGTGTAGAATCACATTTAATTGGGCTTTACAACGCAAATAATATCAATGCGGCTGTAGCAATGGGAGCTTATTTTAAAGTTGAAGATAAGGCGGTAAAACAGGCAATCGAAAATTACATACCGGAGAACAACAGATCTCAATTATTAAAGAAGGGATCGAATGAAATTATTCTGGATGCCTATAATGCTAATCCAAGTAGTATGGCTGTGGCTATTACTAATTTCCTGCAATTGGAAAATTCGAATAAAGTCATGATCTTAGGTGATATGTTTGAACTTGGCGACGAAAGCCTGCAGGAACACAAACAAATTGTAGATTCATTGTCCGATCAAAATCAATCCGTTTGTTATTTGATTGGGAAGTATTTTTACGAAACAAAAGTGGCCGGCGATCAACTTCAGTTTTTTGAAACTTTTGATGCTTTTGCGGAGTTTTTGAAGACGATACATTTTAAAGAAAATACGATTCTGATAAAAGGATCCAGAGGTATGGCTTTGGAACGAACATTGGAATTTATAAACTAATAAAAAGGCATTCTCTACAGAATGCCTTTTTGTTTTTAGATGCTCATCAGAAATCCAATCAGGTTTTCTTTTTTGTTTAAACCTAGTTTTTTCCGGAGTCGGTAGCGTGCCAACTCCACTCCGCCTGTCGAAATATTCATAATTTCGGCTATTTCTTTGGTAGACATATTCATCAGTAAATAAGTGGATAAATCCAGTTCGCGCGGAGAAATTGTTGGGTATTTTTCTTTTAAGCGTTTTAAGAATTCAAAATGTACGTTTTTGATGTGCTTCTCAAGGTCTTTCCAGCTCTTGTCTGTGTTGACCTCTTTTACAATGCTTTTATTTAGTTTGCTCACCTGAAACTTTGTCGATTCGTCGAGAGCATCGTTGTCGATTTCTTTTAGTTTGTGAATGATACCATTTAAGACTTTGTTTTTCTTTACAACCTGCAGGGAATTGCTCACCAGTTCTTTGTCTTTGGCGAGGATTTTTATCTGGAGTTTGTCATTTTTTAGTCTTTCAATTTCTTTTGCCAGCTCATATTGTTTTTGCTTTATTTTTGATTCTTTTTCAAGATACAGTTTTCTTTGCTCTATCGTTTCATAATATTTGTTTTTCCTGATTTTGAGTTTAATTCTGTTTGAAACAATATAAATTCCTGCCAGAAGTAATAAAAAGTAGGTCAGATAGGCCAGGAAATGTCTGTACCAGGGAGGTGAGATGGTAAAAATGATTTCAGACACATCAGACTCTCTGCCGTAGCTGTTTTTTGCTTTAATTTTCATGGTGTACTTGCCTTCTCTTAGATTGGTGTATTCTTTTATAGAGGTGGTCGACCAATTGCGCCAGTTTTCTTCAAATGGCTCTAATTTATAGGAATAGGTTACATTTTCCTGATTTTCGAAAGTAGGAGAGGAGAACGTAAATTTGACATGATTGGATTGATAAGGAATTAAAAGGTCTGTTAGTGGTTTTTCAAGATTACCTGTCATAATAGTATCGCTGGTAGAGGAGAAACTTTCAAAAAAGACCTTAGGTTTTGTGATGAATTTATTTGAAATTTGAGAATCATAATGTGCAAGTCCATCGGTTAGTCCTATAAAAATGTTCTCCGGATCGATTGTATTGACCGAAATATATTTGTTTACCAGATTACCTGTTAAATTGGAAAATGGAGCTTCCGTGCGGATGTATTTTCCATTGGAACCTTTTATTAAAACGCCAAGTGATTCATTGTAGGAATACCATAAATTGTTGTATTTGTCTTCTATTATAGTATTTACAGTCGGAATTTTTTCGAATAAAGCGGTTACCTTTTTGTCCTCAAAAAAGTCTTCCTGTTCGTCACTGTATCTGTAAAAGTGATTTTTGGTTTGAAAGTAAACTTTGTTGTTGATCAATTGAAGACTTCCTATTCCTTTTTTTGATGTGGAAATGTGAGCGTGTTTTTTTACAAGGTCAAATCTTTTTAAATCCTCAGACAATCTCATCTGATACAGATAAGGATCCTTTTTCAGCCACAAATAATTATTATCAAGCTCGATTTCAAATGTATTTGTCGTCTCGTCAAATCCCTCAACCTGATTGACATAACTGATTTCGTTTGCTGAGTTTTTAAAGATAGAAAAACCACTGTAACTCTCACCAATAATGTAACCGGGGTGGTTTGGAATGGTTTTGAAGCCGAAATAACCTTTATTGTCCAGTGTTTTTGACACTCTGTTTTGATCAATTACCAAGGCGCCGCTATTACTTGCACACAAAAGTGTATTATTGATGATCTGAATGTTCCAGGCTTGTGCAATGGTACCCTCGACGCGGTTGAATGGTTCGTCTTTAAAAGGTGTGTTCCAGGCATGATAAAATAAACCCTGATTGGTAGCAACATACAGGTTTTTGTTGAAAATTACAGATGCATAAACAGTACCTATATTATAACTATAGTCAAAAAAGGTAAAAGGAGAGTTTTGGTTTATAAAGGCGATTCCGTTATCCAGTCCTAGCCATAGATTATTTTTATTATCAACAAAAGAGGTCAGTACCGTGTTGTTTTGGAGTCCTTTTTGTCGGTTTAGATGCTGAAGGATTTTTCCATTCAGGTCGCAAATGACTGCGCCATTGAGAACCGAATTGAGTACGATGAATTTGTTTCCGATAATAGCTCCGCCCAAAGAGGTGTTCTTTTTGATAAAACTATTTGCTTCGGTTTCCCAAGGGGTAATGCTATTATAGTCATAAGTAAAAAGTCCTTTTTCTAAGGTTGCAAAAAGTAATTTGTTGTTGGGTAGCGGAAACATCGCCCAGATCTCTTTGTCGTTTAAAGCAGTGGTTCCTTTTAAAGGACTTAGTTTCTGGTTCTTGTATTCTAAAATACCCAGAACTTTATCCTGAAAATATAGGTGTTCTTTTATAAGAAACGAAAATTGAAACCTTCTCGGGGCATTGATAAGGCGTAATTTATTGTTTTTGTAAAAGAAGACCTTGGTGAAAGATTGAAATACGACTTCTCCTTTATAAAGATGTATTCTCCAGATCAGGTTAATGTTTCTGCTGTCTTTTTTACTGATTAACGCAGAAAGGGAATGGTATTGTAATCTGCCTTTTGCATCACTCTTAAAATAACCAAATTCATTATTTCCGCCAACATATATTCTGCCGGACTGGCCGTCTATTTTTAAGCTTCTGATAGCAGTATTGTTGGGAAGCGGATATTTGTTCCAGGTTGATCCGTCAAACTGTATTAAGCCGTTATTGTTTGCGAAGTAGATGTTGCCATTTTTATCCTGATCAATATTCCAATTTTGAGTGCCTCCTTTATAATCGGATCGCTTATAGTTTTTGATTGCGGGTAATCCAATGTTTTTTACTTGGGAAAAAAGAGTAAAAGGCAGTATAAAAAGGATAAAAATCGAAATAGATGCATTTGCGAATTTCATAATTTTAGATCAGTGTTTTTATTAGTAATGTTTTGTAATCCTCTTTTTTTGGATTAATGCAATCGGAATATTGTGTTTTTCTATAGAATTTTTCCATAAAATCGAAAATAATTCATTTTTAGTAAATGTAGTGTTTATTTTATTTAGTTAACAATTCTATAACAGTATAAAATGATTTTTAAAATCCTAAAAATCAACAAATTATTCATAATTTGATGTGTTTTTGTAAGGTGTGAATTTATAGGTTGATGTGTTTTTGTAATGAATTTTAATTACACATACTGAAATTTTAAATTTATTATTGCATCGAATTACTAATTAATTAACCAAAATTTTTAGAAAAATGAAATTAACAAAATTACTTATTTTTTGTTTTTCGTTTCTGTTGTTTTCAGTTGTCACAATGGCGCAGGATGTTACAGTAAGCGGAATCATAAATGATGAAAATGGAATGCCAGTTCCGGGTGCGTCTATTTTAATAAAAGGCACAAATAAAGCGACAGCATCTGATTTCGATGGAAAATTTCAGATCAATGTTCCTGCAAACGGCACCTTAACAATTAGTTTTGTAGGTTATAATACAGTACAGGAAGCTGTAAACGGAAGAACTAAAATTGATGTTAAGTTAAAAGCGGAATCTCAGGCCCTAAATGAAGTTGTAGTAGTAGGATACGGTACACAAAAGAAAAGTGTCGTTACAGGTTCTATATCCAGTGTTAAGGCAAAAGACTTAGAGAGTCTCCCTATAACAAGGGTAGAACAAGCGCTACAAGGAAGAGTTTCCGGGGTTTCTATTGCAGCAAATGCAGGACAACCGGGATCAGCTTCGACCATACGTATTCGAGGTTTTACTACATTAAACAATAATGATCCTTTATGGGTTGTAGATGGTGTAATTGTTGATAATGGAGGTATTGGTTACCTAAACCAGTCTGATATCGAGTCTATTGAGGTGCTTAAAGATGGCGCTTCAGGAGCTATTTATGGTTCTCGTGCAGCGGCCGGAGTTATTCTTGTAACTACAAAAAAAGGTAAAGCAGGTAAAATATCAGTAAGCTATACCGGTTTTGCAGGAACATCTCAGGCAGCTAAAAAATTAGATTTACTAGATGCTAATCAGTACGTAACTATTATGAATGAAGCTAACGTAAATGGCGGAACTCCGAATAGATACACCGTTCCTGCAAATGTTGGAAACGGAACAGACTGGCAGAATGTAATTTTTAATAATCATGCACAACGTTCTTCTCATGAGCTAAGTTTTAGCGGTGGTAATGATACGTCAACTTTTTACATGTCTTTTGGATTAACAGATCAGGAAGGTATTGTAAACTCTGATATTTCTAATTACAACAGAAAAAATATCCGTTTGAACTCTAACCATAAATTAGGGAAGTATATTAAAATTGGTCAAACTTTAGGATATTCTCACGAAAAAACAATTGGTGTAGGAAATACCAATGATGAGTTTGGAGGGCCTTTGTCGTCAGCCATAAACTTAGATCCGTTAACACCGGTACTTGTTGCACCGGGTGCGGCAACCGGGGCAGGTACTCCGTACGAGAACAAAAATGCGCTTAGAGATGCAAACGGAAATTATTACGGTATCTCGACAATTGTAACTCAGGAAACTTCAAATCCATTAGCGTATACGCAAACAAGATTAGGAAATAATGATTTTGCAGATAATTTTGTTGGAAATATTTTTGCTGAAGCAGAAATTTTACCCGGATTAAAATTCAAATCTACTGCAGGTGGAAAATTAGCCTATTACGGTTCAGATAACTTTACACCGGTTTATTACTTAAACGGAGCTACCAAAAAAGATGTAAATGAATTGTTCCGATCGTACAAAAAATCTTTCAGCTGGAACTGGGAGAACACTCTAAACTACGATAAGAAAATTGGAAATCATCATTTCGGTATTTTAATTGGAAAAGGTACTTATGTTGATAATATTACTTCCGGTAATGATATCACCTACAGAGGTGTACCGGCTACGACACATGCCGAAGCTTCTTTTAATGTTGACATTCCAATTTCTGATAAAATAGCAAACGCTTACAATGCACAAGCTTTAGAACACAGAGTGGAGTCCTTGTTTTCCAGATTAAACTACGATTACAAAGAAAAATATATTTTTACCGGGATTCTTCGTCGTGATGGTTCTACACGCTTTGGACCAAACCATAAATACGGAACTTTCCCGTCAGTATCTTTAGGCTGGGTTCCTTCCAAAGAAAATTTCTGGGGAGAAAATAAAATCGTGAATACTTTAAAAATAAGAGGAGGTTATGGAGTTACGGGTAATGATTCCTCTCCTGATTTCTTATACATTTCTACAGTTGGAATTCAAAGAAACTATACTATCGGTGGGGTAATTGTTAACGGACAAAGTCCGAATGCGATTCCAAACCCTGATTTGAAATGGGAAGAAACCAAACAACTTAACATTGGTTTCGAAACTACTTTATTGCATGATTTCAATTTAAGTGTGGACCTTTTCAACAAAAAAACAGAAGGTATCTTAATGAAAGTGCCAATTCCGGGTTATGTTGGAGCCACAGGTAATACTTATGCAAACTTAGCAGATATGGAAAACCGCGGTGTAGATATTGAATTAGGCTACCGTAAGAAAATTGGAGAATTGAACCTGTCTGTTAATGGAAACTTCTCTTACATCAAAAATGAAATTACTTATATAGACAAAGGAGTTAATTTCTTAGTTGGAGACGAAACGGTACAGTCCAGTTCTTATGAAATCAACAGAACGGAAGTTGGTCATGCGTATAACTCCTTCTACGGATTTAAAACAAATGGTATTTTCCAGACTCAGGCCGATATTGATTCTTATAAAAATGCGGCAGGAAAAGTAATTCAGCCTAATGCTAAACCGGGAGATTTCCGTTGGCAGGATTTGGATGGAGATGGCGTAATTGGAGCTAACGACAGAACTTTCTTAGGAACTTCATTGCCTAAATTCACGTATGGATTTACAATGAACTTAGCATACAAAGGATTTGATATGTTAGTTTTCGGTCAGGGTGCAGGAGGAAATATGATCTATCAGGGATTGAGAAGACTTGATATTTCTACCGCAAATTATCAAACAGAAGTTATGGGACGCTGGACAGGACCGGGATCAACAAACAGTTATCCGAGAGTCACTACTGATGATTCCAACAAAAACTTTACAAATCCATCAGATTTCAATTTGCAAAAAGGAGATTTCTTCCGATTCAAAACAATCCAACTTGGATATTCATTTCCAAAAGAATGGATAGAAAGCATCTCATTGCAAAAAGTAAGATTGTATGTAACAGGAGAAAATTTATGGACGATTACCAAATATACAGGTTATGATCCTGAAATTGGAGGTCCTACTACAGCCGGAATGAACAACGTACAGGGTGTTGACAGAGGATATTACCCTCAGGCAAAATCGTATATGTTAGGAGTTAATTTGCAATTTTAAATTTAAAAAAAAAGATATTATGAAACTTATAAGTTTTAAACAATCATTATTCGCTTTTGGGGTGTTACTTACACTTGGATCGTGCGATACCGATGAAAAATTGGAGGTAAAGGGAGATGGAGTAGTACTGGAAGATAATTTTTACAGAAACGAAACCGAGGCTTATTCAGGTCTGGTAGCAGCATACGATAAACTAGGAAAGTTTGCAGGAGCAATGGAAAATGCGCCCTTATTATTCTTAAACTCTGCATCCGATGACTTCTATGCAGGTGGGGGTGGTTCAGACGATCAGCCTGGACTACAGGTGGCATCGAACTATTCTGTTAGTCCGGCTAATATTCCACCAGCAATTTGGGCAGATTATTATAAAGGTGTAGCGAGATGCAACGTTATGTTGGTAAAACTTCCGAATGTTCCTATGGATGCCGCTAAGAAAGCAAGATTTGCCGCAGAAGTAAAAGCGTTACGTGCTTATTATTATTTTGATCTGGTGAGAATGTTTAAGAATATTCCTTTGATTCTGACACCACTAACGAAAAACGAAATTCCTTTAGTTATGCAGGCTAAACCGGACGAGGTTTATGCACAAATTGAAAAAGATTTAAATGAAGCAATTCCTGATTTGCCAATGACCATACCTGCACCTGAGTTGGGAAGATTCTCTAAAGGAGCTGCAACAGCACTTTTAGGAAAGGTATATTTATACGATAACAAAAAGCCACAGGCGGCGGTTGAATTGGCAAAAGTAAACGGAACTCCCGGAGGAACAAGTAGTTTTGGCTATAAGCTGATGGATACTTTCGCTTCTTTATGGGATCATACCAAAAAATTCAATTCAGAATCTATCTTTGAAATTACCTATACCGATAAATCCAATGCAGATTGGGGGAATTTTGAAAGAGGTGATGACGAAGGTAACGTTGCCGCTCAGTTGATGGGAATTAGAGATTATTCCAGAACAAAATATGGAAAAGCAGCACTTTTACCAGATTATATTAATGGATGGGGCTTTTGTGTTGTTACCGCAGATCTGGCAAATACAATGAAAAGCGATCCACGTTTCGCGTCTACTATTTTTGATGCAAAGACTGCAAGAGCTACTGGAGATCCGGATAAAGATCCAAACACTTTGATTACTTACAAAGACAGTTATCAGGAGACTGGATATCATTTTATTAAATATGCACCGGTTAATGCCGATATCAAAGCAAGTAACCCTTTCTTAAATTTTGGAATCAATACTTACGTTATTCGTTTGGCAGATACTTATTTATTAGAGGCTGAAGCTTTAGGAGGAACAGGAGCAAGAGCTCAGGCACTACTAGATGCTGTTAGATTAAGAGCCGGATTAACATCAGTACCGGTTTCTATTCCGGCTATTTTAGCCGAAAGAAGATTAGAACTTGCAGGTGAAGGTCATCGTTGGTTTGATTTGGTGAGAACAGGTCAGGCTGCTGCCAAACTTGCTTTCAAAGGATTTCAGGCCAATAAAAATGAAGCATTCCCAATTCCATATAGTGAATTCAATAACACTAAGATGGTTCAAAATCAGGGATATCCACAATAATGAAGTAAGTTAAGTTTAAGTTTAAGGTTGGTTGTAAATAGCCCATGATCATTATGAGTATGGGCTATTTTTAAATCAAACCGGAAATCATTTGACTAAGAAATTTGATCAAAGTCTCAATTATTAAAACATACTCAATGAGAAAGATTGGCTATATTATTACTTGTTTATGTTTTTCTTTATCTGTTTTTCCACAACAGAAAAATCAAAAACAGCAACAAAAATTTACCACTACCAATAAAAAAATAACGGTTTATACCACAGCAGCGAATACACAATTAAGATTAACACCAACAGATCATTTAAATTTTACCGCATCCAGACAACCTATAGAAACAGAGTTGTCCGTTTTTGTTGAACCATCCAAACGTTTCCAGAGTTTTCTGGGGATTGGCGGTGCCATTACCGATGCAAGTGCCGAAATTTTTGCCCAATTATCAAAAGAAAAACAGACGGAATTTTTAAACGCTTACTACGATACTCAAAAAGGAATCGGTTATTCATTGCTAAGAACAACTATTCAAAGTTCTGATTTTAGCAGCGGAAGTTATTCTTATATCGAAGAAGGCGACAAAGATTTAAAAACATTTTCGATTGATCATGACCGCAAATACCGTTTACCAATGATTAAAGCGGTCCTAAAAACGGCAGGCGGAAAAATGATTACTTATGCTACTCCGTGGTCACCAAATGCTTTTATGAAAAGCAATAAGAATGTACTCAAAGGCGGAACATTACTCCCGGAATTTTATCAACCGTGGGCAAACTTCTATGCAAAATTTATAAAAGCATACGAAAAAGAAGGAATTCCAATTTGGGCAACATCCGTTCAGAATGAACCCATGGCCACCCAAACTTGGGAATCCTGTTTGTACACTGCCGAACAGGAAAGAGATTTTCTGAAGAATTACCTTGGACCAACCTTAAAAAAAGAAGGCTTGGGAAAGGTAAAAATTATTGCCTGGGATCATAATCGTGATTTAATGGTACAGAGAGCCAATGTTATTTTCTCCGACCCGGAAGCTTCCAAATATGTTTGGGGAATGGGTTTTCATTGGTACGAAACCTGGACAGGAGCTCAGCCGATGTTTGACAATGTCGCAAGAGTACATGAAGCATATCCGGACAAAAAACTCATTTTTACAGAAGGCTGTGTCGAGAAATTTGACGCTGCAAAATATCAATTCTGGCCAAACGCAGAGCGATACGGCACTTCTATGATCAATGATTTTAACAACGGAACCGTGGGCTGGACAGACTGGAATATACTTTTGGACCAATTTGGAGGACCGAACCATGTAGGCAATTTTTGCTTCGCACCCATACATGCAGATACCACTACAGGGGAACTCATTTACACCCCATCGTATTATTATATCGGGCATTTTTCAAAATTCATTCGTCCGAATGCCGTTCGTGTAAGTACTTCGGTAAGCCGCAGTTATTTGTCAAGTACCTCTTTTTTAAATACTGACGGAAAAATGGCAACCGTAGTGATGAACAATACCGACAATGCTATTACCTATAATTTTATTATTGCAACAGAACAGACCATTGTAAAAATTCCTGCACACGCGATACAAACGCTGGTCTATTAAAATTTTGGAGTTAGTTAGAGGGGCAATCTGATTCGTCCGTTTCGCCCCTTGCTTTTTAATAATAATGAAATCGTTTTGAGTGTACCATGAAAGCCATAAATAGAGTTTTAATCGCCCCATTGCTAGTGCTGCAATTCGTTTCTTCTTCAAAAGTTGGAGCACAGTCTGCAGCACCCTCATTTAAATCAAACCCCAAAATACAAGTATATACTACTGCCGAAAACCCCAAATTAAGATTGTCATTATCCAATAATTTCATTTTAAATTCAGCTTCACAGCAAACAAAATCAACGGTTTCAATTGCGATTGATCCTTCAAAAACTGATCAGACTTTTTTAGGAATTGGCGGAGCCATTACCGATGCCAGTGCAGAAGTTTTTGCTAAACTGTCATCCAAAAAGCAACAGGAATTTCTAACCGCTTACTATGATAAAAATAAAGGAATAGGGTATTCTTTGGCCAGAACCAATATGCATAGCTGTGATTTTAGCAGCGAAAGTTATACTTATATTCAGGAAGGCGACAAAGAGCTCAAAACCTTTACTATTGATCACGATAAAAAATACCGAATTCCATTACTCAAAAAAGCAATTGAAACAGCCGGCGGGACATTAACTTTATTTGTTAGTCCGTGGAGTCCCCCGGCTTTCATGAAAGACAATAATGATATTTTGCACGGCGGCGTTTTATTGCCGCAGTTTGCACAATCATGGGCCAATTATTATGCTAAATTTATAAAGGCATACGAAAAAGAAGGAATTCCGGTCTGGGGACTGACGATTCAAAATGAACCAATGGCAAGTCAGAGATGGGAGTCTTGCATTTACACCCCGGAAGCCGAAAGAGATTTTTTGAAAAATTTTCTGGGGCCTACTTTAGAAAAAGAAGGATTGGGGTCTAAAAAGATCATTATTTGGGACCACAACCGCGGAGAGATGCTAGAGAAAAGAGCTAATTTGGTTTTTTCTGATCCTGAAGTTTCCAAATACGCCTGGGGAATTGGATTCCACTGGTACGAAACCTGGAACGGAGGTAGTCCGAAATTTGAATCTGTGGGGAACGTGCATGAAGCTTTTCCAAGTAAAAATCTGCTGTTTACCGAAGGCTGTATCGAAAAATTTGACGCTTCGAAATTCCAGTTTTGGGGAAATGCCGAACGATACGGAATCAATATGATCAATGATTTTAACAACGGAACGACAGGCTGGACGGACTGGAACATTTTGCTGGATCAAAACGGAGGCCCCAATCATGTTGGTAATTTTTGTTTTGCCCCTATTCATGCCGATACCACGAAAGATGAACTGATCTACACACCGATGTACTATTATATTGGACATTTTTCAAAATTCATCCAACCGGGAGCGAAAAGAATTAGAAATGTAATAAGCGACAAAAGTGTATTAAGCACTTCTTTTCTAAATACAAACGGAAAAATTGCCACCGTTGTAATGAATCAGTCAGACAAAGCAGTGGTGTACGAAATAGCAATCAATGCGGTGAAAAAAACGTTTACTATACCGGCTCATGCCATGCAAACGTTAGTGTACTAGCCTCTTTTAGCAGCATATTAATTTAAAGAAATACAATGAAAAACACGAAGTTTATAGTAGTTGCTCTATTTTTTTGTGGAGCAGTATGGAGTCAGGAAGCCAGGAAAACGAGAGCAGCAATAGATGCCAAGGTATCAGAGTTGTTATCAAAGATGACATTGGAAGAAAAAGTAGGGCAAATGACGCAAATTACAGTTACTGTTTTTGAAGATGCTCAAAAACCGGGTTATTTTGATGCCGCCAAACTAAAAAAAGGAATTCAGGAGTACCATATCGGTTCCATTCTGAATGTACCTAATCCGGGAGCACCGACCCTTCAGAGATGGCAGGAGACCATGACTGCCATTACCAATGAAGCCAACAAATCGAGACTTAAAATTCCGGTATTGTATGGTATAGATGCCATACACGGAGCGAGTTATACCGCCGGAGCCACCTTATTTCCACAACAAATAGGTCTGGCGGCAACGTTTAATACAGAGCTGGTAAAACGCGGGGCTGAAATTTCGGCTTACGAAACCAGAGCCTCCTCCATTCCATGGGTATTCTCTCCAGATTTGGATTTTCCGAGAAACCCGGCCTGGTCCAGAATGTGGGAATCTTTTGGAGAAGATGCCTATTTGTCTTCCAAAATGGCCGTCGCTTTGGTAGATGGTTTTGAAGGAAGCAATGTAGGATCAAAATATAGCGTAGCCTCCTGTATGAAACATTATATTGGTTACGGAAGCACTACAACCGGAAAAGACAGAACACCAAGTATTATTCCCGAGCGCATTCTAAGACAATATGATTTAACCATATATCAGGCTGCCATAAAAGCCGGAGCAAAAAGCGTAATGGTAAGTTCCGGAGAAATCAACGGAACTCCGGTACATTCAAGTAAACATCTGATTACGGACATTCTTAAAAAAGAATTAGGTTTTGAGGGAGTAGTAGTAACCGATTGGAAGGATATTATTTATTTGAATACCAGACATAAAATTGCAGCAACCAAAAGAGATGCAGTTCGTATCGCGGTTATGGCCGGAATAGACATGAGCATGGTGCCCGAAGAATTTACTTTTTACACAGACCTTGTAGATTTAGTTCAAAAAGGAGAAGTGCCAATGTCCCGTATTGATGATGCGGTAACCAGAATTCTGAGAATGAAATTCGAGTTAAACCTGTTCCAGAATACGGTTGCGAATCTAAAGGATTATCCAAAATTTGGTTCAGCCGAACACATTCAGGAAGCTTATAAAACGGCGGCGGAATCCATTACATTGTTAAAAAATAACGATGCCGTTTTACCTTTAAACAAAGAGGAAAAAATCCTGGTAACCGGAGCAACGGCAAACAGCATGAAAAACCTGAACGGTGGCTGGTCGTACACCTGGCAGGGTGAAAATGCAGATACTTACGCTGCTGACAAATTAACTATTCTGGAAGCTTTTCAGGCTAAATTAGGAAAAGAGAATGTACTCTATACCGCCGGAGCAGATATTGAAAAAGAAGATGATGCCGAAATTCAAAAAGCGGTTGAACTGGCTCAAAAGGCATCGAAAATTGTATTGTGCCTTGGAGAGAAAAACTACACCGAAACTCCGGGAGATATCAGTAATCTTTATATGAGTAAATCTCAGATAAAATTAGCTCTTGCCTTATCCAAAGTAAACAAACCAATTATTCTGGTTTTAAACGAAGGAAGACCAAGATTAATCAGTGATTTCGAAGATAAAATGAGTGCCGTTGTACAGTGTTATTTGCCGGGAAATGAAGGAGGAAGAGCCTTGGTTGACATTCTGTACGGAGAGGTAAATCCAAGTGGAAGATTGCCTTATAACTATCCGAGATACCCTAATTCATTAGAAAAATACAATAGAAAACATACAGAAAGTTTAGCAGATGAAGAACAAAATAATGATGCTAAATATGAGAAAAGTTATTCCCCTCAGTTTGAATTTGGAACAGGATTATCTTATACCACCTTTACGTATTCGAATTTAAAAATCGACAAAACAGAAATTACGAATACCGATGAAATAAAGGTGACCGTTGAGGTTACCAATTCCGGAAAAAGAGCCGGAAAAGAATCGGTTTTATTGTACCTGTCAGATCATTATGCTTCTATAACTCCTGAAGTAAAAGCGCTAAAAAGATTCGAAAAGATTAGTTTGGAGCCTAACGAAACCAAAATGGTGAAATTTACTTTAAACCAAAAAGATTTGCAATTCGTAAACGAAGACCTGAAATGGATATCCGAAAAAGGAACTTTTACGATTCAGATCGCAAATCTTAAAAAGGACTTTTTATTACAGTAAATAAACCAAACATGGTTATTCCCGAAAAGATATTTGGTGTTTGAATGTCAAAAGAAAATTTGCTATTTCATATTACAAAGACATGAAAAAAATAATTATTACCCTACCGTTACTACTTTCCTTTGCCACTTTCGCTCAGGGTTTTTTACATAGAGACGGACAAAAAATTGTAGACGGAACCGGAAAGAATATCATTTTAAGAGGTCTCGGAACAGGAGGCTGGATGGTTCAGGAAGGCTATATGTTACAGACACAACCTTTTGCAAGTCCGCAGTATGTTATCAGGCAGAAGATTCAGGATGTTATTGGAGAAGAAGCAACCAAAGAATTTTACGCTGCCTACAAAGCAAACGGAATCACCAAAAGAGATGTAGATTCATTAGCCGCCTGGGGATTCAATTCGATCCGCCTGCCGATGCATTACAATTTATACACACCACCAATCGAAGCCGAAAAAAAGGATGAAATCTCCTGGATTGAAGAAGGCTTTACCATGACCGATAATTTGCTGAAATGGTGCGCCGAAAATAAAATGTATCTGATTTTAGACTTACATGCCGCTCCCGGAGGCCAGGGAAACGATGCCGCAATTTCAGATTATGATACCACAAAACCCTCCTTGTGGGAGAGCGAAGCCAATCAGAAAAAAATGATTGCCTTATGGAAAAAACTGGCTTCACGTTACAGAGATAATCCGTGGATTGGAGCCTATGACATTATCAACGAACCTAATTGGAATTTTACCGGGACGAATAAAAATGGCTGTGATGAAAACTCAAACGGTCCTTTAAGAGATCTGATGGTTCGGGTTACAAAAGCCATTCGGGAAGTCGATACCAACCATTTAATTTTTATTGAAGGAAACTGCTGGGGAAACAATTACAACGGAATTTTTCCTTTATGGGATGAAAATATGGCATTGAGTTTTCACAAATACTGGAACTACAATACCACAGCCTCCATTCAGAAAATGCTGGACTACAGAACACAATACAATGTGCCGATCTGGTTGGGTGAAAGCGGAGAAAATTCGAACGTATGGTTTAAAGAGGCATTGACATTGGTCGAAAACAACAATATAGGCTGGGCATTCTGGCCCATGAAAAAAATCGAGAATATTGCGGGAGTGACCTCTGTTACAAAGATTCCCGAATACGATGTTTTATTAAAGTACTGGAAAGACGGCGGAGAGAAACCAAAGCCTGATTTTGCTAAAAAAACTTTAATGAAAATCGCCGACAATTACAAAATAGAAAACGTAACCGTAAAACCGGACGTGATCGATGCCATGTTCAGACAAGTGCAAACCAACGATACCAAACCTTATAAACGGCATTTGATTCCCGGAAAAATTGCAGCAACAGAGTATGATTTGGGAACCAATGAAAAGGCTTATTCAGACAAAGATTTTATAAACTACAGAGTCGAAACCGGAAAATTTGACGAGTGGAACAAAGGAAATACGATGCGAAATGATGGCGTTGATATTTTACCCTGCAAAGATGCCGGATCAAACGGATATCAGGTTTCATTTATTGAGGATGGAGAATGGTTACAGTTTACAGCTGAAATAAAGAAGCAAAATACATACAAAGTAGCAATTCGATATTCGGCTGAAAATTCAGAAGGGAAAATATACCTCGAAGCAGAAAATAGAAAAAGATCCCAAATCGTTACATTACCTGCAACGGGAGGAAATGACAAATGGAAAACGGTTGTACTGTCCGGAGTGATATTAAATGCCGGAACGCAAAAAATTAAAGTTGTTTTCGAAAAAGGAGGTTTCAACCTGAATTACTTAGATTTTTCAGAACAGAAAAAATAAAGGTAGACGAGGTATTTATAAGAGAATAGATGTATTTAAATGAAGTAGAAACGTCTTTTTTATGCGTGCAGTACCTATGTGTTTAGATAACCGCCACAGATTAAAAGGATTTAAAAAAAATCTGCATAATCTGCATAATCTGCGAGAAAAAATAGATGCGTGAAATGTGAAATGTTAGATGTGAAATGCGACTGCAATCTATGAATTTAAGTAACCGATACAGATTAAAGGATTTAAAAAAATCTGCATAATCTGCGAGAAAAAATAGATGTGTGAAATGTGGCTGAAAACTGCGACTGCAAACTTTCTATATGTTTAAATAAATGCAGCGGGTTAAATTAACATTATTTTGAAGCTTATATTTTTCTTTAGGGCTAATGAAATGGTAGCTTTACGAATTCAATTTTTTTACTATGAAAAAGACAAATACAATTGCTCTCGTAATGTTTCTGATTTTTGTCAGTACTTCATTTTATGCTCAGAGTGTAAAAATGATGACGTATAATATTCGTTTAGATGTTGCTTCTGACGGAGAAAATGCCTGGCCAAACCGGAAGGACTTTTTTAATTCTCAAATCAGATTTTACAGTCCCGATATTCTTGGAATTCAGGAGGCATTGCCTAATCAGGTGGCTGAGATTGCTTCGGCCTTACCGGAGTACCATAAATTTGGGATAGGCAGAGAAGAAAAAGGAACCGGAGAAGCCTGTACGATTTACTATAAAAAAGACCGTTTTCAGGTAGAACATACGAACACATTTTGGCTGTCAGAAACACCGGAAAAAGTATCAAGGGGCTGGGATGCTGCCTGTAACAGAGTTTGTACTTACGGATTGTTTAAAGATTTAAAAACAAAAAAAATGTTTTGGGTTTTTAACCTTCACCTGGATCATGTTGGAGAGGTAGCCCGCGTAAAGGGAGTCGAGTTAGTTCTCTCAAAAATAAAAGAAATAAACACTAAAAATCAGCCCGTGTTTTTAATGGGAGACTTCAATTCAGTACCTGACACGAAACAAATTGTAGAGATAAAGAAGGTGATGGACGATACCAGGGATATTTCGATAGAAAAACCTTTTGGTCCTTTGGGAACCTTTAATGAATTCAAACACAATGAACCAGTGAATTTGTTACTGGATTATATTTTTGTATCAAAAAATAGCGGATTAAAAATTCAAAAACATGCAGTCTTAAGTGATTCAAAAGATTTAAAATATCCATCCGATCATTTGCCTGTTTTGATCCAAATAAATTAATTATGAAAAAAATAACCACATTTACCCTGTTGATGGTATCGCTTTTTGCGACCGCTCAGCAAGAAACAATAGATCAGAAAGTTAATGCTCTGTTGAAAAAAATGACTCTTGAGGAAAAAATCGGTCAGCTAAATCAGTATACGGGCGACAATGCAGCAACGGGGCCTATTACCATAAACGCCAACAAACAAGCCGAAATAAAGGCTGGATTAATAGGTTCGATGTTAAACGTAACCGGAACAAAATACACCCGACAATATCAGGAACTGGCCATGCAGTCCCGTTTGAAAATCCCCCTGTTATTTGGTCAGGATGTCATCCATGGCTACAAAACAACTTTTCCAATTCCGTTAGCCGAAGCAGCGAGCTGGGACTTAGCAACTATTGAATTGGCGGCAAGAGTAGCGGCTACAGAGGCTTCAGCAAGTGGGATTCACTGGACATTTGCTCCAATGGTCGACATTGGCCGTGATCCGCGTTGGGGGAGAGTGATGGAAGGAGCGGGAGAAGACACCTGGCTGGGTTCTAAAATTGCCTATGCCAGAGTTAAAGGTTTTCAGGGAAATAAACTCGGAGATCTGAACTCGGTCATGGCCTGCGTAAAACATTTTGCAGCTTATGGCGCAGCTGTGGGTGGCAGAGATTACAACTCGGTAGATATGAGTGAACGCATGCTTTTAGAAACCTATCTGCCTCCTTTTAAAGCAGCTCTCGATGCCGGTGCAGCCACTTTTATGAATTCCTTTAATGACTTAAACGGAATTCCGGCTACCGCAAATGTGCATTTGCAGCGTGATATCTTAAAAGGAAAATGGAACTTTCAGGGATTCGTAGTTTCAGACTGGGGATCGATTGGGGAAATGGTAGCACACGGATACTCTAAAGATTTGAAAGCTGCTGCACTTGCCGCGATTACAGCTGGAAGTGATATGGATATGGAAAGTAATGCCTACCGATATCATTTGGCAGAATTAGTGAAAGAAGGCAAAGTACCTGTAGATTGGATTGATGATGCTGTGAAGCGTATTTTACGCAAGAAATATGAATTGGGTTTATTTGATGATCCTTATCGATATTCAGATCAAAAAAGAGCCGATAAAGCTTTAAACAACCCTGAAAACAGAAAGGCAGCTCTTGAAGTAGCTAAGAAGAGTATCGTTTTATTAAAGAACGACAACGAAACATTACCGCTGTCCAAAAACCTGAAAACAATTGCATTCATTGGTCCAATGGTGAAAGAGTACAAAGAAAATATGGGGTTTTGGTCCGTAGAATTACCTGAGGTTGATTACAATAAATGGATTGTCTCACAATGGGATGGTTTGCAGAACAAAGTGGGTAAAAACACAAAACTGCTTTATGCCAAAGGCTGTGAAGTAGACGGAGATAACAAAGACGGTTTTGCAGAAGCAGTGGCAACGGCCCAACAGGCAGATGTGGTGATTTTGAGTATTGGTGAAAGACGTGACATGAGCGGTGAAGCAAAAAGCCGAAGCGATCTTCATTTGCCGGGTGTTCAGGAAGATTTGGTAAAAGCGATTCAGGCAACAGGAAAACCGGTAATCGTTCTGGTAAACGCCGGAAGACCTCTTATATTTAACTGGACAGCAGATCATGTTCCGGCAATTGTTTACACCTGGTGGTTGGGAACCGAAGCAGGTAATGCTATAGCCGATGTTTTATTTGGAGATTACAATCCATCAGGAAAATTGCCCATGACCTTCCCGAGAGAAGTGGGGCAGATCCCAATTTATTACAATCATTTCAGTACAGGAAGACCTGCTAAAGATGAAGATGCCAAAAACTATGTTTCGGCCTACATTGATCTGAAAAACTCTCCTAAATTTCCTTTTGGATACGGGTTGAGTTATACCAAATTCAATTATTCTGATTTGAAATTGTCAGCAGTAAAAATGAAAAACAACGAAACTATTAAAGTTTCTTTTCAATTATCAAATGTTGGAAAAGTAGCAGGAGAAGAAGTGGTTCAATTGTATTTAAAAGACAAATTCGGATCGGTGGTAAGACCCGTTTTAGAATTGAGAGATTTTCAAAAAGTAAAACTAAATGCAGGAGAATCTAAAACAATTGAATTTACTATTGACAAAGAGAAACTTTCGTTCTACAATAATAAATTAGAATGGACAGCAGAACCGGGAGATTTTGAAGTCATGATCGGAGCTTCATCAGCTGACCTCAAATTAAAAGCAGATTTTGAATTGCTTTAACTTTTTTAACCAAACAGAAATATAGATTACTGTTATAAAAAATAACACGAATTGCACGAATTGTCACTAATTTGTTTGTGTAATTAATTCCACAAACAAGGTTAACGGATTAAAATTTGTGCAAATTCGTGTAATTTGTGTTGAGACAGTAGGCTACAATTAACCTCCTTATTTAGAGGATTATTTTACTAATTTTTTGAAATTGAATTTCAGCTTGTTCAATAAACCGTCTTCTATAATGTCGACCCCAATTCCAAAATTACTGTCGGCGACCTCGTTATGGGCTTCCCTGAAATCTTCAAAATCCTCTTCAGGAATTTCTAAGTTAATCAGCGGTTTATAGTCGATGTAAATAGTTCCTCCGTTTTTGTTGATCTTTTTACGGCTCACATAATCAAAGTAAGCATTGTTGATTGTACTTTCCTGTATCGTAAACTTCTCGCTAACATCAATTTTTTGATCCGTTACAAGAGTGATTTCATATCGCTCATTGTCAAAATTGTGCCAGAAAGAGATGTCTTTATGCATAAAATCTCTTGCTCTGTTTTTCACAATATTGGAGTCAAAATACATCAGGAAACGATTGTTTTTCCCGTCTGAGAAATAAGGGTTTTCAATAGTGGTCTGATATTCAATTTTAAACTCATTCAGTTTTTTATCATCACTGACAATTTCGATTGCGGCATCTTTAAAAATCTTTCGAAGATCAGTTCCGTTTCTGTCATTCGTATAATTTAAGGTATAAAAAAAGAAATTGTTCCAGCTGTCAATAATCTCTCTTTTGTTGGTGTTTTTGAAATACCTTCGCATGCTGTTGGCGCGATTTCCTTTGTATACGGTCGTTAGTTTCAGTTTACCAACATTGTTCTCCGCAACAAGTTCTGATTTTTCATCAAGCGCATAATAAGGGAAACGATGAGGAGGTTTATGTTGTAATTCCAAATTAGGCTTCACTTCCAGATAATGCAGGAAGAAAATAAAACCACGATTTTCAATCAGTCCAAATTCATCACGCAATGTGGCATCAACAAAGTAGCTTTCACCCTTGTAATTGATCTTTACAATTACGTGATTAAAAGTCAGTAACGACGGTAAGTAATGCTTGATATAAAAATCAGTACCGAAATTGACCAGAATAATCGAAGAATCAATACCAATATAATCTAAAATAACTTTTAGTAATACTGATTTAGCCTTGCAGTCGCCCTGTTTATTAGTAAACGTTACAGCAGGCTCCTGCGGCTTGTGGCCATTCATTTCATCGGCATTGTAAATATAATTGATATGGTTTTGAACATATTCTATCGCAAATTGCAATTGATCGTCTTTAGAACCTATTTTATCCAGTTTTTCAACCAGTTCCGGAGCAAATTCTGCCAAAGAAGATTTTTCGAAAATAGTCTCATAAATAGGAGAGATGTAATTGGATAATTCTTTCCAATCGGCGGCCGTGGTAAAATCTATAAACGAAGAAACCTCACGGTTTGAATCTACAAAATTGATGTAATTCTCTTCTTCTCTTACATATTTTTCCCCCTTTTGCAAATAAGCTATTTGTGGTTCCAGCACATTTCCATCTTCATCTCTAAAGAACGATTTTTTGTAAGCAACTGCCTTTTCGCGATCGTTTATAAAAGTGAATTTGTACTTTCCGTACGCCCAGTAACTGTCAGGACCTACCCAGACATATCTGGCGAATTCTTTGCGTAGAAAATCACGCTCGGTAAAAATTTTAATTCTGGAATCTTCCATAATCAAAATATCATACAAACGAAGATCTTTTATCGTAATATTAATCTTTTTGTTACTGCTTAAAACACCACCACTGCTTTGATTTTCGCTGTCCAGTATTTTAACTTTAGTATCGGGAATTTTGTCTACTAAAACACCATCTCTTAAAACACTGATTCGGTGTATCACATAAGTTTCACTTTCTTCCAACACAACATCCACAGCAGAAGCTTTCTCCAAATTGGCAGGCTCATTTAAAGTATAGGCCACACAAGCATATTCGCTGCTTTCGTTATCATTGGTATAATAAATTTTATCTAAAAAATAACAGTAGTCACGTCCCTCGTCTGCTTGTTTTTGAGAGAATTCAGATTCTTTGATATAATCTATAAGCTGGTTGTCATTAAGGTCACTAGCCCACGGTTCAGGCTTTTGAATTTTGTAAATTTCTGACTGTATATCTTGTTCCATAATAAGGCTTTTAATTGAAGTAGGTAAAATCTTCGGTTTATAACAAAAATATGGCTTTTTGTCTATATCTAAAGGGACCGAATGTATTATTAGGATAAGTTCAGTTTTCTTACAATAAATAAATTTATTATTTGATTTTGCAGAAATTTCACCTTAAATAATTTAAAAAAGGTCTGAAAGAATTAAGGAAATTAGGAAAATGAATTCCAAAAATAATAAGAGAAATTAAGGTATAAAGCGCTCCGTTTTTGTTGCGAAGAATAAAATAAGGAAATTTTTGTATTGAACTTAAAGGGTCAAATAATTGAATGAAAATTATTTTAAAATAGTGTTGATAAAATCCATTACACCAATTCCTTTGTAAGAAGCATATAACGCCTTGTCATAAGCTTCGCTTTTTGCTTTTTTATTTTTGGATTCCGTTTCAACAATCATTTCGTTGAAGATTCTTTCCTGCTCTTCACTATATTTTAAAGAAGCTTCAAGAAGATAAGTCTTAGAAACAAACCCGAAAGAAGTCCAGATTTTATTTCTGATTTTTTTATTTATGTCTTTTAACGGATTGGTAATCATATCTCCGGCATTAAAATTCTACGTTCATGTTGGATTAAAAACTGTAAATAGTATGCTGATTTACAGTGTGTTTTTGTTTGAAAAATAACAAATCGTTTTTCGAATGTGTTATTATGACGCAATGTAATTATTTTTTTAATTCGATTTTCATTTTAAGTAAAAATTGTGATAGTTGTACCGGGAGTTTTTTAGAAGAATTCTTATAAAACAGAAGCTCATTTTTTGCAAAAATGTTTCTGATTTATAAAAATGCATTAAATTGCAGGTATATTAAAGGACAGCATGCTGATTTAAGAAACGTTAAATGCCAAAAAAGATAATAGAAAATAGCGAAAATTACCAGCCCGGACTTTCAATTGACTGTGTCATTTTTGGATTTCATGACAATCAGCTAAAAGTTTTACTCATTAAAACTCCATTTGATGAAAAATGGTCCTTGCCCGGAGGATTTATACCCATTGAGGAAGATATTGACACCGCAGCCGTGACCGTTTTAAAGGAGCGTACCGGCATGCAGGGTATTTTTTTAAGACAGTTTGCGACTTTTGGCCGCGTCAAACGAAACGATCTGCATTTTGGGAATGCTGTACTGGATCACTATAATATTTCCAAAGAAGACGGAAAATGGCTTACTCAGCGTTTTATAACCATTGGATATTATGCCTTAATTGATTTTTTAAAAGCAGTTCCGCAAAAAGAAAACAGTCAGGAAATTATAGAATGGATCGATCACAAAGAAGTTCCTGAACTTATTCTGGATCATAGAGAAATTCTGGATAAAGCCCTGAATACTCTTAGGATCGAGTTGAATTTAATGCCGGTGGGGTATAATTTGTTACCCGAAAAATTTACAATTCCCCAGCTGCAAAAGCTGTATGAAACGATTTTAGATCGAAAATTAGACAGACGAAACTTTCTGCGTAAAATCACCAATATCGGAATTCTGAATAAACTGGACGAAAAGAAAAGCAATGTGGCTCACAAAGCCCCAAACCTATATACTTTTGATACAGACAAATACAAAGAGGTCCTTAAAAACGGACTGAATCAGGGATGGTGAAAAACAGGTTTTAAGCAGTGAGATCTTAAAAGACGAGTTAAATATGATTGCAATAGAAACATTTAGAAGCCTTGCGTTGTCATTTCCGGACGCCACAGAAGAACCTCATTTTGAGAAGACCTCTTTTCGCATCAACAAAAAAATATTCGCCACTTTTGATGAAAAGAACAATACAGCCGTTTTAAAATTGAACGAAATCGATCAGTCCGTTTTTTGCGCTTCAAGTGAATTGATTTTTTATCCGGTTCCCAATAAGTGGGGCAAACAAGGCTGGACGGTTGTAGAGCTTTCAAAAGTAAGACCGGAAATGTTTGAAGACGCTTTGATTCTTTCTTATCAAAATGTAGCTTTTAAAAAAAAGTGAAAAGTGAGAATGTACTGTTAAGTTACAATAGTTCTGAACGTCAGATTTACTCTTGGTTTTGAAGTCGTTTTTGTGGGAGGTAAACGATGCAACCAATTCGTTTGGGTAGCATCTTTCATAACCAGTAAACTTCCGTGTTCTAAAATTAAAGAAACAGTTTCTTTGGTTTCCTTGTGTTTGAAGGCAAATTTTCGTTCAGCGCCAAAGCTAACGGAGGCAATGGCACCGTTCTTTTTTAAATCTTTTTCACCATCACTGTGCCAGGCCATTCCTTCCTCACCGGAATGATATAAATTGAGCAAACAGGAATTAAATGTCTCTCCCGTTTTTTCTTCCATCACCGCTTTTAGTACTAGTAATTCCGGAGTCCACGCAAGCGCTTTTTTGGTTGTATTGGAATACGTATATTCAAAACCTGAATCACCATACCAGGCCACTTTCCGTTTGGTTAAAATCAATTTACCAAAGATAACAGCTTCATCATTTTTCCATTCAATGGTATTTAAAAGGACCTCCAAATAATGATTGGAGTCCTCTCTGGAAAACAACTTTCCGTAATAATTAACCGTTCCGTCTTTAGGAAGCAGATTCGTTGTTTCGTCTGTATGCGGATTAAATAAGTCCATTTTTCCAGTTTTGATATTCAGTTTTCATACAATGTCCACAAGGCCGAAAATTGTTTTCTTTGGCTTCGTCCTCGGTTGAAAAGAAAATACGATTCTCTCTTTTCATTCTTTTCCCCGAAGAACATTTGAGCGTTCCGTAGATTTTTAGTTTTTGGTTGCCACCAAAGCAAATTTCGCCTTTTTTAATTTTATTTCGAAGATCAGAATCTGAAATTTTGTTATGTTTAAGCATATTGTTTTGTGTTTTGTTTTTTAGCCACGAATTCACGAATTATTCTTTTACATGCTTTATCGGATATTATTCGAATGAATTTGAATAAATAAACGGACAGATTTAAAAAACATAATTTGTGAATTACTTCGTCCGTTCGCTATCGCTCGGGTCGTGGCAGAAAAAAATACTCACGATAGGGCATCATGAAAAATAATTCCCAATGTATGTCGCTCACCAGAATGAATCTCGCTGACACCATGCTTCATATTAACCCGATAATATCCTTTTGTACCTTTTATAGGTCTGAAATTGGTGGTAAAAACTAAAACGTCTCCTTTTTTAGGTTTCAGTACAATAGCTTTGGATTGCGCCCGAGGTATTTGCTGTGTCAGTACAAATTCTCCGCCTGTAAAATCTTCATCGGGTTCGTTCAGGAAAAGAACAATCTGAATTGGAAAATAAACATCTCCGTACAAATCCTGATGCAGTGTATTGAAACCGCTTTTACCATATTTTAAGATTAAAACAGTTGCCTTTAATTGATGATTGGCATGGCATTGTTCCAGTAATTCCTGATGCGTATCCGGAAAAACGGTCTGAATATGAAGTGCTTTCATCCAGGCGTTTGCGATAGGAGCGAGTTTAGGGTAAATAGAAGTACGAAGGTTCTGAATCAGATCGGGTAAGGGATAAGTGAAGTATTTGTACTCTCCTAAACCAAAACGATAGCGCTCCATGACGACCGTTTTTCGATATAATTCAGACTTTGAATAATCGGCTTTTAGAGCTTCACATTGTTCGTTATCTAACAGATTTGGAATAATGGCGAATCCGTTTTCGTGCATAGATTCGGTGATGCTGTCCCAATGAAGGGAAGCAATTTTTGTGGATATGTTTTGCATAATGATTTTAAGTTGAGGTTTTTTTGCTGCGGCCCGAGCGATAGCGAACGGACGAAGTGATTCCCGATTGTAGCAATTTTGCCGACAAAGATTTTAAAAAAAAATCGTGAATTTGTGGCAGAAAATTATGGATTTATCTGTGCGCCTTCCCATCCAATAATGGCCGTTTTACGGGTGTTTCCCCACATATATCCACCAAAGGTTCCGGTGGATTGAATCACGCGATGGCAGGGAATTAAAAAAGCGACTGGGTTACTTCCGATAGCGGTACCAACGGCACGGGAAGCATTGGGCTTCTCAATTTGCTGCGCGATTGAACCATAAGTAGAAAGCTGTCCCAATGGGATTTTTAAAAGAGTTTCCCAAACTTTCAATTGAAAATTAGTGCCTTTTAAGTGCAGTTTAATTTCGGATAATTTGCTCCAGTCATTTTGAAAAATAAACAGTGCATTTTGTTGTATCAGATCCAGCTTTCTGGAGAATGTGGCGTTGGGGAATTTATGTTTTAAATTCTCAAAACCCATTCCTTCATTTTCGGCAAAAGCCATAAAACAAACTCCTTTAAGTGTTGAAGCCACAATGATATTTCCAAATGGACTTTCGGCAAAACTGAAGTTAATTTCTAAGTTCTTTCCCCCATTTTTATATTCGGCTGGTGTCATACCTTCGATGTTTACAAACAAGTCATGCAAACGGCTGGTTCCCGAAAGACCGGTGTCAAATGCAGCATCAAATAAAGTAGCCTGATGGTCATCCTGAAGGATCTTCTTGGCATGTTCAACACTTATGTATTGCAAAAACTTCTTCGGACTTGTGCCTGCCCATTCAGTAAACAAACGTTGAAAGTGAAAAGGACTTAAATGCACTTTTTCGGCAACTTCATCAAGATTAGGCTGCGCTTTAAAATTGGCTTTGATATAATCAATCGCTTCAGCAATTCGATTATAATTAATGTTTTCCTGTGTGTTCATTTTCGTTTCATTTTATAAGGCAAATATCGACACGTTTTTGCGGGTATAAAATCCGAAACTTGCGGAAGTAACTTTTTGTTGATTTTGTTTCAAGTTTCAAGTTCTGCTCAAACCTGAAACCTGAAACTTGAAACTTGAAACCAATTATTTAATTTCTTTCTCCATTTTGTAATTAATCAGCTCAACACCGGATCGAATGTTTACCTGCTCGACTTTTACAACAAAACCGTTTTTTTCAAAAAAAGGTCTGGCCGTAATACTAATGTCGGAGGTAATGGTTTCTGGATGTTGCTTTTGGGCTTCAAGTAGCAATTCATTTAAAAGCTTATGGGCAATTCCCTGTTTTTGATAGTCTTTGTGGATATAAAAGAAATCAATATAATTGCCGTTCTTCAAAGTGCCAAAACCAACTATTTTAGTTTCAATGATGGCCAGCAAAACAAATTGTGTTTGAATAACGTCTAACCAACGCTCGGTATTTTGCACACCCGAAATCCATACTTCAATTTGCTTTGGATCGTAATCGTTTTTACAGACCGATTGTATAGTTTCGGTGTACAATTGCTGCATTTCCGCTAAGTCTGAAATTGTTGCTTTTCTGAAATTCATTAAATTTTTGATTTATAGTGTAAGGAGTGTTTTTATAATGTCATTTGATAATATCAATGATTGATTTAAAATACCTTAATGCGCTGTAGTTTTAGAAAAAACATTAATGACAATAACACCTGCCATAATCAATGTTAATCCAATTATCGCGGGTAAATCGGGGATTTGTTTGAAAAAAACAGCGCCGATAATGGTGATCAGTACAATCCCAACTCCCGACCAGATGGCATAAGCAATTCCGACCGGAATGGTTCTGATGGCAAAACTTAAAAAATAGAAAGCGGCAAAATACCCCAAAATGGTAATAATACTTGGGATTAGTCGGGTAAATTCTTCAGACTTTTTTAGGGCCGAAGTAGCAATGATTTCAAAGATTATAGCAATGCCTAAAAAGAAAAAGTTTTTCATATCACGTTTTTTACAAAGATAGCTTTATTAAAAGAAGAACTTTATTTGAGATCGTCTTTTGCGACGGAAACACTTATGAGCTTGTAACCTTTTTCGGTTCGAAGAAATTCAAAATGATCCTGTTTGAAATCGGCTTTGTTTTTTGAATTAATAACTATGTTTTTAACAGGATACATCCATTCTTTAGCTTCGTTGCAATTGTTGAAGTAAGTCGTGTATTCATCCGTTTCAAAAATAAAAGGATTCAACCCATCAGACGAAACGAAATAATCTGTTCCGGAAGCCTTAAGCTGTTGCAGTTTTGATTTTAAAAGGGCATAATTATCTTCAATAAATTTCGTCTTTGATTCGCTTTTCCATCCAATTGGTTCTTTCCAATAAGTGATTTTGTCAAAGGAGATCTTCATTAAATTTTCTTTGGATAAATCAGAAAGCAAATTGTTTTTTAACCACCACTTAAACTCCTTATCGTAATTAATAAAAGAATAATACTCACCGTCAACGCCGGCAAAATTCTCTCTTGATTCTTCTTTATTAGGGGCTTTTGATTTTTGTAAAGAATAAAAGTTAAGATCAGTACTGTTTTTGAAATCCTCAATTAAGACTTTGTTGTTAAGGTCTATAAGATGTCTTTTTCCACCCGTCCAGAAAAAATGTTCACCGTCTTGTTTTTTTAGGGCACCTTTTAAGGCCACAATCATTCCGTTTTGAACTTTTGATAAAACACTATAATCGGCAGGGATTGCAATTTTGCCTTCACTATTAAACATTCCGGTTTTGTCTGTTTTTCGGTCTGTAAATCTAATGTAATCTTCATTTTCGCAATCCGGGCCATTGTCAAAAATGTATAAACTATCACGTCCCACTATTTTACCGGATTTAGTTAAATAGTAGCTTTTCCAGCCGTCATTTATCTCTTCTGTTACAGCAATGATTTTATCGAATTTACGGGCAGTAGTGAACCCCATAAACTTTGGCGTTATTTTGATAGTTCCGTTTGCGTCTTTAAATCCAATATGTGTGGTGTCTTTATCCCAAAATGAAATCCAGATATCTTTGTTTTGTGCGAGTATAACACAATTAGTAAAGAAGTACAGGCAAAAAACTAGAAATCGTTTCATAAAGACAAATTTCCAGTAAAGATAAGAATAACATTTTCTAAAAATAGACCTTGGACATTTGGGAGGAAAAGCAGTACTTTTCGAGAAAAAATAGATGAATAGAATTGTTTTGATTTTGATGAGCTTAAGTCTTTCAGTGTTTTCTCAGAAAAAGCAACCAAGTAAAGAGGAGAAAGACATGATTTATGAAATGACTTATAACATAAATAAAGAAATTTTTAAGACTCCTAATTTTCCGTTTAAAAAAGTAAATAGAAAAATGGATGAAATTCAGAAGAAAGCAATTCAATCTCTTGAGGTGATAAATTCTTCTATAGATACAATTATTTCACGAGGAGTGTTGAAATTGGAGAAATCTACTTATGGATATGACCTCTTGTTTAATTCCCGTTTTCCTTCTTATTTTAAAGAAAATGATGAAACTACTATTGTAGATTTTCACCCCGTAACCAGTAAGCTGTTTAATTCGAAAAAAGAGTTGATTGAAATTCAGCATGTCGGTGGGACTTCTTTTGGAATAGAGTTTTTGTACAAATACAAGAACGGAAAAGAGGTTAATTTGAATTTTACTACGTTGCGGAAGCAGGATCAGATCAACAATGCCATAAATTTTAAAAACAACAACGAACTTGATGAAATTAAAGGAAGTGTGGTTTACAATATTAAATTCATTACAGATTATTCTCAGGTAAAGCTTTCTCAAAAGGACATAGGAAGTACGTTTAAGCTGAATAATAACGAATACAAGTTAGTAGATGTCATAAACAATGTGATTTTGATAGAGGCAGTTGATCAGAATAGTGATCGGGAAAACAAGATAGGCTTGGTGAATTACGATGAGTTGGGCAATGTATTGGTTACATACAGTGACAAGGAAATGGCAGAACTAAAGAAGAAAAATAAAAAAATCAATGATGAAAGGGCTGGTCTTAGTGATATAAGAGGTAATATAAGTAAACATGTTTTTGAGACTTTTAAAGCCAACCCTACGATGAGTTTTGAAGAATTTAAAAAAACATTTATTATTGATGAGGTGATAAATGAAAAAAGGAAGTACATCTTTATTCAGACTATTGCGCCAATTAAAAATGATTTCGTTCTTTATGAGCCTGTTTATGGTATAGACAGGTCTTTTGAGATGATTCCCAATCTGAAAGAGCCTGAGCCTAAAAAAATGAGGACAGAAGATTACAATGCTCCACAATTATCTGCAGATTGGAATGAGAAACTATTCGGAAACATTAAAGAATACACCGAGAACGTTTACTATGCAACAAAAAAGAACGGCAAGTATGTAAAAGGTAAAATGCAAAATTATACCACCTATAAAAAGAATGCTAATGGGGAGTTTGTTGAGGATAAAATATTTCCTAAAAAGTCTGATTATCCGGAGAACAAATATAATAGCTTAAAGCAAAAGATAGAATCAATAGGTTATGATGATGACGAAAAGATTACCGGAAGAACAATTTACAGTTACGGGCCAGAAAAAAAAATAGTAGAAGAGAAAAGTTATTTTTCGGATAATGATACTTTAAGAAGTTTGGTGAAATATAAATACGATAAAAATCAAGTTATAAAAACAAGCTTTTCTTATGATTATCAAGATGGAGAAACCAAAGTTACGGAGTCTGAGGATGTATTAGTGTACGATGAAAGAGGGAATCTTATAGAAGAACATTCGAAGAATAATAAAGAGGATTCGGGGTATCTGGATGAAATGGTAATTTATAGAAAATACAACTCCGATAATAGAAGAATTGAAGAATCAAGTTCAGATTCCTTTTTAGGAGATGGAAAAATTAAGTTGGATACAAAATTAGAGTATCTTAAAATCGATAATCAAAAAAACTGGACCGAAATGTTTTTTGAGGGTGGGCTGGGTTCAGAAAAGCCGGAAGCCAATTTTGTTGAGCGAATTTTTGTCTATGAATAAGAAGTAGTATTAAAAATAAAATCCGGCAAGTTTTTAAAAACCTGTCGGGTTTGAAAGATATTTTTTAATTTTTTCTACGGATTAAGTGATAATCCGACACTGAAAAACAATCGGACTTTGTCGATATTATTGATCCATGAAGTGTCAAAGTGAATTGGGCCTAAAATAGACTGATAGGAAATAGCAGCTCCTCCGGATAGTACAAGGCTGGTTTCGAAATTATGATCCCAATTTCCTTTTGGTTTAAAGGCGTGGTCGATGAAATCGCCAAAACTGTCAAAACCTACAGAGGCAATATTAACATGAGGGGTCAGATAGATTTTTCCGGTAATGTTTATTTGCGAGGCGAGTTTAAGCCCCATATATTGTGTAACATTGAGTTCGTCTTCATGCAAACCCGGGAATGAAAAGCGATTACTGCCGGAACTTGGGATAATACCACCAAGAAAATATCTTGTTGCATAACCAAAATCAAAAAACGAAATTTGATTGTTTTTGAGCTGATCTTGAAAAATAAAACAAGCATCAAATCCTACGATTCCTGTGATTTTCTTTTTTAAGGGCAACCTCTTTTCAAAGCTTAAACCAAATTTCGTATAATTATTTGTTGAGCCGGAAAGACGCAGGACATCTGGGGCGGAAATGGAGGCGTTGACATTGCTAAGGAGTGATCGCGTTATATTTGATTTTATAATGGTTCCGTTTGTAGCAAAGAAAACTTTATCCATATCATTATAAGAATAATGCATATTGAATTCGATATTATTAGAGCTGTAGTTGTTTAGTGAAACTGCGTTCGGATTGTATTCCCGGTCATATTTTGGTTTGAAGTAGGTGTAGTGATAGTTTAAACCAAAACCAAAATAGCTTTTCAGCGAATTTAAATTTCTGTTTACCTCATTGTTGAATTCAAATGTATTATAAAGGATGTTATCTGAGGCTTTGCCATTAAGGTAAATTTCCTGTTTTAAGAAAGCTCCGTAAAGTTCCGTACCCCACCACCATTCTCTGCGTCCTCCAAAATTTTTCTGAAAATTGATTCTGCCTTTTGGTTGTTCTGCTATATCGGCAGTAACCAAAAGACGGGAAGCATCGGCAAGGACGTTTCTGGCGGTGTAGTTAAAAATAACGCCAACACCTCTGTAAGTATCATAGTGTACAGAGGTATTTAGCTGGTTTTTAGCACGCTCAGATCCAAATAATGTAAGTCCGGGTTTATCGCCATCTTTGATGAAATAGCTATATCCAATTTCATCAAAAAGATTGGTGCCCATAGCTCTGTTGATACCTGAAATTAAATCTTTGGAGGTATATTTTACATGGGGTTTAAGATTTGCTCTTCCCACTACCAGAGGGAGATTTTCAGGACTTATTTTCTTGTAAATTATGGTGTCAAGAACAAATTCTTTGGGCATATAGGGCAATTTGTGCGTTCGTTGCGTAAATCCCTTTAACTTTTCCGATAAAGCAATTAAAGCCGGAAGATTTTTATTTGCCGCTATTTTACCGTCTTTGTAGATTTCGTTACTAGCTGCAAAGTCAGCTGTCGAGAAACGCAGGTTGGGCATGTGATCGACTAATATGGTACACAGATCACGGTTTGCCGGGTTTTTAACATTACTCGGAAACATACTCGTCTGCATTAATATCATCATAATATTGTTCAGTTTCCCCATTGGCTGCATTCCTCCACCTACATCACTGCCAATAATAATATCGGCACCCATTTTTTTGGCCACATCAGTTGGAAAATTATTTAATACTCCTCCGTCTACTAACATGGTTTTTTCGTAAGGCACTGGTTTGAAAATAGCAGGCAAAGACATGCTGGCTCGCATGGCGTAAGCTAAACTGCCTTTGCTTAAAATAACTTCTTTGCCTTCAACTAAGTCAGTAGCCATAGCTCTAAAAGGTATCGGCAGGCTATCAAAATCTTTAACATTATATACAGGAAAAGTCAACTCAGAAAGGGATTCTCTCAGGTTTTGATCATTTAAAAGTGAACCAACGCTATTGAGTTTTCCATCTTTAATTCCTATTCCGACCAAGTATCTTTGGAATTCTCTTTTTTCTTCGGCACTTACCGATCGTAATGACTGACCTCCGCCAAGGAGTTTATCCCAATAAATATTCTTAGTGATTTTTTCGATACTATCTCCGGAATATCCCATGGCATATAAACCGCCAATGATACTTCCCATGCTATTTCCAACAATAAGATCAGGCACAATGTGTAGGGAGTCCAGTTTTTGCAAAAGCGGAATATGTGCAATTCCCTTTGCTCCGCCACCACTTAATACTAAAACGACTTTAGGTTTCTTTTCCTGAGAAAATAGTATGTTAGGAAGACATAATAAAAACAAGAATACCAATAAACAAGATTTTTTTTTCAAGAGCAAGGCGTTTATGTAGTTGAGAAGTAGTGACTTAATTGAATTCTATTTGAATTCTTAAAATTAAAAAGTTATTCTGAAAAAAGCTTTTTTTTGATGGAAAACTTTTTCTTTTTAGAAATAGACCTACGATTTATTTCTGAAAAGCCATTAAAAACAAAATCCGACAGGTTTTTAAAAACCTGTCGGATTTGAAAGATATAATTGAAGGAATCTAAAATCAGAAATCTTCAATCTAAAATTTTTTAGTATCTGTAGTATTCTGGTTTGAATGGACCTTGAACTTCAACACCAATGTAAGCAGCTTGGTCTTCGCGAAGGACTTCCAATTCAACTCCTAATTTAGCTAAGTGTAGGGCCGCAACTTTTTCATCTAAATGTTTTGGTAACATATAAACGTCATTGTTGTAAGCAGCACTGTTGTTCCATAATTCGATTTGAGCCAAAGTCTGGTTGGTGAATGAGTTACTCATTACAAAACTTGGGTGACCTGTAGCACAACCTAGGTTTACTAAACGACCTTCAGCCAAAATGATGATGTCTTTTCCGGCGATAGTATATTTGTCAACTTGTGGTTTGATTTCGATTTTAGAAGCACCGTGGTTTTTGTTCAACCAAGCCATATCGATTTCGTTATCGAAGTGTCCAATGTTACAAACAACAGTTTTATCTTTCATTTGCTCGAAGTGCTCTCCAAGAACGATATCTTTATTTCCTGTAGTAGTAATGATGATATCAGCATTAGCAATTACAGTGTTTAATTTTTTAACTTCATAACCGTCCATTGCAGCTTGTAAAGCACAAATTGGATCAATTTCAGTAACAGTTACAATAGATCCTGCACCTCTGAAAGAAGCAGCAGTTCCTTTTCCAACATCACCATATCCACAAACTACAACTCTTTTTCCAGCCAACATTAAGTCAGTTGCACGACGAACAGCATCCACTGCAGATTCTTTACAACCGTATTTATTGTCAAATTTAGATTTAGTAACAGAGTCGTTAATGTTAATTGCAGGCATTGGTAAAGTTCCGGCTTTTACTCTTTCGTAAAGTCTGTGAACACCAGTAGTAGTTTCTTCAGATAAACCTTTAATTCCAGGAACCAATTCAGGGAAACGGTCAATAACCATGTTTGTTAAATCTCCACCATCATCAAGGATCATGTTCAATGGTTTTCTGTCTTCACCAAAGAATAAAGTTTGCTCAATACACCAGTCAAATGATTGCTCATCAAGACCTTTCCAGGCATAAACCTGAATTCCTGCAGCAGCAATAGCAGCGGCAGCCTGATCCTGAGTGGAGAAAATGTTACAAGAAGACCAGGTAACTTCAGCACCAAGAGCAATTAAAGTTTCGATCAAAACAGCAGTTTGAATCGTCATGTGCAAACATCCAGCAATACGAGCACCTTTTAAAGGTTGTTCGTCTTTATATTCAGCACGAAGTGCCATTAAACCTGGCATTTCAGCTTCAGCCAATTCAATTTCTTTTCTTCCCCAAGCCGCTAGAGAGATGTCTTTTACTTTGAAAGCCACAAAAGGCGTAATTGTAGTACTCATTTATAGTATATTTGTAATTGTAAAATTTTTGCAAATTTACGGAATAGGTTTTTAATTTAGACTACTTTCTGTCAGAATTGTGAAATGTTTAATTTCTTAATCTTTAGAATATTAGTTGATTACTATCGCTGTTATATGGAGCGTAGTTGAAATAAGAAGCTAATCCTGCTGTCCACTATATCTTTTGCAGCGAACCCCGCTGCAAAAGGATGCCGTTCCCATCAGGGCTAAAAGACGAGACGTTAAAATAAGAAATTTCGTTTTCAAATCAGGAAAACAACTCATAGCTAACAACTCATAACTCATAATTAAAAAAGAATGCCTTTATTTGAAACCATACAATTCAACGAAACGACTAAAATTTTAGTTTGGCACATAACAGAATCATTTGAGGAGTTAGTGAGCAATGTAGTTTTAAAAGAGAAAACACAGTTGAGGCTGAACGGGATGAAATCTGTAATGCATCAACGCGCCTTTTTGAGCGTTCGTATGCTGATCCAGGAAATGGGTTTTACAGATCAGGACTTGCACTACGACGAATTTGGGAAGCCCTATTTCAACTGCGAAAATCATATCTCCATCACACATTCACATGATTTTGCAGCGATTATAATTAGTGATAAAACAGTAGGAATCGACATGGAGCTGCAACGCGACAAAATCCTTCGAATAGCAGACAAATTTGTAGAGACCGAAAACAGTTATTTAAACACTCAAAATACTCCCGATTACATCAGGGAACTGACAGTGATTTGGGGAGCCAAAGAAGCTATTTTTAAAATCAGAAACGAAAAAGGAATCAGTTTTAAAGATCATATTAGTGTAGATGCATTTTCGTTAGATAAAAATCAAACCGAAGCCAGTCTTCATTTTAATGATCTCGCAGTAGATTTTGACGTGTACTATAAAGAAATTAAATCGAATACTTCAGGGCAGAACTTTACTCTGGTTTATGCTTTTGATAAATAAAGTTTAAATAAAATTCCAATAAAGAAATTCCAAGGTTTAATTTTGTCATTTCGCTCGAGTCTCGTAATCACAAAAAAATCAATTTATTCAGCACTAGGTTCTGCTGTTTTCTTTCGATTTTCAAACATACTCAGAAACAAAAAAGTTCCCATTTTACGGGCACGTCGTTTTAACGTTTCGGCATTTTCGCCTTCAAAATGTTCTTCTAAAGTCTGAAACCAATGATTCAGCCAGATTCCAAACTCATTAGAGGTGATTCTTCCTTCAAAATGCGAATCGACTTCATTGTGCACAGCAAGCGGATTACCATTATATTTTCTTACGGCAAATAAGTTAGTTTCCCAAAAATCGGTAAGCTTCTCTAAATGCGCATCCCAATCTTTAATCATAGAATTGAAATAAAAGCCGATTTCATTATCGGCTCTTATTTTAGCATAAAACTGATGGACTAAAAATTCGACATCTTCTCGATTCTCTATTTGTTTTTTCATAGAATAAAACTGTTTAACAGAATAAAAAATACACTTAAAAGGGCACTTGCAATAATAAGGTTAAAAACCGTTTTATGTTTCATTTGTGCCAATATAGAAGTATTTGCAAAAACACAAGCCAAAACAATAATGGCAAGTTGTATCATTTGTGGTATTGAGGTTCCGTTAGCCAGAACGTACATGGCCGCAGCACCACCTAAGCAGCTTTGACCAATTACTGCCATTGCAGCAGAACCCATATAGTTTTTATTGAAATTTTCGAATGTTGTTTGATATAGTGTCATGATATTGAGATTTTTATACTACAAAGGTACAGGCACTATAGGGTTGTATTTTATGATTTAAATCATATAAACTGAACTATTTTATCGGTATACTTTTCTGTTTATAATTTTTAAAACACCTTTTTTCTCCAGAGTTTTTATCGTTCTGATGACCGTTTCAACGCGTAAACCTGTTAGGTCTCCAATCTGTTGTCTTGTAAAATTGATGAGGTAGCCATTTATGTCTTTTTTAAAATTGAAATAGACAATTCCATGATCGATTAATTTTAAAATTCGATGCTCCGGCTCCTGAGTAGACATTTCTGCCGCCATAACCGATTTATAGTACAGTCGCTGCGCCAGATTTTCGATTATTTTAAGACTGATGTCCGGATTCTCCCCCAGCAGTTTCATGAAACTATTTCTGTCAAGAAGAAGAATTTCCGAATCTTCAACAGCAATGGCATTTGCCGGATATTTTTGATTTAAAAATAAAGGAGGTTCTCCAAAAGGCTGTTCCTTGTAAAAAATACCCTGAATAAATTCACGTCCGTCATCGTTATAATTACTCATTTTCACTTCTCCGGAAACAATCTGATAATAGTATGCTGGCAAATTGTTTTCTTTAAAAATGATTTCATTTTTAGCGAAAGACTTTCTCAAAGCACCATATTTCTCCAACAGATCAATTGCAATCATAATTTTGTTTAACTATAACACAAATATAATTCATTCAAAATAGTTCTTCTACATCAAAAAACTTTTACTTTTACGCCCACTATGAGACAAAAATTACTCAGTATACGGCAGGAAATTTTAGAGGCTAAAAGTAATGGGCAAAAATTACTGGCCATATTATTAGATCCGGATAAAATTGTTTGGGAAAATTTAGATCATTTATTGCTTAAAATAAATCAATCTCCCGCCACACATATTTTTGTAGGAGGAAGTATTGTGCAGGCAACAATTTTAGAAGATTTAATATCAAAATTAAAACAAGAAACCAATTTACCCGTTGTTATATTTCCGGGTGATCCTTCGCAGATTTCACCTCAGGCAGACGCGATTTTGTTCTTATCTTTATTATCAGGCCGAAATCCCGATTATTTAATAGAGTATCAGGTTCAGGCAGCTCCAATTTTAAAAAAGACAAATTTGGAAGTTATTTCGACAGGTTATATTCTGATTGAAAGCGGCAATGAAACTGCCGTAGCCCGTGTAAGTAAAACAAAACCAATGGAAAGGGATAACTTTGATCTGGTGCTGGCAACAGCGCAGGCAGGAGAAATGTTAGGGAACCAATTGATTTATCTGGAGGCGGGAAGCGGTGCAAAAAAAACAGTTCCGTTAGAGATGATACAGCTAATTGCTCAAAATGTTGAGATTCCTATAATTGTTGGTGGAGGAATTGTAGATTTGCATGGAATTCAAAAGGCTTATAATGCCGGTGCTGATTTAGTAGTTATCGGAACTGCTTTTGAAAACGACAGCCATTTTTTTGAATCATAAATAAAAATCCAACCCAAACAAACCTGCTCAATTATGATTGATTTTTTTCTGGACAGTTATAAAAATACTCCGTTATGGCATATTGCCCTGGAGTTTTTAGTTTTTATCTGTGGGATTTTGAGTGTGTGGTTTGCAAAAAAAGAAAATATCTGGGTGTATCCAACCGGTTTGATTGCCACCGTTATTTCGGTTTATCTGTTATATGTCGCGGGTTATATCGGAGATATGATCATCAATGGATATTTTTCGATTATGAGTATATATGGATGGTATGTATGGGCCAAAGGAGGAACGGTTGAAGACAATTTGCCTATAACACGAACAAATGCCAATGAAAAAATAATTGGAATAGTATTGTTTTTTATAACTGTTTTTGTAGTTTTCGGCATCTATAAATACTTTGATTACGAAATTAGAAACGACAATTATGTCGATATGATTTCATCTGGAATATTTTTTGCAGGAATGTGGTACATGGCGAAGAAAAAGATCGAGAACTGGACGCTTTGGATCATTGGTGATATTATTGTGGTGCCCCTTTACGCTTATCGTGGTTTAGGGATGTTGTCACTTCAGTATTTAATTTTTACAATTTTGGCTATTTCAGCTTATTTAGAATGGAGAAAAATCTTAGACAGCAAAAAACAGCTATCATAAAAATTGCTTTATTTGGTCCTGAAAGTACAGGAAAAACTACCTTGGCAAAACAACTTGCGGAATATTATGAAACCGAATGGGTTCCTGAGTTCGCACGCGATTATTTGCAGGAAAAATGGGAAGAAAACCAGCACATTTGTGTAGTCGGTGATATGATGCCTATTGCATACGGGCAAGTAGCTCTTGAAAATCAAAAGCTGGCTTTGTCCAGAAAGTATCTGTTTTGTGATACCAATTTAATGGTGACAAAGGTTTTTTCTGAAATGTATTATGGATTTTGTGACCCGCTTTTAAACGAAGCAGCATTAGAGCATGAATACGATTTATTTTTCCTGACTGATATTGATGTTCCCTGGGAAAAAGATGATATTAGAGATACTCCTAAAGGTCGTGAGACAGTATTTTCAGTTTTCAAACAGACTCTTATTGATACTAAAAAACCTTTTATTACTCTTTCCGGAGATAAAGAAAGTCGCTTGACTAAAGCGATAGCGATCATAGAGCAATTAGCTGTCGCAAAACAGCACGGTATTTCATCTGAAGATTTTGTTCAGATATACGAACATGGAATTTCTTTTGAAAAGATTTTACAGCAGCTGCAAATTTTTAAAAACGGAATAAGCAAGTCTAATTTGGTTAGTCCGGCTACAATTTCCAATGGTATATTAAGTTTATCAGAAGCAGAATTTGAAGAGAAAGCGGCCTTTTTTGATCTTCAAAAATCAGAAATCAAATTGAAAAAGTTTGTTCCGGCTTCGGGTGCAGCCAGCAGAATGTTTAAATTTTTAAGCGCTTTTCTGAACGATTTTGACATTCAGAAAGAAACTATCAACGCTTATATCAATCGTAAAAATGACAAAGAGCTATCTATTTTTATAGTGGCTATGGAGAAGTTTGCGTTTTTTAAAGCGGTTGATAAAAAGTTAAAAGAAATCTATCCGGATTTTGAAGCGCTTGACCGTGATCATAAAAATTATTATTTTATCAAAACATTGTTGTCTGTTGATCACTTTGATTTTGCAAATAAGCCAAAAGCAGTTTTACCTTTTCATCAATATAAAAGATATATTGCAAATCCAATTGAAGAACATTTAAACGAATGTGTTCACTATGCTTCTTCGAATCAGATTTCGAATTTGCATTTTACCGTTTCGGAAGCCCATCAAAGTTTGTTTGAGAATCAGATTAAGGTTCTTAAAGAAAAAATAGAGAAAGATTCAGGAGTTAAAATAGACATCTCTTATTCCTATCAAAATAAAAGTACCGATTCTATCTGTGTAGATGCTAAAAATAGCCCAATTCGGGATAAGAATAATAAATTAGTTTTTAGACCCGGAGGGCATGGTGCGCTAATTGAGAATTTAAATGAACTTGATGCGGATGTTATTTTTGTCAAAAACATTGATAATGTAATTCAAAATCATTTGGATCAGATTGCATTATATAAAAAAGCATTAGCAGGGACTTTAATTAAAATACAGCAAAAAGTTTTTGGTTATTTAAATGCAATTGAAAAAGGGGAGATACAAGAGAAAGATCTTGAAGAGATCGTTATCTTTTTATCAAAAAAACTTAATGTTGAATTGAATAGTGACTATAGTAAGTTTACTTTCGAAAATAAAATCAGTAAGATAAAAAGCTTATTAGACAGGCCAATTCGTGTTTGCGGAATGGTGAAAAATGAAGGAGAACCCGGAGGTGGTCCATTTTGGGTAATGAGCTCTAAAGGATCAGTTTCATTGCAGATTGTAGAGGCTTCGCAAATAGATCTTACAAATAAAAGACAACAGGAAATCCTGGCTTCGGCAACTCATTTTAATCCTGTTGATTTAGTTTGCGGAATCAAAAATTACAAAAATGAGAAGTTTGATTTATTGCAATTTGTAGATCAAAAGACTGGTTTTATTGTCGAAAAAAGTGTGGATGGCAAATTAGTAAAGAGTTACGAACTTCCGGGACTCTGGAACGGAGCAATGGCCAATTGGCTTACTATTTTTGTGGCAGTACCATTAATTACCTTTAATCCGGTGAAAACAGTAAACGATTTATTAAAAGCTGCACATCAGCCACAATAATGGATATCGAAAAAATCATATCAGAATTAAGTTTTAAAGCCGTACGAAGCAGTGGTGCGGGCGGACAAAATGTAAACAAAGTGTCATCAAAAGTGGTGTTGACTTTTGATTTGAATGTGTCTCAGGCACTTTCTGAAGAAGAAAAACTGCTTTTGCAAAAGAATATCGGAGCGCGTTTAACCACAGAAAATATCCTGATTTTAAATTGTGATGAAGACAGAAGTCAGCTTAAAAACAAAGATATTGTCATAAAACGATTCTTAGAAGTAATTAAAAAAGGATTGCATGTTCCTAAAGTTCGTAAAGCAACTAAGATTCCGAAATCGGTAATTAAAAAGCGTATCAAGGATAAAAAGAGCATTTCGGAAATAAAACAATCCAGAAAGAAACCTAATTTAGATTAAATACCAACTCTTTAAATTTCAAATTCCAATTATAGCGTTTAGATTTCCCTGTCAAAAATTGGAATTTGGAATTTGAAAATTGGATTTTTTAACATTACATTTGCATCGTCTCAAAGGGGTGCTCTAAATAACGAGCTGAGATCATACCCAAAGAACCTGAGCGAGTAATGTTGCTAAGGGAAAAACGACAAATTTTAGCGTGCACACTATACTTTGTCGTGAAACTTTTATTAATTTAACAAAAAGAATAATTCCCCCTTTTATTCGTAAATTTTTTACGGATGAAAACTTTTTTTTTAAGTACTAAGGTACTAAGTCACAAAGGTTCTAAGATTCAAAAGTCGAGCAGAACCAAATCTATTTTCTTACTTCTTTTTTCTATTTTCTTTTCTCAATTTTCTTTCGCGCAAGAGCAGGATTCTACGAAAGTTAATAAATTGGATGATGTTTTAGTTTCGGCAGTTCGTGTTACTGCTAAAACTCCGGTAAGTTTTAGTAATCTTGATAAAAAGGATATTAAATTTAGAAATCTGGGACAGGATATTCCAATTTTAATGAATTATTTGCCATCAGTGGTAACTACTTCTGATGCAGGAGGAGGTATAGGATACACCGGGATCAGGGTGCGTGGTAGTGATGCTACAAGAGTAAACGTGACCATTAACGGAATTCCTTATAATGATGCTGAAAGTCAGGGAACCTTTTGGGTAAATATGCCTGATTTTGCTTCTTCTGTTGAGAGTTTACAATTGCAGAGAGGTGTTGGAACCTCTACAAATGGTTCCTCTGCTTTTGGAGCGAGTTTGAATATGCTGACTGATAATTATGCTACGAAAGCAACGGGAGAAATTTCAAGTTCTTACGGAAGCTTCAATTCAAATAAAAATACCGTAAAATTCAGTACAGGCTTACTGAACGATCATTTTGAGCTGGCAGGGCGTTTGTCTACCATTAAATCAGATGGATATGTAGATCGTGCAAGTTCGGATTTAAAATCGTATTTTCTTCAGGGAACTTATATTGGTAAAACAACTTTAATTAAGGCGCTGGTTTTTGGTGGAACCGAAAGAACATACCAGTCCTGGAACGGAATTGATGCTGAAAAACTAAATTCAGACCGTACTTATAATTCAGCCGGAAAATATAAAGATGAAGCAGGAAATGTTCATTTTTACGATAATGAAACCGATAATTACAAACAAAACCATTATCAATTGCATTGGAGTGAATCCATTTCTGATAAATGGAGCAGCAACTTAGCTTTTCATTACACTAAAGGACAAGGATACTACGAAAACTTCAAATATAATGAGCCAATTAAAGGGTATGGGCCGATTCAGCCTACTAAAATGGTAGAAAATGACCTTGGGGAATTAGTTCCGGGAACTGATTTAATTCGTCAGAAATGGTTAGACAACGATTTTTACGGTACCACTTTTTCTGTAAAATATAAAGAAGAGAAATTAGACGTAATCGTAGGTGGTGGCTGGAATAAATATGAGGGAGCTCATTTTGGTAAAGTAATCTGGGCCAGAAATTCTTCTCAGGCCCTGCCGGGAGATCATTACTATGATGATTTTTCAACCAAAACAGATGGAAATATCTTCGCGAAAGCCAATTATCAGTTAACAGAAAAACTTAGTTTTTATGGGGATTTGCAGTATAGAAATGTAACGTACAAAGCCAACGGAAAAGATACAGGATTGGTTGATGACAGTTTTAATTTCTTTAATCCGAAAGCAGGTTTAAATTACGCAATCAATTCAAAAAACACCCTTTACTTTTCATACGCAAGAGCCAATCGTGAGCCTAACAGAACCGATTATGAAGGGGGGAATGTAAAACCTGAAAAACTAAATGATTTTGAACTGGGCTGGAGATTCAATTCAGATAAATTTCAGTTGAATTCGAATGTCTATTATATGGCCTACAAAGATCAGTTGATTTTGACTGGAAGACTGGACGATGTTGGAGCTCCAATTCGTGCTAACACTGAGAAAAGCTACCGCTTAGGTTTAGAAGTTGATGCTACAATACAACTTTCTGAAAAGTTTATCCTTAGACCGAATTTTACTTTAAGCAGTAATAAAAATATTGATTTAGCTGTTGAAGGCACACATTACGGAACAACCGATATCGCTTATTCACCATCAGTTATTGCAGGAAATATTATTGTATATAGTCCGATCCAAAATCTGCACATTTCGTTATTGCAAAAGTTTGTGGGAGAACAATACATGAACAATATTGAATTACCGGCAGCAAAATTGGCAGACTATTTCGTAAACGATTTGAATGTGTCTTATGAAATCAAACCAAAATCAGTATTCAAATCAATTTTGATTACTGGTCTGGTGAATAATTTTCTGGATAAAAAATATGTTTCAAACGGAGCAATGTGGGATGTTTATCCTTACTACTATCCTCAGGCAGGAATTAATTTCTTAGCCGGATTGACATTGAAATTCTAAAAAAGTAAGAAGTCAAACGTAAAATGTAAAAAGCCTGAAAAGTTATCTTTTCAGGCTTTTTTTTAATTGTAAACGTGAATTATCGTTCCGGTAAATTCTACGCGATATTGTTTTAATGGATAATCTTTACCTCCCAATCCGGTAAATAAACTATAGGCTGTTTTATCGCACGAACAAACTGCATTTATGCCGTCAATTGTCATGGCGGTGCAGGAAGTTATGGGCTGATTTGGACAGGCGGCATCAAACGCATTGTAACCACTTCCGGTATTAAAAATGATAATTCCTTTTGCTCCGTAATTTGGAATAATCACGCCATTACTTACAAATTTAAGATTGGAATAAGCAGGCAGATTAGTATCAATAGACAGGTTAACTGCATAACTAGGAATGTAAGGGTTTTTGTCGCGTCTACTATTTTCACTACAGGAGAAAAGTACAGAAACAAAGAGGATTAAGTACCAGAATTTTTTCATTATTTTAATAAGAATTAGTGAAACAAAAATAAATTATTTACATTTGAATTCTATATGATTAACATATAATTATGTACTATTAAAAATAATAGTATATTTGTAATTAAGAAATCCCGTCCCGATGGGATTTTTTGTATTTATATAAACGACGAAGTTATGAGTAAAGTATCTTATTATACAGCAGAAGGATTAAAAAAATTAAAAGATGAGTTGGAGCATTTAAAAAGTGTAATGCGTCCAAAGGCATCTCAAGATATAGCAGAAGCAAGAGATAAAGGAGATTTGTCTGAAAATGCGGAGTATGATGCAGCTAAAGAAGCGCAAGGTTTATTAGAAATGAGAATTGCTAAACTGGAAGAAGTGTATTCTAATGCAAGATTAATTGACGAATCACAATTAGATGTTTCGAAGGCATTGGTTCTTTCTAATGTGAAAATTAAGAATCAAAGCAATGGAATGGAAATGAAATATACACTTGTTGCTGAAAGTGAAGCAGATTTAAAAACAGGAAAAATCTCTGTAACGTCTCCTATCGGAAAAGGGTTACTGGGGAAATCTGTTGGAGAAGTAGCTGAAATTACTGTTCCAAATGGAGTTTTGAAATTTGAAATTCTTGAAATCACCAGAGACTAATTTTTTGTGTTTAATCGTTAAATCGATTAGACGATTCACCCAATAAACAAAGAAATAATGCCATCAATATTTACCAAAATAGTAAACGGAGAAATTCCTGCTTATAAAATTGCTGAGGATGATAATTATCTGGCTTTTTTAGATGTAAACCCAAATGCAAAAGGACATACACTTTGTATTCCAAAACAAGAAATCGACAAGATTTTTGATATGGAAGAGGAGTTGTATTTAGGATTAATGAGGTTTTCTAAGAAAATTGCAGCAGCACTGGAAAAAACGGTTCCTTGCAAAAGAGTTGGAGTGGCAGTTGTTGGTCTTGAAGTGCCTCACGCACACGTACATTTGATTCCGTTAAACGAAATGGATGAAATGCGTTTTCAAAATAAAGTTTCACTTTCTAAAGAAGAATTTGAGGTTTTGGCCAAAGATATTCAGGCTAATTTATAAACAAACAAAACAAACTGTCCAACTGAGCCAAGTCGAAACGCAAGACTGAGCGAAGCCGAAATGTCCGACTGAGCGAAGTAGAAATGTCAGACTGAGCGAAGTCGAAGTCCTCATTTTAGGCATAAAAAAATCTCGACTCCGATCGATTTGACAGTCGAAATAAAAAAGATAAAGTGTAGTAAAGTAATTTGCTGCACTTTTTTATTTAACGAAATCCGATGAATCTATAAAACACCACGTCAGACTGAGCGAAGTCGAAGTCTTTTACTGCACTTTTTTGTTTAATGAGATCTGAAAAGTAGTTCCTTTTCCAATTTCAGATTGTAAAACTTTTATCTTTCCGCCATGATATTCTTCAACGATTCTTTTGGTTAAAGAAAGTCCAAGTCCCCAGCCGCGTTTTTTGGTTGTAAAACCGGGTTCGAAAATAGTTTTGAACTGCTTTTTAGAAATTCCCGTTCCGGAGTCTTTTACATTAATTTTTACATGATGTGCATCTTCTTCAATTTGAAGGTCCAGCGTTCCTTTTCCTTTCATCGCATCAATAGCATTCTTTACTAAATTTTCAATAGTCCAGCTGTGCAGCGTTGGATTTATCATTGCCTGTATGCTTTGTTGAGGTGCCCGATAGGAGAAAGTAACCTGTTTCGAAAAACGGGATTGTAAATATTGGTAAGTATTCAAAGTTTCGGTAACAATATCTCTTTCCTCTAAAACAGGGACCGACCCAATTTTAGAAAAACGGTCTGTGATAGTCTGTAAACGTTCAATATCTTTTTCAATTTCAAAAGTTATAGACGAATCGATGTCTTCTGTTTTTAAAATCTCTACCCAGCCAATTAAGGAAGATAAAGGTGTTCCGATTTGATGCGCCGTTTCTTTAGCCATTCCTGCCCAGAGTTTATTTTGGGTAGCCATTTTAGTACTTCTGTAAAAATTATAAATCAAAGCCCCAAACAAAAAGATAATCAGCAATAAGGCGATGGGATAATATTTCAGTTTATTAATCAATGCCGAATTCCCATAGTACAATTCCTGATGTTTTCCGGGCGCATATTCAATAACGATGGGCTCATTCTCATTTTTCAGATTTTTGAGATAAGATAAGGTACTTTCGTTATTTTGCAGGACTTCCTCAGGAACATTTACAGAGCTAATCACCTTGTCATACATAGTAAGCATAACAGGAACCGAAGTGTTGTTGTTGATGATTTCAAGCGGTAAATCTAAATCTGTATTTTCATCTGCATTGACCAGTGTCTTTTGTGCATTGGCCCAAAGATTCATCTTTAAGCGTTCTTCATTTTTAAAGATTTGGAAAAAAGTATAAGTGTTCCAGAGAATCAGGGAAATGATTAAAAAGGAAATGGTAATAATGATCCAACGGGTTGTATTTCTTCTCTCGGAAAAAGACATAACTATTTTTTTGTGGTATAAATATAACGAAATATACACATTTAATATTTTGCGTAACGATAAAGATTTTTTTGTTTTAAAGTCTGAAACTATTTCTTTGGATTAAACGATTTTTCTATTTTTGTAGCTACGGAAATGAGATTCCTTTAAAAAGAAAAATATGATTAGTATTGATCCAAAAGAAATACCAACGGCCAAATTGCAAGGCTATTTACAAAGTGCTGTGGGACCTAGGCCAATTGCATTTGCGAGTACAATTAGTGCTAAGGGAATACCCAATTTGTCCCCTTTTAGTTTCTTTAATGTGTTCAGTGCCAATCCGCCAATTTTGGTTTTTTCACCAGCACGACGTGTACGCGACAATACCATAAAACATACTTTAATTAACGCTGAAGAAACCCGTGAAGTAGTTATAAATGTTGTGAATTATGATTTGGTACAACAAACATCATTAGCCAGTACCGAATATGGAGATGGCGTAAATGAATTTATAAAGGCCGGATTGACACAAGTCCCGTCCGATTTTGTAAAGCCTTATCGTGTAAAAGAGTCTCCGGTACAGTTTGAATGTAAAGTCACTCAGATTATTCCGTTGGGAGATCAGGGAGGTGCAGGAAATCTGATTCTTTGTGAAGTGGTTAAGCTTCATATTAGCGAAGCTATTTTAGATGAAAACGGAGCCATTGATCAGCATAAAATAGATCTGGTTTCAAGATTGGGTAGTAATTGGTATTCCCGATCGAATCAGGGGCTTTTTGAAGTGCCTAAACCCTTGACAACTCTTGGGGTAGGAGTAGATGTAATTCCTGATTTTATTAAAGAAAGTCCTGTTTTTGATGGGAATGATCTTGGAAAATTAGGGAACATTGAAGCCTTGCCTACCACAGAAGAAGTTAGTATATTTGTGAAAGAAAATTTTTCGGTAAAAGGAGTTTTAAGCTCAGACGATCTCGAAAAAGTACATTTGGAAGCCAAAAAATATCTCAATAAAGATGATATTTCATCGGCCTGGAAAGTACTTTTAGCAAAGCAATAAGAATAGAAACAATAATTAATATAGAAAGAAGATGGAAGTTACAGGTAAAGTAAAAGTGGTGAACCCAGAGCAACAAGTTAGTGCTGCATTCAAAAAAAGAGAGTTGGTTGTTACCACAGATGAGCAATATCCACAGCATATTTTGATCGAATTTACGCAAGATAAATGCGATTTATTAAGTAGCTACAAACAAGGTGAGGCAGTAAAAGTTTCTATCAATTTAAGAGGAAGAGAATGGGTTAATCCACAAGGAGAAACAAGATATTTCAATAGTATTCAAGGTTGGAGAATCGAAAGACTGGCACCGGAAGGTCCTGGACAAACGCCTCCAATGCCAGCTGCAGAAGCTTTTGCACCTGCAACTAATTTAAACGAAGACGAACCGGACGATTTACCGTTCTAAGAAAGTTTAAACTTCAAAAAATAAATTCCAAATTCCAATTCATAAAATGTGTAATTGGGATTTGGAATTTGTTTTTGTATGGAAATTTAGTGCAGTAGTTTGTTAACTCTGAAAAAGGAAAGGTTGAAATACAATCTTGGAATTTGGAATTTTATAATTGATTTTTTTTTAAATGTATTACGTATTTAACGATTTGTTCTTTCCACCCGTTTCAGAAGCCGATGAAGAAGGAATTCTTGCCATTGGCGGAGACTTAGATCCGGAAAGACTGAAATTGGCTTATCAAAGCGGGATTTTTCCGTGGTTTAATGAAGGAGAGCCTATTCTTTGGTGGTCACCGGATCCCAGAATGGTTTTGTTTTTAGAGGAATTGATTGTGTCAAAAAGCATGCGTAATGTTTTGAATAGGAAACAATTCACGGTTACTTTTAATAAAAATTTTAGAGAGGTGATTTCGAATTGTCAAAAAATAAAGCGGGAAGGACAAGACGGAACCTGGATTTCAAATGAAATGATTGATGCCTATTGTAAACTTAATGAGCAGGGAATCGCAAAATCTGTCGAGGTTTGGCAGGACGAGAATCTGGTTGGAGGCTTGTATGGGATCGATTTGGGTCATGTTTTTTGTGGTGAAAGTATGTTTTCGAAAGTATCGAATGCATCAAAAGTAGCTTTCATAGCTTTGGTAAATTATTTAAAAGAAGGGAACTACCAACTCTTGGATTGTCAGGTTTATAATTCGCATTTAGAGAGTTTAGGCTGTCGTGAAATTGATCGAGAAGCGTTTATATCTATTTTAAAAAAGGAATAAAATGAGTGCAGTTTATATTGTAAAAGAGCTTTATATCTATCCTGTAAAAAGTCTGGCAGGAGTAAGCTGTCAAAGTGCCTATGCCGAAGAAATGGGGTTTGAGAACGACCGCAGATGGATGCTTGTTGATGCTGAAAACAAGATGCTGACACAAAGAGAATATCCTCTCATGAGTCAATTTTATCCTCAGATTTCGAAAGGTAAAATCAGCATTACTTTTAAAGACCAGAAGCATGATTTTTTAATCGAAGAACATTTGAGTCAGTCCATTGCCGTTAAAGTATGGGAGGATGACAGTGATGTCGTTGAGGTTAATAAAAGCACTTCGATCTGGTTTAGCGAACATTTGGGTTTTGAATGTAAACTGGTTAAAATTATTAGAAATGGAGATCGTAAACACGAAAGTTCAAAGCTAAAAGAAACCTTTAATGTAAGTTTGGCCGACGGTTATCCGTATTTAATGATCGGAACCGAAAGTTTGGATTATCTAAATGAAAAACTAGAAGAAAAAATTACCATTTTGCGCTTCCGTCCTAATATTGTAATCAGCAGCCAAAAGGCTCACGAAGAAGATGATTTTGTTACTTTTAAAATTGGAGAAGTTCGATTTAGAAATATAAAACCCTGCGGAAGATGTATTATGGTAAATAATGATCCGCAAAAAGGCATTGTAAAAAAAGAACCTTTGAAGACTTTAAGTAAATATCGAAATGTAAATAATTCCGTTTTATTCGGAACTAATATTGTAAGTCTGAATTCGGGACTTATCAGTGTTGGAGACGCGATTGTTTTTTAAAAGTTAAGTTTCATAAAGTTCCAGTTTATCGTATTAAAAAGTACTAACTCATTGTTTAAAGTTGGTAATTCCAGAATTATTTTGAGCGTTTCATGTGCCATCATCGTACCAATAATTCCGGGCAATGTTCCTAAAACACCATTGAGATTGCAATTCGGAACATCTTTCGGATCCGGCATCTCGGGAAATAAATCGCGTAAATTTTTACTGCCCTTATGGTTAAAAACGGCAATTTGTCCTTCAAACTTTAAGATACTACCGTAGACCAAAGTTTTTTGCAGCGCCACACAGGTATCGTTAACCAAATAGCGTGTTGTGAAATTATCCGAACCATCGACCACAATATCGTATTGCGTAATAACCTGTCGGGCATTTTCCGGAGTTAATTTTTCGACTATGGCTTCGACTTTTATTAATGGATTAAGTTCAGAAACAACTTCTTTTGCAACAACAGCTTTAAGTTTACCAAGTTCTTTTTCGGTATATAAAATTTGTCTGTGCAGATTGTGAATTTCGATAGTGTCAAAATCCATAATGCCAATGTAACCGACTCCCGCTGTGGCGATATATTGTAAAATGGGACATCCTAAACCTCCGGCACCAATTACTAAAACTCTCGCCTTTTTGAGTTTCTCCTGACCTTCGTCACCTATTTCGGGAAGAATGGTTTGTCTGTTGTAGCGTAAAAATTCCTGTATGATACTCATTGTAATTTAAGTCTTAAAGTTAGAAAGTCAAAAGTCAAAAGTCGAAAGTTAGAATTGAAGTAAAAGGATTTACTTTAAGACTTTAAGACTTTCCTCTTTATGACTATATATTTTATCCCAGTCTTTCCAGACAGGTTCATAGCCTGAATTCGTTATAATTTGTGCAATTTCTTTGGCAGAACGTTCGTCGCTGATTTCGAATTGCTCCAAAGATTGCGGATCAACAACATAACCACCGGGATTGGTTTTAGAGCCCGCACTCATACTGGTCACACCGATAGGGATAATATTGTTTCTGAATTTCTCATTCTCACGTGTCGAGATTGAAATTTCCAAATCCTCATTCCATAAGCGATAGGCACAAATGAGTTGTGTCAGATCTTTATCGTCCATAATAAAATTTGGTTCAATAATGCCTTCTGCGGGGCGGAGTCTCGGAAAGGAAACAGAATATTTAGTCTGCCAATATTTTTTTTGAAGATAATCCAGGTGTAACGCATTAAAAAAGCTGTCGGTTCGCCAATCTTCCAGCCCCAGTAAAACCCCCAATCCCATTTTATGAATTCCGGCTGTACCAATACGATCGGGAGTTTCCAATCTGTAATCGAAATTAGATTTTTTTCCTTTCGTATGATATTTTTTATATACTTCCTGATGGTAGGTCTCCTGATATACCAAAACGGAATAAACACCAGCCTGATGCAAACGTTCATAATCTTCGGTTGAAAGCGGCTGGACTTCCACAGAAATAATGGAGAATTCTTTTCGTATTAAAGCAATTGCATTTAGGAAGTAATTAATGTTTACGGTATAATTCGCTTCACCGGTCACCAATAAAACATGGTCAAAACCAATCTCTTTTAAAGCTTCTACTTCAATTTTTATCTCAGCATCAGAAAGGGTTTTTCGTTTGATTTTATTGTCTAAACTAAATCCGCAATACGTGCAGATATTTTGACATTCGTTGCTGAGATATAAAGGAGCATACATTTGTATGGTTTTGCCAAAACGTTTTTTGGTAATTTCATGGCATTTTTGTGCCATTTGCTCCAGATAATTTTGTGCAACAGGAGAAATCAAAGCTAAAAAATCATCAAGATTTAGTTTGGCTTTAAACAAAGAGTGTTCTACATCTTTTGATGTGGTTTGATATATTTTAGATTGAATAGTATTCCAATCATAATTCTCAAAAACCGATTTGAATGTTTTCATTGGATTGTGTTTTGTTTCACGCAGATTTTAGGAGATTTAAGCAGATAAAAAATGATTTATGTTTTGTTATTTTTATCTACAGACGTTTCTTTATATTTTATTCGCAATTCTTTTGATATCATTAAGAATGTTTAAAGTATTGAAATTTACTAGTAATCCTAGTTTCTTATTTGTTAGCCTTAGATAAGTATTAAGTTGTTTATGGTGTATTGGAGCTAAATCTTCAACTGATTTCAGCTCAATTATTACTTTATCTTCTACTAATAAATCGATTCTAAAAGCTGGATCTAATATCATTTCATCATATGTGATTTTTACTTCAATTTCTTTCTGGACTTTCAAGTCTAATTTTTCTAATTCGTAAAATAAAGCACTTTCATAAACAGATTCAAACAATCCAGGACCTAACTTATTATATACTTTAAAAATTGCCCCTCTTATTAAGTATGAGATTTCATTTTCATTCATTATTCTATTAATTTAAAAATGATTCAAAAATAAAGAATTTTCTTTCTTTTCCATGTCTGTTTTTCAAATCAATTTAAGACGGTGACGAACAAAAAAATAGTCATTTTTTATCTGCTTAAATCTCCTAAAATCTGCGTGAAATATTTTTATTCATATAAAAAAGAGGTCAAAGGACTCGAAGCCACAGCATAATTCTGTTGAGGAGCAATTTTAGCTTCAAAGGCTTTTCGGCCTGCAATGACAGCCTCTTTAAAGGCTTCTGCCATTAGTTTTGGATTTCCTGCAATCGCAATTGCAGTATTAACCAAAACAGCATCTGCACCCATTTCCATTGCTTTTGCAGCATCAGACGGAGACCCAATTCCGGCATCGACGATTACAGGGACATTACTTTGTTCGATAATAATCTCTAAAAAATCAATCGTTTTTAAACCCTTATTACTTCCAATCGGGGAACCTAGGGGCATAACAGCGGTTGTTCCGGCACTCTCAAGATGTTTGCATAAAACGGGATCGGCATGGATGTACGGCAGGATAAAAAAACCAAGTTTAGCGAGCTCCTCTGTCGCTTTTAAAGTTTCTATCGGATCGGGCATCAGATATTTCGGATCCGGATGAATTTCAAGTTTCAGCCAATTCGTTTCTAATGCTTCTCTCGCTAATTGTGCAGCGAAAACGGCCTCTTTGGCGTTTCGTGCTCCCGATGTATTGGGTAATAAATGAATGTTTGGATGATTTAAGTGCGTCAAAATAGCATCAGTTTCGGTTTCGAGATCGATACGTTTCAGTGCTACAGTGACCAACTCACTTTCTGATGCCAAAATAGCATTCTCCATTTCCAGATTCGAACCAAATTTTCCTGTTCCTAAAAATAGACGAGAGGTTAAGGTTTTGTCTCCGATGTTAAACAATGACGTTTGCATATAACTTTTCGTTTAATTGTTGAATGAGTTTTTCTTTTTGATTACTTTCTGTAAGCATTCCGGAGATCGCAATTCCATGAATCCCGGTTTCCATTAAAGGAGCGACATCGTTCAGAGTGATTCCTCCAATGGCATAAACAGGAATCTCCAGTTTATTGCGTTTTAACTCTTGAATAATTTTAAAATAACCTGACAATCCCAGAATTGGACTTAGTTTTTCTTTGGTTGTTGTAAAACGAAAGGGACCCAGACCAATATAGTCGCAGCCGTTTTTGATATGATTTTCAATGTCTTCATAAGTGTTGGCTGTTGCCCCTATGATTTTGGTATTTCCAAGTATTGCCCTTGCTTCGTCAATTTTCATGTCCGATAGTCCGAGATGAACTCCGTCTGCGGCGATTTGCTGAGCGAGATATAGGTTGTCGTTTACAATAAAATTAGCGAGATACTCTTCACATAAAAATTTTACTGCTTCCGCCAGAGTAAAAGTGTCTTTTTCAGTTTGATTTTTAAAACGGAGCTGCACCCAATCGCATCCGGCATCTAAAGCCTCATGGATATTATACAGCTGTTCTTCTATTGTTTTTCCTTGCGAGATATATTGCAATTTATGATACATAATGATGTCCGATTAAGGTTGGAGTGGAATTCAGGTATTTTTCTATGTAGGTTTTCGCATTCCTGCAAGCTTCTTCCAAAGATTGATTCCGTGCAAGATTTGCGGCGATTGCGGCTGATAATATGCAGCCTGAGCCGTGTTTGGCAAAGCATTTTTTATCAGAGGGCAGAAGATCGATGATTTCGTCTTTCAGGAACAAACGATCAGTTCCGGTTGCCGAAGGATGATGCCCGCCTTTTAATAAAATGTTTGTCGGGATTTTATTCTGAAACTCAAGTTGATTGATAATAAAACCCGGAAACAATATTTCAATTTCGTTATAATTAGGCGTAATTAAATCAATTTTTGACAACGTATGATTTAATTCCAAACGATCTTCAATACTCATAAATTCAAATTGGGTAGACGATTTTAAAACCGGATCCCAGACAATTAAAGTGTTTGAGGATATTCGTTTTATGGTCGAAAGAATGTGGTTCAGATAATTCAAAGACGGAACAATTCCAATTTTGACGGTACTGATTTTATAACGCTCAAAAAGGGTTTCAACAGAACGAATCACAAAACTCAAATCAGTCCATTGAATTTCAATAAATTGATCTTCCGTTTGAATGGTATTGGCGGTTAAAATGCCAAATCCAGTAACGTGGTGCTGTTCAAATGTTTTGGCATCTGCCAAAACACCGGCGCCACCCGAAGGATCAAAACCTGCTATTGAAAGTGCGATTGGACGATTTGCTGACATAATTTGAATTGTTTTATAGGGTTTTCATTTTTCCAAATACTTCCTAGAAGAGCGACATCATCAAAGCCATTTTCGAGCGTTTTTTTGATGTTTTTAGCATCAATTCCTCCTAAAGCGATAACTTTAGTTTTATGATTTGTTCTTGAGTTTAAAGCTTCAAACAGGTTTGTCTTTGGATGATAATCCTCTTTGGAAATACTTTTAAATACAGGACTTAAGAAAGCATAGTTGAATGCAGATGATAAGGAATTGAAATCTTCAATTGAATGGGTTGCTGTCGAAAATGCCTTTTGATCCGAGTCAATTGAAAAATTATTTTTCCTTTCCCTTTCTGAAAAATGAATCTTTGTAATTCCAAAGTGTTCCGCCAAAACGTGATGACTGTGTAAGACTAAATGGCTTCGATATTCAGGTTTTATCTGCTGAATGAATCGAGCCATTTCATTTTCAGAAAAATCAGGCTTCCGAATATGAAGTAAAGCCAATCCTTCTTCAAATAGAGTATGAACGATATGTGTTTCATTTTTAATTGGGGAAGGATTGGTAATTACGATCATATATTTTCTTCTTTGTTCTATACTCTTTCTTCTATTTTCTTCACTAACTACATTAAATATAAATCTCTTTCCCCTGTTCAATAAATTCTTCTGATTTCTCCTGCATGCCTTTTTCGGCCGCGGCTACATCACGAATTTCCTGAGAGATCTTCATGGAGCAGAATTTAGGGCCGCACATCGAACAAAAATGAGCGACTTTAGCACCATCGGCAGGAAGGGTTTCATCGTGAAACTCTCTGGCCGTATCCGGATCAAGGGCTAAATTGAACTGATCTTCCCAACGGAATTCAAAACGGGCTTTGCTTAAAGCATTGTCGCGGTATTGTGCTCCCGGATGACCTTTGGCAAGATCGGCAGCATGTGCGGAGATTTTATAGGTGATTACACCGTCTTTCACATCTTTTTTGTTAGGTAAACCAAGATGTTCCTTTGGAGTAACATAACACAACATCGCACAGCCATACCAACCAATCATCGCCGCTCCAATAGCAGAGGTAATGTGATCATAACCTGGTGCAATGTCCGTCGTTAGTGGGCCTAAAGTATAAAAAGGAGCTTCATGACAATGTTCCAGTTGTTTGTCCATATTTTCTTTAATCATGTGCATCGGAACGTGGCCTGGACCTTCAATGAAAACCTGTACATCGTGTTTCCAGGCAATTTTAGTTAATTCTCCCAGAGTCTCTAGCTCTGCAAATTGAGCTGCATCATTAGCATCTGCAATAGAACCCGGACGTAAACCATCCCCAAGAGAAAAAGCCACGTCATATTGTTTCATGATTTCGCAGATTTCCTCAAAATGAGTGTACAAAAAGTTTTCTTTATGATGAAACAAGCACCATTTGGCCATGATAGATCCGCCACGCGAAACAATTCCGGTAACGCGATCGGCAGTCAAATGAATATAACGTAACAGTACTCCGGCATGAATCGTAAAATAAGAAACGCCTTGCTCAGCCTGTTCAATTAAAGTGTCACGAAAAACTTCCCAGGTTAAATCTTCGGCAATTCCTTTTACTTTTTCTAAAGCCTGATAAATCGGAACCGTACCAATTGGAACAGGAGAGTTACGGATAATCCACTCTCGGGTTTCGTGAATGTTTTTACCTGTTGATAAGTCCATAATCGTATCTGCACCCCAACGGCAAGCCCATACTGCTTTCTCTACTTCTTCTTCAATACTCGAGGTAACGGCACTATTGCCAATGTTAGCATTTATCTTGACCAGAAAGTTGCGACCAACGATCATAGGCTCACTTTCAGGATGATTAATGTTGTTGGGGATAATGGCTCTTCCGCAAGCTACTTCGCTGCGAACAAATTCGGGAGTGATTTTACTCTTTGGGGTATTGGCTCCAAAACTATGACCACCGTGCTGACATTGCATCGCTTTGGTTTGTTCGTTTAAAAGCTCTATTCGTTGGTTCTCACGAATAGCAATATATTCCATCTCAGGAGTGATAATGCCTTGTTTGGCGTAATATAATTGTGAAACATTAGCGCCCTTTTTAGCTCTTTTAGGCTGATGTAAATATTCAAATCGAAGATGATTTAAACTTTCGTCTTTCAATCGGCTTTGTCCGTAATCGGAAGTGATTTCATTTAGAATTTCGACATCATTTCGGTCTAAAATCCATTGTTCTCTTAGTCTTGGAAGACCTTTTCTAATATCAATTTCAATATTAGGATCGGTATAGGGACCTGAGGTATCATAAACCGTTACGGGAGGATTTTTTTCAATTCCACCATTTGAAAGTTTGGTGTCGCTAAGATGTATCTCGCGCATGGCCACTTTGATGGGGTGTATTTCTCCGTTGATGTAAACTTTTTTAGAATTAGGAAACGGGGTTCTGGAAATTTGTTCTTCTGTAGTCATAGCTTGTAGTTGTATTTTGTGAGATGTGAAATGTAAAATGTGAAATGTAATTGTCGATTGCAGAGGGGCACGGCAGTAGGCCTACTTCTTGCTTGACAATTGGAATTTGGAATTAAAAAATTGGAATTTTAGCCTCCCTGAGTAGCAGAAATAATTAGAATTTCGTCAGTTTCGGATACAAGTTGTTCGTTCCAGTTGGATTTTGGAACAACAGTATTGTTGAGAGCAACGGCAATTCCGTTTTGTTTGTTGGGAATTTCGAGATCGAGCAATGACTGAATGCTTAACGATTCAGCATCGAAATTTTTGATTTGTTGGTTGATTTTTAGTTCCATTCCTTTAAGTTTAGTATGTAGTTATACTTTAGGAATGGCTACAATCGCGCATAGAAATGCGCGCAGAAGTCATCTTACTTTTCCCTACGCTAGTGTGAGCTAGATCAGGTTCAGAGGGTAAAATCTCAGCCTACAAGTTGTAGACACCCCTAAAGTGTGAAGCAAATGTAATAAAATTTTATTGGAGAGCTGAAAAAAGTTTCAGGTTTCAAGTTTCAGGTTTTTGAAAAACTGAAAACTGAGACTGAAAACTGCGACTATTTCTTTCTCGTCCAGCAGTCCTCAACATGATCATTGACCATACCGGTAGCCTGCATATGAGCATAAATCACGGTTGATCCGACAAATTTGAAGCCTCTTTTTTTCAAATCTTTACTAATTTCGTCCGAAATTGGAGTAGTAGCAGGGACGTCTTTTAATGTTTTTGGATTGTTGTCGATCGGTTTTCCGTTGACAAATTTCCAAATATAGTCGGAGAAAGTGCCAAATTCTTCCTGTACTTTAAGGAATGCCTGTGCGTTTGAAACAGTAGCACGAATTTTAAGTTTGTTGCGAACAATTCCCGTATCCTGTAGCAAAGACTCTATTTTTTCTTCAGGATATTGGGCAATTTTTTTATAATCGAAATGATCAAAAGCGGCTCTGAAATTTTCTCTTTTATTTAAAATGGTAATCCAGCTTAAACCTGCCTGAAAAGTTTCCAGAATTAAAAATTCGAATATAGAAGGGTCATCATAAATGGCAACACCCCATTCTTCGTCGTGGTATTTTTTATATAAATCGCTGGAAGAACACCAGCCGCAGCGAACTAGATTTTTATTCTCCATTGTTTATGTGTTTGGATTTTTCGTGAGCAGGATCTTTGTCTAAGTATTTTTTAATCAAATGATGTCCTGCATAAATTGCCGGTGTCAGTAAAACAGCTACGGATAGTTTGAAAATGTAACCTGTTAATCCTGATGAAATAAAAGTGTCGAAATCAATTTTTCCGGGTAACCAAAAGGCAATTCCAAGTACAATAAAAGAATCGAACAATTGTGAGATTACAGTTGACCCTGTTGTTCTGAGCCATATTTTTCGCTCTCCGGTACGTCTTTTGAAAAACCAGAAGATCCAGACATCAATCAACTGAGAAGCCATGAAGGCAATTAAACTACCTACGATGATCCACATACTTTGCCCAAAAACCGCCTTAAATTGTTCGTCATTAACAGGGCTGATTCCTTTGGCGGCGGGTATCACGATAGCCATAAATAAGATCAGAAAAGCATAAGCAATTAGACAGGCTGTTATAAAGGACAGTTTTTTGACTCCTTTTTCGCCAAAATATTCATTGATTAAATCGGTTGTTAGAAAGACAATTGGCCAGGGTAAAATACCAATGCTCATGACAAATGGTCCAATCTGAATTAATTTTCCTCCAATAAGTTCGGCTACAACAGCATTGGTTATAAAGATGCCAGCCAGAATTACAAAAACAATTTCTCTACGGGTTTTAAACATGTGGTTCGGTTAATGATGTTTCAAATTTAAACTATTTCTCTATAACTTTTTAGCGGAATATTTAAATTAAAGGGTAGTTTTTAGAGGATTCCAAAGTTAAAATTTCCAAATGAATACTGATTTTTAGTTACATTTGGAACAATAACCTATTTTAAAATAAATCAACGATAATGAAAAAATTAATGACAATTTTTCTCATGGGAACAAGCTTATTTGCGGCGAACGCACAGACCATTCCGGACAATCCGCTGGTTCAAAAATGGACAGGTCCTTATGGCGGTGTCCCTGCTTTTAATGAGTACAAGGTTTCGCAGTTTAAACCGGCAATTGAATTTGCAATTCAGGAAAAACTAAACCAAATAGAGGCTATTGCTAACAATCCAAAAGCGCCTACTTTTGATAATACGATTGCCGCAATGGAGCGTTCAGGGGAAACAATGGATAGAATTTCTACTGTTTACGGGATTTACAGATCTAACTTGAGCAGTCCGGAATTTAGCGCTATTGACAGAGAAATGTCTCCTAAGTTCTCTGAGTTTAGTGATAAAATCAATCAGAATAAAAAGCTTTTTACAAGAGTTGAAACGCTCTATAATTCTAAAGAGAGTAAAAAACTAACCAAGGAACAGCAGCGTCTGATCTGGTTGTATTATACAAATTTTGTTCGTCAGGGAGCAAAGTTAAATGAAGCTGATAAAGAGAAAGTTGCCGCAATAAATAAAGAGCTGGCGTCACTTTTTACCCGTTTTAGTCAAAACTTATTGGCGGAAGAACAAAATCAATATGTGGAATTGAAAACAGAAAGTGATTTTGACGGGCTGCCTGAAGAGGTTAAGAAAGCAGCTATTGCTGAGGCTAAAGACAGAAAGCTGAATGTTATGGGGTGTATTGCTAATACACGTTCATCAATTGAGCCTTTCCTGACTTTCTCGACACGTAGAGATTTAAGGGAAAAAGCATTTGATATTTTTGTAAAACGTGGTGATAATGGAAATGCGAATGATAACAATTCGACATTGGTTTCTATTTTAGAATTACGAACGAAAAAAGCTAAATTATTAGGTTTCCCTACTTTTGCTCATTGGAGTTTATCGAACAAAATGGCAAAGGATCCTCAGAAAACTTTAGATTTAATGCTTTCTGTATGGGAACCTGCAGTTGAAAAAGTGCGTGAAGATGTGGCAGAAATGCAAAAGATCGTAGATGCAGAAGGAGGTAAATTCAAAATTCAGCCTTGGGATTACCGTTATTATGCTGAAAAAGTTAGAAAAGCGAAGTACGATTTAGATCAGAATGAAGTTAAACCGTATTTACAATTAGAAAAATTAAGAGAAGGAATGTTTTGGGTAGCGGGCGAATTGTTTAATTTGAATTTTAAGCAAATCACAAATGTGCCGGTTTATCATCCTGACGTTCGTGTTTGGGAAGTAAGTAATAAATTGACAGGTAAAACAGTTGGTTTATGGTATTTTGACCCTTATGCACGTGCAGGCAAGCGTTCAGGAGCCTGGATGAATGCATATCGCAATCAGGAGCGAATGGATGGAGAAGTGTTGACGATTGTGTCTAACAACTGTAACTTTGTAAAAGGAGCTCCAAACGAGCCTATTTTAATCTCCTGGGAAGATGCTTCAACTTTGTTTCATGAGTTTGGACACGCACTTCACGGATTGTGTTCAAATGTAACCTACCCAAGTTTAGCAGGAACTTCTGTAGCTCGCGATTATGTTGAGTTCCCATCTCAATTATTAGAGCATTGGTTAGCGACTCCGGAAGTATTAAACAAGTTTGCATTACATTACAAAACGGGCGAGCCATTACCGAAAGCTTTGGTTGACAGAATTGAAAGAGCAGCTAATTTCGGGGAAGGTTTTTCAACTGTAGAAACCATTTCGAGCTCTTTGATTGATATGAAGCTTCATTTGGCAACCACTACTATTGATCCTCATAAATTTGAAAAAGAGACTTTAGATGCACTTCATATGCCGTCAGAAATCGTAATGCGTCATAGAATTCCGCAATTTGGGCATATCTTTTCAGGAGATGGTTATTCAGCAGGATATTACAGTTATTTATGGGCAGACGTGATCAATGCTGATGCCTGGGAAGCTTTTACAGAAGGAAAAGGGGCATATGACAAAGCAGTAGCAAAACGTCTTTATGAAAGTGTTTTTAGTGTTGGAAACACGATTGATCAGGAGAAAGCGTATGAAAACTTTAGAGGAAGAGCTCCAAAATCAGATGCTTTGATGAGAGCCAGAAATTTTCCGATCAAGAAATAAATAGTTAGATGTGAAATGTGAGATGTAAAATGTGAGATGGAATTAGAAGAAAACTTAAGATTTACGAAATAATCGAGTTGCTCTGAAGATGAAATAGATTCTAGGCACTATCCTTAAAAGTTACGATTTTAACTTCTTTACATTTTACATCTAACATTTCACAAATAAACTTTACATAAAAAAGCCCGAATAAATTAATATTCGGGCTTTTTAAATATTGAAATAATATATTAACCTAAAGTAACTCTTTTGAAACCTGTGATCTCAACGTTGAATCCTTTAACGTAATCACCAACTTTTTTACTGTCATCTTTGATGAAGTTTTGATCTAGTAATGCTTTTTCCTGATCTAAAGTAGTGTTGTCAGAAATGAAACGTTGAATTTTTCCAGGAATAATTTTATCCCAAATTTGTTCTGGTTTACCTTCAGCTTTTAATTCAGCTTTAGCATCTTCTTCCGCTTGTTTGATAACTTCTTCAGTTAATTGAGAGAAAGAGATGTATTTAGGAACATTTTTTAAAGTTTTTCCTAAACGTTTTGCTTCTTCATTATCTTTTTCGATTACAGCAATACGAGCAGCAAGTTCAGATTCAACGAAAGCAGGATCAAAATCTTTGTAAGATAATGTGTCAGCTCCCATAGAGGCAACTTGCATAGATACGTCTTTTGTTAAAGTCTCAGCGTTAGCGATTGGAGCAGAAATAGCTGTTAAAGCAGCAATTTTGTTAACGTGAACATAAGATCCAACGAAAGCACCTTCTAAGATTTCAAAACCACCGATTTCGATTTTCTCACCGATAACACCAGTTTGCTCAATTAATTTTTCAGCAACAGTAATTCCATTGAAATCTGAAGCTAAAAATTCTTCTTTAGAAGAGAAGTTGATCGCTTTTTCAACTAAATCTTTAGCTAAAGTTACGAAAGCTTCATTTTTACCTACGAAGTCAGTTTCACAGTTTAAAGTGATGATAGCTCCTTTAGTGTTGTCTGCATTGATAAAAGAAACAGCAGCTCCTTCAGAAGACTCACGGTCAGAACGGTTAGCAGCAACTTTTTGTCCTTTTTCTCTAAGGATTTGTATAGCTTTATCGAAATCTCCTTCAGCTTCAACTAAAGCTTTTTTACAGTCCATCATTCCGGCACCTGTAGATTGTCTTAATTTATTTACGTCTGCAGCAGTAATTGTTGCCATAATATTTTGAATTTTAATGTTAAAAGTAAAAATTCCATCTTCTAAATCCCAAACTCCAATTTTATTAAATTATCAACATAACGTTTTTAATTTTGTATTTGGAATTTGGAATTTAAAATTTGGAATTTAAAATTTGATTTATTCTTCAGTTGCAGGAGCAGCCTCAGCCTCAGCAGCAGGAGCAGCTTCTTCAGCTACTTCAACTTCTTTTTCAGAACCTCTGTCAGAAAGACCTTCGATTACTGCAGTAGTCACTAAAGATAAAATTTTGTCAATTGATTTAGAAGCATCATCATTTGCTGGAATTACGTAATCAACCTCTCTTGGGTCAGAATTCGTATCAACCATTGCGAAAACTGGAATGTTTAATTTTTGTGCTTCTTTTATTGCGATATGTTCAGCTTTGATATCTACTACGAACAATGCTGCAGGTAGTCTAGACATATCAGCGATTGAACCTAAGTTTTTCTCTAATTTAGCACGTAAACGATCAACTTGCAAACGCTCTTTTTTAGATAACGTCATGAAAGTACCATCTTTCTTCATTTTATCGATAGAAGACATTTTTTTAACTGCCTTTCTGATAGTTACGAAGTTAGTTAGCATTCCACCTGGCCATCTTTCAGTGATGTAAGGCATGTTTGCAGCTTTTGCTTTATCAGCAACGATGTCTTTTGCTTGTTTTTTGGTAGCTACGAATAAGATTTTTCTACCTGATGCAGCGATTTTTTTCAAAGCTTCGTTAGCTTCTTCAATTTTAGCTGCAGTTTTATATAGATTGATAATGTGAATACCATTACGCTCCATATAAATGTAAGGAGCCATGTTTGGATCCCATTTTCTAGTCATGTGTCCGAAGTGAACACCTGCTTCTAGTAATTCTTTTACTTCTATTTTGTTTGCCATTTTTGTACTAGTTTACGTTCTGTTGATTAGCAATGTGTCTTTTTGGATTTTAGATTTTAGATTTTAGATTTTTAGATTTTTCAATCTTTGAATCTTTTTTAATCTTTCAATCTTTATAATCGCTTAACCCATTTAGATGCTAAACTATTTCCTACCTCGATAGGAGAGCAACAACAACTGTGTTTTTTAATTTCAATAAATAATTGATAGTGTCCTGTACCAAATGTACAAGACAGGTAATATTAACGTTTAGAGAATTGGAATCTCTTACGAGCTTTCTTCTGACCGAATTTCTTACGTTCAACCATTCTTGGATCTCTTGTTAATAAACCTTCTGGTTTCAAGATAGCTCTGTTTTCGATGTTCACTTCACACATTACACGTGCTAATGCCATTCTTACAGCTTCTGCCTGACCAGTTGAACCACCTCCGTAAACGTTTACTTTTACATCAAAGTTACTAGCATTTTCTGTCATAGATAATGGTTGTAAAACTTTGTATTGTAAAGTTGCAGTTGGAAAGTAAGTTGCGAATTCTTTTTTGTTTACAGTGATTTTTCCTGTTCCTTCAGAAACATATACACGTGCAACAGCGGTTTTTCTTCTACCGATTTTGTGAATAACTCCCATTACTTAAGATCGTTTAGGTTAACAGTTCTAGGTTTTTGAGCTCCGTGAGTATGCTCAGCACCTACAACAACATTTAGATTTCTAAAAAGTTCAGCTCCTAATTTGTTTTTAGGTAACATTCCTTTTACAGCTTTTTCTACTAATAATGCAGGATTCTTAGATTGCAATACTTTAGCAGTTAAAGTTCTTTGTCCTCCTGGGTAACCTGTATGACGCATGTAAATTTTGTCATTCATTTTTGTACCTGTAAGGTTAATTTTTTCTGAGTTGATAACAATTACGTTATCTCCACAGTCAACGTGCGGTGTGTAACTTGGTTTGTACTTACCTCTTAAGATCATTGCAACCTTTGAAGCAAGACGTCCTAAGTTATGACCTTCAGCGTCAACAACAATCCACTCTTTAGTTACAGTGGCTTTGTTAGCTGAAACCGTTTTGTAGCTTAATGCGTCCATAATATTATTTTAATTAAACATTCCATCCCCAATAAAGGGGATGCAAAAGTACAATTAATTATTTTAAAACCAAATACCTGAAAAGAATATTTTATCTGCTGAAAATCAGGACATCAGTTTTCGATTTTAAACCATAAAAAAAAACCACCTTCACAAGTAGTGTAAAGATGGTTCAATATTTAGAATTGTTTTGTACTAAACAATAAATATATTTGCAATATCAACGACCTGTTGTGTGGTAAGCGGCTCATCATAAGCTTCTGATCCTGCAGCAGCTCCAAAAGCAGCTGCGGTGTTGAATCCTGCCTGTACAGTAACGCCTTCGCCATCATAGACAGCTTGTGTTGCGGCGGGCATTCCTGCACCTCTCTCACTGTTAGAAATCCATCCTTTTAGTCCTCTTAAGCGTCGTACTTCAGAAGCATGACGGGCTTCTACTGAGTGAATTTGTAATGCGGCAGTTAATAAATCCGGTGTAGTGATTAAATTTGCTGCCTGACCTTTGTAGGCTCTAACGCCTGTATCTTCAAAGGCTTGTGCTAATGCTAAAAAGGTTGGGTAGTCATGAAACGGGTCAAAAGCTCCTCCAACGGTAAAGTCAAAAGTAGGTTTGGCAACAAAGTTTGCACTTGCTGGTCCGCCCAGTCCCGCAATCAAAAACTTAACGTGATCAGACTCATGCGCAGCTATTTGTTCAAAAACTTTTCGATCTCTTCCTCCATTTTCTGATGCCGGAATTACACCAGAATCTAATGCCATAGCGTAAAATTCGTTTTCCAGATATTCTAAAGTTAAGGCAAATTGCAAGGCTCCAATAGGAGTTGCAGGAGTTGCGGTAATGTCTTTCGCTAATGCTTTATTAGCCATTGCAGATAATCCGAAAGGGATCGATGCGTAGGCTAATGTTTTTCCAATACTTCCAAACTGATTAAAACTGTCTCTTCTTGAACCAGTGCTTCTCATCAAGCTATCATCAGTAAACGTTTCTATAAATTTTAAAATATTCATAATTTCTATGTTTTAGCTTGTTAAGATTAAGGTAAATATTTGGCTGTGAATTTTGTAGTAATGAAGCCTCCTGCAATTGGTAGAATTTTTGAAGGATCCTGAGCAACATCCAAACCGGTGCTTGCGTTTACAATATCATCGCCGGCAAAATCCTTAGAGTCAGGATTGATTAAGCTTCTGATAGCTGAGGCGTGTCTGGCTTCTACCGAAACAATTTTTCCGGCTAAAAGTAAATAATCAGCACTTTTAATTAGTTTTCCTGCTCCGTTATAAGCAGCAACTCCAGTATCTTCAAGAGCTTTTGCTGTAGCAAGAACCTCAGTGCGGCTGTTGAAATTTAAAGAGCCATAATTAAAAGCCAAGGAGGGAAGCAGTTGTGAACTTGGGTCAGGAAGCGCTCCGGTTAAAGCGGCCTTGAAAAAATCCCTGTGAATAACTTCATGATGATACAAATCTGTTAATACCTGGCGTTCGATAGGATTAAAAGTGACATTAAAGCTTGTTGAATTTACGACTTTAGTATAAAAATCGGCTTCCAGTTGTTCCAGAGCATACGCATAGGTCAGTACTCCAAAATCACCGGACCCTAAATCAAAAACTCCATTTCTGATTCCGGGCAGCGTAGTGTCCTCCATATCATCGTCATTGTCATTATCGCTGCACCCAGCCATAAGAAGGCCTGCGCCAACTAATGTAAGGCCGCTGAGCTTAAGAAAGCTCCTTCTGTTGTTCAATGAAGGATCAACTTCATGAATTTTAACTTCGTTTTTCATAATCAAGGATTTTAAAAGGTTAAAAGCATGTATTCAGGTATTAACGAAATTTTAAGGCTTGCGGTTTTGAAAAAGAAGTTAATTTTAAAAAACACTCTGAAATTTTAAATAGGATAACGTGTTTTTTGTTTTATTTTAGGTAATTCTACTATATTTGTATTAATTACATAAAATTTATTTTTAAATGAAAGCTAAAGCAACTCTAAAGCAAATTGCGAAGGAACTCGGTGTTTCTGTATCGACTGTTTCTAAGGCATTAAATGATAGCCCGGAGATCAGTGAGCAAACAAAGGTGAAGATTAAGGAGTATGCCAAACTCAAAAATTATAAACCGAATGTTATTGGTTTGAATTTAAAGAATCGTAAAACCAAAACAATAGGTGTAATTATACCTAATATACTTAACTCCTTTTTTGCAAAGGTTTTTAGTGGTATCGAAAAAGTAGCCGATAAAAAAGGATATAATGTAATTACTTGTATTTCGAACGAATCTCTGGAAAAAGAAGTTCACACGCTTGAAATGTTAAGCAACGGAACGATTGACGGATTTATATTGTCAGTATCTGAAGAAGCGCAAAAATTGGAAGATTATGGTCACTTTTCGGCGATCATTGCTGATGGAACACCTATTGTGATGTTTGACAGAATAGCTGACGGAGTAGAATGTGACAAAGTAATAGTTGACGATTTTGATTCTGCTTTAAATTCAACACAGCATTTAATTGATTTAGGATGTAAAAATATTGCTCTGATTTCATCAGTAGATAATTTGAGTGTTGGAAAATTAAGAGCCGATGGTTACTTAAAAGCATTAGCAGACAATAATATTCCGGTAAACGAAAATATAATTCTTCGTACCGACTCGGAAGAGGATATGAAAGCTAAAATTGACGCCATTTTCGAACATAAAATTGATGCGATTTTTGCTTTGGATGAAAATGATTCAGTGGCCGCTTTACGCGTAAGTCTGAAAAAAGGATATAAGGTTCCCGAAGATATTTCAATTATTGGTTTTGCGGATGGAATTTTAGCTTCAAGACGTTTGTCGCCAAGTTTAACAACAGTAAGCCAGCATGGAGTAGAAATAGGCGAGGTCGCAGCCAGACAGTTAATCAAACGTTTAGAGGAGGAATCTGAAGAAGAAACATCAGATTATGAAACAATCGTCATCAAAACAAAACTGAAAGAAAGAGAGTCAACAAGAAAAATCTAAAAGAAAAAACGACTGATTTAGAAAATCAAAACAGGTCATTTTTTTGTTTTTTATGTGGTAAGTCTAATTATAAAAAAGAATAAATGACACTTTATATGATTGAAGAGGATAAAAAAAATGAAACCACCATGACCAAATAATCGTAATGAAAAAAAAACTACTTCTTGTAATTCTAACTCTTTTATTTTACAATTTTTCTGCAAAATCCAATAATCTAAGGAATGTTTTTTATTCAACAGAATATGAAGGCGCGGTTACTTTTCAAGCTGGATATGTTATTGGCGATTATGTTGAATTTTTAAGAGTAAATCCAATATCTGCAGGGGCTAGTGGATATTATCAAATTTCTATCAATTATACTCGAGGAAATATTGCTTCGGCTGCAACTCATATTGCTTCTATATCTCATTCTAATCCTGCCATATGGAGAGAAACGGGAAGGATTAATAATAATCCTTATACGGGATCAGGAATAAATTTTACTGTTGACTGTAATACACAATATGGAAATCCTCGATTTAGAATAAGAGCAGTAAACACTTTAGGGATCAATACCCCAATTACTGTTTATATTAAAGTTACCTCATTTAATTCAAATGATGCACTTACAGCTCTAAATGTGACTGGAAATGATACCTCGGTTTCTAAATTCCTCCCTATGACTGCAGACTGGGATTTGTATGTTGGAAATGTTTTTACTGCAGATGGCGCTACTCTGGCTATAAAAGCGATTCAGAACGGAAATGTTGGTATTGGAACAGCAAATCCAGCTTCAAAGCTTACTGTTGCTGGTAATGTTGCGGCCCGTGAAGTAAAAGTAACTGTTGATGCCGGAGCCGATTTTGTATTTGAAAATGGTTATAATCTTCCTTCGCTGGAGTCTGTAGGTAAATTCATCAAAGAAAATAAGCACCTGCCTGAAATCGCTTCTGCAAAAGAAATGCAAAAGGACGGAATTAATTTGTCTGAAATGAATATTAAACTTTTGCAGAAAATTGAAGAAATGACTCTTTATATGGTAGAACAAAATAAGAGAATTAAGGATTTAGAAAAACAGATGGAAGAAGTAAAGAAAAAGTAGAAATAATTGAAAAAGATACTCTTCTAAAAGAGTGTAAGTTTAAAAAAAATATAGGGTTTGACTTTTAATTAATGGTAGTACCTGTCTAAAATAAGTAAAAAAACATCCGCCATGGCGGATGTTTTTTTTTATAAGGTATAAGGGAATTTAGGATTTTTGTATTTTCTTAATTTCTCAAAAGGAATTAAAAAAGACTCTTCACAAGATCGGTCGACTCTTGCAAAAATCGGAGTAAATTCAATGCCTTTTTCGGTGTAATTCCAGGAAGGGAAATCCCAATATTCTTCATTGGTATAATCGCAGGGATCACTGTCATCTTTTGGTTTTTCAAAATGATATTCTGAAGTAATTGCGCTTAATAATTTCGGAGCGAAAAAATCAGAGCGATATTTAGAAAAATTCGAAAAATTGCTTTGTTCTTCTGTTGTAACGCTTTTGTCAAAAGCCAATATGTCGTCAATTCCGTAATCCTTTCCATTGTTTAAATCAATCAGATAACCTCTGCTTCCCCAGTCAGGATGAGCACCACCGCAATAATAAGAGCTTGAAATTTGAAAGCCCAGTAAATTCGAATTTAAAAAAGTTACGGCAGTATTTCCTTCTATTCCTTTTCCTTCACTATATTCAAAAGACGAAGAACAATTGAGCTGGTCTAAAGTGTTCTGAATGTGAATTTTTTCGAGAATCGGATTTAGGATTGACTTGTTTTTTTCTGAAAAGTTATTTCCTGCCCTGAAAAATTCCGAATCACAGTGTTTTTCAGAATACCATACAAATTCCTTATTGTTATAAGTGGTAGTTTTCTGTTTTTTGAACTCTAAAAATTTATACTTTATATAATTTAATTTGTCGTCAGCATAATATTTGTCGAGATTCGCTTTGTAGCCTGAAAAATTTATAGGTTGAATTTTTACCGGAAATTGTACCCCTTTAGCATTGTACCAGGATCCTTCAAAGTTATTATTAGCTAATTTTTTTAAATAGAACTTTTCAGTTATTATATCGTTTGGCTTAAAATAGAAAGTAAAAAGATTGTCTTTTAAGTTTCCTTCCAGTTTAATGTCTTTTAATGAATTTTGATAAAAGTAAACAGCATTTAAGCTCGTCTCTTTGTCGTTTTTATAAACGTCAATTTTCATATAGATTTTGCTTTTGGCCAAGGTACCTTCAAGATAGTAAGTCTCCTGACCAAAAGCAATCATAGTATAAAGGACAAAAAACAGCAAAGCATATTTTTTCATAAAAATACTGAAATATAAAATCAACACTCTGAAATCTAAAATTATTAATGTGCAGCGAGCCAGTCTTTACCCATTCCAAGTTCAACCTCCAAAGGAACTGCCATCGTAAAGGCGTTTTCCATTTCGTGTTTGATCATAGGCTGAATTTTTTCGAGTTCATCATTGTGAACATCAAACACAAGCTCATCATGCACCTGAAGCAGCATTTTAGATTTCCAGTTTTCGTCTTTTAGTTTTTTATGAATGTTGATCATCGCGATTTTGATCACATCGGCAGCGCTTCCCTGAATGGGTGCATTTACAGCATTTCGTTCAGCAGCACTTCTAACCACTGCATTTGCCGAGTTGATGTCTTTTAAATAACGACGACGGCCTAAAATGGTCTGCACATATCCTTTTTCGCGCGCAAATTCAATTTGTTCAGAAATATACGATTTCAGTCTCGGGTAGGTTTTGTAGTACGCTTCGATCAAAGCGGCACTTTCACTGCGGGATAAAGAAGTCTGATTGCTTAGTCCGAAAGCAGAAACCCCATAGATAATTCCAAAGTTAACCGTTTTGGCATTGCTTCTTTGTTCGCGGGAAACTTCATCCAAAGGCACATCAAAAACTTTGGCGGCAGTTGCTTTGTGAATGTCTTCTCCGTTTTTAAAAGCCGCAATCATATTTTCTTCTCCGCTTAAAGCCGCAATAATTCTTAATTCTATCTGCGAGTAATCGGCAGAGATTAAAGTATAGTTTTCATCGCGTGCGACAAAAGCTTTACGAATCTGACGTCCTCTTTCGGTACGAATCGGGATGTTTTGTAAATTCGGATTGTTAGAACTCAAACGTCCTGTTGCGGCAACAGTCTGCATATAATCCGTATGAACACGCTGTGTCTTTTTGTCCACCTGTTCCGGTAAAGCCAGAATGTAAGTGCTTTGTAATTTCACCATTTGACGCCAATCCAGAATTTCTTTTACGATAGGGTTGTCGTTGGCCAAATAAGTTAAAACTTCTTCGCCGGTTGCATACTGACCGGTTTTGGTTTTCTTCTGCTTTGCTCCGCCAATTTTAAGTTTGTCAAACAAAATGTCGCCCAGCTGTTTAGGAGAAGCCAGGTTGAATTTCTCTCCGGCGGTTTCGTATATCTTTTGTTCTAACGATTTGATTTCAACATCCATTTCTTGTGACATCGCCTTTAAAAACTCAACATCCAGACGAATTCCTTCCGTTTCCATGGCCGCTAAAACGCTTACTAGCGGAATCTCAATTTCGTCAAATAATTTCTTCGTTTCGGTTTTGTCTAATTCTGTAGTGAAAATTTCTTTCAGCTGTAAAGTGATATCAGCATCTTCGGCGGCATATTCCTTAATGTCTTCAAGAGCTACATCGCGCATTGAAATTTGATTTTTTCCTTTTTTGCCAATCAATTCCTCAATTGGTTTAGGAGCATATTTCAAATAAGTTTCCGATAAGATATCCATATTATGACGCATATCCGGATTGATCAGGTAGTGCGCAATCATGGTATCAAAAAGTTTTCCTTTTACAGTTATGTCATAATTAGAAAGAATTTTTAAATCGTATTTTAAATTCTGACCTATTTTTTCGATGTTTTCATTCTCAAAGAAAGGTCTGAATTTTTCAATTAAAACCTGAGCTTCTTCCTGACTTTCCGGAAACGGAACATAAAAAGCCTTTCCTTTTTCGTAAGAGAATGCAATACCAACCAATTCGGCGTGCAAAGCATCTAAACCGGTAGTTTCGGTATCAAAACAAACAGAAGTCTGGTTTTGCAGATTCTGTAAAAGTAATTTTATTCCCAGATCACCCTGAATCGCCTGATAGGAGTGAGCGGTATTTTCTAAAGTATTGTAAAAAGAAGTTCGGGTTGCTTCTGTATGTTCTTCGGTAGAGCCTCCTCCAAAGAGATCAAACTGATCTTCGTTTTTAGGCTGTGGTTTTTTATACAATTTAGCGTCAGAAACCGGAGCTGAAGTTGTTTCATTCTCGCCTCCTGTTTTAAACAAATTATCGAATTGTTCCGCCATTCGTCTGAATTCCAATTCTTGAAAGATAGCTTCGGTTTTTTCAATATCGGGACGTGTTAACTCATAATCGTTTTCATCAAAAGTTACCGGACAGTCTAATAAAATGGTAGCCAGTTTTTTAGATAACAATCCTTTTTCTTTATTGGCCTCAATATTCTCCTTCATTTTTCCTTTCAGCTTGTCTGTATTCGCTAATAGGTTTTCCATTGTTCCAAATTCCTTAAGAAGCTTCTTGGCAGTTACCTCGCCAACTCCCGGAAGTCCCGGAATATTATCGGCAGCGTCACCCATCATACCAAGAAAATCGATCACCTGTTCGGGACGTTCGATTTCGAATTTGGCTAAAACTTCAGGAACTCCCCAAATCTCAATCCCATTCCCCATACGGGCAGGCTTGTACATGAAGATATTCTCAGAAACCAATTGGGCAAAATCCTTATCGGGAGTTACCATAAAAACTTTATAATTCTGTTTTTCTGCTTGTTTGGCGATAGTTCCAATTAAATCATCGGCTTCAAAACCTGACTCTTCAATAATCGGAATGTGCATGGCTTTTAATAATTCACATATATAAGGAACTGCAATTTTTATGGCTTCCGGTGTTACATCACGATTGGCTTTGTATTCCGGGAATAATTCGTTTCGCAAGTCACTTCCACCTTTATCAAAAGCTACCGCCAGATGATCCGGTTTTTCACGTTTGATAACATCCAAAAGCGAATTCATGAATCCCATGATCGCCGACGTATCCATTCCTTTAGAGTTAATCCTTGGATTTTTTATGAAGGCGTAGTAGCCACGAAATATTAAAGCGTAAGCATCAAGTAGAAAAAGGCGTTTTTGAGTTGACATAAAAAAAATATTAGTCTGTAAAAATAATCAATTGGGTTTTAAAAACGATTCCATCTGAAAATTAATTTGTTTGAACGGTTTAAGAAATGCAGGTTGATCGTGACAGAGAAGCATAGCAGTATTTTTTAGAATACGGGGCAATGCTTCTGTTGTTACTAACGTTAATAGGTGTTGTTTATTTTCAACACAGGAAATAAGAAGCCCTAATAGTTAATATGAAGTTAAAATATCCGGGTTGGCTACTTTCTTCATTTTGTCTTCATATTACGAGGGTAAATTTGATCTGTAAAATAAAAGGTATTAATATAAAAATGTAGAAATCATGAGAAATTTATTGATGTTATTAGTAGCAGTTTTAGGAACCAGTGTTATGGTACATGCATTTCCGGCTAAAAATATTAAAACGACTCCGGTCAAAGAAGTAAAAGCAACCAAACATCCTAAACACAAAGCGGATAAAAAAGTAAAATCAGCAAAAACGGCAGCTCCAAAAACAGAAGCTCCAAAAGCAAAAAAATAAGACTATAAAAGCAAAAAAAAAGATAAATCAATTTAAATTAAAAGTTATGAAAAATCTAGTAATGTTACTCGTGGCAGTTTTAGGAACAAGTGTAATGGTTAGCGCGCAAACAGCTCCTGCACAAACAGCTCCTGCAAAAGAAGTGAAAGCAACTAAACATCACAAAAACAAAGCCGATAAAAAAATGAAATCGCAAAAAAGCGAAGCTCCAAAAGCAGAAACAACTAAAATGAAGTAGGGAAAATTGTTTTCGTTTTGCTTTCAAAAAATTGTACAGTGAGCAAAACAGAAGTAATGATTATGAGAATGCGGTTGAAGAGAGCCGGTAAAGAAATTTACTGGCTTTTTTTTATTCGTTAATTTTTTTAATAATGCGCAACAATACTTTTTATAATTGCTTAAATTTAGTTGCGTTTAAAAGTTGAATTATGAATATTTTGATTGTTGAAGATACGAAAGAACTTGCGGCAGAAGTTTATGATTTTCTGTGTAATGCAGGCTACATCTGTAAAATAGTTCACAACTGCAGTGATGCTCTGGAGGAGGTAAACAGTAATGATTATGATGCTATGCTGCTGGACCTTGGTCTGCCTGACGGAGATGGATTTGAAGTACTGAAAACAGTTCGCAAAACGAAATCGAAAATGGCAGTTATTGTACTTACAGCCCGTGGAGAACTGGATGACAGGGTAAATGGCTTGCACCTGGGCGCCGATGATTATCTAACCAAACCGTTTGCTCTCACAGAGCTTAGTGCACGATTGTTTGCGGTTATTCGCAGGATGCACGGTTTTACTTTGAATAATTTAAGCATTCATGGTTTTTTATTGCAACTTCAGGATTATAAGATGAGTTATAATGAAACGCCCATTAATCTGACCAAAAAGGAATTTGATATTTTTCAGTATTTAGTCCTTAATAAAAACAGAGTAATTACGAGACTGCAATTGACGGAACATATTTGGGGAGACATTCTCGAAGTCAATTCCGACTCTAATTTTATTGACGTCCATGTTAGAAATCTTCGAAAAAAATTAGACAAGCATACAGAAATTGATTGGTTTGAAACTGTTAGAAATGTAGGATATCGTATAAACGAATAAATAGTACAGGCTGTGAAGATAAAACATCAATTGGCTATTTTTAATGCGCTGACAAGACTGTTGGTTATTTTTATCTTATGGCTGATGCTGCCTATTTTGGTAGAAAATGTGGTGTATAGACATATCAATAATGGGCTGCTCGAAAAAAAACAGAAGTTTATTGAACATCTGAATCAGAATGAAATCGATGACTTTATTGAAAATTCAGGTGATTCGACCGAAACCTATTCACAGTTTTCAACTCTTCACAGCGAGTTTTTGGTGCTCTCAAAATCTTCTCTAAAACACGATCAGAAAAAACCTGTTTTTAGTAATGACTACCGAATTATTGAAGGAGAAGAAAACGAATACAGAATCTTGCAGTATCATTTTACCTTCGGAAATCAGGGATACCAGCTCGAAATTGGAAGCAGTTTGGGAGAAGTAAAAGACCTTACTTTTATCATCCGATTTTTTATTATTATCGTTTTTGTGGTGATATTATTAATTACTTTTTTGGCAGATACTTTTTATATCGAATACTTATTAAAGCCTTTTTATAAAATTATTGATACCAAGATAAGGCGGGTCAATGAGCCTGAAGCTTTTGATCATACTCCAATCAAAGTCAGGTCTCATGATTTTAGAGAACTCGATTCTGTTTTAAACCAAATGATGGATCGTATTGCAGAGCTTTTTAAAAAGGAAAAACAGTTCATATCAAATGTTTCCCACGAGCTGCTAACGCCAATTGCATTGCTCAAAAGTAAGTTTGAGAACTTATTGCAAAATGAATCTTTAGATGATAATGCCATTGATAAAATTGCAGGAGCATTGAAAACATTAGATATGCTGAAAAAAATCATTAATAATTTATTGTTGATTTCCAGAATCGAAAACAATCAATATGAAGCCAACGAGAATATAAATTTTCATGAAATGGTTACCGATTTGCAGGAAGACTTACAGGATCGTATCGACGACAGAGAAATTCAGTTTTGGAATAAAATGAACCATCATTATGTTTTTACAGGAAACAAAACGCTGATTCATATTCTTATTTATAATTTGGTAACGAATGCCATAAAATACAATAAACCTCAGGGTAGTATAATTGTTACGGATGGTTTTCAGGACCATAACTATTTTATTTCTATTGCCGATTCCGGTGTTGGGATGAATGATTTTCAAATAGAACAGATATTCAACAGATTTGCCAGACTTAGTTCAGATCAGGAAGGACAGGGGTTAGGGCTTGCTATTGCAGAGAGTATTGCTTCTTTTCATCATATTGAAATTAAGGTCACGTCTGAGATTGATAAAGGAACCACCTTTACATTATTGTTTCCCGGAGAGCAAAAACATAATTAAAAGTTAATTTTTTCAGACAGGCCTAATCTTCATTTTATCTTCATTTTGTGAGAATATCTTTGAGGTATAATAAATGAAGATAATAATAATCATAAAAACTAAAATCATGAGAAAATTAGTAATGTTAGCAGTAGCTGTTTTAGGAACAGTTGCTATGGTGAACGCTCAAACAACTCCAGCAAAATCAGCCCCTGTAAAAGAAGCAAAAGCGCCTAAAAAAGAGAAAAAAGCAGATAAAAAAGCGAAAAAAGAAGCAGCCGCTAAACCGGAAGCAGCAAAAACACAAAAATAAAAAGGTATAGTTTACTTCGGTAAACACATGTTGAGGATTTTAAAAGGTTTTAAAAATTTGGTAGAAAAAAAGCTGATAGAGTAATCTGTCAGCTTTTTGTCATTAACAGCGTTAAATTTTTGATAATAAAAAGTCATAAGATTTTCATTCTTTGTTACTTTGCTTAAAACTAAAAATAATGATCCTTAAGTTTCTAATTCTTTGTGCTCTTCTATTGTTTATTGAGTACTATTCTTATCAGGCGTTTCGGGCCTTAATCAAGTTAAGATGGGTTTTAATTAGTTATCAGGTTATAAGTTTACTAATTCTAATTTTTATCATTTATTCTTTTTCGCAAATTGACCGGTCTGTTGGACAAACGAAACAATTTATGTTTACAACAGGATTAATGCTATTGGTTTATGTGCCAAAAATTGTTCTTACGCTTTTTATGTTTGGTGAGGATATTTTTAGAATAGGGGTAAGCATCGTCAATTACTTCGTGTATAATGTTCCAAAAAAGGAAATGATGCCCGAGAGGAGAAAATTTATCAGTCAGATCGCCTTAGGATTAGCAGCAGTTCCTTTTCTTTCCTTGATTTATGGAATATTTGAAGGGAAATACAATTTTAAGGTAATCAAGCAAACTGTCTTTTTTCCGGATCTTCCGGATGCTTTTGATGGTTTTAAAATTACTCAGATATCAGACGTTCACAGCGGAAGTTTTGACAATCCGGATAAAATAAACTATGCTATTGATCTGATTAATGCTCAGGAATCTGATTTGATTTTGTTTACAGGAGATATTGTCAATACACATGCTAAAGAAATGCATCCATGGCTGGAGACTTTTAAGAGAATAAAAAACTATAAATACGGGAAGTTTTCTGTTTTAGGCAACCATGACTATGGCGAATATGTAACCTGGCCTTCCGAAAAGGATAAAAAGGAAAATTTTGAAGAAATTAAGAGCCTTTATGGGCAAATTGGATTCGAGCTTCTGTTAAACGAACACCGATACATTCAAAAAGGAGATGACAAAATTGCACTGATTGGTGTAGAAAACTGGGGGAAGAATTTTGCGAAGTACGGAGATATAGATAAAGCCTCTCAGAATGTGTCTCAGGACGATTTTAAAGTGGTGATGAGTCATGATCCGACACACTGGGAATACGTAATTAAAGATCATCCGAAAAATTTTCATTTAACCTTGTCAGGTCACACACATGGCATGCAATTTGGAATAGAAATTCCGGGTTATTTTAAATGGAGCCTGGCTCAGTATATTTATAAACAATGGGCAGGCTTATATGAAAATGCAAGTCGATATGTATATGTGAATCGTGGATTTGGTTTTCACGCATATCCGGGGCGTGTGGGGATTATGCCCGAAATAACCGTGATTGAACTAAAAAAGGGGAACAATGTGGCTTAATTCGTTAAAAATGCTACATTTGTATATAATTACCTCTTTTTAAAAGATTAAAAAAGAATTAAATTTTTGGTTTTATGTCAAAATTTGGAGAACTTATAAATGCTCAAGTTCCAGTGTTGATTGATTTTTACACCGATTGGAACGAATCATCTGTATCAATGCATCCTGTAATTAAGGATGTTGCGGCTGCACTTGGCGATAAAGCCAAGGTGATCAAAATTGATGTGGATAAAAATCAGGAATTAGCAGAAGCACTGCGTATTAAGGGACTTCCTACTTTAATGATTTATAAAGAAGGACAGATGATTTGGAGACAATCCGGCGAACTGGATGCGAATACAATTATAGGAATTGTTCAGGAACGATTTAATTTATAGAATACTACTTCTTAAGGATATTATTTAGTGAATAATATCAAATGTATACCCATTTTCTTTTAAAAAGTGTAAGGTTTTAGGCAAGGCAAATTTTAAATTTGGCGAAGCTTTTATGCTGTCATGAAATACAATTACACTTCCTGATTTTACATTTTTTGTTACGTTTTCAAGACATTTCTCAGGTGTGATGCTCTGGTCGAAATCAGCGCTTAAAACATCCCACATGATGATTTTATATCCTAATTTTCGAAGAATTTTAGATTGTGCCTTTTTGATCTTTCCATAAGGAGGACGAAAGATAAGGTTGCATGTTTTTTCCTCTTCCAGAACAGCGGCACAATTTTGTACATTTTTAATATAATCATCGGTATGGCTTTTCCAGCCATTAACGTGGTTCATGGTATGGTTGCCAATAGAATGTCCTTCTTTGATTAGTTTTTCAAACAAAGAAAGGTTAGCTTTTATATTTTTTCCAATACAGAAGAAAGTGGCTTTTGCATCAAACTTTTTCAATTCAGACAGGACCCAGTCTGTAATCTCGGGAGTTGGGCCATCATCAAAGGTGAGGTATATTTTCTTTTCGTTGTTTGGAATGTCCCAACAATATTTAGAAAACACCTTTTTGATGAATGAATTTGTTTTTACCCAATAAAAGCTCATTTTGTTTTGGTTTACAGATATGTAAAATTAAAAAATGCAGCGCTACTAATCAAGCGGCGCTGCATTTTTTTAATTGCTATGTTTTTCGTATCTTATTATTCTTTTTCTCTTCCAAAACGTTCGAAAACATTTACATAAGTATTAAACGTTACTTTGTGCTTTTCGTAGAAAGTAAGATCGTTGTTTTCTTTCATCACTTGTAATAGACTTCTGTAACGTTCGATGTCAGTAATGATGTCAATCGCTAAGTCTGTTTGGTCACCAGGGGTCAGAGTGGCATAATAGTTTAGTTCTTCTTTGTATTTCTGAACCAGTTTATTAAGCAAATCATGTGCTTTGGCAGTTTCTCCCACTTTGTAATATCCTCCTGCAAAAGGTTCTACTAAAGAGTAATAACCGAATTTGTCTACCGGCATTTTTGTCATTGCCAGTTCGATCACTTTTTTGGCTTTATCAGTTTTACCTTCGGCAATTAACTGATCCATTAAACGGGATAAATTAGTACGGTAGGTAATGCTGTTTCTTCTGGTTTCAGGATCGTGATAAATATTACCATTGCTATTGCCCCAGTCCCATTTCATTACAATATCGTACGATTTATCAGCATCCATTTGTCCCATATCCATAGGTCCTCCGTCTTTTGAAGGAACATTTTTAATAGGGACTAATTTGTAAACCATTCCGTCCAATTGCAAATAGTTTTTCAACCATAAGTAATCTTCATCGTCAAAAGCTCCTCCGCTAAAATAAATAGGTCTTTTCCAGTTATTGTTGGCTAGAATGTCCAGCATCATTAAGCGATTTTTGTATAAAGCACTTCCTTTGATGTCGATATCCATATAAGGAACAATAGAGTCATTGTATTTCGAATTAACTACTTTGTTTTTGATAATCACATTTTTGTCAATAGGAACTCTGATTTTGTTCGTAGGGTAGAAATGGATCGTTTGTCCGTTTTGTAAACCTACAGTTGATTTAGGGTTTTTAATAAAATCAATAAAATCTTTGATGTTCCAGCGTGTGTCAATTTTAGGAATATGTGCTACATAATCCAATTTGTCCCCTACGTATTCATCATGGGTAAAGGATATTGGTAACGGGTCAGATTCGTAAGCTTTCGCTTTCATTTGATCAATGTACCAATCGGTCATAAATAAGCTGGTGTTTACGATTTTAACATCGGTTCTGATGCCTTCAATTTCCTGAGCATACCAAAGCGGGAAGGTGTCATTGTCTCCAATGGTAAATAAAATAGCATCTTTATCGCACGAATTTAGGTATGCTTTTGCCATTGCCACTGCGGTATATCTTCCGGACCTGTCATGATCGTCCCAGTTTTGAGAAGCCATTAAAACAGGTGCGGCCAATAAACTTGCAGCAATAATAACCGGACCGGCAATTTTAGGAGCGATATATTTTTGGATGCTTTCGTAAAGTGAATAAACACCAAAACCAATCCAGATGGCAAACACATAAAATGATCCTACTAATGCATAATCTCTTTCACGAGGCTCAAAAGGTCTTTCGTTCAGGTATATTTTTAAAGCAATTCCGGTAAATAAGAATAGAGCTAATAGGACGTAAAAACTTTTTAAGTCCTTGTTGGCATGGTACATTAATCCGATAAGTCCAAGAATAAATGGCAGGAAGTAATAAACATTTCTTCCTTTATTGTTGGTAACATCAGAAGGTAAATTGTCTTGTGAGCCAAGGTGTAAAGAGTCAAGGGCTTTGATTCCGCTAATCCAGTTTCCGTCAATATTATCGTATTTTCCCTGAACATCACTCTGGCGTCCAACGAAGTTCCACATTAAATATCTCCAGTACATATATCCGAATTGATATTCAAACATGAAACTGAAATTGTCTACAGCAGATGGTTTTTCGATAATCAGGTAATCACCATAGCTTTTTAAGAATTTCACATAACCTTCGTTATCAATTTGTTTTTGCGCGTAAGCTTTTCTGAATTCTGAAATTGTTTTTTCAACTTCATTTCGCAATTGAGCTGTAGCTTTGTTGTATTCTTCTTCGGTTAACTGACTGGCGTCAATTCCGTATTTTCCTAAATCCTGCTCGTAGTCATAATTAGGGTTTATTCTGAAGTTAGGCGGAGTTGTAAAGTTGATATAGTTTTGAATGTGTCCCATTTCAGTGCTCCACATTCTTGGAAGAATCGTTTTTTGGTTATCGTCAGAGTTTTGCTGAGCGTTTTTGAAATTATTGGTAATGATGTATTTACCTGTTTTGTAATCTCTTTCGTAGTTAGGAGCTTTGTCTGAATAAGGATTTTTTGCATCAAGACCTGCGAAATACTCCGTGTACTGAGGTCCGTAAAAAAGAGGATTTACTCCATATTGTTCACGATTGTAGTACGCCAGTACTTCTGCGGCATCCGAAGGTTTGTTTTCGTTGATTACGGTGTTGGCATTGGCACGTACAGGCAGCATAATCCAGGTAGAGAATCCAATAAATATAAAAAGAACACAAAGAATAATAGTGTTGTAAAAAATCAATCCTTTTTGTTTGGTGTATTTTAATCCAAAATAGAAGAAGGCAATTAGAAGCAGCGTTACGAAAATCGTTCCCGAGTTAAATGGTAATCCAAAACTATTTACCATAAAAACTTCAGTATCAGCAAAGGCTTCCATTGTTAAAGGTAAAAGCAATTTGAAGATGAAGAGAAGAACACCAATTACAACAACATTGGCAATAAGAAAATTTTTGATGGTAACTTTTTCGTAATGTTTAAAGTAGTACAGAAAACCAATAGAAGGAATGGTTAACAAAGCCATAAAGTGAACTCCAAACGATAGTCCGATAACAAGAGAAATGATCAATAACCATTTGTTTCCTTTAGGTTTGTCCATGTCCTGTTCCCAGCGTAAACCAAGCCAGAAAAGCAAGGCGATTAAAAGAGAGGCCATGGCGTAAACTTCTGCCTCAACAGCATTAAACCAAAAACTGTCTGAGAAAGTGTAGGCAAGAGCTCCAACAAAAGAACTTCCTAAAATAACAATTGAATTGTTTTGGTCGATTTCGGCAAAACGTGCTACAATTTTTTTCAAAATCATAGAAGAAGACCAAAACATAAATAGAATGGTAAAGGCACTTGAAAAAACCGACATCATATTAACCATTACCGCTACATGTTGTGCATCTGTCGCAAACATGGCAAAGAAAGCCCCCATCATTTGAAATAAAGGAGCTCCGGGAGGGTGTCCTACTTCCAGTTTAGCGGCTGTAGCTATATATTCTCCACAGTCCCAAAAACTCATCGTAGGTTCAACAGTTAATGTATAAGTAATTAAAGCGATTGCAAATGCAAACCAACCAATAATAGTATTCCATTTATTGAAATTGAATTGTGCCATATTTAGGTGTTAAAATTTCGTATTTTTTATATCCTACAAAGAAAATGTTTTTTTGTTTAAAGAAACGAGCATTAACAAAAAAATCTATAAAAGTATTTGGTTGTATTAAGGTGTTGTTTGTGAAATACTTGTGGATTTGCTAGCGATTTTGAAGAGAAAAAAACAGTAAAAAATGATTTTTTTTGCTCAAAAAGTTTGCACAAACTAAATAAAGCTCTAAATTTGCACTCGCTTAACAGCACTGCTGGTCTATGGTGTAATGGTAACACAACTGTTTTTGGTGCAGTCTTTCTAGGTTCGAGTCCTAGTAGACCAACATAAGAAGTCTCTCAATCGAGAGGCTTTTTTTATGCGCTGATGTTTCGGTTGATATAAGATTTTGTTAGGGATTTAATAGATTTTAGGTTTTTTTGTGTTGACGAGATAATGGTTGGTTAAGTGTGTTTAGGTTTAAAAATAGAAAATTTAGTACATACTGATTGTTGTTTGTAAGTTTTTTTGTGTATATTTGATGGTAGAATAAGTTTTTTGTTATAGCTAATTAATAATTCTAAAAAATTAAAATTATGAAAACTATTAAAGAAATGAATTTTACAGAGTTGGATTCTACTCAAATGAAACAAGTAAAAGGCGGAGGCCTTTTGAGTGATGCTTTAGCCTTGCTGAATGAGGGTAAGACAATATGGGAGGTAGCACGAATTCTAGGTGTAACTGTTCAGCAATTACTTGCCGTACTTGTCTAGTTTTGTGAAAAAAAAAGAAACGTTGTTGAATTTTTAAGTTCAAAAATGTTTGAAAATAAAAAGAGAAAGTTTTGCGTTGCGAAATTTTCTCTTTTTTTTTTTGTTTTTATGGTGTTTTAAAGTGGGTGTTTGTTGTTTTGTTAATAGTGTTTCAGGTGTCATATGTGCTTCTCAGAATAAGGAGTAATGTGGCTGAAGTTTCTGAAATTCCATTTGTGATTTTCTTGATTTTCGGTCTTTATGAATGGGTGTTGTTCAAATGGGGTATCTGCTGAGAAAAAAAATACTGGAGTGTGTGAAAAAAAATCAAAAAATTTGTGCTTCGTTTTTTTTTTTTTGAATTAATAACTGGTTTTGTGAGGTTTGTGTGGTGTTTTAGGGTTGGGAAAACGGTTTGAGGGTAGGAAGGCTGGGGGGGACGATTTGTTAATTCTGAAATATTGATATTTTTGTTGAGAAAAAGTTTGTGTAAACTAAAAAAAGGTTTAAATTTGCACTCGCTTAACAGCACTGCTGGTCTATGGTGTAATGGTAACACAACTGTTTTTGGTGCAGTCTTTCTAGGTTCGAGTCCTAGTAGACCAACGTAAAAAGCCTCTCAATCGAGAGGCTTTTTTTATGCGTTTATTTTTTTTAAATTTTAAAAGTAAGTACCGGTCTGATGGCATGATTTACAAGTCCTTCGCTAATACTACCGTTGAAAAAATGAGCAAAGCCAGTTCTTCCGTGTGTACACATTCCTATAATATCGGCATTGATGCTGTTGGAGAAGTTGATGATTCCTTTTTCGATGTTGGTGTCATTGTAAATATGAGCAGAGTAATGGGTCAGGTTAAATTCGGTTACAAAGGCATCTATTGTTTTTTGTAATTCATGAGTTGGTTTGAAGCTGTTAGGGGTGCAGATAGTGACCAGGTGTATTTTTGAGTCAAAAGCCTTCGTGAATTTCAGGAATTTTTTGAAGGGTTTTTTGGCTTCTTCTGAGAAGTCTGAGGCGAAAACAATAGTGGAGGCATTGAAATTTGTAGTGTCTTTTTTGATTACTAAAACCGGGATTTCAGAATTTCGAACTACTTTTTCGGTATTTGATCCTATTAATAATTCTTCTATGCCGGATGATCCGTGTGATCCCATTACGATTAAATCGATTTCATATTCTTTGCTTACCTGAGTTATGCCGTGAATGGGTTTGTCTATTTTTACAATTTCTGTAATTGGAATTCCGTCCAGATAGGGTCTTGATGAAACCTGGTCCAGCATTTCGTTGGCTTTTTTCATGAAAAGCATTGTCTCGGGGATGCTTGCGCCTCCTAGAACAGCATCGTTCATTTGGCTGGGTAATTCGAGCATGTGTAAAATGATTATCTCGGAATTGTTTTTCTTTGCAATTTGAGAGGCGACTTTTAAAGCGTCCTCTGCATGTTCGGAGAAATCGGTAGGTACTAGGATTCGTTTCATGGTGTTTTAGGGCTTGAATAGTTAAAAAAACGATCGTTTTGATGCTATTATAAAGATAAGAAATATTTTTAGGTTAATCTATTTATTTTGATTTATAAAAAAAACACTATATTTGCACCGTTATTTATTAAAATCTAAATAATGAGGGGACTAAGTGTCCCCTCTTTTTATAAAATTATGACATTTAAAGAAAAAGTAAACGGATTAATTATAGAAGCTCTTCTGGAGAAGCCATCGGTCTTTTTGATTGATCTGGCTGTGTCAGACTCTTTTAAGATTAGTGTTGGTTTAGATGGTGATAATGGAGTGGCGCTGCAGGATTGTATTGACATAAGTCGTGCAATCGAGAATAATCTGGATCGTGAAGAGCAGGATTTTTCGCTTGAAGTAGCATCTGTTGGAGTAGGGTCGCCTTTGAAAATGACAAGACAATACATTAAAAATATTGGTAGAACGTTGATTGTTACTACAAATACTGAAAAAATTGAGGCAGAATTGGTGGAAGCTAACGATGTTTTTATAATTTTGTCTTGGAAAGCAAGAGAACCGAAAAAAGTAGGAAAAGGAAAAGAAACAGTTCAAAAAGAGCAACAAATACCTTATACAGAAATTAAAGAGGCAATTGTTACAGTAACATTTTAATTAAAGAATTCGCATGGAAAATTTAGCATTAATCGATTCATTCTCAGAGTTTAAAGATAATAAACTTATTGATCGTGTAACGCTTATGGCAATTTTAGAGGACGTGTTTAGAAATGCATTAAAGAAAAAATACGGTTCTGATGATAACTTTGACATCATTATAAATCCTGATAAAGGAGATATGGAGATCTGGAGAAGAAGAGTAATTGTTGCTGATGAAGATCTGGATTTTGAAAACGAAGAGATTACTTTGACAGAAGCAAGAATGATTGAAGCTGATTTTGAAATCGGTGAAGAGGTTTCTGAAGAGGTAAAATTGATTGATTTAGGAAGAAGAGCTATTTTAGCTTTGCGTCAAAACTTAATATCTAAAATTCACGAACACGATAATACAAATCTTTACAAACAATTTAAAGATATTATCGGTGATATTTATACTGCCGAAGTGCACCACGTACGTCCAAGAGTTGTAATTTTGGTCGATGATGAAGGAAACGAAATTGTGCTTCCAAAAGAAAAACAAATTCCGTCTGACTTTTTCCGTAAAGGAGATAATGTACGTGGAATTATTGAAAGCGTTGAATTAAAAGGAAACAAACCTCAAATCATTATGTCCAGAACTTCTGAGAAGTTTTTGGAGAAATTGTTTGAACAGGAAATTCCTGAGGTGTTCGACGGTTTGATTACAGTTAAAAATGTAGTGCGTATTCCTGGAGAAAAAGCAAAAGTAGCGGTAGATTCTTATGATGATAGAATTGATCCTGTTGGAGCTTGTGTAGGGATGAAAGGATCTCGTATTCACGGAATCGTTCGTGAGTTAGGAAACGAGAATATCGATGTAATTAATTATACAAACAATATTCAATTGTTTATTACAAGAGCTTTAAGCCCTGCAAAAGTTTCGTCTATTAAAATCGACGAAGAAAATAAAAGAGCTGAAGTTTTCTTGAAATTAGAAGAAGTTTCTAAAGCAATTGGTAGAGGAGGTCACAATATTAAATTAGCAGGCCAGTTAACAGGTTATGAATTAGATGTTATTCGTGAAGGAGATGTTGCAGGAGCAACGGCAGATGAGGATGATGTTGAATTAACAGAATTCTCAGATGAAATCGAGGGCTGGGTAATTGAAGAATTTGCTAAAATTGGTTTGGATACAGCAAAAAGTATTCTGAAGCAAGAAGTAGAAGATTTAGTAAGAAGAACAGATTTAGAAGAGGAAACTATTCTTGATGTTATGAAAATACTAAAAGAAGAGTTTGACAGTTAGTTGTCTGCTCTAACAACACAACGAAAAAGGTAATAATAAAAAGGTTATATGTCTGAAGAGAGAGTAATAAGAATAAACAAGGTTTTAAGGGAATTAAATATTTCGTTAGAAAGAGCTGTTGATTATCTAAAAGATAAGGGAATTGCTATTGATGCAAATCCAAATGCAAAAATTTCTGATAGCGAATTTAATATCCTACAAAGCCAATTTGCGGGCGATAAGGGGAATAAGGAAGCTTCTAAAGAGGTAGGAGAAGAGAAAAGAAAAGAGAAAGAAGCATTACGTGTTGAACGTGAGAAAGAAATTGAGGACAAACGCAGACAAGACGAAGAGCGCCAAAAACAACAGGAGGTTATAAAAGCGAGAGCAGTTGTAACAGGGCCTGTTCAAGTAGGTAAAATTGATTTAAACCCGAAGAAACCTGCAATTGTTTCTACTACTTCTGAGGAACCGGCTAAAACCGAAGAGCCAAAAGCAGTTGTTACTCCAACTCAACCAGAAAAACCTGTTCAAAAAGAAATTGTACAGCCAGAGCCGGTAGTTGCTCCTGTTGTTTCTGAAGAGAAAAAGGTAGAAAAACCTATTATTACAGAGAAGAAAGAAGTAAAAGTAGAGTCTCCAAAAGTAGCGCAGGAACCAGTTGTTTCAACTGATCCTAACACTGCTGAGGAAATAATTACTACACAATATCAAAAATTATCTGGAACTACTCTTACCGGGCAGACAATTGACTTGTCTCAATTCAATAAGCCTAAGAAAAAGAAAGAAGATCCAAAGATAACTCCTAATAAACCAGGAGCTCCGGGAGCCGGAAATAACGCTAATAAAAATAAGCGTAAAAGAATCGCTCCTAAACCGGGAACTCCGGGGGCACCAAAACCTGCAACAGGTAATGCGCCGGGAACTCCAAACCCTAATAAAATTACACCAAATACTGGTGGAGGAGGTTTTAATGCAAACAGAAGTGCAAGGCCAGGTTTTGTTAAAGGAAACCGTCCTGCAATTGTAGCAAAAGTGGAGCCAACTGAAGAGGAAGTAAAAAACCAAATTAGAGAGACTCTTGAAAAACTTCAGGGTAAAGGTGGAAAATCTAAAGCTGCTAAATACAGAAGAGATAAAAGAGAAACGCACCGTCAGAAATCAGATGATGAGCAAAGAGCACTTGACGAAGGAAGTAAAACAATTAAAGTTACGGAGTTTGTTACAGTAGGTGAAATTGCAATCATGATGGATGTGCCGATTACAAAAGTAATTGGAACGTGTATGTCACTTGGTATCATGGTTACCATGAACCAACGTCTGGATGCTGAAACTCTAACAATTGTAGCAGATGAGTTTGGTTACGAAGTAGAGTTTATCACGGTTGATATCGAAGAAGCTATTGAGGTAGTTGAAGATAAAGAAGAAGACTTAGTGGTGAGAGCGCCAATTGTTACAGTAATGGGTCACGTCGATCACGGTAAAACCTCTTTATTGGATTATATCCGTAAAGAAAATGTTATTGCCGGAGAGTCTGGGGGTATTACACAGCACATTGGAGCATATGGAGTAACTTTAGATAATGGTCAGAAAATAGCATTCTTAGATACTCCGGGTCACGAGGCGTTTACCGCGATGCGTGCACGTGGAGCTCAGGTTACCGATATTGCTATCATTGTAATTGCGGCGGATGATGATATCATGCCACAAACCAAAGAGGCAATCTCTCACGCACAAGCTGCGGGTGTTCCAATTATTTTCGCAATCAATAAAGTGGATAAGCCAAATGCTAATCCGGATAAGATTAAAGAAAGACTGGCAGGTATGAATTTACTTGTTGAAGATTGGGGTGGAAAAATTCAATCACACGATATCTCTGCTAAAACAGGATTAGGAGTGAAAGAATTGTTAGAGAAAGTTTTATTGGAGGCTGAAATTTTAGATTTAAAATCAAACCCAAATAAAGCAGCACAGGGAACTGTTGTTGAGGCGTTCTTAGATAAAGGAAAAGGATATGTTTCTACCATTTTAGTTCAACACGGAACTTTGAAAATTGGAGATTATATGTTGGCAGGTAAGCATCATGGTAAAATTAAAGCTATGCATGACGAACGCGGACATATTGTTAAAGAAGCAGGACCTTCAACTCCGGTATCTGTTTTAGGTCTTGACGGAGCTGCAACTGCCGGTGATAAGTTTAACGTTTTTGAAGACGAAAAAGAAGCGAAACAAATTGCTTCGAAACGTTCTCAATTAATGCGTGAACAATCAGTACGTACACAACGTCATATTACATTGGATGAAATCGGACGTCGTATTGCTCTTGGTCAGTTTAAAGAATTGAACGTAATCCTTAAAGGAGACGTGGATGGATCTGTTGAAGCATTATCAGATTCATTCTCTAAATTGTCTACAGAAGAAATTCAAATTAATATCATTCATAAAGGTGTTGGAGCAATTACTGAAACTGACGTTATGCTGGCTTCTGCATCTGATGCGATTATTATCGGATTTAACGTTCGTCCTGCTGGAAACGCGAGACAGCTTGCTGATAAAGAAGAAATCGATATCCGTTATTACTCTATTATCTACGCTGCAATCGATGACTTAAAAGATGCAATGGAAGGAATGTTAGCTCCTGAGATGAAAGAAGAAATTTTAGGAACTGCTGAAATTCGTGAGATTTTCAAAATTTCTAAAGTGGGTTCAATTGCTGGTTGTATGGTGATGGACGGTAAGATTATGAGATCTTCTAAAATTAGAGTGATCAGAGATGGAGTAGTGGTGCACACAGGTGAACTTGTGGCATTGAAACGTTTCAAAGACGATGTTAAAGAAGTTAGTAAAGGATACGATTGTGGTATTCAGATCAAAGGTTACAATGATATCGAAGAAAGAGACGTTATTGAGGCTTACCATGAAGTAGCAATCAAAAAGAAATTGAAATAATAGTCAATTCAATATTGATATTCAAAAGTCCCAACGAGAGTTGGGACTTTTTTTGTGAGAATATGTAAACGAAGTTTGTAGTGTTTAAAAAAAAACGAGGTGTGATTAATATTTTCGTTTATTTCAATTTTAATGCTATTTTTGATTAAAAAATATTTAATTATGAGAAAATTTATATACGCATTCGTTCTTTCTGTGAGTTTTTCTTTAGTGTCTTTTTCGCAGGAAGCAGTTGAAAAGAGTGCTCCTCCGGCAGGAAATGCTGTAGTGGGAGATCATTACGGTGCCGATGTTTCGAAAATTTCAGAAAGCAAAGCGATCACGGTTGAGAAGTTGAAAAACGACTTAAAAACTACTGATAAGGCTGAAAATATATCAGTGAAAGGAGTTGTGACTGATGTTTGTCCGAAGAAAGGATGCTGGGTTACTGTTAAAACAGAAGATGGATCTTCCTTCTTTGTGAAAATGAAGGACTATGCTTTTTTTGTGCCAACGGCATTAAAAGGTAAAAATGTTGTTTTGGAAGGTACGGCTGAGAAGAAAATCACCTCTGTCGATGAGTTGAAACATTATGCTAAAGATGCTAAAAAATCAAAGGCTGAAATTGATGCGATCAACAAGCCGAAAGAAGAAATTCGATTTATGGCAGATGGAATTAAGGTGGTGAATTAAATGCATTTTTGATTTACTGCTCAATATTTATGTTTTAGAGTCCTGGCTTTTGCCGGGACTTTTTTGTTGGAGTAAAAAAGAGTTTGTTTTGTTTGGGTGATTGGAAGAAGAGGGTGTCTGTGGAAGTAGAGAGTCGGACTGAATAGGGACAAGGTTGTTTGTTGTTTGAAAGAATAAGTTGCTTAATAATTGTTTCAGGTCTGGGGATGTTTTTTTGAGTCCGGGTAATATTTTGTTTCAGTTTGTAAAATGAAACAAGGGTGTAAGGGGGGTAAATTGCGAAATATGGATAATTGATGGAAGGTTATTTGTGTGATGAGGGTGTGTTAAATCGTTTAATGTTGTTGACTCGTCTGCTTGTATCGGTATCTTGAGCTTTTAGATTTGATTTAGGATATGCCAGAAAGTGTTAAAGTGGAATGATTGGATTTGCTTTCTGAGAGCTTTAAGTGATGGAGGATTATCTTTTTCGCATGGGGTGAGATCATTTGAATTCGTCATGAGTATGCATATTGATGTTGGTGAGAGTCTTGTCTGTATGGTGTAATCTTAGGTGTTGGCTAGCTACTGATAAGGGGTGTTTTGGTAATGTTTGGAAAGAAAGATAAGAGGATGTGGAAGATTGTATTTTGTGATCAGAATAAGTTATGAAAAAAGGGCAGCTTCGTTTTGAAGCTGCCCTTTTTTTGATTGTTCTGTTTTAATGAAGTGTTTACTTTCCTGGCTTTAATAGAAAAACATTTTTGTGTCTCTTTTTGATGTCTGCCAGGTTTCTTTCTGCTTCTATTCTGGTCTTGAAATTTCCAACAATAACCTTGTAGTTTGGTGTGTTGAAAATTATGGTTCCATCGATGTTACTGTATTCTCTTTTGAAATCCGATAACGTTTTCTTTGCTTCTTCGCTTTTGCCACTGAAGATTTGAATTTTATAGGTATCGTTTGTACTTATTGATGTGTTAATTTTGCGTTTGTCATTCAATAATTGCTCAAATTTTGGATCTTGATTTAGTGTTAAATTTTGATCCTGAGCTTGAATGTTGTAAGCTAAAGTGATCATTGTTAGCGTGAAGAAAACTCTTTTAGATGGGGTTAAAATTCTCATAATGTGGTGGTTTTTGAGCAAAAATACTATTTAAAATTTGTATGCGAAAATTTGATATTATTTAGAATTGATATAAATTGATATTTAAGACTATTTTAAGGTTTTGAGAATAACACATAAGTCGTATTTTTGTGCAAGTTTTAAAAGAAGGTATTAGTTTTTTGTTGATTTACTACAGAAAAAATCATACCAAAAATTAGTAGATAATTATTATACTATATGAAAAAGGTGGGTAACCATAATTCGATCTCAAGAAAATTGCTGCTTAGCTTATCGCTAACGCTGATTTTCTCCCTAACTTCATTTGCTCAAGATCCAGCTGCTCCTGCGGCGACTGAAGCTGCTGCCGCTCCGGCTGCAACTGCTGGTGGTGATCCGGTAAAAGGGAAAGAACTTTTTAATGCAAATTGCGCTGCATGTCACAAATTAGATGCCAAATCAACAGGTCCTGCTTTAAGAGGAGTTGCTGGAAAGCATGATATTGCTTGGATCTACAAATGGGTTCACAACAGTTCTGACATGATTAAGTCAGGTGATCCTGTAGCAGTAAAACTTTTTGAAGAAAACAACAAGTCAGTAATGACTTCTTTTCCTCAATTATCAACAGGAGATATTGATAATATTATCGCGTATACTTCTGAAGTAAAAGCTGAGCCAGCTGTTGCAGGTGGTGGGGCTGCAACTCCTCCGGGAACTAATGTTGACGGTGGTGGTATTTCAAACAATATTATTTTAGGTGCACTTGCACTTGTAATGGCTATATTGGTTGTGATGTTGTTCATGGTGAACAAAGTATTGACTAAAGTAGCTAGTAATAACGGAATTGTAGTTGCTCCTAAAGAAGCTACGACTCCTATCTGGAAAGCGTTCGCTAGAAACCAGTTCTTGGTATTAGTTACGGCAATATTCTTGCTATTGGCAAGTGGATATTTTGTATACGGATACTTAATGCAAGTTGGTGTGGATCAAAATTATGAGCCAATTCAGCCAATTCACTATTCTCATAAAATTCACGCTGGTGATAACGAAATCAATTGTAAATATTGTCACTCTGCTGCTCGTGTAAGTAAGACTGCTGGTATTCCATCTTTGAATGTTTGTATGAACTGTCATAAAAACATTTCTGAAGTTGCTGAAACTACTGCTACTCCTGAGTACAGCAAGGCATTTTACGATGCACAGATCCAAAAATTATATGATGCAGTTGGTTGGGATAAGGCAAAACAAGCTTATACCGGAAAAACGCAGCCAGTAAAATGGGTTCGTATTCACAACTTACCTGATTTTGTTTACTTCAACCACTCTCAACACGTTACTGTTGGAGGTATCGAATGTCAAACTTGTCACGGTCCTGTGGAAGAATTTGAAATCATGAAGCAATACTCTAAATTAACAATGGGATGGTGTGTTGATTGCCATAGAAAAACTGATGTTAAGATGGAAGGAAATGCATACTATGATAAAATTCATGCTGAACTTTCTAAAAAATACGGTGTAGAGAAATTAACTGCAGCGCAAATGGGAGGTTTAGAATGCGGTAAATGCCACTATTAATCGAATTATTAAGATTTTAATATTTATATACAATGTCATCAAACAAAAAATACTGGAAAAGTGTTGAAGAACTAGAAAATAGTTCTATTGTTGAGGCGCTTAGAAATAACGAGTTTGTTGAAGAGATTCCTACAGATGAATTCTTAGGGAATGCAGATGCTTTAGCTTCATCTGGAACTTCACGTCGTGACTTTTTAAAGTACGTAGGATTTAGTACTGCGGCAGTTACGCTTGCTGCATGTGAAGGTCCTGTGCACAAGTCTATCCCTTATGTTTTACAACCAGAGCAAATCATTCCTGGTGTTGCAGATTATTATGCAACTACTGTATTTGATGGTTTTGATTTTGCTAATCTTTTGGTAAAAACTCGTGAGGGTCGTCCAATTAAAATTGAAAACAATGCAATCGCTGGTGCTAAATTTGCAGCCAATGCAAGAATTCACGCATCTATCTTAGGATTGTATGATAGTGCTCGTTTAAAAGAGCCAAAAGTAGATGGTAAGCAAACTACTTGGTCAGCTGTTGATTTAAAAATTAAATCAAGTTTAGCTGAAGCAAAAGCTAAAAACCAACAGGTTGTATTATTAACAAATACACTTGCAAGTCCATCTACTGAAAAATTAATCGCTGAATTTATTGCTAAAAATCCAAATGCTAAGCATGTTGTTTATGATGCAGTTTCTTCATCTGAGGCTTTAGATGCTTTCCAGGCTGTTTACGGTCAAAGAGCTTTAGTTGATTACGATTTTTCAAAATCTAATTTAATTGTATCTGTCGGTGCTGATTTCTTAGGAGACTGGCAAGGTGGTGGGTACGATAGTGGATATGCAAAAGGACGTATTCCTCAAAACGGAAAAATGTCCCGTCATTTCCAATTCGAATCAAATATGACATTATCCGGAGCAGCAGCTGATAAGCGTGTTCCAATGACTACTGCTGTTCAAAAACAGGCTTTAGTTCAAATATATAACATTATTGCAGGTGCTTCTGTTCCTGTTACTTTAGATGCTGCTTATAAAGCTGAAGTAGTGAAAGCTGCTCAGCAATTAAAAGCTGCCGGATCTAAAGGGGTTCTGGTATCCGGAATTGAAGATAAAAATGCTCAGTTATTAGTTTTAGCTATCAATCAAATATTGGCGAGTGAAGCTTACACTACTGCAGGAGCAAGACAAATTAGAAAAGGATCGAATGCTGTTGTTTCTCAATTAATTAAAGATCTGAATGCTGGAAGTGTTCATACTTTAATTATGAGTGGAGTTAATCCTGTTTACACTTTAGCTGATTCAGCTGCTTTTGTTTCAGGATTGAAAAAAGTTAAAACATCTGTTGCTTTTTCATTAAAAGAAGATGAAACTGCTTCAATTGTTACTGTTGCTGCTCCGGCTCCTCATTATTTAGAGTCTTGGGGAGATTTAGAAATAACAAGCGGAACTTATAGCTTAACGCAACCAACGATTCGCCCTATTTTTAATACCAAACAATTTCAAGATGTTTTATTATCATTAAATGGTGCCGGAGGTACTTTTTATGATTATTTAAAAGTTAATTCTTCAGCATTTACTGCAGGATCTTCTTGGAACAAAGTATTACATGATGGTGTTGCAGTTATTGGATCTTCTGCATTGTCTGGAGGAGCTGTTGATGCTGCTACCGCTGCAAATGCACTTGCAAAATCTAAAGCTGCGGGTGATTTCGAATTGGTATTATATACTAAAACGGGATTAGGAGATGGACAACATGCTAATAACCCTTGGTTACAAGAGTTCCCGGATCCAATTACCAGAGTTTCATGGGATAACTATGTTACTGTTTCTAATGCTGATGCTAAAAAATTAGGATTGTCAAATGAAATCGTTGCTAACGGTGGTTTGAACGGAAGTTATGCTACTATTACTACTGCTGACGGAGCTAAATTAGAAAATGTACCGGTAATTGTTCAGCCAGGACAAGCTGTTGGTACAGTTGGTTTAGCAGTTGGTTACGGTCGTAAGGCAGCGTTAAAAGAAGAAATGCAGGTAGGTTTAAATGCTTACGCTTTATATAAAAATTTCAATAGTGTTCAGTCTGTTTCTATTGCGAAAGCAAATGGAGAGCATGAGTTTGCTTGTGTTCAGGGACAAAAAACGTTAATGGGTAGAGGAGATATCATTAAAGAAACTACCCTTGATGTATTTAACAAAGAAAATGCTGAACATTGGAATCCACAACCAATGGTATCTTTAGATCACCAGGAAGTTAAAGCTACAACAGTAGATTTATGGGAATCATTTGATCGTTCTACAGGACATCACTTTAACCTTTCTATCGACTTAAACGCTTGTACAGGATGTGGAGCTTGTGTTATTGCTTGTCACGCTGAAAACAACGTTCCTGTTGTTGGTAAAGCAGAGGTAAGAAGAAGCCGTGATATGCACTGGTTGCGTATCGACAGATACTATTCTTCTGAAAGCACTTTTGAAGGTGATAACGAAAGAAAAGAAGGAATTGCAGGTTTATCAAGTTCATTATCTACATTTAATGAAATGGAAAAACCAGGAGACAATCCACAGGTTGCATTCCAACCAGTAATGTGTCAACACTGTAACCACGCTCCTTGTGAAACAGTTTGTCCGGTTGCAGCAACATCTCACGGTCGTCAAGGTCAAAACCACATGGCATACAACAGATGTGTTGGTACTCGTTATTGTGCAAACAACTGTCCATACAAAGTACGTCGTTTCAACTGGTTCTTGTACAACAAAAACAGTGAATTCGACTATCACATGAATGATGATTTAGGTCGTATGGTATTAAACCCAGACGTAAACGTTCGTTCTCGTGGAGTTATGGAAAAATGTTCATTCTGTATTCAAAGTACACAAGCTGTTATTCTTCAGGCAAAACGTGAAGGAAGAGTTGTGGCGAAAGATGAGTTTAACAATGCTTGCGCTTGTTCTGCAGCTTGTTCTTCTGGAGCTATGGTGTTTGGAGATGTAAATGATAAAGAAAGCGAAGTTGCTAAGTTAGCAGAAAGCGAAAGAATGTATCATTTATTAGAGCATGTTGGTACAAAACCGAACGTTTTCTATCATGTAAAAGTTAGAAATACTTAGTAAAATTATTAATTAGAAACAATATAAAGGATTATGTCGTCTCACTACGAAGCACCCATTAGAAAACCTTTAGTTATAGGTGATAAATCTTATCACGATGTAACAGTAGATGTAGCTGCACCTGTTGAGGGGCCTGCAAACAAACAATGGTGGATTGTATTTTCAATCGCATTAATAGCCTTCCTTTGGGGATTAGGTTGTATAATTTACACTGTATCTACAGGTATCGGAACATGGGGATTAAATAAAACAGTTGGTTGGGCTTGGGATATCACGAACTTCGTTTGGTGGGTTGGTATTGGTCACGCCGGAACATTAATTTCTGCGGTATTATTACTTTTCCGTCAACGTTGGAGAATGGCTATTAACCGTTCTGCTGAAGCGATGACTATCTTCTCAGTAGTTCAGGCAGGTTTATTTCCAATTATTCACATGGGTCGTCCATGGTTGGCTTACTGGGTTTTACCTATTCCAAATCAATTTGGATCTTTATGGGTAAACTTTAACTCGCCATTACTTTGGGACGTATTTGCAATTTCAACGTATCTTTCAGTATCATTAGTTTTCTGGTGGACTGGTTTATTGCCTGACTTTGCAATGCTACGTGATAGAGCAATAACACCTTTCAATAAAAGAGTATATTCTATCCTAAGTTTTGGATGGAGCGGTAGAGCAAAAGACTGGCAGCGTTTTGAAGAAGTATCTTTAGTACTTGCAGGTTTAGCTACTCCACTTGTACTTTCTGTACACACAATTGTATCGATGGACTTTGCTACTTCTGTAATCCCGGGATGGCATACCACGATTTTCCCTCCTTACTTCGTTGCAGGAGCGGTATTCTCAGGATTTGCGATGGTTAACACCCTGTTGATCGTTATGAGAAAAGTTTCTAACCTTGAAGCTTACATTACACTACAACATATCGAGTTGATGAACATCATTATCATGATCACGGGTTCTATCGTTGGTGTTGCTTACATCACTGAATTATTCGTAGCTTGGTATTCAGGAGTAGAGTATGAGCAATATGCGTTCTTAAATAGAGCTACCGGACCTTACTGGTGGGCATATTGGTCGATGATGACTTGTAACGTTTTCTCTCCACAGTTCATGTGGTTTAAAAAACTAAGAACAAGTATCATGTTCTCCTTCATTATTTCGATTGTAGTAAACATCGGAATGTGGTTTGAAAGATTCGTAATTATTGTTACTTCTTTACATAGAGATTACCTTCCATCTTCTTGGACAATGTTCTCACCAACATTCGTTGATATTGGAATTTTCATCGGAACAATTGGTTTCTTCTTCGTATTGTTTTTATTATACTCCAGAACATTCCCTGTAATTGCTCAGGCGGAGGTGAAAACAATTTTGAAAGGAACAGGAGATAATTATATTAGAGAAAGAGCAGCAAATAAAGATTCACACCATGAGTAATAAAGTAATATACGCCATTTATAATGACGATGATATTTTGATGGATGCAGTAAAGAAAACCAGAGCTGCTCATCATCATATTGAAGAGGTTTTTACTCCATTCCCAGTTCACGGATTGGATAAAGCTATGGGCTTAGCACCAACAAGATTAGCAATTTGTGCATTTTTATACGGATGTGTTGGTATTTCTGTTGCAACATTCATGATGAGTTATATCATGATTCATGACTGGCCTCAGGATATTGGTGGAAAGCCAAGTTTTAGTTTCATTCAGAATATGCCTTCTTTTGTGCCAATTATGTTTGAGATGACTGTATTTTTTGCTGCCCACTTAATGGTGATCACTTTTTACATGAGAAGTAGATTGTGGCCATTCAAACAAGCTGAAAATCCTGATGTAAGAACAACAGACGACCATTTCTTAATGGAAGTTGCTGTAAATGATAACGAAGCAGAATTAGTTTCTTTTTTCGAAGGAACAGGAGCTGTTGAAGTTAAAGTAATCGAAAAGAATTAATTGTAGCTATGAAAAGGATATATAAAATAACACTTTTAGTTGGTATAACTATTTTAGTTTCATCTTGCCACAATAATTCGGCACCAAACTATCAGTATTTCCCAAATATGTATGAATCTGTTGCTTACGAGCCATATACAGAAGCAAAAATATTTAAAGGAGGAAAAGAAGGACAGCTTCCTGTAGAAGGAACTATCAATAGAGGTTTTGAACCTTATGAGTATGAGAATTCAACGGCTGGTTATGAATTAGCGAAAGCAAATTTAAAATCACCTTTGACTGAAGCTGAAAAAAGTTCTGAAAAAGGAAAAGAGCTTTTCGAAATTTACTGTATCAGCTGCCATGGTGCAACTGGAAACGGTAAAGGTAAATTGGTTGAAAGAGAAAAATTTCTTGGAGTACCTAGCTATAAAGACAGAGTTATCACTGAAGGAAGTATCTTTCACGTTGAGACTTATGGTTTAAATGCAATGGGTTCACATGCAAATCAATTAAGTGCCCACGAACGTTGGTTAGTTGCTGACTATGTTCTAAAACTAAAAAGCCAATTATAATTGTTGAACAAACTGATCGTAATAGATATGTATACATTTTCAAGTAAATTAAAAACTTTTTCTATCGTCCTAATGGTTCTTGGCCTATTAGGGATTGGGTATGGTTTTTTAAATGCACCTAAAGATATTCAAGAAGTTGAAAAAATACTAGCTGCAGATGCTCATGGTTCTCATGGAGCTGCACATGGTGAAGCTGCAGAGGCTTCTCATGAAACTGCAGGTCATGAAGCTACAGAAGCTTCACATGAAGGTGCTGCACATGCAGAAGCTCCGGCAGCTTCTCATGATACAGCAGAAGCTTCACATGATTCACTTAAAGGTGCAGCGCACGCAGAAACTCCAGCAGTTTCTCATGAAGCTGCAAAAGTTTCACATGATTCACACGAAGGTGGTGAGCATGCGAAAGTTGATGCCGCAGGGGAACATGAAAAACATTTAGAACACGTATTACACCAATTGCAAAACAAGCCTTGGTCAGCATTATATGTTGCCTCCATTTTCTTCTTGTTGCTTTCTATGGGAGTATTAGCTTTTTATGCTATTCAACAAGTGGCTCAGGCAGGATGGTCTCCGGTTTTATTCAGAGTAATGCAGGGAATCACAGCTTACTTACCAGCTGGTTCTGTAATATTCTTTATCATTTTAGTACTTTGCGGATTGCATTTTAATCACATATTTGTATGGTTAGGAGAAGGAGTTACAGATCCAAAACATGCAAACTATGATGCAATCATTGCTGGAAAATCAGGTTATTTAAACTTTCCTTTCTGGATCGTTAGAGCAGCAATCTTTTTATTAGGATGGAACATTTACCGTCACTATTCCAGAAAGAATTGTTTAGCTCAGGACGAAGCTAATGATGATCTTTACTACAAAAAGAACTTCAAAATCTCTGCGGGATTCTTAGTATTCTTTATTGTTTCTGAGTCTATCATGGCGTGGGATTGGATTATGTCATTTGACCCACACTGGTTCAGTACTTTATTTGCATGGTATGTTTTTGCTTCTTTCTTTGTAAGCGGTATTACTACAATAGCATTGGTTACTATTTACTTAAAATCTAAAGGATATTTAGAATATGTAAATACAAGTCACATTCACGATTTAGCTAAATTTATGTTTGGTATCAGTGTATTCTGGACATACTTATGGTTCTCGCAATTCATGTTGATCTGGTACGCAAACATTCCGGAAGAGGTTACTTATTTCGTAACTAGAATTCAATTATACAACTTACCATTTTTTGGAGCTGTAGTTATGAACTTTTTGTTCCCATTATTAATATTGATCAATACAGACTTCAAACGTCTTAACTGGGTTATTGTAATGGCTGGTGTAGTGATCTTGTTAGGACACTATGTTGATTTCTTTAATATGATTATGCCTGCTACAGTTGGAGATAAATGGTTTATTGGAGTTTCTGAAATTGCATCTATTCTTTTCTTCTTAGGTTTATTTATTTTTGTTGTATTTACTGCATTAACTAAAGCTCCTTTGTTAGCAAAAAGAAATCCTTTCATTGAAGAAAGTAAACATTTTCATTATTAATATTTAAAGAAGTAAACAGATGACAAGTTTGTTGGTAATTATAGTTTTAGTTTTATTAGCAGTTGCATTGTGGCAATTGACCAAGATATTCGATCTTACGCAAGTGGGATCCGCTTCTTCGGACGATTCGCAAGTGGCATCCGATAATGATAATAATGTTCAGGGGTATATCATGTTTGGCTTCTTAGCTTTCATTTATATCTTTACGATTTACGGTTTATTGAAATGGGGTAATTTAGCACTTCATACACCGGCTTCAGAGCACGGGCTTTTAGTAGATAACTTAATGAACATTACATGGGTATTAATATTCACAGTTCAGGTTATTACACAAGGATTATTATACTGGTTCTCTTTTAAAAACAGAGGACATAAAGATAAAAAAGCTTTATTCTTTGCTGATAGTAATAAATTAGAAGCAATTTGGAGTATTATTCCATCTGTAGTTTTAGCTTGTTTAATCCTTTACGGATTGTACGCTTGGAACAACATTATGTTTGTTGATAAAGACGAAGACGTAATAGAAATTGAATTATACGCTCAACAATTTAAATGGACAGCAAGATATGCTGGTCAGGACAATGTCTTAGGAAAAGCAAATGTTCGTTTAATTGAAGGTGTAAATACTTTAGGAGTAGACATGTCTGATCCTAATGCTCAGGATGATATCGTAGTTAGTGAATTGCATATTCCAAAAGGTAAAAAAGTACATTTCAAAATGCGTTCTCAAGACGTATTACACTCAGCTTACATGCCTCACTTTAGAGCACAGATGAACTGTGTTCCTGGAATGGTTACTGAATTTGCTTTTATTCCAACTTACACAACTTCTGAATACAGAGAGTTACCGTTTATGGTGGAGAAAGTTGCACACATCAACAAACTTAGAGCTGAAAAAAGCGTTGAGTTAGTGGCTAAAGGTGGAACAGCTTTAGATCCTTATACATTTGACTATTTACTATTATGTAATAAAATTTGTGGAGCTTCTCACTACAACATGCAAATGAAAGTAGTTGTTGACACTCCGGAAGATTATAAAAAATGGTTAAGCGAAAAAACTACATTAGCTCAGGATATTAAAGCTGCCGCTGCTGCAGATGCTGAAAAGAAGGCAGGTGAAGAAGCAAAAGCGAGCACAGATAGTACTGCTAAAGATACTGTGAAAGCAGTTATCGATACAGTTAAGGCAGTTGTAGCTAAAGTGGCTATGAGATAATATTTATTAAGAAAATTTAAAGTACACATATATGTCAGCAGAAGCGCACGGTCACGATCACGGACACGATCACGAGCACGAACATCATCATAAAGACACGTTCATTACTAAATATATCTTTAGTATTGATCACAAAATGATTGCTAAGCAATACTTACTTACAGGTATTGTAATGGGAGTAATTGGTATTGCAATGTCGTTGCTTTTCAGAATGCAATTGGCTTGGCCAGAAGAGTCTTTTAAAATTTTTAATGTTTTATTAGGAGATAAATTTGCACCTGATGGTGTAATGGCAAATGATATTTATCTGGCTTTGGTTACCATTCACGGTACCATCATGGTATTCTTTGTACTGACGGCCGGTTTGAGCGGAACCTTTAGTAACTTATTGATTCCACTTCAAATTGGAGCGCGAGATATGGCTTCCGGATTTATGAATATGATTTCATACTGGTTGTTCTTCTTATCTGCTGTAGTAATGTTATGTTCTTTATTTGTTGAAGCTGGACCAGCATCTGCAGGTTGGACAATTTACCCTCCATTAAGTGCTTTACCACAAGCAATCCCAGGTTCTGGAACAGGTATGACTTTATGGTTAGTTTCAATGGCTATCTTTATTGCATCTTCTTTAATGGGATCTTTGAACTACATTGTAACGGTTATCAACCTTAGAACAAAAGGAATGTCTATGACAAGACTTCCATTGACAATCTGGACATTTTTCGTAACAGCTATCATTGGTGTTATTTCGTTCCCTGTATTATTGTCAGCTGCTTTATTATTGATCTTTGACAGAAGTTTTGGTACTTCATTCTTCTTATCTGATATCTATATTGCCGGAGAGGTTTTACACTACCAAGGTGGTTCTCCTGTATTGTTCGAACACTTATTCTGGTTTTTAGGACACCCTGAGGTTTACATCGTAATCTTACCAGCGATGGGTCTTGTGTCTGAAATTATGGCTACAAACTCTCGTAAACCAATCTTTGGTTACAGAGCGATGATTATGTCAGTTCTTGCAATTGCATTCTTATCTACAATTGTTTGGGGTCACCATATGTTTATTTCAGGTATGAATCCTTTCTTAGGATCTGTATTTACCTTCACTACCTTATTGATTGCAATTCCATCTGCTGTAAAAGCGTTCAACTGGATCACGACTTTATGGAAAGGTAACTTACAATTCAACCCTGCAATGTTATTCTCTATCGGAATGGTTTCTACTTTCATCACTGGAGGTTTAACAGGAATCATTTTAGGAGACAGTACTTTAGATATTAACGTTCACGATACTTACTTCGTAATTGCTCACTTTCACTTAGTAATGGGTATCTCTGCGCTTTACGGAATGTTTGCTGGTATTTACCACTGGTTCCCTAAAATGTACGGTAGAATGTTAAATAAAAACTTAGGTTACATTCACTTTTGGGTAACAGCAGTTTGTGCTTATGGAGTATTCTTCCCAATGCACTTTATCGGATTAGCTGGTTTACCAAGACGTTATTATACAAACACAAACTTCCCATTATTTGATGATTTACAAAATGTGAATGTTTTAATTACAACATTCGCTCTTGTAGGAGGTGCGTTCCAATTAGTATTCTTATACAACTTCTTCGTTAGTATTTTCTACGGTAAGAAAGCGGTTCAGAATCCATGGAAATCAACAACATTAGAGTGGACTACTCCTGTAGAACATATCCACGGTAACTGGCCAGGTGAAATTCCTCACGTATACCGTTGGCCGTATGACTACAGTAACCCGAATCACGATGTAGATTTTGTACCGCAAAATGTACCGATGAAAGAAGGTGAAGAAGTTTTACACCACTAAAAAATACTTTAAAAGACTGTCTGCAAAGACAGTCTTTTTTGTTTTTATAAGCTATGCGTTTAGAGTGCGGATCTGATTATTTCATTTGCGTAGGAAAATATTTGAATCCGGAATTCAATTGTGACAGGATCACTATTGAAATCTGGATTTGCTTTGAAGGGCTATGGCAAAAGCATGGCGCGTAGCACTAGGAATGATGATGGCAATTGTGGGTTATGCCCTGAAATGACAAAAGTCCGATCGCAAAGAAAAGCATCCGGCATATTTTGTGTGAGACTCTCTAGGAATGTCATTTTTTTATCGGGATTTGTTGGAGTTGAAAATTGCTTTTGCCCATTCAGGGCAATTCTACACCTTAATCTAAATTATAGCCCTTTGTACTATGATCGTGCGTTTCTGGCTTTCAGCTTTTTTTTTCCAACTTTTGTTCTTGATCCCAAAAAGTTAATTAGCTGTAGTCATAATTACACTTAGTTTGGTATGGTTTGTAAAAGTGAGAAAAATAGCAAACTAAATAATTGACAAATAGATAATTATTGTATATTTATATAGAAACAGGTTTCATTTTTCATAAGTAAATTATTCGGTGATAATATGAAGACACAAGTGATTTCCAATACAATTTTTAGTTTTTTTAAAGACAGAAAGGGAGTCTCTTATTTACGTGAGAATGATAAAATTATCAGGCAGTTTGTATTTACTATTTTTTTTATCGGAATCGGAATCTGGTTTATCAAACACGAACGTTCGGAATTAGTAGAAGTTAATACTGTAATTACCAATGCCAGCTTTTTTTGGGTTTCGTGCGGAATAGCTCTTGCTTTCTTGTATGTATCACTTCAGGCGTTAATGTATTTTGCCTCTTTTAAAGCTGTTCAAAGCGGGATATCTTTTAAACAGGCCATTATTTTATTTCTCAAACGAAATTTTGTAAGCGTTTTTTTGCCGGCGGGTGGAATTTCTTCTTTAGCTTTTTTTACAAAATCCATCGAAAAGAGTGGTGTAAAACCAACTCAAATTCATTTTGCTTCCGTAGTTTATGGTTTTGTCGGGATACTCTCGGTTATTATTGTGGCAATACCGGCGTTAATTTACTCTTTATTGGAGGGAACTGCGGGATCTGGTGAAGGATATGCCTTGGGAGCGGTTGTGATCTTGGCTCTATTTCTTTTTCTGATTTATGATTCGATAGTAAAAAAAGGGCCTCTGTACCGTCTCATTATAAAACTTCTTCCTTCTGCAGTTGTCTTTTTGGATGATTTACAGCAAAACAGAATCTTAAAAAAGAATTTTCTGCAAGTTGTTTTTTATTCCGTGCTCATCGAGTTTGCGGGAATAGCACATTTGTATATTGCGATGATCGCTTTGGGATTTGAGCCGTCATTGCCTGCCGCTATAATAGGGTATATTGTTTCGGTTATTTTTTTAATCGTTTCTCCTTTTTTGCGGGGGTTAGGAGCTATAGAAATCTCAATGAGTTTTATATTAATACAATTCGGGTTTGATAATGTTAGTGCTATCGCCATCACTTTTTTGTATCGTTTCTTCGAATTTTGGATTCCATTAGTTGCAGGGGCATTCCTCTTTTTGTTTAATGCGAATACCTTATTGATGCGGGTTGTGCCTTCATTTTTACTTTTTGTTTTGGGGTTAATAAATATAGTGTCTGTACTAACCCCGGCGATTTCAGAACGATTGCACATCCTGAGAAACATTATTCCCGTGTCGGCGATTAAAGCATCAAATGATTTTGTGATAACCGCAGGTTTATTCATGTTAGTAAATGCGACATTTATGCTCAAAGGTTTGCGAAATGCGTGGTGGTCTGCCATTTTCTTAAGTGGTATTTCTGTAATTGGACACCTTACAAAGGCGATTGATTATGAAGAAGCAGTAATCGCTTTGGTTGTTTTTATCAGTTTAATTATTACCAGAAAAGAATATTATATTAAGAGTAATGCGCACCTGCAGAGTATCGGATTAAAAACAGTTTTAATCACTATGGCAGCTGTTTTAATATACAGCATTCTGGGATTCTACTTTTTGGATAAGAAACATTTTGGTATCGATTTTCATTGGCAGCAATCTATTAGATATGGCTTTCAGAATTACTTTTTGGTAGGGAGTTCTGATTTGGTTCCTCTTGACAGATTTGCTAGGCGCTTTTTACTTTCCATCAACATTAGTGGTTTTTTATCCATCGGCTTTTTGATCTTTGCCTTAATCCGTCCCTATACCATAAAAAAGGAAGCAATAGAAGATGATTTTTTATCTGCTAAAGATCTTCGGAGTCTGTATGGAACTTCTGCTTTAGACTATTTTAAAACGTATGACGATAAAAATATTTTTATAGCAAAAAGTAAAAAGTCTTTTTTAGCTTATCGTGTAGCGGATAGTTTTGCGGTGGTTTTAGAAAACCCCGTAGCAGCGTCGGAGGATGAATTTAAACAGTGTATTGTCGAGTTTGACGAGTATTGTTATGAGAATGGCTTGCGAAGTATTTATTATCGTGTTCCTGAAGAAAATTTAGAACTCTTTGCCTCATTACACAAAAAGAATCTGTTTATAGGACAGGAAGCTGTTGTGGATTTATCGGTATTTACGATGGAAGGAGGTGCCAAAAAATCATTGCGTAATGCGATAAGCAAAGTCAAAGAAAAGGGTTTTAAGACTACCATTCATACGGCACCGGTTAAGGATGGATTACTGCAAAAAGTTAAAGCGGTAAGCGATGAATGGCTTGCAGGTACCGGAAGAACTGAAATAGTTTTTTCGCAAGGTAAATTTGATTGGGAAGAACTCAAACAGCAAACCATCATAACAGTTGAAAATGCTGAAGAGAAAATCGTGGCTTTTTTAAATGTGATTCCGGATTATGCTAAAGGAGAAGGAACATACGATTTGATTCGGAAAACCAATGATGCACCAAATGGGATCATCGATTTTATCCTTTTGGAACTTTTTGCTTATTTGAAAAGTCAGGGCTGTACGTCAGTCAATTTAGGATTAGCTGCTATGAGTGGAATTGAAGACCCGGACACCTTTCCGGAAAAGTCAATGAAGTATGCTTATGAAAGAATTAAGTATTTTTCACATTATAAAGGATTGCGCGATTTTAAAGAAAAATTCTCTCCAGTTTGGTACAACAAATACTTAGTGTACACGCATGATTACGATTTACTACAGGCACCGTTAGTTTTAAATAAAGTAGTAAAACCATAATTTAAGATTTCGTAATGTTAAAAAACAATCAAGATGAATAAAGTCGTAACACTTCTTCTGTCGGTTTTTATTTTTGGGACTAATGTTTATGCCGTAACAACAGATACTTTAAGGGTTGGAGCATTTGGAAAAATTATGATATACAAGCCTAAAATAACACCAACAGCGGTTGTTTTGTTTGTGTCAGGTGATGGCGGATGGAACAGCGGTGTCGTCGATATGGCTAAAAACATTGTTGACCAGGGAGCTGTGGTTGCGGGAATTGATATTCAGCATTATTTTAAGGAAATCAAAAAAGAAAAATCCAAATGTTATTATCCTGCCGGAGACTTTGAAGAGCTTAGTCTGATGTTGCAAAAAAAGATAAAGATGAAGCAATATCTAAAGCCAATATTGGCCGGATATTCTTCGGGAGCAACCTTGATCTACGGTATGCTGGCTCAGGCTCCCGCGAATACTTTTGGCGGAGCCTTTGCTTTAGGGTTTTGTCCCGATATAGAAACGGACAGGACTTTATGCGATGGTTCCGGACTGACTTCACATGTCCTGAAAGACGGAAAAGCTTATTTTCTGGAAAAAACCGAAAAATTATCGGCTCCTTTTATCGTCTTGCAAGGAATCACCGATCAGGTTTGTAATTATGCCGACACCAAAAAATACATGGAAGGCATGAAGCAGGGAAAACTAATCACACTGCCCAAAGTGGGACATGGTTTTTCGGTTACTAAAAACTGGCTGCCACAATTCACAGCTGCTTTCAGGGAGATCGTGAACACCCCGAATTATAATCAACAAAAATCAGAACAAAACCTTTTGTTGAAAGAACAGCACCTTGCTCCTTTGCCTTTTGAAATGCCTTTAATCTTAATTCCGACAAAAAGTAAAGAGGAATCTTTGCCTGTCGCTTTTTTAATTTCAGGTGATGGAGGATGGACAAGTTTTGATCAATCTGTCGGGGAAACTTTGGCGGAGAAAGGAATTGCCGTAATAGGATTGGATTCGCAGAAATATTTTTGGAATGCAAAAACTCCTGTCGAGACTTCGAATGCAATTGCCAAAGCAGTTGAACATTATTTACAGCAATGGAATCGAAAAACATTCCTACTTGCCGGTTATTCATTTGGTGCTTCTGTAATTCCGTTTGTAGCGGGTAATTTTCCGGAATCCCTGAAAGAAAAATTAAAAGGATTGTATTTGTTGTCTCCGGATGTAAAAGCTGATTTTGAAATTCATATTGCAGACATGCTGAGTATGGAAAGTTCGAAGGACACTTTTGATGTGATTTCCGAAATAAAAAAAATCAAATCCTATAATCCAATTTGTTTTTTTGGAGATGAAGAAGACGCCGCAACCCGCAATCGTTTCTCGGAAGCCGGAATCAAAACTATTGCTTTGCCCGGGTCACATCACTACAACAATGACTATAATAAAATAGCCGAGAGTATTCTGAAAGAGGTTAAATAACTAAAGTAGCTGCATTGTTCCGTTTTTTTGCGTAACAAAAGCACGCGTGAAGTACCGCAGATTATGGGATTCTAATTTATTTTAAAAAAAAAGTATTTTTTGAGGTAACAAATAGTATAGCACTGCATCAAAAGAGAAACTTTAAAAAATAACATTATGAAAACTAAATCAATTTTACTGATCGCATTAATGCTTCTTATCTCAAAATCTGTTTTTTCGCAAACCGCTTTTAAGGTCGACGTAAAAGGAAAAGGAGCACCTGTTTTATTATTTCCGGGTTTTGGCTGTACAGGAGAAGTTTGGAACGAAACTGTAGCCGAACTTTCTAAAAATTACGAATGCCACATTTTTACTTTTGCCGGGTTTGGAAATGTTCCTCCAATTGAAGGCCCTTGGTTGTCTACAATAAAAAATCAGGTTGTCTCTTATGTAAAGACCAAAAAACTAAAGAAAGCCACATTAATGGGGCACAGTTTAGGAGGAACTCTAAGTTTGTGGCTGGCTGCCGAAGAAACTAATCTGTTCAAAAAAGTAATCATCGTTGATGCTTTACCAGCAAGTGCTGCTTTAATGATTCCGAACTACAAAGGAGAAGTCATTCCTTATGACAATCCGCAAAGCAAAATGATGTTGGGAATGGATCAAAAAGCTTTCAATGCGATGAATTCTCAGGCAACGTCTTACATGTGTCTCAACAAAGAAAAGCAAAAAACAGTCAACGAATGGATGAGTGTGGCCGACAGGAAAACCTATGTGTACGGTTATATCGATATGCTTAATTTGGATTTGCGTAAAGAAATTGCCAAAATTAAAATCCCGGTAGTAATTTTAGCGGCCACAAATCCCGATCTTGCTACCGTACAAAATACCTATAAAGCACAATATGAAAATCTGCCATCGGTTAAAATTTATTATGCAGCAAATTCGGCACATTTTGTAATGTACGATCAACCGGAGTGGTTCATGGAAAAAGTAAAATCAGAAATACGTTAAGGTGAATAAAAAAGAACAATTTAACGAGATCTATAACAAACATTATAATAAAGTGTTTCGTTTGTGCAAAGGTTATTTTTGTGGAGATATTGCATTGGCTTCTGATGCAGCTCAGGAAGTTTTCATCAAGGTTTGGGAGCATTTAGATACCTTTCGGAATGAATCAAGCATCAGTACCTGGATTTACAGGATCACCGTTAATACCTGTCTTCTTTATTTGCGAAAATCATCCGCAAGAAAAGAAGTTCGAACTGATATACTGCCTAAGGTTGCTTCGGAAACTTATTCGGATGAAAAAGAAGAACAGCTTCAGCAAATGTATCAGTGCATACAAAAGCTCGAAGAAACCAATAAAATGATCATTCTGATGATCTTAGATGGTATCGAATATCCCGAAATATCAGAAGTAATCGGAATCACTGAAGAAACACTTCGGGTTAGAATTCATCGAATTAAAAAAAGTTTAACGCAATGTGTACAAAATGAAAACATTTGAAGATTTACAAAACATTTGGGATCAGCAAGCAGCATCTAATATAAAACCAGCCGCCAACGATGTCATTGAAAAGGCCGAAGCACATACTAAAAAAATAAAACGCAATCATCTTTGGACCAGAATAATTCTGAGTCTGACGGCAATCATACTCATCGCCTATTACATTTGGGTAGGAGCCTATAAACAAACTGTATTCAGTTTCGGATTGGGAATTATGATTACCATGCTGATGGTTCGTATCGCTCTGGAGTGGAGTAGCGCAAGAAAATTTGAGAATTTAAAAACAGACGTTCCCTTAATCGAATACAGCAAGCAGGCTCAACGGTTTTATCAATGGAGAAAAAAAATACATTACATTTTTACGCCCATAATTTACCTGACTTATATCGTCGGATTTACATTGCTTTTGCCCGTTTTTAAAGAAAATTTCTCCAAAGGGTTTTATCTATATATCCTTGTCAGCGGATTTGGTTTTTTACTGTTTTTTGGAGTAATGCTGGTAAGAATCATTAAGAGGGAAGTAAAGCTCTTAGACTTCTTAAAAAACATTTCCTAAAAAGAGTATCGGAATTCAAATGGCGGATAACGAAGAGGTGTTCGTCATTAGTCCGGCAAAGGAATGATTTAGAACTTGAAACCTGAAACTTGAAACCTGAAACTTGGAATTTTTTATTTGAAATAGAACTGTTTTACAAACTAATTTCTTTGTCTATCTTTGTAAAATGAATGAAAACTTAGATCCCACTACAAAAGGGTACAATCCGGAAGAATTAGATCTTGAAAAAAGATTGCGTCCACTGTCATTTGATGATTTTGCAGGACAAGATCAGGTTTTAGAGAACCTAAAGATTTTCGTTGCTGCCGCTAATCAGCGTGGTGAAGCACTTGATCACGCTCTTTTTCACGGGCCTCCGGGATTGGGTAAAACTACTTTGGCGAACATTCTGGCCAATGAGCTTGAAGTGGGAATCAAAATTACTTCAGGCCCTGTTTTGGACAAACCGGGAGATTTGGCAGGTTTATTGACCAATCTTGACGAAAGAGATGTTTTATTCATTGATGAGATTCACCGTTTGAGCCCTATTGTCGAAGAGTATTTGTACTCGGCTATGGAGGATTTCAAAATCGATATTATGATTGAATCCGGACCAAATGCCAGAACGGTACAAATCAATCTGAATCCTTTTACGCTGATAGGAGCTACAACGCGTTCCGGATTACTGACAGCTCCGATGAGAGCTCGTTTTGGAATCTCATCCCGTTTGCAATACTATACTACTGAACTTTTGACCACCATTGTAGAAAGAAGTTCTTCTATACTTAAAATGCCAATTTCATTGGATGCCGCTATCGAAATAGCCGGTAGAAGTCGTGGGACACCTCGTATTGCCAATGCATTATTGAGAAGAGTTCGCGATTTTGCACAAATAAAAGGAAATGGAACCATCGACATCGAAATTGCACGTTATGCCTTAAAAGCACTAAATGTAGATGCGCATGGATTGGATGAAATGGATAATAAAATTTTACTGACCATTATAAATAAATTCAAAGGTGGCCCCGTAGGACTTTCGACTTTGGCAACTGCTGTATCAGAAAGCAGTGAAACTATTGAAGAAGTTTACGAACCCTTTTTGATTCAGGAAGGTTTTATTATGCGTACACCACGCGGACGTGAGGTTACGGATAAGGCCTACAAACATTTAGGAAAAATAAATACCAATATTCAGGGCGGATTGTTTTAATCCTGTTAAGCATGTCTGAAAATAAAAAATACAAGTACCCGAACAAGCTTTCGATCGTAAGGTTCTTTTTAGATGCCGAAGGAGTGCGTAGAAACCCTATTCCTTATCATAAAAGATATTTTGAGCAGTTTGGGGATTCTTTTTCACTTCAGATAGGACGTTCGAAACACTTGATTTTATCGCGTGATAATGAGATTGCCCAGCATATTTTGCAGAAAAATCAAAGGAACTATCACAAATCTAAATTTCAGTCCGTTTATCTTTCAAAATACTTGGGAAAAGGACTTTTGACCGTTGACGGTGATTTTTGGCTGAAACAAAGACGACTCATTCAGCCCGCGTTTCACAAACAGAAAATGAATCAGCTGGTTGAGAATATGAATGAGACAATCGTTTCAGAACTAAAGGAATTGGAGGAAGAAAAGTGCATTGATCTCTTTCCGGTTATGAGTCAGCTTGCATTTAATGTAGTGGCGAAGTCACTGTTTCATCTTTCGATTTCGGAAGAGAAATTAAATCGGATCAAATACATCATCGAAGAAGTTCAGAATTTTTTGATCAAAGAAATTCGGCTTCCCCATAAAGCATGGTGGTTTTCGGTGAGTGGTCAGGTGGCAAAACATTTGGAACTGGCCGAAGAGAACAACCGAATCATTCAGGAAATTATCGACGAGCGAACCACTTCGGGAGAGTCCGTAAACGATTTGCTTCAGCTGCTTTTAGAAACACGTTACGAAGATACCGGTGAAGGAATGTCAGTCAAACAACTGATTGATGAAATTAAAATTCTTTTTATTGCCGGACATGAAACCAGTGCCAATGCCTTAACTTTTACACTATACCTTTTGGGAAGAAATCCGGAGATACAGCAGAAAGTATTGGATGAAATTTTGGAAATCGAAGCACAGACAGAGAATGTAACAGAACAATTGCAGAAGATGACCTATTTGAATGCCGTTATCAATGAAGCAATGCGCCTGTATCCGCCAGCCTGGATTACAGACCGGCAAAATGTTGAAGATGATACTATTGGAGCGTATCATTTAAAAAAAGGAACTTTAATTGGAGTTTCTTTTTATGAGTTGCATCGAAATCCTAAATACTGGGAAAATCCCGAAGAGTTTATTCCGGAGCGTTTTCTTGGGGAACAAAAGAAACACTCGATGCAATATTTTTATCCTTTCGGAGCCGGACCAAGAATGTGTATCGGAGCGGGATTTGCGATCTATGAAATGTGCCTTACTGTGGCTCATGTTGTAAAAAAATACGTAATTAAATCGGAGACTGATATTGTTCAATTCAATCCGTTAATTACTTTAAAACCTGTTGGAATAGAAGTTTTATTCTCTAAAAGATGACAATCAATTCTAAAGAGACCTATTCAAAATTTATAAAAGCTGAAGCCAAAAGGCTCGGTTTTCTTTCTTGCGGAATATCCAAAGCGGGATTTCTGGAAGAGGAGGCACCGCGTCTTGAAAAATGGTTAAACAACAACCATCATGGGCAGATGGGGTATATGGAGAATTATTTTGACAAACGTCTGGATCCTACTTTATTAGTAGATGATGCCAAGAGTGTAGTGTCACTTTTATTAAATTACTACCCAACAGAAACCCAGACCGACGAAAGCTTTAAAATTTCGAAATATGCCTACGGTCAGGATTATCATTTTGTGATTAAAGAAAAATTAAAAGAATTTTTACACTCGATTCAGGAAAATATAGGAGAAGTATCAGGCCGTGCTTTTGTAGATTCGGCACCCGTTTTAGATCGAGCCTGGGCAGCAAAAAGCGGACTGGGCTGGATTGGTAAAAGCGGTAACCTGCTGACTCAAAAAGTAGGATCTTTTTATTTCATTGCCGAACTTATTCTGGATTTAGATTTAGAGTACGATCACGCTACAACAGATCATTGTGGGTCGTGTACTGCTTGTATTGATGCCTGTCCCACACAGGCAATAGTGGCCCCTCATGTAGTCGACGGCAGCAAATGCATTTCGTATTACACTATCGAACTCAAAGAAAACATACCTCATGAAATGAAGGGAAAGTTTGATGAATGGATGTTTGGCTGTGATACCTGTCAGGATGTTTGTCCGTGGAATCGATTCTCAAAGCCGCATTCCGAACCTTTATTCAATCCCAATCCGGAATTACTTTCCTTTTCTAAAAAGGATTGGATCGAAATTACCGAGGAAACTTTTCGGTTAGTTTTTAAAAATTCCCCTATCAAAAGAACCAAATTTGATGGCTTAAAACGCAATATTCTCTTTCTTGAATAAAACTAAAAACAGGATGTATTTTGTCTTGTTTTTTTGTTTTTTTAATGATTTTAGGAGCTCTAATTTAATTTTTTCATACAAATAAAATCCTTAAACGCATGTAATTTATTGATAATCAGTAAGTTGTGTTTTTTAATTGCTTTTATTTTGTAACTACTTAATAATCAGTACATTTATTGACTTGATAAGCTTTTTTTTATTAAATTTGTGTTAAGTCGCCCCAACGTTTTTACTGTTATTTCTTTGTTTTTAATTCAAAAATTTAAATTTATGAAATTAAATTACTCTGATAAATTACATAAAGGACTAAATAAAACGCTTTTCTTTTTTTTATTTGTACTTCCCGCTTATACTTTTTCGCAGAATTGTACTGTAAATGCAAATGCAGACAGAACAATTTGTCCGGGTGGAGCAACAGCTTTACCACCAGATCAGTTTTATTTACTGGGGACAGCCAATACGGCACCCGGGACTAATTTTATGGATGCTCCGAAATGGAGTCAGATAGGAGGGCCAGCGGTACAAATCGATGATCCGAACGCATTGCAGACCTTAATTAAGGGAGCGGTTCCCGGAAATAGTTATACTTTTAGATTAACGGCTAAATGTGGTGACGATTCAACCATATTTGATGATGTTGTAGTGACGGTTTCGCCACTTACAGCTGCAAATGCAGGGCCGGATCAAACCTATTGTCAGGGGACATATCCACTTAACGGAAACACAGTAGGAGGAACAGAAACAGGAACCTGGAGTATTGTAGGAAATAATAGTGCCGGAGTTACAATTAACAATCCAAATTCTCCCACTAGTACAATTACCGTTTCCGGAAATAGTTCCGGTTCGACTACGCTAAGATGGACCATAACAAATGCATCCTGTACTTCAACTGATGACGTAGTTATCTCAAGCTTGGGCGGAAGAATGCCTGTTACTGCAGGATCTGACATCACGCTTTCAAACTGTTATTCTGCTACGCAGACCGTTACGCTTAATGGGAGTTTTGGCGGAAATACACCGGGACAGCAGCAAGGTACCTGGACAGTTGTTTCAGGACCAAGTATTCCAACTTTTACGAATGCCAATCAAAACAATACAACCGTAACAGGCCTGCTTGAAGGTACTTATGTTTTTAGATGGACAGTTGCCGGAACCTGTGCCAATGGAGTGGATGAAGTAACGGTAGTAGTTCCGCCGCCAACAGCCGATGTTACTAATGTTAGTGGTTCTACAGCTTTTTTTTGTGACGGACGAACCTCAACAATCCTTCAGGGAACAATACCAAGATATGTAAATGAAAGTGTGCAGTGGACACAAACCGGAGGCCCAACAGCAGTAATTCAAAATCCGACTTCTCCGGCCACAGCAGTGTCAGGAATGACCACATTAGGAACCTATACTTTTTTGTACACACTGACTAATAGCGTAACAAATTGTGTGACGACGGCTAATTATGTGGTAGTCTTAGAAGATATAATATCCATTTCAGGAGGTCCGGATCAGGTTCTGGGCTGTAATGATTCTGAGGCTATAATTCCGGTAACTTTTACAGGTAATGGGCAAATGAGCTGGCAGATCGTATCAGGACCAAGTATCAATCCCATTCTGAATCCGCCATATCCTTCGTTCCCGACAGCTCCGGTGAATTTTTCAGGAAACAGTCTTACAATTAGTCAATTGACTTTTTCAGGAACTTATGTTGTTCGGTTAATTAAAGCGCCAAATCAGGGGAGTCAGTGTGAAACCGTTTATGATAATGTGACATTGGTGGTATCTGCAACTCCTACCACCTCGAGTGCGGGAACGATGCAGATAGTACCTTGTAATTCAACTTCCGGAACATTGGCGGGAAATCTGGTCGTTCGGGGGAAAGGAAAATGGTCACAGATTTCAGGGCCCAGTAGTGTGACTTTTTCTGATGTCAATAGCCCCACTACAACAGTATCTCCCTTAATTAACGGGGCATATAAATTTAGATGGACCATTTCAGGTGGAGAAGCCTGTGAAGTATCTCAAAGCACTTCTGAGGTTTTGGTATCCAGTGTCGCCCCTACAGATGCTAATGCCGGACCTGATCAGGCAGTTTGTTTTGGGGCAAAAGTTGAATTACAGGGAAATGCCATACAGAATAGCGAAAATGGTACCTGGACAGTTTCTCCCAGTGCCGGAGTAATTATTAGCGATCCGGGTGATCCAAATACCAGAGTAAGCGGATTGGCTGCCAATACAACTTATACTTTTACCTGGACTATTGCAAACGGCTGCGGTACGTCGGCAGATACAGTTGATGTTGTTACCAATGGCACAGAAGGAGCAGATGCTGATGCAGGAGCTGCTCAATGTTTTGCGACGGGTACCGGCACGATTACCTTAAACGGAAATGATCCTGCTCCCGGAACCGGTCTTTGGACTCAGACAATGGGAACACCGGTAACCATTACAAATCCAACGCAATATAATACTACGGTAACAGGATTAAGTGACGGAGATTATACTTTCAAGTGGACCGTTAGTAATGTGGGCTGTGCCGATGGCGAAGATAGTGTAGGTATAACTATAGCACCTGATATTACTGTAGCTCAGGCTGGTCCCGGTCAAAGACTATGTGCCAATAATACAACAGTAACGGGAAATGCACCAGCTTCCGGAGAAAGCGGCCTATGGGAATTGGTTAGTGGAGGAGACGGACCTGTTATTACAAATCCGAATAGTCCCACTACTACAATAACAGGACTAACTCCAGGTTCATGGGTGTTCAAATGGACCATTTCACGAGGATTCTGTGCGAGTACATCAGATACCGTACAGCTTAATGTTGACGAAGGTCCTTCACCGGCAATCGCAGGACCAGATCAAACGGTTTGTAATCAAAATTCGGTTACTCTCGGAGCAACTCCTCCGGTGATAGGCAATGGAATATGGTCGTTAGTCAGCGGACCAAATTCGCCTGTGTTTTCAGATGCAAGAGCTGCTAATTCGACTTTATCCGGACTTATAACGGGAGAATATATTCTAGAATGGACGACCTCTACAGGAATAAATTGTCCGACAAACCAAGATCAGATGACCGTAAAAGTAACGGAAGTTGCTGCTGCGGGGTCTGATTATGCCACCTGCTTAGAGGGACCTTTATATCTAACGGGTAATCCCAACAGTACAGGAACCTGGTCCTATGTTTCCGGAGGAGCAGGAGCGCCAACCATTACAACAACCAGTAACAATAGCGCATCGGTAACCAATTTAATACCGGGTGTTTACGTGTTTCGATATACTATTGCGGCACAAGGACTTTGTCCTGAAACGTCAGATGATATTCAGGTAACGGTAAACGGTCAGATTACAACACCTCCAAATGCGGGGCCTAATCAGGAATTTTGCGATGTAGGTGCAGGAGGATTTCAGCTGGCAGCTTCGACACCTGATCCCGGAACAACAGGAAAATGGACGGTATTATTCGGCCCGGGAACAGGATCTTTTGTAAATGATACCGATCCTAATACGATGTTTATAAATCCGGGTTATGGCTTTTATGTGTTTAACTGGACCGTTAGTTCAGGAACCTGTAGTGAGTCGGACCAGATTAGGATTGAGAATTCAGAACCGCCTTCACCGGCAATTGCGGGTGGTGATCAAAGTATTTGCGGATCTGTGACAGATTTAACGGCAATTCCACCACTAGCAGGAGTGGGAAAATGGGCTCAGGTTTCCGGACCAACTACAGCGGTATTTAGTTCAGATATTATGCCTACGACAACGGTTAGCAATCTGACACAAACAGGTGGGGTATATGTTTTTAGCTGGACCGTTAGCAATGGAGCACTTTGTCCGTCTACAACAGATTCGGTTCAAATTACGGTGACTGCAAATTTAACAGTTCCTAATGCCGGACCTGATCAGACGATTTGTGAATCTGATAGTGCAACTTTAGCTGCCAATGTCATTACTGTTGGAACAGGACAATGGTCAAAAACCAGTGGACCGGCAGGAGTTTTTTCTGATGCTTCGAGTCCGACTTCTACATTTACACCAAGTGCTTCGGGAACTTATGTTTTGAGATGGACAGCCACAAATCTGAGCTGTCAATTTTTTGACGAGATGACTTTAACGGTTAACCCTCTGCCATCCACTTCAAATGCGGGAACTCCAATTAGTATTTGTGAATTTCAAACGCTGACTCTGGCAGCAAATACACCAATAATAGGAACAGGTTTATGGACACAAATCTCAGGGCCGGTAACAGTAGGTTTTACAGATGCCACTTCGCCAACAACAATTGTTCTGGGAACACAGGCAGGTAATTATGTTTTTAGATGGACGATTACTAGCGGAGTGTGTGCGTCAAGTTCCAGTACTGTTTCGGTAACTGTAAATGCATTGCCGCCTTTAGCAAATGCAGGAGCCGATCAGACGATTTGTAATACGGGAACCGCAACCTTAAATGGAAACAATCCGATAACGGGAACAGGTGTCTGGACTTTTGTAACGAATCCCGGAGGTACGGCAGTAATCACCAATGCCAATGCTTTTAACACTACGGTAACGAATATATCAGTAGGGACAACACGATTAAAATGGACAATTAGTAATGGCTCTTGTAATTCTTATGCAGATGAAGTCAATATAGTACGACCTTCTGACTTAGCCCTTGCGGGATTAACAAGTGATACCACTATTTGCGAAGGAGGTACCACAACTTTTACGGCTAGCCCAACCGGAAGCATATCACCTTATACCTATCAATGGCAAACTTCTGCCAATGGAGTTACGGGCTGGACCGATATTTCAGGACAAACGAATGCTTCTTTTTCCACTAATAATGCTTTAACAAGTGGAGCTTATTATTATAGAGTAATTGTTTCGAGTACTTGTACACAGGTTACAAGTAATGCGGCGAAACTCACCATTATTGCAGACCCTGTTGTCACTACTCAGCCAACAGGAAGTACAATTTGTTCAGGAAACACTCATACGATGACGGTCGCTGCGACAACTACCAATACAGCTGCAGGAACGATTGTTTATCAATGGCAAAGTTCGGTGAATGGAACTTCGGGCTGGACTAATGTTTCAGGAGGAAGCGGAGCCAATACAGCAACTTATACTACAGCAGCCTTAACATCGAATTTGTATTTTAGAGCACAAATTACACAATCGGGAAGCGGCTGTGAAACCTTTTCAAATCCGGCATTGGTTAATGTTGCGCGCATTACAACACAACCTGCAACTCCGGCAGCTATTTGCGTAGGCGGAATTGTAAGCATGACTATTGCTGCAACTTTAGACGGAGGAGCAGGAGCATTAAGTTATCAATGGCAAAGTAATTCAGGTGCAGGTTTTGTAAATGAAACCAATGGAACGGCAACAACCGCTAATTTTACGTCTGATGTTTTAAATGTTACCACTCAGTTCAGATGTCTGATAACTTCATCAACAACCAATTGTATACTGACTTCAAATACGGTTACCGCCACTGTAGTCGCTGATCCTGCCATATCAGTTCCGCCAACAGGAGGAATTGTCTGCTCAGGCGGGGCATTTACCTTATCGGTTACAGGAACAGGGGGAACTCCGTCTTTAAATTATCAATGGTACAGCAGTTCGGATAATATAAGTTTTGCGCAAATATCCGGTGCGACTTCCAGTACTTATACCACTCCGGTATTAACACAGGATACTTATTATCGTGTAGATGTTTCGGCTACCGGAAACGGTTGTGGTCTGGTATCTTCCAATAGCGTATTAGTGGATGTAATTCCTGATCCGGTTGTAAACCAGCAGCCTGTGGGAAATACAATCTGTTCCGGTGCGACACATACCATGACGGTCGCAGCTTCGGGAGATCCTTTGGGAGGAGCTTTGCTTTATCAATGGGAAAGATCGGCAAACGGTACAACAGGCTGGGCCAATACAACTGGAGGAAGCGGTGCTACAACAGCCTCTTACACCACAGGAGCATTAACTTCTACTTTTTATTACAGAGTCAGAGTGACACAAACGCCTAATGGCTGCGAAGTTTATTCGAATGCAGTACCGGTATTTGTGGCAACAATCACGACTCAGCCAGCCACTCCGGCAGCTATTTGCGTGGGAGGAATTGTAAACATCAGTATTTCAGCTTCATTAAACGGAGGTACAGGATCACTTAGTTATCAATGGCAAAGTAATTCGGGTTCAGGTTTTGTGAATGAAACCAATGCAACGGCAATTACGGCTAATTTTACTTCAGATGTATTGAATGCTACAACCCAATTCAGATGTGTAGTGACCTCATCGACGACCAATTGTACCTTAACCTCCAATACCGTTACAGCAACAGTGGTTCCGGATCCATCCATTACCGTTCAACCAACAGGAGCGACAATTTGTTCAGGAGGAAATCATACTTTATCGGTAACAGGAGCGAATGGAACTCCGGCCTTAACTTATCAATGGTATAGCAGTACAAACAACGCTACTTTTACAGCCATAGGCGGGGCAACGGCAGCAACTTATGCAACTCCTGCTTTAACACAAACTACTTATTATAAAGTAGATGTTTCGGCCAGCGGAAGCGGATGTAATACCATTACTTCAAACGTAGCGACCGTGACCGTTTTGTCGGCCATTACCATCGTGACACAACCGGTATTTAAAACTAACATCTGCAGCGGTTCAAATGCAACTTTAAATGTAGTAGTGGCAGGAGGTTCCGGAAATTATGCGTACCAATGGAAAAGCTCTGCTGCTTTAGCGGGTCCGTTTACTGATATTTCGGGTGCAAATTCGGCATCTTATACGACTCCAAACTTAACGGTGACTACTTTTTATCAGGTAGCCATTTCTGATCCTACCCAGGGATGTATACCAATTCTATCGAGTATTGCTTCAGTAATTATTCCAAGTATTACGACTCAGCCTGTTAATCCGAATACCGTTTGTGTGGGAGGAACAGTATTGATGTCAACGGCGGCTTCTGCTAACAATGGGTCGGCTTCGTTTACCTATCAATGGCAGCGTTCACCAGACGGGGTTAATGGCTGGGCTAATATTACCGGAGAAATCAGAGCACAAAATCCGAATTATTTGACAGGACCACTTTCTGTTACAACTTATTATCGTTGTGTAATCACTTCGTCAAATCCAAATTGTACTCTTACTACCAATGTTGTAGTAGCAACTGTTATACCGGATCCAACGATAGCAGTACAGCCTGTGGGTGGAAATATTTGTGAAGGAGGTGTATTTACTATGACATCCAGTGCACAAAATGGTTCCGGAAACTTTACCTATCAGTGGCAAAAATCCTTGGATGGAACGACAGGGTGGGCAAACGTAACGGATGGTTCGGGAGCTAATACAACAACTTATACGACCGGTTTTGTAAATGCAGATGCGTATTACAGATTGCGCGTGACAGATTCAGGTGTTGGATGTGGAACAATAAATTCTAATCCGGCGAAAGTTGATGTTTTTGATATTCCAATAATTACTACGCAACCAAAAGATGGGGAAGCCTGTATTAATGAGACTCATACTTTTACCGTTGTGGCAACGGGAAATATTTCCGGAAGCCCAATATTGTACCAATGGCAAAGTGCTGCTGCTCTGGCAGGGCCTTATACAGACGTAACAGCTGGAGTTGGCGGTACAACAGCTTCTTATACAACACCAGCTTACGCTACAGCTGGTAACCGATATTTCAGAGTGAATATTTCTCAGGCAGAGTCCGGTTGTCGTACCCTTTCCAATCAGGTAACTTTAAAGGTTTTTGATCTTCCTGCTGCTCCGGTTGGTTTGGTAACGGAACAACCTTCCTGTACCATTGCTACAGGGACCGTTAATATCACGAATCCGGATCTGGGAACAGGATATGAATACAGCAGCAATGGAACGACTTTTCAGGCCAGTAATGTTTTTGCAGGTTTACCTTCCGGAAATGTAACCATTTATGTGAGACGAGTAGGGTTGAATACTTGTATCTCATCCGGAACTACCTTTACAATTTCTAACAGAATCTGCGCAGTTTCAGAAAATTTCGCCTCCATATCAGGAGATACAGGAGGGAATACCGGAGCACAAACCATTTTAGACAGTGATACGCTGAACGGAGTTATTTTGAACCCTTCGTCAGTTAATGTTACAATCAACTCTATTTCCAGTTTTTTAACCTTCAATCCTGCTAACAATACTATTTCTGTAGGACCGGGAACTCCTCCGGGAGATTATACCTTAACTTACACGATATGTGAAATTGTAAATCCCGGAACTCCATCAGATCCTGCGAATTTTAAAAATTGTTCGACAGCAACAGAATCCATTAGTGTAACTACTGCAGGAATTGATGCCCGAATCGATATCGTGAAATATCTGGTAAACGGATATACGGGAGCTAACAATGTGATTAATGCTTTAACCAATGACAGACTGGCCAGTGCACAGGCAACCTTGTCTAATGTAACCCTTTCGGTAGTAAATCCGGCACAGCCTATTAATTCGGCCATAACAACCGTTCCGTATCTGGATATCACCACCGGAAATGTAAATGTACCGCCGGGGACCGTTAAAGGACTGTATGAAATTGAATATAGGATTTGCGAAATCGGAGCGCCTACCAATTGTGATACATCAAGTATTCTGGTTCCGGTTGGAAATGCCGAAATTGTGGCAAATGACGATCGGGTAGAAAACATAAATGGTTATGTAGGACAGCTGAATGCTGCGAATGCCCTAACCAATGACACCTTAAACGGAGTGCCGATTACCGGAGCAAATTTTGATGAAATAACAATTTCTCAAAATATTGCTGCTATACCTTTGTACCCTGGAGCTAATGTTCCGGTTTTTAGTGCGGCCACAGGAAGCATCAGCATTCCCGAAGGAACTCCGGCCGATACCTATTATATAACCTATACGATTTGTGAAAAATTAAACCCGACAAATTGTGCAAACGGAAGCATTGCTATTGTGGTAGATGCGGCTCCGATAATTGCAAATGACGATCAGGTCAATAATATCAATGGTTATGAAGGTGGGGTAGATGTCATTAATGTGTACACCAATGCAGCCGGAGCTGATACTTTTAACGGTCAGATTATTAATATCAATCTGGCAGATGTATTGACTCCTTCAGTTCTAACGCCGGCGCAGCCTAAAACTCCGGGAGCTCCTGTTCCTGAGTTAGATGTTTCGACAGGTTTTGTGACTGTTCCACCGGGAACTCCGGCCGGTCAATATCAAATAAAGTATCAGATCTGTGAAGACCTTAATCCGGGTAATTGTGATGATGCGACTGTAATTATTAATGTAGTTGTACCAATTATTGAAGCTATTGACGATACCGTTTTAAATGTAAATGGCTATGAAGGAGCAGATGATATTGTCAATATTTATGATAACGATTTACTGAACGGAGGAATGCTGGACCTTCCGGATATTACGACAACCGTTATATCAATTCCAGCGGCTATAAATGGCGGTCCGGTTCCGACACTTGACAGCGTTACCGGTTTAGTAGACGTTCCTCCGGGGACACCGGCAGGAGAATATAAATTTGTATATAAAATCTGTGAAAATCTAAATCCAACTAATTGCGATCAGGCAGTGGTTACCATCATGGTTGTTCCAGCACCAATTGATGCTGTAGATGATGCTAATTTTGCACCAATTAATGGGTTTGTTGGTGATCCGAATGCGTTAAATGCTTTAAACAACGACACCTTAAATGGTTTGGCTGTAATTCCTTCGGAAGTAACAATTACTAATATTATACCTGCTACACCTATTAACGGAGGTTTGGTTCCGGTACTCAACGCGATAACAGGAAACGTAAGTGTACCACCGGGAACTGCAGCAGGAATTTACCTGATAGGTTATCAGCTGAATGAAAAGCTGAACTTGTCTAATAATGATTTTGCTTTTATAACTGTTGAGGTTTCGGCACCATTAATTGTAGCTAATGATGATACAATTGCTAATATAAACGGATATGTAACTACCAACAATGCAATTGATGTTTTATTGAATGACACCCTTAATGGAACTGCTGCTAACATCTCGAAAGTTAATATTACCGTTGATGCCGCCGCAACACCAATAAACGGAGGCCCGGTTCCGGTATTAGAACCGCTAACCGGATTTGTAAGTATTCCGGCTGGAACTCCGGCAGGGAATTATGAAATTAAATACCATATTTGCGAGAAAATAAATCCGCTGAATTGTGATAATGCTACAGTTTTCATTAATGTGACAGGAGCTCAAATAGATGCAGTGAATGATTCCGCAGCCAATATTAATGGATTTACGGGAGCAACGAATGTACTGAATGCTTTATCGAATGATACCCTAAACGGAGCGGCCGTTATTCCTGCTCAGGTAACCATCAGTAATGTAGTTCCGGCAACACCAATTAATGGCGGAGCAGTACCAGTTCTAAATCCTTCAAACGGAAATGTAAATGTACCGGCAGGAACCGCAGCAGGAACTTACACCATTCAATATCGTTTGAGTGAGAACTTAAATCCAGCTAATTTTGATACGGCAACTATAACTATTGTGGTTATAGCGCCAACGATCATCGCTAATGCAGATAACGCAGGTACGATTAATGGATATACAGGCGGAACGAACATCATAAATGCCATTACAAATGACAGACTGAACGGTTCGGATATTCAATTGGTTAACATTAATATTACATCTGTAAGTACCACCACTCCGGCAGGATATGTTTCCGGTAACCCGGTTCCGGTATTGAATACTGCGACAGGAAATGTCGATGTACCGGCAGGAACTTCAGCAGGAATTTACGTTATTCATTATCGTATTTGCGAAAAACTAAATCCGTCAAATTGCAGTGAGGCAGATATCACCATAAATGTTATTGCCCCAATTATTGATGCTAATAATGATTTTGCCAATGCTATTAACGGATATGTTGGTGCAAACAATGTAGTAAATGCTCTAACCAATGATAGCCTTAACGGAGTAACAGCACAAGCCACTCTGATTAATATCAGTGTTTTGAGTACTACGCCACCGCCAACATCAACAAACGGAATTGTTCCCGTATTGAATACCGCTACAGGAAATGTCGATGTACCGCCAGGAACCTCTGCAGGGACTTATTTCATCCAATATCAAATTTGTGAAAAACTAAATCCGACGAATTGTGATCAGGCAACGATTATCATAATTGTAAACGCACCTCCGATAGTTGCGGAAGATGATACCATCACAAACGCAAACGGCTTATCAGGAATAAATAATGTACTGAATGCTTTTACAAACAATGATACGTACAACGGAGTTCTTCTAACAGATGTGAGTTTAATTAACCCAACAATTATCAGTGGGGCAACTTCTATAAATGGCGGATTGGTTCCTGTTTTAGATTTGGCGACTGGTTTTGTTAGCATTCCGGCAGGTACACCGGTGGGAACTTATCAGATTAGATATAGAATCTGCGACAAATTAAACCCAACGAATTGCGACGATGCCATTATTACTATTGTAGTAGCTGTTCCGACAATTGTTGCGAATGATGATGCCGCTGACAATATTAATGGATTAACCGGAGCAAGTAATGTTTTAAATGCGTACGCCAACGATACTCTAAACGGAACAACAATTCTGCAGACCAATATTAATAGTACGCTTATTACTGCAGCAAACTCCATAAACGGAGCTGCAGTCCCTGTTTTAAATATTCTTACTGGTGCTGTGGATGTTCCTGCGGGTACAGCTGCGGGAGTATATTCTATTGTATATAAAATTTGTGATAAATTAAATCCGTCAAATTGCGATGAAGCAGTTATCAAAATAACGGTAGCACAACCTTCTATTCAATTGCTTAAACAAGGTGTTTTTGTTGATTCCAATGGTGATGGGTATGCACAGCCGGGAGAGCAAATACGTTATTCCTTCGTTATTACCAATACCGGAACTTTAGATTTAAACAATGTGGTGGTAACCGATCCAAAGGCAAATATTACAGGTACACCAATTGCAGTATTGGGAGTGGGGCAATCCAACACCACGAATTATAAAGGAACTTATGTGTTGACTCAGGCAGATATTAATCTGGGCTATGTCGAAAATCAGGCTTTGGTGAAAGCGCAGCCGACTAGCGGATCAGCCATTCAGGATTTGTCCGACAGTAACGATCTTACCTTAATTGGACCTAATGATCCTACAATTACTCCGGTGCCTCAACATAAAGAATTAACTTTAATAAAAGGCGGGAAATTAACCGGAAATGGAGGAGTAGGTTCGATCATCAATTACAGTTTTACAGTTAAGAATACCGGAAATGTAGCACTCACTAATTTGGTTGTAACAGATCCGATGCTAACAGCGACAACCATTGCTGTTTCTCCTAATGTACTCGCACCGGGGGCAACAGGAACAGCCACAGCATCGTATACCGTAAATATTGCAGATGTTGCCAAAGGAGTAGTAATCAATTCTGCACTTGCAATTGGAGATGACCCTCAGGGAAATCCGGTTACCGATATCTCCGATAGTGATGACCCAACTTTAACCGGCGATGATGATCCAACGGTTGTTAATTTAAGCCTTAAACCTTCTATTGCACTTATCAAAACGGCTACTTTTAATGATGAAAACAAAAATGGATATGCTGAGGTAGGGGAAACAGTTACGTATCGCTTTAGCATAACCAATACGGGAAATATTATACTCGTAAATGTTGTAGTTAAAGATCCTAAACCAGGTGTAACTATTACCGGTGATCCGGTGATTTTAAAACAAGGAGAGACAAATTCTAATAACTTTGTTGGAACCTATGTTTTAACAGCTGCTGATCTCGAGGCCGGATCTGTCGTAAATCAGGCTGAGGTGAGTGCCGTCAGCCCGGACGGGCAAATTGCAAAAGACTTGTCTGACGGAAACTCTCTTTTAGGAGACAATCCTACCGTACTGCCAATAGACGCTTGTAAAATTACAGTTCACAATGCATTTTCACCTAATGGTGACGGGATTAATGAAGTTTTCAAAATCGATGGGGTCGAATGTTATCCTGATGTATATGTAGAAATTTATGACCGTTGGGGAGTTCTGGTTTATGATGCTCATGGTTATAATAATACCTCCGTTGTCTTTACAGGAATTTCAGAAGGAAGAGCAACAGTCAATAAACAAAAAGGATTACCGGTTGGTACTTATTTTTACGTGATTACGTATAAAACGTATTTAAATGAGCCGATAAGTTTAATGGGGTATTTATATTTTTCAAGATGATGTAAAATATTGTTTTTCAAATAATTAAGTAAAAAAAGCGCGACATTGTTGCGCTTTTTTTATTGATTTTTTGTCACTATATTCTTTAAAATAGTAATATATGTACAATATGCCTGCCAATTTTTACCACTTCGTTATCAAATAGTCATTTTTTTTGTAGTCAAAAGTGTATTATGGTCTGTTGAAAAACGTCATTCATCGTTAATCTGGGTAGTTTATCGAAAAATATAGCTGATAGCCAGTTGATTGCATATTTTCGCGGCTCCAAAAACTACTAATTTAACCGAAAGACATTTTGTGTCTTGAACCTATATACCTATGGTCCAAACGCTGCCCTTTTTTGAAAAAGCTTTTAAAAAGCACTTTTTAAGACTTCAAAAAACCATTTCCATTATTTTATCGTATCTGTTTTGTGTGCTGAATACCACGGTTGTTTTCTCAGCATCTGATATTTCCATTTCTAAATTCCCCATTGTTTATGTATAACTTTACTTTTAGCAAGTTTAATTTTTTAAAACAAATCTTTTTTGTTTTGTTCTTTGGACTAGTGTCATTACCTGCTTTTTCACAAGTTTGTGGAACACCCGGAGGAGATGGACCTGTTACCGTATCAAGTTCTGTAAATACTTATTTTCCTATTTCGGGAAATATAACACTGAATGCAGGAACTCAATCGATAGTTTTAGGAGGAGTACCTCCCACAGATCAGTATTCTAATAATTTCGGAACAACTGCGATATCAGTAGGAGATCTGATTTTGATTATTCAAATGCAGGATGCTACGATAGATTATACGAATACAACAAGTTATGGTTCCGGAACGTCAAATAGCGGTCCTGATGCTTTAGGAGGTACCGGATTTACATCTTTGGGTAACACCGGAGTTTTTGAATATGTTATCGCAACTAATAATGTCCCACTGACTGGTGGGAATTTAACGTTTAAAGGAACGGGTGCCAATGGTGGAACCCTGAATAGTTTTTATAATGCAGATGCTACAACGACAAGAGGAAAAAGAACTTTTCAGATTGTAAGAGTACCCCAATATTCCAATTTAACACTTACTTCTTCTATAACAACACCTCCTTTTAATGGTGTTGCAGGAGGAGTTATTGCTTTTAATGTTTCCGGTACATTCAATTTTGCCGGATTTTCTATTGATGGAAATGCCCGCGGTTTTAGAGGAGGTTATAGCCCTATAGCAGTATCTAATCTTAATAATTCTACAACTTATGTCGGATTATCAAGTAATAATACAATTTCAGGAAAAGGAGAAGGAATAGCCGGAACGCCCCGTTATATGTGGGATGGATTTAATCAGGTTGATAATGGAGTAGAAGGAATGCCTGGAGGATCTGCAGGAAGAGGAGCCCCTGCCAACGCTGGTGGAGGTGGTAATGACCACAACTCCGGAGGTGGAGGTGGAGGTAATGGCGGATTCGGTGGCTTAGGTGGTGCCGGATGGCAAGGTGGAGGCGGTGATGTTCTTCCATTAACAGGAGGAGGAAGACCAGGTTTCAGATCTTATCTTACTGCAACTGCCTTTCCAAGATTAGTTATGGGAGGTGGTGGTGGTGCCGGAGATGCCAATAATGCTTCAACAGGTGTTAAAGGTGGTGTCGGTGGTGCCATTATTCTTATTAATGCAGGTACCGTTCAGGGAACAGGTAACATTTATGCCAATGGAGGAAAAGGAGCACCAGGTGCTTTTTCAGGCTCACCCGATGGAGCAGGTGGTGGTGGTGCCGGAGGAACAGTATTATTGAATATCTCAAATAGTAGTACCGCTACGATCAGAATAGAAGCAGCAGGAGGAGCAGGAGGAAATACTGAAAATGATAATAATAATTCACACGGACCTGGTGGTGGTGGTGGTGGTGGAATAATCAGACACAACCTTACCGGTACTGTAACCTTAACTACTACTGTAGTTGGAGGTAGTTCAGGAAGGTCTAATGCCGGTGCGGGAATTAGAAATGGTGCGGTAGATGGAACAGCAGGTAGTGCGTCAACTTTTACAGCACAGGATGTACCGCCAAATTTGCAGGTAAATTCTAATTGTTTCCCTGTTTTAGAAACAAAAGTAAAAGCACTTTCAACCGCATCAGCCTGTAATTCGATTGGAGAAAAAGTTTCTTATGAAATTCAGATCAAAAATACAGGAGTGGGGAATGCTGCAGGAGTATTTTTAGATTTTCTTTTTCCAACAGGTATCGAGTTCGATTCCGCTACAGCGACTTATTCAGCAGAAGCAACAGGACCTTCAGGTGTATTAACAAACACTGCTACGGCAGGTAATCCTGTATTTGGAGGCTTTAATATTGCACAAAATGGAGTGGTTACGATAACCTTAACAGGAAAGGTAGCGGCGTCTATGGCGGCAGGAACTTACAGTTCTAGTGCGCAGGCTTTGTATCTTGATCCAACACGTACAACCGCTAATCCGAATAGAAGAATTACAGCATTTACGAACGCTTATGGTACTGCCAATAAAACTTATGAAGGAGCAAGCCAGGCAAATGTTCCGGGAACAAATTTTAAAGGTAGTGCAGAAACAGTAGATGATATTACAATTTTGGCATTGCCGGCAACTCCAACAGCTACTGTAACACAAGGAAATTGTCTTACACCAACAGGAACAATAACAGTCAATACCCCAGCTCCGGGAGCGGGAATAAGTTATACTCTAAGAGGAACAAATCCGGTAACGGCGCCAGTAAATAATACATCAGGTGTTTTCTCAGGTTTAGTACCGAACAGCTATGTATTGACTACAACTAATGCTCAGGGATGTACTTCGGCTCCGACTGCAAGTATGACGATCAATCCGGTTGCTGGAGCACCAACAACCACAGGAGTTTCTATTTGTCAGGGAGGTAGCGGGGCATTAACAGCTACTTCTACATGTTCAAATTCGGGGACTATACAATGGTACACATCGTCTGTAAGTTTAACACCAATATTTACAGGTTCTTCTTTTAATCCTGTAGGTGTTGCGGGCTCAGGTTTGACCAATACAAATACGCCGGGGACCACAACATATTATGCAGCTTGTCCGGGCCTTGGAAGCTGTAGAACTGCTACAAATTTTGTGATCAATGCAATACCAACAATAACAGCAACAACACCTGCTTCGCGATGTGATGCAGGATCAGTAACATTAGGCGCTACAGCTTCTTCAGGAACTATTAATTGGTATGCTGCTGCGACCGGTGGTACATCATTAGCGACCGGAACGAGTTTTATCACACCAAATTTATCAACAACTACCACTTATTATGTAGATGCTACAGGAAATGGGTGTACTACAGGAACAAGAACGGCAGTTGTAGCAACAATAAATACAAGACCAACAATAGATTCAACAACACAAGACTCCAGATGTGGTGCAGGAACATTAACATTAAATGCAACAGCATCGGCAGGAGCAACTATTAACTGGTATGCGGCTTCAACAGGAGGTACATCATTAAAAACGGGAGCGAGTTATACTACACCAAGTTTATCAACTACTACAACTTATTATGTAGAGGCTACTTCACCAGAAGGTTGTACTTCGGCATCAAGAGTTGCAGTTGCGGCAGTTGTAAATACAGCCTCTACGATTGTATTTACCAGTGGTACACAAAACCCGACAATTTGTAACGGAACAGCTATTCCTAGCACGATTTATACTTTTGGCGGAAGCGCAACCAATGCTGTTGCCTCAAACTTGCCGACTGGTTTATCAGCTTCTGTTGATTCCAATGCAAAAACAATCACGATTTCTGGAACACCAACTGCGAGTGGTACTTATACGATAACAACAGTTGGTCATACAGCACCTTGTACCGCAGCGACAATAAATGGAATTGTAACGATTACTACTGCATCAAATGCCGGTACATTATCAGGGAATCAAGCTATCTGTGTTGCCGGAACGACTACATTCACATCAAATGGAAATACAGGAGGAAGCTGGTCAAGCAGTGCTACGGGAGTTGCTACAGTAAATAGCTCAACAGGCGTTGTTACCGGAGTTTCAGCCGGAACTGCAACAATCACCTACACCGTAACAGGAACAGGAGGTTGCGCCAATGCAACTGCAACGAGAACAGTAACGGTAACTGCAGCTCCAAATGCTGGTACATTATCAGGTAATCAAACTATTTGTGTTGCCGGAACGACAACATTCACTTCAAACGGAACTACGGGCGGAAGCTGGTCAAGTAGTGCAACGGGAGTTGCTACAGTTGATGCTTCTGGCGTTGTTACCGGAGTTTCAGCTGGAACTGCAACAATCACTTATACGGTAACAGGAACAGGAGGTTGTGCCAATGCAACAGCTACCAGAACGGTAACGGTAACTGCTGCACCAAATGCCGGTACATTATCAGGAAATCAAAATATCTGTGTTGCCGGAACGACTACATTTACATCAAATGGAAATACAGGCGGAAGCTGGTCAAGCAATGCAACGGGAGTTGCTACAGTTGATGCTTCTGGCGTTGTTACCGGAGTTTCAGCCGGAACTGCAACAATCACTTATACGGTAACAGGAACAGGAGGTTGTGCCAATGCAACGACAACGAGAACTGTAACGGTAACCGCTGCACCAAATGCCGGTACATTATCAGGCACTCAAACTATTTGTGTTGCCGGAACGACTACATTCACATCAAACGGAACTACAGGCGGAAGCTGGTCAAGCAGTGATACCGCAATTGCAATAGTAAATAACTCAACAGGTGCTATTACTGGAGTTTCAGCCGGAACTGCAACAATCACCTACACCGTAACAGGAACAGGAGGTTGTGCCAATGCAACTGCAACGAGAACGGTAACGGTAACTGCTGCACCAAATGCCGGTACATTAGCAGGAAATCAAACTATTTGTGTTGCCGGAACAACTACATTCACTTCAAACGGAATTATAGGCGGAAGCTGGTCAAGCAGTGATATCGCAATTGCAACAGTAAATAGCTCAACAGGCTCTATCACTGGAGTTTCAGCCGGAACTGCAACAATCACCTACACCGTAACAGGAACAGGAGGTTGTGCCAATGCAACTGCAACGAGAACGGTAACGGTAACTGCTGCACCAAATGCTGGTACATTATCAGGAAATCAAACGATCTGCGTTGCCGGAACGACTACATTCACTTCAAATGGAACTACAGGCGGAAGCTGGTCAAGCATTGATACCGCAATTGCAACAGTAAATAATTCAACAGGTGCTATCACTGGAGTTTCAGCCGGAACTGCAACGATCACCTACACCGTAACAGGAACAGGAGGTTGTGCCAATGCAACTGCAACGAGAACTGTAACGGTAACTGCTGCACCAAATGCCGGTACATTATCAGGGAATCAAACTATCTGTGTTGCCGGAACGACTACATTCACATCAAACGGAACTACAGGCGGAAGCTGGTCAAGTAGTGCAACGGGAGTTGCTACAGTTGATGCTTCTGGCGTTATCACCGGAGTTTCAGCCGGAACCGCTACGATCACTTATACTGTAACAGGAACAGGAGGTTGTGCCAATGCAACTGCAACGAGAACTGTAACGGTAACTGCTGCACCAAATGCAGGGACTTTATCAGGGAATCAAACGATCTGCGTTGCCGGAACGACTACATTCACATCAAACGGAACTACAGGCGGAAGCTGGTCAAGCAGTGATACCGCAATTGCAACAGTAAATAACTCAACAGGTGCTATTACTGGAGTTTCAGCTGGAACTGCAACAATCACCTACACCGTAACAGGAACAGGAGGCTGTGCCAATGCAACGGCAACGAGAACGGTAACGGTAACCGCTGCACCAAATGCCGGTACATTATCAGGAAATCAAACGATCTGTGTTGCCGGAACGACTACATTCACTTCAAATGGAACTACAGGCGGAAGCTGGTCAAGCAGTGATACCGCAATTGCAACAGTAAATAACTCAACAGGTGCTATCAGTGGAGTTTCAGCTGGAACTGCAACGATCACCTATACCGTAACAGGAACAGGAGGTTGTGCTAATGCAACTTCAACGAGAACGGTAACGGTAACTGCTGCACCAAATGCAGGTACATTATCAGGAACGCAAACTATTTGTGTTGCCGGAACGACTACATTCACATCAAACGGAACTACAGGCGGAAGTTGGTCAAGCAGTGCAGCGGGAGTTGCTACAGTTGATGCTTCTGGCGTTGTTACCGGAGTTTCAGCTGGAACTGCAACGATCACTTATACGGTAACAGGAACAGGAGGTTGTGCCAATGCAACTTCAACGAGAACGGTAACGGTAACTGCTGCACCAAATGCTGGTACCATATCAGGGAATCAAACGATCTGTGTTGCCGGAACTACTACATTTACATCCAACGGAACTACAGGCGGAAGCTGGTCAAGCAGTGATACCGCAATTGCAACAGTAAATAACTCAACAGGTGTTATCACCGGAGTTTCAGCCGGAACTGCAACAATCACTTACACTGTAACAGGAACAGGAGGTTGTGCCAATGCAACTGCAACGAGAACGGTAACGGTAACTGCTGCACCAAATGCTGGTACATTATCAGGAACTCAAACTATTTGTGTTGCCGGAACGACTACATTCACATCAAACGGAACTACAGGCGGAAGCTGGTCAAGCAGTGATACCGCAATTGCAACAGTAAATAACTCAACAGGTGTTATCACCGGAGTTTCAGCCGGAACTGCAACAATCACTTACACTGTAACAGGAACAGGAGGTTGTGCCAATGCAACTGCAACGAGAACGGTAACGGTAACTGCTGCACCAAATGCTGGTACATTATCAGGAACTCAAACTATTTGTGTTGCCGGAACGACTACATTCACATCAAACGGAAATACGGGCGGAAGTTGGTCAAGCAGTGCAACGGGAGTTGCTACAGTTGATGCTTCTGGCGTTGTTACCGGAGTTTCAGCCGGAACTGCAACGATCACCTATACCGTAACAGGAACAGGAGGTTGTGCTAATGCAACTGCAACAAGAACGGTAACGGTAACTGCTGCACCAAATGCCGGTACATTATCAGGGAATCAAACTATTTGTGTTGCCGGAACGACTACATTCACATCAAACGGAAATACAGGCGGAAGCTGGTCAAGCAGTGATACCGCAATTGCTACTGTTGATGCTTCAGGAGTAGTTACAGGAAAAGCAACTGGAACCGCTACGATCACTTATACGGTAACAGGAACAGGAGGTTGTGCTAATGCAACAGCTACCAGAACCGTAACGGTAACTGCTGCACCAAATGCAGGGACTTTATCAGGAAATCAAACTATTTGTGTTGCCGGAACTACTACATTTACATCCAACGGAACTACAGGCGGAAGCTGGTCAAGCAGTGATACCGCAATTGCAACAGTAAATAACTCAACAGGTGTTGTTACCGGAGTTTCAGCAGGAACTGCAACAATCACTTATACGGTAACAGGAACAGGAGGTTGTGCTAATGCAACTTCAACGAGAACAGTAACGGTAACCGCTGCACCAAATGCAGGGACATTATCAGGAAATCAAACTATTTGTGTTGCCGGAACGACAACATTCACTTCAAATGGAACTACAGGCGGAAGCTGGTCAAGCAATGCAACGGGAGTTGCTACAGTTGATGCTTCTGGCGTTGTTACCGGAGTTTCAGCCGGAACTGCAACAATCACTTATACGGTAACAGGAACAGGAGGTTGTGCCAATGCAACTGCAACGAGAACTGTAACGGTAACCGCTGCACCAAATGCAGGTACATTATCAGGGAATCAAACGATCTGCGTTGCCGGAACGACTACATTCACATCAAACGGAAATACAGGCGGAAGCTGGTCAAGCAGTGATACCGCAATTGCTACTGTTGATGCTTCAGGAGTAGTTACAGGAAAAGCAACTGGAACCGCTACGATCACTTATACGGTAACAGGAACAGGAGGTTGTGCTAATGCAACAGCTACCAGAACCGTAACGATGAGTGACACTGAAAAACCAACAATCACTTGTCCTTCAAATGTTACTGCTGTAGCTGATGTTAATTCATGCGCTGCAACCGGCGTTGTTTTAGGCACTCCAGTGACTTCAGACAATTGCTCAGGAACAGTAACGGTAACTAACAATGCACCATCAAGCTTCCCAATCGGAATCACTACGGTAACGTGGACAGCTACTGATGCTGCAGGAAATACTCAGACGTGTACGCAAACGGTAACAGTAAACGATACACAGAAACCAACAATTACTTGTCCTTCAAATGTTACTGTTGTAGCCGATGCTAATTCATGTACAGCAACCGGAGTTGTTTTAGGTACTCCAGTGACTTCAGACAATTGCTCAGGAACAGTAACGGTAACTAACGACGCACCATCAAGCTTCCCAATCGGAATCACTACGGTAACGTGGACAGCTACTGATGCTGCAGGAAATACTCAGACTTGTACGCAAACCGTAACAGTAAACGATACTCAAAAACCAACAATTACTTGTCCAGCGAATGTTACAGCTGTAGCTGATGCTAATTCATGCGTTGCAACCGGAGTTGTTTTAGGTACTCCAACTACAAGCGATAATTGCTCAGGAACAGTAACGGTAACTAACGACGCACCATCAAGCTTCCCAATCGGAACCACTACGGTAACCTGGACAGCTACTGATGCTGCTGGTAACACTCAGACTTGTACGCAAACCGTAACAGTAAACGATACACAGAAACCAACAATCACTTGTCCAGCGAATGTTACTGCTGTAGCTGATGCTAATTCATGCGCTGCAACCGGCGTTGTTTTAGGCACTCCAACTACAAGCGATAACTGCTCAGGAGCAGTAACGGTAACTAACGACGCACCATCAAGCTTCCCAATCGGAACCACTACGGTAACCTGGACAGCTACTGATGCTGCTGGTAACACTCAGACTTGTACGCAAACGGTAACAGTAAACGATACTCAAAAACCAACAATCACTTGTCCAGCGAATGTTACAGCTGTAGCTGATGCTAATTCATGCGCTGCAACCGGAGTTGTTTTAGGTACTCCAACTACAAGCGATAATTGCTCAGGAACAGTAACGGTAACTAACGACGCACCATCAAGCTTCCCAATCGGAATCACTACGGTAACGTGGACAGCTACTGATGCTGCAGGAAATACTCAGACTTGCACGCAAACCGTAACAGTAAACGATACTCAAAAACCAACAATCACTTGTCCTTCAAATGTAACTGCTGTAGCTGATGCTAATTCATGTACAGCAACCGGAGTTGTTTTAGGCACTCCAACTACAAGCGATAACTGCTCAGGAACAGTAACGGTAACTAACAATGCACCATCAAGCTTCCCAATCGGAACCACTACGGTAACCTGGACAGCTACTGATGCTGCTGGTAATACTCAGACTTGTACGCAAACGGTAACAGTAAACGATACTCAAAAACCAACAATCACTTGTCCTGCGAATGTAACTGCTGTAGCCGATGCTAATTCATGTACAGCAACCGGTGTTGTTTTAGGCACTCCAGTGACTTCAGACAATTGCTCAGGAACAGTAACGGTAACTAACGACGCACCATCAAGCTTCCCAATCGGAATCACTACGGTAACCTGGACGGCTACTGATGCTGCCGGAAATACTCAGACTTGTACGCAAACGGTAACAGTAAACGATACTCAAAAACCAACAATCACTTGTCCTGCGAATGTAACTGCTGTAGCCGATGCTAATTCATGTACAGCAACCGGAGTTGTTTTAGGCACTCCAGTGACTTCAGACAATTGCTCAGGAACAGTAACGGTAACTAACGACGCGCCATTAAGCTTCCCAATCGGAACCACTACGGTAACCTGGACAGCTACTGATGCTGCTGGTAACACTCAGACTTGTACGCAAACCGTAACAGTAAACGATACTCAAAAACCAACAATCACTTGTCCTTCAAATGTTACTGCTATAGCCGATGCTAATTCATGTACAGCAACCGGAGTTGTTTTAGGCACTCCAACGACTTCAGACAATTGCTCAGGAACTGTAACGGTGACTAACGACGCACCATCAAGCTTCCCAATCGGAATCACTACGGTAACGTGGACGGCTACTGATGCTGCTGGTAACACTCAGACTTGTACACAAACCGTAACAGTAAACGATACGCAAAAACCAACAATTACTTGTCCTGCGAATGTTACTGCTGTAGCTGATGCTAATTCATGCGCTGCAACCGGAGTTGTTTTAGGAACACCAACTACAAGCGATAACTGCTCAGGAACAGTAACGGTAACTAACAATGCACCAT
>NZ_MIKE01000010.1:0-9567 GCF_001853485.1 Flavobacterium tructae | reverse complement strand
AAAACATCACGACAATCCATTTTGTTCCTTCGATGCTGAGGGTTTTCTTAGAAGATATTAACTTAGGAGACTGTAAATCGTTAAAACAGGTTCTGTGCAGTGGAGAGGCTTTACAAGTAGATCAGGTACTCTTATTTAAGGAAAAATTCAGGAATGTTCGATTAGATAACTTATACGGTCCTACAGAAGCTGCAATTGAAGTGAGTTCATGGGAAGTACCTCTGGAAGATGTCTTATCTCAGGTTTTAATTGGAAAACCGGTAGCCAATACCAGTTTATATGTTTTAGATCATCAAAATCAATTAGTACCAATAGGTGTAATTGGCGAATTGTGTATTGGAGGAGTTCAGGTAGCCCGAGGATATTTGAACAAGGAAGAATTAACAAAGGAAAAATTTATAGCAAATCTATTTAAAGAGGGAGAGCGAATTTACAAGACAGGCGATTTAGCGCGTTGGCTTCCGGATGGCAACATAGAATACATTGGCAGAAAAGACGATCAGGTTAAAATTCGCGGCTATCGAATAGAATTAGGGGAGATTGAAAACGCCTTATCTTCTTTAGCGGGCGTAAACCAATGTTGTGTTCTGGCCAAAGAAGATACAGCAGGCAATAAACGTCTGGTAGGTTATGTGGTATTGGAAGAGGCATTAGACAAAGAGCGACTACAAAACCAATTAAAGTTGAGCTTACCGGAATATATGGTTCCTCAATTGTGGGTGGCATTGGATACAATGCCATTATCCGGTAGCGGAAAGCTGGATAAAAAGTCATTACCAGATCCTGATTTTTCAGGCTTATCCAGTAAAGAATATGTCGCTCCGCGTAATGAGACAGAAGAGCAGTTGGCAGCAATCTGGCAAAACCTGTTAGGTGTAGAACAAATAGGAATTTATGATAACTTTTTCGAGCTCGGAGGTCACAGTTTACTGGCTACACGTTTAGTTTCGATGATCCGTAAGGCTTTGATGATAGAAGTATCCATCCGCGAAGTATTTGAACATGCCACAATCTCAGACTTAGCAGCCCATATAGCGGCACAATCTGAAGGGGTTTTATTACCAGGTATTGTTGCAGAAGAACATCCGGCTCGTATTCCTTTATCGTTTAGTCAGGAACGATTATGGTTTTTGGATCAGCTGCAAGGCAGTACAGAATATCACGTACCTATTGTTCTTCGTTTAGAGGGCGCATTAGACGTATCGATACTGGAACAAACCTTGCATTGTATAGTTTCGCGCCATGAAGTCTTACGCAGCATGCTGTTATCAGAAGAAGGTATCGGTTATCAGCAAATCATCAGTGCAGAAGGCTGGTCTTTGGATCAGCTTGCAATATCTGATGTAACTTTACTAGAAAACAGTCTGGATCGTTATCTGGCCCAGCCCTTTAATTTATCGAAGGATTATAAGTTAAGAAGTTGCCTGTATGACTTGGGCAACGAGCAGTATGTCTTAGCATGTGTGTTGCATCATATTGCCAGTGATGGCTGGTCGGAGGGAATTTTGGTGAATGAGTTTATAGAACTGTACAATGCCATGACTCAAGGCAGGAATCCAAATTTACCTACGTTACCAATCCAGTATACGGATTATGCTATTTGGCAGCGTAAATATATTTCAGGGGAAGTTTTGGAGACCCAGTTGAGTTATTGGGATGATCAATTGCAAGGAGTATTACCATTATTGCTACCTACAGACTATGTGCGACCATCGATTCAGAGTAGATCAGGAGGGAGTATGTCATTTCATATAAATCAAGAAGAAAAAGTTGCATTAGACTCAATTTGCAAATCGGAAGGGGTTACGATGTTTATGCTGTTATTATCGGCTTTCAAAGTGTTGTTATATAAATATAGCGGACAAGAGGATATTTGCGTTGGTACGCCTATAGCCAATAGAACACAGGCTGAATTAGAAGGAGTAATAGGATTTTTTATTAATAATCTAACGATTCGCACTAGGATAGATTCTCAAAGTTCCTTTAAGGATTTATTAGTTCAGGTTAAAGAAACAACTTTAAGTGCTTATAATAACCAGAGTGCTCCATTTGAAAAAATTGTAGACAGGGTGATGACAACTCGGGATACGAGTATGAGCCCTTTGTTCCAGGTAAAATTTTTATTAGATAATACTCCAAGATCAACAGAAGCATTTTTAGATCAAATAACGATAGACAGCTATGAAAGAGATCATATAAGTTCGATATTGGATATTTCATTTAATGCTGTAGAGACAGAAAAAGAGATTTTATTCAATATTGAATATTGTACAGATTTGTTCAAAAGTGATACTATTCAATCTATGATCATTCATTTTGAAGAAATCATCAGTAGTATAATTAAAAATTTAAATGAACCAATAAGTAAGCTTGAGATGTTATCTATTGAAGAAAAACATCAAATACTCTATGAATTTAATAACACCCAAGTTGCTTATCCAAAAGACAAGACTCTAGTTGATTTATTCGAAGAACAGGTTAAGAGAACCCCAAATAATATTGCTGTCGCGTTTGAAGATGAAGTATTAACTTATAAAGAACTAAATGAACAATCAGATTGTTTGGCGTATTATTTAAAGAATACAGGTCAGTTAGAATCAGAAGATATAGTAGGAGTAATGATAGATCGTAATATATGGTCAATTGTTTCTATGTTAGGTATTATGAAATCAGGGGCTTGTTATTTACCAATTGACAAAGATTATCCAGATACACGTAAGTCATTTATTATAGAAGATGCCAATGTAAAATTATTAATTATAGATTCAGAAAGCTTATTTGAAGTGATGGACTATAATACAAAGATATTTTCAATAGACATCGAGTTTGAAAAAATATCGAAAGAGGTTACAGAAGTAGATTCAAAAACTAGTAATGTTAAATCTTCAGATTTAGCTTATGTAATTTATACTTCCGGAAGTACAGGCAATCCAAAAGGAGTTATGATCGAGCATGGTAGTATTGTAAATACAATAGTATCACAAATAAATGCTTTTTCAGTAACCGAAGTTGATAGTTGTTTACAATTTGCAAGTCATTCTTTCGATGCTTCCATATCAGAGATTTTTATATCGTTATTATCAGGATCACAATTATATATAATAGAAGAAGGAAATAAACTTGATGTGAGTTATTTTGTCGATTATGTTGCAAAAAATCAAATATCCATAGCCACATTACCACCTGCCTTTTTAACATTATTAGATTGTAATCAAATATCTGGCATAAAAACATTGATAACAGCAGGAGAACAAGCACCATTAAAACAGGCAAAGTTATTTGCAAAAACAGGAAAATACATCAATGCTTATGGCCCTACAGAAGCTAGTATTTGCGCCACTATCTTTAGTGGTGATATGGGTACAACGGTTCCTATAGGAACACCAATAGCCAACACCCAAATTTATATACTTGATGATAGTCAAAATACAGTTCCCATCGGAGTAATTGGAGAATTATGCATATCAGGAGCTGGTATAGCTCGTGGCTATTTGAATAGAGATGACTTAACGAGAGAGAAGTTTATAAAGAATCCTTTTATTGAAGGCGAACGACTATACAAAACAGGTGATCTGGCCCAATGGTTACCTGATGGAAATATAGAATATATTGGCAGAAAAGACGATCAGGTTAAAATACGCGGATATCGAATAGAGTTAGGCGAGATCGAAAATGTATTGTTTTCTTTAGCAGGAATTACACAGTGTTGTGTATTGGCCAGGGAAGGAGCAAATGATAGCAAGCGTCTGGTAGGTTATGTTGTATCTGAAGGTGATTTTGATAAGCAATCGATACAAGAATCACTAAAATCGAAATTACCGGACTATATGGTACCTCAGTTGTGGGTAGCATTAGATAGTTTTCCATTAACCACTAATGGTAAAGTTGATAAAAAGGTATTACCTGACCCGGATAGCTCAGATTTATCCGGTAAAGAATATATAGCGCCACGTAATGAAACAGAAGCGCAATTAGCAGAAATCTGGCAGAATTTGTTAGACGTAGAACGAGTAGGAGTTTATGATAATTTCTTTGAGTTGGGCGGTCATAGTTTACTGGCCATTAGAATGATATCGATGATACGTAAAGTGTTTGAAGTTGAAATGTCAATCTATGAGGTTTTTGAATATCAAAGTATCTTTGAGATCTCAGTACTCTTGTTGTCAAGAGATAAACAGCTTTTACTACCAACTATTGTTGCTCAAGAAAGAGGAGTTCGAATTCCCTTATCGTTTAGTCAGGAACGACTATGGTTTTTGGATCAGCTTCAGGGCAGTACCGAATACCACATTCCTATAGTTTTGAGTTTAGAAGGCGCTTTAGAGATATCGCTGTTGGAACAAACCCTGCATGGTATTGTTTCGCGTCATGAGGTCTTACGCAGTATGCTCTTATCAGAAGAAGGTATCGCTTATCAGCAAATCATCAGTGCAGAAGGCTGGTCACTGGATACGGAGATCATATCGGATGAACTCGTCTTAAAAAATCAGATCGCCGACTACATCAACCAACCTTTTGATTTATCGAAAGATTACAAACTGCGAGCGTGTTTATACACTTTAGGGAATCAGAAATATGTGTTGGCTTGTGTTTTCCATCATATCGCTAGTGATGGCTGGTCAGATGGAATTTTGATCCGTGAATTTATGGAGCTTTACAGCGCCTTGCAATCCAACAGCACCGCTAATCTACCAACACTTCATTTACAATATGCCGATTATGCGATTTGGCAGCGTAACTATTTAGAAGGAGCAGTTTTAGAGGATCAGTTGTCGTACTGGGAATCCAAACTAAGTGGCGTAAGTACTTTGTCCTTACCAACAGATTATCCCCGTCCTTCGGTTCCGAGCAATGCAGGAGCAGCTGTCTCTTTAGTCTTAGACCAGAAGCTGAGCGCATCATTAAACGCTATTTGTAAAGAAGAAGGAGTAACCTTGTTTATGCTTTTATTATCTGCCTTTAAGATCTTGTTGTCGCGTTACAGTGGTCAGGAAGACATTTGTGTCGGAACACCAATTGCAAATCGAACGCAAGCGGAATTAGAAGGAATGATTGGTTTTTTTGTCAATACTCTGGCCCTTCGCAGTGATTTGAGCGGCGATCCGAGTTTTAGTAATTTATTAGCAAGAGTAAAACAAACCACTTTAGAGGGATACGATCATCAATTAACCCCATTTGAGAAGGTGGTAGATCGTGTGGTTACAAGCCGTGATAGGAGTATGAGTCCGTTGTTTCAGGTGATGTTTGTATTACAAAATGAAGGAGATAATCAAGCCCAAAAAGAGAGCGAATTACATGATATCATTATTTCTGAATATGAGTTTGATACGGTTAGTTCTAAGTTTGATTTGACATTTAGTGCATCAGAAAATAACAATGGTATTTCATTAGCGGTAAATTATTGTACAGCTTTATTTGATAAGGCTACAATCGAGAGTATGCTGCTGCATTATCAGGAATTATTGCAAAGTATTGTTGGCAATATCAAACAACCAATCAGTACTCTGTCGATGCTTAGCCAGGCAGAAGAGCATCAATTATTGAATGTTTTCAATAACACTGAAGCTGCCTATCCATCAGATAAAACAATTGTTGATTTATTCGAAGAGCAGGTTAAACAAACACCAACGGCTGTTGCAGTTGTTTATGAAGATGAAAAACTAACCTACGAAGAATTAGACCAACGTTCCAATCAATTGGCATATTATTTACGTGAGCAGGGTGTAAAACCCGATGCTCTTGTAGGGATCTGTCTGGAGCGCAGTTTAGAAATGCTAATTGGTATCCTTGGGATCTTAAAATCAGGAGGCGCTTATGTTCCTATTGATCCGGAGTATCCAACAGATCGTATCGCTTATATGCTTAAAGATGCTGGTATTGATTTGGTTGTAAGCAGTCAAACCAGTTGTAATGTTATAAACAGAGATGAAGAATTATCCGTTCTGTGTCTGGATAAAGATTGGGATCTTATCTCAGGGTATCCAACAACAGCGCTTAGTACTGTATTGACAGCCTCTAATTTAGCGTATGTGATATATACCTCAGGAAGTACCGGTACACCCAAGGGAGTGATGAATGAACATAGTGGTATTGTGAATCGTCTATTATGGACACAATCCCATTATCAGCTTAAGAGTGATGATGCAATTTTACAGAAAACCTCTTTTAGTTTTGATGTGTCGGTATGGGAATTTTTATGGGCTATTAGCTGTGGAGCACGATTGGTTTTTGCCAAACCCGAAGGACATAAAGATGTTGAATATTTAAAACAGATTATAGAAAAGGAAAACATCACGACGATTCATTTTGTTCCTTCGATGTTGAGAGTTTTCTTAGAAGATATTAACTTAGGAGACTGTAAATCGTTAAAACAGGTTCTGTGTAGTGGAGAGGCTTTACAAGTAGATCAGGTACTCTTATTTAAAGAAAAATTCAGGAATGTTCGATTAGATAACTTATACGGTCCTACAGAAGCTGCAATTGATGTGAGTTCATGGGAAGTGCCTCTGGAAGATGTCTTATCTCAGGTTTTAATTGGAAAACCGGTAGCCAATACCAGTTTATATGTTTTAGATCATCAAAATCAATTAGTACCAATAGGTGTAATTGGCGAATTGTGTATCGGAGGAGCTCAGGTCGCCCGAGGATATTTGAACAAGGAAGAATTAACAAAGGAAAAATTTATAGCAAATCCATTCAAAGAGGGAGAGCGAATTTACAAGACAGGCGATTTAGCGCGTTGGCTTCCGGATGGTAACATAGAATATATTGGCAGAAAAGACGATCAGGTTAAAATCCGCGGCTATAGAATAGAATTAGGGGAGATCGAAAACGCCTTATCTTCTTTAGCGGGCGTAAACCAATGTTGTGTTTTGGCCAAAGAAGATACAGCAGGCAATAAACGTCTGGTAGGTTATGTAGTTTTAGAAGGAGAATTGAACAAAGAGACATTACAAAACCAATTAAAATTAAGCTTACCGGAATACATGGTTCCTCAATTGTGGGTGACTTTAGAAAAAATGCCGCTCACCAGTAACGGAAAGCTGGATAAAAAAGCATTGCCGGATCCGGATGGTTCAGACTTATCGAGTACCGAATATGTCGCTCCGCGTAATGAGACAGAAACCAAATTAGCAGCAATCTGGCAAAACCTGTTAGGCGTAGAACAAATAGGAATTTATGATAACTTTTTCGAGCTCGGAGGTCATAGTTTACTCGCTACGCGTTTAGTTTCGATGATCCGTAAGGCTTTGATGATAGAAGTATCCATCCGCGAAGTATTTGAACATGCAACAATTGTAGAGTTGGCATCGCTTATTGAATTTTTTGAACAAGATTTTAATGAGGATCATGAAGACAGTGAAAACTACAATGTAACTATAGAAATATAATTTTAAAACATGAATATAGAAATTTTAAGTATTTTAAAAGAAGCTCATAACAAAAAAGTAAAAATAGAAGTAAACAAGGGAAACTTAACAGTTAAATCAGTGGCTTCTATTGATACCGATTTATTACAAAAAATAAAAGATAATAAAGTTCAAATAGTTAAATATATTGAGGAAGGTCACATAAAAAGCAGAAAAAAAACGTTACCTAAAGTTACTCCTTACGATCGAGATTCTATCAAGCAGATTCCTTTATCGTTTAGCCAGGAACGTTTATGGTTTTTGGATCAGTTGCAAGGCAGTATCGAATATCATATTCCTACAGTTCTTTGTTTAGAGGGAGCATTAGATCTATCGATATTGGAACAAACCCTGCATGAGATTGTTTCGCGTCATGAAGTCTTACGCAGCATGCTTTTATCAGAAAACGGAATCGGTTATCAGGAAATTATCAGCACAGAGGGCTGGTCGCTTGATCAGTTGGAAATGAAGGATGCATCAATGCTTGAAAGCAGTCTGCAGGATTATCTGAATAAACCTTTTGATTTATCTAAAGATTACAAATTAAGATCATGTTTGTATGATCTGGGAAACAAGCAATATGTTTTAGCAATTGTTTTTCATCATATTGCAAGTGATGGCTGGTCAGAGGGAATTTTGACAAATGAATTTATAGAATTGTACAATGCTTTGCACTCGGGTCGCCCGGCAATTTTACCAGAGCTTAGTTTGCAATATGCCGATTATGCCATTTGGCAGCGCAAATATTTAGAAGGTGCTGTTTTAGAGGATCAGTTATCGTATTGGGAAAGAAAACTTAGCGATGTAAGTACATTATCCTTGCCAACAGATTATGTTCGTCCTTCGATACAGAGTAATGCAGGAGCCAGTGTTTCTTTAGAATTAACTAAAGAGTTGAGTGATTCATTAAATTTGATCTGTCAAAAAGAAGGGGTTACCTTGTTTATGTTCTTGTTAACAGCTTTTAAAGTATTGTTATCTCGATATAGTGGTCAAAAAGATATTTGTGTAGGAACGCCAATAGCCAATCGAACTCAGTCAGAGTTAGAAGGTATGATCGGTTTTTTTGTGAATACCTTAGCCCTTCGTAGTGATTTAAGTGGTGACCCAAGTTTCAGGGAGGTATTGGTAAAAGTGAAGCAGACAACTTTGGAAGGATACGATCATCAACTCACACCATTTGAAAAAGTAGTCGATCGGGTGATTACGACTCGGGATATGAGTATGACACCATTGTTTCAGGTATTATTTGCATTACAGAATGCATCTAATGCATCTGAAGAAGATGGAGAAGCTTTAGAAAGAGTTACGTTATCAAGATATGAGTTTGATACAATTACTTCTAAATTTGATTTAGCATTAAATGCTTCTGAAAGTGATAATTGTGTTTCATTCGATATGGTATATTGTACGGCTTTATTTGAGAAGTCTACAATAGATCGAATGCTACTGCATTATCAGGAATTATTGGTAAATATTGCAGATAATATCGCGCAACCAATAAGCAGTCTCTCTATGCTTACAACCAAGGAGGAGCATCAATTATTATATGAATTCAATAATACAAATGTCACATACCCAAAAGATAAAACACTAACAGATTTATTTGCTGAACAAGTTAAAAAATCTCAAGATGATATTGCAGTAGTTTATGAAGAGGAGAGAATAAGTTATAAAGAATTGGATAAACGCTCCAATCAGTTGGCGCATTATTTATTATCTAGTAATGACGTAAATAAGGGCAGTCAAATTGGAGTTGTTTTAGACCGTAGTGATTGGTTAATTGTTTCATTTTTAGCAATATTAAAAATTGGCGCAACTTATGTTCCGATAGATCCGAATCATCCTGAGGAAAGAAAAGAATACATAAAGAAAGACAGTAACTGTTCTATTATTATAGATGATTTAGTACTGGAAACATTCAAAAAGAATTGCTCCGATTACTCTGATGACTTACCTGAAATAAATACCAGCCCTGATAATTTGGCATACATTATTTACACTTCGGGTAGTACAGGTAAACCAAAAGGAGTAATGATTGAACATCGAAATATTGTCAATACAATACTATCTCAGATTTCTGCTTTTTCAATTACCAATAAGGATAGCTGTCTGCAATTTGCGAGTATTTCGTTTGATGCTTCTATTTGGGAGATAG
>NZ_MIKE01000009.1:0-22074 GCF_001853485.1 Flavobacterium tructae | reverse complement strand
ATTTAGAACTGGTCAAAGCATTTGCCAGAACAACTTACAGTAGTATTTATATTATTGATTACGAAAAAAAAGGGTTTGAGTATGTATCCGAAAATCCATTATTCTTGTGTGATCACACTCCGGCAGAAGTTCAGGAACTCGGATATGCCTTTTATTTTAAGTATGTGGTCAAAGAAGATCTGGATTTATTACTAAAAATCAATACCATAGGTTTTGACTTCTATCAAAATATTCCTGTAGAAGAACGTCTGAATCATACCATCTCCTATGACTTTAGATTGAAGAACCCTAATGGAAAGACTTTTTTGGTGAATCAAAAACTGACTCCTGTTTTCCTGACCAATGACGGTAAAATCTGGAAATCGATTTGTATTATCTCGCTTTCTTCTGAATTGCAGTCGGGGAATATTAAAATTTATAAAAAGGGAGAAAATAAAATCTTCAGTTATGACCTTGAGGGAGACTTTTGGAAAGTGCTGAAAAAGATAGAACTGACCAGTCGTGAGAAAGAGGTTTTGCAGTATTCTATAAGGGGTTTTACCATTGCCAACATGGCCGAAAGTATGTTTGTATCGGCTGATACGATTAAGTTTCACAAAAGAAAGTTGTTCACCAAACTGGGGGTAGGAAATATTGCTGAAGCCATCGCTTATGCCACCAGTAATAAACTGATTTAATATTCTTTTATTCTTATAAAAACTATGTTTCTATGCGTGGAGTATTTTCACGCAGATCTTGCAGATTTACTAATCTTTTTAATCCGTTAATCTGTGGCGTTGTTTAAACACATAGAAACATAGTTTTACAGCCTAAAATAGGGCGTTTCACTTCTAATAAAACGAAGAGCGTCATAATAGAGCAATGTGTTTCTATGCGACACTCTTTACTCTTTACTCTTTACTCTTTACTCTTTACTCTTTACTCTTTACTCTTTACACATCTCTTAAAATCTATGTATCCATGTGTTGAATGTTTTTCACGCAGATTTGGCAGATTGTGCAGATTTTTGAAATTATACTCTGTAGCTATGCTTTAACCGAAAATATAAACAGTGCTATTACAGAATTCACCATTAAAATGCAGTGTGATTATACCTACATTATTCCGAGAACCACTTTCCCTATAGATGTGTCAGTATTATTGGTAACTCCAACCACACTGACTGTTGCTGATCATGGGAAAGATATAGCCGATATGATCGCCGAAGGAATAAACAGCTGGATGAAAACCAATAATCCGCAAACCAATGCAAGAACATTTGCTTTCATGTTAACAGCTTATTCCATAACCGATAGTTATCTGCCGATATTACAAACTCCGTTTACCGTGGTGTTATTAGAAGATATTACTATATAACGATAAACAAAACAATTACTTATTCATAAAAGATAAAAAAAGCCAAAACGAACAATCGTTTTGGCTTTTAAATTTATTAACTGTATTCTACTTACTTCTATTTTTTTTCTTTTAAAGCTTTATTTTCTTCCTTTAGAATCGTAATATCTTTTTTCATCTCAATCATGTATAAAATCAGCTCTTCTACTTTTTTGAGTAAAGCCATATTCATCTCTGCCAGCAAAACACCATTTTTCTCAAATTCTTTTGCAGAAGGAATTTCCGGCAAGTGGTTATTCTTTTTTACATAATCTTCAACTTCCTCCAGACTTCTTAATTTATAATCATTGGAAAAAACATAATCCGGAGCCGGGAAATCAAGGTCTATTTTTACTTCTTTGGAATGAATCCTACCATTTACATCTAGTTTATTTACAGGATTGGTCACCCCAATTCCTATATTACCTTCAGAACTTATGCTCAGAGCCTGTTTATCTAGTCCTGAAGAAGAAATAACATTGAACAACATTGAATTATCCAATAATCTAATATACGATCCCCCTCTCGCTGTGTTCAATAAACTCAATCCTCCCACAGCATTCTTAAAATTATGCACATTATTACCTATTCCTACACCTGAATATGTCCATCCGGGTTCACTTGCCCAAAGCATTAGATCTGCCTGTCTGGCATCGTCTACTCCTCCTACGGAATGCAAGAGAATTCTGGAATCTCCATGACCTCCATTAATATGTAATTTATGTACAGGGGTTATTCCAATCCCCACAAGACCGTTTACACTTTGATCACCATCAAAATCATTCCTGGCCTTAGTTGCCAATTCAATCCAAGGATTCCATATATTCGAGTCTCCATTTTTAGTCCTAAACGAAATATGATTTCCTCCATTTGGCCCGTAATCTGAACTTATCTGAGTATCATAATTATTTACAGAAAATCCCCCATAACTAATAAGCGATCCGTTCCAAGGAGTTCCCGCAGTTGCATAAGAAAAAGTGTAACCCGCCTTAAAAGCATCCGCTGTACCAGGAGCCGAAATATGAGAAGTTGGGGTTAAACTTTGCGCATTCGAAACTAAGTAAGACATCCCAAACAATACTATTAAGCTGATTTTTTTCATTTATTTTTATACTTTAAAGTTCTTTCTAATTTTTCAAATCTTTTATCCAGATCACTCAACTTTTTATTTTGTTTTTCGAGATCATTTATCTTCTTATTTTGTTCAATGACATACAAAGTCAGCTCCTCTACTTTTTTCAATAAAGCCATATTCATCTCTGCCAGTAAAACTCCATTTTTCTCGAATTCTTTTGCAGAAGGAATTTCAGGTAAGTGACTATTCTTATTTACATAATCTTCAACTTCCTCCAGACTTCTTAATTTATAATCATTGGAAAAAACATAGTCCGGAGCCGGGAAATCAAGGTCTACTTTTACTTCTCTGGAATGAATATTTCCATTTACAGTTAATTTAGCATCTGGGGCTACTGTAGCAATACCTACATTTCCATTTACGTCAATTCTTAAACGCTCAGCACCAGAAGTACCAAAAACAATATTCCTATTCATGTCTGGTACGATCGAATAACCTGACAAATCAATAAATGATTTAACAGATGAAGTTGTTCCGCCTCCTGCAGATAATCTTAAGAATCCATCATCAGAAGTATTTCCATGACCACTGTAACCTCTAATTTCACCTTTAGACAAAGTCATTGCTGAGATTAAGGGCCTTGGTAAGGTGTTGTTTAACCCTCCGTCTATGGTTAAGGTTCCGGGTACTGTTACAGATCCATTATCATTAGTAATTAATACTTGTCTCCAATTACCCCACTGAGAATCCATTGGATATGCAGTTCTATAAAACACACCACCATCATTAAAACTCAACTGATGATTCTTACCACCGCTATTCTCATTATTTGCCCATGGTGAAAGCGTTAAATTAGTCGAATAATATCCGCTTCCCGGGGCACCTATAATACTTCTTTCTTTAAAATCTGCTCTAATGTTTCTGGAAGAGAAATTAGGTAAATCATTTATCATTCTTGTATCCTCAATCGATAATGAGTTCCCTGATTGTGCCTGAATACTAATACTTGATATAACCGCTAATGCAATAAATATTTTTTTCATCATCTTTTATTTGTTTTCAATTTTCTCAAGCCTTTTTTTCATTTCAGCGTTCTCCTTTTTCATCTCAATCATATACAAGGTCAGCTCCTCTATTTTTTGCAACAGTTTGATATTCATTTCAGATAAATTAATCCCTTCTTTTTCCATTTCCTGAGCAGAAGCAATTTCAGGAAGATGTTTGTTTTCTTTTATGTATTTTTCTACGGAATCAAGAGATTTTAGATTGTAATCTCCCTCAAAAACAAAGTCTGCCCCTGCATCTACAGTTACTTTTACTTCGCGGGAGCTGATGTTTCCAGCTACTGTAAGTTTTGCATTTGGATTCGCTGTACCAATACCAACATTACCATACATAAATGAAAATTGACTCGCATCTAATTGCATCTTGGAATAAGAATTTAGAGCCCTGTTATAAGATTGTAATCCGACGATACTATTTAACTGATCTAAATAGAGTTCAAAGCCTTCCGCTCCATTATTCGAAACAACAAATTTTTGTCGCGGATTTAAAGTTCCTATTCCAACATTTCCATTCATAAATGAGAATTGACTGGCATCTAATTGCATTTTAGAATAAGAACTCAAAGCTCTGTTGTAAGATTGTAATCCAACAATACTATTTAAATGATCCAGATATAGTTCAAAACCTTCAGTTCCATTATTCGAAACAACAAATTTTTGTTGCGGATTTAAAGTTCCTATCCCGACATTTCCATTATTTAAGATTTGCATTCTGGCTGAACCACCTGCTGCAAAAGTTAAAGTTCTGGAACCTGATCCGTCCTGTGTTCCAAATGAAATATTTTCGAACCCTGGATCTCCATTGAAACCAAAAATCCAGGTAGAGTTTAGCCCTCTTATTGCTGCAAACCCTCCTTCTTGGTAAGTCATTTTCAAAACTGGAGATACAGAATTCAAATGCAGTAAATCAGTCGGATTAATTGTTCCAATCCCTACATTTTTCCCATCAGTTGGAAAAATACTTTGGGCAAAACTAATTTGTGCAGCAAATGCCACAATGAAGACAAGGGTCTTTTTCATAATATTTTCTCTTTAATTTAATTAATGATCTGGGCTAAGCTCCCTTATTTTTTTGCATAATGACTTCAACAAATAATTCATCTGTATTGGTCTTATAATTTTTTTTCTTGATAAAGTTTAAATGCCTAATGGTTCCTAAGGCAGGATTGTTTTCAACTTTATTGAGTAAAGCCAGGCATCCATTAAAAGAACCCTCTAAAGAAAAAATATAACTAGTTACTGTAAATCCTTTTTGCATGACAGCATGAGGCTCCTGGAAATCAGTAATTTTTAGTTTATAACTATCACTATAAGAAGTAAGCTGTTTTAATAAATCATTCTGAAATGATTCTGAAACACTTACATCATACTTTGTCAATGCCTGATCTAATTGCTTTTCTTTTTGAGCCATTTGACCTACCAATCTGGGCATGTTACTATCTGCAGCTATCTGCTCCTGTTTGATTTGATACTCTCGATAATAGTGCAGCGTATTTGATATTGCAAGAGAATAACTGAAATAAAGTACCAGCAAAAAACCGACAATAAGCAGTTTATTTTTTTTGTTCAGCTTCATTTTATCTTAAGGTTAATTTAATCGAAAATGCCGTTTCATTAGCTTCATTTTTTCCAAAATGAGTAATCAAAACTTTATCTACCCAATTTAGTTTCTCTATTTCTTCAACCCAACGTGTAAAAGCCTCATTCGCGATCGTTGTTCCCGAGATTGTAATTGTTCTTTCCTGAACAAGAATGGGCTCTTCTAACTTTACTTTCTTCTCAAGAGGATTAAAAGCCAATTCTGTCAGTACAATAGAAGATGGAACTTTTCTGGCAATTTCATTGATCATTAATGAGCTTTGGGAAGTAGTTTTTCCCAAAATACTTTTAACTTTTTCCTCTTTTACAATAATTCTTTTCTTAAGTTGATTCACATCTTCAACAGATGATTTATTCACTAATAGTGTTTCTGAAGTTTCCTGAGCCAATTTGTAATAATGAGAGAAAAAAAGAAAATTAAGTACTAAAATAACAAACACAACTGCAACCATAACTTTTAAGCCTTTGTTAAAAAAAACTTTCTGGTTATATACATCATACAATTCTTCGCTGTAAGATACTACCGAACCAGTATTTGGGGTATTATTCATTATCATTCTCAGTATACCCGAAAATGCTAATAACTGTCTGTTTTCTAACTGAAGGTCATTGATATTGTAAATTACGGCTGATTCCAGAGCCTCCGAAGTAATAATTTGATTTTGCTCTTGTCGGGATACAGCCTGATGATTGGTATAAAATTCTGTTTCGGTGGTATAATCAACAATTTCAGCAATGGAACAAATACCAAGACTAATTCCTGCAATACTTATTTTTTGAGCTACGTAATTGGCCAACATTTCATCCAGATACGATTTTCTGGTAATAGCAATTATAGATTTTGTTTTTAATCGCCAAATCTCAAAATAAAACTCTTCCCAATTGGTATTGGGAAATGCCTTATGCAATAATTTTTCATCCGAAGGGTCAATGCCTGAGACCTCTTTCTGGATGACCTGATTGGTATTAACAATTAAAAAAAAAGGTAATTTAGAATCCCATTTCTCCGCTATCTTTCCATTATAATTGACTCTGTCTTTTTTCGCAATTACTAATCCTTCTTTCTTATTTTCAACTAACAGCAACGAAACTTTGTCTTCATTATTTAAAGTGAAGTGCTCGATGCCTATATATTGTTTGCCAAGTAAAAGGCTGTTTATTGATGGTAAGCCCATTAGTAAATAACAGTCGGTTTAATTAAAACGCTTAGTTTTTTCTTAGAATCTTCTCGTTTACGAGAACTGAATATCCACTTAATAATTGGAATTCTGGACAGCAAAGGCACTCCTGATCCCGAATCATTTTTTGCCGATTCTTCAAGGCCTCCTAATACAATTAAATCCTGATCTTTAACTCTGATTATCGATGTAAACTCTCTGGAATTAATTCCCGGAGGTGCATCCTTATCTACTTTCTGTCCGTTAAAACTTGATTGTATCACTTTGATATCCATTGTAATTTGTCCGTTACCGGAAACTAAAGGCATAATGGTTACAGATAATTCCGCGTCAATAGGTTGATAATTTTTAACCTCGGAAGCCTGTGGAATCTGTGATCCGTAAAAATTTTGATTAGTCACGACATAATAAGTCGTTTCTCCTATAGACAAATAAGCTTTATGTCCGTTTAATGTTGATAATCTTGGGGAAGACCTAATTTTTAGATTTCCATTTGTTTCCTGAGCCTTTAAACTTAAGTAAAAATTCGGAACTACTTTTCCAATATTTAAAGAACCAAAACCGCTAAAACTATCAATTATACTGTTAATTGTTGATGCACCTAAATTAATGTCTGCACCAGGAAACACAGTACCCGATGTTTTTACAGGTTTATCTCCTATTCCGGCTTTAATTCCTGTTTCGACAGTAGCAGTTCTGTTGACTTCCAACAGCATAACTTCTATTAAAATTACCGGAACCGCTTTGTCAATATATTGTATAAAAGATTCAAATCTCTCAATGTTTGCAGCCGGACCATTTACCAAAAAGCTATTTAATTCTTTATCAATTTTGATATCAAGATCTTTCTTAATTTCATCGGGAATAATTGTCAAAATTGATTCAGAAGGACCGCTGTTTGAAGAGGAAGAGCTGTTGTTGTTTGCATTATTAAAATTACTGTTTTGATTCTGGAAATTAGAATTCCCCCTGTTATCAAACGAATTGGAATTAAAATTGGAGTTAGAATTGGAACTATAATTAGAAAAGTTATTAGTATTATTTAATCTTCCGGCACTTCTGCCTTCTTTTGACGGATCGCTTAAGATCTCGATAGAGCGATGCATTAAAGGAATAGATTTTATATTTCTTACCACCAATTGATCTTTTGTCCCAAAATAGTAGATCGACCCGTTTTTCATAAAAGTATAACTCCCTCCGGACGAGGACGAAATCGAAACTCCTGAATTATTATTATTAAATGATTGGTTATTATTATTTGAAGAATTACTGTCTGTTTTAGTTTGAAAGATTTTAACCAAAAGAGCATCAAACGTAATATTTTTCGCTTTAACAGTTGCATTACCCGCTCCTTCTAAAGGGCTTGAAATAAACATGTCAATATCTAATTCACGACCTATATCATAGACGATACTTGAAATTGCCGTATTTTCAAAATCTACATCCAATATTTTTTTTTCAGCATCAACAACCGTAAAGAAAAAGTTAGATTTTCTTACTCGCTGTGGTCTATTTTGTCTTATTGCATTGTTAGGATCTGCAGTTCCTTCGGCAACAAAATTTCCTTCCGTCTTATCAAAAACATAAAAATTATCTCTTGATTTTGTTACGGTTAGGTTATTGGCAAATGCTAATTTATTTAGTGCAGCATCAAAAGGCATATTTTTTATATACACGGTTAAAAGCTGATTTTCAAGACCAGGAGCAAAAACTAAATTTTTAGCACTTTCATCCATAATCTTTCTAAAAACATCATATAATTTGTCGTCTTTTAAATTGAGAGAAAGCAAATTATTAGCCAGATCATAACTTACATCTATTACTTTTAAAGCGGGAACTTCAACAGGTTTTATATATGATTTTATGGAGAGTATGTTTCCGGTAAAATCGATAGTTAAACTGTATTCTTTACATAAAAAAATAAGCAGATCACCCACAGTTACATCTGAGAAATTATTCACGATATTAATCTGACTTAAATTAGGAGCAACGCTAATATTCAATTTATGAACCTGAGAAACTGCTAACAGAAAACTGGACAATGAAGCTTCCTTAATGTTAACATTTATTTTTTCGTTTAAGCCCGGAGCATCCGTAGTGATTGATTCAATGTGATTTTTAAGCTGTAATATTCTATTTTCCTGAGAAAATGAAGTTTGGAAAATAAAGATTAAAAATAGGATAATTATTTTTTTCATGAATTTATTTCAATTGTAAAACTTTAAATTAGGCGTATTTTATTACAAGAGTAGTGAAAAAACTTCGTCAACTGAAGTAGTTCCCTCTTTTATTAATAGCAATGCATTACGTTTTAGCGTAATAATGTTGTTCTCCTCCAGATATTCATTGATATCCAGCTGATTATTCTTAATTAAATTAGACAGTTCACTGCCAATTGGTAAAATTTCGTAAATTGCTTTTCGACCTGCATAACCTGTATGATAACAATGCTCACAACCTACAGCTACATGATGGAATTTTAAATCTTTTGGAATTTCAAATCCGCTTGGAAAAATAGAATTTGAAATTACTTCTTCTGTTTTGCAGGAATCACATAATTTACGAACCAGTCGCTGTGCTACACTAATATTTAAGGTACTGGCAATTAAAAAAGACGGAATTCCCATATCAATTAATCTCGAAACGGTCGCCCATGCAGAGTTAGTATGAATCGTAGACAAAACAAGGTGCCCTGTTAAAGCAGCCCGAATTGCCATATTGGCTGTATTAACATCACGAATCTCCCCAACCATTATGATATCAGGATCTTGTCGTAAAAAAGTCCTTAAGGTTGTCGCAAAATCAAGTCCAATATTTTCTTTCAACTGCACCTGATTAATTCCTTCAAGTGTATATTCTATAGGGTCTTCAACAGTTAAAATATTAGTATTGGGAACATTTAATTTTTTTAAAGTAGCATAAAGAGTAGTCGTTTTTCCGGATCCTGTTGGACCTGAAATAAGAACAATACCATTTGGCCGCTTAATATTTTCTAAATAGGCTCTTAATTCCCTTTCGGTAAAACCAAGCGAATTAATATCAATATGGCTCGTATCTTTACTTAAAATACGCAATACTACTTTCTCTCCATGTAAAGTAGGCAATACAGATACACGAACATCAAAATCCTGATAATCTGTTACCATCGTAATACGCCCGTCCTGCGGTAATCGTTTCTCCGAAATGTCCAGCTGAGCCCGGATCTTTATTTTGTTAACGATTACAGGATATTCTTCAACTGAAATATGAAATTGTTCTTTTAGCTTTCCGTCTAAACGAAAACGAACTCTGGCATTTTTTTCATAAGGTTCAAAATGAATATCACTGCTTCCGATTTCTTTTGCATTTAAAACAATTTTTTCCAGAAAGTCCGCTGTATAATGAATCTCCGAAACACTATTGTTTGCTATTTTTCTATAATTAGTACTTAAATAACGGTTTATATTATCAGTAGAATCATTTTCCAGTTCCACTTTAAAGCTTAATAAAACTCCTAACTCATTTTGCAGACTTATACAATCAGAAGCATCCGTTTTTAATAAAACAATTTCATTCTTTTTCCCAACTGGAATAATTCTGTAGTAATAGGCCTGTTCTGATTTAACAAGCTGTTGAAACTCTATTGGAAGATCAAAATTCTCCATATTTAGTAAGCGTATAAAAAAGTACTGTTATACCAAAAAGTCATTGCATACACTCCTCCGAAAAAAAGAGACATATAACCCGCCAATGGCACAGTCTTATCTGTTTTTTTATTACTCAATATAAAATGTAAAACGAGCGAAAAAAGTAAGGCAAAAACAAATAGCACAATAAAAGATACAGTAGAGAAAGTCCCGGAAATAAATATAAAAAATAAGAGATCTCCTATTCCGATTGAATTACTAAAGTCTAGTTTTCGGAATCTGACATACAAAAAACTAATTCCTAAAATGATTGATACCAGCAACAAATTGATTCCCAAATTATAAGCCGCCATAATCATGGGGACATTGTGCAATTGAATTGCAAAAGCCAAAAGACCAACCACAGGATACAAAAACCAATACACTAAACGACTCTTAAAATCCTGATATAAAACGACCGCAAATACAAGTATTAATATAAGTTTTAAATACCACATCTAATCGTTAATAATTTGCTTGGGTACTCCATTTTGATCGATTTCCCAAACGTTAAAAACACCATTCCCGTTAAAATCAGTGATGGCAGTTGCCTTTACTTTAAACGCATTATTATCAGATTGAACAATCTCATAAACATAATTAGCACTACCGTTTTCTTTTGTAGTTTTAGGAGCTTCAAAATCAATTTCTGAAAAATTAGAACTGTATTTTGAATACATAAAATAGTATTGTTTTTCAGCATTATAAATTGCTTTTAATTGCACTTGTGCTTCAACACTTTTGGCTTTGGTAATTAAAGGCATCAAATTTGGCAAAGCAATTAATAGCAAGATTCCTATAATCGCCAATACAATCAACATCTCTTGAAGGTTAAAAGAAGGCAGTTTTTTAAAGATATTTTTTTTCAAAACAAAATATAAATTAATTTTTACAAATATATCTTTTTTATTGAAAAGTAAAGGGTGCGAAAATGAGAAATAATTTATGAGCACTTATATTAATTTATAAGAAAATTTTTACTATTATTGTCATGTCTCCAAAATGATTTCTCAAAATAATATGATTTAATTATAAAAACTAACTAACCAAAACCTTAAATAAATTATTAAAAAAATGAAAATTAAGTTTACAATTTTGTTTATGATAAGCTCTTTACTTGTAATGAGCCAAAATAATGCAACGTCATCACTACCAAAGATTATTTCAGCATCTCCAGAAGCGGCCAGTCTTGGGCAATACGGAGGGGTCCCTGTCAATTTATCCACTGGACAAATTAATTATACCATACCGATTTATACTATAAAATCGGGGGATTTTGAATACCCCCTAACGCTTTCCTATAATTATAATGGCTTTAAACCAGAAGCAGATCCTACGATGGTAGGAATGGGATGGACAGCAAATTTTGGTGGTGTAATAGCAAGACAGATGAAAGGGGTTGAAGATGAGGATCCTTACATTGGTTATTTTGTTAGAGGAAGTAAATATGAAAATTTGAATACTCTTTCTCTCGAAGAAAAAGTAGAAGCCTTAAAAAATGCTGCAGATCATGGCTATGATACGCGTCCGGATAAATTTATATTAAACACAGCAACTATTAATGGAAGTTTTAGATTTAAATATGATAAAACGGCTGTTTTTTCAGAACAAAAAAACTATAAAGTAACATTTAACGGATTCATCAACATTAAAGATGATAAGGGCATTTTATACCAATTTAATGATCTTGAACACACTATGATTACTGATTGGACACCATCCAATAATGAAACTGACTATATGAGTTCATTTATGCTTAGTAAAATAACGTTACCCAACTCAAATAAAGAAATTAGTTTTCAATACGACAATTATAATTCTATTCATAGATATACAACTAATACAAAAACAGTACAAACGCAACTGGAAATCGAACCACCTGCTAATGGGGGTGGGTATTCTTCTAATTTTAGTTTAGAAACTACAGAATCAAAAATTATAAAACGAATTGATTTTCCTAATGGATATATACTTTTTGATCAAAACATTTTTTACAGACCTGCATATTCAGCACTTCCTGATCCCGCAAGTGTAGAAGGTACGAATCAGGTCAAATTAAAATCTGTTAGTGTTTACAATTTAAAAAACAAATTAATTGAAAAATTTCATTTCGATTATTATGATAGTGGTTACTATTATTATCTGAAGTCTATTAAAAAAGAAGATAGTAATGGTAATGTAATAGACTACTATAATTTTGACTATGAAAATTTACAAGAATTACCAACTCATAAAATCGCAAATAATATGACTGATTTATGGGGTTTTTACAATGGAATTCCTTTCACTGAATATAATGTAAAATACTCCTTAAGTCCTTCATTTAACAAGGGAATAATAGGAGCATTAAACAAGATAACCTATCCAACCAAAGGAACTACAAAAATCACTTACGAACCTAATCAAATTAAGAGGACCGAAGGTGATTATGAGTCATCAAATCCTAGCTATAACGCATCCGATTCTGTAGCCTTATCTTCTGAAAATAATAGCTCTGACTGCGACCAAAATGAAAAAACTGTAACTATTCCGTTTGGTCAAACGGTCAAAATCATACTTGAAGTTGATGTAACTGCAGGTAAAAGTTCTGCTACGAGTTCATTTGTTGATAGCAATGGTCAGGAACTTTATAGATTGTATAAAAATAATGAAGTAAATACGGGGCCAAAATATTTTAGTGAAGAATATTTTCAGTATTTAGAAGCTGGCACCTATAAATTAAGAACACACTTATGTGAGATAGGTGTAGAAAGTGGTAATCATAATGCAAAAACAACTATTGAATACCGAACCACTCCATATGTAGATGATCCCTCCTCTTCAAATATTGAAGTGGGAGGAGTAAGAATATCACAGACAAAAGATTGTCCTAATCAGGATTCTGAGAATTGTGTTACGAAAAAATATAACTACATTGACAACTCATATCCCTTAAACAAATCAATATCAAGCGGTTTCCTTATTGAACCAAGCCCTAGATTCAATAGCGCCATGATTCGTAAAGATATATTTGCTGCCACAACCATTTTGGAATTACCTAACGGTAATATACTTATGCTAAATGATGGATCAGATTTTAGCCACCAAGTACATTATGAAACTACCTTCAACTTAAGACCTATAACTCCGTTATCTCTTTTAGGAAGTCACATTTTTTATTCCCAGGTAAATATTATTAATAACAATGAAAGTATTGGCAAAACAGAAAACTATTATACTAACTACATTAAGCAATCTTTTCAACCTTTCCTAGACCTCTATCCTGATATCGAATTTAAATTGGGAAAAATTCTTAAACAAAATTTGCTAGAAAACAATTCCCCCGATTTTATCACTAAACAAACTCATGATTATGTTTACAACGATACCGAAATTAATCCTTCAAATTATGTTTTTGACTGTCAGATTCTAAGATCTCAAATCGAATCAATTGCTATTGACCAGCATGGAAGTATTCTAAAATTTAGTAGACCAAGTGATTTTGCTATACAATCCATAAAACATACAGCAAGAGAATTTCAGTTAAGTTACAATAGTACAACTACCCTAGAAAAAAATGGAATAATTGAAAATGTAACGTCATATACATATGACACACAAACAGGGTATCCTACAGAAATCAGCACTCTTAATAGTGAAAATCAACTCGTAACTACTAAAACATATTATCCTAACAATAAGGGATCAATAATTGGTTTAGATACTTTTCAGGATCAATCAATTAATAACTTAATCGACAAAAATATTGTTTCTGTACCTATTCAGACTGAGACATTCATAAGAAATCCTGATGGATCTAAATCATTAAAAAACACAAAAAGAACTAATTTTAAAACTTGGACAAATACTATTATTCTTCCAGAATTTAATCAAACTGCAAAAAGTACAAACCCACTAGAAAATCGTATTCAGTATCATAACTATTATTTAGATGGAAATGTAAAAGAATTATCTACATCTGCAGGTACACATATCGTATATATTTGGGGTTATAATAATGAGCATGTTATTGCCAAAATAGAGAATGCAACCAATACACAAATAGCCACCGCTTTAGGAGTATCGGATTTAAACACTATCAACGAAAATAATCTGAATGCGATAGATAACTTGCGAGCAGTACTTCCTAATACCATGATTACCACTTATACTCATATTCCATTAGTTGGCGTAAGTACCATCACCGATCCTAAAGGGGATAAAATCATCTATACTTATGACAGTTTCGGTAGGCTCAAATATGTAAAAGATAAAAATGATAAGATCCTTTCAGAAAACCAATACAACTATAAACCATAAAACCAAAAGCATCATGAAAAATAGATTTAAATTTCTTTTGGTTTTGTTTCCTGTTATGGCCATTGGACAGACCACAACTCAAAATTACATCAAAACCACCACCTATAAACAACCTTTTGCAGAAGCAAATCTGCCGACTGTTCCAACAACGGCACAAGCTTCGCAAAACGTTACTTATTTTGACGGACTCGGAAGACCCATTCAGCAAGTTGCCTCACAACAGTCCGGTTCAGGTAAGGATATCATTACCCATATCGAATTTGATGATTTTGGAAGACAAACTCAAGAATACCTGCCTTTCAAATCCGAATCTTCCAGCATGGCTTTTGATCCTGCTGCAAAAGCAAACACGACGTCTTATTACGGTAGTCCTAATCCGGCTCTTAATGGCAATCCAGCTCTGGAAGCCACGGGTTATCCTTTTAGCCAAAAAGAACTCGAAGCCTCTCCTTTGAATCGAATCCTCAAACAGGCTGCTCCAGGAAATGACTGGCGATCAGGATCGGGTCGTGAAATCAAAATAGATTATCAGACTAATGTAGCAGGGGAAGTAAAACTCTTCAAAGCCAATACTGTCTGGAATGCTGAAGCGGGTCTTTATACGATATCGTTCGTCAATAGTGGAAACTATGCGGCCAACGAACTTTATAAAACCATTACCTATGATGAGAATACAGCCGCTACACCCCTTGAAATCAATGGCTCAACGGTAGAATTTAAAAACAAAGAAGATCAGGTAGTTTTAAAAAGAACCTATGATGCTCAGGTCAGACATGATACCTATTATGTCTATGATATTTATGGGAATCTAACCTATGTTATTCCTCCCAAAGCGTTTGATTTGATAGAAAACTTATCGGCTGTGCAGGCCAATGTAACTTCAACAGTCCAAACGGCTTCTGGAAATACATTGAACTTAGTGGCTTCAAATTCTATTACCTTGCTTCCGGGCTTTCATGCTCAGGCTGGAAGTACTTTTAGTGCTGTTATCGATAATAGTACTCAGGGAATTTTAGATAATTTATGTTATCAATACAAATACGATCACCGCAACAGATTGGTCGAGAAAAAACTACCGGGCAAACAATGGGAGTTCATTTTATATGACAAACTTGACAGAGTGGTTGCCACAGGACCTGCTAATTCTCCTTTTTCGGACATTACTTCCGAAGGTTGGCTCATTACCAAATACGACGCTTTTAACCGTCCGGTATATACAGGATGGACGAATGCTACCGCTGCAACAGCCGATGGAAGAACTAGTTTACAAACGACTCAGAATAATCCTGCTTTGACAACCATTAACGAAAGCAAACAAAGCAATGGGGCTCTGAATGGCATTACTGCTTATTATAGTAATGTAGTAGCACCTACCACATTCAAACTTCTAACGGTTAATTATTACGACAATTATACTTTTCCAACCGCTGGTATTGCTATACCCTCAAGTGTAGAAGGCCAGGCTACTCTAACGACCAATGAAGTTAAAGGACTCGCAACGGCTTCATGGACAAGAGTACTAATGTCAAGTAACAATTTGACGGGAGAAACGACAGCCACTTTCTATGACGGAAAGGCCAGACCAATACGTTCACATACTCAAAACTATTTAGGTGGTTATAGCTATACCGACAGCAGTTTGGACCCTTTTTCCGGACAATTGCAATACAGCGTTACCCGCCACAAAAGGACAGCTGCTGATACAGAACTTATGATCAAAGAGGTTTTTACATACTCTCCTCAGGATCGTTTACTCATCCAGACGCATCAAATAAACAATGGCCCCATAGAGACCATTGTGGATAATACCTATGATGAACTGGGACAATTGATCTCTAAAAAAGTAGGAAACAATACTCAAAAAATTGATTATACCTACAACATCAGAGGCTGGCTTACCGGAATTAACGATGTAGCTTCCTTAGTAAAACCTAACGATCCTAAGGATCTGTTTGCCTTCCAGCTTAATTATAACAGCCCTACTGCGGGAGGTGTGGCATTATTTAACGGAAATATCAGTCAGACGCATTGGAAAACGGTGAATTCAGAATCTGTACTTCGAAACTACAACTATAGTTATGATAAATTAAACAGGTTAACAGCTGCCGATTTTAGAAACAATACAAACGCTGCTCAAAATTCAAGTTATTTTGAAAAACTTCAGTACGACAAAAACGGAAATATTACTTTCCTACACCGCTCGGGAGATGTTGTTACTCAGGCAAATCTGGAATGGATGGATTATATGTCTTATTCCTATCAGGGAAATCAATTAACCCGTGTAAAAGAAGAAGGAAACAACTATTTTGGTTTTACTACTCCAATTGCTCAAACCAATACGGCAAATCAATATAGCTATGATACTAATGGAAATATGACCTCTGATACCAATAAAAGCATCACGGCTATTACTTACAACCATTTAAATTTACCCACAAAAATAACCTTCGCCACCACCGGGAATATTGTGTACATTTACAATGCAAATGGGGTAAAACTTAGTAAAACGGTTAATAAAGGGACTTGTATAACTACAATAACAGATTATCTAGGAGAGTTTCAATATGAAAGCATGGCCAATAAATGTAAAAGACCAGGCAGTGGATATAATGGAGTTCTGAAGTTTTTCACGACTACCGAAGGCTACGTAGAGCCTCAGGGAAGTTCTTATAATTATGTGTATCAATACAAGGATCATTTGGGCAACATCCGTTTGAGTTATGATAAAACACTAGCCATTAAGGAAGAAAGTAATTATTATCCGTTTGGATTAAAACAAGAAGGGTATAATATTGTTAAAACTGGTGTAGAGAATAAGTATAAGTACAACGGAAAAGAGCTGCAGGATGAATTGGGGCTTAACATGTACGACTATGGTGCACGTAATTATGACCCAGCACTTGGGAGATGGATGAATATTGACCCATTGACAGAAATAAATCCTATTTTTACTCCATATCATTATTGTTCGGATAATCCAATAAATAGAATCGATCCAACTGGAATGCTAGATGGAGATTATTATGATAGTTCTGGGGCACATTTAGGAAGTGATGGAATCATTGATGATAAAGCATATTATGCAAGTAGCGTGACTAAAAATGCTGAAGGTATTGTCACATCAGCTCAAAATAAAATGGATTTAGGAATTTCAAATTCCGTATTAAATCAATTAGCTAATACCGTTGCGGAAGAATCAAGTGGCCATCCACAAGAATCTTTTGCTTTGGCTTCTTCAATTGTTAATTTAGCTAACTACAAGGACAAAAGCATATCTTCTACTCTGCAAACCGAGGGTATATATGGCTATGGTAATGGAGGTAGTTCTACTAAATATAATGGTAATGCAGAATATAGTATGCAAGCAGCAATGAATGCGGTAATGGGCGGCATCGATTATTCAAATGGAGCTACAAGATGGGATGGTTTTGATTTAGCAACTAAAGGATGGGATCATATTAAATCTAGAACAGTCGGATTAGGAATTAATACATCTGATTTTAATATCTTTAAAGGTTTTTGGACAGACGAAAAATTAGCTAAATATTCAGGCAATAAAAATGCTGCATTTAATACAGACTTTAAAATGACTGGAAGTTTACTGACATTTTCACCTGCGAGTCAAGGAAATTTCAAAGGAATGGTTCTTTATAATTCTTCCGCAGCATATGGAGGAACTATTTTTTGGAAAGCGACACCGACTTTTTCAATAAAAGGAACGAATTTTAATCCAAATTTAAATTATGAAAAAATTAAAGGGACAAGAAATAAGCCGTTGTAGTATATTAATATTATGTGTTTTATTATTTAATTGTCAAAAGAATGGTCAATTAGAACAGAGGAAAGATATAATTTCCAACATGAAAGAAAAGGAACATCTAAGTAAAGAGAATTTTTTTAAGTGTACTACAGCTAAAGATACAATTTTTAAGAACGGAGATTATATTAGATTTATACCAGTTAACAAAAGTTATGGTATTGAAATAAAAATGAATAGAACGGTTGATACACTTGATAATTACTCATTTGATTGTGATTCTTATAATGGAATGATTCCAAAAGTTTTGTTTAAAACCGATTATATTGCTTTGGGACAAGGCTCAAGTACTAATTATAGATATTTAATAATCTGCAATTTAAATAATGAATTAGGTAAGATTGATGTTAACAAATTCGAAACAGAAATTGTAGAAAATCCGGAAAAGGAAATTTTATTTTTTAAAAAAAATCACAACGCTTTTATGCTTAATAAAAAAAAAGGAAAACTATTTTTCACAAAATTACCAAGCAAGTTTTTCAATCTTAAAGTTCAAAAATTTGAATTATATAAGAATAAGGTTATAATTATTTTTACGCAAGGAGATTCATTAACTTATAAATTAAATGAATTTGATAAATTAGGTAATGTTACAGATTAGGTGTTTTTAGAATATAACCATTTAACAAACTGGAGAAGAATGTGAAATTAGGATTCTTGAATAGAAAAAGAGACGACCCTCCTATTGATACTCCGAATCCTGTAAAAGATCCCCGCTCCACAAAGTGTAGGTGCTTTGCGAATGTCTCTGACTTCGCACCGCCAAAGTATATAAAAAGAAAACCTCGCTAGTAGCGAGGTTTTTTGTATTTAAAAGCTCATAAGTATGCTTGTGGCGATTCTTCTTTTTTTAGGAGACATATCCAGATGTGTTGGTCGTTAATTATTGCATCTAACATTTACAGATTATCTGAAACTTATATTAATATCACATAAAAAATTAAAACAACTTTCAAGTTGTCCAAAATCACAAAAGCCACTTCAATTAGGGAGCAGCTTTTGCATTTTGGGGCACTATTAGTTTCTTCTCATTTTTATGGTAACATCAAATTATCACTCCTTTCTTTAAAAATTACCTTTTATAATAAGCAACAATACTTGCTTTTGCCAAAGTCTGATTCCATAAATTAAAACCTACGATAGCCGGATTGGTATTTTCATCAAGTCCTAATTTATCCATTTTAAGCGCATAAACAGTAATGATATATTGATGAAATCCATGGCCTTCCGGCGGACAAGGGCCCCCAAATCTTTTTATTCCATAATCAGTAATGCTTTGAACAGCACCTTTTATCGGAAATTTATCTTTAGCACCCGCATTAGTTATCAGTTCGTTTACATCTGAAGGAATATCAAATACAATCCAGTGCCAAAATCCACTTCCCGTTGGCGCATCTGGATCATACATGGTCACAGCGAAACTTTTTGTTCCGGCTGGTGCATTTTTCCAAAGCAACTGAGGAGATTGATTCTCACCGGTACAACCAAATCCTTTAAACTCTTGTACTTTAGTAAGCTCACCTCCCAAATCTTTACTGGTTAGTGTAAAAGTCTTCTGTCCGAAAATTGTTGTGGTAAAAATTAAGGACATTATCAAAATTGCATTTACTTTTTTCATTTTTTTATGGTTTAAGATTTTAAACAAATCTAACCCTGAAAATAGAAAGTAAATGGAGACAAAGGCTCAAAAACTATAGCCAAAAGCTCACTTTTTCTGTGCCTGTTTTGGTGTTACTCCATATTTTGACTTATAAGCCTGAGTAAAACTGGATAAGCTTTCATAACCTGCTTCAAAATAAACTTCTGAAGCACTTTTTTGCTCCTGATGAAGTAAATAATGAGCAAACTCCAATCTTTTATGCTGAAACCATTTAATGGGTGATTCCGAATAATGTTTTTCAAACTCTCTTTTAAAAGTTGAAACACTCATATTACACAAAAAAGACAACTCCTTTAATGACAATTTACTAAGATGACTACTTTCTATAATCTGAAAAAACTTTTGTGAAGAATCATCGCTGTTTACTGTTAAAGAATACAAAAACTCTGTACCGTACATTCCCATCAAGTAAAGCATTAACTCTTCAAACTTAATTTCCAACAACTTACTTTTAATCTCAATCGAAAGTTTTGAAATATCTACCAAACTATCTACAAACCGCTTAAGAAACACATCATATTCAAAAGCGCGCACAGACTTACATTCTTCAGCTTCCTCCTTTCTCCATTCCATTTTTCTAATAAATCGCAGCAGAATTTCATTCGAAAAAAATAAAACGACACTTCTATAGTTAGACGAATCCGAAAGCTTCTCCGTCATTAAGCAATGTCCCGATTTCATAATAAGAAACTTCGAAGCATCGATCGATACAGCCGAATTATCAAAAACAACCTCCTTTGTACCTTCAATTAAGAAACTAAATACATTCTGATTCAGAATAATTTGCTGCTTAGAAATCCTTTTCGAACTAGTATAATCATAGACGTTAATCAATCTTGATTGATCAAGATTTAACTCGTCAGGAAGCGTTAGTACATTCATAGTAACAAAAAAAGAAATAAATTTTAATCGTACAGTTAACTAATTCTGCATGAGTCGCAGATAGGAAATTTGACTTATTACGACAATTACAAACAAGCTGTAAATATAAACTTTTCCACACTTTCATTCCTCTACTGATTTAAGAGTTTTTAAGTAAATGCTCAATTAATCTTATTACCAATTTCTTCATGAGTTCAATCAAAAATAAATTCGTATTTTTAATTACAAACGAATGTTCTAAATCACTAATTCTAAAATTATGCGTTATAGTATTGCCATTCTTGCCTTTTTTCTGCTAACCTCATGCAAAAACGAATCTAAAACCGATTCATTATCCAACTACTTTACTTACAGTAAGAAATCAGAAGTAGAATCGGCAGGCGTCAGGATGATACCTATAAAAACCCCTGTTGGAGAATTTAAAGTTTGGACAAAACGTTTTGGAAACAATCCAAAAATAAAAATACTGTTGCTTCATGGAGGCCCTGCAATGACGCACGAGTATATGGAATGTTTTGAGACATTCTTTCAACGCGAAGGATTTGAGTTCTACGAATACGATCAATTAGGATCTTACTATAGCGATCAGCCAAAAGACAGCAGCTTATGGACTACAAAACGTTTTGTAGAAGAAGTAGAACAAGTGCGCAAAGCAATCGGTGCCGATCACAACAATTTTTACGTCCTTGGAAACTCATGGGGTGGAATTTTAGCCATGGAATATGCCCTTAAATATCAACAAAACATGAAGGGTTTACTCGTATCCAACATGATGGCCAGTGCCCCGGATTACGGAAAATATGCCGATGAAATACTTTCAAAACAAATGAAACCGGAAGTACTGGCAGAAATCAGAGCCCTTGAAGCCAAAAAAGATTTCAGCAACCCACGGTATATGGAATTACTTATTCCAAATTTTTATCAAAAACACTTATGCAGACTAAAAGAATGGCCGGACGGCCTCAATCGTGCCAGCAAACATATCAATAGTGAAATTTATACGCTAATGCAAGGTCCGAGCGAATTTGGTATTAGTGGTCGTTTAGCCAATTGGAATATTAAAAACCGCCTGCATGAAATTACAATTCCAACCTTAATGATTGGCGCAAAATACGATACAATGGATCCAAAAGCAATGGAAGAACAAAGCAAATTAGTTCAAAAAGGACGTTATCTCTATTGCCCAAATGGAAGTCATCTCGCCATGTGGGACAATCAAAAAATCTTCATGAATGGAGTAATTCAGTTTATAAACGATGTCGACACCAAAGTTTTTCAATAACAAACTAAATTCCAACCTATTAAAGACAACAATTAGTATGGCGTTCCCCTACGGGTCGGGCTGTCCGCTAAATCTTTTGCGATAGAAGTTTCAGGGAATTTTAAATGTACGGTAATCGCAAAAGGATATCGCTTCCATCCCTAACGCAGTCTGTGATAAAAAGAATATTCAAAGAAAAT
>NZ_MIKE01000008.1:0-25703 GCF_001853485.1 Flavobacterium tructae | reverse complement strand
TTGTAAACATTAGAAACAACAAAGACTTTCATGATGCTTTAAATGTAGAGAGCGGTTGTTCCTACTTGTCTTTCGGCAAAGAATACGGCAAAGTTTCCGAAGAAGAAATCGCTTATATCAAACTCTTCACCCAGGGAAAAGACATCACCGATGTTCAAGTCGAATCGGCACTGCCAAAAATAGGCGATAAACTTAAAATCGAACATGGCGAACTATCAGGTTTGGAATGCGAAGTTTTCAGAGTTGACAATCAGCACAGAATCAGCGTACGATTAAGTTCATTGCGCCAGAATATATCAGCCATAATACCTTTGTCGTATTTATCCAATCCGGAAGAAAACGTTTTTGCAAAGGCATAGGTTTTAAACTCCACATTTCCTTGTTCTCAAAGGAAAAACACCCTATAAATCTTACTATACTATCAATTACCTTCTGTAGTGAAATCGGGGGGTGGTTGTTTTTATCCATACTACAAATCAAAATGGTACGATAACCTTACGTTTTCAGTATTTATTCAAATTATAAAAAGCAGACTTATGAAAAATAATGTCACAAATGTTCAGAAATATATCTGGCTTGATCAGATACTTGACAATGAATCACCAAAATACAATATTGGCGGTTATGCATTTATTAACGGAAGTGTTGATGTGGAGCGTTTTAAAAAAGCATTCAATATTCTGATTAAAGAAAACGATATTTTTTCTTTTGTTTTTGAAGAAAAGAGTGGTTTTCCTGTATATTCCATTCAGGAAGCAAACAGTGATTTGGCCTTGACTTGTATCGAAGATTGGGAAGAATCAAAAGCGATTGAGATGATCGGGAAAGATTTTGTAATTCCTTTTGATATCGAAAAGGACAAACAGCTGTACAAAATGTGGCTTATTAAAGTGGCTCCTGAATCGTATATCTGGTATTCTAAACTTCACCATATCATTTCTGACGGTTTTTCATTTCAGTTATTGTTCAATAAAGTAAAACGAATTTACGAGCAATTGGGCACCACTGTGGTGTATGATGATTTATGTATCGGAAAAAACAAATTGTCTTACGAATCTTTTATCGCATTAGACAATGCGTACAGAGCTTCGGAAGATTTTTCTATTGATAAAAACTTCTGGTTAGGCCGTTACGAAGATCTGCCTTCTTTGATCTACACGGGTACCAATAAATCAGCAGGCCACTGTAATATCGAAATTGCACTTACAGAGGAAGAGAACGAAGCCTTATGGTCGTTTGTAAAAACAGAAAGACTGAGTATTTTTCATTTACTCCTGGGCTGTTTCTCTATTGTATTGTCTAAATATTACAACAGAGAAGAAGTCAATTTAGGGATGCCTATTTTGAACCGAAAAAATGCTGCCGAGAAAAATACTTTCGGACCGTTTTTGAGCATGTTACCGTTAAAACTGACGTTAGAAACAACAGCATCTGTAAGCGATTTTATAAAAGAAATCAGAACCACACTTTTTACCTGTTACAGGCATCAGCGTTTTCAGCAGGCCGATATCCTGCGAAATCTGCCACAGGAAACCTCAAAGCTTTATGATGTACGATTGTCATACGAGCGTATGCAATACGAATCTGAATTTTCGGGGAATAAAGCCAGCATACATCCATTGTCTAATGACAGTGAAGAAGATCCTATTTCTATTCACGTTTTTGAAGGGATCAACGGAGATCTTAGTTTTAGATTTGATATCAATGAAAAATATGTGTCAAAATTTGAAGCCAATCAGTTGATTGCCTCTTTCAGAAAAGTATTGACAGAATTACAGCAGACCAATCATACTGCTATAGCCGAGATTGAAATTTCGAGTAAGGAACAGTTAGAAGAAATACAAGCGATTTCAAAAGGACCTGTTGTAAAAAGACCGGAACAGACTTTCTTAAATCTTTGGAATGCTGCGGTAGCGGGCTATAGTTCAAAAACAGCGGTTTCTTGTCAAACTAATTTTTTAACTTATGAAACCCTTGATGCACGTGCTAATATCATAGCTTCCTATTTACAGTCCAACGGCGTTAAAAAAGGAGATAAGGTAGGGGTGATGCTTTCGAGATCTGAGAAAAGTATTATTGGAATTTTGGCAGCCTTAAAAACGGGAGCTGTTTATGTACCTATTGATAATGCATATCCGGAGGAAAGAAAACACTATATTATAAAAGATGCCGGCTTAGGTTTTATCTTAACAGATTCATTTTCCAATTCTATTTCAGAAGACAAAGAATACAATATAGATCGTATTCCGGAAGAGCATAAAATAGCGGAAAACTATATTCCTGTTGCTTTGAAACCTGAAGATGAAGCTTATATTATTTATACTTCCGGTTCAACAGGAGACGCTAAAGGTGTTGTTATCAATCATGCTTCTTTATACGATTATGTGCTTACATTCGGTACTTATTTTAATCTTACTGAAGAAGATATTGTATTACAGCAGGCTTCTACTGCTTTTGATACTTCTGTAGAAGAAATTTTCCCGATTTTATCGGTAGGAGGGAATTTAGTGATTGCTCATGATACAAAAGATTTTAATGAATTACTGAAAGATTGCGAGCGTTTTGGAATTACTTTATTGAGTACGAATCCTTTTGTGCTTCAGTATCTTAATGACAACCATAAAAATTACAATTTTAAATTTAAAACTATTATTAGTGGAGGCGATACGTTAAAACCACACCAGGTAGATCAGCTTACAGCCAGTTATGATATCTACAATACCTATGGTCCTACAGAAAGTACAGTATGTGCGACCTATTATAAAGTGAATGAAACAGATACTTCATTTCCTATCGGGAAACCAATTACCAATAGAGGAGTATACCTGTTAGACGGAACAAAAATATTACCCAAAGGTGCCATTGGAGAAATTGGACTTTCTGGTTTAGGTTTGGCAGTTTCTTATCTCAATAAAAAAGAATTGACAGATAATGCTTTTGTCCATATAAATGGAGAGCGTATCTACAAAACCGGAGATTTAGGAAAGTGGAGCTTAGACAATAATTTGATTTTTTATGGCAGAAAAGACAGTCAGCTTAGTTACAAAGGATATCGTATTGAAGTAGGAGAAATAGAACAGGCCATACAAAAAGTAAATGCATATGTGGTAGACAGTTATGTGTGTATTAACGAAGTGGGAGGAATGCCTATTCTGATTGCCTATTTAGTAGCCAACGAGTCTTTTATCAATATATCTTCTTTAGTAATTGATTTAAAAGCTCATTTACCGGAATTTATGATTCCGACGCATTTTGTAATCTTAGATGCTATTCCTTTAATTCCTAACGGAAAAATTGATATTAAGAGTTTACCGGAACCTAAAACTATAAACATTGCAGAAGCAGTTCAATTACCGGTAACACCCGAAGAAAAAGAGATCGCTTCAATCTGGCAGGAATTATTACGCCTTGATCAGGTTGATGTAAACGTGAGTTTTTTCGAATTAGGAGGGCACTCTTTATTGGCCAATCAGTTTATAAGCAGTTTACGTGATCAAAAAGGAATTGAATTGTCGTTAAGAGATTTTTACAAATCTCCTACTATCAAAGAAATCAGTGAACTGGTTCCTACTTTAAACAAAAAAGAAGTTCAAAATATTAAAGCTCCTGAGCAGGAGTTGTACCCGTTGTCTTTTTCACAAGAAAGATTATGGTTTTTAAATCAGCTGAATAGTGCCGATACTTCTTATCACGTATCAAGAGCCATGAAATTAAAAGGTTTTGTTGAGGTTGCCGCACTCGAAGAAACGTTTGCGAAACTGATCAAAAAACATGAGATTTTAAGAACTGTTTTTGTGAATCAGGAAGGTAAGCCTTATCAAAAAATACTACCTCCATTTGGATATACCATTCCGGTTGTAGATTATACTGGAATAAAAAATAAAGAAAATAAAGAAAAAGTAATTGCCGATAGTCTGGAAAGAATAGAGAGCCGTGCTTTTGAAATTGAAGAAGGACCGCTTTTTAGAATAGAATTATTAAAGTTCTCCGATCAGGAAAGTGTACTCGTATTTTGTGAGCACCATTTAATTTTAGACGGATGGACTCAGGGAATCTTGTTTAGAGATTTCGTTGATATTTATAATGAATTAAAAAGAGATCCTGATTTTGTGGCAGAGAAGCCTGAAGTTACTTTTAAAGACTATGCTTATTGGGAAAGAAATAGTCTGAACGAAAGTGTTATCAGCGAAAAATTGGATTATTGGGAAAACAAATTTGAAGGTTTTTCTAACGGATTGTTGTTGCCTTTAGATTTCGAAAGAGAGGAAACTACTGTGAAAAAAGGCGGTACTATAGAGCATGTATTTTCATTAGATTTTTCCGAAAAACTACGTCAGTTTTCCGAAAAACAAGACGTATCATTATTTATCACAATGCTCGCAGCCTTTAAAATAGTGCTGCATAAATTTAGCAATCAAACCGATATTTCTGTGGGGACAGCAGTTGCCAACAGACGTTATAAAGAATTTCAGGAAGTTTTAGGTATGATTGTAAATACGATCGCATTACGTACTACGTTTAACAATGAAAATTCCTTAGCAGAGGTACTTAACGAGGTGAAAGAAACCTGCCTGGATGCTTATTCTTATGATGATACCCCTTTTGGAAAAGTAGTAGAAAGAATAAATCCGGAAAGGAGTTTAAATCTGCATCCGTTATTTCAATACATGTTTAGTTTTGTGAACGTTCCGGTACAAAGCATGTCTTTGCTGGATGCGGACATCGAAATTTTGAACGGGCATAATAAAACATCACGATTTGATATTAGTGTTGTTGTCAATACCGTATATGAGCAAATAGATTCTTTAACAGATAATAAACCGGACAGAAGAATTTCGGTAGAATGGGATTACAATGCAGGGATCTTTAAGTATGCCACAATGAAACGTGTACTGAAAGCTTACCTTAAAGTTTTAGAGGCTCTTGTTGAAAACCCTGCGCAATCACTGGCAAGTTTGGATTACATTTCAAGCTCAGAGAAAGCGATCCTTTTGGAAGATTTTAGCACTTCAAAATCAGAAGCACTAGTAGAGGCTACAGCCGTTGAAATGTTCGAACAGCAAGCCGGGCAAACCCCTGATGCCGTAGCGGTAGTTTTTGAAAACAGATCGCTGACTTACAGAGAACTCAATGAGCTTTCCAGCCAGTTGGCCCATTATTTATTGAAGGAGTATGAGATAAAAACAGAAGACCTTATTGCTGTAAAATTAGAACGCAGCGAGTGGATTTACACCTCCCTTTTGGCCGTATTGAAAACCGGCGGTGTTTATGTCCCTATAGATCCGGGTTATCCGGAGCAAAGAATTGCTTATATCGAGCAAGACAGTGCCTGTAAAGTTGTTATTGACGAGAAGTTATTGGCGAATTTCATCTCCCGTCAGGACAATTATCCAATCACATTACCTGTTATTTCTTTGACTCCGGAGAACCTCATGTATGTCATTTATACCTCAGGTTCCACAGGACAGCCCAAAGGAGTAATGATCGAGCACAAAAGTTTGGTGAACTACATCCTAAATCAAAAAGAAGAATTCGGGTTTGATGCGTCCGATCGTATCGTACAATTCTCCAACAACGCCTTTGATGCGTCAATGGAACAGATCTTTTTGGCTTTGCTTAGCGGAGCCACCCTGATAGGCGCATCAAAAGAGCGTATCATTGATCCAACCGATTTTATAAACCTATTGAAAGAACATAGTGTAACCCACCTGCATGCCACCCCAGGTTATTTGTCACATTTAGAGCACCTTTCTGCCTGCAAGACCCTGAAAAGAATCGTTGCAGCAGGAGAAGTATGCCCAAAAAATCTGGTCGAAAAAATGATCAAAATAGCCGACTTCTACAACAAGTACGGCCCAACAGAAGCTACCATTAGTGCTGTTATGGGAAGAGTAGAGCAGAGCGATCTGCAAAGAAACCTTGTTTCAATTGGCAAACCCTTAAAAGACAGCCAGATCTATATCCTGTCCGATAACCTGGAATTACAGCCCATCGGTGTATTTGGAGAACTCTGTATATCAGGAAACAGCCTGTCCAGAGGATACCTGAACAACCCTGAACTCACCGAAGAAAAATTCATCGCCCATCCTTTCATTGCAGGAGCCAGACTCTACAAAACAGGTGATCTGGGCCGATGGCTACCCGACGGCAGCATAGAACTCACAGGTAGAAAAGACCAACAGGTAAAAGTAAGAGGCCACCGAATAGAACTCGGTGAAATCGAACACGCCTTATTAACACAAGACAGTATCAGTCAGTGTGTTGTAACCGTACAAAACATAGAGACAGAACCCGCAATAGTAGCCTATGTGGTGGGAGAAAAAGAACTTGATAAACAAGAACTTCGTGTCCAATTGAGCCAATATTTACCCGATTATATGCTTCCGGGGTACTATGTGCAATTAGACGCCATTGCATTAACCTCCCACGGTAAAGTGGATCTAAAAGCATTGCCTAAAGTAGATGTAAACGACAAGATTCAACAAGAATATACCGCTCCGGTGACCGTTTTAGAGAAACAGCTCGCTGCAATCTGGGAAGAAATACTGGGTATAAAAACCATTGGAACCACAGACAATTTCTTTGAATTGGGCGGACACAGTCTGAAAGTGATTTTGGTAGCCAATAAAATCAACCGACAATTAGGCTATCAGATCAGCGTAAAAGACGTCTTTTTGAATCCAACGATTTCAGGAATCATCAGCAAACTTGAGGAAGGAACCTTCACGGCTATACCCAAAGCAGAGCAGCAGGAAAGCTACGTTTTAAGCTCTTCTCAGCACCGCTTATGGATATTAAGCCAGTTTGAAGGTGGAAGTCAGGCCTACAACATTCCCGGTTCGTTTGAATTAGAAGGAAATTTAAACACAGCGCAATTAACAGAAGCTTTCAACCTTCTTATTGCCAGACATGAAACCCTAAGAACTTACTTCAAACGAAATGAAGAAGGAGAAGTGCGTCAATTTGTAATCGATGCCAAAGACATTGACTTCAAAGTAGATTATGAAGATTTTACTAATGTTGAAAATCAGCAGGCAATAGTAGAAGAAAGAATTCTCCAAAGCTATCAGCATCAATTTGATTTAGAGAAAGCTCCTTTGGTCAATCTGAAACTCATCAGACAATCAGAAAACAAACACCTGTTACTTTTCAACATGCACCATATTATCAGTGATGGCTGGTCTATGGGAATTTTAAGCCAGGAACTTATCACGATTTACGATCATTTAACCCAAAATAAAACCATTAATCTTCCGGAGCTAAGCATACAATATAAAGACTATGCCACCTGGATGAGAAGTGAAGAACAAATCAGTAAACTAAAAAAATCAGAAGTCTACTGGCTGGATATCTTTAGCGGTAACCTGCCTGTATTAGAACTTCCGACAGAGAAAATACGACCAAGAATAAAAACCTATGCCGGAGATTCCATCACCCATAATTTTACCAAAGAAGCAAGTGTTACCCTGAAAACATTCTCAGAGCAACACAACAGCAGTCTTTTTATGACCCTGATGGCAGCAATAAATGGATTACTCTCGAGATACACCAATACCAGAGACCTTATTTTAGGGACACCAATTGCCGGAAGAGAGCACAGTGATCTGGAAAATCAAATCGGACTTTATCTGAACACCCTGGCCATTCGAACCCGTTTTGAAGAAACAGCAGATTTTGAAACCTTGCTGCAAATACAAAAAGAAACCCTGCTCGATGCCTATTCCCATCAGGAATATCCGCTGGACAATCTGGTGGAACAACTAGGTTTAGGTAGAGATACAAGCCGATCAGCACTCTTTGATGTACTGGTAGTTTTACAAAATCAACAGGATTTATTTGACTCAAATGCAGAACAAATAGAAAGTTTAACCTTAAAACCTTACAAAGCCAATCCAAGAAAAGTAAGTCAATTCGATTTAAGCTTTGTTTTCTCTGAACAACAAGGAGAACTAAGCCTACACATCGAATACAATACTGATATTTATGAATCAGAATTTGTGGTACGACTAGCGGCTCATTTAGAAAACTTTTTAACCAAAGCCATCCAAAATCCGGAGCAAAAAGTAGCCACACTCAATTACCTGAGTGAAGCTGAGACCACACAATTGCTGGAGGATTTTAACGACACAACAGTAGCGTATCCTAAGGATCATACCATGGTTGACTTATTTGTCAATCAGGCCAAAAAAACACCGGAGCAGATCGCTTTAGTAACCGATACAAAAAGTTTTACCTATAAAGAACTCGATGAGGTTTCTAATGAATTATCGCACTACCTGTTAAGTAATTACAACTTAGCCGTAGAAGATTTGGTAGGTGTAAAACTGGGCCGTAGCGAGTGGCTGCCTATTGCCTTATTGGCCGTTTTAAAATCAGGATGCGCTTACGTTCCGATCGATCCCAACTATCCGGCGCAAAGAATTGAGTATATTGAGCAAGACAGTAAATGCAAAATCACCATAGACGACAGTCTTTTAGAAGCTTTCAGACAAGCAGAATCCATATCAAAATCTCTTCCGCAGATCTCTTTCAGTTCAGAGCACCTGGGTTACATCATTTATACTTCAGGATCTACAGGAAAACCAAAAGGAGTCATGATCACTCATCAGAACGCTGTGGCCATGTTATGCTGGTCGCAAAGAGAATTTAGCGATACCGATTTTGATATTTTATACGCCGTAACCTCACATTGTTTTGATCTGTCCGTTTACGAATTTTTCTATCCTTTAAGCATAGGAAAACAAATACGTTTACTGGCCAATGGATTATCGATAGGAGATTATATCCAGAGTGACAAAAACGTACTAATCAATACCGTGCCATCGGTAATTCATACCCTGATCGAAAAAGGAACCACTTTTGAGAATGCTGTTGGAATCAACCTTGCCGGAGAAGCGTTTCCGGTAAGTATCGCCAACCATTTTACAGATTCCGGCATCGCCATTAGAAACCTGTACGGACCATCAGAAGACACCACCTACAGCAGTTATTACAGAGTAGAAGGGACTTACGAAAATTCCGTGCCTATTGGAAAAGCACTGGACAACACCCAGTTTTATGTACTCTCAGAAGAGCTGGCATTGCAGCCTGTGGGAGTTATTGGAGAAATCTGTATCTCAGGTGATGGTTTGTCCAGAGGGTATTTGTACCAACCGGAACTCACCGTGGAAAAGTTTATCAAAAACCCATTTAACGATACTACTAAATTGTACAAAACAGGTGATTTGGGCAAATGGCTGCCTGACGGCACCATCGCTTACATAGGCCGAAAAGACAGTCAGGTTAAAATCAGAGGACATCGTATTGAATTGGGTGAAATCGAGCAGGTACTACAATCTCAGGAAGATATCGATCAGTGTGTGGTCATCACGGCAACCGTAAATGGCGATCCTGTAATTGTAAGTTATCTGGTGAGTACCGCAACTATTGACAAACAACAGCTTCGTCAGTCACTTTCGAGAGAATTACCGGAATATATGTTACCGAGCTTTTATGTGTTTTTAAACAAATTCCCTCTGACACCCAATGGTAAGATCGACAAAAAAGCATTACCATCAGTAAGCACTGAGGATGTCATCCAACAGGAATATGTGGCTCCGACCAATGAAATCGAAAAAAAATTGGTAGAAATATGGCAAGACATTCTAAAACTGGAGAAAATTGGCATTACGGATAATTTCTTTGAATTGGGAGGGAACAGTTTAAAAGCTACCGTTTTAATCAACAAAATAAACAGAGCTTTTGATACAAGACTTTCAATTCAGGATTTATACAAAACTCAAGATATCACAGGAGTTTCCAGGAAATTAAAATTTATTCTATTTCAAAATGAATTAGCTGTAGAGACGGCTGATGACCTGGATGAGATATTGATATAATTTATAGTGTTTACTATTTTTTACCCCAACGGTTTACTATAAAATCTAATCGCGAGTTTCATTTTATAGCTTAAGCATGGCTGTATTTTAATAGCCATGCTTTTTTTTGCAACATCTAATATGCTCGATTTATGAGTATAATTCACTGTATTACTATATACGTTTTAAGGACGTAGACCTTTTCCAGAAAAAAGAGTGTTTCTATTTTTTAAAATTAATTATGCTCAGCAGGTAGGTGCATTTGGCTTCCAACTATTGAGACAGATAGTGGTATGTTTTAAAAAAATCATATAAGCATTCCAACCTACTTTAAAAATCATATCATGATAAAGAATCTAATACAAACGTTACAATCCTTAAATATCAGACTTCGGATAGAAAATGGAGATCTGAAAATTAATGCTCCGAAAGGTGCTTTGACTCCTGAAATTATTGCAAGTATTAAAGCCTGTAAAAATGAGTTGATCAAACTACTTTCATCTTCAGAGTCTATCCCAAAAGCTGCGATAAAAGAATCATATGCACTTACTTCGCCCCAACAGCAGCTATGGACTTTAAGTCAGTTTGAAGGAGGTAATTCGGCTTATAATATTTTTGATGCCTATGAATTTAAAGGCGCATTAAATTTTGAAAAGCTAAATCAGACTTTTAAGATTTTAATGGAACGACATGAGAGTTTGCGTACCGTTTTTAAAGAAGATGAACAAGGAGTTTTGGGACAGTATATCATCCCTTTTGCCCAGTACAGTGGGGTTTTACAATTTACAGATTTAAATAATGCCACGACTGAAGCCTTAAGCAATCATGCTAATGCACTTCAAAGGCATACTTTTGACTTAGAAAAAGGGCCACTTTTTTTAGGAGAGATTGTAAAGACAGCCACAGATCATCATATTCTAATGCTTAATATGCATCATATTATTGGCGATGGCTGGTCGATGGGAATATTGAGTAAAGAGTTTATGGCCATTTACAATGAACTGGCCATAGGAAACGAGATCATATTACCCGATTTGCCTATTCAGTACAAAGATTATTCAGAATGGCAAAACAGCCCGTCCAGACAAGCAATATTGGAAAAATCCAAAGCCGCATGGTTAGAGACATTCTCAGGAGATTTACCGGTTTTAGAATTGCCGTCCGACAGGACAAGGCCTAATTTTAAAACTTATAACGGTTCAGGAGTATATCATTTTTTTTCAAAAGAGAGTACTACTGCGCTTAATGCCTATGCCCAGCAAAATGGCGTGACACTTTTTATGCTTTTAATGGCCGGAATAAACGGAATACTTTCCAGGTATGCCAATACCAGAGATATTATTTTAGGAACTCCGGTAGCAGGAAGAAAACATGGTGATCTCGAAAATCAGGTTGGGTTGTATTTGAATACGCTGGCCATTCGAACCACTTTTGAAGCAACAGCAAGTTTTGAAGAATTACTAACGGTACAAAAAGAAACCTTATTAAAAGCTTATTCCCATCAGGACTATCCTTTCGACAGTTTGGTCGAAGCGCTTAATCTGAAAAGAGACTTAAGCCGATCAGTTTTGTTTGATGTTTTAGTGGTATTTCAAAACCAGGAAGAGTTATTAACATCTCAGGGGTTAGTACTAAACGGTCTTGAAATAACACCTTATAAAAATCAGGAAAAGTCAGTTAGTAAGTTTGATTTAAACTTTTCTTTTTCAGAAAAACAAGACCAATTGTCCTTGGTAATAGATTACAATACTGATATTTATGAATTGGATTTTGTAATGCGTCTGGCTTCTCATTTGGATAGTTTTTTAAGGAAAGGAATCCAAAATCCGAATCAAGAAGTAGCCAGTATTGATTACATTTCAAGCTCAGAGAAAGCGATCCTTTTGGAAGATTTTAGCACTTCAAAAGCAGAAGCACTAGTAGAAACTACAGCCGTTGAAATGTTCGAGCAGCAAGCCGGGCAAACCCCTGATGCCGTAGCAGTAGTTTTTGAAAACAGATCATTAACTTACAAAGAACTAGATGAGCTTTCCAGCCAGTTGGCCCATTATTTATTGAAGGAGTATGAGATAAAAACAGAAGACCTTATTGCTGTAAAATTAGAGCGCAGCGAGTGGATTTACACCTCACTTTTAGCCGTATTGAAAACCGGCGGTGTTTATGTTCCTATAGATCCGGGGTATCCGGAGCAAAGAATTGCTTATATCGAGCAAGACAGTGCCTGTAAAGTTGTTATTGACGAGAAGTTATTGGCGAATTTCATCTCCCGTCAGGACAATTATCCAACCACATTACCTGTTATTTCTTTGACTCCGGAGAACCTTATGTATGTCATTTATACCTCAGGTTCCACAGGACAGCCCAAAGGCGTAATGATCGAGCACAAAAGTTTGGTGAATTATATTCTAAACCAAAAAGAAGAATTCGGGTTTGATGCGTCCGATCGTATCGTACAATTCTCCAACAACGCCTTTGATGCGTCGATGGAACAGATCTTTTTGGCTCTGCTTAGCGGAGCCACCCTGATAGGCGCATCAAAAGAGCGTATCATTGATCCGACCGACTTTATAAACCTATTGAAAGAACACAGGGTAACCCACCTGCATGCCACCCCGGGTTATTTGTCACATTTAGAGCACCTTTCTGCCTGCAAGACCCTGAAAAGAATCGTTGCAGCAGGAGAAGTATGCCCAAAAAATCTGGCCGAAAAAATGATTAAAATAGCCGACTTCTACAACAAGTACGGCCCAACAGAAGCTACTATTAGTGCTGTTATGGGAAGAGTAGAACAAAGCGATCTGCAAAGAAATCTTGTTTCAATTGGCAAACCCTTAAAAGACAGCCAGATCTATATTCTGTCCGATAACCTGGAATTGCAGCCCATCGGTGTATTTGGAGAACTCTGCATCTCCGGAAACAGCCTGTCCAGAGGATACCTGAACAATGCAGAACTCACCGAAGAAAAATTCATCGCCCATCCCTTAATTGCAGGAGCCAGACTCTACAAAACAGGCGATCTGGGCCGATGGTTACCCGATGGCAGCATCGAACTCACAGGTAGAAAAGACCAACAGGTAAAAGTAAGAGGCCACCGAATAGAACTCGGTGAAATCGAACATGCCTTATTAACACAAGACAGCGTCAGTCAGTGTGTTGTAACCGTACAAAACATAGAGACAGAACCCGCAATAGTAGCCTATGTGGTAGGAGAAAAAGAACTTGACAAACAAGAACTTCGTGCCCAATTGAGCCAATATTTACCGGATTATATGCTTCCGGGGTACTATGTACAATTAGACGCCATTGCATTGACCTCCCATGGTAAAGTGGATCTAAAAGCATTGCCTAAAGTGGATGCAAACGACAAGATTCAACAGGAATATACCGCTCCGGAGACCGTTTTAGAGAAACAACTCGCCGGAATCTGGGAAGAAATATTGGGCATAAAAACCATAGGAACCACAGACAATTTCTTTGAATTGGGCGGACACAGTCTGAAAGTCATCTTAGTAGCCAATAAAATCAACCGACAATTAGGCTATCAAATCAGCGTAAAAGACGTCTTTTTGAATCCAACGATTTCAGGAATCATCAGCAAACTTGAGGAAGGAACCTTCACGGCCATACCCAAAGCAGAGCAGCAGGAAAGCTACGTTTTAAGCTCCTCTCAGCACCGACTATGGATCCTGAGTCAGTTTGAAGGCGGCAGTCAGGCCTACAACATTCCCGGTTCGTTTGAAGTAGAAGGAAATTTAAACACAGCGCAATTAACAGAAGCATTTAACCTTCTTATAGCCAGACATGAAACCCTAAGAACCTATTTCAAAAGAGACGATCAGGGAGAAGTGCGTCAATTTGTAATCGATGCCAAAGACATTGACTTCAAAGTAGATTATGAAGATTTTACTAGCGTTGAAAATCAACAGGCAATAGTAGAAGAAAGAATTATCCAAAGCTATCAGCATCAATTTGATTTAGAGAAAGCCCCTTTGGTCAATCTGAAACTCATCAGACGATCAGAAAACAAACACCTGTTACTTTTCAACATGCACCATATTATCAGTGATGGCTGGTCTATGGGAATTTTAAGTCAGGAACTTATCACCATTTACGATCATTTAACCCAAAATAAAACCATTAGTCTTCCGGAGCTAAGCATACAATATAAAGACTATGCTATCTGGATGAGAAGTGAAGAACAAACCGTTAAACTAAAAAAATCAGAAGCCTACTGGCTGGATATCTTTAGCGGTAACCTTCCGGTGCTGGAGTTACCGACAGAGAAAATACGACCAAGAATAAAAACTTATGCCGGAGATTCCATCACCCATAATTTCAGTAAAGAAGCAAGTGTTAACCTGAAAACATTCTCAGAGCAACACAACAGCAGTCTTTTTATGACCCTGATGGCAGCAATAAACGGACTACTCTCGAGATACACCAACACCAGAGACCTTATTTTAGGAACACCAATTGCGGGAAGAGAACACAGTGATCTGGAAAATCAAATAGGACTTTATCTCAACACTCTGGCCATTCGAACCCGTTTTGAAGAAACAGCAGATTTTGAAACCCTGCTTCAAATACAAAAAGAAACCCTGCTTGACGCTTATTCCCATCAGGAATATCCGCTGGACAATCTGGTAGAGCAACTAGGTTTAGGACGCGATACAAGCCGATCAGCACTCTTTGATGTACTGGTAGTTTTGCAAAATCAACAGGATTTATTTGGCTCAAATGCAGAACAAATAGAAAGTTTAACCTTAAAACCTTATAAAGCCAATCCGAGAAAAGTCAGTCAATTCGATTTAAGCTTTATTTTCTCCGAACAACAAGGAGAGCTGAACCTTCATATCGAATACAATACTGATATTTATGAATCAGAATTTGTAGTGCGACTGGCGGCTCATTTAGAAAACTTTTTAACCAAAGCCATCCAAAATCCGGAGCAAAAAGTAGCCACGCTTAACTACCTGAGTGAAGCTGAGACCACACAATTGTTACAGGATTTTAACGATACAGCAGTAGATTATTCTAAGGATCACACTATGGTTGACTTATTTGTCAATCAGGCGAAGAAAACCCCGGAGCAGATTGCTCTAGTAACCGATACAAAAAGTTTTACCTACAAAGAACTCGATGAGGTTTCTAATGAATTATCACACTACCTGTTAAGTAATTACAACTTAGCAGTAGAAGATTTAGTAGGTGTAAAACTGGGCCGCAGTGAGTGGTTGCCTATTGCTTTATTGGCCGTTTTAAAATCAGGATGCGCTTACGTTCCGATCGATCCGAACTATCCGGCGCAAAGAATTGAGTACATCGAACAAGACAGTAAATGTAAAATCACTATAGACGATAGTTTTATCGAAAGTTTTAAACAAGCAGAATTCATATCAAAATCATTGCCGCAGATCTCTTTCAGTTCAGAGCACCTGGGTTACATCATTTATACTTCAGGATCTACAGGAAAACCAAAAGGAGTCATGATCACTCATCAGAACGCTGTGGCCATGTTATGCTGGTCGCAAAGAGAATTTAGCGATACCGATTTTGATATTTTATACGCCGTAACCTCACATTGTTTTGATCTGTCCGTTTATGAATTTTTCTATCCTTTAAGTATCGGAAAACAAATACGTTTACTGGCCAATGGATTATCGATAGGAGATTATATCCAGAGTGACAAAAACGTACTAATCAATACCGTGCCTTCGGTAATTCATACCCTGATTGAGAAAGGAACCACCTTTGAGAATGCTGTTGGAATTAACCTTGCCGGAGAGGCATTCCCGGTGAGCATAGCCAATCATTTTACAGACTCCGGCATCGCCATTAGAAACCTGTACGGACCATCAGAAGACACTACCTACAGCAGTTATTACCGAGTAGAAGGAACTTACGAAAATTCCGTGCCTATTGGAAAAGCACTGGACAACACTCAGTTCTATGTCCTTTCAGAAGAGCTGGCATTGCAGCCTGTGGGTGTAATCGGAGAAATCTGTATCTCAGGAGATGGCTTGTCCAGAGGATATTTGTACCAACCGGAACTCACCGCAGAAAAGTTTATTACTAACCCTTTTAACGAGAACACAAAGCTCTACAAAACAGGCGATTTAGGCAAATGGCTGCCTGACGGTACCATCGCTTACATTGGCCGAAAAGACAGTCAGGTTAAAATCAGAGGACATCGTATTGAACTCGGAGAAATCGAGCAGGTATTACAATCACAGGAAGATATCGATCAGTGTGTGGTCATCACGGCAACCGTAAATGGCGATCCGGTCATTGTTAGTTATCTGGTAAGCACTGCAACTATTGACAAACAACAGCTTCGTCAATCACTTTCGAGAGAATTACCGGAATATATGTTACCGAGCTTTTATGTGTTCTTAGATAAATTTCCACTGACACCCAACGGTAAGATCGACAAAAAAGCATTGCCATCGGTAAGTACAGAGGATGTTATCCAACAGGAATATGTGGCTCCGACCAATGAAATCGAAGAAAAACTGGTAGCCATATGGCAAGACATTCTAAAACGAGAGAAAATAGGAATCACCAATAATTTCTTTGAATTGGGAGGGAACAGTTTAACAGCTTCCGTTTTAATCAACAGAATAAACAGAGCTTTTGATACAAGACTTACTATTCAGGACTTATATGAGACTCAAGACATCACAGGGGTTTTCAGGAAATTAAAATTTATTCTGTTTCAAAATGAATTAACTGTAGAAACAGCTGATGATCTGGATGAGATATTGATATAATTTATAGTGTTTACTATTTTTTACCCCAACGGTTTACTATAAAATCTAATCGCGAGTTTCATTTTATAGCTTAAGCAGGATTACACTTTACAGTCGTGCTATCTTGATTAAAACCGAAATGAATCAGAGTTTACAGAACAAAATAAATGATCACTTATCACCATTTTACTAATACAATTGTGCAGTCATTCTAAAAATGGAGTATGCACTGCTAAAGTTTACTTTAAAAATAATATCATGATAGAGAACTTAATACATACATTAGAAAACTTAAATATCAGACTTCGGGTAGAAAACGGCGATTTGAAAATTAATGCTCCAAAGGGGACTTTAACTCCTGAAATTATTGAGGAGATTAAGATCCATAAAAATAGATTTATTACCTTGTTGTCATCGTCAGAATCAATTCCAAACGCAGCGATAAAAGAATCTTATGCACTTACTTCTTCACAATATCGTTTGTGGACTTTAAGCCAATTTGAGAGCGGTAACTCGGCCTATAACTTATTTGCTGCATTTGAATTTATAGGAGCGCTGGAATTTGAAAAATTAGCCGAAGCCTTTCAAATTTTGGTAGAAAGACATGAGAGTTTACGTACCGTTTTCAAAGAAGATAAACAAGGGAATCTGGGACAGTATATTGTTTCGGCCGCTCAATACACTGGAGCTTTGCAGTTTAGAGATTTAAGTAATGCCACAGCTGAAGTCCTTAGCAATCATATTAATACACTTCAAAGACATGCTTTTGATTTAGAAAAAGGACCTCTTTTTATAGGAGAGATCGTAAAGACAACTGCAGATCATCATATTCTAATGCTCAATATGCATCACATTATTGGCGATGGCTGGTCGATGGGGGTATTGAGTAAAGAATTTGTAACCATTTATAATGGATTGGTTATAGGAAATGAGATCGTATTACCAGACTTGCCTATTCAGTACAAAGATTATTCAGAATGGCAAAACAGCCCGTCCAGACAGGCAGTGCTGGAAAAATCCAAAGCTTTATGGTTAGAGACATTCTCAGGGGATTTGCCGGTTTTGGAACTACCTTCCAATAAAGTAAGACCCAAATTTAAAACGTATAACGGTTCAGGCATAAAACATTCTTTCTCAAAGGAGAGTACCACCGCACTTAACACTTATGCCCAGCAAAATGGCGTAACTCCTTTTATGGTTTTAATGGCAGGAATAAATGGATTACTGTCCAGATATACCAACAGCAGAGACATTATTTTAGGTACTCCCGTAGCCGGAAGAGAACACAGTGATCTGGAAAATCAGGTTGGGTTATATTTAAATACCCTGGCCATTCGAACCACATTTGAAGCAACAGCAAGTTTTGAAGAGTTACTGACCCTACAAAAAGAAACCCTGCTCAATGCCTATTCGCATCAGGACTATCCTTTAGACAGTTTGGTAGAAGCGCTTGATCTTAAAAGAGATTTAAGCCGTTCGGTTTTGTTTGATGTTTTAGTGGTATTTCAAAATCAGCAGGAATTGTTAGGGTCTGAAAGTTTAACCATAAACGGTGTTGAAATAAAACCTTATAAAAATCTGAAAAAGTCATTTAGTAAATTTGATTTAACCTTTGCTTTTTCAGAATATCAGGGAGAAATGGCTTTAGATTTCGAATACAATACTGATATTTATGAATCAGAATTTGTAGTGCGATTAGCGGCTCATTTAGAAAACTTTTTAACCAAAGCCATTCAAAATCCGGAGCAAAAAGTAGCTACACTCAACTACTTGAGCGAAACCGAAACCACACAATTGCTAGAGGATTTTAACAACACAGTAGTAGCGTATCCTAAGGATCACACTATGGTTGACTTATTTGTCAGTCAGGCGAAGAAAACCCCGGAGCAGATCGCTCTGGTGACCGATACAAAAAGTTTTACTTACAAAGAACTCGATGAGATTTCTAACGAGCTTTCACACTACCTGTTAAGCAATTACAACTTAGCAGTAGAAGATTTAGTAGGCGTAAAACTGGGCCGTAGCGAGTGGCTGCCTATTGCTTTATTGGCCGTTTTAAAATCAGGATGTGCTTACGTTCCGATCGATCCCAACTATCCAGCGCAAAGAATTGAGTACATCGAACAAGACAGTAAATGTAAAATAACCATAGACGATAGCTTTATCGAAAGTTTTAAACAAGCAGAATTCATATCAAAATCATTGCCGCAGATTTCTTTCAGTTCAGAGCACCTGGGTTACATCATTTATACCTCGGGATCCACAGGAAAACCAAAAGGAGTCATGATCACCCACCAGAACGCTGTAGCCATGTTATGCTGGTCGCAGAGAGAATTTAGTGATACCGATTTTGATACTTTATACGCCGTAACCTCACATTGTTTTGATTTGTCTGTTTATGAATTTTTCTATCCTTTAAGCATCGGAAAACAAATACGTTTACTGGCCAATGGATTATCGATAGGAGATTATATCCAGAGCGACAAAAACGTACTGATCAATACCGTGCCATCGGTAATTCATACCCTGATCGAAAAAGGAACCACCTTTGAAAATGCTGTTGGAATCAACCTTGCCGGAGAAGCATTCCCAGTGAGTATCGCCAACCATTTTGCAGATTCCGGCATCGCCATTAGAAACCTTTACGGACCATCAGAAGACACCACCTACAGCAGTTATTACAGAGTAGAAGGGACTTACGAAAATTCCGTACCTATTGGAAAAGCACTGGACAACACCCAGTTTTATGTACTCTCAGAAGAGCTGGCATTGCAGCCTGTGGGTGTAATTGGAGAAATCTGTATCTCAGGAGACGGTTTGTCCAGAGGGTATTTGTATCAGCCTGAACTCACCGCAGAAAAGTTTATTACTAACCCTTTTAACGAGAACACAAAGCTCTACAAAACAGGCGATTTGGGTAAATGGCTGCCTGACGGTACCATCGCTTACATTGGCCGAAAAGACAGTCAGGTTAAAATCAGAGGACATCGTATTGAACTCGGAGAAATCGAGCAGGTATTACAATCACAGGAAGATATCGATCAGTGTGTGGTAGTTACTGCAACGGTAAATGGAGACCCAGTGATAGTGAGTTATCTGGTAAGCACTGCAACTATTGACAAACAACAGCTTCGTCAGTCACTTTCGAGAGAATTACCGGAATATATGTTACCGAGCTTTTATGTGTTTTTAGATAAATTCCCTCTGACACCCAACGGTAAGATCGATAAAAAAGCATTACCATCAGTAAGCACAGAGGATGTCATCCAACAAGAATATGTGGCTCCGACCAATGAAATCGAAGAAAAACTGGTAGCCATATGGGAAGACATTCTAAAATTGGAGAAAATTGGCATTACGGATAATTTCTTTGAATTGGGAGGGAACAGTTTAAAAGCTACCGTTTTAATCAACAGAATAAACAAGGCTTTTGATACGAGATTTTCTATTGAGGATTTGTATGAAACTCAGAATGTTATTGGAGTTTCGGAAAAACTGAAATTTATTGTGTTTCAGAATGAATTGGCCGGAGAGTCGGTTGATGATTTGGATGAAATTATGATATAAAGTTATCTCAATTCAGCCGATAGTATTTTTTGATGCTAACTAGTGAGATGAGAATATAATGATTCTGAAAAACAGAGATGCTTTTTAATCTATTTAAAAAATGATATCGTGATAAAAAATTTACTACATACGTTACAATCCTTCAATATCAGACTTCGGGTTGAAAATGGGGATTTGAAAATTACTGCTCCGAAGGGGGCTTTAACTCCTGAAATTATTGAAGAGATTAAAGCACATAAAAACGAACTGACCAAATTACTTTCATCTTCAGAGTCTATTCCCAAAGCTGCCATAAAAGAATCTTATGCGCTTACTTCGTCTCAGCACCGTTTATGGACCTTAAGTCAGTTTGAGACGGGTAATTCAGCCTATAACCTATTTAATGCCTTTGAGTTTAAAGGAGTGTTGGAATTTGAAAAATTAGCCGAAGCCTTTCAAATTTTAGTGAAGAGACATGAGAGCTTACGTACCGTTTTTAAGGAAGATGATCAGGGTAATTTGGGACAGTATATTGTTCCGATGGCTCAATACAGTGAAGCTTTACAGTTTACAGATTTAAATAATGCTACAGCTGAAGTTTTGAGCAATCATGCTAATACACTTCAAAGACATGCTTTTGATTTAGAAAAAGGACCTCTTTTTATAGGAGAGATCGTAAAGACAGCTACAGATCATCATATTCTAATGCTCAATATGCATCATATTATTGGCGATGGCTGGTCGATGGGGATATTGAGTAAAGAATTTATAACCATTTATAATGGATTGGTGATAGGAAGTGAGATTGTATTATCGGACTTACCTATTCAGTACAAAGATTATTCAGAATGGCAAAACAGCCCGTCGAGGCAAGCCATGTTGGAAAAATCTAAAGCGGTATGGCTAGAGACATTTTCAGGAGATTTGCCGGTTTTGGAACTGCCTTCCAATAAAGTAAGACCGAAGCTTAAAACGTATAACGGTTCAGGGATAAAACATTCCTTCTCAAAAGAAATTACCACTCAGTTTAACACTCATGCACAGCAGAATGGGGTAACACTTTTTATGCTTTTAATGGCAGGAATAAATGGAGTACTGTCCAGATATGCCAACAACAGGGACATCATTTTGGGAACACCGATAGCGGGAAGAAAACACAGTGATTTGGAAAACCAGGTTGGGTTGTATTTAAATACGCTGGCCATTCGAACCACATTTGAAGAAAAAACAAGTTTTGAAGAGTTACTGAAGATACAAAAAGAAACCTTATTAAAAGCCTATTCTCACGAGGATTATCCTTTTGATAGTTTGGTAGAAGCGCTTGATCTTAAAAGAGATTTAAGCCGTTCGGTTTTGTTTGATGTTTTAGTGGTATTTCAAAATCAACGGGAATTATTGGCGTCTGAAAATCTAACTATAAATGGTGTTGAAATAACATCCTACAAGCAGTTGAAGAGGCCCTTCAGCAAATTTGATTTAACCTTTGCTTTCGCAGAATATCAGGGAGAACTAGGCCTATACATCGAATACAATACTGATATTTATGAATCAGAATTTGTAGCTTGTTTAGCGAATCATTTAGATACTTTTTTAACCAAAGCCATTCAAAATCCGGAGCAAAAAGTAGCCACGCTTAACTACCTGAGCGAAGCCGAGACCACACAATTGCTAGAGGATTTTAACAACACAGCAGTAGAGTATCCTAAGGATCACACTATGGTTGACTTATTTGTTAATCAGGCGAAGAAAACACCGGAGCAAATCGCTCTACTAACCGATACAAAAAGTTTTACCTATAAAGAACTGGATGAGGTTTCTAATGAATTATCACACTACCTGTTAAGCCATTACAACTTAGCCATAGAAGATTTAGTAGGCGTAAAACTGGGCCGTAGCGAGTGGTTGCCTATTGCCTTATTGGCGGTTTTAAAATCAGGATGTGCTTACGTTCCGATCGATCCCAACTATCCGGCGCAAAGAATTGAGTATATTGAGCAAGACAGTAAATGTAAAATCACCATAGACGACAGTCTTTTAGAAGCCTTTAGACAAGCAGAATCCATATCAAAATCTCTTCCGCAGATTACTTTCAGTTCTGAGCACCTGGGGTACATCATTTACACCTCAGGATCCACAGGAAAACCAAAAGGAGTCATGATCACCCATCAGAACGCTGTGGCGATGTTATGCTGGTCGCAAAGAGAATTTAGTGATGCCGATTTTGATATTTTATACGCCGTAACCTCACATTGTTTTGATCTGTCCGTTTACGAATTTTTCTATCCTTTAAGCATAGGAAAACAAATACGTTTACTGGCTAATGGATTATCGATAGGAGATTATATTCAGAGCGACAAAAACGTACTAATCAATACCGTGCCTTCCGTAATTCATACCCTGATCGAAAAAGGAACCACCTTTGAGAATGCTGTTGGAATTAACCTTGCCGGAGAAGCGTTTCCGGTAAGTATAGCCAACCATTTTACAGATTCCGGCATCGCCATTAGAAACCTGTACGGACCATCAGAAGACACCACCTACAGCAGTTATTACCGAGTAGAAGGGACTTACGAAAATTCCGTACCTATTGGAAAAGCACTGGACAACACCCAGTTCTATGTCCTTTCAGAAGAGCTGGCCTTGCAGCCTGTGGGGGTAATTGGAGAAATCTGTATCTCAGGTGATGGCTTGTCCAGAGGGTATTTGTACCAACCGGAACTCACCGCCGAAAAGTTTATTACAAATCCATTTAACGATACTACTAAACTTTATAAAACAGGTGATTTGGGCAAATGGCTGCCTGACGGTACCATCGCTTACATTGGCCGAAAAGACAGTCAGGTTAAAATCAGAGGACATCGTATCGAGCTCGGAGAAATCGAGCAGGTATTGCAGTCTCAGGAAGATATCGATCAGTGTGTGGTCATCACGGCAACTGTAAATGGCGATCCTGTAATTGTAAGTTATCTGGTAAGTACTGCAGCTATTGACAAACAACAGCTTCGTCAATCACTTTCGAGAGAATTACCCGAATACATGCTGCCAAGTTATTATGTGTTCTTGGATAAATTCCCTCTGACACCCAATGGAAAGATCGACAAAAAAGCATTACCATCAGTAAGCACAGAGGATGTTATCCAACAGGAATATGTGGCTCCTTCGAATGAAATAGAAGAAAAGCTTGTTGCCATCTGGGAGGAAGTTTTACAAAAAACGAAAATAGGAGTAAGTGATATCTTTTTTGCGCTTGGCGGACACAGTCTGAAAGCCACTCAGGTAATTTCTAAGATTCAGAAAGAATTCAATATTAAAATTGAACTTAAGGAATTGTACAAAGAGCCGACAATTACCAATTTGGCCGGTTACATAGAATCCATACAAATTTTAAACAAACAACAGTTGATTCCTTCTGTTGTTGGGGAAGAATTGGTTTTTTAGAGCTACAGTTCATCTAAAAAAAGAGTATAAAAAAACAGTTACAGGAGTATTCTTGTAACTGTTTTTTTGTTTTACAGCTATTGTAATTTGCTGTATTTCAATTGTTTTTTGACTGAAGTGATTTTAATTGTTTTTTCTGTTTTGTGCCTAGTGCGTTGATTTACAGTTTGTAATGGTTTTTAAGGTGATTAAATCAGTGATACTGGGGGTTCAAACGGTAAAAACTACCCTTTAGGTTAAATGGGTACTGGTTGTTTCTGTTTAATTTTGAATAAAAAATAATACTATGGATGATCGTTATTCAAAGAATAAACTTTATCTAAGCGATGAAGAACAAGAGATTATAAAAGATTTTCCAATTTTGCTGGCAGGAAGCGGTATTGGAAGCGTAATTGCGGAATGTGCGCTGCGTTTTGGTTTTGAAAAAATCACTATTGTAGATGGTGATCAGGTAGAGCGGTCTAATTTGAGCAGACAGAACTATACAGAAGATGATATCGATTCTAACAAAGTAGATGCTTTGGCAAGACGATTGAAATCAATCAATAAAAATGCAGAAATCAATTGCATTGATTTTTTCCTGACGGTCGAAAACATAGGGGATCATATTAAAGGTCACAAAGCGGCAATTAATACGCTGGACTTTTCTTCTCCGGTACCGCTGATATTCGATACCGCTTGTCAAAAGTTAGACATTCCGGTGCTGCATCCTTATAATATCGGATGGGGAAGTCTGGTAACTGTTATTGCCAGAGATGGCCTTCTTTTAAACGCACTGGCAAATGGAGAAGAAGAATTCAATGAATCGACTATGATGGATTACGCTTCAAGTTATTTGAGATTTTGGGGAAATCCGCAAAAATGGATGGACAGTATTATTGAAAAATACAAAATCGAAAAGGGCTGTCAGTCACCGCCACAAATGGCCATTGCATCATGGTCGGTAGCGGCTCTGTGTACTCATTTGCTTTTTAATATTGCGACCGGTAAAAAATTCAAAAAATTCCCTGAGTTTTACTTATCCGCAATCATAGATGAAGATTTATAAAATCCCTTTTTGGGCTTTTAGCAATGATAATTTACCGTGTAGAGACATAGATTTTTGGAGTGTTAGATGTGAAATATAAATTGTGAAACGTCTTAATTTTACCCAGAGAATCTATGTTTCTATGTGTTTAAGGCATAGCCACAGATTAACGGATTAAAAGGATTAGTAAAGAGTAAAGAGTAAAGAGTGTCTCATAGAAACACATTGCTCTATTATAACGCTCTGCGTTTTATTAAAAGTGAAACGCCTTATTTTAGGCTGTAAAACTATGTTTCTATGTGTTTAAACTACGCACAGATTAACGGATTAAAAAGATTAGTAAATCTGCAAGATCTGCGTGAAAATACTCCACGCATAGAAACATAGTTTTTATAAGAATAAAAGAATATTATATCAGTTTATTACTGGTGGCATAAGCGATGGCTTCAGCAATATTTCCTACCCCCAGTTTGGTGAACAACTTTCTTTTGTGAAACTTAATCGTATCAGCCGATACAAACATACTTTCGGCCATGTTGGCAATGGTAAAACCCCTTATAGAATACTGCAAAACCTCTTTCTCACGACTGGTCAGTTCTATCTTTTTCAGCACCTTCCAAAAATCCCCCTCAAGATCATAACTGAAGATCTTATTTTCTCCCTTTTTATAAATTTTAATATTCCCCGACTGCAATTCAGAAGAAAGTGAGATAATACAAATCGATTTCCAGATTTTCCCATCATTGGTCAGGAAAACAGGAGTCAGTTTTTGATTCACTAAAAAAGTCTTTCCGTTAGGATTCTTCAATCTAAAGTCATAGGAAATCGTATGATTCAGGCGTTCTTCTACAGGAATATTTTGATAGAAGTCAAAACCTATGGTGTTGATTTTTAGTAATAAATCCAGATCTTCTTTGACCACATACTTAAAATAAAAGGCATATCCGAGTTCCTGAACCTCTGCCGGAGTGTGATCACACAAGAATAATGGATTTTCGGATACATACTCAAACCCTTTTTTTTCGTAATCAATAATATAAATACTACTGTAAGTTGTTCTGGCAAATGCTTTGACCAGTTCTAAAT
>NZ_MIKE01000007.1:0-40647 GCF_001853485.1 Flavobacterium tructae | reverse complement strand
AGAATTGAATACAATACCGATATTTATGAAGAGAGTCTCATCGAAAGAATCTTTCTTCATTTTGAAAACCTGCTTACCGCATCAATAGAACAACCGGAAAAAAATATCCGGGAAATACATTATTTAACCGAAAAAGAAAAACACCAACTACTAGCTGATTTTAACAACACAGCAGTAGCGTATCCGAAAGATAAAACCATAGTAGACCTATTGGAAGAACAAACAGCGAGAACCCCAAATACCATTGCTGTGGTATTTGAAGAAACGCAGATTACCTATCAGGAACTTAATGAGAGCGCCAATCAACTCGCCAATTATTTAAGAGAAAACTATTCCATTGAACGGAACGATTTAGTTGGACTCAAATTGGAAAGAAACGAGAAAATGATAGTCGCAATGTTAGGTATATTGAAATCCGGAGCAGCCTATGTACCCATAGATATCCATTATCCCGAAGATCGAATAGCCTATATCGAAAAAGACAGTAACAGTAAAGTCATTATAGACGAAGCAGCATTAGAAAGATTCAGTGAAATTCAGGAGCAATATGCAAAAGAGAACTTAGAAAAAATCCATACAACTCAAGACTTAGCCTACGTTATTTATACCTCAGGAACCACAGGTAATCCAAAGGGAGTGATGGTAGAACACCGCAATGCCTTTGAATTGATTAACTGGTCTGACTTGGAGTTTGATTCTTCAAAATTTGAAGTGATGTACGCCGTAACATCCTATTGTTTTGATTTATCGATTTATGAAATTTTCTATCCCTTATCGATCGGGAAAAAAATAAGAGTTCTAAAAAACGCCTTAGACATCAAAAACTATATCCATAAAGAGAACAAAATCTTATTAAATACAGTTCCTTCCGTCGTTAGAAAATTAATAGAAGAGAATACAGATTTAAATAACGTATCCTTTATCAATATGGCAGGAGAAATAGTGCCAGTTGATATTGTTTCCAAACTTCAAGCAGAAAAAGCAGAAGTTAGAAACTTATACGGTCCGTCAGAAGACACCACCTACAGTACCAATTATGTCATACAAAATCAGGAATACAGATCAATTCCAATTGGCAAACCGATCTCCAATACCCAGGTGTACATCTTAGACGAAGCCTTACAACTGCTGCCAATAGGAGTTACAGGAAAGCTGTATGTATCAGGAGCAGGTGTTACCAGAGGGTATTTGAATAAGCCAGAACTTACAGCAGAAAAATTTATATCGAATCCTTTTATGGAAGGATCCCGAATGTATGATACAGGAGATTTTGGCTGTTGGCTGCCAGATGGTACCATTGAATTTTTAGGAAGAAAAGACCATCAGGTCAAAATTCGCGGCTACAGGATTGAACTGGGGGAGATAGAGAATGCCATTTTAGAATCTTCAGAAAATCTTCAACAAGTTGTTGTAGAAGTAAAAGAGCACCAGCAGGAGAAAGTTTTAGTGGCCTATCTGGTGGCAAAAAACAGCATTGATAAATCAGAACTGCGAGGTTTTCTGCAAGAGCGTCTTCCGGATTATATGATTCCGGGTTTCTATGTAGCGCTGGATGCTTTACCCTTAACCCCAAATGGCAAAATAGACCGTAAATTGCTGCCGGCTGTGGAGGGAGAAGACTTCATACGAAAAACATATGTCGCTCCAAAAAATGACGTTGAAAACAAATTAGCAATTATCTGGCAGGAAGTACTGGGAATTGATACCATCGGAACAACCGACAATTTCTTTGAATTGGGCGGACATAGTCTGAAAGCCATAAAAGTCATTAATAGGATAAAAACAGAAATAGGCTCTGGAATAGAAGTTTCGGACATCTTTAAATACCCTACAATCTCCTCACAAGGGGGGCGTCTCGATTTAGCCTTCAAAAAAGTGTATTCATCAATCGTTTCGATTCCTAAACAAGATTTTTATGAGATGTCTGATATGCAAAAGAGACTTTGGATTATTTCAAGCGTGGAAGAACAGGCCATTTATAACATTCCTTTCGCCTGCATCTTATCAGGATCTCTAAATGTAGAGATGTTTAAGGAATCTGTAAAAAGATTAATCCAAAGGCATGAAAGCTTAAGGACCAGGTTTGTTTTTTTTGAAGGAGAGCCTAAACAGCAGATCATAGCACCCGAAAACTTAGAGGAGAATCTGATCCATTTTATTGACCTGTCGGAAGAATTCAATAAGGAAGAAATTGCAGAGAGACTTACCCGTCAGGAATTAACGCTCTCTTTTGATCTGAAAAAAGAGCTGCCTTTAAGAATAAACATAATCAAACTAAGCGATAACGAACACATTCTAAACATCACATTAAACCATATGGCCGCAGACGGCTGGTCTTTAAAGATACTTTTTGAGGAACTCATCAGGTATTATGACAGTCTGGTAAAAGGGGAGGATATTTCTTTACCATCATTGCGAATTCATTATAAAGACTATGTATCATGGAAAAAGAATGATGAGGAACAACTGGCTAAAGACCAGAAGAGCAAAGAATTTTGGCTGCGGCAGTTACACGGAGAACTGCCCGTATCTAATCTTCCGGCAGACTATCCGCGCAAGAGTACGGTTAAAAATTATGCAGGCGGAAATGTTTATTTAGAGCTCTCTCAGGAACTGACCGCAAGTATAGAAAAACTGGTAGTCAGGAAAAACTCAACGCTTTTCTCTTTCTTACTATCGGTATTAAACATAGCCATTTTTAGATATACAAGGAATCAGGACATCATTGTAGGCACAGTTGTTTCAGGAAGAGACATGCTCGAATTGGAAGAACAAATTGGACTTTATATCAACACTATAGCCATCCGGAATATATTCGATCAGGATATTGATTTTACGGCACTATACGAACAGGTACACCTTAATAATCTTCAAGTTTTTGAACATCAGAACTATTCTCTCGATTTACTGATAGACGAATTGTCTTTCAAAAACGACGACTTAAAAACAGCTTCAATGTTTAATATAATGTTAGCGGTACAGAATTTTGACATTATCAAAAATAGAAAAATAGAGGGATTAGAAATTATTTCTTATGACGGTAAGTACTCGGAAGGAATAAGTAAATATGATCTGACTCTCGATGCAATGGTACAGGATAACAATACCATGCTGATAAACTTCGAATTTAATTCCGGTTTATTCAAACCCTCTACCATTAAGGCATTCTCTAATTCATTTATACAAATTATGGAACAGGTGCTGCGTAGCCCCGATATAAAAATTTCAGAAATAAATTTATCCAATACAATCAAGTCAGAACCTGAAAAAGTTAGTAAAAAAATAAGTTTTAATTTTTAAAGTAAAAAGTATGTCGCAAACAAAACCTATTGTAAGTTCTTACAATGAATGGGACCCGTTAGAAGAAGTAATCGTTGGAACAATGGAAGGTGCATCAGTACCGCCCTGGCATGTTACCCTGAAAGCAACAATGCCTGAAAACCACTGGGATTTTTATAAAAAAAATGGAGGAAAATTATTCCCTGCCGAACAGATAAAAGCTGCGCAGCTGGAACTGGACAACCTGGCCCATATATTGGAACAGGAGGGAGTAATTGTTAGAAGACCGGATCCGGTAGATTTTAACAGACCTTACAGCACTCCTGACTGGAAAAGCGAAGGCGGGTTATATAGCGCGATGCCACGCGATGTTTTATTGGTTATAGGTGAAAACATCATTGAAGCTCCGATGCCTTGGAGATCAAGACATCATGAAGTGAATTCTTTCAGACCTCTGATAAAAGAATATTTTAATAAGGGAGCAAAATGGTCGGCAGCTCCGAAGCCGCAATTGCTGGATGAACTTTATGATTATAATTATCAGGAAGGAAGCGGCAATGACCCTATTAATTATGTTATAAATGATTTTGAGCCGGTATTTGACGCCGCTGATTTTACCAAATGCGGTAAAGACATCTTTGTGCTTAAAAGCCATGTAACCAATGATGCAGGTATTAAGTGGCTCCAGCAACACATTGGTGATGAATATACCATTCATAAAATAGATTGTAATGACAGGCACCCGATGCACATTGACACCACTTTTGTACCGTTGGCACCTGGTAAACTGCTAATCCACCCAGACAGGATGAATAAAATTCCTGACATGTTCAAAAGTTGGGACATTATGAAAGCCCCAGCACCGGTTATGCCGGACAGCCAGGTTTTGTATATGAGCAGCAAATGGCTTACTATGAACACCTTTATGATTGACAGTGAAAGAATTCTGGTGGAGAAAAACGAAAAACCAACCATCGAAGCACTGAAAAAATTTGGGATGAAACCGATACCGTGTAGTTTTTACAATTTCAACACTTTTGGCGGAGGTTTTCACTGTGCAACATTGGATATACGAAGAACGGGCGAACTTAAATCCTACTTTTAATGCAAAATGAGCAAATAATTAGTACCGAAAAGGAGAAATCTTTTGTCCAATCGTATCGGCATCGGGAATGGAATGATGTTCCTGATGAGAAATGGAACGATTGGAAATGGCAGTTAAGCAACAGGCTGAATAGCTTTGAAGAAATATCAGAAATTATCAATCTTACGCCTACCGAAGCTAACGCGTTAAATCAGAACTCGTTGTTTAGAGTTGACATTACACCTTATTTTTTGAGTCTGGTTGACAAAGACGATTTCAACTGCCCGATAAGGAGGCAGGTTTTGCCGACCGAGAAGGAAATGTATGATTTTAGCGGTATGAACGAAGATTCTTTAAGCGAAGATGAGTATTCACCCGTGAATGGTATCGTACACCGGTATCCGGATCGCGTTTTAATGCTGGTCACTACCCAGTGTGCATCTTATTGCAGATATTGTACAAGAAGCAGGTTGGTAGGAGACAGTTCAAAAAATTACAACTCCACTGATTTTGACAATCAGATTGAATACATAAGCAACAATCCACAAATCCGGGACGTACTGCTATCGGGGGGTGATCCTTTACTGCTGCCAATTAAAAGGCTGGAATCGATCTTAATGCGACTGAGAGAAATTCCTCATGTCGAAATTATTAGACTTGGTACCAGAACACCAGTATTCAACCCCAATATTATAACTCAGGAGTTTTGCGATATGGTAGAAAAATACCATCCTTTTTGGCTGAACATCCACGTGAATCATCCTAAAGAAATTACTCCGGAGTTACAACAAGCCTGTGACAAGCTGTCGAAAGCCGGAATTCCTTTAGGCAACCAGACCGTATTATTAAAAGGGATCAATGACACTGTCGAAATACAGCGTAAGCTTTGTACCGAATTAGTGAAGATGCGGGTAAGACCTTATTATTTGTATCAATGTGATTTAGTAAAAGGAGCAGGCCATTTTCGTACTCCTATATCCAAAGGCATCGAGATTATGGAAGGACTAAGGGGGCATATTTCCGGATATGCCATTCCAACTTTTGTAATTGATGCACCTTATGGTGGTGGTAAAATTCCGTTGGCTCCAAACTATGTTTTAAGTCAGTCCCCAAACAAAGTTGTTTTAAGAAATTATGAAGGTTTTATTACCGTGTACACAGATTCGGATCAGGAACCGGATCAGGAAATTACTTCAGGCAACAGGAAAGGCAAAGACATATCCATTATGGATTTGATTCAGGGCAATGAAAAATTTATAATGCCGCAAAATTTTAGAAACTCAAAAAGAGAAGATTAATGGAGAATACCAATACCACTTTAGACACCGTTTTAACTCTTACATCTGCAAAGTTCCTTAAACAAGAAAAATATTGGTCTGAAAGAATCGCTCAAATAGCAGAGAAAACGCACTTAGTATTTACTAATAATACCACAGTTTCTGATGATTTTGAGAAAGAGGAATACGTTTTCAGTATTGATGAGCAGATCAGTGAAAAGATTTTTTCCCTGGCGAAAGGAAATGATCTGTCTGTTTATGTCCTATTGGATGCTGTTCTGAAAATCATGCTTTATAACTATCTGGATCAGGATACAATCACTACAATTTCGTCAGTTTTAATAGAAAATGCCGATGAAGAAACACTCAATGATTCGGTTTATATATCCGGAGAAATTGATGCTTCAAATTCTTTTAAAGAGTTTGTAATGCAATTGAGTGAGATCGTTGAGCTGTCTTATGAGAATCAGGATTATCCCCGGAATGTTTTAGCCGAAAAAATCAGTGGTAACAGCAACGACCTGTCCAATGTGTGGCATGTATTTGAGCCAATCCATGGTAGAGCTGAATCAACTGGCGATGATATCGTTTTTACATTTGAAAAAACAGGCAATGTGCTTCAGGGGAAAATAGAAGCCAACCCGGCTGCTGTACCAGGTATCTATCTTAAGCAGATGGGGATTCATTTCCTGAATGTAGCGAGGTTGGTAATAAGCAACCCCGAAATTCTTATTCAGGATATTAGCCTATTTTCTGATAGTGAAATAAAATATTACGAAGACGGATTGAATCGACCTGTGAGTTTAGCTGCCCTTTCGGCTGATACGATTCATGCTGTTTTTGAAAGTCAGGCGGATAGTAACCCCGATAATTTATTTTCAATCGATTCCCAAAGCCAGCTTACTTATAGACAGGTAAACGAAAGGAGCAACCGGTTGGCACATTATCTATTGGAAAAAAAGGACACTAAAAATGCGGTAATTGGAATCTATTTAGAAAGATCGAATGACCTTATCATCTCCATATTGGCCATACTAAAGGCAGGCGGTACATTCTTCATGATAGATCCTACACTTCCTGCCGACAGGATTGAGGTGATGCTTGCAGAAGTAAAAGTTCCGATCATAATTTCAAAAGCTCCCTACAGTAATGCTGTAGCAGATGAAAGCAGAACAATAGTAGATCTGGATCATTTGTCCTTAGAGCATTATCCTGTTGGAAATATTAAAGCTACAGCGGGTCCAAAAGATCCGGCATATCTTATGTTCACTTCCGGTTCAACGGGTAGCCCGAAAGCAGTACTTATTTTGCATGAATCTTTCGTTGCCAGAATGAGTTGGTTAACAAAACAGTACAATTTCACAGATCGCGATGTGACCATTCAGAAAACACCTTTGTCTTTTGATCCTTCCATTTGTGAAATGTTTCGTGGTGTAGCTTCAGGAGCAAAAATTTATTTTTTACCCAATGGCGAAGAGAAAAATCCAGAAGCTATTCTTGAGGCGGTAAGCACCTATAAAGTAACCACTATGGATTTTGTTCCATCCATGCTTTCTGTTTTTTTGGATTACATCAATACATTTGAAAATCATACTGAAAAACTGGCCACTTTAAGATGGATATTTACAGGTGCTGAAGCTCTTTCGTCCAGAGTTGTCAATTCTTTTAACGATACTTTGTTTGCTACAAATGGCACAAGATTAATAAATACCTGGGGCGCAACAGAAGTAACGGTTGATGTGACTTATTATGATTGTTCTGCATTTCCGTCGGAGCTTAAAAAAGTTTCAGTAGGAAAACCAATTGAAAATGCACGGCTTTACTTACTCAATAAGCATAAAAAGTTTACACCAATGGGAATGATTGGTGAACTTTATGTAGCCGGTATTTATGTGTCAACTGGCTATTATAATGCTGAAGAACTGAATACGGAGAAGTTTGTTACCATTGAAAATTTTGGTACTACGCGATTTTACAAAACGGGTGATTTCGCAAGATGGCAACCGGACGGAAATTTAGATTTTATAGGAAGAAAAGACAATCAGTTAAAGGTTAGAGGTATACGAATAGAAAGTGCCGATATTGAGTACCAAATTTTAAAATTGAATGCCGTAAGTCAGGCTTTTGTAACGGTTATTCAGGATCCAAAAACAGAAAATGATTATCTGGCTTGTTACATCGTTCCCAAAAACAATAGCGAACCCATTAAGGCCGTAACGATCAAAGAAGAACTGAAGACAAAACTGCCGGAGTATTACATGCCGGACTATTTTTTCTTTTTGGACAGCTTTCCTTTAACCGCAAATGAAAAAATCGATACCGCAAAACTTCCAAAGATTATCAATGCAAAAGACAGTCTGACTTCGGAATATGAAGCTCCCGGTACTGACTTAGAACGAAGCATTACCTTGATTTGGCAGGAACTCCTCAATTTAGAAAAGGTTGGGGTTAATGACTTGTTTTTTGACATTGGCGGACATTCTTTAAATGCGGTTTCACTAATCTCGCTTTTGCATAAAAAATTGAGTATTAAAATTGAGATAAAAGATATTTTTAAATACTCTACCATCAGATCGCTTGCCTCGTTTATTGAGGAGAATAAACTGGATTCGGCCTATTCTGAAATTCCAAAGATTTCGGAAAAAAAATATTATAAAACAACCAGTTCTCAAAAGCGTCTTTGGTCTTTAAGTAAATTTGATGAGGCTTCTGTAGCCTACAATGTCCCGGTGGCCGCTGAACTTAAAGGGCAACTAGATATTGATTACTTAAAAAAAGCTTGTGCCGCTTTAATCGAAAGGCATGAAATACTGAGAACAGCTTTCGTTCTTTTGGATGACGAAATCGTGCAGAACGTGTTGCCGTTCAGCCCGGAATTTTCAGCGTTGGAATATCTGGATTACAGCAAAGCAAACAATGGTGAGGTAAAAATCAATAACTACATTGAGGATTTCATTCAGCATAAATTTGATTTAGAAAAGGGACCGCTGATACAGCTAAGTCTCTTGAAAAAAGCAGATGACGATTATTTACTGCTCATCTGCATGCACCATATTATATCCGATTCGTGGTCTCTCAAAATAATAATGAAAGATATCTTATCGTATTATAATGCTTATTCTGCCCAGATTCCGGTAAATCTTTCTCCTCTGGAAATTCAGAACAAGGATTATGCAGAATGGGAAAATAGTAATATCGATTGGAAAGAAAGAGTATACTGGAGTCAGAAACTCGAGGGAGATCTTTTGAAGATTGACCTGCCTTCGTTCAGCGAGCGCCCGAAAACACAGACTTATAATGGTACCTATGTGGTTTACACACTTCCGTCAAACAGTACAAAAAACCTGCAGGCACTAGGTAAAGAGTACAATGCGACGCTTTTCATGACCGCAATGTCTGTTTTTAATTATATATTTTATAAGTATACAGGAAATACCGACATCGTACTGGGTACTGTTATTGCAAACAGAGAAAAATTATCGTTACAAGATCAAATCGGATTCTATATTAACACCTTAGTCATAAGAACACAATTTGATCGGGATTGTAAGTTTTCGGATCTTATCAGTCTGACAAAAAATAATATAATTGAAGCCTTTGAGCATAAAGATTATCCTTTTGATGAACTGGTCAATGATATAAATATTAAGAGAGATTTAGGCCGTTCTCCGGTTTTTGATGTTTTGATCGAGACTCAAAATTATGCCAATACCATTTCTTCGGATGATAATCTGAGCGCAGAATCTGTCGAAGTGAATGTGATAAAAGCAGATAATAAAACAGCGATCTGTGATTTGAACATCATGCTGGTGGAACAAGCGAACGGAGAAATTATTTTCAATGCCAGATACAATACGGACGTTTATGAGTCTGAGCATATCGAGCGTTTGTTCACGCATTTTAATTATTTGTTAGATCAGGTTGGAATTGATTCGGACAAAAAACTTAGCGATTATGATTTGCTGATTGAAGAAGACAAAAAACGTATCAGCCAATTCAATAGCACCGATAAATTTGTTCCTCAAAAAACAATTCCAAACTATATAAAAGAGCATTCCCAAACCAGCCCTGATTTATGTGCGATTCTGTACAATGGCGTGCAAACCAGCTATGGTGAACTTCATAAGGAAAGTAGTCAGATTGCAAATTTCCTGTCATTAAATACCGATAATAAACTTATAGGTGTTTTAATGAAACGCTCCCCTGAAATCGTAAAAACAATTACAGGAGTATGGAAAGCAGGTATGACCTATCTGCCTTTTGACCCAACGTATCCTTACCAGCGTATCAAAAAGCTAATCAACGACGCCGGTTTGGAGATGCTTGTGATCGATACAAACTTTGTAAAAGAAGCATTGTTATTGCAGTGGGATTGTCCGGGTCTTAAAAGTATCTTTTGTGTCAACAGTGAAAATATCTTTCTGGAAGCCGAATCAAAAAATGCTTCTATGAACAGAGATCTTTGGGAGTATGTAGCCGAACGTTCTACTGATGATATCACAGCTGGTGGCTGGCTCAACAGTTATACCGGTAAACCTTTCAGCCGGGAAGAAATGAACGAGTATCGTGAAAATGCCCGATTCAAGATAAGCCAGGAAATAAATACAAATTCTAAAGTACTGGAAATAGGCTGTAGTTCAGGAATTACCATGTTTGCCATTGCTCCTTTGGTTAAGGAATATCACGGAGTAGATTTATCGGCAAACGTTTTAAAAAACAACGAAGCAACGATTAAGGAATTAGAGCTTGATAATATTCAGCAACACAATCTTTTTGCCCATGAAATTGACCAAATTCAGACGGGTGATTTTGATTTGATCGTTATCAATAGTGTTATACAGAATTTTCATGGTTATAATTATCTCCTGGATGTATTGGAAAAATGTTTTGCCTTACTGGGCAACCATGGGAAAATTTTCATTGGAGATATCATGGACAACGATAAGAAAGAAAGTCTGATAACTTCCCTGCAAGATTATAAAGAAGCCAATAGCAATGAAAGAGTTAAACTGGAGTGGGACGAAGAATTTTTTGTGGAAAGATATTTCTTCGATGATTTAAAGTTTAAATATGATTTCATCAGTGACGTACTGCATACCGATAAAATTGGAAGCATTGAAAATGAATTGTACTCTTTTCGCTATGATACCCTAATTTCTTTAGATAAATCTCAAACTAACAAAGCCGAAGGTGTACAAAAAAGGTATCAGTACGACAAGCGTTCCCTAAAAAAAGAGAACGATACCTATTCTGATTGGTCCAATTTAGACGAGGCCGCCTATATCATTTACACTTCCGGTTCAACAGGTGAACCCAAAGGTGCAATTTTACATCATTTGGGGATGATGAACCATATCTATGCCAAAATTGACGACCTCGAAATAACGGCTGATAGTGTAGTGGCGCAAAATGCTTCACAAGGATTTGATATTTCAATATGGCAGTTTTTTGCTGCTCTGGTTCAGAGAGGGTCAATTGTCATTTATGATGATGATACGATAACGAATCCCGAAAACCTGTTGTATCATTTAACTTCAGATCAGGTAAGCATACTTGAAGTGGTGCCTTCCTACCTGTCGCTGTTATACAATTCGGCAGAAAACAATGGTTTTAAGGAACTGGAGCATTTAAAATATCTGTTAGTTACAGGGGAGACGGTACATCATGCCCTGATCAGCAAATGGTTTGATGCCTTTCCGAATATCCCGATTGTGAATGCGTACGGCCCAACAGAAACCTCTGATGATATTACACATTATATCATGAAAGAGTGTCCTCAGGGGCCAAACATATTGATTGGAAAAACTTTACAGAATTTCAGAATCTACATCATCGACGATTCGTTTCAACAGGTTCCGATAGGAGTAAGGGGAGAAATTGTAGTTTCAGGTATAGGAGTCGGATATGGGTATCTGAACAATCCTCAAAAAACGAGTGAGGTATTTTTGGAAGATCCTTTTCAGTCTTCAAAAGTTCCGATGTACAGAACAGGAGATATCGGAAGATATAGACCGGATGGGAATATTGAATTTTTCGGCAGAAGAGATTTTCAGGTCAAAATCAATGGCAGGAGAATCGAATTGGGTGAGATAGAGAACAAAATACTACAGATTGCTGAGGTCAAAGAAGCGGTAGTCATTTTGAATAAAAACAATGACCAAAACTATCTTGTAGCCTTTGTAATCATAAACAATGCTGTAACAAATGAAGATATAGAGGTAGAAACTGAAAAAATCAGGAGACGCCTTGCACAAAGCGTGCCGGAGTATATGGTTCCTTCAAAGCTGTTTATTGTGCAGAGTTTTCCGGTGACTTCTAACGGGAAAATTGATCGCAACCAGCTTTTAGCAAAGAGCGATTCCAAAAGTAATTCTGAAAAAGCAATAGTCCTTCCTTCAAACACCTATGAAGAAAAGATTCTTGAATTTTGGATGGATACATTGGGAAGAGATAGCTTAGGAATCAATGATAATTTCTTTGAGAATGGCGGACATTCTATTTCCGCTATACAGATCATTACAAAAGTCAAGAAAGAATTTCAGGTTGATATCCCGTTAAAGGATCTTTTTGAATATCCAATTCTCGAAGATTTTGCAAAAAGGATTGACTTTCATAAAAAAGAAAGGCTAAATCTGGTATTGCCAAATCCAGCGAAAAAAAGCAGAAAGAGCAGGTATAAAATATCACCTGTTCAGTTTGCCGAATGGTACCTGCAAAAATTTAATCCGAACAGTACGTTTTATAACATCGGATTTATACTTGAATTCAATGGTGATCTGAATATTGATGCATTGTACCAAACAATAGTACATCTGTATGACAGGCATGATATTTTCAGAATAGCATTAGTTGAAGACGATGGCAGACCTTATCAGCTTCTCAGGGAACATACGGAACTTAATTTTGCTGACTTTCTGATTGATATCAGACAAGAGTCAGAGCAGGAAAATAAGGTGCAGGAAATCATAAAAAAATACAGCAACACTGTTTTTGATTTATCCAAACCACCAATATGTACCGTTAAATTGATCAGACTGGCGGATGAAAAATACATTTTTACGTTAGAGACGCACCATATTGTCTGGGATCAGATATCAACTTTTATTTTCCATAAGGAACTGACTCAGGGCTATAACAATTTAATTGCCACAGGTGATTTTGGTCTTCCGGAATTAAAGGTAAACTATGTCGACTACACCGAATGGATTAACGCTTTGATCGATTCGGGACAATTAGAGTCTCAAAGGCAATACTGGTTAGAAAAATACAAAACAATACCGGAACCACTCGAACTGCCTACAGATTTTCCGAGGCCGTTGGTGCATTCCTTTAATGGAGACTTTATTTTCAAATCGGTTGATTTAGATTTCAAACAGGAAATAACCGATTTCTGTAATCAAAATGGGGTCACCTATCAAATCTTTCTAATTTCTGTATTAAACTTATTATTATACAGATTAACCAACCAGGATGATTTTGTGGTAGGAACTCCTATATGGAACAGAGATAAGGAAAATCTGGAAGATATTATCGGCCTATTCGCATCGGGAATACCGATACGCTGTACGGTAGAGGAAAACTGGTCTTTCAGAAAATTAATGGAACATTCAAAGAAAAGTTCGCTGGATGCTTATGAAAATCATTTGTATCCTTTCAACAAGATTATCGAAGAATTAAATCCGACTACAGATTTTTCACGACAAAAAGTAATGTCCGTATTTTTTGGCGTGCAAAATGATGACACCGAATTGACCGAAAGAAATTTTGATGGCATCACCATCAATGACATTACTGGTCAGTATGATTTGAAAATAAACCATACCTCTGTTTTTGATTTCACGCTTCAAATTGACCACTCACAGCATTATATGTGGTATTCATTGCGATACAATACAGATTTGTTTAAAGCATCAACAGCGCAAAATTTCCTTTCGCGATACGAGCAGTTGATCCGCCAGTGTATAGCAGATCCCGAGCAGAATATTGGAGATTATGACATATTACTGAACGAAGAGAAAACGATCATTAGCGATTTTACCGAGAATACAGATGTTTTCACTATTGAAAATTACGGTATTCATAACCTGATTGAAGAAACGGCGGTAAAATATCCTGAAAATGTTGCAGTAGTTGACAACGAACAACAGCTTACTTATGCCCAAATCAATGCTTTTGCCAATAAAATTTCGCATTATTTGATCGAAAAAGGCATTAGGAAAAAAGACAGGGTTGGAGTACTGATGCAGCGATCGACAGAGTTTATAGCCACAGTATTAGGAATACTTAAAGCAGGTGCAATTTATGTGCCGCTGGGTAAAGACTATCCTGTACAGCGTATCGAAGAAATTATCAATCAGGCAGAAATTGAAGCAATAGTTACCACTACAGAATGTTTGTCTCAGGCATTTATGGAAGCCTCTTTTTCGAAATTGTTCATCAACCTGAACATCACAGATTTTTCCGGGTTTTCTGATTCTGCTCCAAATGTACAGGTAGAAAACCAGGACCTGGCTTACACCATATTTACTTCAGGATCAACAGGAAAGCCGAAGGGTATTAATATCAAACATGTAGGGATAATCAATATTATAAAATCTACTACAGAGGCTTTTAATTTTGATGAAAACGAAGCTGTTTTATTTCACACACCGGTAGTCTTCGATGCGTCGATTATGGACTTTTTATGGCCATTAGCCACAGGCGCAAAAATTGTCGTGATGAAAGATGATGATGAAAAAAGCATAAAAGCCTATGAAAGCTATATCGAGAAGCATAAGATTACGCATGTGCAGTCGGTACCTTTGTTATTAGAATCTATTGTGGATGGTCTTGAAAGAAATGAAATTTCAAATCTTCAAAGTCTAAAAAGAATAGCGGTAGGGGGGGCTTTATTGCAGACCTCATTAAGAAACCGATTTTTTAATGTGCTGGAGTGTAAATTGTATAACTGCTATGGACCAACTGAAACCACTGTAGATTCTACCCGATTTGACTGTTCTGAAAGCACTATTGGGACAGATCAGTTTGTTCCCGTAGGCAAGCCGGTAGCCAATACCAAAATTTATGTTTTGGATAAGAAGATGAAAATTTGTCCACTTGGTGTTCCGGGGGAATTGTATATATCATCAATAGGTGCAGCTGCCGATTACCTGAACAATCCTGAACAAACCAAAAATGCTTTTGTTGATAATCCCTTTCAGGATGGATTTAGCACAAGGCTTTACAAAACAGGTGATAAGGGTATTTATGACGAAGCCGGTAATTTAATTGTATACGGACGACTCGACAATCAGGTAAAATTGAATGGCAACAGGATTGAGATTGATGAAATAGAATCGGTTCTTTTAAATCATAATGCTATTTTTAATGTTGCAGTACTTGTAAACAAACAAGCAGCTTACGAACAATTAATTGCTTTTATTGAACCCGAAAAAGGAATCAACAGTTTTGTAGCTAAGGATGGCAGAGCATACACGTGGATTACCCTGCATCAAAATGAAATGATTAGGGAAGACTTCCAAGGCCTTTCCAAAACAGTACCTTTTGAACCATTATTTTTAGAATCTTTTAAAGATTTTGATCAGATACTTTACGATTATCCCGATCTGCAAATAAGAATTAATGACGAAACCGGTAAAACAATCTGTTATGTAACAGCTGTTCCTGTTTTTCTGTCAGACGCGACTGCTGCTTCCGATGATAGTAGCATTTTACTGCGTAGGACAGAGGAAACAGAATACAACGCCATAGCCATTCTGAATATTTTGACTCCTTCGACATTCAACACACTGGAAGAGGATGAGATTTTAAAGTGTTATGCAGAGGTATGCCGTCATTTTGGATATTCTAATCTGATCAGCCTCAAAGTTTCTACTGAAAAAGAAGGTGCTTTTTTACAAACGGATTATTCCTATTTGCTGAATGAACAATCGGCCAGTAATTATTTGAATGATAATGCAATCAGAATGCATTTGTCTGTGTATTTGCCGCAATACATGATTCCGCGAAAAATTATTGTTTTAGATAAAATACCACTGAATGATAATGGAAAAGTGGACAAGAACAAATTAAACAAACTGAAGCTCAATAGCGATTTTCTTTCGCCCGAAACCAAATTGACGGCCACGGAGCAAATCATAAAAAGCTTCTTTACAGAAATTTTAGAAAAAGAAATCCAAATTCATTCCAGCTTTTTTGAATATGGAGGACATTCTATAAACATGATTCAACTGATTTCCAAAATCGAAAAAGAGTTCGGTATAAAATTCCCGATAGTAGAAGTATTCAATCGCCAATCCATTTACAGCATAGCGGCCTATGTAGACAAAAATGCAAAGAATAAAGAAGCTGGGATCTATCTGCACAAACTCAGCAGTGGAAAAACAAAGAATATGGTATGCATACCCTCTATCAGTACCACCGCAGTAGATTTCTTAGAGTTGTCAAAACACCTTGATCATTACAACGTTTATGCGCTTGATTTTTCTTTTTTAGATTCCTATAAAGAAATGCATAACAGTTTAAATGACATCGTAGACAGCGCTATAGCAATGATAATGAACAGCGGAATTGAAGGCGAACTTGACCTGCTGGGTTATTCAGCCGGAGGCTTATTTGCTTATGAACTGCTAAAAAAACTGGAAGATTATAAAGTGGTCAATAAGTTTATCGTATTGGATATAGTGCCACCGCCTCAGACCGTCAAAATAAACAAAAAAGCAACTGCTTATGAAGACGCTGACGTTGACGCATACTTAGAATTAGATCAGCTGAATAAATTTACTCCTGATGAAAGGAAAATAATTGTAGACCGAATATGGAAATATGCTGAAATCACTTCGTTTGTTTCAGGAAACAAAATGATCAATATTCCAACCTATGTTTTTCTTAGTGAAAATTCCAGCATCGACAAACACAGCGTTTGGCAAGCCTTAATTAAAAGTAAAATCAATCTGATCAGGCTTGAAGGGGGGCATTATGAAATACTCCAAAAAGAAAAAATACAAAAAAACACCCAAATTATAACAAATCAAATAGAGAAATAAAAAGATACAAAATTATGAGAAATATTATTTTAGGAATAAATTGTGTATACCATGAATCAGCGGCATGCTTAATAATTGATAACAAAGTAGTGGCGGCTATTGAAGAAGAAAGACTCTCAAGAGTCAAACATGCAAAAGAATCAAAAATTGACAATCCGGATGAATTGCCGATTCTTGCCATGAACAAATGTCTCGAGATGGGGGGGATAAGTTTAGAGGATGTTTCTCTAATAGGGTTTTCATTTAAACCTGAAAGAAGATTAGAAAACATCCCTTCAGAAGATCGTTTCGTACCAAACAACTGGGGTTGTGAGGATGGCGAAAAGTTATTCTATGATAAATTAACACAAATTCCTCAAAAACTTCAGGAAATGGGGTTCAAGGGACAGTTTAGCTTTATCGAACATGCGATAGCGCATTGTGCATCAGCATACTATCCATCTCCGTTTAGTGATGCGGCTATACTTTCTATTGACGGAATCGGTGAATTTGAATCGACCACTCTTGCTTACGGACATGGCAAAAATATTGATGTAGTACAACAAATTGCCTATCCTAATTCAATTGGTTTTTTATGGGAGAAAATTTCTAAATTTTTAGGCTTTTCAGAATACGATGCGTGTAAAGTAATGAGCGTCGCGTCGTTCGGAAATCCTTTAACATTCGAAGAGGAATTCAGTAAGATAATTTCCATCAATGATCAAACTATTTTTGAACTGGATAATGAGGTACTGTGCTTCAGGGTTGAAGATTATTCTAAGTTAGAAAAGTTATTCAACATTAAAAAAAGAGAAACATTAGATGAATTAGAAGAGGTACACAAGGATATTGCCGCTGCTCTGCAAAAATGGACAACCGATATTATTGTAAAAGTTACCGACAGGCTTTTTGAAGAAACAAAATCTGAAAATCTTTGTGTTGCAGGTGGTGTCGCTTTAAACTGTGTTGCCAACACCATAGCTTTTGAAAATAGTAAATTCAAAAACATTTTTATACAGCCGGCAGCAAATGATGCGGGAACGGCATTGGGAGCGGCTTTAAAACTAAATATTGAAGCAGAAGGTAATTTAGAAGGATTGGTTTTAGACAATACGTTCTTAGGGCCTTCATTTACAACCGAAGAAATACACAATGAAATGTCTAAGAGAAATCTGGTGTATTCACATGTGGAAGACATAGAGGTAAAAGCTGCAGAACTTATTAAAGCAGGTAATATTATTGGATGGTTTCAGGGAGCAATGGAATTTGGACCCCGGGCGCTTGGAAACAGAAGTCTTTTGGCAGATCCGAGAAATTTCCATATGATTAAAAAACTCAATTCAATAGTAAAACACCGGGAAGATCACAGACCATTTTGCCCAAGTGTTTTATCAGAAGAAACAGAAAACTGGTTTGACATTAAAAAAAGCACACCTGTATCCGAGTACATGCTTATGGCTTATCCGGCTTTAACCAATAAAAAAGAACTTATACCGGCAGTAGTGCATGTTGACGGGACTTCGAGAATACAGGCGGTTAATCAGAAAACCAATCCAAAATATCATGGGTTAATATCAGAATTCTATAAACTAACCGGTATCCCGATGGTTTTAAACACTTCTTTTAATGATAGAGAACCAATTGTTTGTACTCCTGAGGATGCGATAAAAACTTTTTTGAAATCCAATATTGATTATTTGGTAATGGGGAATTTTATTTTAAACAAACAGGATAATCTGGAAAAAGTGTAATCTTTTTGATGCTGAGAACGAAAATTTTGAAAAAGATTCACCAACTATTGAATGTATCTTTGTATAGGTATCCGTCTATTGCAGAAGTAGTTAATCGTGTTGATAAAAACTCGGGACTGTTTTGAAAGAAGCGATGAGACAAGTGAAATCAGTACAGCGATGCTGCTATTGATAACGAAATTAATGGTCAATAGTTGAGATCCGTATTCAGAAAAAAAATCACAGAAGAAGTACTGGCGTTAAACAATTATTTTTTCGCCAGTGCTTTTAAAGGAATGTTTAAAAAAGAACTCCTAATAATCAAAAAAATATACACGATATGGATTATAAAAAATATACCGAAGCAAACAGGATCGCATGGAATGAGGTGAATCCAATGCATCAGGATTTTAAAAAGAGATATAAAAGCAAATTCACTTTAGAGGACTTTAGTACCTTGGATGAGAACCTTCTGGAAGTATTAAATAAAATAACATTCCAAAACAAATCAATACTTCAACTGTGCTGTAACGACGGTGAGGAACTGATTTCATTAAAAAAAATGAATGCCGGCACATGTGTCGGTATCGATATCTCTGACGAAGCGATCGATTCGGCACGTTTTCTAAACGACCAACTGGGTCTTGACTGTACATTTCATGTCTATGATGTTTATGAAATGGACGAAATTATAGAAAACGAAAAATTTGATATCGTATTAATGACAGTAGGTGCCCTGGTTTGGCTGCCCGATTTGAATCAGATCATCAAAAAAATCTCTAAAGCATTATCTCCTGAAGGATTTCTGGTTATTCAGGAACAACATCCTTTTAGCTGGCTTATCGATGAGGATATGAAACTTTCGGAAGAAGAAAATTATTTTAGAAAAGAACCATTAAAAGAGGAAGGTGGCCTGGATTATTTGGGAAAAACAGAATATACAGGAAGCACAAACTATAGTTTTAATTATACGTTCTCCGACCTGTTCAATGCCATTGCCGATAATGGGCTGTCACTTTACAAATTATTTGAATATGCGAATGATATATCAAATTTAAAAGAAGACCTGGAAAAAAAAGAACTTTCCTATCCGTTGTCCTATATCTGCATTGCAAAAAAACACAAATCCTAATCGATGAATACATTATTAGACAAACTGTACAAACTAAAAAAGCTTATTGGAAATACTCCTTTGTATAATATATGCGCAGAGAAGAATATTTTTATAAAAGTAGAATACTATCAACTTGGTGGTAGTATAAAAATGCGATCTGCATTTAAAGTAATAGAAGAAGCAATTCTTGATGGTTCAATCAATGAAGACACAGTTGTAATCGAATCTACTTCGGGAAATTTTGGGATAGCGCTCGCTTTGATCTGCAGAAAACTGGACCTGAAGTTTATACCGGTTATAGATCCGTGCATTTCTTTATACAAAAAGAAAAAGCTGGAACTACTGTGCAGTCACATCGTTCAGATCACACAAAAAGACGAAACCGGTAATTATTTACTGAACAGAATAAAATTTATCAAAAACTATCTTGAAGAAAACAAAAATTCTTTCCAGCCCAACCAATATAAAAACAAGAATTGTTACCTGGCTTATAATGCAATGATGGAGGAGATAAAAGATCAAATTGATGAAATAGACTATATTTTTATTTCTGTGAGTTCGGGAGCCACAGTCACCGGATTATCACAGCGTATCAAGAAGTATTTTCCAAAAATAAAGATTATAGCGGTAGATATTGAAGGCTCACTGATTTTTTCTACCATAACCAAAGAACGCAAACTACCGGGCATTGGTGCCAGCAAAACATCGGATTTTATTGCCCTGGCAGACATACACGATCATGTTATTTTAAGTGAAGAGGAAATCATAAGCGGCTGCCAAAAACTTTTCCATGAGTACGGTATTCTGGCTGGTGCTTCCGGAGGAGCGGCTTTTTATGCTGCCTTGCAAAATATTGAAAATTCTGAAAAGAAACAGAATTGCCTGGTCATTATACCCGATTCCGGCGATGATTACCTGGAATTAATAGATTATAAATGCTTTCAACAAACTTCTTATGAAATACATTAATGAACAAAATATATTGGAAATAGGGAATAACTGGAATGAAATTATTCAGGTTATTGAAGATACTGTTCTCCTGTTAGAAAAAAAGGATTACGCACAGCCTATAAAACCATACCTTAGATATAAAGATTTAAAAAACAGAATAATCGCTATGCCGGCTTATGTAGGAGGAGATTATAATATTTCGGGCATAAAATGGATCGCCAGCTTTCCTGACAATATAAAAAATAATCTACCGAGGGCTAATTCAGTTATTATCCTCAATAATGCCGATACCGGTGTTCCCATATCGGTGATAAATACGCCCATGGTCTCGGCCATACGTACATCGGCAGTTACAGGTGCGATCATAAAAAGCTACAGGGAAGCAGTAGAAATTAACGAAAAAATAAATTTTGGTATTATTGGTTTAGGACCAATTGGGAGGATGCATCTTGAGATGATTTTTACTTTGCATGAAGATATCATTGACAAAATTTATGTCTACGATATCAATTCAATTGACACAGAGTTGCTGCCCGAAAAATGGAAACACAAAATCGTACTCGCAAACGATTGGGAACAAGCCTATTTAAACTCAAAAATTTTTATTACCTGTACGGCTTCGTCAAAACGATACATCAATCTTCCACCTCCAAAGGGTTCGTTGCAACTCAATGTTTCATTAAGAGATTATGAAGCCGATGTTTATGATTTTATTGACTGCGTGATTGTTGATAATTGGGACGAAGTATGCCGCGAAAACACCGATATTGAAATGATGCACCAGACAAAAGGACTGCTGGAGAAAGACGTTCTTATAATCACGGATGTCTTATCCGGAAAATTAAGAAAAACTATCAAAGCAAACGATACCATAATGTTCTGTCCTATGGGGATGGCGATTTTTGATATCGGGATAGCCAAATATTTCTATGAATTATCGCAAGATAAGCGCATCGGGCAAACGTTGTAATTTTTAGGAAAACGTATTGCCAAAACCGAAAGAAAAAGCAAAACGATTATCGCAGTTATCCATACTGATGCCCTTTTTAAATAGGCCGGCAGAATCACAAAATTGGACTCCGGCCAAACAATTATGGATGAAAAAGTAACTGATAATGTTATGGAACTACTATAAAAAGAATATTCATGAAACTGACATTGCCCCAACAAGATATTTACTTCGAACAATTATTATTTCCTAATGAGCCTGTTTATAATATTGGGGCTAAAATCGAAATTAAAGGTCAAGTAAACATAGAAATATTCAAAAGAGCCTATGTTGCCTTGATTGATCAGCACGATGCTTATAGAAGTATTATTGTAAAAAAGGAAGAAAATGTTGGTATTCAAATAGTAGCAGACCATCAATCGGAGCTGGGATTTATTGATTTTTCAGACTTTGAAAACTCAACTGAGCAAGCAAATCTCTATATGCAAAAGGAATTTATGAAACCTTTTGATTTATTAAAAGGAAGCCTTTTGCATATTTTCACTTTAGTAAAAGTTCAGGACGATTTTTACTATTTATTCTCAGTGTATCATCATATCATAACCGATGGCTGGGGAACTTCATTAATGTTTCAAAGATTGGTTCAGAACTACAATGAGATTTCTGAATCTGGCGCAATTATTTCCGATTATCCATTTAGTTACAAAGACTTTGAAGAAGATGATTTCCAATATCAAAATTCAGAATCATTAAAGCAAGATTTAGAATACTGGTCTCAAAAATTCAAACCATTACCGGAGAATTTATTCGATAAGTTAGATGACCGTGTACAAATAAACAAAAGCAGCCGTAAAGAACTGGTTATTAGAAGAGCGGTTTACAACCAATTAAATGAACTAGCCACAAGCTATAGATGTTCCACTTTTGCTCTAATTTTAGGAATTCTGTACACTTATTTTGGCAGAAAACACGAAAACAACGATTTTGCTATCGGCTTGCCTGTTTTAAACAGAAGTAAGTCTGCTTATAAAAAAACGGTGGGACTTTTTATGGGAATTTCTCCTTTGAGAATGTCATTGGATTTTGAAGCGACTTTTCAGGATTTAATAATTGATATCAAAAATCAGTTAAAACAAGATTATCGCCATCAGCGGCTGCCCTTAGGAAAGTTAATTCAGGAATTGCAGTTGTACAGCCAAAAAGAGCGATTGTTTAATATCACACTTTCTTACGAAAAACAAGATTACTCCGCTCATTTTAAAAACACACAAACCAAAGTAATTCCATTAAGTCATCAATCAGAAAGAGTAGCTCTGGCTTTGTACATAAGAGAATTTGACGAATCAGAAGATGTGAAAATTGATTTTGACTATAATTTGAATTATTTTGATGAGGTTAGTATCACACAAGTGGTCAATCATTTTGAAAAGTTGGTTCATGCTGTTTTAAATAATTCAGATAAAAAGCTAAAAGAGTTAACCTATTTAACCACAGAAGAAAAGCAACAAGTAGTATTTGATTTTAATCGTACAAAAGTTGAGTATCCAAAAGATAAAACGGTACTGGATTTATTTCAGGAACAAGTTAAAAGAGTACCTGAAAAAATTGCGGTAAAAGAGGAGAGAAAATCATATTCTTATAGCGAACTGGATAAGCTATCCAACCAGATAGCAACTTATATTATTTCAAAATTTGGTCCGGAAGATAAAGCACCAATTGCTGTTTTGTTAGGTCGTTCCGCTAATATGATCGCTGTTTTGTTAGGTATTTTAAAAACGGGCAGATCTTATATTCCGTTAGATCCTGCTTTTCCAAAAGACCGTTTAAGCTATATTGTGATCCATAGTCAAACCGACATCATTATTAACGAAAATAATGATGAAACTGAGGCGATCAAACAGGTAAAGACCATAGCATTAGAACATATTCTTGCTGAAATTGAGGAATTACATTCAACAACATTTCAAATCGTATCCCCACGAGATACGGCCTATATTATATACACATCAGGATCAACAGGGAATCCAAAAGGAGTTGAAATTGGACATCAGTCATTGCTTAATTTCTTAACCAGTATGCAGCAGGTACCCGGAATTAATGAAAATGACATTTTATTTTCAGTAACAACTTATTCTTTTGATATTTCTATATTAGAATTTTTTGCACCCTTAATTTCAGGAGCAACCTTATATATTGCTAACCAGAATTTGTTATCCGATCCTAATTTAATCATTAGAAAATTAGAAGAACTCAAACCCACAATCCTTCAGGCCACACCAAGTTTTTATCAAATGTTATTCAATGCCAACTGGCAGGGCGATAAACAATTAAAAGTATTATGTGGCGGCGATTTGCTAAGCGAATCATTAGCCCAAAGACTAATCAGCCATAGCTCAGCATTATGGAATATGTACGGACCAACTGAAACGACTATTTGGTCTAGTGTAAAAAAAATAGAGCACCCCTCGCAAGCCTCCAATATTGGTAAACCCATCAACAATACACAATTCTATATTTTAGATGCGTTTTTAGATCCAAAACCGATTGGAATTCCGGGAGCCATTTATATTGCTGGCGATGGATTGGCACTGGGATATTATAAAAACAACGAATTAACCAAAGAAAAATTCATCCAAAACCCTTTTGATACGAATAGTTGGTGCTATGAAACAGGAGATGTTGGAAAATGGAATCACAATGGAGAAATAGAATTTTTAGGACGAAATGACAATCAGGTAAAAATTAGAGGTTATAGAATAGAATTGGGCGATATCGAGTCGCAATTCAATCAAATAGCTGCAATTAAAGACACTGTTGTCATTGCTAAAAAAGGGGTGCAACAAGAAGCTTTTTTAATCGCTTATGTTTTAAAAAATCAAGAGTTCATCGATACAATTGAAATTACGAATCAATTGAAAAAGACACTTCCGTACTATATGATTCCGAATGCAATTATTCCACTGGAAGAATTTCCGCTTACGCCCAATCAAAAAGTAGATAGAAAATCGTTGTCACAAAGAGAGATTCAGTATAATACAAACGAAGAGCATTTTAAAGAACCGGTTTCCGATTTAGAAATAAAACTATCACACTATTGGGCAACAGTATTAAATACAAAAGAAGCCATAAGTGTAACGGATAATTTTTTTGCACTTGGTGGTCATTCTTTGAATGCGGTAAAATTGATTGGATTAATTTCCCGAAATCTTTATGTAGAGATTACTTTAAAAACGATTTTTGATTTTCCTACTATAAAAGCACTGGCTGTTTATTTACAAGAGTTAAAGCCAACCCAATCGAATGCCATACCTTTAGCTGAAATCAAAGATTTATATCATTTGACTCCTGCTCAATATACCATTTGGCTGGCTTCTCAACAAACAAAGAATTCAATTGCTTATAATATGTCTGCCGGCTATACTATTGAAGGAATTATAGATACAGCTAAAGTGAACCGGTCCATAAATCAAATCATTGAAAAGTATGAAATTCTAAGAACCAATTTTATTGAAATTGATGGAATTCCGTATCAAAAAATCAATGCCCCGGAAAAAAACAGATTTGAAATTGTTGTACATCAGTTAAAAAATGATTCTATAGAAGAAGCGATCGATCGATTAAGCAATACCGAATTTGATTTAGAAAAAGACATGTTGATAAGAGTTCAATTGCTACCCTTAGAAACGAATCAACATCTACTCCTTTTTTCGACACATCACATTATGATGGATGGCTTATCACTGGAAATTTTTATCAAAGAATTTATCCAAAACTATAATCAAAGTACTCCAGATCGAACACAAGAGAACAGTCTAAAACTTCAATTTAAAGATTATTCAGAGTGGTTGAATAAAACAGTAAAAGAAGATCAATCTAAAAATGAGTTGTTTTGGAAAAATTATCTTCAAAACTATACACCTAAAAATTCATTTGACAGAGATTTTAGTATTCAGAATAATAAACAAAATGGAAGTAGTTTATCATTTGAACTTACAGAAGAAGTTACGTTCCTTTTAAAAAATCTGGCTGCCGAAAACCAAATGACTTTCTACACCCTTTTAGTGGCTTCAGTCAATGTTTTAATTTATAAACTATCCAACCATTCTGATATATGCATTGGAACAGTAAATTCAGGAAGAAATAGCTATGAGTTAAACAATCAAATAGGAATGTTTGTGAAAACTCTGGTGCTAAGAACTCAAATACAAGCAGAACAAAGTTTTACAGATGTGTGGGAGAATGTTAATCATAACCTATTGGAAATAAACAATTATCAAAATCTGCCACTTGACAAAATAACGCCGGATATTTTCGATCTGATGCTGGTCTATCAAAACCCTGAATTTAATTTTGAAAACACCATTGAATTAGATGAATTGAAATTAACATCTTATCCAATCGAAAGCAAATTCAGTAGAATACCTATCGTGTTTAACTTGTTTGAAAGTGAACATCAGTTAAAAGGAACTATTGATTACAATTCTGATTTGTTTGAGGAAGATACCATACAAATGATTGTATCAGAATTTGGTAAAATGCTAAATGAAATTGTCGTTAATCCTTTAAGGAAGATTGGAGAAATAGACGATAAATTAGAGCAGGAAATCAATACGACATTAGATTTTGATTTTAATTTTTAAAGGATTGAATCACCAAAGCTGTGCAAATGTCTCTGACTTTGCGCTTTTTTTTTGCACTTATGAATTATTACAGTTTATAAAAGTCTCCTGACTTTTTACCGCTATTTCTTATATTGTTTTAAATCTTTTCTTTTCTGGAAATTACATCTAAGAAATTTAGTTTTAAAGTCTGAGACTTTATGACTTATATGTTTTAAATTAGATATTGCAAGTTGGCGCAAAGTCAGAGACATTTGCGCAGCGCTTGTGAGATATGCTTCGTAGAGCGTGAGAAACTCCTTACATAAATACTTATAAATTTGCATCTTAATTTTTAATGATTTTATTTGTTTTTTATCATAGAATGCGCAGCGTAAAGAAGAGCACTTCGGAGAACAGGGGAAAAGGCAAGGAATATTAAGAAGTAACAATTAAACGGTATAAAAACATGAGTATACAAAATATTTTTCGGTAGAGAAATTCTGCAGAGACTCTAAATTCTGTACGATTAAGGAAGTGACAGCCGAAATTTAAAGTGGTTATTTTCAGAAATTCACTTAAGTAATAGTAGGTAATTTCTGTAATTTTTTCATATGTTTGTAAGGAGCAAAAAAACAAACAAATGATGAAATTAAAGACTGCTAAATTTTTAAACTTTATAATACTTAGTATTGTTCTTTTAGGATGCGAACGAGATTTGTCTAATGAGGATAAAGAAGTAAAGGTAACAGCTCCTTTTAAGAGCAATTCCTTAAATTTAAAAGGGCTGCCGGCAGATATACGAGATTATATAACTCCGGATACTAATAATAATACTGCACGTTCCGGCGAAAGCGGTAATGATTTACAGGATGCTATATTTGCGACTCAGGACATTGTTAAAACAACCGACAGTGAGAATGTGACCAATTACAGCATCAGTTTTATTTATGAAGATAGTCCGGAGAATGTATTTTACAATCTGGTCATTAATGTTTTGCCGACCGGGGAGCAATCACAGTATATATTAAAGTACACTTGTAATCCGGCTGATTTTCCTAATTTCAAATCGCATAATTTCGATTTTAATTATTTTAGAGGAGCTACAGAAATGGGCGTTGTAACTCAAAATACGGGAAGTTTTACAGGCAAATCAAATAGTGGAGACGATCCTTGCCCTAAAATCTTTATTCCTCCCGCAGGTTCAGGGAGTAATACAGGAGCAGTTGGAGGGGCAGTTGGGGGTGGTGGAGGTACACCTTCGACATCTTCAGGGTTTAACACCACAGTTGCCGGTTATAATGTGTCTGCAAGCAGTAGTGGTGGAATTTATTCTGTTTCAGTGGGAACAACTACCTATTACAGTGGAGGAGGTACTACTATTATCGGCGGAGTTACGCCTGGTGCTAACGGGGCGAGCGGAGCGAATTATTTTTATTACTTTAGACCCTTGGTAAAAGCGCCCGGTACAAGTAAAAAAGCAAGTGATTGCCCGGATCAGACACCACCTGCAGGTTATGTTCCGGTGAGTACAGCTTCAGAAGCGATAGCAGTTATTAAGACAAAAATTAAGATTAGTAAAGCGCAAATGATTTACCTCATGAATACTCCGGAGGCACTTAATTTGGTATACAGTCTGGTTTACAACAATCCAAGCGAGGAAGATAAGAATTTCGCTTTGGCGATGATTGATGCCTTAAAAGAGGGAAGTGTTGTCGATTTGAAATACAGAGTAATATTGGATCCTACTTTTTCGGATAATAAGTGTTTGATGGGAGTTTATACACAACTAGGAGGTTCAGCAACTTTTCAAAATTATTTAAAGAAATTTGACGGAGATTTTTCTCTGGCCAATTTAACATTAAGTGTTGGTATTGATCCTAAGCATCCAAATGCAAGTGCTGTAACTTATCAGCCTAAAAATGGTTTAATTGAGATAAAATTTAACCCTGAAAAATTAAATACTCCGGCTCTTAATATTGCTAAGAATTTTGCACATGAAATTTTACATGCAGAAATGTTTGAAAAACTTCTAGCGCTTTCAGGGAAGAAGGAAATACCATGGTCAGCAGAATTTATAGAAAGCATTCGTGACGATGAACCCAAAATAGCAGAATATTATACCATGTATTTGTATGATATCCCTATCGGAGGTTCAATTTCTGATCCTCAGCATGAGTATATGGCACAACTTTCGATAAAGACGATTAAAGATATTCTTAAACAATACGATAATACACAAGCTGAAGATCTTTATACTGCTATAGCTTGGTGGGGCTTAATGGGTAAAGATGAGCCTAACGAGATAACTGGTTTGCCTCCACAACCTACTGCTGCTTGGGTAAATATGCCTAAAGTTGAGAGATTGAGACTAATAGATATTTACATTAATTTTAAAAACGCAAATACACCATGTCAACAATAAAAAAAATCTTTATTGTTTTATTTCTAAATTGTTTCTGTTTATCATTTTCGCAAGGAGAAAAAAAACGAAATAGTAAGATAGTTTTTTTAGATTTAAAAAGTAAAGCAGTAAAAGAATATACTATTGATAAAGATACAATGAAGGCCCGTTTTAGTATCTATGTGAAAAAATATGAATCTAAAGAAGAAAGAGACAAAGCAACTGAGGTTTATAAGGATATGGTAAAAAATATCAGAACAAGTGGAATAAACCCTAGTGAGGTAAGACTTCCTACTTTTTCTATAGGGTTTTATTCTTGGGGTGGAAAACCTGAAAAATTAAAATCATTAAAAGGGATTAAATTTATAACCATCAAACAATTTCAAGATAGTATTTATTTTGTAAAAGACCCGAGTTATATTATTCATCAACTAAAAGATGGTACTTATTTAAAATGGAAAACATATACTATGGAGGTGGTTGATTAATTGCTAGTAATGAAAAAAATGACTTTATGTGTCGCGATTCTTTTTTTTAATGCATTAATAGCACAGGAAAAAAAAGGAAATAAGCTGATTACTCTATATCTAGATTTAAAAGATAAATCTCTACGAGAATATTCTATTAATAAAGATACAACCGGTGCTAGTTTTAGTATTTATATAAAAAAGTATGAATCTAAAAAAGAAAGAGAGAGAGTAACGGAGAAATATCGTAATCAAATAGATGATCCTGATAGTATTGGACTTCCAAGCTTTTCAGTAGGTCTGTATGTTTTAAATGAGAAGCCAAAGAGAATAAAATCTTTAAAAGGTATAGAATTTATTAACATTAAACAGTTTCAAAAAAATGGATATATAACCTCTAATCCTACTTATATCATTCATAGGTTAAAGGATGGAACTTACTTGCAATGGTCTGCTACGGCTTATGAAACGCTTTAAAAGGTCTGAATCTGAACGTGTAGTCATTTACTAAGGATTTTATACATGAAATACTACATGCAGAAATGTACCGTTACAAGAAAGATTAGAAATTAAAGCAATTTATGATAACTTCTTAAATTCTGATATGCCATGACAATAAAAAAACTTTTTTTTCTGTTTGTTTTATTAATAAATAGTTACGCACATGCTCAAGAAAAACAAATTGATTCCGTGATTTTATTTTTGGATCTAAAAAAAGAAACTACTAGATATAGTTTTTCAAAAGATACAAGTTCTATATCGTTTGGGTTTTATAGGAAAAAATTTGAAAGTAAAAAATCACGAGATAGTATTACTAAGCTTTATTCTTATAGAGGTAAAAAGAGAATACAGGATTTTGAAGATTTGAAGAACATAAAACCAAAATATTTGCCAGAAATGGGAAAGCGTCCTAATTTCTCTTTGGATTTTTGGTCGATTGGAAAGCCTACAAAAAGGATAAAATCTATTAAAGGAATTGATTATATAAATAAGGATAGATTTATAAGTAATGAAATGAATTATTTGTCAAAAAAGATATATATACTTCATAAAGTAAAAGATGGCAGCTATATGATATGGGAGGTGGTTCCAGTTCCTTTAGAATAATCTATAATGGTCAAGTACTATCTTGATTTGTGAAAAATTACGTTGTATCTCATAAGTTAGTATAATTGAGTCTGATTGTGTTTACTAAAAAAATAATAGATGAAAGTTTTGATTGTGTTAGTTTTTCTAATAGTGAGTAATTTTTCTTTTGGTCAGATAGAAAAGCTTAAAGGGGATTGGGTGTCTGAGGATAATGAATTTATATCTATCAAGGATACAATGACAACTGCAAATTATTTGACAAATAAACGTCTAAGCAATGATGATTTTTATTTGAGTTTAAAAGACGATACGATTAGTTTTCAATCAAGATATTTCTATTCCGATAATTTGAAGAAAATGTATACGGATAGATATGATTTAAAAATCTTAACATTAAATGATAGTACGCTTATTGTTGTACCTTCAAGTAAAAATTCTATTTCATTTTTTGAAACTGAAAAGCCAATTAAATTTATTAAACAAGATTATATAAGAGATGATGGTTTTAAGTTTGAAAGAATTATTTTTCATGCATCTTATTGTTTTGGTGATTGCCCGGAAATAAACTTAGAAATTAATGCTAAGGGGGAAATTAAAATGAATAGTGTTTTTTTTAAGACAGAATCCTCGAGAGATAACGACAGGTCTGGAAGTTTTAAGGGGAAACTCGATCTTCAAACTTTTGAAGAATTGAAGAAGTTAATTATTCAATCAAAAGTGGTAACTTTAAATTTAAATGACGAAATGTTATGTTGTGATGGTGCTGTTAAGACTATAATTGTTTACTTTAACGGAAAAAGAAAGTTTGTTAGGGCAATGTTTACACCTGCGATTTTAGGAGAATTAATTAGTTTTTTATATAGAATTGATACTGTAGTTAAGCTTGAAAAATCTTCGGTTGTTTTCAGATTTGATGAGTAGAAAATTAACTTTGTTTTGCTCAATGATCATCTCTCGTTTCCCGAAGTGTTCTCATGAAAAGCTGCGCAAATGTCTCTGACTTTGCGCTTTTTTTTTGCACTTATGAATTATTACAGTTTATAAAAGTCTCCTGACTTTTTACCGTTATTTTTTAATATTGTTTTAAATCTTTTCTTTTCTGGAAATTACATCTAAGAAATTTACTTTTAAAGTCTGACACTTTATTACTTATATGCTTTAAATTAGATATTGCAAGTTGGCGCAAAGTCAGAGACATTTGCGCAGCGCGAAAAATGATTTATTATATAAAGAAAGGGAGTACTTGCCAAGTACCCCCTTTCTTTTTTACGTTTTAGTGTTTGCCATGTCCATGCCCTTTTCCATGTCCATTGCCATTTCCGTGCCCATTATCTTTATATTCTTTATATTCTTTGTTGTTCCCTTTCCCCGGTTTTTGACCAATTGTTTTTTGTGGTTTTCCTTTGTAGCCTTTACCATATTTTACTTTGTGAGTTTTATAATTGTCATATGGAGAATTGCCTCTGTAATCGGTTAGTACCACTTTATATTCGTTATAAAGGTCATAGTTTCTGTAACTTCTCGGCAAATTTCTTGCTCTGATCCATTTTCCATTACTAATGTAAATGTAATTGGATGCATTGATGTCGTAGTACATCTCGAGATCCGGTAAATAATAGTAACGGACATCTGTATAACCCGCCGGACCCCATGCCGGAGGTGTTCCAATATTTACATTAACCGATACCTGTGCCTGTAAAGAGCTTACGGCAATGAATGTCATTGCAATAAAGAAGTATTTTAGTGATTTCATGATTTCAAATGGTATTAAATTATTAATAATCTAAAGTAAAACAAAAATCGAACCTAAAATTAATTGATTGGTACTTTTTTATTATAAAGCCGTAATAATAAATTCACTACGTCTGTTCATTTGGTGCTCTTCTTCGGTACAAGGCACTCCATCCGAACATTTGTTTACCAGTTCAGTTTCTCCGTATCCTTTACCTGTTAATCGCTGTGGTGCGATACCATTTTTGATCAGCCATTGTATGGTAGATTTGGCTCTTCTGTCGGATAGGGCTTCATTGTATTTAAATGTTGCCCGACTATCGGTATGAGAACGAATGTCTAATTTCATATTCGGATACTGGTTTAGTACATCAAGTATTTTTTCTAAATCTAAAGCTGCCTCTGTGCGAATGTTTGATTTATCCAGATCAAAATAGATCATTTTAATGCCAAAACATTTACCCAGATCATCACCTATGGTTACCAGGCAATCCGATTTTTCTAATGCTATTGATAAATTTGTTCTTCCATTTTTATTTGAGATTGTTATACTTTCTTCTTTGGTATAATATTTCTCTTTTTCAGCTCTCAGGAAGTAAGTTGCCCCACATTCTACAGGAAAAGTGTAGCTTCCGTTTGAATCAGAGTTGGTTGTTGCGATGACTTTATTACTGTCGGAATATAAACTTAGTTTGGTTTGTGGTAAGACTTCTCCCGTAGCCAGATCAGTTATAGTTCCGTATAATTCCTGAACACAGGTTAGTGGTATTCTTTCCAAAAATTGATAAATATCATCAGAGCCTTTTCCGCCATCTTTATTGGAACTAAAAAAACCTTTTTTCGATTTGGTATCGATTATGTAAGCAAAATCATCTTTAGGAGAATTGATATCGGCTCCAAGATTTTGAACATTACTTACGCCGGTATTGCTTAATTTTCCAACAAAAACGTCCAAACCTCCCAGTCCCGGATGTCCGTCTGACGCAAAGTAAATTTCATTTTGATCGTTTATATAGGGAAAGCTTTCTTTTCCTTCGGTGTTAACACCTGGGCCCAAATTCTCAGGAATGCCAAATTCTCCATTACTGTTAATACTTACTTTGTAGAGATCAGATTGTCCTATTGATCCTGGCATATCCGATGCAAAATAGAGTGTTTTTTCGTCAGGACTTAAAGCAGGATGTGCCGTGCTGTAATTATTACTGTCAAAAGGAAGCTCTGTTATATTGGTCCATTCACCGTTTTCAAATGTAGCTTTGTATATTTTTACTAAAGTAATTTTACTTTCATTTTTCCCTTTTTTCCCATTTATATAATTGTTTCTCGTAAAATAAACAGTTTTTCCATCTTTTGTAAAAACAGGAGTCGACTCATGGAATTTGGTGTTTATTTTAGATTTGAATTTTTTGGGAGCATTAGGATTAAAATTCTCATCGATATCGGATTGATATAAATTGGTAAAATGCTCACCAGTCCATTTGTGAATTCTTTGACTGAAATTACCGGTATCTCTGGCTGAGGCAAATATAATTTTGTGTTGATAGAAAGCTGTTCCATAATCGGAGTATTTACTGTTTATTCCTGCATTTTCGATAGTGTAGCGGCCCGAATTGGCTTTTATTTTATCCAGATAATTTTTATCTGTTTCATATAGTTTGGCTCTGCTGTCGTTTTTTGATTTTTGTCGGAATAAATCCATCATTTGATTGGCTTTGGCAGTATCTCCGGTTGATTTTAATGATTGTGCATATCGATAGTAATATTCAGGTTCAACTTCAGTGTTCTGAGCAAATAATTCACCATACCATTTTGCTGCTTTTTCGAATTCGGAATTGAAGTAAAAGGAATTACCTAACTTCTTAAAGAGATCTTCTGATTTGTAACCTTTTTCGGCTACTCTCTGATACGTTTTAATTGCATCGATATAGGCATAGTTATCGTATTTTTTGTCTCCGGAAACAATTTTACCCTGTTGCGCAAAACTGTTAGATAAAAAAACACTTACTACGGTGGTGCAAAGGAGTATATATTTTTTCATGATAAAAAATTTTAGAAGAAACGAGGAGTTGTCATTTTACTATTTTTTCTGAAGAATTCATAGCGCAGGAAGATTTCATGCGAACCAGAATTGTAATTGTTTAATTTAGTGGTTTCACGGTCGTAACCATATCCTATGTACAGACCATCATTAATCTGAAACCCGGCCATAGCACTAAGCGAGGCACTCCATCTGTAGGCAACACCTAACACAAGTTTATCCATAAACATAAAGTTGGCAGAAACGTCTACCTGAAGCGGGGCTCCCTGAACCATTTTGGTGAGTAAAGCGGGTTTGAATTTGATGTATTGAAGTCTGTCAAGATCAAAAACATACCCGGCAATTAAATAATAATTGATTCTGTCTTTGTAAATGGCATAATCATTATCATCGTACCGATTGGTTTCGATAAAATTAGGTACTGATAAACCGATGTAGGCTTTATCTGAATGCCAGTAGACTCCGGCTCCTACATTGGGAGAGAATTTATTGTTCAGGTCCTGAAACTGTGGATCACCCTGGCTTTCCGGATTTAATTTAGTAACATCGAGATTAAAAAAATTGGCTGAGCCTTTAATCCCGAATGAAAGTTTAAAATCTGCTGAGGTTTGTATGGTATAAGAAAGATCTGCAGAAAAAGTATTTTCATTTGTAGGCCCAATCTTGTCATTGACCAGCGAAACTCCAACTCCCAAATTACTATTGTTTATTGGAGTATTTACAGAAAAGGTACTGGTTTCCGGTGCTCCGTCAAGTCCAACCCATTGTGTACGATATAATCCGAAAATACTTAATGCTCCTCGTGAGCCCGCATATGCCGGATTGATATTTATGGTATTGTACATATATTGTGTAAACTGCGCATCTTGCTGTGCATAACTTACTATAGCAGTAAATACCAGGACGAAAGAAAGTAATTTTGTTTTCATAGTAGGTAAATTATTTTAATATTGTTATTGCCTTTTGAATCTTAAAAAAATAAGCTGAATGAACTCAGAAATTTATTACATGAGTTTTTCAATTGAAAACCATCCTGATCACTGATGAATTATGCAATCAGGATGGCATCTGCTTATCTGGAAAGATATAAGTATCCGTCTTTTTTGTTCATTTGTATTGCACCATTTCCATCTACGGAGGTGTAATTAAGAATGTAAAAGTAAGTTCCTGTTGGAAGACCATCTGATTGACTTACTGTTGTTCTTCCTCTTGAAATGCCATCAAAAGCATTGGTGGTATTGTTGTAATTTTTAGTATCGAATACTAATACCCCCCAACGGTTATATATTTCGACACTATTGTCAGGATAACAAGCTGTGTCTTCAATATGGTCGATAACAAATCGGTCGTTTATACCGTCGTTATTAGGAGAGAATGCATTATGAACCAGTATCGTTCCGCAGGCCAAAACTTTGCAATCATAATTGATCGAAAGGTTTACTACTAAACTTCTTGGACAGGCTTCATCTTTTATTTGATATTCAAATGAATAGTTACCAATCGGAAGTCCAAAAGTAGTTACAACACTGCCATTTAGCGCACCGGTATTATTGGTATCAATCCAAGTACCGGTTGTAGAAGTATTTCTAGGCAACGGACCTAATAAATCAACCGTTGAAGTATCGGCATTACAGGCTTCAATTGCAAAAGGAGCTGTCGCAACAATTTCATGCAAAACGGTTATGGTTTGTACGAGTATTGTTTTATTGCCGGCACAATCGGATAAAGTGTATGTTCTTGTTAAGATATAAGGGCTGCTTCCACAACCGGTGCCTCCATTATTAGAATCACTTACGGTTACCGTTACAGTTTGGCTGCAATTATCGGCAGTATTGGTTACGGCTCCCGTATTGGCAACAGGAATATCTGCTATGTTTTGTAAAGTAACATTTGCCGGAATTGTTCCTGTTGGCGGAGTAGTATCTCTAACGGTGATTAGCTGTGTGTAGGAAGTTGTATTACCACTACAATCGCTGCTGGTCCACGTACGGGTCAGTGTATAATTTGTGCTGCATTCATTTTCAATACTGTTTTTTGTTTCAGTATAAACTACCGGCACATTAGCATTACAATTGTCTGATGCTGTTATATTAGCCGGTGGAGGAACTTTATCACATGATACTGTAATATTCGCAGGAAGGACTCCATTAAAGACTGGTTTGCTGGTATCTTCGATCGTAATCACCTGAGTGAAAGTATCTGTAATATTGTTGCAATTGTCTTTTGCTACCCAACTGTTTGTATAGGTTCCGGCATTTGCACAAGTAGCAGAGGGTACAAACTGTCCTGTAGTTTTCTCGATCGTGACATCGCTATCACAATTATCGGTTGCTACAGGCGCACTGGCTTGTGCAGTTGTCAGCTCTTCGGTATCACTACATTGAATGGTTTTATTCAAACTTCCGGCCAGAGTAGTCCAGGTTGGTTTGGTGGTATCTTCAATAGTGATTACTTGTGTAAAAGTATCGGAAGTATTACCACAATTGTCCTTAACGGTCCAGGTATTGGTGTAGGTTCCAGAGTTTCCGCATGATGTAGAAGCTACAAACTGACCACTGGTTTTAACGATATTGGCCACATCGCTATCACAATTATCGGTAGCTACTGGTGCATTGGCTTGTGCAGCAACTAAACCTGCCGCATCACTGCATTGGATCGTAATATCTAAACTTCCCGCTAGAGTAGTCCAGGTTGGTTTGGTGGTATCTTCGATAGTGATCACCTGTGTAAAAGTATCGGAAGTATTACCACAATTATCCTTAACAGTCCAGGTATTGGTATAGGTTCCGGAGTTTCCGCATGATGTAGAAGCTACAAACTGACCACTAGTTTTAACGATATTGGTCACATCGCTATCACAATTATCAGTAGCTACTGGTGCATTGGCTTGAGCAGCAATTAAACCTGCCGCATCACTACATTGGATCGTAATATCTAAACTTCCGGCCTGAGTAGTCCAGGTTGGTTTAGTGGTATCTTCGATAGTGATCACCTGTGTAAAAGTATCGGAAGTATTACCACAATTATCCTTAACGGTCCAGGTATTGGTGTAGGTTCCGGAATTTCCACAAGACTGAGAAGCTACAAACTGACCACTGGTTTTAACGATATTGGTCACATCGTTATCACAATTATCGGTAGCTACTGGCGCACTGGCTTGTGCAGCGATTAAACCTGCTGCATCACTACATTGGATCGTAATATCTAAACTTCCGGTCAGAGTAGTCCAGGTTGGTTTAGTGGTATCTTCGATAGTGATTACTTGTGTAAAAGTATCGGAAGTATTACCACAATTGTCCTTAACGGTCCAGGTATTTGTGTAGGTTCCGGAATTTCCACAAGACTGAGAAGCTACAAATTGACCACTGGTTTTAACGATATTGGTCACATCGTTATCACAATTATCGGTAGCTACAGGTGCACTGGCTTGCGCAGCAATTAGACCTGCCGCATCACTACATTGGATTGTAATATCTAAGCTTCCCGTTAGAGTAGTCCAGGTTGGTTTGGTAGTATCTTCAATAGTGATTACTTGTGTAAAAGTACCGGAAGTATTACCACAATTATCTACGGCAACCCAAGTATTGGTATAGGTACCGGCATTGCTACAAGATGCCAAAGCCACAAACTGACCACTCGTTTTGGTGTAAGTGACGGTTGAACAATTTGCGGTAGCAGTAGGTGCCTGATTTTGTGCAGCTGTTAATCCAGCCGCATCACTACATTGTAATGTAGTATCTAATGTTCCTGCTTGTGTAATCCAGGTTGGAATAGCAGTATCCTGAACAGTAATTACCTGAGTAAAGACTGTTGAGGTGTTGTTACAAACATCATTTGCAGTCCAGGTATTGGTGTAAGTCCCTGTACTTCCACAATTTCCTCCTTGAAATTGACCGCTTATTTTGGTATAGGTAACTGTTCCTCCACAATTGTCAGTAGCTACCGGTGCATTGGCCTGAGCAGTTGTCAAACCTGCAGTATCACTACATTGCAAAGTCACATCCAATGCGGCTGGCGCAGTTGTCCATGTTGGAGCGGTAGTATCCTGAATTGTAATGGTTTGAGTAAATACAGTCGATACATTGGTACAAACATCTGTAGCGGTCCAGGTATTGGTATAGGTTCCGGAGTTCACGCAGTTTCCTGCAACGAAAGCACCTGAAACTTTAGTATAAGTCACCGTTCCTCCACAATTATCACTAGCTATTGGTGCATTGGCCTGTGCAGTTGTTAAACCAGCAGTATCACTACATTGCAAAGTCACATCCAATGCGGCTGGCGCAGTTGTCCATGTTGGCGCAGTAGTGTCTTGAATTGTAATGGTTTGAGTAAATACAGTCGATACATTGGTACAAACATCTGTAGCCGTCCAAGTATTGGTATAAGTTCCGGAGTTTATGCAGTTTCCGGCTACGAAAGCTCCTGAAACTTTAGTATAAGTCACCGTTCCTCCACAATTATCAGTAGCTATTGGAGCATTGGCCTGAGCAGTTGTCAAACCTGTAGTATCACTGCATTGCAAAGTCACATCCAATGCGGCTGGCGCAGTTGTCCATGTTGGAGCGGTAGTATCTTGAATTGTAATTATTTGAGTAAATACAGTCGATACATTGGTGCAAACATCTGTAGCGGTCCAGGTATTGGTATAAGTTCCGGAGTTTATACAGTTCCCGGCAACGAAAGCCCCAGAAACTTTGGTATAAGTCACCGTTCCTCCACAATTGTCAGTAGCTATTGGTGCATTGACCTGAGCAGTTGTCAAACCTGCAGTATCACTACATTGCAAAGTCACATCCAATGCGGCTGGCGCAGTTGTCCATGTTGGCGCGGTAGTATCTTCAATAGTGATTACTTGTGTAAAAGTACCGGAAGTGTTACCACAATTATCTACGGCAACCCAAGTATTGGTATAGGTACCGGCATTGCTACAAGATGCCGAAGCCACAAACTGACCACTCGTTTTGGTGTAAGTAACGGTTGAACAATTTGCGGTAGCAGTAGGTGCCTGATTTTGTGCAGCTGTTAATCCAGCAGCATCACTACATTGTAATGTAGTATCTAATGTTCCTGCTTGTGTAATCCAGGTTGGAATAGCAGTATCCTGAACAGTAATTACCTGAGTAAAGACTGTTGAGGTGTTGTTACAAACATCATTTGCAGTCCAAGTATTGGTGTAAGTTCCTGTACTTCCACAATTTCCTCCTTGAAATTGACCGCTTACTTTGGTATAGGTAACTGTTCCTCCACAATTATCGGTAGCTACCGGTGCATTGGCCTGAGCAGTTGTCAAACCTGCAGTATCACTACATTGCAAAGTTACATCCAATGCGGCTGAAGCAGTTGTCCATGTTGGCGCGGTAGTATCTTGAATTGTAATAGTTTGAGTAAACACAGTCGATACATTGGTACAAACATCTGTAGCCGTCCAGGTATTGGTATACGTTCCGGAGTTCACGCAGTTTCCGGCCACGAAAGCCCCTGAAACTTTGGTATAAGTCACCGTTCCTCCACAATTGTCAGTTGCTACCGGTGCATTGGCCTGAGCAGTTGTCAAACCTGCAGTATCACTACATTGCAAAGTCACATCCAATGCGGCTGGAGCCGTAGTCCATGTTGGCGCTGTAGTGTCTTGAATTGTAATGGTTTGAGTAAATACAGTCGATACATTGGTACAAACATCTGTAGCTGTCCAGGTATTGGTATAAGTTCCGGAGTTTATGCAGTTTCCTGCAACGAAAGCCCCAGAAACTTTGGTGTAACTCACCGTTCCTCCACAATTATCAGTAGCAATTGGAGCATTGGCCTGTGCAGTTGTCAAACCTGCAGTATCACTGCATTGCAAAGTCACATCCAATGCGGCTGGAGCAGTTGTCCATGTTGGCGCGGTAGTGTCTTGAATTGTAATGGTTTGAGTAAACACAGTCGATACATTGGTACAAACATCCGTAGCCGTCCAGGTATTGGTATAAGTTCCGGAGTTTATGCAGTTTCCTGCAACAAAAGCTCCTGAAACTTTGGTATAAGTCACCGTTCCTCCGCAATTATCAGTAGCTATTGGAGCATTGGCCTGTGCAGTTGTCAAACCTGCAGTATCGCTACATTCCAAAGTCACATCTAATGCGGCTGGCGCAGTTGTCCATGTTGGCGCGGTAGTATCTTCGATAGTGATTATTTGTGTAAAAGTACCGGAAGTATTACCACAATTATCTACGGCAACCCAAGTATTAGTATAAGTACCGGCATTGCTGCAAGACCCTGAAGCTACAAACTGACCGCTCGTTTTGGTGTAAGTGACGGTTGAACAATTTGCGGTAGCAGTAGGTGCCTGATTTTGCGCAGCTGTTAATCCAGCAGCATCACTACATTGTAATGTAGTATCTAATGTTCCTGCTTGTGTAATCCAGGTTGGAATAGCAGTATCCTGAACTGTAATTACCTGAGTAAAGACTGTTGAGGTGTTGTTACAAACATCATTTGCAGTCCAGGTATTGGTGTAAGTTCCTGTACTTCCACAATTTCCTCCTTGAAATTGACCGCTTACTTTGGTATAGGTAACTGTTCCTCCACAATTGTCAGTAGCTACCGGTGCATTGGCTTGAGCAGTTGTCAAACCTGCAGTATCGCTACATTGCAAAGTCACATCCAATGCGGCTGGAGCAGTTGTCCATGTTGGTGCGGTAGTATCTTGAATTGTAATGGTTTGAGTAAATACAGTCGATACATTGGTACAAACATCTGTAGCAGTCCAGGTATTGGTATAAGTTCCGGAGTTTATGCAGTTTCCGGCCACGAAAGCCCCTGAAACTTTGGTATAAGTCACCGTTCCTCCACAATTATCAGTAGCTATTGGAGCATTGGCCTGCGCAGTTGTCAAACCTGCAGTATCGCTACATTGCAAAGTCACATCCAATG
>NZ_MIKE01000006.1:0-48655 GCF_001853485.1 Flavobacterium tructae | reverse complement strand
CATTAACAGTAAATGTAGTGTCTGATGTTGTCGCTGCACAAGAGCCATTGGCTGCAACAGTATAACGAACTGTTACCGAAGTATCAGAAGAAACATCTGCCGGTGTATAAGTAGTTCCTGAAATCGTTCCCCCTCCTGAAACAACTGACCAGGTACCACCTGCTGGTGTAGCTGATAAGGATTTGGTACTGTTCTCACAAATAGCTGTAGTGCTTGTTGTATTAGTTGCTGTTCCTGAAAATACATTAACAGTAAATGTAGTGTCTGATGTTGTCGCTGCACAAGAGCCATTGGCTGCAACAGTATAACGAACTGTTACCGAAGTATCAGAAGAAACATCTGCCGGTGTATAAGTAGTTCCTGAAATCGTCCCTCCTCCTGAAACAACTGACCAGGTACCACCTGCTGGTGTAGCTGATAAGGATTTAGTACTGTTCTCGCAAATAGCTGCAGTGCTTGTTGTATTAGTTGCTACAACAGCAGCTGTGGGGACTGGGGTTACAGAAGAAGAATTATTTGTTCCATTTATATCAATAATATCTGCCGATGCTATACTTGCAGTGTTTAAATAAACACCCGACGGCTTTACTGTAGCAACTATCGACAAAGTCGGTGTAGCTCCAATATTTAACAACCCAACATCCCAAACACCATTGATTGAATTATAAGTTCCAACAGACGGCGTAGCAGATACAAATGTATATCCCGAAGGTAGTAAATCTGTAACTTTTGTATTTGTTGAGTTACTAGGTCCAGCATTACTAGCTGTTAATGTAAATGTAACACCACACCCAACTTGCGGAGACATGCTGCTTGTTGCTTTTGTTACACCTAAATCTGCATTTGTTATACCTTCAATTAAATCAACAAAAACACCTGAATCTAATGATGAATCACCAGCATCTGCAATAACAATTTTAAAAGTATAAGTTGCTCCAGGAGTTAAACCTGTTACGTTCCTAGTTATCAATTTTGTTAAACCATTAAGTTCTACAAAAACTGGAAAAGGACCTGGTTGAGGTTGAGGATTTGTAATATATCTACCTCCTGAAATCGTAGTTGTGTGTCCATTATTAGTATACAAAGCAGATTGCGTACCATCATAAGCCGCTACAGGTGGAAAACCACTAAAACCAGGAACTCCCGAATTCACCTTATTAATTGATGTTGCATTTCCATTTGGCAATGTTGCCATATTTAATGTACCCGCAATGCCAGGGCCAGTAATAAAAAAACCAAAGGCATCGTCAAAACTTGATCCTACATAATCAGGATATTCCTCAGAACCAAATTGATATCCAATTTTAAGACCAGAAACAGTAGGCCCCAATGTAATTGTAAACGAGTAAGAAATCAAATCTCGCGTAGCTGTTGCGTCTATTGTTGATAAATTAGGATCTGAAAGAGTAGTTGCACCTGCTGGATTATAAGAACTTTGATTAGCTGTGTTTCTATTTGTTAACTCAAATGGTGCATTTCCAGTAGAAAAATAAGCTCCACTTGTTAACCCCAATCCTGCTCCCGCAACTCCATTTGTAAATGTAGCAACTTGATTAGACCTTACAGTCGAAATAGCTGCAGCGCCACTCAAAGTCCCCCCAGTGATAACGATTCCTGGACCATTAAGTGCTGAATTAATTTGAGAATTAGTTGGATTTGTAAGTATAGTAGCCTGCGAATACAAAAAGAAAGAATTGAGTAGAAAAAAAATAAATAGTGCTCTCCTTATCTCATCAAAGGGTGATAGTAATTTTTTACACATAAAAATTAGTTTAAACTTTGTTGCGAAAATATAAAATTAAAACTACATTTCATTATTGTAAGCTGATTTCTATTAATTTAAATATAAATTTTATCACTCAAACTGAAAAAAGGTTTTGTCACATCTATAAAAATAAAATATAACTATTAAAATAATTTGTAAACCAAAACTGAATATACAAACAAAAAACGGAGAAAAAATTAAACTACATTTTTACAATCAGTTAGTTTATTAAATTCTTCAATTGTTTTAAAGTTCAAAGCCGAATGCCTTCTTTTTTATTGTACCAAATTTCGATGTATTCAAAAACTTCAAGTCCCATCTGTTCTCTAGAAATTAATTTACTGCCGCAAAACAATTCGTTTTTAAAGATTTGAAAAAACTTTCAGCAACCGCATTATCCCAGCCTTCTCTTTTACGGCCCATACTTCTTGTGCTATTTTTATAGAAGTCAAATACATCAGCATTTTTTTTTATTTGCATATTGGATTCCTCGGTCAGAATTTGCATATTGATGTAATATAAAAATAATTTTACTCGATTTAAAAAAGTACAGCTTCCTGTAACTATAATCAAATAGAGCATTTAATTGTCATTTTGGGGAAACTTTCTAAAAAAAATCTTTTATTAACAATTCCTTTTGGAATAATAAAAAAATTAAAATATAAAATTTCCATGTTAGGTCTTAAAAAAAGTTATTATCTTGCTAATGCATAAGAAAATTAAAAAAAAATAGTTCTACGCTGCAATTTGGGTTTGTGATAACTTTTAATCCTCCGAAGGGCGTTTATTATAATATCGTCTTAAACTATGAACTGCATTATTATTGATGACGAAGAAATGGCAAGGGCCATCATGGGAAAAATGATTGAGAGTACCTCCCAGTTAAACGTGTTACAAGAGTTCTCAAATGCTATAAATGCCATAAAGTATCTTAATCAGAATGAGGTCGATTTGATTTTTCTGGATATCCATATGCCTGATTTTACCGGTTTCGATTTTATTCAAACAATTAAAAATCCTCCCAAAATTATACTGGTAACTTCTGATAAAAATTTTGCTATCGAAGCTTTTGAATACGAATGTATTATTGATTATTTAGTGAAACCTATTACAGAAGATCGTTTTCAAAAAGCAATTCAAAAAGCGAATACGACACCATCATCTGAAAAAAAAAATATTAATAAAGGAATAAATGAAGATAATATAAACGAATTTTATATTAATATTGATCGTCGTTTTATCAAAATTGAATTTGCTTTAGTAAATATTGTAGAAGCCAAGGGAGATTATATTCATATCAAGACGGAAAACAAAAACTATGTGGTTCACTCCACACTTAAAAAAATTGAAGACAAATTACCTAAAGATTTGTTTTTGAAAGTACATCGTTCCTTTATCATCAACACAAAAAAAATTATTGACATTGAAGACAACAGTGTCTTAGTCGGTAAGGATGTTATTCCTGTAAGTCGTGCCAATCGACCAGATTTGATGAAGCGTTTGAATTTATTATAGCTTTTAAATAAAAATAGTACTACTTGTTTATTAATAGTTAAAAGGTTTTACTCCTTGTCTTTTTTGACTTTGAATAAGGGTTTAGATGTCAACATCCATCTAAGACGCAAACCTACTTCTGTATATTGAAATCCAGCAGCCGTAGCAGACGCAATATTACTTTTAACACCATAAAAATTAACCAAAAAACGATCCGAAAATTTATAACCAAATTTAGCTTGCACCCGATAAGTCGATTGCTTGGCATCATTTTCAATGTATTGAAATCCTGTTGCGGCACTTAGTGTGTAAAAGATAGTATTGCTTTCAGTCGACCTTTCATCTTTCAAAAAATCAATAAAGATCTCATAAGCATTAAATTTACTTGGACTAAAATAAATTATCGGTACTTGTTTTTGAAATGCAATAAATTGATAGTTAAATCCAGCTTTCAAAATTGGTTTTGATAAAAAATTATAATATAATGAGGTAAATAATAAGTTTCGCTTGTTATTATCACTTTGTGTGCTGTAAAAATATTGTGTAAACCATCCTAATTTGAAGTTAGTGCCAATATTATAATTGAAATAAAAATTATCAGCTGTTATCTCTCTACTTACCAGATCAGCATTGAAGTTCTGTATATCTCGCTTGTAACCCACTTCTAAATCTTGCAATTTTAACGGCTTTATTTTGAAAAACACATCTGCTAATAATTGACTATACCTACTAACGAAAGATTGTGCATTACTAAAACCTAGTAAAACATAAAAATTTATTTTGGGATGAAATTGCCACTGTGCGCCTAACTCAAAGTCATTAGAGGTTGCCGAATTTTTAGTTACTGTATTTTCGGTTTTTCTGTATTGGTACTTTCCTAAAAATGTCCATTTTGTAGATATTGGAAAATTAAAAACTGTATTAGTTGCGTAGGCTTCGTTCTTTCCATTATCAAATGAATAACTTAACTTCTCTTCTACACTTGGTGTAAAATTTTCATTTATTTTTTTTAGAAATCCGACAGCATCTTTTTGGTTTTCAAAAATTTTTAAGGTTATATCAACTGCTTTATAAGCTTTTAATGGTTCGCCATTTGCAAAGTAAGCATTCGATATTCCTAAGTTTCCATCGAATGATTTTGCATCGTTGGCCAATATATTTTGGTAATCTGTAATACTTTCTTTAAAATCACTACGATACATTCCTAAAGTTGCAGAAAGGGCAAATACCCAATTTTCATTGGGATTACCAGTTTGGTATTCCTTAATTTTTATGGCTGCTTCTTTGTACTTTTTATTCCAAATTAATGCCTGAACATATCGCTCTTTTGTTTGATTTTGTAATTTTGCATCCTCAATATGCTGGCTTTTTTTTAATGCTTGTTCAGCTATAGATAAAGCTTCGCTATCTCTTTCAGCGATATGTGCAACCAATGATAATCCATTCAGAGAAAACAAACTGTCCTTTTTTGTTACTGCTAATTCTTGATATATCTTGGTTGCATTTTTTTCATCTTTAGTCATTAAATAAATATTAACTTTATTCATTAATGTTTCCTTGTCTTTTGGAAAATCCTCAAAATTTTCATCTAATAAATAAAGTGCGCTATCATAATCTTCTTGCTGTACAAATTGATTGGCATATCCCATTCGTATGTATTTCTTAGAAACCAAGGCATTTGGATTTTTAGCAGAAACTGCCAAAGCTTTATTTACATATACTAAAGCTTCCTTATATTCTTTCAAATTAGACAAAGTATTTGCATATCCTAACAAAGCCGGAAAACTTTCGGGATACTTTGCTATCAGACCAAGGTAATAAGGTTTTGCATCAGAAAATTTTTTATTCCATAACATGCATTCAGCATAATTCAGTTGGATTTCAAAATCATCGGGATACGTTTTTAGCAGTTCAGAAAAAATCACTGTAGCTTTTTCAGGACTTGAATTTAAACCGACAGCTCTGCCGAAACATAGCTTTGCCGTTTTATTATCTGGATATGTCTTTAAGATTTTGCTGAAAAAAATTTCAGCTTGGGCAAATTCCCCTTTCTCTAAATTGGTAAAACCCTCCTGCATATCTTGTGCTTGAATTGATAATCCAAGGAGAAAGCAAAAAAACAAGACTATTTCCTTTTTAATGTTCATTTTATAACATATAATTTGTAATTAACTGCAAGTTAAGTATAAACATTGATTATTCGTCCACAATAAACTGCATATCAATATAAAAAAAAAAAAAAAAAATCTTATAAGCAATGTGTATTTGCGTCAGAAATAAGAAACAAAAGAATAAATTAATTATGGATAACAGATAAAGTAGCAAGATGGCAGATTAAAATCATTTTTTTGATTTTTGTCAGCACTGTTCCAATTACTTCCATAAGTACATTGCTTTTTTCTGTTAGACTTTTGCCTTTTTCTAAAATCAATTATTTATATACAGGAAAGAAGGTTTCTTTTTTCCTTCTGAATCTATAAATCCAAACTGTTTTTGTTTGTTTTTGATCCACGGCCATTTTCCAGCAACTTTATCCGGAACTTCTGGAAAATCATATAAAGTCCAGGACACAAATGCAAGTTTTTTCTTTTTGAATATAGATTGCATCTTTTTATGATAATTGGCCTGAACATTTTTTGAATTACCAAACCAACTCCAAAGTCCACGATTAGATGAAAGCCCAAATTCTTGTACTACCAAAGGCTTCTTGGTTGCTTTTTCTAAAACAGCAAGCTTGTCTTCAAAAAGCGAGCTATCTTCATAATAATGATACGATACAAAATCTACCTTATCTTTTAGTATCTCTCCCGATTCAATATTAGAATATCCAACAGTAACCAAATGATTAGGATCGAATTTTTTGACTGTTACAATCATTTGTTCCAGCCAGGGTTTTACATTTTGTTCCCCATGCAATTGAAAATCTAAATCAGGCTCGTTTTTAATATCCCAAGCAATAATATTTTTACAATCCTTAAAAATAGTTACGATTTTCTCTGCATGGCGATGCGTTAAAGTCCAGCTCTCTGGAGAATAATCTCCATAAAAATCAAATAATGTCACAATTACAGCTAGTTTTTTTTCTTCTGCCAAGTCTAAAACTATTTTTAACTTGTCTAATTTTTCTTGTGGAATCTCTGCTTTGCCAAATTCTTCATAAGGAACAAAAATCCTGATCGTATTGAGTTTTGCTTTCGTAATAATTTCAAAATCAGCAGCTATTGTATCTCTGTTAAATTTATTTCCAAACATATCCCAGGCAGAATTTTTAGGATAATAATTAATCCCTTTTATGATATAGGGAACACCATTTTTTAAAATTTCATTACCTTTTACCGTGTATATCTTTTTATTTAATTCTACAGCAACCAAACTCTTTTCTTTTTGCATCCGAACATAATGCCGAATGCGCCAAAAACCATCTTCCAGCAGCATTAAAACCTTATAATTTGCAGTGTCCCGAACAGAAGCTATAAGCTTATTATCCTGATAGATATTTTGAAATTCAACTACATTTTTATCGGTAAAAACGACTTGTTGTCCGTCTTCGCTATAAAAATCTAAGGATGCATGATGTTCTATTGTTGTACTGCGGATTGAAATTTTTCTGGTCTTATTATAGGAAATAACCTGCTCTAATTGCCTCCTCGTACTTTCTGTAAAATAATCTTCAATTCCATCGTTGATATTGTTTTTGAGAGCATTATTTTTTATTACATAAGAAAACAAATAATGCTCCTCAATTTTCCGAATGGTTTGAGCTTCCATTGTTCTACCTTGATTTTTTAAAGTTTCCCAAGTTACTTTCGGTAAATATGTATTTGAGGTCTCTTTTTCCAGATGCAGCATAGAGCTTCTATCTGCTCCAGAATTTAAGTAACCTAAAATTTCACTAATACCAAATAATACCAAAACATTAATTGCAATAAATGAAATTATTAAAATTGACCGATAATTATTTTTATTGTTAATTACTATCATATTTTTTTTCTTCTACTTTTTCACTGCTTCCTAAGGTTGAAATTTCAAATGAATATTTTTTTTCTTTATAGTATTCAGATGAAATAGTAAAAACGGCATAACCTTTTTCACTATCTTCTTGCAAAGTCGCTATGAGTTGATTATGATGATATACTTTTAGACTCACTTTAATTCCATCTGGAACTAACTGATTCATAAAACTACGCAATGGACCGACTATTATAGTACGATTATCTTTTGAAAATCCAAATTCAATTTTTGGATTGATCGGCATATAGTTAATTGCTATAGAATTACTTTCTGCTATTCCCGCTACATAAGCTTTTACGGTATAAACATCCTGGTGATCAGGATGCAAAATCTGAGCAGTTGCAATTCCGTTTATTGTTGTGCCAAATGATTTTAAAACCATACCGCCAGTGGTAGAAATTATAAATGACACCATCGTTCCGTCGCTTACAACATTACCAAATTTATCTTTAATGATAGTGGTTTTTAAGGTAGTAATTTGATTTCCATCTGCAAATTGATGATTTCTAATAAATGAAATCATAAAATTTGTAGCAATTCCAGCAAAAATTACAGCGTCAAATTCTTTAGTAATTGTGGCATTACATTGAGCAGAAACCAAAACGATTCCAGATTTTGTAGGGGCCTTAATTATTTTCCAAGCAATAAGGTCTTTCGTTTTTACTGTTTGAGTTGTAATTGCATTCAAAAACTGACTTCTAAAAATTACGAGAGTATTTTCAGGTTTTGGATTATCAAAGTCATCAGTAGGAATCGTAACGTACATTACAAAATGATCATCCCCTACTAACGTACTTGGTGGACCTAAATAATTTTCGATATTGGTTTTGGTACCGTTGTTGGGCAAAATTTCAAAATTTCCATGTAGTTTATTTTCTCCGTTTACTGCCAAAAACCAATCAATATGGCCTGCTTTTTCAGCATAAATTCTAGGAAGGATAAAAGTCAATTTATCATTTTTTATCGTACCATCTAAAAGTGTTTTTCCTAAAGAATGAATTAGAAATAACTTCGGTTTATTTGACGAATTTCCCTTAAAATCTAAAATTATTTTGTCACCCGCTATAAAGGTCTTTTGCTGTGTAATTAATACAATAGTACCTGTTTGCTTTTTAGGCATTAAAGTGACTGAGACCAATAATATAGTAAACAAACAAAAACTAAATATAGATATTTTATACTTCATTATCTAGGATTTCCAATGTAATTATTGATTTCAATTTTAATAAACGAATACCCTCTATGTCCTTTAACTTTTTGCATTTGTGCACTTTCTTGTCTGCTATTTCGTACTGGAATTATAACACGTCCAAGATCTTTTGATTTTAAACCATTTACAAAACAATTTTCTGTAGAAGATTTTATGATACAAGGCTTCAAATCCTTAGGCAATTTATACGCAAAATATTGCTTACGCTGAATGCGAACTCCCTCTTTTATAAACTGATGATCAACATAAACTAATTCTTTTCTGTCATTGTAATACGAAATTAAAAGCTCAGGGATGGTTACTTCCTGAATTCCGTAATTGAATAAAGTTCCTTTGATTTGGTTATCATCTATCAGTAAATCTGAAATAGCAACCGAATTATACAAGTCGGTGGTTGCCACATTTCCAGCACTTTGAATATCAAATGTTGTGGGAATATTTTTCAATTCCTTTGGCGTAAATTCATCAGGGTTAAAAGTAGTTGGTTTTACATCAGTTGGCTTTAACCACGCAATATCTTCAAAATTCACCTTAAAACTTGTGACCTCTTTTGGCATTAACTTATGTTTAATAGTATACTTAGCGTTAAATACGGCAATTGATTTATAATCTTTATCATACAAAGTAGCTTTCAAGACCACATCTGCAGGAACATTATCTATATTTTGAACTTCACCAATTACGATATATTGATTATTAATTTTTACCAAACTTGCCGATACAATTTCTAAATCTGGTTGGCGCAACACATCTTCATGATAGGTCTGTTGGGTAGTAATCTCTCGTCTCCCTTGCTTGTAATACGAATTAACATTGTCTGAAATAAATTCGTCCGGAGGAATATCGCTATCTTTTTTATCCCGAATAATAAACCATTTCCCTTTTATTTTCTGAACATCATGTATGTACTTTTTTTCAATAAGTTCTAATGGTGTAACCCATTTGGTTACAGCGCTTACTCGGGCTTTGTCTTTATTTTGCTGGATAATTTTAGTTTCGATAGCATCTAACTTCGCGTAAGAATTAAGAACTCCATCAGAAACAGAAATTTCCAGCATAAACTGAGCCACCGAGTATTCTTTATTAGGAACGACATAAGAGTGTGCCTTATCGTAAAACTTAAAATCTAAAGCATCATAATATGCTTTTACAACATTTTCTGGACTAATCTGCGTAGCATTCTTAATGTAAATTCGATATACTCCAAAACTTATAATTAGAAGTAAAATTACTGTCCAAACGTGTAGAAATTTTACCATCGGTGTTGGAAAATTAGCATAAATAATTCCAAACTTATTGAAAGAAGGTTTTTCTAAAGGCTTTATTTTTAAGGCCTGAAGCCAAATCATCTGAACATTAAGCATAAAAGCCACAAGAATGGTTAACATTGGAATAACTCCCCACATCAATTTCAAATAGATTGGTACATCATCTTTTGGAAGAATTTTAGACAATGGATGCACATTTAGTTTTTCCCATACCATAATACCATTTTCTAATTGTGATAATCGATGCCAACCGCAGAAATAGAGTATTGGATCGTAGAATTTATCGTTAGAAAAAACATATTTCAAATTGTATTTTTCAGGAACAGTTAGAAATTGCTGCAATGAACCAATACCTTCAAGTCCCCTGAATTTGGAGTTTTCCAACCGTTCTACTGCACGAGAAGTCAATTCTGGTAATCTTCTTGCCGAATGGTAATTTCCATCAACCGTCATTGCCTTTGTTTGTGTCGACAAGTAGGCCATCTGATCACCAAAACCTAATGGCAAAAACCTCCAGTGATCGTGCTGATCCTGATTTAAGAAATTGACAATTGGCAAAAAGTTAATTTTTTGTGGCTGAAAGGGTCTAAAATACCCTAAAGTCATAGTAAAAACAGCAAAAAACAAAAAGCAACCGGCAAATAATCCACCTATAATTCTGCGATAAACACTGCCAAATTTTACTTGCAAAGCCGTTCTTAAGTCACCTTCAACTAATCGGTAAACAAACTCACCAAAAAAAGGCAAACTCATTATAGAAGCCCAAAGTGTAAAGCGATCTAAGGTTAGGATATTAAAAGCATTTTTTCCTAAAATTGCTAACGGAATTGGAGTTGTGCCACCAGTTCCTAAAACAGTTAGCAAGGTTAAGGATAACCCGAAAAAAATATACCTTTTACTGTAATATCTATAAAATATATAAGGCAATATAAAAAGTAATATTCCCCAAGGTATTAAGAAGAACATCAACCCGGATGAGGTTACTTCTATAAAATTATCACGACTCCCATGCGGAATAGGAACCTGAGTAATGGGATTGGCTTTAGAATTAATCCAATAAGGCAGTATACAAAATACCAACAGAAAAACGGCACTACCACAGAAAAGAATAATACGTTTTAATAGTGACAGAAATGTTTTGCAGAATATTTTGAAAGTGATTTGCTTAAAGGAATTGACATTTCCACGAGCGGTATCCATTACTATCATTCCGATTAAAGGCAAAACGAAAAACACCATCCCGAATAAAGGTGTAACATGATGCGAACAAACAGTTACAGCCATCAAAGACAGAGATGTGAAGTAATATTTTTTTTTTCCTGTTTTAATAAAAAGATAAATCTCTGGAAGTGCATGCATCAAAACGGAAATTCCAATAATACTGGGTAACTGTCCAAAAATATGCAATGTTTCAATAAAAGAAGAAGAAACAACTGCCAGAATAGCTGAATAACCTGCAACAGCTCGATTTCCACTTATTAAAAGTGAAAATCTAAAAGCTCCTGTAATGAATAAAATAATTCCAACAATAGCCACAGTAAACATACCAAATTTCAAACCTCCAATTAAAGAAAGTAATCCAATGACCTGATGTACTAATGGAGGGTAACTCATCACATTAAAACCCGTATACCAACTATAATTCCAAGGTTCAAACCAACTGTGGGCATAATGATTTCCGAAAAAAATATGAATTAAAGCGTCGTAAGTACTTTCCAAAGTAAAAAAAATAGCGCTGCCATGGAAAGTTAATCCAAAAAGTAAGGCTACTATCAAATATTTATTAGAAGTCTCTCTCAATCGCTTTTATTTTAGATTATTGTTTTGTAAATACATCGATATCGCTCTATAGAAGAAAACAATATAACTGTACAGATATCCTTTCATCAAAAGAAATACTTACAAACATCTAAAATATCAAAAAAAAACATACAAAAGCACCAATATTATATCAGAATAATGATCTAAAGGTAATTATTAACAGAATGAGAACATTTACTGTGATATTATTTTATAAAAATATAATTCAATAAATTATATCAAATAAAGTTGAAGTTTTTTTTAAATAGGTTTTCAAATTGGCTTTAGGTTTAGAAAAAGACAGCATTACATAACCTTGTTTGTTTAAATCTATGTCTTGGCATTGATTTAAATTACAGTTAAATTTCAAAATTACAATTCATAATAAATATGTTGATTTAGTTAATTGTTAAAAAGAGGGAATTTATCCTAATAAATTTCTTTGTTACTCTTGTTAAAATTTTCTTATTTTTATTATATTTGTTTGTAAGAATCAGCCCTTTAAAATATTATTTTTATTATTTATTACAATACACTTGAATTGAATATTAAAACTACATATAGAAAGATCACTGCGGAGAATTTTTTCATGCTTACAATTTTATTTGTAAATGCAGGCAATTATTTGTACAATCTGCTATTAGGAAGAATACTTGGACCTTCTGGATTTGCTGATGCTGCAATCTTAATAACTTTGCTCTTAGTATTATCTTTTATTGGAATTACATTTCAGGTTACTGCTACTAAATATACCGTTTTACTCTCAGTAACTCAATCGCATTTCTTTTTAAAATTTATTTTTAAGTATGCAATGTTATTCGGTGTAATACTAGGATGTATAGTAGCCGTATTCAGTACTCAATTACAGGAAATTTTTAAAACCAAAACCTCATTAATGTTCATTTTGTTTGGTTTGGGACTTCCAATCTATTTTATAATGAGTATTAATAGAGGTTTATACCAGGGAAAAAATGATCTGAGAAATTTGTCAAAAACTTACTACTTTGAGATGTTATGTCGTTTGATTGTGACACTTTTGTTGCTCTACTTTTTACCTCAAATCCAATCTTCTATTATTATCTCACTAGGAATTTTAATTTCTTTTGCCTTTGGTTTGATTCCTTTTCAAAAAATAATTTACTGCAAAAACAACAAAACTCTAAGTAATAATTTAGATAAAAAATCCATTATTACATTTTTTGCTCTAACAGCCTTCTATGAATTAACGCAAATTATCATTAACAATAGTGATATTATGTTGGTTAAACATTATTTTGATAATGAAAAAGCGGGCTTATATGCTTCTTTAGCATTAATAGGCCGGGTTGTATATTTTGTTGCCTGGATGTTTGTAATGCTCCTTTTACCTAAAGTAATACATTTAAAAAAAAAAGGAGAAGATACACTTCCAATTCTGTTAAAATATGTTTTATATATTGTTTGCTTGTCTACTATAATTGTTTTAGGTACACTCTTATTTCCCGAAATTGTAGTGCAATTGATGTTTGGCAAGAAATACCTACCCATTGCTTTCTTGCTTTGGAAATATGCATTGGCTACTTCAATTTTTGCCATTGCAAATATTTTTACTTACTATTTTCTTTCTATAAATAAGTATGTACCTGTTATAATATCAGCCTTTCTGGGGCTTACACAAATAATTCTGATCGTCCTCTATCATAATTCAATCGAACAGATCGTTGTTATGCAAATCATCGCGATGACAGCATTATTATTATTTCAACTGTTTTTTTTCTTTTTTAATAACAATAAAAAGTAACATTTTTAAAACATGAAAGTAGCTCTAGTCACTGCATTTCCACCAAGTAAAGTTACACTAAATGAATATGGTTATCATTTGGTAAAAAACTTTGTTCACAACTCAGAAATAGCCGAATTAATTTTATTATCGGATAAAACACTTGAAGCGAAACAATTAGACTTTGACCAAAAAGAAAAAGTTAAAGTTAAAGAATGTTGGAGATTTAACAGTTACACCACTATTTTTTCTATTCTTAATGCAGTTCGACAAGAACAACCAGATGTAATTTTATTTAATCTTCAGTTTGTAAAATTTGGAGATAAAAAAATACCTTCTGCCTTGGGATTATTGTTACCTATGATTTTGAGATTTTTTGGATATAAAACAGTGGTTTTATTGCACAATATATTAGAACAGGTTGATCTGAAAAAAGCGGGATTCACAGAAAATAAATCCATGCAGAAGATTTATAATTTTATTGGAACTAACATTACCAGATGCATTTTGAAAGCCAATAGAGTTGCTGTAACTATTCATAAATATGTGGATGTTTTAAATGTTAAATACCATAGCCAAAATGTAATACTAATACCACATGGAACATTCGAATCGGTCAAAAATCCAAATTTTGAAATTAAATCCGGACCCAAACAAATTATGGCATTTGGAAAATTTGGAACTTATAAAAAAGTTGAAATTTTAATTGAAGCAGTTGAAATTGTTCGAAAAACAAATCCAGAAAAATTAGAGGTAGTGATTGCTGGAACAAATAGTCCAAACACAGCTGGATATTTAGAGGCGTTACAAGAAAAATATAAAAATGTTGAAGGAATTATTTTTACCGGATATGTTGATGAAAATGATGTAGAAAGAATCTTTACTGATAGTACAATTGTGGTTTTCCCTTATACATCTACTACTGGTAGTTCTGGAGTGTTGCACCAAGCGGGCAGCTATGGCAAAGCAGTTATCATGCCTGACTTGGGCGATTTGGCCTTGCTAATTAAAGATGAAGGGTATAAAGGAGAATTTTTTAATCCCGAAAGTGCAGAATCTTTAGCTGTAGCCATCGAAAAAATTATTTCAAACGATGCCTATAGAAAAGAATTAGCTATTGCGAATTTTCAGGCTGCGAGTGCCCATTCAATGGATAAAATTATAATGATGTATATAGAATGTTTCAAATCAATACAATAAACTTAAATTGAATATTATGAAAATACTAATAGTAGATGATCAGCAATTGGTTTTGTTGTCTTTAGAAAAATTACTAAGCAGTTCAGGATATGAAGTTATCAGTGCAGACAATATAATGGATGCCATTGCAAGATATGACAGTGAAAAACCAAATTTAATTATTGTTGACATTAATATGTCTAACCTTTCTAATGCGGAATCTTTGAACGAAAGTGGATCTGGTTTGGAGGTCGTCAAATATATCAAGCAAATCAAAAAAGACGGCACACCTGTAATGGTACTATCTGGTAATACTGATGAAGAAGTCATTATAAAAGCTTTTGATTTAGGCATTGATGACTACATGAAGAAGCCTTTGAGTTTAAGCGAAATTGGCGCAAGAGTAAAAAGGTTAATTGGCTCTACTATTGAAAAAAGTGTTACAGAAAAAACCAATTCGAAAGAGCGATATATCCAAAACAAATGTATTGGAGTTGTTATTCCGTGCTATAACGAAGAAAACCGTTTGTCTAGTGATGAATTTAAGTCTTTTGTACATAAAAATTTAGGATACCATTTGTGTTTTGTGAACGACGGAAGTAAAGACAATACATTAGCAGTTTTAAATGAATTAACAAAAGGGAAAGAAGAATATATTAGTGTATATGATTGCATAAAAAATGGTGGAAAAGCTGAAGCTGTTCGCCTCGGAATGTTACACTTAGCTAAGCAAAATCAATTTGATTATATCGGTTTTTTAGATGCCGATTTGTCTACCAATTTTGATGATTTTCAAGATTTGGCAGATACTATCTATAACTCTAAATACAAATTAGTTTTTGGTTCGAGAATTTCAAGAATGGGAGCTGACATTACCAAACAATCTGCAAGAGTACTGATCAGTAAAACCATAAATTATATTATCATAAAGATTCTTGGAATGAAAATTAATGATACACAATGTGGAGCCAAAATAATGACAAAAGAAATTATAGAAAAAACTTTTAGTGAAAAATTTGTAACAAAATGGATTTTTGATGTAGAGATTTTCATGAGAATGAAAAAAATATATGGTTCTGCAAAAACTCAGGAATTAATTTTAGAGAAACCTTTAAATAGATGGATTCATATGGATGGTTCTAAATTATCATTTAAAGATTCAGTAAAAATTATGGGGCAAATTGGCCAGATTGCACTCCATTACAGGTAAAAAAACTACAACCAATACTATATAGAGCAAGTCAAAAAAAACTTGCTTTGAGTTTTTTTTATTAGAGAAATGTGTTAATTACAAACAGTTAAAGATTATTTTTTATCATGTTTTTTTACATAATATATATATAAGAATGCAAGGTATAATAATACATCTATTTATTTAACCGCTAATAATAAATATACCATTAGAAAACTATGTTTTTTTACAAGTCGTTTACAAAACTTTGCATTAACTGTAAAATACGTGCAAATTCACCTTCAGATTCAAATGTGCCATTTTTTAATAAATGATTTTCATATTCTTGTGCAAGATCGTAGCTTTTTTCAAGACCTAAAATAGATATTTTATGTTTTAATTTATGAATAACCTCTGAGGCAAGTTTGTAATTCTTGCTTTCGATACTTTTATAGTATGCGGTTATTTCAAGCGGAAGTTCTTTTTTAATAATAGTAATAATTTTTTGCTTAAACTCATCGTCTTCTGCACAAAGTTGGTCAATATAATTTAAATTAGGCTCCTCCATAGTTTTTAGGTAAGGTAAAATAAAATGTTGTTCCAATGTTTTCTTTACTTTCAAGCCGGATCGAACCTTTATAGTACTCTATAATTTTGTTAACTATAGAAAGCCCTACTCCTGAATTTTGATTGTTATTTTCTAATTTCGTGAATATTTTAAAAATTTTGCCGTGGTATTTTTCAGCAATCCCTACCCCATTGTCTTTGATATAAAATTCAAAATCCTGCTCTTTTTCTGTACAGCCAATTTCAATTTGACCTTGAGCCTTATTGTTATAGTGAATACTATTTTCAATTAAATTTTGCATTAATTGCTTGAATCGCCAGCTATTTCCCTTTATTTTTGGTAAATCATTAATTATTGAAATTTTAATATTTTTCGGAGTATGAATTTCTCTCTTAATTTCGTCAATCACCAGATTAAAGTCAATTAACCTTTCTTCTGATTCTACTTTGTCTACAGTAGAATAATCTAAAATTCCTTTGATGAGCAAATCCATTTTTTCCACATTAAGTAATACCTGATTAAGCGAACTTAAACAACTTTGCCTCATTAGGTCTTTATTATCCTCAAGAACCCAATTAATAAGAGTATCTATATTCCTGAGTGGCGCTTTTAAATCGTGAGAAACTACATGAGCATACTCGTTAAGTTCTCTATTTTGGTTCTCTAAACTTAACAACAATTCTTCTCTTTGCTTGTTCATTGCCACAATTTCTATGGATTGCTTTTTTAAGAAATCAGACTGATTAAAATCTTTTTCATTACCCAATTTTTCGGCATCCAAATTCATAGAATTTAAAATCTCTGTCAAATTTGAATTTATTTCTTTTAAACTATTAGCTTCCTCTCGCAGTTTTTTATTGGCTTCAAAAAGCTCATCGGAACTAATTTTCATCGCACGTTGAAACATACTCATCTGATCCTCATGATTATCATAAGATTCATTGACTGCCTGCAAAAAATACTTTAAATCTTTTAAATGCTCAGGGTTTATAAATTTGACAATTTGCCTTTTTAGTAGCGTATTCATTATTCACTGATTAGAGTTAAAGTCATTGTTTGGTTATGCAACTCGCAAAAAGTATTATCGCTAAATGGAGCCATTTCGCCATAAGAGTAAAACCCAGTAATCGCTACTTTATTTCCTATTATTTCCTGAACGTGCTCTATTTCCTCTTCAACCCTTTGATTCATAACTAATTTTCTTCCCACACAACTTACTAGTAAAGCAAGTTGTGGGTGATTCTTTCTATTTTTCATTGCTAAAATGGCCGCTTGAGATGCTCCCTCTGCGATAGCATCTACTGAAGCCATCATGAGCTGTACTTTGGCATTCTCGGGCGCATCTCCAGCTAAAATCATGGACTGATCATCATTATTAATATTTAAAATGGTACGAACAACAGCTTGCAATTTGCCTTCAGGAGTAACGTTTAAAGGGTACAACAAAGAAGCTTGCGGCAACTGATTGGCTTTGTCTCCTAAGTATTTTTTATACAAATCCAAAGCAGGTTGTCCATCTATCTCATACAATACATTGGCTTCTGATCGGGTAATAATTCTTTCGGGACCAAAAGAGCTCCATCCTCCAAAACTCGAAAACGAAATTTCTAAAGTCTCGCCATAAAATCCAATTAAAACAACTTCTCCTTCTTTTGGATTTTCTTTGTAAGAAGCCAACGTTTTCTCAAATTTCGCGTCATCTCCACACATACCGCCCGAGATAGAAACTTTATTTTGAATACAATTTTCAAACCCCTCAATAAGCGAACTTCCGTTTACGAAACTTCCTTCTGAAAGTACAAATAAATGCTTTAAATTTTTTTTCGGTATCTGTTGATAAAGAGAATCCCCTAAAGTATTCGCATTTTTTTTGTAATTAAAAATATTATCCGTTCTAATTTCAAAGCTGCTTTTTTCAAACTCTATAGCAGTAACTACGATAGAATCATCAAATACATTTGCATCGATAATTTCGCCTGCTGTAGAACCAAATACCAGATGTTCGTAAGGAAACTCCTTTCTAATCGCTTCAATGACTTCCAGACGTTCTAATTGCATTCTGTTTCCGAAAACAAGTACAAGTGGATTTTTTAATTCCCCTTCCTTTTTCAGATACTCCCAATTTTTATTCTTTTTTTTATACGCTTGAATTATTTTCATAGTTTCTATTTTGGTAATTTAATAAAGAAGGTTGTACCTTTAGTAAGTTCACTTTCAATCCAAATTTTTCCGTTGTAATTTTTGACTATTTTTTTTACAATAGACAATCCAATACCTGTTGATCTTTTATTAGAACTAAAAGATTGAAACATTTTAAAAATTTTTTCCTGATTCTTCAGAGCAATACCGGGTCCATTGTCTTTAATTGCAAAAACATAGTACTTTTTTTCCTCTTCCCAACTTATTTCAATAATTCCCAGAGGCTTGTCAATATAATTTACCGCGTTGCTTATAATATTTAAAAACAATTGTTGCATTCTAAATCGTTCTGCCTTAATTGTTGGCAGTTCATTTTTTACCAAAACCTGAATGTTTTTTGGTATATGAATAATATCAATTATTTTACTTATTTCAAGATTCAAATTGATGCTTTCAGTAATCATTTCTATATCATCTACTTTAGAATATGTTAGAATTCCTTCAATCAAATGATCCATTTTCTCCACTTTGTCTTCTATCATATTGAGATATTTAACTGTTTGTGCATTAAACTCTTTATCACTGTCCTCTTTGATCCATGTAACCAGAGAATGTATACTTTGCAGCGGTGACTTTAAATCATGTGATACAATTTGAGCATAATCATTGAGCTGCTCATTCTGTTTTTCTAATTTTTTAAGCAACTCCTCTTTTTGTAATTCCAGGTTTTTTTGTTTAGTTATGTCTAGATGTATTCCTATTGAACCAATTACTTCACCATTGACATTGTAATTGGGCGCACCACTAATTAGCCAATGCCTTGTTTCTCCTTTCTTATTAATAGAGGCTACTTCATAAGAATCTGACTTCCCATTAATACGCTCTTTATTTTTAAAAGTAACTAATTTTTTATCTTCAGGATGCAGCAAAATTTCAGATGCTTTGTTGCCTAACAAATCAATCAAAGAAAAACCGCTCATATCACAAAAGCACTGATTAGCCAATTGTATTATATCATCCTTATCTACTTCCAATAAACCCATATTCATATTGGCAATAATATTTCGATATTTTTCTTTTTCTGCTTCCAGGCTTTCTTTATACTTTTTTTTAATTGTAATGTCTTCAAAGCTCCATAAATGACCGTCATTTTTGTTCCCTTTAGATATAGTAATAAAGCTTCTTTCATACACGCGTCCATCGGCCAGTTCAATTTCTTCAGAAAATACATTTTTTTTGTTTCTTAAAATTTCTTCAACTCTTTCAATAAACTCATCTGGTCTTTTAAAAAAGTATTTATTTTCCTCAGTGGCCATTTTTGAATCAAAACCTATCATCTCTTCTGGTTCTCCTTTAAAATCAAATAAATCACAAAAGCGTTTATTGGCAATTAGAACCTTTCTATCCTCATCTTCTAATAAAATACCAGATTGAAGATTGGTAATTAACGAAGTCAAACGATTCTCAGAATCTATAAGCTGTTGATTGAATTCTTTTTCCTGACTTATATTTTCTTCAATAGCAAAATACTTAATCACTTCTCCGTGTTTGTTATGCAGTGCCTGTCCCTGCACTCTAACCCAATATTTTTCTTTAAATTTTGTATAATTTAAGATTTCACAAGTGAAAGGAAGTCCTTGTTTTATTTGATTTTTTAAATAGGTAATGGTGTCTGGATTAGTTGCTTCTCCTTGCAATAAATGACCTGGACTCTGACCAATCAATTCTTCCTTAGAATAACCAGTCATTTTGGTAAAACTACTATTGATCCACTCTATTTTACCTGACTTGTCACAAATAATGACTGCACTTATATTTTTATCAGCTATCGAGGACAGTAATAAAAGTTGTTCTTCTTTTTGCTTGACTTCTGAAATATCCTCAATCATTGCAAAATATTGAATCACTTTTTTGGAGGGATCTAGAATGGGCTGTCCGACCGTTTTAGACCAAAAAGTACTTCCATTTTTTCTAGCATGCAAAATTTCTACCTCAAAAGCATTTCCATCGTAAAAAGCACTGATCATTCTACGGATTTCCTCTTTATCCGATAAAGGATCTGAACCTACCTCTAAAGGTGTTTTACCAATAATTTCATCTTTCTCATATCCTGTCAATTTAAGATAAGCATCATTACACCAAAATATCTTTCCATCCGGATATGTAAATAAAATGCCATTTTTATTTGTTTTTGCTACCATGGACAGCTTATTTAGCTCCTCATGATTTCTTTTTTGTTCTGTAATATCACGTCCATAGATCTTCACATAGTACTGTTCCTGCATACTTTTACAAACAAAGGAGTAACACTTACCATTACTCTCCGCTTCAAACATCCATCTTTTTTTTGTTTTATCTATTTTATGGACGATGAACTTGAAAAAATCCTTAATTTCATAATTAATTCCATGGTATGTAAGTCTTTTTAAATTCTGAGTTGCTGGATTCATTTTTAATAAATGCCCCTCAAAATCAATCCGAATTAATAGATCCTGATTTTGAGTAGGAAATAGTTCTCTATCATCAATTTCCTTATTGTCCACTTTTAATTCATTTTCCTCGTGATGTATTATAGTCAAAGACTTTTGTAATGCGGCATCAGACTTATCACGATTGTACATTAAATCAAATAAATCTAATGATGCATCGTGCTGAGCAAAATCATAAAGAGAGAGTTTTTTTTCTTCAAAATTTTTATCAGAAGTAAGCCAATTACTGCCTAAAAACAAATAGCCATTACCATATTTTTCAAATTGCCCTCGGAGCAAGATTTCATTCCTGAGTGATTTGATTATGACCAATTGATTTGTGATCTTATAAAAGTTGTCACTGTTTAGCTCTTCCAAAAATGGTTTGGTGATGGCAAATGAATACAAAAAATAGTCATTGCTTTTTAAGTCAGGAAGAATTTTGATTAAACTTCTACCTCTATCTTGGATAAGTAAGTTTTGATCGAGCAGAACATAAAAAGGGAAAAACCTATTGAATGTCTCACTATCAAAATGAAATTGAGAATTTTCCATACCTCTACCTCCTTTAATTTTAAAATTTTATTTGTACATAATCTAATCCTCGCAACACTATCCTATTTGGAATGTTTTTAACACCAGAAAACAGCTAAGCCAACTACTAAAACGACCTCAAATTCTAATTACTCGTTTTTACCAGAATTGTACTTCAGGAGTGCTATTTTTATTAAAATATTAAATATTTAAATTTCAAATCGTTTTCAATTAAAAAAAAGCAGATTAACAAAAAACGTTATTTTTTTTTCTATAAGACTAAATTTAAAAAATCGTGATATTTTTTTACTGCGAAATTAATTCATTTGTACTCCAATAATCAAGTAGTTTTTTTATTCTATCTACATAATCCTCATATTTAAGTGGTTTTAAAACATAGCCCGCAATACCTATTTTATAACACTCCATAACATCCCTATGATTGTTAGAAGTCGTTAAGATAATTGCTGGTATGTATTTTAACACATCATCCGCTTTTAAGATAGTCAAAAACTCGATTCCGTTTAATTTAGGCATATTGAGGTCTAAAACAATAATATCCGGAATTATTTCTTTCATTTTCAATACATTAACCGCTTCCTCACCATTATCTGCTTCGATGATTCGATGATTGAGTTCTAAACTTTTTAGCACTCTATTGAATTTCATCACTTCAATTACATCATCTTCTATTAATAGTATATTTAATGATTTTGCCATTTTTCTTATTATTTAAATTTTAATGCATACTTATTCAATTTCAAATGTATTTCATTAACGTAAGAGTAAAGATTCTTTTTCGTCAAATCATAACAAAGTGTAGACAACTGGAAAAAAAGTGTCGGTGAATAGTATTTATGCAGGTAATCCATTATAAAAATAAAATTAAAACAATTTTAAACCTCAATATTTTTTCGCACTCAATAGTGATTGAATATCATTTTTGAAATTTTATAAGTACCAAAACCGATATTAATTATAACAAGTTAGAATATCAAACAAGATCTTTTTGTGAACTCGTCTAAAATATTGTTCCATTATTGCAGCAACTTCCAGAATTACGTTGCCATTTTTTGTTGACTTTTTCTTTACAAAAATCAATTTTGAAATCGCCTACCTTTTCAAAAAAAACTTCCTAAGTACCAAAAATATGACACCCCTTTTTTTCCAAAATCCCTAAGTTTTTATGCCAATTAAAATCAGTAAAGGTGATGTAATTCTAGTGAAGTGCTATTTTTCTACTACAAAAACATTTTCTATTCTACTTTCATTAAAGAAAAAAACATAAATGCTTATTATAGACGCATAAAACGTTGCGACAAAAATTCCATCCTAATCTTTTATGATCTGTATAGAATTTAGCAGTTGTACTCTTTGGGTAAAGTAAAACAAAAACAAGCACCTTTTTTATTGGCTTCTCTATTCTTCAAATAGATAGTACCTCCTACTCTATCTATTATGGCTTTTATTGTTGACAAGCCAATACCGGCATTCTTCTCATATTTTGAACTAACCGTTTCAAATAATTCAAATACTTTTTCCCAGTATTCTTCTGGTATGCCTGGTCCATCATCTTCATAGACAAAAAAACAACTAGTTTCATTTTCTGTTAGTGATATCCAAACATTACATTCCTGTTTATCAGTATGTTTTACTGTATTTGATAAAAGATTTTGAATAATTTGAACAAAACCTATTTTTGAATGCCTTATTATGGTATTACAATTCCTATAGTGAATATAAGTTGGAACATATAAAGCACCATTATCAACTATATATTGAATAATACTTTCGACATTAAAATCTTCAAAATGAATTTGATCGTTACTAACTTTCGTATATTCTAAAATGCCATTAATCAAGAAATCCATGTATTCATTTCTAGAATAAATCAAATCAATCCAGGCCTCTATCTCTGTGTTTTTGATGAGTGTATTATAATCTTCTTTTATAAAAATTAATAACGAATTTACACCTCGAATTGGAACTTTTAAATCATGACTAAGACGATGAGCAAATTGGCTCAACCGTATATTTTTTTTCATAATCTCATCATTCAAATCTTCCAAAAATTTATTTTTTTTATGAAGTTCAAATAGAGAAATCACTTGGTTTGCCAATGCCTTTAATGATTCTTGCTGACTATATGTAAGACCTTCTCTTGGTTTGCTATCAATAACACAGAGAGTACCTAATGAATAACCGTCCTTGGTGTTTAAAGGAGCACCTGCATAAAATATTACGTTCGGAGCATTTATACTTAATGGATTATCATGAAATCTTTGGTCTTTAGAGGCATCTGGAATAATAAAAAGTTCATTAGGCGTATTTATTGCATGTGCACAAAAAGCAAAATCTCTCGGTGTTTCGGTTACATCTAAACCATGATGTGATTTGAACCATTGTCGATTCTGATCTATTAATGTTACCAATGCAATAGGGGCGTCACAAATTTGGGCCGCTATTTTGGTTAAGGAATCATACTCTTCTTCTGGGAGGGTATCTAGTATATTATAACTGCTTAATGCTTCGAATCTAAAAGCTTCATTTTTAGGAACTTCAGGTTTATACATATTAGACAGATTTTTATTTTCAATTAAAACTAAAACATATCCTATTTTTTTTATAAAAATAAGAAAAGTTTTAAATAATTTTGACATTCCTAAAGTTAAAATCCGATGTTTTAATAAGATTCTGTCACATCCGCAATATAAATCTAAGAAAAATCAGAGGTCCGAAAATTATGCAGCCAATTTGCAAAATGATTTAAACATAATTTTTTCAGGCTTAAACATCTGATTCTTTCTCAACATATGTATAACCTCGATCCCACCCAAGGTTCTTTTCGCAGATTCAAAATTTTTGAAACCCAAACCATTTTGTACCCTCCATTTTATAAAACGATAGTCCTACTCAACGATATTATTGAGATATTTTACACTGTCGAATCTTAATCTTTGTGAATGAGCGTTTGTTATAAACTTTGATAGCGGCAGTATTACAATCACTTTTATCAATGTTTATTACTCTGGTTTGTAGTTATGACTAATTGCTTTAATTAGAAACAACTGAGTACTCATTCTCTGTCTTTTTCTGGTCAAAAGAAAATCTACTGTATGGCCAAATTTATCTACCAGTACAATATAAATAACACCAGATATCTTTCAGTTTGATATAGATTTTATAGATTTGTCTCTACCATTAGGCTAATGTGTGTTCTTAGAAATAAAAAAATATTTAACCAGACTATCTTAAATTGACTAGCCAAATTGCACGAAAAAAGGATTAAATCTTTAAATGATGAATAATTCAGGTACAAAAAAGAATAAAATAATAAATCTTGAACCTAAAGAACTGAAAACGAGTTATCAATTAAGATTTTATAATTAACGTTTGTTTAGTTACACATATATTAGACGGAAGTAAAAAAATAATAAAGAATAAAAATTAATGAATGATATTCGACAAAGTTTAAGTCAATTTATGAGTTTGGCTGATGAAGAGTTTGACTTAATTAAATCTAAATTGGAGGTAGAAGAGATTAAAACAAATACCATAATTATAAAGATTAATCAAAAAGTTTCAAAGCTATATTTTGTAAAATCAGGTTTATTGAGAACTTACTTCTTATCTGATGGGAAAGAAATAAATACCTATTTTGCTTGTAATGGACAATTTATAACTTCCTTTTCTAGCTATATCACACAAACACCATCAATCCAATATTTAGAAGCTCTTGAGTCAAGTACATTGTATTCAATTACATTTGAACAATTAAACAATCTATACGAAAGCTATCCTAAATTTGAAAAATTTGGAAAAATTTTAGCAGAACAAAACTATTTATGTGTATTAGAAAGGATGATTTACTTACAGTCGAAATCAGCAAAAGAGAAGTATCTATATTTTATTGAAAAATATGAAAAAAAAATTGTCCAAAGAGTTCCACAACTACATATCGCAAGTTATTTGGGCATTACTCCGGAAACATTGAGCAGGGTAAGAAAAGAAATTTCTATTTCTTGACATTTGTCAATGCCAAGCAGTGAAATGTACTGCAATTTTGCTAAAAAAAAAGCAAAATGAAAAAAAATACACTTTCTCTCATCGTAATGGCTTCAGTCTTTGTATCAATTCTATCCATAAACTCTTGTAATAGTATTTTAGAGGTTTCTAAAATAGAAACAAATAGGGCTTTTAATACAAGGACAAATAATAAAGTACAGTTTTCAATCATTGAAACAGGAACAGCAAAAACACAAAAGGCGTTTGCGTTTAAAGGTGGTAGCTTGTTTGAAAACCTTAAAATTGCACATATTTCTGTTTGGGTCAAACACCCTAATGGCGATTTTTTATTTGACACAGGACTTGGAGATAGTATTAATATTCAATTTGATAAGGGAATGTCGTTCTTTCATAAACTAATGTTTAAGTATAAAAAGGGACAAAGTGTCAAAGAACAATTATTATTAAATGGGTTAAATAATAATTCAATAAGAACTATTATTTTATCCCATTTGCATTGGGATCACGCAAGTGGGATTAATGACTTTCCAAATTCGGATATTTATACTACTGAAGAAGAGCTAAAATTTGCACAATCAAACAAAGCCTTTTCGCCAGCATTTATAAAATCTCAATATAACAACAAATCTACAAAATGGAAATTTCTTAATTTTGAAAAAAATAAATACGAATTTTTTGAAGAATCTTGCGATTTTTTTGGCGACGGAAGTGTGATTTTTGTAAAACTGCCTGGACATACGCTTGGTTCAATAGGAATGTTTATCAATGGGCAAAAAAGATACTTTTTTACAGGTGATGTCACTTGGGCTATTGAAGGTTTTAAAAGACCATCATCCAAAAATAGAATACCAAGTAAATTAGTTGACTACGATAAAAATAAACTAGATACAACCATTATAAAGATACATACCTTAATGAAATTAGATACAAATTTAGTAGTTATACCTGCACACGACTTTGAAATCCAAAAAACATTAAAACATTTTCCTGAATTTCAATACTAATGATTGAGTTAGAATCCAATAATGTATTTGATGATGAAATCAAACATAAAAAAGAACGAACCGCTAACAAGTGTTTATAGAATTTACAAAAACAATTCAAACATACTATTCCTATCACACACTATAGACTCAGAACACGATACTGTCGAAAGACTTAAAGCTTATACTAAAGTGACAGAATATCTAATAAATGGTATTTTGTAACTGGTAATAGAGATAGTATTTACAGTATTGCACCAAAAGTTGTTTTGCAACCACATATAAAGATTCAAAAGAACCAAGTAATTATGTTCATAGTGCGGATATTCTGGACAAAGTGAGCAGTATAAATGAACTCAAAAAGGTGTCTAAAAATTAGGAAAATGTTTTTTTTTGTGGAAGATCAAAAGTTAACAGACTTAAGTTCAAATATTACTAAAAAAATAACACCTATTATAACTAATAATAACTATAATTTTGATTGATCAAGTCTGAATTGAAAATTACTGTTGCTGTCAACTGTTTTAAAATCAATCTTTCCCCAAACATAGCACACACTATTATTTATTGATTGAATAAAATATTAAGTTACTTATGTATTAAATAAAGCAGTAACTTCATCGATCTTGATACAATTACAATACTTTTTTTAAAACCATAAATTAATTTCACTATATTTACTGTAGTTTTGCCCCTAAACAAATTTAAATTTGGAAGATTTGAATTTAATCGAAAAGTCCTATACTGCCTAGTATGGGATTTTTTAACAATTTTTAAATTTCAAGAAAAGAAAAAGCCAAAAATTATTATAGTATTCAGAGGGTTTTAGTAATTCCTACAACAGTTAATACTCACCTCTCCCTTCTCTAAAATTCATTACAAACATACAACTAACAACTGGATGTGCTAACTTAGCGTGGAGTCCTAATTAAGGACAAAATCTTAACTTTAAAGCATGAAAGAAAATCTTAAAAATTACGACTGCATTTTCAAAGAGAAAGCAGTTCAATTAAGTTACGATTCTCCAAGCCCTGTGTCAAATAGAAAACTTCCTTTTGTATGTTTTACCCAAACCGCATATGTACTATTTTATGATTTTTAAAAAGACTTCCTCCTTTAAACGCAAATGCTTTTTGCGTAATGACAGTTCCGGTTTCAATAATAGAAAATTGTATATTCTTATTAACGGTTTGAGAATTTAATGTTCTTTCCAAAGGTATTTTAGGGATTGTTAAAGTGCTACAACAAGAATTAATAATAGGAATAGCAACTATAATGGAGATGATTAAAATTAGGTAAAGTTTGATTTTTAGCATTTTTATTTTTTATGCAAATTTGAATTTCTTCTTATGAATTATTATTGACAAATATCAAGAAATAGATATTTCTTTTCTAACTCTACTCAAAGTCTTAAACAGCTATACTGACTCTTTTCACTATTAAATAATTGTTTTTCTGGTTCTAAAATGATTGAGGCTATCTCTAGAATATTTCTTTTTAATCTCTTTTAATCTTTCATAACTGGTATCAAAATAAACTTCTGTAGGAATGGAACTGTCTTTAAAACTAATGAAAGCACCAGATGTATTTGGAATATTAAAATCTCGACAAACTTGCATCCAATCTAATGCTTGATTGATTCTGTCATAAACAAAATTATTTTTCCCTTCTTCTTTTCTTTCCAAAGATTCGTTCCACCAGGTTTGATATTGAATCGTGTATTGCTTGTTTTTGTAAGGAAATGCGCTTTCCAATTCTTTTGTTTCATCTTGATAAAATATGCCCGAAATAGCACCTAAAGTGATGTAAGTAAACAGTCCCATCTCTCTATTTCCATCTAATATCAATGGAGAAGTCAAGCTACGTAACAAGGCTTCATGCCCCTTCGGCCCTAGACCTTGAGTATCTACTAGGCAGGAAGTGATTTTGTGAGGTGCGGGGTTTTCTAAATCCGGAGATATAGGACGGCTTTTTGATAATTTACCTTGAACTTCCCCTTTTAATAATTGTTTTATAGTATGAAAAGATTCTCTATCCCAGTTACTCATCATGTTCGCTCCATAGGCTTTGCCTGCCTGCTTTCCTGCGATATCAGTAATTATAAAATCGTAGGTTTGTGGATTCTTGAAACTCTTTTCAATAAACTTGGAGAGATCGCTCGCACTTCCTTCCCAATAACCATACATCACGCAATTATGGACCACTGTGTTTGCATCAAAATTTTCAATAGCTGGTATAGCTGAAATTTTCAAATTAGTACCGATTAACTTTTTATTCAAATTCAAATAATTTGCATTACTTTCTAAATTCCTATTTGCATTGATTACATCTTCCCATTCTTTTAGGAATTGTATCGTTGGCACCCTATTTTTGCGCACTATTTTTAATCGTTCTGTGTCAAAGTCAGTTTCATATTTATTCCATTCTATCTCGAATCTAATAAGCTCGCTTGGCAGTTCAAAAGTTTGTAATTTTAGCTCAGTCACTATACCATAACTAAAACCACCTCCACCTTTTAATGCCCATAATAATTCTCTGGCTTGGAGATCACCATCTTCTGACAATTCTTTAATACTCCCGTCGCCAAGTACGATTGTTGCGCCTACCAATCGCTCACAACACATTCCTTTTGAGCGTGTCCAAGGCCCCCATCCACCCCCAAATGTAAAACCTGCAATTCCAACAGTTGCACAAGTTCCATGCGGAATCATTACTTGCTGCTCTGCCAATAAAGTGGTCAATCTTTCAAATCGATTACCAGGTCCAATAGTCGCAACTCCACTCTTCTTATCAACTTCTACCATATTCATTCTTGATAAATCAATCAAAATAGTATCGGTTCCCGAGCATTCACCTTCATGATCATGTCCTCCTGACCTTACTCGGATTGCTAAATTATTACTCATCGCTCCCTTGTAAACCCGCTGAACTTCTTCGGTTGAAATACAATAAATAATGGCAAAAGGCCTAAGCTGTAACCTTGTATTAAAAATTTGACATGCTTTTGCGTAACTAATCATATCAAACAAATTGCCTCCCCCCATTTCTATTTGATCTCTGTTAATATGTTCTTTCAGTTCATTCAGAAAATGATACACATTTCTCATATTAACTGATACAAGACTCTCGGCTATAAGCACTTTTGTATCTAATTCGAATTTTGTATTCTTTAGAAGTATAACATCACCTATCAAATCATTTTTTACAATAACACTAACTCTAGATTCAAATAGATTAGAGGTCTTGTATATTTTAAGTTCAACAGTACCGTATTCATTTTGATAATAAACAGAGATATCTATTTTCTTATATTTTACTTCATTTTTAAGACATAATTTTACCTCACTATGGGCATCAATTTTTTCAGGAAAATCTAAGTAATACTTATTCTTCTCTAAATCTTTTGTTTTAGTTAAGACTTGATTTGTGTTATTGTAAATTTTAAGTTGAGCAGTTAAGACATTAAGATCTGTTTGGCTGTCTTGACTGATTTGATTGGATAAATGTTCCTCCATAGTATTTGGATTTGCCTAGTGTCTTATAATTTTAAATAGCTTATATTTTTCCATATTTGGTACAGCAACGTTAACTGTCAAAAAGATTATAAATCTCCTTGTATGTCCATCACCTTTTCCCCATCTTTCCATGTTTCTAACACAAGTATATTTCGCATCCCTGCAACAGAATTCAACCCTTCTTTATTGAAGTAAGTTAAAGGTGATTCTGATAAGATTACAAAGTCGGCACATTTCCCTACTTCTAATGAGCCTACCCATTGATCTGCATGACATTGCCAAGCAGCATCGTAAGTCATAGCTTTTAATGCCTGAAATCTTGTAATACACTCCACTTCGTTAAGTACCTGATAATCTGTTTTTTTAGGAGTACCTTCCATCACTCTTGCAATTGACTGTTCCATCATACGCAATGGTCCCAATGGAGTAACACTATTATCGCTATGAAGAGTTATTCGCATGCCATTCTCTAAAGCGGTTTGGCATCTATCAAGAAGATTTACTTTTTCTTTTCCAAAAATGGTTTGTTGAAAAACCCACCCCCAATAACCTACGTGTCCTATTAAAAAACTTGGAGAAAGCCCTAATTCTTGCATGTCCTTCAAATTTTTATCTGTCAATAAAGAAGCATGTTCTATTCGGTCTCTTCTAATATTTATAGTGCTTTTATTTATTCCTGCAAATTTAAACGCATTGATTGTTCGATCTATAGCATGATCCCCGTTGGCATGAATCATCACTGGCCAGTTATTTACTTTCGCTTTACTAACCAAAGCATTAAACTCTAGTGGATAACCAAAATTAAACACTCCAGTATTGTTTTGGCTGTGACAGCAAACCATATCATAAGGTTTATAATTTGCATCGCAAGCATAAGGCGTATACTGATAACCTGTAAGTCCTTGGTTAGAACCATCACCAATGAGTTTAATATATGCCAAGTTGAACTTATTGTTACCTTTATTAGGTTTGTATTTCCCCTCAATAACAGTATTGAATTTCTCTAATGACAGTGCTACTAAAGCACCACCTATACGAACGGGACAACTTTTTTGATGGGCTAAAAAATCTAAAAAAAGGGGCTGATTAAGATTTAATACTTCTCTGTTAGGGCTGTTATCATAAGGCTCTATTCCACAATCAAACATATAAGTAACTCCTCTTCTACTGGCTTCTTTAAAGATTTCTTTAACTTCCTCTGCTAATTTTTCTAAAGCAAGAATGGGATCTATATGTAAACTTTTGGCCACAACTGCTAAAACAGGCTCAATTCCTTCAACTTCTTTTAAAACACCATTAGTGCTTATTTTAGGTATTTGACTCTTCAATAATGTTACTGCAACAGTATTAATGTATGCCAAATGCATAGAAGAATTCAAGATAAAAACAGGTTGTATAGTTGATACTAGATCTAAAATTTTTGCATTAAACTCTTTATCTGAGCCCTCAAATAAAGCAGGATCAACATTTCTACCAATAATCCATACATTCTTGTCGTTTGTTACTTTCTTTTTTAGCTCTTCTAATACCCACCTTCGACTGTACTTACCTTCTTCTGTTTCAGCTATGCTGGATCTTAAATCTTGCCCGCTAAAAGGACTAACATCCGTAGCTTTTTTAAAAACCGCGGAGGATATAATGTGAAGATGTGGTTCAATAAATCCAGGTAATAAAATTTTTCCGCCATCAATAATTCTTTCCGAAGTTCCTGGTGGCATTTGTGCGACAACAGTTTTGTAAGACCCTGTTGCAACAATTTTACCTTCAGATATGGCAATGGCTTCTACCATTACATCTTTTCCTCCTTCTAGGGTTTGAATGTATCCAACTTGCTTACTACCTGTACTATCTTCTTTTACTCCAGTACGAAAAATAAGATTTTTACAAGATGGATGTTTTTCTAATTCATTGTTTTTATCAGTCATAATAGCCATCCCATTTGTATTGGGTAATAGCATTTTCCATAATGGACTACAACACGAACACTGTAATCCTTCTGTATGTTTATGTTTCATAATTTTGTTTTTATATACGAATTATTTGTATCTTACATTATGTAAACTACTGCGTATAACCAGATTTTAAAAATAAAAAAGATTTTTTACTCTACTTCTTTATGATCTTTCTAAATCCAATTTGATTAATCATTCAATCAAACCTATTTTAAATTATATTTAAAAAAATTACCTAAAAACTATCGTAAAATTTTGTTTCCAAAATAAAACTACTGTTTGATTCTATAAATAATAACAAAAATGTCATGAACGAAAAATTTAATGTCATGAATGATGTTTTTTCTAGCGTGAATGAGAAAGCTATAAAAAAGATTGTTGCTTTACTTTTTATATGATATCACTATAAACTTATCATTATCTGTTAATTTTAGATAGAAATTACTCCCAACATCTATTGTATCACCTAATTTTTCTTAATCTTTTCAATTATTTAAAATGATTAATTCTTTAAAATTGTTATATTTGTAATATTTTGGTATAAATTTTATCCGTTCAGATAATTTTCTATTCTCAAATACTCCGCATGAAACAGTTTAAATTTTTAAGTGTTATTTTACTATTCCTTCTTTCTTTTGTTAGTAGAGAAGAATTTAATAAATATGTGTTCGGTGGCGAGAAATTTAAATCCGAGAATAACTTTATCTCTGCTAAAATTCAGCTTGTCTCAACATTAACTTTAAAGTACTTAAAAGATGCAGATGTTCATTTAAAAATTAAAAAGAAGATTAAGTATCGTGCTACAGCTTCAGAAAACAGTACTTTAAATACGCCTTATCTAACCAAGTTAATACGTTTTAAGTTTTCTAAAAATCGCCTATCCTATGGTGTTGTATCTGTTTATCAAATTCAACGACATACTTATCTACACCTCTACCATTTTTTTTAGAGACTGTCCTGACTAATTTAAATTTAGAATTTCTGCTATTCTTTTTGATGTTCTTTTTACAAGCTATATTGTTTCTTAGTGTACATCGCTTTAGAAAACAAATCTTATAGTTTTAGCATTCTATTATTAAAAGTATTTAAAGCTCTTCTAAAGACTTAAAGCGTGCCTCTGTATTAATAGAAAAAACTAAACATATCAAATAAAATATTAATAGTTTCAAAAAACACAAGGATAAAAACTAATAAAATACAACTTGACATGAAAAAAATTATTGAAATAATCTGCGTTCTTTTCACAGTAGCAAGTATTAATGCCCAACAGGAAAAAGGAATAATTGGTTATACAAACTGGTTGTCCAATTGGTCAGAATTTAAGCCTCATAAAGTTGAGTATGGAGAACCTAACCAAATTTTAACTGGAAATATTTCTGTTAATACTAAGTTACTCAAAAGGAATATATATGTTTTACAAGGAAACGTTTATATAACCAACAATGCTGTTTTAACCATTGAACCCGGAACTTTAATTATTGGTGATTTCCAGACGAAAGGAACGCTTGTAATTACGAAAGGTGCACAACTTATTGCTGATGGTTTAGAAACTGACCCAATTGTATTTACTTCGAACCGCGGTCTTAAAAAAGCAGGAGACTGGGGAGGCATAGTAATTCTAGGCGATGCTCCAACCAATAAATTTGGAAATATTGGTTCTTATAATTTAGATCTTGACCCTTCTTTAACAACTTACGGCGGAGATAATACTTTTTCAAATTCGGGAATTTTAAGATATGTTAGAATCGAATTTGCGGGCAAAAACCTGAAGAATGTTGCTACTTTCAACGGACTCACAATTGCGGGTGTTGGCAGCAAGACCATTTTAGAAAATATAATGGTAAGCTATTGCGGTGGCAACTCATTTGCTTTCTATGGTGGTGATGTAAATGCTGTCAAGTTTGTTTCATACAAATCAATTAATGATGATTATAAATTTACACAGGGTGTTCAATGTCGCTTGTATAATTCGCTGGCTGTAAGATCTTCCTACTTGTCAAGTAACAAAGATGGCTCTCGTTCTATGGAAGTAAAATTATATGAAAACAAAAATGAAACAGATTTTACCAAAAAACAAACTTTTGTTTCGGCAACTAATATAACATTGTTAAATGACAGTGAGAATATCAATACCGATATACAGTCAGGTTTAGTTAAAGAAGCACTTTATGTAGCAGAAGGTGCTTCTCTCGAAATGAAACGCAGTGTAATTTCGGGGTTTAATCCAGCAGTTTTATTAGACAGTAAAACGGAAATTAATTCTGCTAATCTGAAAAGAATTAAATTTGAAGAAATGTTTTTTAACCTGTGTACCGGAAACATCTTAACAGAAGGAAACAGAAATAAAGAAGACCTAGAACATTGGTATGGTAATAGCTTATTTTCTAATGTCTATTCGAAAAGTGATAATAAGGAAACTTTTGTGGACATATTCAACATTAAAAGACCGGATTTCAGATTACAACTAGGAAAAATTACAGCACAAAACGGAAATAGATAATTTCAGTTTACTACAAAAACAAATTAAATCAAAAAGCTAATCTTAAAATACTTGAAAGATTATCGTTTTAAACTTTGTAAAAAATAAAGTCCTGAAAATTTCAGGACTTTATTTTTTTGCTCCAATACGAATTCTGAAGAATTAAAGAAATCTGGTTCAAAAATTAGCGATTAGATATAAAAATTAAATTGAAGTTACCCTATAATTTTGGCGTTGCCTCCAATTTTGCCACAAAAAACTAAGGTGGTTTCTGAAAAAAAACATAAAAAGAGGTAAATTACCTGTTTTTTTGACCTATAATTCTAAAGATTAAAAAAATAATACTCTCTAAATTTTATAGCTATGAAAAAAAACAGATAAAAGTCCACGTTAGAGTTTAAGATGCTGACCGCTTCGATAAGCACCCATTGTGGAAAAGTTATAGATGTGACCCGGGAGCTTAATTACCAGGATTTATCATTGGAGCCAGTGCAGGTATGTGAGCCCCAGAATTGCCAAAGAACTATCGGTAATCGACATTAAAGCATTCTGGGCGTTTGTAGCTAAAAACAAAACGGAAAATCATCTGCATAGCATCGCAAAAATGAGATTCAGAAAAATCACAAACTCTGCTCATAGATATCTGACTGCGCAGAACATACTTGGGTACGATTTTAAAGCAATAGACCTCAATGAAGTATGAGTTTCGGGCATAGCTTATATAGAAACCGATGAAGGATGTCTGTATCCCACCATGGTAATAGACCTTTTTTCCCAAAAATGATCGGCTGGCCTTTAAGCGATAACCTAAAAGAAGAGGCACACAATATCCATTTCTGTGATTTGCTTCTTTATTGGAAGGTATCGAACAGATAACCTGCAGCATGAGCTGAAAGGGAAACTTCTTTGACAATACCGTACCCGAGAGTTTTTTCAAAACACTGGAAAACGAATGAGTTTACCATAACACCTATGCCACAAAAGAAAAAGCAGAAAGACTCTATTTCAGACTATATAGAAAACTTTTATAACAAGCGTATAAAACATTCTGGTCTCGCAATTTGATAATAGAGGAATTTCACAATCAATTTCCAGTTACTTAAACATGCTTTTTTAAACTAATTCTTTATAAATTTTATCAAAAAACTAATTTCATTCCTTTGCACATTCTCACTAACTGATACTTAAATAATAAAAAAATGTACCTTAGTACGTATTCTAAAAAACAATTGATTTATGAAATGGATCACCAGAGAAAGGCCAAAAATAGACCGAATTGCATGCCCATGGCTTATTAGAAATTTTGTAGATCCTGAGGCTGAATTTATTTACGTCCCTTTTGATCAGGTTCTGGACAAAGCAAAAGAATTAAATGCCGTTCCTTTTGATATTCCAAATGTTGAATTCACACATTATCAGGAGCAGTGCACCTTCGATTATATTGTAAAAAAATATAAAATCGAAGATCCCGCTATTTCCATCATGGCAGGAATTGTACGCGGGGCTGATACCGATCGTCATGAAATTGCAAAAGAATCTGCCGGACTCTGGGCGGTGTCTGCCGGACTTTCGCATAATATTACCGATGATTATAAACTCCTTGAAACCGGAATGGTGCTCTATGACGCACTTTACAGGTGGGCTTCACATCTATATAAACAGAAACATCTGAAGAACAGTCCCTTTGAGAACCTGCTACACGAAGTTTACAACAAGTTTCTTAAAGACAAAAAAACAACCGGAAAAACACCATCCTGGGTAAAAGACCTCAAAAATCTTATTCAGGACCAGATTGATGCTCAGTTTACTTTCGACCTTAAAAAAATATCGGGTGAACTCGATTTGAACCCATCCTACCTGTCGAGAGAATTTTCTAAATATTTTGAAGATTTAAATTTCGGGGACTATGTCAGAAAACAAAGGATTGAAAAAGCGGTAAATCTTATTGAGAATACTACCTATACTTTGACGGAGATTGCCTATAGAACCGGATTTTCAGACCAAAGCCATTTTACAAGAATTTTTAAACTTCAAACCGGAAAGAATCCGTCGGCGTACAGAAAAAAAATCCAAAAAAAGTAATCCATATACAAAACGTAAAACGCATTCTATTTAGGGAAGTTTAATGCTTGTAATTTTGTTTCTATAATTTATAAAAACAAAATCGATGCTTTTAAGATTCCTGTACCTTTCTATTCTACTACTATTTAGTCTTCCCTGCTTTTCTCAGACTACGTATCCTAAAATCACAGGATATTTTGGTATACTGCATCTTCTGGTAACCTTAAATAAAGATGAAACTGCAGTAAATTTCAGAGACTACTACGCTGTAGGATTTCCAACCGGAATCAATATCTGGAAAAACGAGAAAATCGGATTTTCTTTTGAGGTAGTTCCCAATATAAAGGACGATCAGGGTACCAGTAAAGTAACTCACATATTGTTTCATCCCGGAATTCTGGTAGCCTTGGGACACGGATATACTTTTGCAGGAAGGGCTGCTTTTGACTCCTCCGGAAGATATGGCATTACGCCTGTTTTGAATAAAACAATAATAAAAAGCACCAATTGCAGCTACTTTGCCGCAATCCCCCTGCCCATCCACTTTGGTAATAATCATCCCGCTTCTTTTACAGTAGGGTTTCAGTTTGGAATTGCATTTTAATTTACAGATCATGAACGAAAATCCCAAATATACATTACGGGAATTAACACTTTATTTTTTAAAGCTTGGTACTACAGGTTTTGGCGGTCCCGTTGCTCTGGTGGGCTATATGCACAAAGATCTGGTTGAGAACCGAAAGTGGATATCAGAGGACGAATACCGCGAAGGACTCGCTCTGGCTCAGCTTGCTCCGGGGCCTTTGGCGGCTCAGCTTGGAATTTATATTGGTTTTGTACATTACCGCTTTCTTGGTGCGACATTAATTGGAATTGCCTTTGTTCTGCCTTCTTTTTTAATGGTCCTTTTATTAGGGATCATTTATAAACTCTACGGAGGCCTGTCCTGGATTCAGGCAGTATTTTACGGAGTTGGAGCAGCTGTAATCGGAATTATAGCATTAAGTTCTTATAAACTTACTTTAAAATCCATTGGGCAGCTGAACTGGGAATCAATGAAATCTAAGTGGCTGCTTTGGCTCTTTTTTATTCTTGCCGTTTTTATTACTTATATTACAGAACAGGAACAAGTCCTTTTATTTATTGCAGCCGGTCTTTTATACATGGTAATTAAAGCGCCTCCTAAATGGTGGAATAGCAAAACTGTAAACTCTTTTTCTTTAGTTTTTTTACTAACAGGGTTTTCGAGCTATGAAAGTTCTACTCTTACTAAAATTGCTGTTTTCTTTGCTAAAGCAGGAACTTTTGTATTTGGAAGCGGTCTGGCGATAGTACCTTTTCTACACTCAGGAGTTGTAATCGAAAATCAATGGCTTACTGAGCAACAATTTCTGGATTCGGTTGCTGTTGCTATGATTACACCTGGTCCGGTCGTAATAACGGTTGGTTTTATTGGATATTTGGTCAATGGCTTTTTAGGCGCATTAGTAGCTGCGCTAGCCACTTTCCTTCCCTGCTATCTCTTTACCATTGCAATGGCGCCTTCTTTTAAAAAAATAGCACAAAACAAACCCGTTAAAGCATTTGTCGAAGGTATTACAGCGGCTGTGATAGGTGCTCTTGTCGGATCTGTAATGGTTATAGCTAAAAGAAGTATAATAGACATTCCAACGGCTCTAGTAGCAATTATCACAATTTTTGCACTACTTTATATAAAGAAAATTCAGGAACCCTATATTATTGTCGCAGCGGCTGTTCTAGGAATAATCATTAAATTAGTAATAATATGAACAGAAAAGACTTTTTAAAATCAAGCACCCTTTTTGGCGCGGCAGCTTTAGTACTTCCATTCCATCCTCTAATGCTTTTTTAAATAATCTGGCAGGTAATTCCATTGATAAACTAGTAGACGCAAACGGAAATTATATACAGCAGACGTTACCATATAGTGAAAACTTTCTTGAACCTTATATGGACGCAGAAACACTTCACCTGCATTATGCCTTTCACCATGGCGGTGCTGTAAAAGGAGCTAATAAAGACCTTCAAATGATAAAAAAGGCATTGGAAGAAAACAATCTAGAAACAATAGATTTTTGGACCAAAAAATTATCGTATCACTTTTCTTCTCATATTCTTCATTCTATCTTTTGGACCAATCTTACCAATAAAGCTAATGCACCCAAAGGCAATCTGCTCAAAAGGATTGAAAAAAGTTTTGGAAGCTTTGATAAGCTCAAAGTGCTTATCGCTGCAACATCTAAAAATGTAGACGGAAATGGATGGGGAATACTCGCCTACCAACCCTACAGTGACAGTCTTGTAGTACTTCATTGTGAAAATCACGAAAAACTAACCCAATGGGGTGCGGTTCCAATTTTGGTAATTGATGTATGGGAACACGCATACTATCTTAAATATAAAAACAAACGCACTGATTTTGTTGACGCATTATTCAATATTATAAACTGGGATAATGTAGCATTGAGGCTGAATGATGCTGAAAAATTAATCTTATAATTTTTTTTAAGTTCAAATTTTCTTCTTGTTTAAAATAACAAAGCGTTATCGAATACTCAATTTTTAGATTCCTATGTTTAGAATAAAATTCAATTGTTCACAACATTACACCCTAGCATACCATAAATTTGCGTACCTTTTTTTGAAATTAAATATCCACCATAAAGTTACTTTTTATCCATTTTTTTTCTGGTAATAATTAAATTTCATATCAAACCAGATTTGCAAATAATTACACTATTTCGGTCTATAATCTGACTTAAAACATTAAAATGTATTCTAAATTTTATTCTCTTCTATATATTGATTTTCCATTCTTAATCGTTTGCAAAACCTTAATATCTTTTATTTTCATACCATCTACTTTTAATGGATTTTTATCTAAAATAACTAAATCGGCAAGTTTACCGGCTGTCAAACTGCCTTTTCTGTGTGTTTCATCATACTGTGAGGCAACATTAATAGTCATTGCCCGCAGGCCTTCATACGGAGTAACCCTTTGGTCAGCTCCAACTGTTTCTCCTCCTCTGGAAATTCTGTTTACCGCGGACCATAAAACCATCATCTGATCAAGCGGCACAACGACAAAATCAGTATGATTAGTAGGTTTTAATCCTGCATCAACAGCATCTCTCATCGGGCTTATATATTGTGATTGTTTAAATCCCCGATTTTTCAAATGAGCTTCATAAAAATTGATAAATTTTGATGCACTTTTTTCTATGATATTAGTTTGAATTTATTTTCAACCGTTTGGCTTTTTGCTTTCAAATTCTATTGCCAAAATTTATATTCCTAAATCATTACAATCCAAAGAACACCTTCGTCGAATTAACACTTTTTAACATTTAATCCTCATAATTAATACTTGCAAACATTTCCAAAATAAAAAATCTAAAAAAATTATCTTACAAATTCACTTGAAAGCAAACCAATTTCCCTAAATCTTATACAAAATGGTTTGTATTTCGTAAGGTAAACTACTTTACAGGACATAAAAACAGTAACTACTCACAAGAAAAATGGTCAAATAATGAACTTTAAATGCCGAAAATGCACATTGCAAGCATATTCACCTATGAAAAATTATTATAAAAATATGACACTAATTCAAATTAAAAAAATTATTTAATAGTTAATGTCATATTAGGAACAATTATAGCGTCAGTTATTCCTCCTGTGAATCGTTGAGCATAAACTTCAAGATAATCATTTGTTAATAATTCAACCGAAGCATTTAAAGGAAGGACTATAATGTCATTTATTGCTACTCCTCTTCCATAAATTTTATTCTGTGTTAAAGCTGTTCCATTCTTTGCAATATAGATTATATAGGTACCTACTGCGGATACTTGAAAGGAAATAGAGCCTGTAACCTGAAAAATTCGTTTCTTTTTTCCCATATATCTCAATCTGTTATTATTATTTGTTGGTGCATCTAAGGAAAATCTAAATAAATTATAGGATGTTGAATTCCCATTAACTTTAACAATATTACTTGGATTCGATGTATTAAAGCTTGTAGAAGCACCGGAGCCAACAGGATAATCCATAGTGAAATCGGCTACAGCACTGGCATCCGTTTCGGTAGGAATTCCGGCCGACCGTACGCTCCAGCTATTGGTAAAGTTATATCCGGTATAAGTACCGGCAGTATAGGATTTTACATATCCACTTGTGTTGGTGCCGGTAAAAACAACCGATTCTAAGACACCATCTCCTAATATTGTTGGATTTGAAGATACATCAAATCCAATAGCAGTACCATTGACCTGACTGAAGCCTCCTTGCTTTTCCACAAGAGTAAAGGTTCCGGTTAGTTTTTCATAAGTGCCTGAATTATTACTGAACCATCCTAAATTACTAAGTAATAATTGTGTGATATTATTGTATGTTATTCCATTTGTATTTCCTGAGAATTGTATAATACTTAAAAAAACCAATCCAAAGCCAGATATGCTTCCTACAGAATTGGAATTAGCCACTATGCAATCTCGAAATATTAAGTTTTGAGTTGCCGCTCCATTAAGGTTAAACACATTTCCAGTTGGAGCAAGAAGAGTTAGACCTTTTATAGTTCCTCCGTTGGCACCTTCAAAAATATTTCCTGATGATCTGATAATAACATCTTGATTGGAATCCACTCCCTGTAAATAAGCATTATTTAGGTCAATAGGAAAATTAAAAGTAACATTACCGTTAATTTCATATAATGTACTGGAATTCAAAAGATACTTAGAACCTCCTCCGGCGGCAAGTTCATCAGCTAAAATAGTGGCTAAATTATCCGTAGATTTTATACGTTTAAAATTGATCCTTCCCTGTACTCCGCTACTTAACGGCATCCATGAAGTGCTGTCTGCTGAATAATAGTAAAAAACTTTTAAATCCGTATCATAGACTATAAGACCATCAGCCGGAGTTGTGATCGCAGTTCTTTGAGCAGTTGTCATTCTGGGTGTAAGTAATCCTTGTGTAGTAGAGGTAAGATCTAGTATTGAACTGGAATTTGGCGTTATTGTCCCAATTCCGACTTGCGCATTAGCTATAAATCCAAAAAGAAGAAAGAGAAACACTAAGAACATTTTATGATTTCTAAGAGCAGGTTTGTTGATCATAATTTTTTGGTATTAGTTATTTTTTTCTGTTGTCTATTTTGAGTAATTACTCTTAATTTTTAGAGTTTAAAATGATTATTTTCTCCGTGAATCTTTCATTATTCAGAGTTAAAAATTGGGCAATATAAACTCCATTGCTTAATCCATTGGTTGAAAAAATATAATTTTGTTCTGTTCCCAGATTTTCTTTATGCAGAATAACTTTCCCGGTTATTTCATAAAGCTTAAACGTTCTTAAAGAAAGATTTTTGGGATTAGATACTTTTAAACTATTATTGATATTATCCTGATTAATGAAAAACGGATTATAGTTTTTTTCACTGGTATTAAGTGTTTTATTGTCTTTGAATGTAATTTTAAAACGATCTGTATAAACGCCCTTTTCAAGATTTACCTCATACATTCCATTTTTTATGTCATGAAAAGAATTATTCAGTGCATCATAGAGGTAAATCATTTGCGAAGCTTCCCAATTTATTACCTCGGGAATCTTGAATTTAAAGGTAGTATTGGTAGTTGCTTTTACGATTATGGGGATTTTTTTTTCAGCATCAAAATTTAAACCCTGAATGATATAATTATTATTTTCTATTAAAAAGTTCACATCATTAGGAAGTTCATCCATACCTAGCGCATCAATACCAATATCAACTCCATCTGTTGCGCGAGAGACAAATACAAGAGCTAATTGTCTGGTAAACTCATTATTGATTATAACATTTAATTTAAGGTATGAAATCCCCTCAGTGGCTTCAATTCCTTTGACGCTCTTTTCTTTAGGAATATGTTTTTCAAACTGTGACAAACCACTTCCTTGTTTGTAAAATGCCCTATGGGCATTTTTAAACGTCGCAGTCCCGCTAGCGGTCGCATTAATTACAAACCCCTGGCCAATTGGAGAATATTTTCTTTGTATTACAAGTCCGGAAGACAGTCCCGTGTTGTTTACTGAGCCATCCGGATTATAAGTATTGAAAGTGGCCGGTACATATATACCATTGGAACCTAAACTGATTGGAGAATATGCACCATAGCCCCCTTTGTAATTTACTAAGGTGTGTGTGTTTACTGTCTTATCTTGTTCCCAGAAGTAAGCAATACCACCTGTATTTGCATTAGAAGGATCTAAAAGAAAAGCATTTAAATGTAAAGCTGATGGATATGGATTTCCGGTTAAAGTGGCATTATTAGCCCCTAAGGAAATAGTAATATTGCCATCATTTGGTTTTCCTCTAAAATCATATCTTTGTGACCCGCCGGAATTATTTGTAACACCGGTTCCCTCAGGATCGGTTGAATCAGTTCCACTTGTTCCTTTCATTGAAAAACCTTCACCAGGTGCTAAAATAGTAGATCCCCCAACAAAAATCCATTGCGAATAATTATTGGCATTTATGAGTTTATAAACCCATTTTGATGCTATTGCCAGAGGATTGGAAGTTCCATCGGAATTACTTACGGGTAAAATTGTTGATGCTACTGAAGCAATTTCCGTGGTAGGTCTGCTCAGCAATGTAATACCAAAGTTTTCATTTCCGGATGAATTCGTGGCGTTTCCAACAGGAGAACACCAATAATTATAATCGAAATTATCTGAAGTTCCCCTTTGATAAACTGACAATGTACCCAATCCCGAATTAGTTGAATTCCCTGTTGTTCCCTGCAACAATTGTGAATTATTACGTAGGTAGAGATTAGAATTCAAAGCTAAGTTGATACTCTGTTGAACATATAACACTTCATTCTTTACATACATGTTCGTATTTGGACTGAAATAAATTTGTGAGATACATTTTGAATTAATCAACAGGAAAATAAATAGAATTATGATCTTCATTACTTTAACTTTAAGATTAATAGCGTTTATTTACTAAAACTGTATATTGGATGTTTTTCTTTTTTTAATTAAAAAAAAAGCTCCAAGTATTATTCCGCTTAGAAATAATATCGAAATTTCATTGTCTATTGGTACAGGATCTCCAACTGGTGGAGGTATGGATTGCGGTTGTGGTACTGGGGGCGATGGCGCAGCTATGTTATTATGCGAAATAAAAAGAAGAATTACTACCAATTTTAACGATTTAACTTTCATATTACTTAGGATTAAGAGTTGCGAAATTGATTAAATTGTAATTTTTTTATTATTCTATTTTTGGTATAACAACAATAAATTAGGTAATTTGCTTATGTGAAGATATAAAAAATCTTACAAAATAAAAATTAAAAAAAATAATTTTGCGTAAAATTATTTACATTATAGAATTACTGTTGAAAACATTATCTTCAAAAGGTCACAAAGTAATATCCCATCGCCATTTTATATAAAAAAGTATTCCCATTTAACATACTGAAAAGTAAACTCGAGTTATCTTCTATTGTGCCACAATAAATTAAGGCAGCAAATTCATTTATAATCCTGCTTTACTTTGTAACATCCGATCATTGCAAAATCGTAGCACGGTATATACGTTTTTTAAACAAGGAATTCGGTAAAACTAAATTCTAAAAGTTTTAGATTCGGATATATTAAGTATCAATATAATCTTCACTTAAATAATTATATATAAATTAACCATTTTTGATCTATTTAGAACTTTGAAAATTTCAAAACCAAATTCTTAAAAACATAATTGAATGAAAGATCTACCTTAAGTTTTACTCCATTTTAAACTAGCACATCCATGTACTGTATCTACCTAAAAACAACTCTACTACTTTAACATTCTCCAACTAATACACTAGAAAAATTAAGGAGTTGTCGCTTTACCCTTATATTTAAATAATTCATAACGTAAAAATATTTCATGCGAGCCAGAGTTATACTTGTTCAAATTGGTCGTTTCCCAATCATAACCATAGCCAATATACAGTGAGTCACTAACCTGAAATCCTGCCATAGCGCTTATTGCAGCGCTCCATCTGTAGGCTGCGCCAACGACGAGTTTATCGATAAACATAAAGTTTGCCGAAACATCTGCCTGTAATGGAGCTCCATCGACCATTTTTAAAAATGCAGCTGGTTTGAATTTTACATCCGAGCCGAAATCGAATACATAGCCCGCCATAAAATAATAATTAATTCTACTCTTGTATATGGCAATATCATTATCATTGTAACGGTTGGTTTCAATAAAATTCGGAACCGATAAACCTAAATAGGCTTTACTGGAATGCCAATAGATTCCGGCTCCGATATTGGGTTTAAAAATATTGTCTAAATTCTGGAATTGTGGATCTCCCTGATGGAGAGTATTGAGTTTATTAACGTCCAAACTGAATAGACTTCCAGTTGCTTTGAGACCAAATGAAAGTTTGAAATCTGAAGAAGTTTGTACGGAATAAGAAAGATCAGCAGAAAAAGTACTTTCGTTGGTGGGTCCAATTTTATCATTAACAAAAGAAAAACCTACCCCTAAATTACTATTATTTATGGGCGAATTTACAGAGAAACTACTTGTTTTAGGAGCTCCGTCAAGTCCAATCCACTGCGTACGATATAATCCAAAAATGCTCAAAACTCCCCGGGATCCTGCATACGCGGGATTGATCGTTATAGTATTGTACATGTATTGTGTAAATTGAGCATCTTGTTGCGCAAACCCCATGACAGAAAAAAACATTAAAACTAAAACTAATTTTCTCATTTATTTTACTTTTAAGAGTGGTTTAATAAAAAACTATTATTCCCTTTTCCAATTACTTAGTAAGAAATAAATATCCTGCCAATTGATGCGTCTTTGACTCACTATTTTTGTATTTTAAAATATAATAGTAGGTGCCCTCTGGTAGTCCGTCAGTATCTTTAACAGTTGCGCGACCATCTGAAAATCCTCTAAATACGACATTAAGATTATCATAATGATTTCCCTGGTAGACCAAAACTCCCCAACGATTATAAATTTCAACAACATTATCAGGATAACATTCTATTCCTTGGATATAAAATAGCTCATTCATTTTATCCGAGTTCATGGAAATAGCATTGAATACTTTTATAACACAACCCGAAATTGGCAATACTGTAGGTTTATCATCAACCACACTTCCATAATCTGATTTGTCTTTCACTAAAACTCCGTTTGTACTTATTCCTGATACTTCAGCCTGATTTGATATACTTCCCAGATTAATATCCGATTGCATAATAGAATAAACACCTGTAAATGAAGCTGAATCTACTTGACCAACTGCCAAATCTATTGCCCCCCCTGTCATGATTATTCCTGTTAGCGGATCTCTTACAGATACCTTTGTCAAAGCTACATTTCCAGTATTAGTCACTATAAAATTATAGGTAACAGTTTCTCCTGCCTCTGCATACCCATTTCCGTTTTCGTCATTAAAATGAGCTGTTTTCACTAATGCAATACTTGGCCTTGCTACAAATACAGTTACAGAAGCCGCGCTACAATTGGAAGGGTTTGCTTTTTCACAAATCGTATAAGTTAAAGTATAAGTCCCCCCAGGAGTGTTTGGTAAAATATCCAAAGTTCCATTTGAATTAGATACGAAGTTGACGTTTGGCACAACAGTTAATATAACATCTTGCGGATCTATAGGTAATCCATTGAAGGCATCATTTGCAAGAACATTTAAGAAACCTTTTGTACCAGATATTCCATCAACCGGATCTGCTGAATCATCGACAGCGACCAGATTTGCAAAAGAGGTACAACTGATTCCAAAATCTAAATCTAAATGCACACTTTCCGTTGTACTCAGCGTAACCGTTTTGATACTTTGGGCTGTGACACCGCAAACCATAAAACTTTGGGTTCTATTTGTTTTAGAAGAAATTTCCTTTAGAGTATTGCCCGGAATAATTTTTACCAAGCCAGTACTGCCAATTGCCTGCGATTGTGCCTCTAGATTTGAATCCATTTGCAATTTAATGCTATACTCTCCCCATGGGTTTGAAGCTCCAGGTCTGTCTCTCCAGTATCCTTGAATTCCTATTATCGTACTTTTTGAATATCCGTTTGGACCTGTTATCAAAATATTTGGACTTTTAGAATTTCCAAACCCTGCCCTATTTAACTCTCCGGCATTAAGCGGTCCTTTGCTACTACCATCTCCATTAAAATCAATCCATTCCCATTGACTATAATCAACAGAACCGTTTGCATCAGGAATATTTTTGGTAACAATTCCATCATTATTGGCATCATACCATTCATCCTGAATTCCATTACCATTCAGATCATACCATACATAGTCCCCTAATACAGGTAATGCAGAGAGATCATATTCAAAATCAAATTTTTGGAATTCACAATTTTGTATGGTTGTAAAACGTAAACTTCCGTTTACAGGATACAATTGATATACAGTATTTATATTTGCATCCTGAACCTGTACCAAATAATCTCCAGGAATTATTCCTGAAAAACTATAAGATCCATCGCTTTTTGTAATTTGCAATAAAATGGGGCCGGTCGTTTTATTTTGTGGAATCAAAGTCACGGGGACATTTGCCAATACAGTATTAGTCTTTAAATTTTTAACAATCCCTGCAATATTTACTGTTGAATTACACGTTACTACAATTTCATCTGAAACTGTTGCACAAGTCTGTGGAATCAATCTATCACACAGTTCATAAACAACATTATAAATCCCTGGTGCTATTCCTGCGGCCACAGTTACTTTTCCGGTTACCGGATCCAATGTGATTCCTGCTGGCCATACTCCTGATACTGCAACAGTCGCATTTCCTGTCGCTCCTAATGTTGCCGGCATTCCATTTACAATATCATTCGACGTAATGTTTGCGAAAACTGTTCCTCCTTTTACTACAATGCTCCCATTTTCAGAAATTGGCTCTACAATTGATAGCACGTTGATTTCATTTGAAACTGTTGCGCAAGCCTGCGGAGTCAATTTATCACACAATTCGTAAACTACATTGTAAGTACCCGGTACTGTTCCTGCGGCCACAGTTACTTTTCCGGTTGCCGGATCCAATGTGATTCCTGCTGGCCATACTCCTGATACTGCAACAGTCGCATTTCCTGTCGCTCCTAATGTTGCCGGCATTCCATTTACAATATCATTTGATGTGATGTTTGCGAAAACTGTTCCTCCTTTTGCTACAATGGTTCTATTTTCGAATATTGGACATACATAATTATTTAACACAATAGCTTCTGATGATAATGAACTGCATAATCCCGATTTTGCTATTACAGTATAAAAACCAACAGGAGCAGTCACTTTATTTCCAACTATACTTACACCACTTGATGGAATTACTTCATAGGAGTATAAACCATTATAATTTGAAATATTAAAGCTACCATTAGCATCTGAACAAGATGGCTGAATCAAATTATTTAATACTGGCTTTGGTATTAAATCTACCGTTACGGTTGTACTACTAGAGCTTATTTCCGTACAGTTGCCGTTTTTAACTATCGCTCTAAACTGTGTGGTCTGAATCAAATTTCCTGAAGTATAACTAGTTGTTGTGTTAGCAATGTCGCTCCAGCTTAAAAATGGATTAACAGCAGATTGCCATTTGACTACGGTACCTGTATGTCCGCTTAAAGTCAGTTCTGCACTTGGACTTCCCAAACAAATCGTACTTCCTCCGTTTACGGAACCTGCAATGGTAAGCGCATCTACCATAACGATTACCTCAAATCTGTCAGCCGACTCACAACCTGATACTGTCTGAGAAGCAAAATAATGCGTACCGTCTGTCAAAGGGGTGCTCGTAGACAAAGGACTTCCTCCACTTGATGTCAAATACCAGTTGATCGTACTTCCAGTGGCACTTAGATCGCCAACCGTTGAAGCTGCACAGAAATTTTGGGTTGCATTGCCTATAGGCGCTGGGGTAATATTTACTGTAGCAGTTACCTCAAGTCTGGTAGCCGACTCACAGCCTGATACTGTCTGAGAAGCAAAATAATGCGTACCGTCTGTCAAAGGGGTACTCGTAGCCAAAGGACTTCCTCCACTTGATGCCGAATACCAGTTGATCGTACTTCCTGTGGCACTTAGATCGCCAACCGTTGAAGCTGCACAGAAATTTTGGGTTGCATTGCCTATAGGCGCTGGGGTGATATTTACTGTAGCAGTTACCTCAAATCTGTCAGCCGACTCACAACCTGATACTGTCTGAGAAGCAAAA
>NZ_MIKE01000005.1:0-50113 GCF_001853485.1 Flavobacterium tructae | reverse complement strand
ATGAAACTACTAGATACAAAGCCCCATTTTTACTGGTTTCTTACTAATCTCGCAAAGACGCAAAGGCGCGAAGTTTTTGTTTTTCTTGCCTTATTTCTTTTGAAAACCCATACCCTAGCCCCGATAGTAGTGGAAATCCTTTTGATTTTTCCTTTAAAAAGCAAAAGATTGAAGCGGATAGCGGGATAAAGCTTCGACTTCGCTCAGCTGGACAGAAAAACTACTCTTATATATAGTATAGAATCTCAAATACCAAGCTTCGACTTCGCTCTGCTGGACAGAAACTACTCTTATATTCAGCTGGACAGAATCACTCCTTATATATAGGTAGTAAAAAACAAACCCGACAGGTTTTGAAAACCTGTCGGGTTGTAAATTGCTAATTACCTAGAACTAGTCTGCGAAATTATCTAATGATTAATTTTTCTATAGATGTATTCCCATCCTGTTCTACTCTTATTAAATACACACCGCTTGGCAAGCCTAAAACATTCAATTCTGTTTTTTCTGTTTGAACAGAAAGTATTTTCTTTCCTGTCATATCAGATATCACAATGTTTTTAGGACTACTTGAAGCTGATTGTATGTGAACCTTACCTTCGGTAACCGGATTTGGATATAATACAAAACCTTCAATAGCATTAGTTGGTAGCCCCAATGTACATGTTGTACTTGATACATTTACTGTACGTGTTACTGTAGCTTGATTTTGCAATGCATCTTTTACCGTATATGTTATTACATATTGTCCCGGAGTATTTACATCAACAGTACCTGAAACGATAACCGAAGAAGTAATATCAGCATTTGTATTATCTACAGCTGTATAACCTGGATCTGTGTACACACAACCTTTATCAATTGAAATGACTGCATTACCTAAAAGTGTAATTGTAGGTTTAGCCGATTCAATTGTCAACGTCCAATACTCAATATTTCCGCTTTGTGCCAATACATTATAAGATACCGGTCCAGTATAATTTAATGTTGTCACTCCACTAGTCTGAATATAAGTCCCGATACGTAATGTAGCGAAATCAGAAACCTGAACATTAGGTACTAAAGCGCTTAAATTAGCATTATTGTTTACCTGAACTTTTACCGTTTTAGCTACAGGATCAATAACACTTGTTCCTACCTGATTAGCTACTGAATAAGACAAGATACCTGCTTTAGTATTTTTTGCATTAATATCTACCGTATAGTTAGTTTGAGATTGCTTATTCTCTGAAACAACTGTTACTAAGAAACTATTACGGTAATCTGAAGCAGTTACTTTAGAATTAAGCTGTTTTACACCGTCAACATAAAGCTCAGCGCCTGGTGAAACCGTAAAATCTGCAACTAGGCTTGAAACATTGTAACCGAACGGTACTGTTTTAGTAGCGTTATTTCCAACAATATCTGTGTAAATTTCCTGTGGTAAACCTGGATTCGAAACTGTTTTAAAATCATAAGAAAGTAATTTACTTTCATTACTTAAACCAGTAACTACTTTCACAGTATAAGTTTCGGTAATTCCGGTATTAAAACCAACACCTTCTACTGTTAAAGTAATTGGATTGGTATAATCGTTTGGTGTCATTCCGTTCACTTGTGTTACACCACCAATTTTTGCAATACTTTTCATTCCTAAAGTATAGTTGGCAATTGCATTTGTAATATCTGACCCATTGTTTAATATTACAGTAAACGTTTTGGTAGGTGCATCATAACTTGTTGATAATTGATTTACAAAATCTATCTTTTGCAATAGAACTGGTACATTCCAGAATTTACCATCGCCTAAACCATTAGTATCAGCATTGGTTACAACAGCGGTGTTGTCATTTATCGTACTATCAAAAACGAACGGTTTGTCACCTTCTGAAAAACTGTAATACGCTAATAATCCTGGTTCGTTTCCGATGTATTTCGTCGTTGAATTTGCAGCAATTGTTGCCTGATTACGAACTCCTGACCAAATACGAACTTCATCAATATTACCATTTAAACCACGAGCTAGTCCTGTATTATTACCTATATAAGCAGGTGCGTTAGTATTTGAGCTTGCTGCCCCAGCAGTACCTGTACTGGTATAAGGAACTGAAACTCCATCAATATAAACTGTATACACGAAAGCCGGACTTACCGTATAAGCGATGTGATGCCATGTGTTTTGTTTAATGGTATTTACTCCTGTATTAATTACGTACGATCCTGTAGCAGTAGTAATAGAGATAACTAAACTATTCTCTTTATACGTAGACAAATTATTATTGTTGTGAATAAAAACTAATGCCGTACTCTTATCCAATAGCCGTCCAAAAACTGACGGTTTAGTCTGATTTACCCAAAGCTCATAAGTATAATTACTAGTAAGATTCAATGCCGGTGTAGCGTCTATTTTGATAAAGTCATTTACTCCATCAAAAGTTCCAGTCACATTTACAGGATGATTTACAGCATGCGAAAGACTTATTGATTTAGAATCATTTAAAGGATCGGTATCCCCTGACAGTTTAGTGTAAACCTGAATTGTATAATCACCAGGCGCTCCTAAATCTGCTTTAGTAGTAAATGCAATAGGAGCTGTTCCTCCTGCCGGAATTGAAGTTGTCTGATTTTGAACTACTTCAGCTCCTCCATTAATCTTGTAAGCAACCGGGAAATTATTAATAGCTACTGTTGAATAATTACGAATTACAGCTGAAACTGTCACAGGAGCATTACCTGGTTTAATTGGTGCTGAAATTGCATCAATACTAACATCGGCAGCTGTAAAAGGTAGTACGTTAATAGTGTACTCCTCTACTTCAAAATCACTTCTTGAACTTGTTAATCCATCAAAAGTTGGCCCAAGATTCACATTGTAATATTCTAATGGAGAACGGAACATGTGCAAAACACGCATTAATTTTTCACCAGAAGTTGTATTTGCCGGAATAGTAAATCCTCCTGCTAATGTAGCATTATTTCTGAAATAATGTGTACTTGTTGTTGATGGTATCGCAGGTGCCGCAGAAGTTGGAGTAGTGTTTACCCAAAAATTCCCTGCATAAAATTCATCTGTCAAATTACCATCTCCATTTAAATCAACAACAATCATAGTAAATACTCCCGTTGCAGACGATGACAAGTTGTTGACAATTGGTGTTTCGGTTTTTGTAATTGTTGCTTCTGGCTGATAAGTAAAGCCAGCATAAACCGGAATTTTTATGTTTTTAAAATCTGAATACGCTGTAGTTCCAGAATTATTAACCACATCATTCCATTTGAAGCGTGAAATTGCATATCCATTTGTATTGGTGTGAACCGGTAATTCGTTTTTATTGTACACTACTTTTTCAACTGCATCGTTAGCTGCATTTGCATCCGGCAAATCAGCTCCCGCCTTGATAGTATAAGTAGCATCTACAACTGATAGATCTGCTTTAGTTGCAAAAGTGAAATTTACCGTAGTATTAGCTCCTATAGTTGGAACAGTTTCTGTAACTTTTGCTCCTCCGTTTACCTGATAAAATACCGGATGATTGGTCAAAGCAGTCGTTCCTAAATTACTAACTCTAATAGTCACATTGTGTGCATTAGTCTTTTTTCCTAAAACTTCAGGTGTAGTGATTGAAACTACAGATACATCTGTTACTGTTGGTTTCACTACACATTCTATATCAGCAACCCATCCTAATTCATTTGTATTACTGTCTGAAGTAAATCTAAAAGTCAACTCCCCTCCTGTAGCTGTTGACGTTAATGAAGGAGGTAAAGTATTTCCTGTAAAGGTACCTAATAAAGGAGCAGATGTAGTTGTTCCGTTGTACACATATAAGTAGTCATAATCCTGCTCAACATTAAAAGCAGAAAAAGTTACCTTAATACTATTTCCAGCTGTTGCAGGTTTAAAAGTAATAGTTTGCGAAAGATTATCTCCATAATTTGCATAACGCGAACCACTATCTGTAAATGTCGCTGCACAAGTAGATACCGGAGTAGCTCCGCCCATTAAAACATCAGTTCCTGTGTTACGAACACTTCCCACTAACGTATTATTATCCACAACTGTATCACCTGTATAATTTACATTTCCAACTACTTTATAAAGTTTTGGTGTTGAAAAATCTGCTTTTTGCACAAAATCATAAGATGCTTCGGTAAAAGGATTAATTGGTCCCGGAATAGTTTCAATCACTTCTGCTCCACTATCAATTTTATAAGAAACTGGTACATTGCTTACCGCAACAGGAGAGTGATTGAATACTTTTACTTTTACAGTTTCACTGGCTGTAATTCCTGCATTTGGAGTTAATGAAGTTAATTCAACATCCGTCGCAGTTGCCTCAAAAATGGAAACATTATCAATAAAAACAGAATTGTAAACGTTATCATTCGCTATTACTTGCACATCGTTATCCATAACCGATTCAAAAGCTACGCTAAAGATAGTTCCCGCATAAGCCGATAAATCGTATAATAACTCTGTATTACCAGACGTAGCTGTTCCACCGTAAACACCAATGTTTTCGTAACTATTCACTGGATTACCATTTACAACAAGTCTAAAGAAGTTTTTGTTTGGTAGTGGTGAAGCACCAACTGTAGTCCAGATTAAATTAAATTTAAGTCCAATTGTTTTACCTGTCAGACTTGTAGCATCGATATCACAAAATGAAACTTTCTTAACAAAATTAGAGTTGTTAGCAAAAGCATTTGCCGATGTACTTGCTGCCCAAGGAGAAGCTGATACATCACCTGATCCGGCCATTTTTGCTCCGTCTACAAAATCTGCATTAATATACTCATACTTTACTAAACCTGTTGTTCCTTTAGAAAATACATAATTTGCAGCTTTTCTGGAATTAAAATTCTCTGTAAAAGGAAGAGTCGCAGCACTAACTACAGCTTTAGAAACCGGCTCAACGTTTACGGCTCTTACTCTTTCAGAAACAATTCCCGTTGCGATATCAATGGATCTTACTGAAAACCAGTTATCTTCTCCAACTGATACTGCAAAAGTATAAGTAGGATCAGTTACTGTTGCGACAACATCAAACTTGTATCCATTCATTTTTAGCACTTCATACTTTGCTCCCGGAATTGGATCCCAATCCATTTTATAAGATGAAACACCACATGCTGATGGCGCTATCACTAAATTTTTAGGCTCTGTAATAATATTAAACACCTCTCTTGAAGTATCCACTTTTGAACCTGCAATTACTCTTATTTTTGCATTAGCTACAATTCCAGCAGGAACTTTCCAAGCAAAATTTCTGGCAGCAGAAGGAACATCTTTTGCTATGACCTGATAGTTAATCCCTCCATCAACAGAATATTCGATTGTAAAAGGTTTTGCTTCTCCTTCATAGTCCCAACGAATGTATTCTGTAGTATCTGTATTAAATTTCTCTCCTCCGATAGGATAAGTTAAAACTAATTCAGGAGCTACTAAATCATACACCACAGAAAACTCTTGTGTACCAATAGGCACTCTAGTACCGCTAACGATAATTTTATAAGTTCCTGCAGCAGGATTATCCAAAGTGATTTGTTCAATATTATTTAAATTGTCCACTCCACGAACCGCATTAGCATTTGGTGTTGTAGCATTTAAAACCCAAGGCAAAGTGGTTACACCGTCTTTTACAATTTTCACATCCAAATCGTTTACCAAAACAGAAGAGGCTCCTGGTGTTCCCTGCAAATCTGTGTAAGCAAGTAACACTTTTAAAGTCACTAATCCTGCCGGTACAACAATTTCTTTCTCATAGCTTTGACCGTTAGCTACTGTGTTAGAATAAAATGTTTTGTTATCTAAAGCTCTAACAGCTCTAAGACCATTTAGATTTCCGAAACCATATTTATAGTCAGGACCAGGATTTCCAGCGTCTTTAGAAGTTCCTGTCACTAAGGCCTTCATTAAAGATGCTAATGGTTTTGTCTCGTAAATATTCTTGTACCTTTCATACAATAAAGCAACTGTACCTGTAGTTCCAGGAGTAGCCATCGAGGTACCACTCATGATCTGGTACGAATTACTATAATCTAATGAATACACATTTGTACCTACAGCAGCAATTTGAGGAACCAAACGTCCATCGATAGTTGGTCCAAAACTACTATAAGAACTGATTAAATCATCAGGATTATTTGCCGCTACGTGTAGTGCATTTTTTGAATTTTTTGTTGATGTGTTAAATCCGCTAGGGTATGCTGTTTGTGCATTTCCATTCGAATAAATATTCAAAAGATAAGGAAATGTTACAGTAACATTATCGTCACCACGATCTCCGGTATCGTATCTTCTGGTATTATAACCTGAAGTTAAATTTACTCCATACGAATTTGATGTTAATTCAATACCATCTTCATTCGCGGCTTTCACTCTTTCTTGCTGAACGCTTAAACCGTTAGACTGAGTATTAAAATTCCAACCGTACATTTGTACTTCCGGAGCCATACCTCTTGCCTTAGGATCCAATAAACCAGCACCGCCAATAGTACCTGAAACGTGATCTCCATGTGAAGAATTTGATTCGTATTCTCTATTGATAACTCTACCAGTGTGATCTTTGTGAGGTTCAAGGTTACCATCCCAAACACCAATTTTCACTCCTTTACCGGTTAATCCATAACCAAGACCAGGAATAGTAGATCCCAAAACATTTGCTTTATGCGAAGTTACACCCGGCTTATTATCGCTTTCTACCGGTGGAGCAACCAACTCAATGTTTTGTACCCAATTGAATTTCGCTACCTCTTCTAATTTTTCTTTGGAGGCCTGGATATAAATTTCATTAAACGCTGTATCGTTATTACTGTTTTTTAAAAACAAGCCTGCTAAGTCCTGCTCAACACGCTTACGATCAACACCTTTAAAATAGCTCACAACAACTTTAATCCCGTTACCACCTGCTGCAGCATAATCCGGGATAGCGTTATCCACAATCATAGGATCCAATTTATATTTCGGATCGACTGCAATCACTGCTCTTATGTTATCAGAAACACTGCTTTTGTTATAAAACTCAGGAGCAATTTCTACATAATAAGCGTTATTCGATAAATAACTAAGTAAAGTTATTCCTTGTGTTTTCAACTTTTGTTGTTCTTCCACAGAAGGAATTTTTGTAAACTGCAGCAAAGTATACTCTGTTTTCAGGCTCTGCTTAGCTGTGCTTTTTTTGTCTTTAAACTGCTGTTTAAAATTTGAAGTAGTTGTGATTTTGTTTCCATTTAAAGAAATTACAAAATCACTTTCTGATGTCTTCTGCGACCAAATGGGAATGGCCACTAATAACACCAATAGTGTAAGTAGTTTTAATCTCATAAATAAATTGGTTTTTGGTTAACTTAGTGGTTGTTAAGATCGTAAACCTACAAATTAAACTATAATTAACAAATTATATTCCCAGTTAATTTGTTAAAAAAACAAAGTAAACATGGTTTAACTACAAAATATATAACAAAAAATACTGATTTTACGGGCTATCAGAGAGAAATCTCAGTTAGCAAAAATAAGTAAGTATATTCTCTTAAACCTAAGTTAACCTTGTAATCCAAAACTTAAAACAATAAAAAAAAACCTACAGAAATATCTGTAGGTCTTTATCAATTATGCTTTAAATAAAATAGTGCTATTTTTCGGCTTTAGTCTCTTTTGCTTTTGTTTCCCAATGATTCATCAAATCATCATAATTTACAGGATTTGCTGCTTTTTGATTCACGAGTTTTCCGGAATCAAATGCCCTGACCAGAATCGTTTCAATTAAATAATCCTCATTGGATTCAAATGGCTTGTATTCCATTTTCAGACTAATGTCGAATAGACTTGCTGTTGTATTGGATACAAAAGCTTTAAAACCACTTTTTAAGGTTTTGATTAATTCATAGGTCGTTATTCCGGTCTGCCTGTGAACAAGCTTGACTAAAATCTGTCCTTGTTTACGGGAAAGTTTTTTAAGTCTTGCTTCAAATTCGTTATTGAGATAATCTTCTACAATCTTAAAGTATTTTTTCTTTTCACGGTTGGTTTTCAAGCGCGCCATTCCGTTATTCAACGCTGTTAATCGATCAGCTGCAAGTCTTGCATACGGGTATACTTTGTAAACACGGTTTTGAAGAATCGCAAATTGTTTTTGTGCTTCGGGATCCAGCTTTTCCTTCGAAATAATAATTTCGGGCAGTTCAATCGTGTCATTCAAAATAGAATCCTGTTCCGTTAATATGTAACCCATTTGCTCATTCTCTTTCGGTTTCACCTGAGCCTGACTTGTTAACGAAATCAATATAAAAAATAAAATAGGGGCAGTAAATCTCATCGAGTCATAATTTAAATGTAAAATTATATATTTATATACAACTCTGATACCAAATTTATAAATTAGCAAAAAAATATTTTTATGAGCACAAAATCAATCTTAAATGATACCTCAATTGCTTTCCTGGAAAGCTATCTCAATAATGCCTCCCCTACGGGCTACGAAAGCGAAGGGCAAAAACTTTGGATGAATTATCTAAAACCTTACGTAGACACTTTTATTACGGATACTTACGGAACGGCTGTGGGAGTTATTAACCCCGATGCTCCATTCAAGGTAGTTATTGAAGGTCATGCCGATGAAATTTCATGGTATGTTAATTATATCACAGATGACGGTTTATTATACGTAATCAGAAATGGTGGTTCCGATCATCTGATTGCACCTTCAAAGAGAGTTCACATTCATACTAAAAAAGGAATTGTAAAAGGTGTTTTCGGATGGCCAGCCATTCATACCCGTTTACGTGACAAGGAAGAAACACCAAAAATCAGTAATATCTTTATCGATTTAGGTTGTGAAACCAAAGAGCAGGTTGAAGCATTGGGTGTTCACGTAGGATGTGTGATTACGTATCCGGATGAATTTATGATTTTGAACGAAAATAAATTTGTATGCCGTGCGATCGATAACAGAATGGGTGGCTTTATGATAGCCGAAGTAGCTCGTTTATTAAAAGAAAATAATAAAACACTACCTTTTGGTTTGTATATCGTAAATTCTGTTCAGGAAGAGATTGGTCTACGCGGAGCCGAAATGATTGCTCAGACCATTAAACCTAATGTGGCTATCGTAACCGATGTTTGCCATGATACTACCACTCCTATGATTGATAAAAAAGTAGAAGGAGATTTAAAAATGGGGAAAGGGCCTGTAATTGCATATGCCCCGGCCGTTCAAAATAAACTGCGTGATCTTATTGTTGATACTGCCGAAGAGAAAAAAATTCCGTTTCAGCGTCATGCAACATCGCGCGCTACCGGAACAGATACTGATGCTTTTGCTTACAGTAATGGTGGTGTGGCTTCAGCATTAATTTCCCTGCCTCTGCGTTATATGCATACTACCGTAGAAATGGTACAAAGAGAGGACGTTGAAAATGTGATTCAATTGATTTATGAATCCTTACTGAAAATTGAGAACAACGAAACTTTTTCTTATTTTAACTAAGTGGTGATTAGTTCTTAGTAATTAGCTCTAAGTACCTAGTTCCTTGGTTAATAAAAAAATAAAGTAAGATGTGAGTTGTAAAATGTAAAAAGAAATGGACTAATCCCCCTTAACACATTGCCCACAACTCACATCTTACATCTCATAACGCAAACAGAACACTATGAAAATACTCCTGCTCGAAGACGATTTTACCTTATCGAAAGAAATCTCTGCATTCTTTACTTCAAATGGATTCGAGTGTTTTTCTTATTATGATGGTTCATTACTATTGAAGAAGTATTTCCCCTATGAATATGATTTAATTATTCTGGATATTAATGTTCCCGGAAGTAACGGAATTGAAGTGTGTAAAGGTATTCGGGAAGTCGATAAAAAGACTCCGATTATTATGCTCACTGCTTTTAGTGAAATTGAGGATAAATTGGCTTCTTTTGATAATGGTGCCGACGATTATCTGGTTAAACCCTTTCATTTTAAGGAACTGTATGCCAGAAGTACTTCTCTACTACGTCGAAAAGAAATTCCACAACAGGTAGAAACTAAAATAACGATTGCAGATCTGGAAATTCTGGAAAGCGATATGAAAGTATTTCGATCAAACGAAGAAATCAAACTTACTCCTAAAGAATTCAAGCTCATTTTAATCCTGGCCCATGCCAAAGGTAAAGTCTTATCGAAACAATTTATTGCTGAAAAACTTTGGGATTATCACATCGAAACCAATCAGAATACCATTGAAGTTTATATTAATTTTTTAAGAAAGAAAATCGACAAGGACCATACTGTTAAACTTATTCGTACCAAAGTGGGTTACGGATATTATTTAAGCGATCAGGAATGACTTTAAAAAACCGAATATCACTTTTAGTAAGTTTATTATTTACAATCCTTTTCGGATTGGCTTCTACATTGATATTTGTTTTATACTCTAATTTCAGAAAAGAGGAATTTCGTGATCGATTGGAAATTAAAGCTCTTTCAAACATTAAACTTCTCGTTAACGTTAAAGAAGTTGACGATCAACTTTTAAAAGTTATTGATCAGAATTCCATTAACCAACTGTATGATGAGAAAACACTGGTCTTTGATTCTAACTTCAAACTCATCTACAGTAGTATTGACGATGCCAAGATTAATTGGTCAATTGAAGATCTGAAATACCTTAGAAAACATAAAACATTCTTTAAACAGCAGGGTGATTACGAAGTATATGGTGTTTTTTATGATACAAAAGACAGGGATTTTTATGCTCTGATATCTGCCACCGACGATTATGGTAAACGAAAATTACTTTTCCTAAGGTATACGCTTATTATTTCCTATATCTTTTTTACTTGTATCTGTTGGGTTCTAACCTCTTTTATGGTTAAAAAAGCCATGAGCCCGTTAAATATTTTTCACCAAAAAATAAAAAATATCAACGAGAATAATCTCGATACTCGTGTTGCTTCAAAAAACAACAAAAATGAAATTGATCTGATCGCCAATGAATTTAATTTCATGATGGATCGAATTGAAGTTTCCTATCAAAAACAAAAAGAATTTACGGCCAATGCCTCACATGAGTTGAGAACTCCCCTATCCAGAATTACCTCACAGATTGAAAATACAATTGCTGATCCAGCAACATCTGACAAAGGAAAAAGCTTTCTAAAAACGATATTGTCAGACATCAATCAATTGACTGAATTAATTAATTCGCTATTGATCCTTTCTAAAATAGACAATAAGAAAAACGAAAACAAAGAAGTTCATCGTATGGATGAAATTTTGTTTTCAGCTATTGAAAATCTGAACAAAAGTTATCCGGAATTTCTAATTTTATTTGAAATAGAAGAAAGCAACAATCTGGATACCGCTTTAGAAATAAATGGTAATAAGAACTTATTGGAAATTGCCATAAGCAATATCCTGAAAAATGCCTGTGTTTATTCAGATAACAAACAAGCCAAAGTAATTATAAGTACGCAGGATGATCACTTAGTCATCTCCATTTCAAACACAGGACAAACCTTAAACGAAGAAGAACAAAAAAATCTTTTTCAGCCTTTTATGCGTGGTAAAAACTCGAAAGGCACTACTGGCTTTGGTCTTGGACTAAGGATTGTTCATCGCATTCTCACACTTCACAATGCATCTATAACCTACAGTGTTCCAGATATTAACACGAATTTATTTCAGTTATTTTTTCATTTGTAATTTATTTTAAGTTATTTTTAAGGTAGATTTTAAGGTCTCTTAAAGTCCCGTGATAGCATATTTGTATAAATTAAATTTGATACAATGAGAAAACTCTGTGCATTCCTACTTGTACTTATCGGTCCGGTAGTTTTGGCTCAAAAAACGGTCAGCCTTCAGGACTGTGAAAGCCAATTCCTTAAAAACAACCTCTTTTTGTTGGCATCACAATATAATATTGATGCGTCAAAAGCATTAACTATTCAGGCCCGAATTTGGGATAACCCGTCATTAACAGCAGAGCTGAATGCTTACAACCCCGAAAGAAATCAGTATTTTGATATTGGCAAACAAGGGCAAAAAGCATTTGGTATCGAGCAATTAATTTATTTAGGCGGAAAAAAACGCAATGAAATAAAACTGGCACAAACCAATGAACAATTGGCTGAGTTACAGTTCAATGATTTACTGCGAACTTTAAAACTTCAGTTGAGAAAGAGCTTTTACACTGTGTACTACAACAAAAAAAGTCTCGAAACTACTGACAACCAGCTAGCGCATATCGAAGATTTGATAAGCTCCTACTCTATACAGGTCGAAAAAGGTAATATTCCTTTACGAGATCTTGTTCGTCTGCAATCGCTTTACTTAAACTTCAAAAATGAGCGTATGGAGGTTGTCAATGAAAATATCGAAGAACAGGGCAACTTAAAACTATTACTAAACTCTACCGAAAATGTTGTTCCGGAAGTTACTAAGGAAGAATTTAATAAGTATACCAAAACCATCCCTTTTGATCTTAAAACATTTCAGGATGAAGCCATTGCAAACCGCCCGGACTATTTAGCCAAGCAAAAAGATATCGAGGCCAATGAAATCAATGTAAAATGGCAAAAAGCACTATCCGTCCCTGATATTACTGTTGGTGCTACCTATGATCAGCGCAGCGGGGCTTTTAACAGAGAGGCCAATCTGACACTTGGAATTCCACTGCCACTTTGGAACAAAAACAAAGGAAATATTAAGTATGCAAAAACGATTCTCGAGCAGTCAAAAATTGAAAAGCAAAATTTTGACCTTCAATTGCAAACCGAAATTACAACTGCATGGAACAAATGGGAAGAATCCCGTAAAAACTATGTGATCATAAAACCTACTGTTAATTCAGATTTTGAAGCAGTTTATAAAGGAATCTTAACCAATTTCCAGAAACGAAATATCAGTTTATTAGAATTTACCGATTTTATGGAAAGTTACAATCAGGCTTCTGTTCAGGTAAATGAACTCAAGAAAAAAGTTATCCTTTCGGGTGAAGAACTAAATAGTACCATCAACAAAGACTTATTCTAAAATTAAACAAAATGAAATATAAACTACTAATAGGAATTGTTCTCGTAAGTTTATCAGTCCTAAGCTGCAAAAAAGAAGTTGAAAACCCAAGCACTAATACTTCTTTTGCTTTAAGCGAATCGATGCTAAAAACAACTACTACAGCAGAAGCGAAAACACAACCGGTAAAAAATGTATTGAGCTTTTACGGAAAAATTACGGCTGATAATAACAAAATGATTGATGTTTATCCTCTCGTAGGCGGAAACGTAATCAAAGTAAATGTAGAACTAGGAGATTATGTCCGTAAAGGTCAGGTTTTGGCCACCATAAAAAGTACTGATATTGCTGATTTTGAAAAACAATCCATTGATGCTAAAAATGATTTGTTGGTTGCTAAAAATCATCTGAAAGTAGCTCAGGAATTATTTGACGGAAAGCTAAACTCTGAAAGTGATGTACTTCAGGCGAAATCAGAAGTAAATAAAGCGCAATCGCAATTGAGTAAAGTTCAGGAAACCTATAAAATTTACAATATCAAAGCGGGGTCTATTTACGAAGTAACTGCCCCAATTAGTGGCTTTATCATTCAAAAAAGCATTAATCAGGACATGTTATTGCGAAATGACCGCTCCGAAAACATCTTTGATATTGCCGAAATCAGTGAAGTTTGGGCGTTAGCCAACATCAACGAAATTGATATCAATAAAGTAAAACTGGGTATCGATGCTGATGTTACCACGCTAAGTTATCCTGATAAAGTTTTCAAAGGTAAAGTAGATAAAATCTTTAATGTAATTGATCCCGAAACTAAAGCCATGCAGGCACGTATAAAACTGGAGAATCCCGGGTACATGTTAAAACCTGATATGAACGCAAATATTAAACTATCGTATAGCGAAAGTGACTCTATGATAGCCGTACCCAGTAAAGCAATTGTTTTTGATAAGAGTAAAAACTTTGTCATGATTTTCAAAGACCGCAACAACATTGAGACCAGACAGGTAGACGTATACAGAGTCGTGGGCGATGTAACCTACATCTCAAAAGGCTTGAAAGACAACGAAAAAGTAATTACTAACAATCAGTTATTTATTTATCGCGCTCTAAACGAATAAATACATGGAGAAATCTGTAAAAATATTGAGTTTTGCCACACTATTTATTTCAACACTATCTTTTTCACAGGAAACAGATTCGATTCGAAAATATAGTCTGGGTTTTCAAATGACATCTATATACCAATACCATCCGGCTTTTCATGCTAATTATTCAGGTACCAATAGTATGTCTCCTAAAGAAGAAGGCGCTTTATCCTTAACATCAACCTTGTACCTTGATGTTCCGCTATGGAAAGGAGCTACCTTGACCTTTAACCCTGAAATGTCAGGAGGTCAAGGTTTGTCTCAGGCAAGAGGATTGGGAGGCTTTCCTAACGGAGAAACCTTTAGAATTGGAGATACCAAACCTGTTGTTTATGTGGCAAGAATGCTTTTAGAACAAAAGTTCCAATTTAAAAACAACCACTCATTACAACTGGTTTTCGGAAAATTTGGGTTATCCGATTATTTTGACAATAACTCCTATTCACACGATCCCAGAACACAGTTCTTAAATTGGGCATTAATGACACATGGAGCTTGGGATTATGCCGCAAATACTCGAGGATATACAGATGGATTGTACGCTAATTATCAGTTTGATTCCTGGCAGGTAAGAGCTTCTATAAGTGCTTTACCTACTTATGCCAACGGACCGAATGTTGAATTCAGTTTTAAAAATTCCAACGCAATAAACGTTGAAATTGAAAAACAGCTCGTCTTTGAAAATAATGATACGGCAACCTTAAAACTATTGGGTTTTCGAAATGTTGCCGGAATGGGAAATTATGACGAAGCCAATTCAAATTTTATAACAATGCCTGACATAAAAAGTACCCGACAAGATGGGCGCACCAAATATGGCATTGGTTTAAACATGGATTATACGCACAGAGATACTTGGGGATTGTTTGCCCGAATGAGCTATAATGACGGTAAAAATGAAACCTGGGCCTTTACCGAAATTGACCGATCGGCACAGTTAGGAATACATTTGAACGGAAAGATGTGGAACCGAAATAAGGATTTTGCCGGTATTGCCATAGTTGCCAACGGATTATCCAATTCGCATAAACAATATCAAAAACTTGGCGGAGATGGTTTCATGATTGGTGACGGTACTTTAAACTACGGTATAGAACAAATTGCAGAAGTTTTCTATTCGTTCTTAGTGCCCAATACTCATATTACGCTTTCGCCGGATTATCAGTTTGCCATCAATCCTGCCTATAATAAAGACAGAGGTCCGGTACAATTTTTTGCCTTACGGTTTCATACAGAATTCTAAGCGGAAATCTATCATATAAAATGCTTCAGAAAAAAGCATCATAAATAAAAATTCATCCTTAAAAATACTTTTTAAAATGAACAAATTCATAAGAAACATTATAGCTTTCTCCCTTAAAAATAAGGCCTTTACCTTTTTCTGGGTGGGATTATTGGCCGTAGCAGGATTCATTTCTTTCAAGAATATGCCAATCGATGCTTTTCCGGACGTAACCAATACCCAAATTATTATCATTACTCAATGGAATGGGAAAAGTGCCGAAGAAGTCGAACGTTTTGTAACCTCACCTATCGAGATCTCAATGAACTCGGTACAAAAGAAAACCAGCGTTCGCAGTATTACAATGTTTGGTCTGTCAGTGATCAAAATTATTTTTGACGATGGAGTCGATGATACTTTTGCACGTCTTCAGGTCAATAACTTACTAAAAAATGTATCTCTTCCCGACGATGTAGAACCGGATGTTCAGCCGCCTTATGGGCCAACGGGTGAGATTTTCAGATATATCGTAAAAAGTGACAGTAGAGACAGTAGAGAATTGTTAACCTATCAAAACTGGGTAATAGACAAACAATTACGTTCTGTTCCCGGTGTTGCCGATCTAAACGTTTTTGGAGGGCAAACTAAAACCTATGAAGTTGGAGTTGATCCGATAAAATTAGCCAAATACAACATTACACCACTTCAGGTTTATAATGCTGTAAATGGTGGCAACCTGAATGTTGGTGGTGACATCATCGAAAAAAATGGTCAGGCCTTTGTTGTTCGTGGAGTTGGTCTTTTAAAATCGATCCAGGATCTTGAAAATATTATTGTTGACGATGCCAAAGGAAACCCAATTTTAGTCAAGAATTTAGCCACTGTGTATGAAAGTGCGATGCCAAGAGTCGGACAAACCGGTTTAGCGAAGAACGATGATGTTGTTGAAGGTATTATCGTCATGCGAAAAGGCGAAAATCCACAAGAAACTTTAGCTTTAATTAAGGCCAAAATACAAGATCTGAACGATAATGTGCTTCCAAAAGACATTAAACTAGTAACCTTTTACGATCGTGATAATTTAATGAACTTCACGACGGAAACCGTTATGCACAACTTATTTGAAGGAATCATTCTGGTTACCTGTGTGGTATTTCTTTTCATGGCCGACTGGAGGACTACTTTCACCGTTTCGATTGTTATTCCACTCTCCTTATTATTTGCCTTCTTATGTCTTAAAATGATGGGAATGAGCGCTAACCTGTTGAGTTTAGGTGCGGTCGATTTCGGAATTATTATTGATGGTGCCGTAGTTATGGTCGAAGGCTTATTCGTAGTTTTAGATCATCGGGCACATCAACTGGGAATGACGGCCTACAATAAAATAGCAAAAGGAAGTCTGATTAAAAAAACCGGAGCAGAAATGGGTAAAGCCATATTCTTTTCTAAGTTAATTATTATCACAGCCCTCCTTCCTATATTCTCTTTCCAGAAAGTAGAAGGAAAAATGTTCTCACCTTTGGCATATACCCTTGGTTTTGCTTTAATGGGAGCCTTGCTGTTTACGCTAACATTGGTACCTGTTTTATCACATATTTTATTGAATAAGAATGTGAAGGAAAAAAACAATCCGTTTGTTAACTTCTGGGATCGAATAGTAAGTAAAGGTTTTGCATGGACTTTCAAACACAAGGTAAAAGCACTTGTAGGATCTATAGCGCTTTTAGTAACAGTTTTCTTTTCAGCTACCTTTTTAGGAACCGAATTTTTGCCTCAGTTAAATGAAGGTGCTTTATGGGTAACAGCCGAATTACCGATGAGTACATCATTGCCTGAAAGTGTTAAAACAGCAGCGATGATTCGAAAAGATTTGGAAAGTTTTCCCGAAGTTAAAAATGTTTTATCGCAAACCGGAAGAAGTAACGACGGAACAGATCCGAATGGTTTCGGGTTTATACAGCTTCAGGTGGATTTAAAGCCAAAATCAGAATGGACGCGAAAAATAACAATGGACGAACTAATTAACGAAATGGACGATAAATTAAAAGTTCATCAGGGAATTACGTATAACTACTCACAGCCCGTAATTGATAACGTAGCCGAATCTGTTGCCGGTTTTAAAGCCTCCAATGCCGTAAAAATTTATGGAGATGATCTTGACAAACTGGATGAACTATCAAACGAAGTCTTGGCACAGATCAAAAACATACCGGGTATTAAAGATGCCGGAATCCTTCGAAATGTTGGGCAACCTGAAATTAGTGTTGTTCTGGACCGAGATAAAATGGCTGCTTACGGTGTAACACTGAGTGATGCACAGGCCGTTTTAGAATTAGCATTTGGAGGAAAAACAGCTACTCAAAAATATGAAGACGATAAAAAATTTGATGTGAGAGTACGTTTTTCAAAAGAGTATCGTAAAGATGAGAATGATATCGCCGAGCTTAAGGTTCCAACGATTAGCGGAATTAAAATTCCATTAAAAGAAATATCCGATTTAAAGACTATTACAGGTCCTGCTTTTATTTATCGAGATAATACCAAGCGTTTTATTGGGGTAAAATTCTCAGTTCGTGATCGAGATCTGGGAAGTACCATTGCCGAAGCACAGGCAAAAGTAGCTAAATTGAAACTTCCAACAGGCTATACTGTTGGCTGGACAGGGGAATTTGAAAATCAGGTTCGTGCCAGTGCCCGATTGGCACAAGTGGTACCGATCAGTTTAATTGGGATATTTGTGCTCTTATTCATTCTGTTTGGAAATATTAAAGATTCGCTTTTGGTTCTGGCTAATGTTCCGTTCGCCATTATTGGCGGAATCATTGCTCTGCATCTTACCCGAATGAATTTTGGGATCTCTGCTGGTGTTGGTTTTATCGCATTACTGGGAATCTGTATTCAAAACGGTGTAATTCTGATCTCTGAATTTCATCATAATTTAAAAGCGAAATTCTCACTCGAAGAATCTATTTTTATGGGAGTAAAAGCCCGAACAAGAGCTGTAGTGATGACCGCGTTGATGGCTTCGATAGGTTTAATGCCGGCCGCCATTTCTACCGGAATTGGTTCTGAATCACAAAAACCGTTAGCCATTGTAATCATTGGAGGTTTAATTACGGCAACGATTCTAACCCTTTTGGTATTCCCTATAATCTTCTGGGTATTCAACCGTAAAAAACACGTTCCAATTGAATAAAAACATTGAAGATAGATTAATTGGTTAAATTAATTTGATTAAGTTTTAGCGAAGAAAGCATCATTATTTTTAATGGTGCTTTTTTTATATCATTATTTCAGGACGAAACAATGTTTGGGTCAAGAACCAAAATCCAAAAAAAAGGGCTGAAAGCCCGAAAAGCACAAACATAGTGCGAATCACTATGAATTTAGATAAAGATGTAAAATTGCCCTGAAAGGGCAAAAGCAATTTTCGCTCCCGAAAGATCCTACAAAAAAACGTTTACATGCTTAGCGGATCTCACACAAAATATGCTGGAAACTTTTCTTTGTGAACAGGCTTTTGCCCCTTCAGGGCGTAACCCCTAATTGCCATATACTCATAGTGCTGTGCACCATGCTATTGCCAGAGCTCTTTCAGAGCAAATTTTAATTTCATGGAAATGAAAAACGACCTTCTGCTCAAGGAAGGTCGTTTCATATACTAACTCAAAACTAGATTTAAACTTCTAAACTCTTATTTTAAACCTTTTAAAATGGCGATTGCATCTGTCGCATTCGATAATTCTGCATATTTCAAAGCGGTAAAACCTTTCTCATTTCTGGCAGAAGCATCTGCTCCTTTTGCTAATAATACTTTCAAAATATCCACTTTGTTATAACGTGCAGCGATCATTAAAGGTGATAAACCTTCTGACATCTCGTTTACGTCAGCTCCATATTCTAATAATTTTTTAACGAAATCTAAATCTCCTTTACTAACTGCCACATTTAATGGTGTTGAGAAACTATTTACGATCTCTAATTGTGGTTTCACAACTGTTGTGTGATTTGATGCCATTGAAACATTTGCAAATGCTACTAAAGCTACTCCTAAATAAACGATTGAATTTTTCATAATGATTGATTTTTTAATTGATTGATTGATGATGATTTTTAAATTCTTTGTAAAGGTAATTTATTTTCATGTATTATGTATAACAAAGTACCATGTTTTAACTAATTCTTAACATTCAATTAATATAAGCTGTAAAAAGTAATTTGAATGTTAATTGTCAGCTTTCTTAATAGACGCCTGAAGATTCGATTTGTTACAGTTTACAGTAAAAAAATATAAAAAATCTTATTATTTTTTTTCATGGCATTAAATACGAACCGTAACTTTTTTAACTTTACGAAACAAAAAACTCTGCAAACAAAGGTGTTACACTTTTAATTACAGAAAAGAAAAAACTAACAACCTAAAACCACAAACTATGAAGATCTTAAAAAGAATTCTAATTGTTTTAATCCTGATCGTTGCTATCGTACTGATTGCAGCTAATTTTATGCCTAAAACTTATGCCATAGAAAGAGAAATCACCATTAACAAACCTGTTGACAGTGTCTTTAAATATGTCAGATCTTTAAAAAATCAAAATGAATTTAGTGTTTGGGCCAATCTCGATCCCAAAATGAAATCTACTTATACAGGAACCGATGGAGATGTTGGATCAGTATCTGCCTGGGAAAGCACAGTAAAAGAAGTTGGTGAAGGAGAACAGGAAATCACGAAAATTACGGAAGGAAAACGCATTGACTTTGCCTTACGTTTCAAAAAACCAATGGACGATACAGCGGTAGGTTTTATGTCAACAGAAACTGCACCAGGAAATCAGACTAAAGTAAAATGGGGAATCAGCGGTGTTATTCCTTATCCAATGAATATTATGCTTCCGATGATGAAAATGGACCAAATGATTGGCAATGACCTACAGAAAGGTCTGGAAAATTTAAAAGCCAAAATGGAAGAATAAAATTTATCGAATCCTTTTTATATAACAAACCCGACAGGTTTTTTAAATCTGTCGGGTTTAGTAATATGGTAGGTATAAAAATTATTATTTTCCTGAAAGGTACTCTAATACATTTTTATTGATACGTTGATCAATATTATCAATATCTGCTTTTACGAACTTTTCTCCCAGAATATTTTCATACAATTCGATGTATCTTTCAGAAACAGATTGAATATATTCGTCACTCATATCCGGAATTTGCTGTCCTTCCTGCCCCTGAAAACCGTTTTCGATCAACCAGCGGCGTACAAACTCTTTAGACAATTGTTTTTGCTCCTCTCCTTTTTCCTGTCTTTCCTGATATCCATCCGCATAAAAGTAACGGGAAGAATCCGGTGTATGAATTTCGTCAATTAAAACGATCACACCTTCTTTTGTTTTTCCGAATTCATATTTAGTATCTACCAAAATTAAACCACGGCTTGCCGCAATTTCAGTCCCTCTTTGAAACAAAGCACGAGTGTATTTTTCTAAAACAAGATAATCTTCTTCAGAAACAATTCCTTTTGCCAAAATGTCTTCGCGTGAAATATCTTCATCATGAGAACCATTATCGGCTTTTGTAGTAGGCGTAATAATAGGCTCCGGAAATTTATCGTTCTCTTTTAACCCTTCTGCCATTGTAACTCCGCAAATTTGTCTTTTTCCGGCTGCATATTCACGTGCAGCGTGTCCTGAAACATAACCGCGAATCACCATTTCTACTTTAAAAGGCTCACATAAATGTCCCACAGCTACATTTGGATCCGGAGTTGCAATCAGCCAGTTTGGTACAATATCCTGAGTTAACTCCATGAACTTTGTGGCAATCTGATTCAAAATTTGCCCTTTATACGGAATCCCCTTTGGCAAAACCACATCAAAAGCCGAAAGTCTGTCGGTTGCTACCATTACTAAAAGATCGTCATTGATGTTGTAAACCTCTCTTACTTTTCCGCGATAAACCGATTTCTGATTTGGAAAACTGAAGTTTGTAGTTGTGATTGTATTGCTCATTGTCTAGTGTTGTGTTGTTTTTTATGAATGCAAATTTAAAACTAATTAAAAGAAAAAAAGAACCTATTCAGATTCTTTTTTTTAGTCACGGTCTCAGTCGCAGTTACCGGTTTGTAAACTGCTACTGTTATTCCTTTCCCCATTTGTTAATTCCATATGTAAAATAGGATATGGTTTCCCGCAACCGTCTACATCAGACATCGATTTTACTTCAAAACCAAAATGCTGATAGAATTCCAAAGCTTGTATATTATCTTTATTAACATCAACTTTTGTTACATTTAAATTTTGAATGGCATACAGTAAAAGTTCTTTTCCAATACCTTTTCCTATTTCATTTGCCGAAACAAACAGCATTTCCAGATTTTCATCATTCGTGCCCATAAATCCAACAATCTCCTTTGTACTATTCTTTATACAATGTAGTGTTACATGGTCAAAAAAACCAGGGATTATTGTTTTATAAAATTCAAAATCTTCATTCTTTAAAAAATCATGTGTAGCTTTCACTGAAGATTCCCAAACATACATCAAAGCTTTGTAATCACTAATTTCTACTTTATCAATCACTTTATCTTTATTAGAAGTTACTATTCTCTTTTAATCCTATAATTCGTTTCAATTCTGCTTTAAAATACAAAGTCCCCTTTCATGATACATAAATGGGGACTTTACAGCTGCTAGCGTATCTTTTATTTTTTCAATAAAGTAGCATTAAACAAGTTTAAAATCCTGCTGTATTCGTCAATCCAGGAATAGGTCTCTTTGAACCCGTGAGCCTCCACAGGAAATGATGCCAGACTCCAATTCTTTTTCTGAAGTTCTATAAAACGTTGAGACAAACGAACAATGTCTTTGTATTCAACATTATCATCTACCATTCCGTGTAACATCACTAAATCTCCTTTTAGATTATCGGCATAATAAATAGGTGAACTTTTTTTGAAGGCTTCCGGATCTGTTTCAGGAAAATTTAAAATGTTTCCGGTATATCCGTGATTGTAATGTGCCCAATCCGTAACAGAACGTAAGGCAGCTCCCGAGGCAAATTCACCCGGAGCAGTCAACATTCCCATTAAAGTAATAAAACCACCGTAAGATCCTCCATAAATACCCACTCTGTTGGCGTCAATACCGTATTTTTCAACCAAATATTTTTTTCCATCTAAATGATCAGACAAATCTTTTCCTCCCATAAAACGGTAAATTCCGGTTCTGAAATCACGACCGTAACCATCACTTCCTCTATAATCGATATCCAAAACAGTATACCCTAAATCAGTCAATAAATTATGGAACATATATTCTCTGTGATAATTACTCCAGTAATTGTGCGCATTTTGCAAATAACCTGCTCCGTGAACAAAAATGATTGCCGCTTTGTTGGCATTTTCCGTTTTTGGAGTGTATAATCTGGCGTTTACAGGAGTTCCATCCTGGGCTTTGAAAGTGATTACTTCCGGTTCTCTCCACTTGTATTCTTTAAAACTTGGAGAAACTGAAGATGATATTTGTTGTAAACTCGCATTCTTTTTATTGTCAGCAATATAAAAATCCCACGGAATATTTTTATACGAATAACGTACTAAAAGTGATTTCTCGTCAGGAGAAACGACTACTTCATGTGCTCCGTCTTTGGTTAAAACTGGCTCTAAAGCACCACCCGTTGCAGGCAATTTATAGAAATTTCTATTCCCCGGATGTGTAGTATTGGTTGTTAAATAAAATGTTTTTTTATCGTTAGACAAGGCTACATCACGAACTTCCCAATTTCCTGTAGTCAATTGAGTCTTTTTCCCTGATTTTAGATTATACGTGTACAAATGCGAATAACCAGTCGCCTCAGATTGGAAATAAATAGTTTCATTGTCTGCTAAAAAACCTAAAACTCCGGAATCAAATGAATAGGATGGAATTCCAGGACCTGCGATCCACGCATCGTCATGCTGATGTTCGATTTCTTTAAATGTCCCGTTCTCAAGCTTCAGATTCACCAGCCATCTGTCTTTGTTGTCCTGACTTCTAATCTCTACAATTGCTGCAGAACCATTCTCGTTATACACAGGAGCCTGAGCTGTAATGAAACGATCTTCCTTAGCTTTATTTTTTAAGTTATCGTACGTTTCATAATACTTCGGATTGTCCTGAATATGACTTAAAGTCGAAAAATTAACGTAATAAACCGTGTCTTTGGCAACAGAGTAAATTCCTAATTTAGTCTTTACCAGATTGGCTATCGAAACTTTTTGTTTTGTATCAGGAGTTTGGTTATAACCGTCATCTGTTATAAAAACCTCCATCTTTTCTTTTTTATTGTCTGATTCTTCAGCCAAACTAAAAGTGGCAAAATTTCCGTTTGGATCTGCTTTTAGATTATAAAAGTTATCTTTTCCATAAAAATATTCTTTTGCAAAATCAGATTTAACGGCTTTGCTTTTAGCAAGATTCCATTGTTTTTTAGCCGCAGCATCTCTCACAAACTGAAACAGTTCTTTTTGCTGTGTCTTTAAAAAGGACTCTTTATCAGGCGTTTTCTCCTTTTTTACTCCTTTTTTAAAGTTTGTTAACTGCAAAACGGTTCCTTCTTTTGCATTGTATTTAAAAATGTTATCATTCTGTTCAAAGAAAACAATCCCTGAAGTCGCCCCAAGTTCAACATTTGAAACCGGAGTGCTTTGCTGAATAATTTTCTTAACTGTTTTTGTACTGATGGAATACGAATACAAACCTCCTTTGTCGCTGTAATACACTACGTCAGAAGTTGGTTTTCTTTTAAAATCCAGCTTAGAAAAGGCGGCTTCCTTTGGCTCTACCAAAGTTGGCTTTGCTGCTCCTTTTTGCCAGGAATAGGTATTAGCACCCAAATCATTGGTTGGATTCCATTCGAAATATACTTTTTTACCGTCTAAAGACCAGCGTCCGTAAGTCGGTTGATTTCCAGTAAAACCTTCCCCTTTCATTATTTCTTCTAATTTCAGAGTTTGGCTATTACCCGAAATGGATAGCATAAAAAAGGCAAGAATAAAGATGTTTTTTGTCATGGTATAGTTTTTTGATAAAACAAAAATACACTTTGAAACTTACTAAAAAAATGTTTTTATAACTTCAAGCAGCCAATCCATAAAAGAGATAAAAAAAAGTCTTCAAAAACATATTTTGAAGACTTTCAGATTCTTTGATTGTAAAACTGTTTAAAACTAAAAAGCAATACAGCAAATTCTTATTTTTAATCCATTACGAATTCTTTATTCAAAATCTTAGAAGCGATGTAATTGGCAACACCGTCTTCTGCATTGGTTTTAATTACCTCCAGATCAGGCAAAGTTTCCTTTAGTAAGGCCGGAGCATTACCCATGATCAAACCTTTTCCGGTTTCAGATAACATTTGTACATCATTAAAACCATCACCAAAAGAGACTGCCTCTTCTAAAGAAAAGCCTTCTTTTTCTAAAACACGCTGAATTGCTACAGCTTTATCAACCGATTTGTCCATGAATTCCAAACAGGTTGGCAAGCTAAATGCATGGTGTAAATCACTGGATGAATTTGCCAAAATCGCCTCTTTTAGAGCTACCAGTTTTTCATGATTCTCATGCGAGAAGAAAATTTTAATGGCTGCAAAATCCTCCAGAGTTTTATAATCTACCAATTCAGGGCGGTATTTTAATTCGGCCTGAAAAGCATTTAATCGCTCATTAATTCTATTTGTCTGCCAAACGTTTTCTTTGAACAAAACCACTGTAATTTCAGGATCAATCTCGACATCTAAAGCCGCTTTTACCACATCACTTTTTAAATCGAATGCAAAAAGCTCTTCTCTTTCAGGGGAATGAATCCTTGCTCCGTTTGAACTCACCAGATAAACGGGAATTTCAAGTGTTTCAATAATAGCCATCGCATCTAAATGATGACGGCCTGTTGCTACGATAATAAGATAATTTTGATGGTGAAGTTCCTGAAAAATGGATTTGGTATAATCTGATATTCTGTGTTGAGGGTTGAGTAACGTTCCGTCTAAATCGGTTACTACAACTTTTATATTTTTAAGCTTCGTCATATTAAAATTCAGGTATTTATGAATGACAAAATTACGGCTTTGCTTGCAGAAGAGCAAAAATTAGGGGCTTCGAAAGCTTCAAAAACAGCAAGTTTATTATATATTTAACTATTACGTTAAGTATTCCATTTTAAATATTCAAACTTTAATAATTCCGGTTTTGTATAAATGGAGAGCTTGTCCTATAATTTGTTCAATTCTTTCTACAGGTAAATCTTCTTCAGGCTCAAAAAGCATAATTTTCATTCTGGAGCGGGCTTCCTGAAGTAGAAAAGGTTCATCAAAGTGTTTTCCTTCTACAATTCCGATATATGGTTTTTTGTATTTTTTATGCATCCATAAATAACAAAACATTTTCCCTTTATAACAGAAGAAAGGCATTCCGTATTTTAAAACATGAGTAACCTCTTTGTCCTGTCTTAAGATAATCTCTTTTAAGGCCAAAAAGACTCCTTTCCCGGGTTCTTCTTGTTTTTCGTAAAAATTATCAACTTCTTTCATTCCCCATTTAATTTAAAACCTGCATACCTTATTAAAAAAATATTCGTTTTACACCTCTCTCATTAAAGATTAGGTATAAAACGAATATTAATAAATGTTAAAACACATTTTACGATTTACATTTAACATTTCACTATAATTAAACTTAGTCGTGATTTTCGATCTGCTTGTAAGCGTCAATTACTTTTTTGACTAATCGGTGACGTACGATATCTTTATCATCGAGATAAATAATTCCGATACCTTCAATGTCTTTCAATACCAAAAGCGCTTCCTTCAGACCGGAAATAGTTCTACGTGGCAAATCGACCTGCCCGGGATCACCTGTAATCATGAACTTGGCATTTTTTCCCATACGGGTCAGAAACATTTTCATTTGTGAATGTGTCGTGTTCTGTGCCTCATCCAGAATTACAAAAGCATTATCAAGTGTACGCCCACGCATAAAGGCTAATGGAGCAATCTGAATAATTCCTTTCAAAATGTAATCTTCGAGTTTTTCGTTGGGAAGCATGTCGCGCAACGCATCATAAAGAGGCTGCATGTAAGGATCAAGTTTTTCTTTCATATCGCCGGGTAAAAATCCCAGGTTTTCACCTGCTTCTACTGCCGGTCGCGTCAATATGATCCTTTTTACTTCTTTGTCTTTAAGTGCTTTTACCGCCATTGCAACACCCGTGTACGTTTTTCCGGTTCCGGCAGGTCCAACAGCAAATACCATATCATTTTTTTTGATGGTATCTACCAGTAACTGCTGGTTAGGCGTCATGGCTTTAATGATTTTACCGCCAACACCATGAACTAATATTTTGTCATGATCGTATGCTTTTTTTTCATCTTGTCCATCGCTCATAATTACCCGTTCGATTACATTATCATCAATGTTATTGTATCGGGTAAAATGAAGCATAAGCCTCTGGAATCTTTTTTCGAATTCATCTAAAACTTCTTTCTCGCCAAATGCCTTCAAAGTGGTCCCTCTCGCTACTATTTTAAGCTTTGGGTAATACTTTTTAATGATTTCAAGATGCGTATCCTGAGCACCCCAAAAGTCTTTTGGAGCGATGTCTATGAGCTCAATAATTCTTTCGTTCAAATGAGATAGTTTTAAATTAAAAATAAATCAGTTTTTATAAATCAGTAGTTGTCGGGTCTTTTTTTCGTCGCAGTTTCGGCGGGAGTTTTCGGCTGGTGTGACCGAGACTGAAAACTCTGGCCAATAATTGCAATTTGTCTTTTCATTTCTTCATTTTTGCAATTACTATTACTAGCTTTGCATTTCTCAAATTTAATGAAAATTAGATTTAAATACTACCAATAGTTATAAACAAAATTATGTCAATAATTACCCTCACTACCGATTACGGCTTAAAGGACCACTTTGTTGGTTCACTAAAGGGTAAAATACTATCGGAATATCCGGAGGTTACACTTGTTGACATTTCACATGACATTGACCCATTTAACACAGCCGAAGCAAGTTACGTTATTGGCGCGTCGTATTTGAGTTTCCCAAAAGGAACCGTTCACTTAATTGGAGTAGATATCGAACGCAATAAAGAAAATCAGCATATTGCCATGCAATGGAACGATCATTACTTTATTTGTGCTGATAATGGTATTTTGAGTATGCTTACGCAGAAAATTGTTCCGCAAAAAATTGTTGCCATCAATATACACGACCGCTTTCCCAGCGAATTTAGCGATTTGGATATTTTCATTAAGGTGGCCTGTCACATTTCTAAAGGCGGCTTACTTAATGTTATTGGCAAAGAAATCAAAGAAATCAAGCAAATTACAGAGTTACAGCCCGTAGTTGCCGGCGACAACAACTCTATAAAAGGATACGTGATTTACATTGACCATTTCGGTAACGTGGTAACCAATATTTCGAAAAGGCAGTTTACAGAAGTTGCAAAGGGTCGGGCTTATGAAATTGTAATGAAACCCAAAAGCATCAAAACCATTTTACCCAATTACTCTGCCATTGCTAGTTCGGATAAATATCCCATAAAAACTTACGAAGGAGAGAAACTGGCTATTTTTAACGAAGCCGGATTCCTTGAAATCGCCATTTTCAGAAGCAATCCGTCTAAAGTGGGTTCAGCGAACAGCCTTTTAGGATTAAATTACAGAGATGTAATTACGATTAAGTTTTTATAATATTTTTTGGATTTCAGATCTGGAATTTCAAACTTAAAATACGTAAAATTTCGAATTTATTTTTTTTCATCAAAAGAACAATCAATTTTGGTATTTTTGCGCACCTTTAGTTTTTGAGATATCCATAATCTAAAATCTAAAATCAGAAATCTAAAATTGAAATATGTTTGTTCGAATAGTAAAAATGAGTTTTCATGAAGAGAAAATCCCTGATTTTCTGGAGAATTTCGAAAGTGTGAAAAATAAAATACGGGAAGCGAATGGAAATCGTTTTTTAGAGTTGTATCAGGATAAAAATAATAAATGCATATTTTTCACTTACAGCTACTGGGAAACTGAAGAAGATTTAGAAAATTACAGACAATCTGAACTCTTTAATACGGTTTGGAATTTCACCAAAAAACTTTTCAACGCCAAACCCGAAGCCTGGAGTGTGGATAAGCTGTTGAGTCTGAACTAAATAAAAAATAGTTTCAAGTTTCAGGTTTCATGTTATGTGTATGAACTTGAAACCTGAAACCTGAAACAAAAAAACAAACAATTAAGTTACATGAAATCAATCATTTTAAGAGAAATAAAATCCTTTTTTGGCTCTCCTATAGGTTATTTGGTCATTGCCATTTTCTTAATCAGCAACGGACTATTTTTATGGGTATTTGAGGGCGACTACAATATTTTAAATTCGGGTTATGCTGATTTAACGCCATTTTTCACCCTGGCTCCGTGGATTCTGATTTTTCTGATTCCGGCCGTTACCATGAGAAGTTTTTCTGATGAAAAAAAACAGGGAACACTGGAATTATTATTAACCAAACCATTATCGATCTGGGAAATTGTAAACGGGAAATTTCTGGGCTCTTTCTTATTGATTGTTTTGGCCATCGTTCCAACACTTATATATGTGAAAGTCATTTCAAGTTTAGGTGCTCCTGAAGGAAATATTGATATGGGAAGTACTATCGGTTCTTATTTTGGACTATTATTTTTAATTGCTGCTTATTCGGCAATCGGAATCTTTACTTCTACCCTGTCCGAAAATCAGATTGTTGCTTTTATCATAGCTGTTTTTCTGTGTTTTACTCTTTATTTTGGTTTTGAAGGACTCGCATCACTGATTCCGGGATCTTCCACTATTGTTTCAGTATTTGGAATGCAGGATCATTTTAAAAGTATGAGCCGCGGTGTAATCGATACTCGTGATGTGATTTATTTTTTAAGCATCACCGCATTGTTTCTGTCGTTTACTGTTTATCAATTAAAATCTTTTAAAGCGTAATGAAATCATCTACTCAACAAAATATTAAGACATTAGGCATCACCGTTTTTGTTTTAATCGCTTTAAATGTATTGGGAAGCTTATTCTTTCACCGATTCGATTTAACCAAAGACAAACGATACACTTTATCTGAAACTTCTTTACAAATCGTAAAACAGGTAAAGAATCCGCTATCGATTAAAATTTATATGCAGGGCGAACTTCCGGCAGACTTCAGACGTCTTCAACAAGAGACTCGTCAGTTACTGGAAGAATTTCAGGCCTACAACAGCAATATTGTTTTTGAATTCGTTAATCCGTTAGAAAATGAAGACGAAAGCATGGACGTTATTAAATCGCTGTATCAAAAAGGTCTTACACCTATAAACATCACGGTCGACGATAAAGGAAAACAATCGCAGGCTATGGTTTTCCCCTGGGCTGTTGCAGTTTACAATAATAAAGAAGTTAATATTCCATTGTTGAAAAACATCATGGGAGCTTCAACAACACAAAAAGTAATCGGATCAATTCAGCATTTAGAATATTCGATTGCAGATGCGATCAATAAAATTAGCAAAGACAGACAAAAAAAGGTAGCTATTATAAAAGGAAATGGAGAGTTGAACGAAATTCACATTGCCAAAATGCTCCAGCAAATTCGCGAAAGCTATTATATTGGTCCGTTTACATTAGATTCTGTAGGACAAAATCCAACAGGAACTTTAGCTGCCTTAAAAAAGTATGACTTAGCCATTATCTCAAAGCCAACCGAAACGTTCACGGATGAGGAAAAACAGGTTTTAGACCAATTCATCATGAATGGAGGCAAAACTTTATGGTTAATTGATCAGGTTGCCGCCGATATGGACAGCTTGTACAACCAGGCGGGAGCGACTCTGGCTTACCCCAGAGATCTGAATCTTAACGATATGTTTTTTAAATACGGAATCCGAATCAATCCTGATCTGATCAAGGACGAACAAGGAAGTCCGCTTAAACTAGCTACAGGCGAACAAGGAAGCGCTACACAATATCAGGATTTCATTTGGAAATATGCTCCTCTGGTACAGCCGAGCAGTCAACATCCGATCGTTAAAAATTTGGGGGGAATCAAATTTGATTTCGCCAGTCCGATTGATACGTTAAAAAACGGAATCAAAAAAACGGTTTTACTACAATCGTCTCCTTATTCAAAAGCAATCGGAACTCCGGCTCCTATTACTTTAAATAGCGTTACCGAAAAAACAACTCCGCAGGATTATGCAAACAAAGGAAATATTCCGCTTTCGGTTTTATTAGAAGGATCCTTCCACTCCGCTTTTGAAAATCGTGTTTTACCTTTCAAAGAAAACTCGTTTTTAGCAAAAGGAAAACCAAACAAAATGATCGTAATAGCCGATGGTGATCTGGCCAGAAATCAACTCGACAAAAATATGATGCCGGTTGAATTGGGCTATGATCAGCGTACCGGAAACCTTTACGATAATAAAGATTTTATGATGAACTGTATTAATTATTTATTAGACGATACAGGACTTATTAACATTAGAAGTAAAGATGTCAGTCTGCCATTATTAGACAAAGAGAAAGTTTATGAAAATTACACGCTCACGCAATTCATAACTATCGGACTTCCAATTCTAATTTTATTGATTTTCGGACTGGCATTTACCTACATCCGAAAAAGAAAATACAGTAACTAGATGTTAATAAAAAAAATGCACAAATTAAGATTGTTTACGATATATTTGTAAAACCTATCTTAGTTGAGAAAAGACTAAAGAAAAGAGCAAAAAAATAAAACAATAGAGATGAAATTTATAGTATCGAGTTCGTACTTATTAAAACAATTACAAGTTTTAGGTAGTGTAATTAACAGTAACAATACGTTGCCAATTTTAGACAACTTTTTATTTGAACTAAACAACAGCGAACTGACCGTTTCGGCTTCAGATCTTGAAACTACCATGTCTGCTACGTTGTCGATCGATTCTACAAGTAAAGGAAGTGTTGCTGTACCGGCTAAACTTTTGCTTGAAATTTTAAAAACGTTCCCGGAACAACCTTTAACTTTTACCGTTGAAGAAAACAATACCGTCGAAATTAGTTCAAACTCAGGGAAATATGCTTTAGCATACGCTGCAGGAGAAGAATTTCCAAAATCGGTAAGTCTTGAAGAACCATCTGTAACGCTTGTTCCTGCTGATGTTTTAGCAACTGCTGTAAGTAAAACTATTTTCGCAGCCGGAAATGATGATTTACGTCCGGTAATGTCTGGAGTTTTCTTCCAATTCTCACCAGAAGGATTAACTTTCGTAGCAACAGATGCTCATAAATTGGTAAAATATGCCCGTACAGATGTAAAAGCATCTCAGGTAGCCGATTTTATCATGCCTAAAAAACCTTTGAATATTTTAAAAAGTATCCTGGGAACTTCAGATGCTGAAGTAAAAATTGAATACAACGATTCAAATGCGACTTTCTCATTTGACAATTATATTTTAACCTGTCGTTTGATTGACGGAAAATACCCTAACTACGAAGCGGTAATTCCAAAAGAAAATCCAAACAAATTAATGATTGACCGTTCTTTGTTTTTAAGCTCGGTGAAACGTGTGGCCATTTTCTCTAACAAAACGACACACCAAATTCGATTAAAAATTGCCGGAGCTGAATTAAACGTTTCTGCAGAAGATATCGATTACTCTAACAAAGCAGAGGAAAGACTTACTTGTGATTATCAGGGAGATGATCTTCAAATTGGTTTCAACTCACGCTTTTTAACTGAAATGCTAACTAACCTGCAATCAGATATGATTATGTTGGAGATGTCATTACCTAACAGAGCAGGTATCCTAACTCCGGTAGACGGTTTAGAAGAAGGAGAAACTGTTACGATGTTAGTAATGCCGGTAATGTTAAATAGTTAACATCAAAACTTCTTTTTGTTACAGAGATCTTTTTTAGTTTCAAATTAAAGACATATCATTGTAAAAAAAATACAACATCGCTATTAACCAACCATTTTTTATACCTAGAAACCGCAATTCCCAAAAAGAGTTGCGGTTTTTTATTTTACACAAAACCTAACAAAAATCAATTAAAATCAAAAATAAATCCCATGAAAAAAAAATTACTTACCCTGTTTTTATTAAACTGTATCGCAACTATGCATGCCCAATGGAACGGCACAACAACTACTGCAAATGTAGGTATTGGCACTTCCGATCCAAAAACAAAACTTGAAATCGATGGTTCATCACAAATTGGGTATGAAATCGGTACATTTAAATTGAAAAGTGGAACAGCAAATCAATTTCTTTACATGGGGTACGACGACAATTATTCCGCCGGATACTTGCAAGGTGTTAAACCAGGAACTTCGCAACAAAATATATTGCTCGCTCCTAACGGTGGAAATATTGGAATTGGATTAAATAACCCAGATCGCACTTTGACTGTTGCCGGACAAATTGGTGTGAAAAATGGCGGTGTAATTTTTAATAATAACAATAAAATATGGGACATTACTTCAAGCGATAATGATCTTTCATTTAGTGAAACCGGAATTAGAACCCCTTTATATCTCAAATCTGGCGGAAACATAGGAATTGGAACTATTAATCCTACCAGTAAACTTGAAATTGAGGGTACATCACAAGCAGGTTATGAAATTGGCACTTTTAAATTAAAAAGTGCAACAGCAAATCAATTTCTATATATGGGATATGATGACAGATACTCTGCAGGCTATTTACAAAGTGTAAAACCAGGAACCTCACAACAAAATATACTGCTTGCTCCAAATGGTGGAAACATTGGAATAGGAACTTACTCACCGACACACAAGCTAGACGTCTGCGGAACAATCAGAGCACAAGAAATAAAAGTTGAATCAGTAAATGGCTGTGATTTTGTATTTAAAGACGACTATAAACTAATGAATTTAAACAATCTAGAAAAATTCATCAAAACAAATAAACACCTCCCAGAGGTAGCTTCTGAAAAAGAAATGGCAGAAAATGGAGTAAACATGAAAGAATTTCAAATGAAACTCCTTCAAAAAATAGAAGAACTTACACTTTACACCATCGAATAAAATAAAAAAATCAAATCTCTTGAAAAAATTGTAAAAAAAATGAATTCCAAGTCAAAATAAAATTTTTCTCTTTCTTGTCTTATTACATATAAACCCGACAGGTTTTAAAAACCTGTCGGGTTTGTTTTCTAAAGAAAAACCAAATCGAAAACAATTTTTTTCCTTATTTTTGATTTATGAAAATAGAAATTTGGTCGGACATTATGTGTCCGTTTTGTTATATCGGAAAAAGACAATTGGAAACAGCTTTAGCTGAATTTCCTAATGACGAGTTTGAAATTGAATGGAAAAGTTTCCAGCTTGATCCTACTATTGAAGCACAAACTGATAAAGACGTTTATACGTTTCTTGCTGAACGAAAAGGAATCTCTGTTGAACAATCCATCGAAATGCACAAAGGAGTCGTAGAACACGCTAAAAGCGTTGGTTTGGACTATCATTTTGATAAAGCAATAGTTTCGAATTCACTGTCGGCACATCGCATTATTCAGTTGGCCAAGACCAAAAATCTTGCCGATGAAATGGAAGAAATTTTCTTTCGAGCTTATTTTACAGAAGGAAGAGACTTAAATGATCCCGAAACTTTGATTGAACTTGGTGTAAAAGCAGGTCTAAACGCGGATGAAGTCAAAGAAACAGTTGAAAATGAAAAATTATACATCAGCGATGTACACACTGATCTTATTCAGGCGCAGAATATGGGCATACAAGGAGTTCCTTTTTTTGTTTTTGATCGAAAATATGCAATCTCGGGAGCTCAGCCAGTTGAAGCTTTTGTAAATACAATCAAAGAGGTACAGAAATAATTGTAGATTGTAGATTGTAACTTGATCCGCTCTTCGACTTCGCTCAGAGGGACAACTTACAATCTACATTTCACATCTTACATTTCACAATCTACAATCATATTACTCCCATTTTCTTCATCAGGAAGGTTGCACTCTTATTTTTACAAATTCCATCACGCAGCTTGTAATCAAAATGAAGTTCATTGTCTTTGATTTCGACTTCAAAACACTGATTGATTAAAACCTTAGGGTATTCATTTGTTGTCAGACACACCTCAATATCGTGTGTGGCAATCGCACCAATTGCATTCTTAGCGATTACCTTTTTTACGACTTCGATTGTTCCGTTTCGTTTATCATCAGAGTTTGTTCCTCTCAAAATTTCATCCAATAAAACAAAAGCAGGACGTTCTTCCAAAGCATCCATAATTTGCTTTAAACGTTTAATTTCAGCAAAAAAATACGATTCACTATCGGCTAACGAATCGGACAATCTCATTGAAACTAAAACTGGAAGTGGATGCATATTAGCTTTTGAAGCACAAACTACTGAACCAATTCCTCCCAGTACCATATTGATTCCTAAACTTCTTAAAAAAGTACTTTTACCCGACATATTAGAACCTGTTAAAATCAGGAAAGATTCAGGATAAAAGTGAGTATCATTCCCTACTCTTGTTGCTGAATTTAACAAAGGATGACTCAAATTTGAAAATCCAATTTTATAGTCGGAATTAATTTCAGGAAACACAAAATCAGGATTATTATACGATAAGTTAGCTAAACTGTTCAGTGCTTCAAACTCCCCAACAATATTAATCCATTGCTCCAATTTTTCAGAATAGTTTTCTTTCCATTTTAAAAGCGCTTTTAAAACATGCAAATTGAATAAAAACATGCCGTTAAAAACCGTTGCCGTAACAAAATTGTTAATCGTATCCATTCTGGAAAATAGCTCCGAAAGATCTTTTAAATGTTTACTCGCCGTTGCATTCTTAAAAATAAGCTCTTGTTGTAAATCAATCAATCTTTTTGACTGAAAAGTTTCTGTCTCGATTTTTTGAACCAGTAAACTATATTGCTTAATAATTTTATCCACATTATCAGCCTTCGCAATCTCTGACTGAATCCGTTTAAAAGAACTTCCCAAAACAATCATATTGGCAATAAAAACATAGGTCAGATACGATAATAAAATTACTTTTGAAGTAATAAAATAGGCTGCCAAAAAGCCAAAAAATAATACTGGAAGAATAACGGATAACGCAATTAAAACTTTAGGTAATTTATTATTTTGAAATGATTTCCAATAAATTAAAGCATCATAAGTATTCTTTGTGTCATAACTAATCATTGCCAAGGCCAAAAAATCCTGACGCCAATCCATTTTAGTTTTCAATTCCCCGATTGCTTCCTGATTTTCAAGAATAGTTTCATTGGAAGACAAATTCAGCAATTGATTGGCCAGTGTTTTTTTTCCGATATAAGTGGCCGTTCTGTTTAGATTTTGAAATAACGAATGCTCTCCAAAAATATCCAGATCGTAAGCATATGGATGACTGAAATCATTGAATTCGATTCCGTTCTCAAAAGGGATTTTTTCTCTTTTCAAATAGACAATTTCATTCTTATTTAGTTTTAGAATTGCCTTAGTATGTTCTCTTTTAAAAGATAAATGCGAATGAATACGCATTAAAAAGAGAAAACCAACAAAAGACAGAAAAGCAAAAGCTACGTAAAGTATTTCATTCGTTTTTATGTAGTAAAACAATAAAAACAAACACAGAAATACGCTTAAAAGACGTAGAATACTGATGCTGTTGTATTTTTTGTTGATTTTATTAAAGAGTGCTGTATAGTATTCAACTTTATTGTGATAGGCTTCCATTCTTATAAATTAATGAAACACAAATATAGCTTTTACACTCACATTCCAGCACTAATTAGTCTTTGATTTTAGCTTTCATGCATAACCAAAACCGGTATCGAAACTTCCTTAGTTATTTTTTTACTGAAACTGGATTCGAAAATACTTTCAAAGAAAGATTTTTTGTGTGTAATAACCGTCAGAACGTCCACATCTTTATACAGGACAAAATCGAGAATAGTCTCTTTTACTTCATCACTTGGCAAGACCAAAAACTCTACATTTTCATGAGCAAATTCTTTATCCCATTCTTTAATTGTGGCATCAGAAACATCTGTGTTTGATGCTCTAACGTATAGACTTTTTACTTTAGCATTTGTTTTCTTTGCTATTTCCAGCACTTTTCGAAGCTCAGCCTTGTCTTTTTCACGGTAGCGGGTTGTAAAACCGATTGTTTTTATCTTTTTGAATTTTGCATCTGCGGGAATACACAAAACGGGTACTTTGACTTCTGAAATTACAGAACTTGTATTTGATCCGAGGAAAAATTTTGTCCAGTCTGAAACACCTGAAGTTCCCATTATTACAAAATCGATATGATCTTCTTCTACAGCATTTTTCAGATTAAAAATCAAATCACCGTCCATCAAACGATGTTTGATTACAATGTGATCTAATTTTCGTTCCGCGGCAATAGTTCTAAGTTTTGGAATCTCATCTTTAAACATTTCAAACTTTGCCAGTTCGATTGAACTGTAAATCGAGGCGTAATTTTCGGGGAAAAACTGACTATCGTAAACCGGAATCTCAAAAGTGTGTAACAAAACTAATTCGGCGTTTACAATTTTGGCAAATTCTAAGGCATGGACAAAAGCATTTGTCGCCGCTTCAGAAAAATCTGTGGGAAATAGTATCTTTTTCATTTTGCTTGAGATTAAAGGTTTGTTTCTCAAATTTAAACATTCTAAATGCAAATCAAACTGATAATTATCAGTATTTTAACATTTAAAAAATTACTAAAATTGACATTTAAAAGACTGGAAGTCTCCTAATCAACTCTTCTTTGAGTTCGCAACTTTATGGCTTTTTTTATACCTTTGCAGCATGATAAATCAAGATTCTATAGTTGCATTGGCTACCCCATCCGGGGCTGGAGCTATTGCGATCATTCGTATTTCAGGTTCCGATGCTATTACCATTGGGAATTCGGTTTTTAAATCCATAAAAAACAAAGACTTAACTCTCCAAAAAACCCATACTTTACATTTAGGCCATATTGTGGACGATTCGAAAACACTTGATGAAGTATTGGTTTCCGTTTTTAAAGGACCTAACTCTTATACAGGAGAAAATACGATTGAAATTTCATGTCATGGCTCGACGTATATCCAACAGCAAATTATTCAGTTATTGTTACGAAAAGGTTGCCGAATGGCTGATGCGGGGGAATTTACCCTTAGAGCTTTTTTAAATGGAAAACTTGATTTATCACAGGCAGAAGCAGTTGCCGATTTGATTTCATCAGATAATGAAGCATCACACCAAATCGCTATGCAGCAAATGCGCGGTGGTTTTAGCAATGAAATAGCCAAACTTCGTGAAGAGCTACTAAACTTTGCTTCTTTAATTGAGCTAGAACTGGATTTCGCAGAAGAAGATGTAGAATTTGCCGACCGTACACAATTTCATGAGTTATTAAATCGAATTGAATTTGTCTTAAAACGTCTGATTGATTCGTTTGCAGTTGGTAATGTGATCAAAAACGGAATTCCGGTTGCTATTGTGGGAGAACCAAATGTGGGTAAATCTACTCTGCTCAATGCCTTATTGAACGAAGAACGCGCCATTGTTTCTGACATTGCAGGAACCACACGCGACACCATCGAAGATGAGTTAGTGATTGGCGGAATTGGTTTCAGATTTATTGATACGGCAGGAATCCGTGAGACTAAAGATGTGGTAGAAAGCATCGGAATTAAAAAAACCTTCGAAAAAATTGATCAGGCACAGCTTGTTGTCTTTTTGTTTGATGGTTTCAGGTTTCAGGTTTCAGGTTCTGACTATATTGTAGAGATTGAAAAGGTTAAAAACAAATACCCTCTTAAACCTATATTAGTAGTGGTCAACAAGGTTGATTTATTGAGTGAAAATGAAATCGGGAACATCAATCAAAAACTTGAAACTTTAAACTTAAAACTTCTAAAAATTTCGGCTAAAGAAAATATTGGAGTGGAAGAATTAAAAGAGCAATTGCTTTCTTATGTCAACACAGGAGCACTTCGTAATAATGAAACTATCGTAACGAATACAAGGCATTACGATTCTCTACTTAAAGCCCTGGATGAAATTCAGAAAGTAAAATTTGGTCTGGAAACTAATCTTTCAAGTGATCTGATTGCACTTGACATACGCGAAGCTTTATATCAATTTGGTCTTATTACCGGTCAGGTTTCCAACGATGAATTGTTAGGGAATATTTTTGCTAATTTCTGCATTGGCAAGTAGGCTCCACAAAACAAAACAAAGAATCCCAGTTAAAATACTATAAAATAGCATTTTAACTGGGATTTATTTTTCTGTTTATATAATTTTATTTGCAGATAGTTCGCCCTTTTTTGTACCATGATTGTACCACGAAAAAAATTTTCTTGTTTGGGATTTTTTTCAGCGAAATTATGACACAATGAGACACAATGGGACACTTAAAGTCACATTAATTATGAGTTCAAAAATTAAAACTACCATTTCTAATTCACTAAACCTGTCTAAAATCATAGTAGATAGATCAAAATTACTATTCCAATTCTAATCTGTTCTAGCAAAATCATCATCAACACTAGCAAATCTAATGATTTGCATTTTCTTATATAGCATTTTCAAATTTGAAGTTTATAGATTTTCTAACAAAGTGTCAGTTATAAAATTGACATTATTATAATTCTAAATACTGACAAACATTTCTATTAAATTAAAAAGCATGAAAAAAATCAAAAAAAAATGTCCTTAGCAATTGCTTTAAATAAAAGAAATTGATTAAATCTTGATTATAAGGATAAAAAACAGCTGTAAAAAGTATTACAGCTGTTTCATTAATATAAATTCTAAATTACTGTTTTAGATGCATACAAATTTGCTCAACATTCTCTTTATTTAAAAGTGCACCATGGGTGGTAGATATTGAATGTACTATTATTTCTTTATTCGTATATTCATTCCATCCATAGTCATCATTATCATTAAAGAATATTTCTCCATACTTTTCCACATATGCTGATTTAAACAAGACAATTTTTGCATCCAGTTTTTCTTCTACTTTATTTAAATATGAATAATTTTCATTGTAGAAACTAACTTCCAAACGTCCTCTTAACTCCTGATCACTTATTTTAAATTCCGACTCTCTTAACAATTTACTCAAAGATTCGAGTTGTTCTTCTTTCGATTTATCTTCAAGAGCTAAAATTGAAAAATCAAAATCTTCTCCAAATATTGCTGTTTGTTCTTTTAAAAATTCTCTAAATAATTCATCTTCATTGATTTCGCTATTATCTTCATTTAAAATTCTTCCATCGAAAATTAATAATTCTTCTACATGAAATCCATTATTTCGCAATTGCAGTGCCATTTCATAAGCGACAGTCGCTCCAAATGAATATCCTCCGAGTCGATAAGGGCCATGTGGATCCTTTTTTTGCATTTCTGTAATAAATCCGGAAGCCATTTCTTCTATAGATTCTGAAATTGGTGATTCTCCATATAATCCCGGACATTGAAATGCATAAACAGGCTGATTTTTTCCTAATAGTTTTGTCAGTTCAATAAAACAATTCACTGTTCCACTCCCCGGCGGCGTTAGAAATATAGCTTTTCGACTTCCTTTTTCCTGTAAAGGAACCATAACGCTATTTTTGAAATGATCCTCTGAATGGATGTTAGCAACAAACTCAGCAATAGTTGCATGCTCAAAAACGGTATTGATGCTGAAATCTGTAGAGAATACCTCATTAATAAGAGCTACTAATTTTATAACTAGTAAACTATGCCCCCCCAATTCAAAGAAATTGTCCTGTATTCCTACCTTATCAATTCCTAAAGTCTCCTGCCAGATTACGGCTAGTTGTTCTTCCGTTTCATTACGGGGTGCTACGTATTCTTTACTTAATAATTCTGAACCATCTGGATCTGGTAATGATTTCTTATCCAGCTTCCCATTACTGGTTAATGGCATTACATCTAACACGACCCAGATCATAGGAATCATATACTCAGGCAAATTTAGCCTTAACCCTTGCTGTAAAGACTCTTTGTCTAATGCATCTTCCAATACAACATAACCCACTAAATTCTTAGTGCCATTTGCATCAGCTTTAGCCAATACACAACACTGCGTCACTCCTGCTAAAGATGACAATACATTCTCAATTTCGCCTAATTCTATTCGATAACCACGAATCTTAACCTGATCATCTTTTCTTCCGATAAACTCAATAGTACCATCTGGCAACCAGCGTGCCAAATCTCCTGTTTTATATATTCTTTCGCCTGCTTTAAACGGATCATTTATAAATTTATCGCTGGTTAATTCTTCCTGGTTTAAATAACCTAATGCAACTCCACTTCCTCCAACGCATAACTCTCCAACAACTCCTATGGGTACTAAGTTTAATTCAGAATCCGTAACATATACGTGGCTGTTTTTTATCGGTTTTCCGATAGGAAGAGCCTTTACTCTTGCTCCCTCAATGGTATAAGTTGTTGAAAATGTAGTATTCTCTGTAGGGCCATACCCGTTTATAATCTGAAGAGACGGATATAGTTCTTTTAACTTATTGGTATAGGTAAATAAGACTACATCTCCTCCAACCAATAAAGAAATAAGAGGTGCAAAAACAGATGCATCTTCTTCAACTACCTGATGAAACCAGGAAGCGGTCATCCACATAGTAGTAACTTTATGTCTGATTATAAGGTCTTTTAAACTTTTGATCTCTAATAAAGAATTTGTATCTGCTAATACCAACTGACCTCCATTTAATAAAGTACCCCAAAATTCCAAAGTTGTCGCATCAAAAGCAACAGATCCAGTGGACAGCCAAACTGTATCTGAATTTAAAGCAGTATAATCACAACTTGTACAAAGGCTAACAATATTACCGTGTGTAACCATCACTCCTTTTGGATTTCCTGTAGTTCCTGATGTATACATTACATAAGCTGTTGAAGCTGGTGCTATTTCACATGAAATAGCTGAAGATTCGTAAGTATAGGATTCTGTAACATCTAAAAGAAAAATAAATTCTGAAACGGATAGTTTAGACAGTAACGATTCTTCACTGTAAAGAAGAAAGCTCACGTTTGAATCTTCAATTATATAGGATAAGCGATTAGATGGCAATGAGGCATCTAATGGAACATAAGTACATTCTGACTTGAGAATACCAAGCATACTAATGATCATATCAAAACCCCTATCAAACAATATAGCTACTCGCGAATCTTTAACCACACCATTCGATTTCAAATAATGAACTAATTGATTGGAACGTTCCTCTAATTCTTTATAAGTCATCGTATTATTTCCACAAACTAATGCAACATTATCCGGAGTACGCTTCGTTTGTTCTTCTAATAAATCTACTATAGTTTTCTCTTTTGGATAAGCTGTATCAGTATCGTTGAAAATACTTAATAATTGGTATGATTCTTCTTTGGTGAGCATCGACAGATTACTTATTGGCTGGGTAATATTCTCTGTAATACTAATCAACAACTCCTGATAATGCGATAGCATTCGATCTATTGTCGATTGATCAAACAGAGTAGTGTTGTAATTTACTCCTAATGAGATACCCTCGCTGTTTTCAGATGCATTAAATATTAAATCAAATTGAGCTGTAGTAAGTTCAGAAGGGTAAGTTGATAACTTAACTCCCTGAATACCTAACTCTTCTTGTACAGCTTCTTCAGATTTTGATTCCATCTTTTTAAAATCAAACATCACTTGAAACAAAGGACTCATACCCTTATCACGGGTCGTAACCACACGATCTACAACTTTCTCAAAAGGAGCTAACTGATGATCATATCCTTCAAGGGTAGTCTGTTTTACTCTTGCCAATACATCCTTAAAACTCGGGTCTCCACTTAAATCACTACGAAGTGCCAGAGTATTCACAAAAAAGCCGATCATACCCTCTAAATCCGATTGCGTTCTATTGGCTATTGGTGTTCCTACGCAAATGTCTTCCTGACCACTGTAACGAGACAACAAAGCTTTAAAAGCGGATAATAAAAGCATAAACAGCGTTACGCCTTCTTCTTTACATAATTGCTCTAATGAAGTCCTTATTTCCTGATTTAGCATTAAAAAAGTAACTGCCCCTGCATTGCTCTGCATAGAAGGACGGGTATAATCTGTAGGCAATGACAAAGTGCTTACTCCTTTTAGTTTGGATTCCCAGTATGATAATTGATCCTCTAAAACAGTCCCCTCTAAATATTTGCGCTGCCAAATAGCATAATCGGCATATTGTAACCTAAGCTGAGGTAAAATTGCTTCACGACCAGATTCAAAGGAACTGTATAATTCCATAAAGTCATTGACCAGAATCGCCTCTGACCAACCATCACTGGCGATATGATGAAACACACATGCCAGAACATACTTCTCATTGCCTAAGGTATACAAACATGCTCGCAGTTTATAGTCTTTAGATAAATCAAAAGGTTTATTGGCATAGTCTGCTATATGATTTTTTAATGATAGTTCATCCGATACAATCTCCGCATCCAATGACCAGTGATCTGCACTTATAATTTCCTGATAACCGATACCTTCTGCTGACAAAATCATACTACGTAAGATCTCATGGCGCGAAACAATCCCATGAAGGGTTTGTTTTAGTATCGATACATTTAGGGCTCCCTCTAAACCAAGAACAATAGGGATATGGTATTCGGTACTGCCGTGAAGCTGATCCAAAAACCATAGTCGTTCCTGACTAAAAGATAATGGAATACATTCTGGACGGTCTCCACCTGTAATACCGGGAAGTAAAACAACATCTGACTGAGATGACAAATGTATCCCTAGTTCTGAGATTGTGGCATATTCAAATATTTCACGAATAGAAACTTCTGTTATCAATTCCTTACGGATCATTGAAACTAAACGTGTGGCCAGTAAACTGTGACCGCCCAGTTCGAAGAAGTTGTCATGAATTCCTACTTGCTCTATGCCTAACAGGTTTTGCCAGATTTCAGCTAACTGTAATTCTGTTTCACTGCGTGGAGCTACATATACTGTATTGGATAAGTCTGAAATATCAGGATCCGGTAATGACTTTTTATCCAGCTTTCCATTACTGGTTAGCGGCATTTCTTCTAAAGCAACCCATAATTGGGGAACCATGTATTCTGGTAAGCTTAACTTTAATTGTTTTTGTAATTTCTCTTTGTCTAATGCCTCTTCCAATACCACATAACCTATCAAACGCTTATTGCCTGCTGTATCTTCTTTGGCCAGGACACAACATTGACTTACACCTGTTAAAGAGGACAGCACATTTTCAATCTCTCCAAGCTCGATGCGATAACCACGAATTTTAACCTGATCGTCTTTCCTGCCTATAAACTCTATATTACCATCTGGCAACCAACGTACCAAATCACCTGTCTTATAAATTCGATCGTCTTCTTTAAACGGATTCGCTATAAATTTTTCCTTTGTTAAATCTCGCTGATTTAAATAACCTCTGGTAACTCCTGCTCCACCAATACACAACTCTCCGATGACTCCTACAGGTAAAAGCTGATCGTGATTATCCAAAATATAAACTTGAGTATTATTAATAGGCTTACCAATAGGAATCTTAGTTATTGGAGTATTTAATACTTTATAATTAGTGGCAACTACAGTAGTTTCTGTTGGTCCGTAATTATTATAAATAGCAATATCGCTTGATTTACTTAAGTGTAGTACATCTCCGCCTGTTAAAACAATAATATTAGGTAAAGATATTTCTTTGTCTACAAAACTCTCACATACTAATGTAGGCATGTAAGTATGTGTAATAGCATGTTGGGTTAAAAAAGTAAAAAGCTTATCCAAATCGTAACGATATTTTTCTGAAATAGGATATAAACTGGCTCCAGAAAGCAAGTATGGATATATTTCCCAAACACTAGCATCAAAACCAACCCCTGAGAATAGAGTACCTCTACTTTGAGCAGTTACAGAATATGCAGATTGATGCCAAAAACATAAATGAACCAAGTTTCTATGCTCAACCATAACTCCCTTAGGTTTACCCGTACTACCCGAAGTATAAATAACATATGCCAAGCCAGCAGGAGTTGTAATTATTTCAGGTAAATCAGCAGGATACGAAGTAATAACTTCTTTGAAAGTATCTAATAACAAATCATCTACAACAATAGTGCAATTACTGTCATTCTTTATATACATTTTTCTTTCTTCAGGAAAATTAGGATCGATGGGAACATAAGCCGATCCCGTTTTCAATATCGCAAGAAGTGAAATAATTAACCAATCACTGCGATCTAAAACTACTCCAATTAAACTATCCTGACTAATGTTATTATTCGATAATAAATAGTGTGCCAACTGATTGGAGCGCTGATCTAATTCTTTGTAGGTTAGCTTTTCATCTTCATAAACAACTGCAACAGCATTAGGTGTTTGTTTAACCTGCTCGGTAAATAAATCAACTATTGTTTTATCTGATGGATAGGCAGCTTCAGTGTTATTGAAAACATTCAATAATTGATGCTCTTCTGCCTGGGTAAGCATGGACAGAGTACTGATTGGTTGTTTGGTACTGCTTATAATACTTTGCAATAATTCCTGATAATGCAGCAGCATACTCTCGATTGTAGCCTTATCAAATAAAGCTGTGCAATAATTTACCGCTAATGAAATACCATTGTTATTTTCTGATGCACTAAATGTCAAATCAAACTTAGAACTAACCGTATCAAACTCATATCCGGAAATAATAATATCATTTAATTCGTTCTCTTTTTGGACTTGATTATCTCCTTCATTTTGTAATACAAACATCACCTGAAACAACGGACTCATGCTCCTATCACGGCTTGTAACCACACGATCAACCACCTTCTCAAATGGGGTTAACTGATGATCGTATCCCTCTAAAGTGGTCTGTTTTACTCTTGACAACACATCCTTAAAACTCGGATCACCGCTCAAATCACTGCGAAGCGCCAAAGTGTTGACAAAAAAGCCAATCATTCCTTCTAATTCTGCTTGCGTTCGATTTGCAATTGGTGTTCCAACACAAATGTCTTCCTGACCGCTGTAACGCGACAACAAGATCTTAAAGGCGGATAATAAAAGCATAAATAAGGTTACTCCCTCCTCTTTACAGATAGCATTTAATGAAGTTTTAAGCTTCTGGTCTAAAGCTAAAGAGACAGCTGCTCCTGCATTGCTCGGAGCCGAAGAACGGGGATAATCTGTTGGTAAGGACAAAGTGCTTACGCCACTTAGTTTGGATTCCCAATACGACAACTGATCCTCTAAAACTGCTCCTTCTAAATAGTTACGCTGCCAAATCGCATAATCGGCATATTGTAAATGAAGTGTTGGTAGATTAGCGGTGCTGTTGGATTGTAATGCACTATATAATTGTGTAAACTCATTCACCAAAATTCCCTCCGACCAGCCATCACTGGCAATATGATGGAAAACACATGCCAAAACATATTTCTGATTCCCTAAAGTGTATAAACACGCTCGCAGTTTATAGTCTTTTGATAAATCAAAAGGTTGGTTGATATAGTCGGCGATCTGATTTTTTAAGACGAGTTCATCCGATATGATCTCTGTATCCAGTGACCAGCCTTCTGCACTGATGATTTGCTGATAACCGATACCTTCTTCGGATAAAAGCATGCTGCGTAAGACCTCATGACGCGAAACAATACCATGCAGGGTTTGTTCCAGCAGCGATATCTCTAAAGCGCCTTCTAAACTCAGAACTATAGGAATGTGGTATTCGGTACTGCCCTGAAGCTGATCCAAAAACCATAGTCGTTCTTGACTAAACGATAAAGGAATTCGCTCCGGACGCTCTCCCCCTGTAATAACCGGAAGTAAAACACCTTCTGACTGAGATGATAAATGAGTTCCTAATTCTGAGATTGTAGTATGTTCAAATACTTCACGGATAGAAACTTCTCTTTTTAAATCCTTACGAATCATCGAAACTAAACGCGTAGCGAGCAAACTGTGACCTCCGAGTTCGAAGAAGTTATCATGAATCCCTACTCGTTCTACCCCTAACAGGTTCTGCCAGATCTCGGCTAGCTGTATTTCTGTTTCGTTGCGTGGTGCTACATATTCTTTACTCGATAGTTCTGAACCATCCGGATCCGGTAATGCTTTTTTATCCAGTTTTCCGTTACCGGTTAATGGCATTGTATCTAATGCTACCCATAATTGAGGAACCATGTATTGTGGCAGACTTAATTTTAATTGGTTTTGTAATTGCTCTTTGTTCAATTTTCCTTCTAAAACTACATAACCAACCAGACGTTTATTGCCTGTTGTATCTTCTTTAGCCAGAACACAACATTGTGAGACTCCTTCTAAAGAAGATAAGATGTTTTCAATCTCACCTAATTCTATTCGATAGCCGCGAATTTTAACCTGATCGTCCTTTCTGCCGATAAACTCAATATTTCCATCGGGTAACCAACGTACTAAATCACCTGTCTTATAAATTCGTTCACCTTCCTTAAATGGATTACTTATGAATTTTTCAGACGTAAGCTCAGGCTGATTCAGATAACCACGACCTACTCCTACTCCGCTAACCCATAATTCTCCTATTATACCTATTGGGCACAAATTCTCAAAAATATCTACTACATATAGAGACATATTGGCTACTGGTTTCCCAACAGGAACAATAGTACTTTTTGGAGCTTCTTTCATGATATGAAGACTTACGTCATCCGATGCCTCTGCCGGACCATAAGCATTTACTACAGGAATAGAAGGGTACACAGAAAACCATAACTGTAATAGTGATGTAGTAGCTGCCTCTCCGGTAATTAAAAAATAATGTAAATCTTCCAATCCTTTTCTTGAACCTGTCTCTAATAAACTCAACAAGTAAGAAGGAACTAATTGAAGATGTGTAACTTGATATATTTCTAAAGCGTCTTGAAAATCAGAGATATCTAAGATCATGCGTTCACTATAAATAGCTATGCGACCTCCACAAAGTAAACCACTTAATAATTGCCATACCGAAATATCAAAGGTGAATGGTGCTGTAAAAGCTACAACACTATTATTATCCATTTCTAACTCATCTACCATTACCAAAAGGTGATTTAATAAACCACAATGATCAATCATTGCTCCTTTAGGAACTCCAGTACTACCTGAGGTATAAATCACATAACTCAAAGAATTAGATGAATAAGATAAATCTAATGAATCAACTGAATAGTTATTATATACAGCAGCAGAACCTCCTAATACTATGGTAGTGACATCTAATGCTAAAGAGTTCAAAATATTCTTTGTAAAACTATCAGTAAGCAACAAACTACATCCTATATCTTTAACAATATAAGAGATACGGGTTGTTGGATAATCTGGCTTAATTGGAACATAAGCACCACCTGATTTTAAGATTCCAAGAATACCTATCAGCATCTCAAATCCTCGTTCCAGACAGATCCCTACCAGATCATCGGGTTTTACACCCTGCTCACGCAAATAATGCCCCAACTGATTAGAACGTTGGTCTAATTCTTTATAAGTTAGCTCTTCATCTCCATAAACAACTGCAACAGCATTAGGTGTTTGTTTAACCTGCTCTTCGAATAAATCAACTGTAGTCTTATCTAGAGGATATGCAACAGCCGTGTTATTGAAAACATTCAATAATTGATGTTCTTCTGCCTGGCTAAGCATCGACAGATTACTGATTGGCTCAGTGATATTTTCAGTAATGCTTTGTAATAATTCCTGATAATGCAGCAACATACGGTTGATTGTAGCCTCATCAAATAAAGCTGTACCATAATTTAGGGCTAATGAAATACCAGTGCTGCTCTCGGATACACTGAAAGATAAATCAAACTGAGCTGTAGCAATATCAAAAGGATAACCTGAAAGCGCAACTCCTTGTATACCTTTTTCCTGTTCTCCAATATCTCCTGATTTTGATTCCACATTATGAAAATCAAACATCACCTGAAACAACGGACTCATACTCCTATCACGGCTTGTAACCACACGATCAACCACCTTCTCAAATGGGGTTAATTGATGGTCGTAACCTTCAAGAGTTGTTTGTTTTACTCTTGACAACACATCCTTAAAACTCGGATCGCCGCTCAAATCACTGCGAAGCGCCAGAGTATTGACAAAAAAACCAATCATTCCTTCTAATTCTGCTTGCGTTCGATTTGCAATTGGTGTTCCAACACAAATGTCTTCCTGACCACTGTAACGCGATAACAAGATCTTAAAGGCAGATAATAAAAGCATAAACAAGGTTACTCCTTCTTCTTTACAAATAGCGTTTAATGATGCGCTCAGCTTCTGGTCTAAGGCTAAAGAGACAGCTGCTCCCGCATTGCTCGGAACCGAAGGACGGGGATAATCTGTTGGTAAGGACAAAGTACTTACGCCACTTAGTTTGGATTCCCAATACGACAACTGATCCTCTAAAACCGCTCCTTCTAAATAGTTGCGCTGCCAAATCGCATAATCGGCATATTGTAAATGAAGTGTTGGTAGATTAGGTATGCTGTTGGATTGTAATGTACTATATAATTGTGTAAACTCATTCACCAAAATTCCCTCCGACCAGCCATCACTGGCAATATGATGGAAAACACAAGCCAACACATATTTCTGATTCCCTAAAGTGTATAAACACGCACGCAGTTTATAGTCTTTTGATAAATCAAAAGGTTGATTGACATAGTCGGCGATCTGATTTTTTAAGACGAGTTCATCCGATATGATCTCTGTATCCAGTGACCAGCCTTCTGCACTGATGATTTGCTGATAAGCGATACCTTCTTCTGATAAAAGCATACTGCGTAAGACCTCATGACGCGAAACAATACCATGCAGGGTTTGTTCCAACAGCGATATCTCTAAAGCGCCTTCTAAACTCAGAACTATAGGGATATGGTATTCGGTACTGCCCTGAAGCTGATCCAAAAACCATAGTCGTTCCTGACTAAAGGATAAAGGAATACGCTCCGGACGCTCTCCCCCCGTAATAACCGGAAGTAAAATACCTTCTGACTGAGATGATAAATGAGTTTCTAAGTCTGAAATCGTGGTATAGGCAAAAACATCCGCAATTTCAATCTCTTTAGAGAGTTCTTTACGGATCATCGAAACTAAACGCGTAGCCAGCAAACTGTGACCTCCAAGTTCGAAGAAATCATCATGAATTCCTACTCGTTCTACCCCTAACAGGTTTTGCCAAATTGCTACCAACTTTTCTTCTGTTTCGTTGCGTGGTGCTACATATTCTTTACTCGATAGTTCTGAACCATCCGGATCCGGTAATGCTTTTTTATCCAGTTTTCCGTTATCAGTTAATGGCATTGTATCTAATGCCACCCATAATTGAGGAACCATGTATTCAGGCAAACTTAATTTTAATTGGTTTTGTAATTGCTCTTTGTCTAATGCTCCTTCTAAAACTACATAACCAACCAGACGTTTGTTGCCTGTTGTATCTTCTTTAGCCAGAACACAACATTGGTTTACGCCCGCTAAAGAAGATAAGGCGTTTTCAATCTCCCCTAATTCTATTCGATAACCGCGAATTTTAACCTGATCGTCTTTTCTGCCGATATATTCTATGTTACCATCCGGAAGCCAGCGTGCTAAATCCCCTGTCTTATACATTCGTTCGCCTTCTAAAAAGGGGCTGTCGATAAATTTCTCATTTGTTAGTTCTTCTCGATTTAAATATCCTCGCGCTACCTGAATAC
>NZ_MIKE01000004.1:0-72586 GCF_001853485.1 Flavobacterium tructae | reverse complement strand
CAGTATCGCTACATTGCAAAGTCACATCCAATGCGGCTGGAGCCGTAGTCCATGTTGGCGCTGTAGTGTCTTGAATTGTAATGGTTTGAGTAAACACAGTCGATACATTGGTACAAACATCTGTAGCAGTCCAGGTATTGGTATAAGTTCCGGAGTTCACGCAGTTTCCGGCCACGAAAGCCCCTGAAACTTTGGTATAAGTCACCGTTCCTCCACAATTATCGGTAGCTATCGGTGCATTGGCCTGAGCAGTTGTCAAACCTGCAGTATCACTACATTGCAAAGTCACATCCAATGCGGCTGGCGCAGTTGTCCATGTTGGCGCTGTAGTGTCTTGAATTGTAATAGTTTGAGTAAATACAGTCGATACATTGGTACAAACATCTGTAGCTGTCCAGGTATTGGTATAAGTTCCGGAGTTTATGCAGTTTCCGGCTACAAAAGCCCCTGAAACTTTAGTATAAGTCACCGTTCCTCCACAATTGTCAGTAGCTATTGGTGCATTGGTCTGAGCAGTTGTCAAACCTGCAGTATCACTGCATTGCAAAGTCACATCCAATGCAGCCGGAGCCGTAGTCCATGTTGGCGCTGTAGTGTCTTGAATTGTAATGGTTTGAGTAAATACAGTCGATACATTGGTACAAACATCTGTAGCGGTCCAGGTATTGGTATAAGTTCCGGAGTTTATGCAGTTTCCTGCAACGAAAGCCCCAGAAACTTTGGTGTAACTCACCGTTCCTCCACAATTATCAGTAGCAATTGGAGCATTGGCCTGTGCAGTTGTCAAACCTGCAGTATCACTACATTGCAAAGTCACATCCAATGCGGCTGGCGCAGTTGTCCATGTTGGCGCTGTAGTGTCTTGAATTGTAATAGTTTGAGTAAATACAGTCGATACATTGGTACAAACATCTGTAGCTGTCCAGGTATTGGTATAAGTTCCGGAGTTTATGCAGTTTCCGGCTACAAAAGCCCCTGAAACTTTAGTATAAGTCACCGTTCCTCCACAATTGTCAGTAGCTATTGGTGCATTGGTCTGAGCAGTTGTCAAACCTGCAGTATCACTGCATTGCAAAGTCACATCCAATGCAGCCGGAGCCGTAGTCCATGTTGGCGCTGTAGTATCTTGTATCGTAATGGTTTGAGTAAACACAGTCGATACATTGGTACAAACATCTGTAGCCGTCCAGGTATTGGTATAAGTTCCAGAGTTTATGCAGTTTCCTGCAACGAAAGCACCTGAAACTTTGGTATAAGTCACCGTTCCTCCACAATTGTCAGTAGCTATTGGAGCATTGGCCTGCGCAGTTGTCAAACCTGCAGTATCACTACATTGCAAAGTCACATCCAATGCGGCTGGAGCAGTTGTCCATGTTGGTGCTGTAGTATCTTGAATTGTAATGGTTTGAGTAAACACAGTCGATACATTGGTACAAACATCTGTAGCCGTCCAGGTATTGGTATAAGTTCCGGAGTTTATGCAGTTTCCAGCAACGAAAGCTCCAGAAACTTTGGTATAAGTCACAGTTCCTCCACAATTGTCAGTAGCTATTGGAGCATTGGCTTGAGCAGTTGTCAAACCTGTAGTATCGCTACATTGCAAAGTCACATCCAATGCGGCTGGCGCAGTTGTCCATGTTGGCGCAGTGATATCTTGAACATTAATTACTTTGGTACATGTTGATTCACAGCCATTGATATCTTTGATTACTACAGTTAACGTAAATGGCGCACTGCAAGTAGCACCAGTATTTACTAAAACGGTTTGTCCCGAAAGATTACCACTAATAGTAGCATTTCCTGAAATTGACCAAGTGTAATTGCTCATACCTGCAGGTGCTGAATAACTATTAGCTGTTGACGATGGACAAAGTGGACCATCAGATCCGGCAATCAAACATACTGGTAAAGGATTTACCGTAACTGTCACTGTAAAGGTGCTTCCTGTACAGGTTCCTGATGTTGGGGTAACGGTGTAAACCACATTTATCGGTGCATTGGTTGTATTGCTTAAGGTTCCGCTGATGTTTGCAGCATTACTTCCTGCCGCGGTTCCTGAAATTCCAATTACACTTGGAGCAGCCCAGCTATAAGTAGTACCAGTCGGAACTGTTCCGTTGGTTCCATTGGCTGGTGTAACTGTAAAATTACCACCACTGCATATACTGGTCACCGTTATATTGTTCAGAGCAGGTTTCGGATTTACTGTGACCGTCACTGTAAAAGTACTTCCTGTACAGGTTCCTGATGTTGGGGTAACGGTGTAAACCACATTTATCGGCGCATTGGTTGTATTGGTTAAGGTTCCGCTGATGTTTGCAGCATTACTTCCCGCTGCGGTTCCTGTAATTCCGATTACGCTTGGCGCTGCCCAGCTATAAGTAGTGCCAGTCGGAACTGTTCCGTTGGTTCCATTGGCCGGAGTAGTGGTAAAAGTGTCACCACTGCATATACTGGTTGCTGTTATATTGTTCAGAGCTGGTATCGGATTTACCGTAACTGTCACTGTAAAAGTACTTCCTGTACAAGTTCCTGATGTTGGGGTAACGGTGTAAACCACATTTATCGGTGCATTGGTTGTATTGGTTAAGGTTCCGCTGATGTTTGAAGCATTGCTTCCCGCCGCGGTTCCTGAAATTCCAATTACGCTTGGGGCTGCCCAGCTATAAGTAGTACCAGTCGGAACTGTTCCGTTGGTTCCATTGGCCGGAGTAGTGGTAAAAGTGTCTCCACTGCATATGCTGGTCGCCGTTATATTGTTCAGAGCAGGTTTCGGATTTACCGTAACTGTTACTGTAAAGGTACTTCCTGTACAGGTTCCTGATATTGGAGTTACAGTATAGACTACATTTATCGGCGCATTGGTTGTATTGGTTAAGGTTCCGCTGATGTTAGCAGCATTGCTTCCCGCTGCGGTTCCTGTAATTCCAATTACGCTTGGGGCTGCCCAGCTATAAGTAGTACCAGTCGGGACTGTTCCGTTGGTTCCATTGGCCGGAGTAGTGGTAAAAGTGTCACCACTGCATATACTGGTTGCCGTTATATTGTTCAGAGCAGGTTTCGGATTTACCGTAACGGTCACTGTAAAAGTGCTTCCTGTACAAGTTCCTGATGTTGGGGTAACAGTGTAAATCACATTTATAGGCGCATTAGTTGTATTGGTTAAGGTTCCGCTGATGTTAGCAGCATTGCTTCCTGCTGCGGTTCCTGTAATTCCAATTACACTTGGGGCTGCCCAGCTATAAGTAGTACCGGCAGGAACTGTTCCGTTGGTTCCATTGGCCGGAGTAGCGGTAAAAGTGCTTCCGCTGCATATAGTAGAAGTCATTGCAGTTATTACCGGTGTCGTACAACATGCAGTTACAGTTATATTGTTAACTGTTTTAGTATTTGGTATAACCTGATTTGTGGGGTCAGATACTGTTAAACTAGCAGAAAATGGACCAGCGGAAGAATAAGTCACAGTATATGGACCTATTGTTGTTAAACTAACCGGAGAAATTGTCGCAGCACCCGGAAATGACCAGCTATAATTAGTGTTTGGTTCAACTCCTGTAGAAGTACTGGCGTAAACTACCTTTTGAAAAGAACCTCCATCACAACTTTTAGTAATAGAAAAATCGGCAAAAAGAGGCGTTTTTATAATTATCCCATTTGAATATGCACTACTGCATTTAGGAGGATTACAAGTAATCAGTGAAAGACTTTGTGAAGGCGTAATAGCCTGTCCGTTTGTTTCCCATCCTAAGTAAATATTTTTTAACTCAAGGGATTGGCCTGCAGTATAGTTTGTAATTTGGGCCATTCGGTATTTGGACCCTGCCGTAATTATGCTTCCTCTAATTTTAATCGTTAACCGGTCTGTTACGGCACCAACAAAATTAGTGTTATCGAAATTTTTTCGAACTCCGCCAACTAAATAGTCAAATTGAAACATCAAGTCGTATTTAGAACTATTGGAGGCAATAGTTACCCATATGTACAAACCGTTTACAGGATTTGAAACATAGGCTAAAGTGGCTACATTTCCAACGTTATCACCTAGATAAACACTCCCAAAAGTAACATCCTGAGCATTACATTGTGAGAGAGAACAAGCTGGAGTCGTGGTTAATGAAGCATTAGTATTATCGAATGTAACATTGGTATTTTGTGAATAAGCAAATATTGTAGAAAGCATTAATAATAAAAAAGCCAGAAATGGAATTAAAGTAATTTTTTTCATAATCTTATTATTTAAATAACTAGTAACTTATTTCTTGTTAAAATTTAAATAAGAAAAATTGAGATTTTAGTCTATTGCTAGACAATCTGAATATTTAAAAACTATTGATTCACCTAAGCTAACCCTCGGATTGGTTTGTGAATGACTGTATTGTGGTGCGGGACAGAACTAATAAGTCTGTATAAGTAGAGTACTTTTTGCTTTCATACTTTTTAGATTTAAAATTTATGAAATGTTTATTTTTTTAACACAATCAAAGATATGTATATGGTTTTTTATAATACTTTTTAATCTTTAAATAACTTAAAAAGTCGTTAAAAGGGTGTTTTTATGATAAAATGAACCTTAAATTTCTTTATTGTTTCATTTTTGGAAGAAGAAATTGGAGTTATTATTTTGTATTCGAATGTTTTAAAAGCAGCTGTTCATAGTAGTACTAATTTAATGAGTATACTTAAAACAGCCGCTGCTGCAACAATAATAGTAGGAGTTCCTGAATTTTCTTTATATAAAGCAACGTAAAAGTTGTAATAATTGCCACTAGAGCCGTTGAAATGTCTATTATACTTCTTTTGGATATTACAATTACAGATATGAGTCAGAGAAATTGTACAGCGCTTGTGAAATACAATTTATAGAGCGGGATTTTCATTCATGATTTGTAAATTAGAATGCAATTCCAAACTGAAAACCGACTGTAAAGGAAGCAGGATGATTATTACCAAAGCGGATGGGTAGGGGGATTGCGGCAAAGTAGCTGCAATTGGTGCTTTTTATTATTGTTTTATTCAAAACAGGCGTAATGCCATATCTTCCGGAGGATTCAAAGGCAGCCCTTCCCGCAAAAGTATATCCGTGCCCCAAGGCTACCAGAACCCCGGGATGAAACAATAAGTTAGTTACTTTGCTGGTACCCTGATCGTCCTTTATATTGGGAACTACCTCAAAAGAAAATCCGATTTTCTCGTTTTTCCAGATATTGATTCCAGTTGGAAATCCTACAGCGTAGTAGTCTCTGAAATTTACTGCAGTTTCATCTTTATTCAAGGTTACCAGAGGATGCAGAATACCAAAATATCCTGTGATTTTAGGATACGTAGTTTGAGAAAAGCACGGAAGGCTAAATAGTAGTAGAATAGAAAGGTGCAGGAATCTTAAAAGCATCGATTTTGTTTTTATAAATGATAGAAACAAAATTACAAGCATTAAACGTCCCTAAATAGAATGCGTTTTACGTTTTGTATAGGGATTACTTTTTTTGGATTTTTTTTCTGTACGCCGACGGATTCTTTCCGGTTTGAAGTTTAAAAATTCTTGTAAAATGGCTTTGGTCTGAAAATCCGGTTCTATAGGCAATCTCCGTCAAAGTGTAGGTAGTATTCTCAATAAGATTTACCGCTTTTTCAATCCTTTGTTTTCTGACATAGTCCCCGAAATTTAAATCTTCAAAATATTTAGAAAATTCTCTCGACAGGTAGGATGGGTTCAAATCGAGTTCACCCGATATTTTTTTAAGGTCGAAAGTAAACTGAGCATCAATCTGGTCCTGAATAAGATTTTTGAGGTCTTTTACCCAGGATGGTGTTTTTCCGGTTGTTTTTTTGTCTTTAAGAAACTTGTTGTAAACTTCGTGTAGCAGGTTCTCAAAGGGACTGTTCTTCAGATGTTTCTGTTTATATAGATGTGAAGCCCACCTGTAAAGTGCGTCATAGAGCACCATTCCGGTTTCAAGGAGTTTATAATCATCGGTAATATTATGCGAAAGTCCGGCAGACACCGCCCAGAGTCCGGCAGATTCTTTTGCAATTTCATGACGATCGGTATCAGCCCCGCGTACAATTCCTGCCATGATGGAAATAGCGGGATCTTCGATTTTATATTTTTTTACAATATAATCGAAGGTGCACTGCTCCTGATAATGTGTGAATTCAACATTTGGAATATCAAAAGGAACAGCATTTAATTCTTTTGCTTTGTCCAGAACCTGATCAAAAGGGACGTAAATAAATTCAGCCTCAGGATCCACAAAATTTCTAATAAGCCATGGGCATGCAATTCGGTCTATTTTTGGCCTTTCTCTGGTGATCCATTTCATAAATCAATTGTTTTTTAGAATGCGTGCTAAGGTACATTTTTTTATTATTTAAGTATCACGTAGTGAGAATGCACAGCGCTTGTGAAATACACTTTGTAGAGCGGGGAGAATTTTATTTAACTGAAACAAAATCGTATAAAAATTTATTTTGTTTCAAGAAATGGAACAAAATGATAAAAAATAAAAATTTGTTACCGTTTTTGTAACAAATTTAAAAATAGAAAAAATTTGTTCACCTGGTAAAATAGAGCAATCCTGAGCTAGAGGATAGAAACTTTGTAAATGTCTTTCGACTTCAAACTCATAACGACCCAAAACAAAAAAAGAGACCCGAAAGTCTCTTTTTTTTTAAATTATATATTTACAAATAATTACTTACCAATCAATTTCTCAAGCCTCGCCATCATTTCATCTTTCTCCTTCAACATACGCTCGTATAACGCAATTTTTTCTTCATGAAGTTTTTTTAACTCTTCTAATGGATTGATGTTAAATACAGGTTTAGCATTTCCTATATAAGCCTCTTTTTCAATATTAAACGTATTCGAAATAATATTTATCGCTTGCTCTTCATCAAAATTCTGAAATGCTTCCACCGGAATTTTTAACACAGCTGAGATTTGTTTCAGAAGTTTGTCTTCAATGACATCTTTCTGCTCCAGCATCGAAATTTTCTTTTGGTTCCAGTCTTCGCCCAGATCATAAGCCAATGCTTCTTGTTTGATGTTGAGCATTTCTCTAAAACGTTTTACGTTTCTTCCCTGATGTATTTTCTGTTCCATAACGAATATCAATTTTCTAAAGGCTCAAAGATAAAGTCATTTTGCTTAAAAAGCCCTGAATTTCAAAGATAAAAAAATATTGGATAACACGCCTGTTTTGTCAGATATTATACCAATTTTTATTCAGAGTATAACATCGACTTTTCGAATAGATTTTTCTTTTGAAAGAACAGAACTTCGTTTGTGAATTTTAAATCACCTTAGTGTTTTGTGACAAAATTGAAGGCAACTCCAGTCTTAGTACTATTTGTCAATAGGATAATTTTAATTGGCTGTATTGTACAGATGTAATCGAACCATTTCTTATGTTTGTAGCTCAATATCTAAGTTTTAAGTATGAGTAAGAGTATTAAAATTATTTCATCAGAAGAATTTCCAAAGCAATTTATGTCTGATGCTTCTCTCGACTTTGATTTCTTAAAATCTCCCTTACAGATATATGATTTAAATACTACAACCGAGTATATCCAGATTCCGACCCCTCTTTTTAGGCCTGATTATAATTTTATGGTTCATGTTACCAGAGGTTATGCCAAACAGCAAGTCGACAAAGAAGTGATATCCATAAATGAAAATGATGTTTTGTTTGTAAAACAGGGACATATTACCGCAATGAAAGAAATTGATCAGATGATAACGGGACATTTTATTTTATTTGAGGAGAGTGTTCTGAATCATATTTTATCGAAACAGGAGCTAATACAGATTTTTGCCGCCAATTCAGTTCTTAAATTGCCTAAAGAGACCAGTATATGGCTTAATTCTTTGTTTGGTTTATTAAGCCAGGAATTTCGTAATGAAAATTCCAATATTGAAATTTGTTATTCGCTCATGCAGGCGGCTTTCCAGAAAATTCTTTTTTCAAATAAAGAACTGAATAAAACAATACATCGCAACAATGAGATCACTTTTTCTTTTAAAGAGCTTGTTTATAAATATCATGCAGAGAATAAGTCAGTGACCTTTTATGCCGATAAATTAAAAATCTCTGTAAATTATCTCAATAGATGTATCAAGCAAACCACCGGAATAGCTCCAAAAGAGTGGATAAACAATGTTAGTATTCTGCAAAGCCAGATACTTTTGCAGGATTTGACTAAAGATATTTCAGAAATTGCTTTTGCCTTGAATTACGAAGATCCTTCTTATTTTGGACGCCTTTTCAAAAAAATAACAGGTACAACTCCTTCTCAGTACCGAAATTCATTAAAGCAAGATTTGTCCGAGTAACGGCAAACTAAATCCTAGTAACAATTATTGTTTTAACTGCAACTTTGCCCTAAGAAAATCTTAGAGGGCTGATACAGCTTGTGTGTTTAAATTTAATAATTGTTATTTTGAAAAAAGTACTGTCATTCGTTTTAGTAACCTTGTTTTTTTGTTTTCCAAATAAGTTTTATGCTCAATTAATTACAGATGGTGCCGGGATGAGCATTACTGTGCATGGGAGAACTAACTTTAAGAATTTGTCAACTGTAGATCTGTACTATGGGAATAAATTCAAATATAATACTTACGATTTTTGGTTGCCAATACCACCTTTTAAAATTGGAAAAACACGTATTCTTGGAACGGTCAACTACCGTGTTTTAGACTTTACATTTGATAGAGATATTGAAATTAGTCCGAATTACATCACGAAGATAAACGAAATCAAACCTACCATTGTGGTGCGGCATCCTATAGGGAAAAGATGGGCCGCTTTTGGAGTCCTAATCCCTACGATTGCTTCTGACTTTAAAAATTCGTTTTCGATGAATGATATGGTTTTCGATGGCATTTTTGGAGTTTCGAGAAAGTTTGGAGAAAAGTCAAATCTTGAAATCGGAATTGGTCCTCATGTTATGTATGCTTTTGGCAAGTTTTTAATAACACCTGCCGTATCTCTCGACTATAAGAGCAATAATGGTAAGTGGCTTGCTCAAATATACTGGCCAAGGGTAAATGTTTTTAGAAATCTGGGTAATAATACTCAAGTTGGTCTGGCCGGCTCGATTGACTGGACGCTTCACAATTTACAAAACTACAAGAATGATCAGGGAGAAGAGATCGATTATGCTCAGTTTTCGGCAATCCATGGTGGTCTGCAAATTAATCAGCGTCTTTTTGATGGCTTTTGGCTGCAACTGCAAGGAGGTTTAGGATTTGCCAACAAATACACACTTTTTAATTCTAATAATGACACCATTAGCAATTATAAAGCAAAAGAAACGCCTTATGTCAAAGTGATGCTCAGTTATCGTTTTGGGAAATAAGTACACAAACAGAATTACATTAAAAATTATAAAATTAAAGACAAAATGAAAAAATCTATTTTAAGCATTCTTCTATTGGGAGTATCGTATTTTACTAATGCACAACAGATAAAAACGAATGTTGATGTACACAATGTTCAAAAAGGTAAAGGGACTGTTGTACTAAATGTATATGATAAAAAAGAAAATTTTCTCAAGCGAGCCTGCTTTACCAAAGTTCAAAAAGTGAATCAGGAAACGATGAAGTTTCAAATTGATTTGCCAAGAGGGACTTACTCAATCACGGTTTATCAGGATTTGGATAATAACGGAAAACTAAACAGTAACTGGTTGGGGATGCCTAAAGAGCCTGTAGGGAACAGTACGAATTTTATGCCGGATGGCGGGGCACCAACATTTCAGGATTGCTCTGTTTATATCTTAAATAATGATGCTACAATTAAAATAAATCTTTACTAAGGATTTTTGAAATTTTAGTTTAAAAGAGCCAGTCTTTTATAAAATGACTGGCATTACCAGGCAAACTTAAATCATGACATAAAATTATGGAAGAGATAAATTCTGAAAAAAAAGTTATTGCAGAGTTAAAGGGGGCTTGCAAGGAGTATCAAACCGGTGATACATTGATTACGGCTCTGGAAGCAACAACTATTCAGTTTAGAACCCGGGAGCTCACCTTAATAATTGGTCCTTCGGGTTCAGGGAAAACTACACTATTATCGCTGTTAGGCTGTGTTATTTATCCAACAAAAGGAGATGTTTTTATTGATGGTGAATACGTAAATGCGCTTTCGGCTAAGGAATTATCGGCTTTGAGATTGAATAAAATAGGTTTCGTATTTCAAAGTTTTAATCTTTTAGCACCACTTAATTCTTTAGAAAATGTAATGATGCCGTTGCAGCTTATGAAGGTAAGTGAACCCGTGGCTAAAAAAAAAGCAGAAAAAGCTCTTGAATTAGTGGGGATGAAAGACAGAATGAAAAATTTACCAAAAATGCTAAGTGGAGGCCAGCAACAAAGAGTTTCGATTGCACGGGCATTGGTAACCAATCCGCCAATTGTGCTTTGTGATGAACCAACGGCTGCATTAGATGTAAAAAGTGTTGGTTTAGTAATGGAGGAATTAAAAGAGCTTGCTCAAAATGGAAAAAGTGTAATTGTGGTTACACATGATATGCGACTTAAGAAGTTTGCAGACAGAATTATTTATGTGGATAGTGGAATTGCGACTGAAAATGAGAGTGCAACATTTATAAAGAATCAATTAATCAAATTATAAAGAATGAAATATATTTTAATTTCTATAACAGCCCTTCTTTTTTTTAGCTGTAATAAAAAAGACGAAGTAAAGCAGGGTGAGACAGGTTTTACTAAAGAAGTTCTTTCATCGGGTATTGTAGGAATCGGGCGTGTTGAACCGGAGGAGAAATTGTCATTACTGGCAACAGAAGTGGGTGGTGTTGTTCTGGCTATCCATAAAAAGGAAAACGATACAATTGGGAAAAATGATTTAATTATCGAATTGGATCATTCCGTTCAGGATGCTAAAATCGCCCGGATAAAAAGTCGGATTCAAACACAAAAAGCGGAGATAGACATAGCACAGCTGAAGCTAAAAGAGCAGAAAATAAATGTTGCTAATAAACAAATTGAATTAGAACGACTGAGAAACTTACAAGAAAAAGGCGCAGAAATAAAACAGAATGTTGATAATCTTGAAACCGAAACTAAAATTTTTCAAACAAATCTGGAACAATTGAAAAGCAAGATTTTGGTTGAGAATTCCAGACTTCAGGAAATTAAACAAGAGCTGGAAGTGTCAAACAGGGAGATGCAACAATATTTGATAAAAGCACCGGGTGATGGGCAAATTATGACAATGTACGCAACAAAAGGAGCTGCATTGTCACCCAGTCAGTCTTTTGCAGATTTTATTCCGAAAAGTAATTTGGTTGCTGCCTGTGAAATTGATGAGCTGTTTGCAGACAAAGTTAAAAAAGGTCAGAAAGCCATTATTCGCCAAATAGGTTCCAATAAAATTATTGGATCTGGCAAGGTTATTTTTGCGTCTTTGGCACTTAAACGCAAATCTATTTTTTCTGAAAAAGCAGAAGATCAGGAAGACAGAAGAGTGCGGGAAATAAAAATTCTGTTGAACAACCCAACGAAGTATTTAATTAATTCCCGCATTGAATGTGTTATTCAAGTATCAAAATAAGTAAGCATCAAAAACAAGCCTGATAGGGAATAAGTTCATAGGGACTGGAAATGCCAATATAGAGGCATGAATTCCAGATATAAAGGAAAATAAATAATAGCTAAGTATGAAATTTGGTATTAAAACAGCGTGGAAGTTTATTCGTTTCGATAAAACAAAAAGCATTGGAGTAGTGGTTGGAATAGTAATAAGTACTTTTCTCATTGGACAACAAATTGGGACATTTAATTTTTTGACAGGACTAATGAGTGTGTTGGTAAAAAATACAACAGCTGATATTTGGGTTGTTGATAATAAAACGACAGATGCCAATCAGCTAAGTTTGATAGATACCAGAAAAGAAAAAGAAATCAAGAGTTTGGAGGGAGTGAAAGAGGCATTTCCAATGGTTGTAACAAATGGTAAGGCAAAATTTCCTAACGGAACCAGTGCTGTTGTAAATATTATTGGAAGTGAATTTCCTTATTTTAAAGCAGGTCCCGATAGTGCAAAGGTTGTACAAGGAGAACTTTCAGATTTAGTACAGGAGGCAGCTGTGTCTGCAGATTATTTTGACCGAAATAATTTTGGAGGTTCGTCAAATGTTGGGACCAGTTTTGAAATCAATGGGAAAAGAGCAGTAATTACTTTGCAAACAAAAGGGATAAGAGGTTGGGGCGGTTATTTAATGTACACTACAATTGACAGAGCAAGATTTTACAGTAATATTCCCTCTACTGCTATAAGCGCTTTATTGGTAAATGTAAAAAAGGGGAAAGATGTAGACCAGGTTGTCGATCAGATCAATAATTCTATTTATGGAGTACGAGCATGGAGGGCATCATCCTTGAGTGTAGCAACCATAAATAGTGTTTTGGCTTCTACAGGTTTAGGTGCCAGTACGGGCTCCTTAGTAGGATTTGCCATTATTGCCGGTTTTTTTATTATTGGGTTAACGATGTATTCATCAGCACTTGACAGAATTAAGGACTATGGAACTCTAAAAGCAATTGGTGCAACTGATGCATACATTAGGAAATTAATACTTACACAAGCCGCTTTATTTGCTATTGTTGGGTTTATGATTGCTTTTATTTTCTTATTGGGGTTTAAGAACGGAATGTATCAATCGGGAATAGTAATAGATTTTAGTCCCGGAATACTTTTCATAATTCTAACAGTTACCTTCTCTATTTCGCTTTTCGGAGCTGTGTTTGCCATTAGAAGAATAAAAAATGTTGAACCTGCCTCTGTATTTAGAGGCTAAAAAGTTGTTAGAATGAAAAATAATGTATGGTATATCTGTTTTATAGGCTGTCTTCTGTTGTCAGGATTTTTTAAAATGAATGCACAAAGTACGGTCTGGACCTTGGATAAAGCCATTGAAGCAGCACAAAAGAATAGAAAGATAGTAGCTTCACTGGAAAAAGAATATAAAATCAATCAATTAAAAACAAAAGAATTAAATGCAAAATATTTGCCCAGAGTAGCGTTGAATTATAATTATCAGTACAATCCGATTATTGCTACAAGTGTTTTACCGGCTGAAGCATTTAATTCCCATCAAGCATCAGAGGGTATGATCCCGGTAAAATTAGGAGCTAATTATTCTCAAAGCGCAGGTCTTTTATTGCAGCAACCTTTACTGGATATGGCTATTTCAAAATTAATAGCCGAATCGAAACTACAAGAGAAACTAGCTGCTTTAAATGAAAAAGAGGCAAAGCTGGAACTTACTTATGAAGTCTCAAAAGTATATTTAAATATACTAGTTGCAGAAGAACAAGAAAAAGAAGCGGTTGGTGATACTGCACGTACAGCGCTGAGTCTGGAGACTATTAATCAAAAGTATAAGTACAAAAGAGTTTTAAAAGCTGACGTAAACGATGCTAAGGTAACGCACAATAATGCGGTTCAAAAATATCGCAATGCCGTAAATAATGTATTGGTTTTGAAACAGTATTTCTTATACGTTATTGGAAATGAATCTTTGATTGCTGCTGCTGTGAAATTAGAAAAATACAGCGTAGAGGAAAGTATTGCCAATCTTGATGATAATCTAATTGAAGCATTGCCACAAATTGAAATTTTGAAAACGCAAAATGAGGTATTAGAGAATAAGAAAAAACTGGAAAGAACTAAATATAGCCCATTGATTACTATTAATGGTTATTTAGGAGCAGATCAATTTACAGAAAAGCTAAATCCTTTTCAGCAAAATAGTTGGTATGGAAATAGTTATGTCGGTGTCTCACTAAAGTTGCCTTTTTCTTTTGGAGAAAATACAGCAAAAAGAATTGATCAGTTAAAATTTCAGCAAAATCAAAATAAGGACAGAATTACAGAGAATATTAATAAAAGCAAATACAATGCTTTAAATGCCGCTACTGTTTACGCTAATGTCCTGGAACAACTAAAAACAGTGAGTGAAAACAGTAAGCTAACTTCAGAGATTGTAATGATTTACCAGGACCGATATAAATTTGATCAAATAGCCTTTAATGAACTAAATGATAAGGAGATCAAATTGCAAAATCTGGAATTATTTCAGAATCAGCTTAAAAAACAATTGATAGTCTCATGGCTCGATTGGAAAAAAGCGGCAGGAAAATTAGTCTGGTAAGTTTGAAGAGCATTTGCATAAGTATCATAGCAAACGGATAAACATTCCTTTCAGCTAAATTTTATTTAGGAATGAAAAAAAACAGCTTTGTAGGCATACCCTGTAAAGGTTGTTCAACATCCCGTACAGTCTTTTTGTTTACATTTTTAGTTTTAAAAGTTATCGATAGGCTGTTTATAGGATTGCTAATCCAATTTTATAAACAGTATTCGAAGTTGACAGAGTGCGAAGCATATCAGGAAGCTTTTATAAAAACACGTAAAACTACCTATATTCATTTGCAGGATAAATCTTATTTTCGTTAGGGTGTACTATCAATTAGATAGCTAACCATTGAGCCGTAACAAATCAATAACTACTAAATATGGACAACAAAAAACGAAGCATTGAAAAACCTACTGCAAACAACGTAAAATGTTGGGACAGTAGTGGCAGTACTGAAATGGTGACACAGCGTCTTAAGGAGATGTTTGTAGAAATGGGCCAAAAAACCCGAATTGAAAATGGGCAACACCCAGCTGAACGTGCTGTTTTTAGAAAACAACACGGTATCACTTATGGACAATTCGTAATCAATGAGGATATTCCTGAAAAATTCAAAAAAGGTATTTTTGCGGGTTCTAGTTTTGATTGTGCTGTTCGTTTCTCTAGTGATACAGGACCCACTTCACCGGACTTAAATTCCACTATTGGAGTGGGGTTGAAATTGTTTGGAGTGGAGGGACCAAAGCTTTTTGGAGAAGGCCCTACTGCCGATTTCATTTTTCAGAATATCGATCGCTTTTTTGCTAGTGATGCACAACAAATGTGTGCGTTTACAACTGCTGGTGCTATTGATAGGGATTATGATTCTTATATTAATAAACATCCTGAATTAGCTGGTATTTTACAAGCGATGCAGAAAGAAGAAGCGAGTGTGTTAAGTACTGGTTATTGGGCTATTTTACCTTTTCAACTGGGAGAATATCAAATTGTTAAATATCGTTTGGTTCCGGACGATACTTATAAAGGGGCACCTTTTGACGATGATAATTATTTACGTTTGGATTTAGAAAAACGTTTGCGCAATGGAGCTGCTACTTTCAGATTTGAAATTCAATTGCGTACTAATGACGCAACCATGCCTCTTAATGATGCACAAGTAGTTTGGAGCACAGAGGAAAGTCCGTACATCAGTATTGCAAGGTTGCATTTACCCCAACAAGATGTAACTGCGATTGGTCAGTCTGAATTTGGAAGCAATCTTTCATTCAATATTTGGAGAACTTTAGAAGTTCATAAACCTTTAGGCTCAATTGCAGAGGCTCGCAAAACCGTTTATGCTGCTAGTGCCGAAGCAAGGCATCAAGCCAACGGGCAACAGTTACAAGAGCCAAATGCCATAAATCCACATTTTAGAGGCAATACAGACGAGGATAGCAATTGTATTGTTAGAGCCGGTATTTATCCCCCTATTGGTGTAATGCGTGTAGGAACTAGTGAAGAAGAGTATTTTATAGGTCCTTTAGTAGATGAACCAGAAGTAAAAGAGGATGTTTATGCGTATCGCGATAAAACCGGAGCGATAAAACGTCAGGCCGCACAGTTTCGTATTTATGGTTTCAATGCTGCCGGAAAAGCGATTAAGGAGCTAACTATGGATAATGCTAAGATTACCTGGCATTCGCATTTGGCCAATCAAAAATCATCGTGGTATCAATTTCAAATTGCCTTAGATATTCCGGATGCATCCGCTCCTAATGTTCCGCCTTCTTTATTAAGAAATATTGATGTAAAAGACCGGAGCCAGTTATTGATTGATGGTGGAGGCGAAAGTATCTCAGATCCTAATGTCACTGAAGGGAAAAAATTCACGGGGGAATTCATGGGCCAATCGGTTTATTTGGGAGAAATGCACACCGACGAAAAAGGGCGATTAGTAATGTTAGGTGGTCATGGTAAATCGAAAAACATCAATGGTGACAGAGCCATTACCTTTGCTAACAATGAAGGTTGGTATGATGATATGTCAGATGGCCCCGTTACCGCCACAGTAGAATATGAAGGAGTAGCTCTTAATGTAGATCCTGCCTGGGTGATTTGCGCTCCGCCTGATTATGCTCCTATGCAAAAATCGGTTCGTACTATGTGGGATTTAATGCGTAGTGTTGCTGTAGAATCAGGAATGTTAGTAAGACCTGCAAGACCTTCTTTCTCTAAAGATATCTTGCCTATTTTTGAAAGAATGACCAATTTACAATGGGTAAATGCAGGATTTGCGGCTGCTTTTGGATGGGGTGGACAATTTAATTATACCAGTATAACATGGGTAAAAAAACTAAATGATCCTTCTTCTGCCAACTTAGAAATGCGTCGTACTATTTCCAATAATTTCCGTAGGTTTGATCAATCTGGTGCTGAAGCGCCGCAGCTATGGCCTTGGCTATATGGTGATGCAGTTGCCATTCCTACACAAGGTTCTGTACGTCAACATTCTACCTTATCGCAGTTGCAATTGCAGTTTTTAGATCAATGGGTCGAAGGTGATTTTGATGCCGATTTTGTAGATAAAACAGGCTGTCCTTATATTCCACCTGTTAAAAAAATTGATGATTATCCTATTGCCGAACAACCTGACATGCTAACCAAAGCGGCCATGGATTTTTGCCTGGCTGATGCTTTTCATCCGGGTTGCGAAATGACTTGGCCTATGCGAACTTCTGGTATGTATATGGCTCCTTTCCGATTGAAACACGCTCCTAAAACACCAAAAACCGATTACCATTATTATGGCTCTACGATGAATAGTGATGTCTTGACTTTACCTGCTGGTCCTTTATTAGGTGGTCAGGTACCAGGTGGTGTGACGAGATGGATGGCTATTCCCTGGCAAACGGATACGGCAAGCTGCAGAGATGGTTATACGACTGCATACGATCCTTATCTGCCAACATTTTGGCCTGCGAGAGTTCCTAATAATATTTTGAGTGAAGAACGTTATAAAGAAACTTTAGATACTCACTTAGCAGAAGAGACCCGCAGAGAAGCTTTTGCATATCGTTATTTTTGGTTGGATGATTTGCCTTTAGATGGAGAAGCTCCAACACAAACGAATCAGATTAATGCAATGGTGAAGTATTTTGACAAGTTAGCGATTGTGCAGCCGCGTCCGGGGGTATCTGATGATCCTAATTTTCCACCAGAAATGCAAATAGGTATAATTCCTAATGACGAACAAAATCAACTGTTGTTAAAAGAAACGGAAACCCGATTAAGAAAAATCTTAAATGACAACAAGCGTTTGGACAAGAAAGAAGAATCTTTATTAAATATTACTTTGGAACATTTGTCGAATGAAGGTTTGTTTACTGAACAAGTTGTAATAGAGAGCACTCGCGACCAACTATTAGAATTGGTTCAGGACGAATTGGTTCAGGATGAGACTTTAACAGGTGAAGTTCAAAAACTAGTTGATTTATTAGCTTCTAAAGCACATAAATTCACCAGAACAAGAACCGTTCCTCATTCCAGACAACCTAGAAAAGAGGTGGGTGTTCCGGAGCAATTAGTTCGTTTCCAGCGTTTTATTCCAAAACAGTATTAGATTTGGCAACAGAAAAAACAGATATATTAATTATAGGTGGCGGCATTGCAGGTTGCATTGCCGCCATTTCCTTGACAGATACCTATCAGGTAACATTAGTTGATAAACTTCCTGAACCCACTGAGCGCATTGGAGAATCTTTAGCTCCCGCTTCGCAACGCATTCTAAAACAATTGGATTTATTGGAGGGGTTGGAAAACCAAGAAGACATTTTGTACCGTAAAAGTGTAGGTATGCAGTCCTATTGGGGAAGCGACAAAGTGCATTTAGTAGACGATTTAAGAAATCCTGATGGTTTTGTTAAAAATTTGGACAGGCAAGCTTTTGAAGCCTATTTGAGAAGTGTTGCAGAAGCTAGAGGCGTACATTGTTTGTGGGGGTCTAAACTGCATAGTAGTTCTTATGAAAATTCTCGTTGGCAGGTGCAATTAAGAGCTAGTGATACCTCTTTGTATACTTCAACGATTTCTGCATCTTTTGTTATTGATGCTAGTGGGCGTCAATCGCATTTTGCACAGAGCCTGGGCATTAAACGACAAGTGGAAGATAAATTGATTGCCTGTTGGGTTACTTTACCTAATACCCGAACAAATATGATGAGTACTATTTCAGCTAGTGAAAATGGTTGGTGGTATAGTACTGTTGTTCCTCATGGCAAAAGGGTAGTGGTTTTTCATACCGATGCTGATTTAGTGGCAAAAAACGAACTTAAAACTACTGACTCATTTTTGGAACTGGCAAAAAAAAATACGGTTATTTTATCTTTACTAAACGAAGATAAAAATGCTATTACTTTTAAAGGTTCAGTTGCCGCTAATTCGACAAAATTAGAACAAGTAGCTGGGCAACAATGGGTTGCTTTAGGCGATGCAGCACTAAGCTTTGATCCGTTATCTTCACAAGGTATGTACAATGCCATGGCTAGTGCCATGCAATTACAAACGTTGCTATTACAGTACGGGTTTACTGAAACACTTCAAAAAATATATACAGAACAAACGGAACGCATTTGGAGCCATTACCTAAAACACAAAAGTATTTTTTACCAGGCGGAAACCAGGTGGAGAACAGCTGCTTTTTGGGAGAGACGGTTGTGATGTTTGCCTTTAGAGAGATGTTCCTATGTAAATCGAAAATAGGCAATTCTGTTTGATAAATTCGGGAAATTGAACAGTCTTATTTTTTTGTGACAAAGTAAGAGGCAACTTCAGTTTTGGTTTAATTTTCAACATTTAGAGTCATAGAAGTATAATCATAAGAAATGTTATCGATTCTAAACATATCTTTTGTTGTGCTCAATTCCTCAAAATTCATTTTTTTGTAAAGTTTGGTTGCAGGAATATTATTTGTCAAAACTTGCAAATCAATCCAGCTAATTTGGCGATTAGCTTTACAATAATCAATAATAAATGCTAACAAATTTTGACCAATTTTCAAATTTCTAAAATTACTGTCAACCCCCATTCCAAGTAAAACTCTATGTTCTGCATTTGGCTGATTTTGAGAACGGATGTCAATGTGTCCGGCAATTTTTTCTTCTTCATTTATTGCTATCCAAACTTTTCTCCATCCGGCTTTTTCATTCATTCCGTCCTCAAACTTTGCCTTCCATTCGTTTGAAAGTGTAGATTGCTGTTTAGAAAGTGGCTGGAAAAGTGCTGTTCCTTTCTGTCCATTTTCAGAAAGATGAATGTTCAAGTATTGAAAAAAGTCATCAAGTTTGTCTTTATTTAGCTCTTTAATTGAAATCATTTTATTAATTGAATATTGGTGTGTTGTTATTGGCTAACCACTAGCACAAATATATAGCTATTTTGGATTTGCAAACAAATAGGAGAGAAAGGTTACCCTACTTTTTTGTAATTAGTTAGTTTATGAAACTCTTCAATAGTTTTAAAAATAGGTGATTCCTTTTGATAAATTCAGGACGAGACATTTTTTAATTTTATCAGCTTTTTAAATTTAAAAAATCCAACACCTTTGGTGAAACTTTCAAATCAGATCGGAATTTTAAAACGCCCTTTATGAAATGTCTTTTTAATTCTTTTGCATTGCGTATTGAAAATGGAGTGTTGAATGTAATGGCTTTATGCATTATTGCGTTTCTGGAGTTATCGAAGTAATACACACAAATATCATGAGCTGTATCTTCTCCCACTGATAAAACGATATCATAATTTTTCAGATCGGGAGTTGGACATAAAGACTCAAAAGTTAGGGATTCAATAGCTATTTCATCTTTATAATGGTGCAAACCATTTTGATCCACTATTACTTTTGTAATTTTGTTTTTCTTGTGAATAATCGTATCCTTTACTACAAAATACACCAAAAAGGATAAAAGAATTACGGATAGTATTGCAGAACAAATTTTAAATTCAACAGATAGTTTAGATTCGATAATAATTACCTCTAAGTAAATTATTCCTAAAACGGTACCTATAAAAATAACTGCCCCTAAAAACTTTACTATAAAAGTTGTTTTTTTTGATTCTAATGACTCTATTTTTGAAAATTGATTATTCTGAAAATCCATTTCTTGTTGGGAGTTAGAAATTAAACATTACAGTTGTTGAAGCGAATTTAAGAAAGATAAATCTAATTTCGATAATTAGTAAAAGCTGTAGGTTATGGTTAGAATTCGGTCTTCAAAATTATTAGTTAAAAAAACATTGTGCCATGATTTTGTCACAAAAATATAAATGGACAAAATTGCGATGAATAGCCCTTAACTGCCTTAGCATTTTGTAGCAAAATGGGAGGCAACTCCAGAATTGAAGTTGTGCATGTGCGGAGGAAGAATCAGATGATTAGACCAGGGATAACTATGTTTAAATCATTTTGTAAATTGGCGCCCCAAATTTTAAATTACTTAAATTCTTATATTTGATTCTGACAGATGCGACATAATCTTAGAATGATATAGTATCAAATTTCATGAATAAGTTAGCAGGTTGTTGTTTGGAGTAACAATTTCGAATCAAACAGTATAATAAAAAAACGACGCAGAATACCTTCCGCGTCGTTCCATTCATTTCTATTTAATTGATTTAGATACCTTCCACCATCAAACGAGTGTCTGGTAAATTTTTCAATGGCTGTATTTTTACCTCTGGTTTTGCCATTCTCGTAATTGCATTTAATGCAGCTGCAATAGCGCCTTCTTGCCAACCAGGAAGGGAGGAAATTTGATCACCAACAATAAAAAAGTTAGCATTGCTCGCATTTTTTGTGTTCGGATCTATAATTCCAGATCCTTGTGCAATAGCGTTAAATTGTTTCGTTGAGTAGTTCGCATCTCCAACGGCTTGCCAATATGCCCAGCCACCCTTGATATTTGGCATATTTTGCCAAGCTATGGCAACGCCTTCTCCCAAGCCTTCGGCAAATTTATTACCGAATTTACTGGCATCATTTCGTGCTTTGGTAAGTCGCTCATTAACGGGTAATTTTCCCCAATCGTGTGCTACTTTATCAAAATTATAAGCGCCTGTGAGCACACCTTTTTCGTCTTGATATGCCGTAGATGGATACCAAATTTGTTGAATTTCATTGTCTGTCCAAGAGATTCCTCCAAAAATAGGTACAACTCCCACTTCGGATTTTTCAACTGCCATTGTTTTGAGATTTATTGGGCTTCCTTGCCATAAAGATCGATTTGCCTGCCAGCCCACTTTGGAGGTACAGGCTAAAAAACGCGGAATGTATCCGTCTTCTCGCGCTTCATAACCTGGAGCTTGTGTTGGTTCAAATTGTGCCACAAAAACGGCTTCTAAAGCATCTTTAAATTCAGGTTCAAGTCTCGAATTTAGGAGATCAGAATCTAGAATGTTTTTCAAAAAAGGCATCGCAAGGTTGCAAACACAATAATCAGCTTCGTAATAGATCGGTTCTTCTGTTCCAACTTGTCCAACCGAAATGATGTACTTCTCTTTAGTTGAGTCCCATTTTATTTTTTTTACAGGACTATTCAAAAGAATATTTCCTCCTAAAGCTGCCACTTGTTGAGCAAAAGCGTGTTGCACCTGATCCATTCCTCCAACGGGTTGAAATAAAGTAGGTTGCCAAAGAAAATCTGTAGGTTGATAGAATTTTGTGCCTTCCCAAAATTTTGATTCGAGCAATTTGTCAAAACTCAAAACATCGGCTACAATTCCAGCCGCAACACCAGGTAAAACTTCATATCCAGCGCGTGTTTTTCCATCCTCGAAGCCAGGTGATCCAGCTGTTGCGCTATAGGTTCCATCTACATCAAGCTCTCCGAAACTGATCATCAAACTTTGTAATTCTTCAACGCGTGTATTAAGATTACTTTCACTAATTCCCACTTGTGAATTGCGAAGTAATTCTTCCGCATTTTTGTATACCATGTGCGCCAACCAACCTCTTGTATTATGATCCAAACGACGGTAAACCATAGGTTCACCTCCAAAACTTTCGTCCTTTTGAACCAAATTAGATTCAGAGTTCATCACATATATTTCAACGTCTACCGAAAAACGTTTTAAGTAAGAAAGGAGTCGTTTGTGACTGCTTGGAATACGACCAGGACCTGCATTAAGGTAAGGTTCTGAGTCTCCCACTGGGCGTTTAAATCGAACAACTTGAGGTTCTCCAGGTTTCGAATCGAACAAATCACTGTTTTCATCTTCAATAAGTGTATCCCCTGTGCGTAAGCTCATGCAGCGTCCTCCCGTTTTATGAGATGCTTCCAGAATGGTTACTTTTGCACCAGACTCCTGAGCGAGTAGTTCATACGCGGTGGTAAGTCCCCCAACACCAGACCCGATGATTATAACCTCTTTTCCTTCTAGTTGATTTGGACTAAGTTTAATCGCTTGATTGGTAATCGTGTTTTGCATTTTTGTTGCTTTAGCCAATGCGGCGAATGCAATTGATCTCGGATTGTTTTTTAAAAATTCCTGACGACTTTTGTACTGTCCCATTTTGTATAAATTTTATGTTAAAAAATAAAAAAAATGATTTCTATGGTATTGGTATTTTTTGGGATAATCTTGAAAACGCTTTCTAACTCTAGATTTTATTTTCTGAAATGAAATTAATGATTGAAAATAAAAAAAATGAAAAAGATGTCGTTAGTGAAGATTTTTCTGTCGTGAATGGATGTTTTTTTGTTGTGAATAAAATGGATTTATTCCAATAAAATAAATTACTTAAGGTTATTGTATGATTGCGGTTTTATAAAGAAGATTAAAATATAAAAAAGTAAAGCCTACAATTATTCTGTCAGCCTTTTACTTTTTTTAATTAGATTTAAAAAGATCTCCATAAACTTTCGCTAATTGAATCTGCTTCTAAGTACTATCAGGTTCTGTCGCATCTAAAGCTAAGTTTTATCTTTGTCTTTTTTAAATTTTTAAATTGATGAATACGAAAGGTCATTGCTATCCGAAGTCTATTATACTGCAGGCAGTATAATTTAAGCTTAGGTTTACATTAAGTTATCGGGATCTTGAGACGATTTTGCCGCAAAACTTTTCAGTGTTTTTACAAAGTTTGAAAACTGTCTTAAAAGAAAAAAACCTACGAATCTTAAGACTTGCAGGTTTTATTAGGTCAAAAAAAAGTCCTGAAATGTTTCAGGACTTTTTAGTGGGGAGAGCAGGATTCGAACTTTATGTGTTTAGATCCCGTCTTTGCTACGTATTTATAAATGTCTTGAACCTAATGCACCGATTCTGCACCCAAATTCAATTTTACTATTTCAACAAATCATGCACAAAAATTAAAACACTAACGAATAACTGACAGTACTATTATTCTTTTTTGTACTACAAATATACCAAAAATACTTAATATTTACGGTTAAATAGAATTGTCACTTACACAGATTTTTCAGATTGAACTTTTCATTAAACATATTTACAGTTTTAAATATGATTACATTATTTCAAGATTTGAAAACGAAAACTCAAGAGGAAAAAATTATATATATACCAATTTTTTGAAGTTTTTTTTTAAAGATTGGGTGATTACAATATGGAAATTTAATTTCTGGATATGTAATTAATAATATTGAATTATCTTAATTTAAGTCCATTTCTAATCTGACTCTTTTTATTCGTTTTTTTACTGTTTAACTAGTACCTAGTTATAAAAAATAAGCGATTTGTATGTCCTGTCGGGGGACCTCGAAGGGACAAATTTCTATACATTTTATGGAAGATTTGAAGAGATTGGCTTACTGGATGTAGGACCTGTCTTAAGATGGCTTCAACAATTTGGTTTAGATGTCCTGTTGGGGATTGATGAAAAAATGTATAGTTTTATATATGATTTTACCATAAATTGCAATCTTATAATTTTAATTTATTTAAAGTAAAATGAGATAGCCCTTAATTTTTTTGTAAAAAAAGATATCAGCTCCATATATGTAAAGTTTTGAGCTGGCAATAAAATGTTAAGCAGAATCTCTTTTACAATCGACTATTATTATTGTATCGCATAGTAATTATATAAAAAGCCCTGAAATTTCAGAGCTTTTTATATAATTGTAATTTATTTTTAGCAAATTACATTTTTGGAAGCAGTACTGTGTCCACTACATGTATAACACCATTAGATTGATTTACATCTGAAGTTGTAACTTTAGCCTTATTGCCGCTTTCGTCGCTAATGTACAAATCTTTTCCATCCATCCAGGCAGTTAGAGTTCCGCCGCTCACTGTTTTTAAAGCAGCTTTTCCTTTACCAGCTTTTATTGCTTTTGCAATATCAGAACTATTCATTTTACCGGCCACTACATGATATGTCAATATGGTTTGTAATGATTTAATATTCTCAGGTTTCAATAATGTTTCAACAGTTCCAGCCGGCAATTTATTAAATGCTTCATTTGTTGGTGCAAAAACAGTAAATGGCCCTTTACTTTGTAAAGTTTCAACTAATCCTGCTGCTTTTACTGCTGCTACCAAGGTGGTATGATCCTTTGAGTTTACAGCATTTTCTATAATATTTTTATTAGGATACATAGCCGCTCCACCAACCATTACAGTTTTTTGTGCAAATGATGTAGATCCAAATCCTAATGCCAGGATTGCCGCTGCTAAAAATTTTCTAGTTTTCATAATTACTTTTTTTAAGTTATAAAGTCATTTACGCTTTAATATTCTTTTTGGTTTTAAAAGAAGTCAAAAAATAAAGTAAAATAAAATCGGACTAAGTAAAAGGTATTATGGATGAGTATTTTGAAGTAATATTTTTTGCGCAATTTACTTTTGTCAAAATAATTTCGCTGTTTTATTCAAAATCAAAGCAAACATGTAATGTATAGCCTAAATTTCTTCTTCTTTATCTTTGGTACTCCAAGTTTTCAATTAAGTAATTTTAATCAATTGATTATAAACTTTAAAAATCAAATGTTATTCTTTTAGCCCTTTTAAGTACTTAAAAGCTGGAATTCTAGAAATAAAGAATTGTGGCCTGGATTTTTTATCAATTTATAAAATAGAATTTCTTCCCATCTTTTAGATTATATTTATTGGTTTAAGATTTAATGTATTATCAATTCTCTCATAACTTTAAAAGTATTATTTTTGTTTAATGTTATTTAATAACTGTTAAACAAAATATGATAAAGTCAATCATTGTAAAAATCGATAATGGTGTAATGAATGAAATTCAGATCGATAGAATTATAGAAATGGCATGGGAAGACCGAACACCTTTTGATGCAATAAAATTTCAATTTCATCTTTCAGAAGCCGATGTGAAAGCTTTAATGAAAAAAGAGCTAAAATTCAGCAGTTATAAATTATGGCGCATTCGAGTTGAAAATTGTAAAACAAAACACGCTGCAAAGAGAGCCGAAACAATAGAAAGATTTAAATGTAACAGGCAAAGAGCAATTTCAAATAATAAAATATCTAAGCGTTAATAAAAATATTCGAAGATGATAAAAAAAGATAAACCCGATAATGTAGTATTTTCTTCTGAGCATGGTTATAATGCAAGCCTATTGCCATATGCTACAAATGTTGGCGCACCGGTAATAAAAGCAGATGATTTAGCAGGATGGAAAGGCATGGGCCTAAATAAGGTAAACAAAGAGTTTGAAAGTAAATTCAATGAACTAAAAATGCAATACCAGGATTTAATCGAAGAATTCCAATGGAATGAATTGGTATACAATGCCAGATTTTCTTTTGAACCTATTGTAGGTGAAATATATCACTTATATAAAGATGCAGACGGTTTTGATTTTCTCTCACTTATAGGACCCAAAGAATGGAATAAGGAACATATTGCTACTTTTAGACTTAACAGTGATAAAAAATGGATACTCATCAATTGAAAAGTTGCATTTTTTAATAAATTTCTACTAATGAAAAACAAAATAAATTTTAAAACCAGTGATCTGGAAAAAATGGAAAAGCAAACTGCCGTGCATTTAATCAATAGTTTAGGCGGTTTTAAAAGTGTGGCATTGGTAGGAACTTCTGATGTACAGGGAAATACTAATTTATCCATTTTTAGTTCTTTTTTTCATATTGGAGCAAATCCTCCATTAATAGGTATGATTTTTCGCCCCAGCCCGCCCGAGCGTGATACCATGAGAAATATTTTAGATACAGGATTCTATACCATTAATCATATCAATGAACAGATCTACAAGCAGGCACATCAGACATCAGCGAGATACAATAAAGAAATTTCAGAATTTGATGCTGCAGGACTCAGTGCGGAATATAAAAATAACTTTCCAGCTCCTTTTGTACTCGAAAGCAACGTACAGTTAGGCATTAAATTTAAAGAAAAAACAGCCATTTCAATCAATAATACTACTATGATTATCGGGGAAATAGTCCAGATTTTTATTCCCGAAGACTGCTTGTCTGAGGATGGTTTCCTCGATTTAGAAAAAGCCAATACCGTTACTTGTTCCGGTCTGGACAGCTATCATAAAACCATGCAGTTAGACCGATTTAGCTATGCAAAGCCCGATAAGGAAATTAAATCACTGCTTAAAAGTTGAATAAAAAAAAGATAAATATTATGTGGTTCAAACGTGATCTGCGTTTTACAGATCACGAACCTCTTTTTATGGCACAGCAGGAAAATATCCCTCTTCTTTTGGTTTATTTTTTTGAACCCTCAATAATGACTTGCGATGATGCTGATGTCCGTCATTGGCGGTTTGTTTATGAATCCTTAAAGGAAATGCAGTCTAAATTAAAATCATTTGCTGCGCAGATTTATTATTTTCATAACCAAGTCCAGACTGTTTTTGAGCACTTATGCAGTCTTTATGAGGTTCAAACAGTGTTTTCGCATCAGGAAATTGGCAACAAAGTCACTTTTGACAGGGATATTGCCATGCAGTTTTTTTTTGATGATCATAAAATTCTTTGGAAACAATCTCAGCTCCATGGTGTTATCAGAAAGCTGCGATCAAAACAAGATTGGGATAAGCGCTGGGAAGAAACAATGCGCGCAATTCCTAAAATGATTGACCTGAATACTTTTAAATTTGAAAATTTAGATCCTGATTTTTATCAAAAACTAAAAGGAAGAGTACTTTCGAATGAAATTACAAACCGAAATAAAAATTTTCAACAAGGTGGCGAATATTGGGCCTGGCGATATTTAGAAAGTTTTGCAAAAGAAAGACACGTAAATTACAGCAAGCACATTTCCAAACCAGCTTTAAGTCGAAAAGGCTGCAGCCGTTTATCGCCTTATTTAACCTATGGAAACATAAGCATGCGAATGGTGTATCAATATACCAATCAGTTTTATGAAACATCATACAACAAAAGAGCCATGCTAAATTTTGTTTCCAGACTTCACTGGCATTGCCATTTTATGCAAAAATTTGAAAATGACTGTCAAATTGAATTTGAAAATATAAACAAAGATTACGATTCCTTGGTCAAGCCAAAAAACGAAATCTATATAAAAGCCTGGCAGGAAGGTAAAACCGGCGTTCCTATTGTTGATGCCTGTATGCGATGTTTAGTCCAGACAGGTTATATCAACTTTAGAATGCGTGCCATGCTGGTTTCCTTTTTTACATTCAATTTGTGGCAGGACTGGCGGGACCTTCATTTCTTGGCAAGACAGTTTTTAGATTATGAACCCGGAATTCATTATCCGCAGATTCAGATGCAGGCCGGTACAACAACAGGCAATACCATTAGAATTTATAATCCCGTAAAAAATTCACAGCAGCACGATTCAGAGGGCATATTTATAAAGAAATGGCTGCCTGAGCTGCCTGAAATTCCACCACAATTAATTCATGAACCATGGAAATTAAATCTTATTGAGCAGCAATTTTACAAATGCGAAATAGGTAGAGATTATCCAGAGCCTATAGTTGACATAGAACAAACTCGAAAATACGCCAGTGATATTGTTTGGAGTTTTAGAAATAAACAAAAAAATGAGAGGAGTTAAAAAACAAAACCTGCCCACTAAAATCTGCATTGTTTGCCAGAGCCCATTTGCGTGGAGAAAAAAATGGGAAAAAATCTGGGACGAAGTGAAATATTGCAGTGATAAATGCAGAATAAGCAGATAAATGATATTTATACTGGTACTAGTTCTTTAACAAAGGTATTAATGGGTAATATATTTAAGAAAGTCAAAAAAGACTGTTTATCAATTTAGAAAGCTTTTGCTTCTTATATTTATTAGTCCCTTAATAGTTATAATGCTTGCATCTGTAGCTGAATCTAAAATAATAAGACCTTCACTATCTAGCATTATTAATGCATCTAAGACTTTTGCCTGATTTGACCTTTGGATAAATAAACTCTCTTGTAGGGATTCATTCAAACAAGCAATAACCATACTGGTTAAATCTTCAAAAGGGCAAGTTTTTTCAGGGCTTTGTGCCAGTATATTAAGAATGATTTCAGAAATAGTAAACTTGTTATACATAAAATAGTTTTACTTAAAATTATGCAAAATAATTCTATTTTAAAACTTTAAAAAGTTACCAAGATAATTAGTACAGAATTAGAATATTAAACAAAATTACTTTCCAGAGTAAATATTTACTTTTTAAAATATTTTTTTTTAACTCTCAAAATCAATTAATAACAAAACATCGAAATAAAAAGCGGGGAATTTAGAATCTAATTGATGTTAGACGTACTTAGGTAAGAAAAGTCGTTTTAAATGTTATACTTTTAACTAACTTTATTAATCGTAAATTATGGATCAGGATATTATATTAGATAAGTTAAAAAAAGCGAAGCAAGAACTTATTTTTAATCACGAAGAATTGCAAAGATGTACTAAAGATTTAAAAATTGCTAATGTAAATTTGAACATCAGAGAAAAAGAAAAGGAGTTGAACATGGAAGAATTTAACAGTGGTTTAGAGCAGATGATGTTTGCAATTTCTCACAAGGTTAGAAAGTCCGTTGCCAATATCCTGGGTCTTTCAAAATTGTTGTGTGAAGATGTAAATCTTGGAAATAATGAGTTGAAAGAAATTTTACTTTTGATTATTCAATCTGCCGAATCACTGAATGCTTCGACAGAAGAATTATCGAAGTTCATTTGTATAAAGAGGCGAACGGATATATGAATGATGGGAGGTCCAATATCTCGATATTGCTATTTTAGTATTATTCAGCCCAGTCATTAATCCAGTTACCAACAGTCTGGCACCACTGGTCGTCGTCATTCAAACAAGGAACGGCCAAGAAATTTTCTCCTCCATTTTTCTCAAAATCTTCTCTGGCACGCATGGCAATTTCTTCGAGCGTTTCTAAACAATCCGAAACGAAAGCCGGTGTTACCACAGCCAGATTTTTAATTCCTTTTGCCGGCATTTTATCAATTTCAATATCGGTATAAGGCTCCAGCCATTTATCTCCAGCCAATCGGGACTGGAAAGTTAAGCTGTATTTATCTTCTGGGAGACCTAATAATTTTACTACTTGTTTTGTCGTTTCATAACATTGATGACGATAACAGAAATCATGCGCTGGTGAAGGTGTGTTACAGCAAGAACCGTCAATTTTGCAATGCGATTTGGTTACATCGGTTTTTCGTATATGACGTTCTGGAATTCCGTGATACGAAAACAATAAATGATCGTATGGAAATCCAGCTAAATGTTTCTGAATTGAATCTGCCAGATTTTTGATATAATCCGGTTTGTTGTAAAAAGCAGCAACATTGGTAAAAGTCATCTGTGGAAATTTCTTCTTTCTGATTTCCTCTGCCTTTACTAAAATGGTTAGAGTAGAAGCCATTGCATATTGCGGATACAGTGGGAAAAGCATTACTTCGCTAACGCCTTTATCGTGTAATTCCTGGAGGCCTTTCTCGATGGTCATGCTTCCGTAGCGCATTGCCAGTGCAACCGGTACATTTACCAATGGTTGTACTTTCTTCTGCATTCGTTCTGAAAGCACTACAAGGGGCGAACCTTCGTCCCACCAGATTTTTGCATAAGCATGTGCCGATTCTTTGGGTCTTTTTCTTAAGATGATGCCTCGGACTAATAAAGCTCTCAATAAATACGGAACATCGATCACGTATTTATCCATTAAAAATTCATCTAAATACGGCTTTACATCTTTTGGTGTTGGACTTTCTGGAGATCCCAAATTTACTATTAATACGCCTTTCATTATTTTTTTGCTTTTTAGTTAAGCTTTAAGCTTTAAGTATTTGTTGTTTGAATTTTTTCTAAAAGTAGCATTTGCTGCCATTTAGAAATATGAGTAATATTATTTTTTATTTATACTGCAATTTACAAAATCGATACTGTTTTAAAATTGGTATTAATCGACATCAGATATTTTTTTGGAGTTGTGGCAAATTTTTTCTTGAATCCCGCAATGAAGTGGCTTCCGGTGCTGTAACCTATTTTTAAGCCCACTTCATTTACATTGTAGCAGCCGCTGTCAAGCAGTTTTCTGGCGCAATCCATTTTGTAATCAAACAGAAAACCATAGACAGTATCACCGTATATTTGTTTGAAACCTATTTTTAGTTTTTTCATATTAAGGCCAATTTCATCTGCCAATTCCTGTAAACCAGGGGGTTCATTCATATTTGCAATAATAATTTCTTTGGCTTTTCTGATTTTCAAAACATTGTCCTGATCAATTAAAAACGGACAATGTTGTGCACTTGGATTCTCAGACCTGTTAAAATACAAACTCAGCAGTTCATATCCTTTTGCTTTGTAATAAAGGTTTTTTATAGAAGGATGAAAGTTATAATGAAACAGCTGGCTTAAAACAATTGCCATCGGGGGACTGATATTTGCTTCAGTAGAATACTTTTGGTTGTTATTATCAGCACTTAATAAAGTAATATAATCTGCTTGAGTAGAAAACAGCGCGTGAAATTTCTTAATCGAGACGATAATAGAAATCACCCATGAATTTGGAGCAAGTTCTAAATGAAGTGATGTCTGCTTTTTAGGATTATACAAAAGCAGGGATTTTTCCTCTTTCAATTCTAAAGTATAACTACCCTGACTGAACAAAAAATTGCTATTGCCTTTCAGTCCGAAATGAAACTGAATCATATCACTTCCCAGCTCACGGTTGGCAAAAAAAGGCTCTGAACTGTCATTCTGAAAGCGTATAAGGGTAAAGTCGTCTTCAATTTTCGTTTCTTCCTCCATTTTTTTTGATATAATGAATAATTGACTTTTTAAGTTTTTTTGGTAGTTATTGTCTGTTTGCTCCTAATACTGCTGCAACTTGAATGTTTATTTTATTAGAAACTTTGCTTTTAACAAGGCTTGGTATTGCAATATTAAAATCACTGGCATTTACACTAAAATCAGATAAAATACTAACTCCTGATATTGATTTGCTTATCCTTGCTGTGGTGCTTACATCCTTAGATTTTCCGTGAAGTTCCAATTTACCCTTAATGATAAAATCTTTAGGATTTACCGTTAGGCTCTGAAGATCAAATCCTTCTATTTTTCCTTTAAAGAATGCTTTTGGATAGCGGTCACTTTCAATATAATTTTCATTGAAATGTTCTTCCATCAAAGCGACTTTAAATCGAAATCCTTTCATTAAGGCTAAACTTGCAATTTCGCCCGTTGCAGGATTCAGGACAAAAGTAACATTAGTATTTGTGGCCTTGACTTCTTCAAAAGAAGCAACGGATGCTTCAAAAGTAATTTTTCCTGATTTACTGATCATTTTTTCTTGTGAGAGGCCAATAGCGCAGACATATAGCATTGCAATGAGTATGTTTTTTTTCATAGTTTTTTGGCTTTACATTGTTTTTAGTGGATAAGATTTATCTGGTTTAGCATTTATTTTAAAACCGCAATAATTTGAACCTTTACCTTATCGTCCAGTTTATACTTAATAAGCGATGGGATAGGGATGCTAAAATCACTGGCATTTACGGCGAAATCAGAAATGATGGTGATTCGCGGCCCCGTCTTGGTAATTTTTGCAGCGGCTTTTATATCTTTAGATTTACCGTGAAGTTCTAACTTCCCTTTTATGATATAATCTTTATAATCTTCTGTTAGACTTTTAATGTCGAACCCCTCAATTTGGCCTCTAAAAACGGCTTTTGGATACTTATCGGTTTCCATGTAATTTTCATTAAAATGTTCTTCCATCAAAGCCATTTCAAATTGGAATCCTTTCATTAAAGCAAGGCTTGCCACTTCTCCTGTTGCGGGATTTAAAACAAAAGTTACATTGCTGTTAGTTCCTGCAACCGGCTGAAAAGAAGGTACTGAAGCTTCGAGCGTTATTGCTGCAGATTTAGTTACTATTTTTTCTTGCGAAAAAACAATAAAAGAAGCCAATAGCATTGGCATTATTATGATTTTCCTCATGATCTTGTTCTAGATTATTTTTCTAATAATCCATCCTGATTCCATTTATTTATAATATCTATAGTGGTTTGAGGTAATCTTGGTCCGCCCTGCGGCATTAAGGAACTATCTCCATTTTCTAAAGAAATTCGTGTAAGCAATCCTCGATTTAAAACTGCATTTTTCACCTGATCATAAGTAACTAAGGACATAGGCGCTCCATTTTTAGGAACTGCTGCATGGCATACAACACAGTTATTATCAATAATAGATTTTACATTTTGGCTGTACGTTGCCAGACCATTAATGGGTGTGGGGTCCATTAAGGTGCTTGGATCATCGTTGGCGCAGCTTACAAAGATTGAAGCTAATGATGAGATAACGAAAAGTGTTTTTAGATTCATAAGATTGGTTTTTAGTTATAAATAAAGGCATGATTTTAAGAATCATCAGGCATTTCAAAATCATATACGTTGAAAAGCATAATACAGATTTAACAAAAGGCATATTTAATGGTTTAAATCCAATAGGTATTTTTTAACGTAGATAATCCAAATACTAAAAAACAGTTATGAGAAAAAAAATACTAACTACAATTTCCCTTTTTATAATAATCGGAATTTTGTCTTTCTTCTACATCTACAAAGGGCATAGGGATATAGAATCAGAAACTGCCGATTATGTTGTAACCGTTAACGAACTAGAAAGAGAGTTTGCTTCAAACGATAGTCTGGCTTACATCAAATATCAGGACAAAACAATTGAATTATCTGCACCAGTAACAAGTATTGATAAAGCTGGTAATGGAATTGTTATGAGCGAAAAAATATTTGTGACATTCAAAAACCGTTTGCCTCAAAATATTACATCCGGGAAAACTCTCAAGATTAAAGGGCGTTTTTTAGGATATGACGAATTGCTCCAGGAATTTAAAATAGACCAATCTTCAGTTGTACACTAATACAAATAACAATTTAAAACTAACCTCATGAAAAACTTTATTCTATTATTTTTTTTATTTCCGCTGTTAAGCTTCTCCCAAACCGATTTGCTCTCTGGAGTAGAAACTCCTTCTACAAAAGAAAAAGTGACATCTGCATTCAAAGCCCTGAAAATTGTTAATCTTGAGTCTACAAAATTGGCCGCAAAAGGTGATTTGTATTTTGTTGTTGCACACCGATTCGGATCCATTAAAGATGGTTTTGAAGGTTTCTACGGACTGGATAATGCCAATACACAAATTAAATTTATTTACGGTTTGACAAATGGACTTAATGTAAGTGCGGCCAGAAGTGAATTTGCATATGACTTTGCAACAAAGTATATGCTATTACCTCAAATAAAAGATGGTTTTCCCGTCACTATAGCCGGGTTCAATAGTTTGTCTATTAATAACACGTTAAAAGAAAGCTTGTACCCTAAACTTGAATTTAAAGACAGGCTTACTTATGTAGCACAGCTGCTGATTTCCAGAAAATTTTCTGAAAAGCTGTCTTTAGAAATTGTGCCGTCATTCTTTCACCAGAATTTTGTTGACGACGTTGACCAAAGCAATACTCAATATGCTATAGGTTTTGGAGGAAGATATAAATTCGCCAAACGCTGGTCTTTAAATATGGATTATGCAGCGCATTTAAACAGGGCACAGAATTCTCTTTATAAAAACCCGCTGTCTATCGGTTTTGATTTAGAAACAGGCGGGCATGTTTTCCAGATGCATTTTACCAGTTCACAGGCAATTGATGAAGCTGGATATCTGGGAAGAACAACAGGCGATTGGAGAAAAGGAGATATATTTTTTGGATTTAATCTTGCCAGAGTTTTCTAGTATCTCCTTTATTATTAAATTATTAGGTAATTTCTGTATTTAAAACGATTCTAAATTGATCAATTTGCAAGTATTTCTAAAACCGCAGCGATTAAGTAGACGTAGATAATTTTAAAAACATAAAAATTATGAAAATTAATAAAATAATCAAAAAGGGACTTTTTATACTAAGCGGAATATTTGGGCTATTTATTGCCATTTTGCTTTTTCACATTATAACAGTAAAACCACCCGTTTATGATACGCCAAATCTGCAGGTAAGCAGAATCGATTTTCAATCAGATATCGATTCTCTGCAGGCCAGACAAATCTGTGCCGATTTAAGAAGTATAAAAGGCCTGACATCTGACTCTATAATAGTTAAAAGAAATGTTGTGGTGTATTTCCACAATAATAAAATTACAAACTCACAGAAAGTTTTCAATGAGTTGATGTCTAAAAGACACTATGATGCTAAGCGTTATATTCTACCTGCAAATTTAGCAAACAAAGAAGTCTGCCCAATGAATCAAAATAGCTTGAGTTATAAATTATCTCAAAAAATAAATCGTTTTTTTAATTAACCCTTTAATACCTTAAATTTATGAAAATTTATTCAAAACTTACACTTAGTGTATTGCTTGCTGCATCTGCAGCTATGATTTCCTGCAGCAGTAATGACGACGAAACCCCTGCACCTCCTGTAAAGGCATCAATTTATGAACGCTTAGGCGGGACTAAAATGGTTTCTGATCCTGATAATTCCGGCCAGATGATTGAGCAGGGACGTTTGAGTTTCCGCAAAGTGGTAAATTCAACTATCGGATTGATTGTTGCTGATATCCAATCGAATGCTTCAGGGAATCTGCAGGCACATTTTGCTCCTTTATTAGCAGAAACGGGAACTACCCAGTCTACCAATATTGCTAAATTATCAGATAATCTGACTGATTTCTTTTCATTTAACACTGGAGGTACCAATGCTGTAAATACATATTCAGGCTTGAGTATGTCAGCGGCGCATGATCCTGCAAAAAACCCTCGTATGGGAACAAAATCCAGCAGTGCAGATTATACAAAATTTGAAGGATATGTTGGAGCTGCAGCCAATGCAAATGGTGTTGCTTCAAATACAGAGCTTTATACTGATATAGTTGCTGTTTTAGAATCATTGAGAACTCCTATAGTTCAAAAATAATTTTCTTCTCAAAACGCTGCCTGAAAAAGGCAGCGTTTTATATTTCAATACTATTACGGTGCCGGATTCTTTACAATATTATAGAATCAGTATATAAATATTTTGAAACTCTCATGTAATGTATAATGGCAGGAAATTATATAAAATTGCCAATTTGAATCAATTTATTCCACAGCGATATATTAAGTCCTTCTAGCGTTGTTATATATAAATTAGTCAGTAATAATTTTTTGAACTTTTTAAGGAAAGCATAAATATGGAAAATTTTAATATGTCCAGTTCCACCACTTTTTACGCATTAGGGCTAAGCTATAAGAAAGCAGATGCAGAAATTAGAGGAAAATTTAGTTTAGATACTCAAGCACAATCTGATTTATTGATGCAAGCCAGAGCAGAAGGCTTAGAATCATTAATCGTGACTTCTACTTGTAATAGAACTGAAATTTATGGTTTTGCCCATCATCCTTATGAACTCATCAAATTGCTTTGCGAAAATAGCAATGGTTCTGTTGAAGAGTTTCAGCAGGCTGCTTATATATATAAGAATGAAGAAGCTGTTAATCATATGTTTAGGGTAGGGACAGGTTTAGACAGTCAGATTCTGGGCGATTTCGAAATTATCAGCCAAATTAAAATCGCTTTTAATCATAGTAAACAAGAAGGTTTGGTAAACACTTTTCTGGACCGTTTGGTAAATACTGTTATTCAAGCGAGCAAAAAAGTTAAAACAGAGACTAAAATTTCTTCTGGTGCAACATCCGTTTCTTTTGCATCAGTGCAGTATATTATACGAAATGTGGCAGATATTGAAAATAAAAATATTTTGTTATTCGGAACAGGAAAAATAGGAAGAAATACTTGTGAAAACTTAGTAAAACATACTAAAAACAGCCATATTACTCTTATAAACAGAACAAAAAACAAAGCCGAATTATTGGCAGGAAAACTCAATATTATTGTAAAAGATTACGACGATTTGAAAGAAGAACTACAGCAGGCAGATGTGCTGGTTGTAGCTACAGGAGCACAAAACCCGACTATTGACAAAACATCGCTTGCTTTACATAAACCATTATTGATTCTGGACTTATCCATTCCACGGAATGTAAATACTAATGTAGAAGAAATACCCGGTGTAACTTTAATACATCTGGATTATTTATCTCAAATTACTGATGACACGCTGGAAAGAAGAAAACAGCATATTCCAGCTGCAGAAGCTATTATTGATGATCTGAAATTAGAACTGAATACCTGGGTAAACGGCCGAAAATGTGCGCCAACCATCCATGCATTGAAAGCGAAACTAAATGATATTGTATCGGCTGAATTTGCTTTTCAAAAAAAGAAAATAATCAATTTTGATGAAGTTCAAATGGATTTAATCAGTTCCAGAATTATTCAAAAATTAACAAACCATTTTGCAGTCCACTTAAAAAATGAAAATAATTCCTTGGATCAAAAGATCGAGTTTATTGAAAAAGTGTTCCAAATTGGACAGTTTACGCAGAAAATAAGCCCTTCATCAGCAGAAGAAAAATATAAAATTAAACTTTCATAAAAATTCTAAAATAATAGGCCTTAATTCTGGAATTTTAAAAGTATAACTTTCTAAAGATAATGCTGATTTAGCAACACTGAAAATGATGCCCAAATTTTTCTAAATGATCACACAGCTGGTTCTGGGAAAATTATTGATAGTGGAAGAAGTTTAAGTATCTAAAAATTTTAATCTCAAGAAAATGTATTATGATAATATACCAGATGTATTGATGGTTAATTATTCTATCTAACATTTAAAGAAAATCATAGATTTATAGTAATATCGCATAAAAATTAAAACAGCCGTTCGCGCTGTTTTTTTATTTTACAATGTCTTAAATCGAAAAAAATGGTTCTGTCGCATTAGGATAACTTTATCTTTATAATTTTAAACCTAGCGAAAAATGAATACCGAAGTTCATTGTTATCCTCAGTCAATTATTCTGCTGGCAGTATATTTTAAAGTTAGGTTTACTTTAAGTTATCGGGATATTGAAGAAATAATGAAGATAAGGGCTGTGATTGTGGTTTATGCTAGGATTCAACATTGCGCTTATGCCGATTTAAATGCACGCAATAGCTATTTTCGGACATTTAGGGATCTTTGTTTTGCTGTCGAAAAAATAAAGTTTTTCTATTTTTGATTGTACAAAAGCCGGGAGCGTTCTGCAGGGCTTGAGTAATCGAGTATTGAGTTAATCAGGCGTTAAGAGTTGTTGGCGGAATTTATTTTGGAGTGGTGAGCATCGTCAATTGTATATAATATTATTTTTTAGGTTTATTATTATTATTATTATTATTATTATTATTATTATTATTTGGAGCTCTTACCGCTTTATGTTCCAATCTTTTGCGCAGAACACTGGCACAAAAAGATTTTCACTGTTATCAGGGCTAAGGGCCGCCTAAAGGTCCTATTTTATCTTTTGAAAAATGCATATTCGAAGCCAATTGTTGTATTTTTTGTAAATTATCACTTTTTTTAATATCATACGCTGCAATTCTCTTAAAGCTATTAGTACTTTCGGCAAAGAATAAATGAAGAATCTAAACATTGGAACGTATCTTTCAGAACTACTAAATACGCACCTTTTAATACTGATGCAATAAAATATAGCATAGTGCGGCTCTTTAGACTAATAAATTTATAAAGTATAATAAAAAAGGCGTCAATTGTCTTCAATTGGCGCCTTTTGGCAGTGTGGTGACAGGAACGGGATAAATTTCAACAAAATTTATGGAGGTTTGAAGAGATTAGCTTACTATATTTAGTGTCTTTCTTCCATTGGCTTTATGAATTTGGTTTGGATGTTCCGTTGGGGATTGATGTAAAAATTCATGAGCTTAAATTATTTAATTGTCTTTTCATTTAGTTTTAATTGTAGTTCCTTTAACAGTACTTCATTTATACTTTTTAAAAACTTAAGATTTCTTAATATAAATATTTTTTTTAAAATGACTCTAACTTATCGAATGGAATTAATTCAATTTTGTGATCCAAATCTGAGTGTCCAGCATCTTTAATACAATAAAGTGCAGTCATAAAAGTATTTAACAAAAAAGTCATTCTCAAAGATTAAAATCCATATGCCTAGAAAGATTCAGGAGGTTAGATAATGGATAACTATGTTTATATCATTCTGTAAATTAATAGTTTAATTTTAAAATTACTTAAAGGCTTATATTTTATGCTTACAGATTCTATAGAACTTATTATTATAACATTTTACCTCTTTATCAAGATCATTTTTAAGTTATCAAGCCTGTTTTCTGATTAATTAAAAATTTAATAAAAATATCATATTGATAAATAGTAAAGTTAGGTAAGGGCCATATAGTTTTGCAGTAAACTAAAACTAATGTAGTGAACGCAGAATACAATACTTTTTTAGACAAAAAACCTGTTTTCAATAAAGTTTACCAGCAGAACTGGAAAGCCCTTTATTCTTTTGCTTTTAATATTTTGCGTGATAAAGAATCAACAGAAGATATTATTCAGGAAATATTTATTGACTTTTGGGTACGAATGAATGATACTGATATTCAAAATTATACAGCATATTTGTTTCAGGCAGTTCGAAACCAATGCGCTAAAAGGCTTAGATATAAGAAACTAACAGTTTTTGAATTACAAGTTTTAGAAGAATCTATACAATTGATAGATGAGGAAGAATTTTTTGAATTTCCAAAAGAGCAGATCGTTGAGCAAGTCAGACAAAAGGCACATGAAATTTTACCTCCTAAGTGCCTTGATATCTTTAATCTTAGATTTTATGAAAAGCTGAGCATTAAAGATATTGCTGAATATAAAAAGATATCAGTAAGTACAGTTGAAAATCAAATTAATAAGGCTTTAAAAATGTTAAAGACAGAAAATGATTACTTCATTAAATTATTGGCCATCCTTATTTTTTGTTCTTAGCTAGAGTTCTTTTCAAGCTTTTTGTTAAGAATGTTAACAAATTGTAATCCTTTAAAAATTTTATAGGTGCTGCCTGCTTTTCGTGTACTATATAATAAAGACCTTATTAAATAGTCATATGCAAAAACAGTACAAGCATCTTTTTAAAAGATACAGTGAAGAGAAATCTTCTGAAAAGGAAAAAAAAATAATAGATACTTATTTTAACAAAATTCAATATAACGGTATTACAGAACAGAATATTGATAATGTTTTGGGAGATCGTATTTTGCTTAAAATAGAAGAACGTTTAGAAAGAAAAAAGAAAACCTATTATTATAGAATTTCGGCATCTGTTGCGGCTGTTATACTTTTAGGAACGTTGCTGTTTACTTTTAATTCTATTTTTAAAACGAATCATTTTATTACTGTTGCTGCACAATTTGGTGAGCAAAAAAATGTACGATTACCTGATTCCTCAGTGGTTTATTTAAACTCAGGAAGCAGTATAGTTTATCCGGAACACTTTGGAGAAGATTCCAGAGAAATTACTTTAAAAGGAGAAGCTTATTTTGAAGTTGTACACAAAGAAAAACATCCATTTATAATTTCTTCAGCTCATTTTAAAACGCAGGTTCTGGGAACCAGATTTATTGTAACCAATTATGAAAAAGGTCTTGCGTCAGTAACGGTTGTTTCCGGAAAGGTAAAAGTTACAGATCAGCATTCATCTAAATCCGAAATTATCACTAAAAATCAGAGAGTGAGTTATGATGATGTTTCAGGGGCTTTTATAAGATCTAATAATATCGAATCATCAAATTACCTGGCATGGAGAGAGGGAAGAATCTTTTTTGATCACGCTCAGATAGATCAGGTATTGCTAACACTACAGAGAAAATACAATGTGGTACTGAAACTGGATTCAAAACCTTATCAATGCAATACTATTAGTGGAAATTTCTCAGGCAATGACATCGAAAAAATCTTAAGCAGTATTCGTTTCATTAATGATATGGAATATAGCACAATTAAAAATGACACCATAAAAATTAAACTAAAACCCTGTAAAAACTAGCGCCTATGCAAAACTGAAAAACTACTCAAAAAATATAAAAAAAACCCGAACATGGCGGCCACCAATCATCGGGTCACATTAATTGCAAATAATTAACATAAAACAAATATATTCAAATTATGTATCTTGTAACAAATAAAAACAATAATAAAAAGAATATACTTTTCTTTTTTTTGGTTACGTTATGGACACAAGTGACATTTGCGTCAGCATTTACCTCGCAAAGCACAGAATCTACTCCAGTATCAGTTTCAAAAAATGTTTATGAACTCAAAGCTTTATTTAAAGCTATTGAAAGTCAAACTGATTTTTCACTTCTTTATTCTGATGAGGTTGCAAAACTTAAAACTCAAGTTCCTTTTAGTTCAGGAACACAAACAATAGCAGCATTACTTAAGGAAGCTGCTGTTAAATTTAAAGTTGCTTATCAGATAAATGATGGTTTGATTACTTTTAAAATGAATAATCCTGCTAAAGGTAAAAAGGCAGTAAATGTCGCAAAGCAAATAAAAATCTCAGGTACAGTTACGGATAATTTAGGTAAACCAATTCCCGGAGCTACAATTCTGATTGAAGGAACATCAGTAGGGGTGCAAACGGATTTAGACGGAAAATACAGTATTGAGGCCGGAGAAGGAGAAATACTAGTTTTTGTTTATATGGGATTTAAGACCGTTAAACAAAAAGTTGAAAAAGATAGGACAATCAATATTACCCTTGAAGAGGAAGCTGAAGCACTAAACGAGTTAGTAATTACTGCCTTAGGAATTAAACGAGAAGAAAAGGCTCTTGGATATGCTGTACAAAAAGTCGATGGCTCTTCAGTACAAACGGTAAAAGGTGTAGATGTTGCAACGTCATTAACTGGTAAAGTATCAGGTTTACTTGTAAAAAACAGTACTGAATTTGCAGAATCCCCTACTGTTGAAATTCGAGGCGAAAGTGCCTTATTAGTTATTGATGGAGTACCTTATGGAAACATGACTCTCAGGGACATTCCTGCTGATGATATAGAATCTTTAAGCGTACTCAAAGGAGCAACTGCATCAGCCTTATATGGCTATCGTGGCGCCAGCGGTGCTATTGTTGTAACAACCAAAAAAGGAAGTTCTAAAAAAGGCCTTACGGTATCGTTAAACAGCAGTACGATGTTTACAGCGGGTTATCTGGCAATTCCCGAAACCCAAACGACTTTTGGAAGACAGATAGATGCTACTACCAATATGTATAAGGGAACAGGCTCTTGGGGAGTACCAATGGAAGGACAAGAAGTTGTTCAGTGGGATCCGGTTAGTAAATCGTATAAATCGATGCCTTATTTACCAGTAGGAAAGGATAATTTTAAAAACTTTCTGGATCAGGGTTACATTTTAAATAATAACTTAAGTGTAACACAGCAAGGAGAATTCGGGAATCTTAGATCATCTGCAACCTGGGTTAGCAATAAAGGGCAATATCCAAATTCTCAATATGATAAATATACTTATGCATTAGGTGGAGATATTAGTGTAGATAAATTCAAATTATCATCTTCAATATCGATAAATAAGCAAAGTTCGCCAAATATTGGATTTAATGGTTATAAAGGCTATGATCCAATGTATAATATTCTGGTTTGGTCATCTCCGGATTACGACATACGAAAATATAAAGATTACTGGCTTGTAAAAAATGAGTCGCAAAATAACAGTTATACCGGTACAAATAATAATCCTTATTTTGACAGATTTGAAAGATTACACAGTTTAGACCGCAATGTTTTTAACGGTTTTGTTTCGGCAAGTTATGAAATAGCGCCCTGGCTTAATGCTACTGTCAGAACTGGTTTTGATACCTATAATAACAAACAGACAGTTAGGGTTTCAAAAGGGTCTCTGGTTGGTGCCGGTGTCTCTACAGTTATTCTTAACGGGACTGAGATTTGGGGTGAATCTCTAAAAGGATCTTATAATGAAGGCCTAGGAAGTGGTTATAGTTCTAATACTGATTTTATCTTAAATGGAAATAAAAAGATCAATGATTTTGATATTGACGGTCTTTTTGGAGGAACTATTTATTATACACAGGACGAAGGTATTGAGGCCAGAAGCCAGGGAGGACTTTCTGTTCCTGGGTTCTATTCTTTAAAGGCTTCTGTTACTAATGCTGTTGTGAATTCTTCTGTTTATAAAAGACAGGTAAACAGTTTTTATGGAAGACTTGCCGGATCGTGGAAGGGAATGGCTTTTCTTGAAGGTACTTTACGAAAGGACTGGAGTTCAACTCTTCCTGAATCTACACGTTCTTATCTTTATCCATCTGTTTCAGGCAGTTTTTTAGTCTCAGAAGTTTTACCAAAATTTGATTGGTTAACTTTATGGAAACTTCGCGGTTCCTGGACTTCATCTAAAACCCCGGCAGGAGTTTATGATATTAATTCGGTTTACAATATTACAACCAATTCCTGGGGAGGTTTAAACTCGGCATCTTATCCTGATGTTATCCGTGGAAACGAAGTTAGACCCGAGTCAGCCAGTACATGGGAGATGGGAACAGCTGCCAATTTGTTTAAAAAACGTTTGTCATTTGATTTTACTTATTATTCAAAGAGAATGTACGACTTTTTAACCGCTACCAATGTCAGCAGTGCATCAGGTTTTAGCTCAAATTATATCAATATAGATCAGGAAATTACCCGAAGAGGAGTTGAACTTACACTAAACTTTACACCAATAAAAACTTCAGACTGGCAATGGGATGTAATGGCAAACTGGTCTAAATATGCACGCTATTATACCAAGTTGGACAAAGAATTTTCGGCAGATAGACCCTGGGTAAAAGTTGGAAACAGAGTTGATGCTTTTGTTTTAAACGATTTTCAGAAAAGTGTAAATGGTGCTGTTATTTATGAAAATGGGCTACCGGTCTATTCTCCTTATGAGTCCGTTTATGGATATGGTGATCCTGATTGGATTTGGGGGCTGACATCTTCACTTTGTTATAAAAATTTCACTTTGAATATTTCTGTTGATGGACGGGTAGGAGGTTTGGCACAAACTACAACCGAAATGTATATGTGGCAGTCTGGAAACCATCCTGACTCTGTAAATGATATTCGTTACAAAGATATTACTACCGGTACAAGTAATTATGTAGGAGATGGAGTAAAAGTAATTTCAGGTGCAGTAACTTATAATGCTTACGGAAATATTACCAGTGATACCAGACAATATGCTTCAAATGATGTTCCTGTTACTTATGAGAACTATGTAAAAAGAATTCATAAAGGTACAGCCTGGGGAGGTAATTCATCTCCTGCGGATACTTACAGCACTACTTTTTTGAAATTAAGAGAAGTCTCACTTACTTATAGTGTTCCTAAGTCAGTATATAGTTTTATAAAAGCAAAAAATGCTACAGTATCAGCAATAGGTCAAAATTTATTCCTTTGGGCAAAAGATTTTAAATATTCTGATCCAGATGGAGGAGTTGATAATTTTAGCGATCCTTCACAGCGTTTTGTAGGTTGCAATATTAAGCTTGAATTCTAAATTTAAAAGTAAACATAATTTAAAATTATTGATATGAAAAAAATAATCGTTGCAATTACAGGTATGCTAATGTTTTCTGGCTGTAGTAATTTTGATGAAATCAATACCAACCCTAATACGCCTACCCAGGTAAGTGCTTCACTATTAGCTACAAATATAATTCTGAGTATTGCTAAATATCAAGGCACTGATTCAAAAGAATATATTTCTGAAAATGCTTTGCCAAAATATGTTGGTTATGCTAATGAAGGACAATTAGGAACTCAATATAACTTAATAGCCAATTCAAGTTTTAACAAAATGACCATTTTACCTGATATTGATAAAATGTTACTTGCTGCTCAAGGCAGCCCGGCAGAAAACTCATATAAAGGAATAGGTCATTTTATAAGAGCGTATACTTTTTATATCCTTACCATGAAGATGGGAGATATTCCATACAGTGAAGCAAATCTTGGACTGCAAGGCAATTATAAACCAAAATACGACGCTCAAAAAGAAGTTTTTATGGGGATTCTTGGTGAATTGGAACAAGCACGTCTTGAATTCTCACAAGGTTTGACTTTTGATGGAGATCCAACCATTTTTAAAGGAAATCCTCAAAGATGGAGAAGAGCCTGCAATGCATTTGAACTTAAAGTTCTAATGACTCTCAGTGCAAAAGAGAGTGATGCTGATTTAAAAATTAAAGAGAAATTTGCCAGTATAGTTAATGAAAATATACTTCTTCAAGATGATTCTGATTATTTTGGCTTAGAGTATAATACCGTAAACCTTCATCCATTATACAGTACAAATGATATGTTTACCGGAAGAACTATTTTAAGTGATATTGTAGTAGACAATCTAAAAAGACTAAACGATAAAAGATTGTTTTATTTTGCAGAACCCTCAGCAGATCAAATTGCAAAAGGATTAGCTCAAAACAGCTTTATGGCTTATACTGGTGTAAAAACTTCATTAGATTATGGACTAATGAACGCTAATTATGCAGGTGGCAAATATTCTAAAATAAACCTGCGATACCAAACCAAACAAAATAGCGATCCAAGAAGGCTGCTTACCTATGCAGAGCAGGAACTGATTTTGGCCGAAGCGAGCATTAAAGGCTGGATTACTGCATCAAATGCACAGCTTTATTATGAAAATGGAGTGAAAGCTGCCTTAAAAAATCTTATGAGTACAGATGCTTCTTTTGCACATGGAAATCCTATTGTGCAAAATGATATTGATACTTATTTTATCGGTGAAGCAGCATTTTCGGCAGATGCAGCTACGCAATTGAAGCAAGTTTGGATGCAGCGATATTTGCTCAATTTTTTAGTTGATGCAGAAACTGCGTATTTTGAATACAGAAGAAATAAATACCCGGATTTTAATATTGACCCGACAACAAACCTAAACGTTAATAGTCCTACTAGTATGCCTATAAGATATTTATATCCTTCTTCGGAATTGAATTATAACAGTCAAAAGTTGATGGAGGCCTTAAACCGTCAATTTGGAGGTTATGATGAAATTAATAAGACAATGTGGCTTTTAGCAAATTAGCAAAAAGGTCATATTGATTAGTTTTGTTTTTTTATTTTTTTGAACGCTGCTCTTTATAATTAGAGCAGCGTTTTTATTGGCAAATAATAGAAAATAAGAAATCAATTTTAAAGATTTAAAAATAAATTAATTCAATACAGAATAAAAATAAAGTTATGAGAAAAGTAAAATTTTTGATAGTGATTCTTTTGGCCATGCAAATCAATGGACAGAATTTAAAAATAATGACTTACAATATTCGTGTAGACCTAGCAGTTGATGGTGATAATGACTGGAGCCACCGCAAAGATTTTTTTACATCCCAAATTCAGTTTTATCAGCCCGATGTATTTGGAATTCAGGAAGCGGCACCAAATCAGGTAAATGATATTGCAAGTAACCTTGCTCAATACAGTTTTGTTGGTATAGGAAGAGAAGGTGTTGGAAAAGGGGAATCCTCTACTATTTTTTATAATAGAGAGCGTTTAAAAATGCTTTTAAATAACACATTTTGGCTTTCAGAAACACCCGGTGAAATTTCTTTGGGTTGGGATGCGGCATATAAAAGAGTCTGCACCTATGCTTTGTTTAAAGATCTAAAAACAAAGCAGCTTTTCTGGATTTTCAATACCCATTTAGATCATGTTGGTGAACAGGCAAAAATAAATGGTATAAAACTTATTCTTGCTAAAATTAAAGAAGTGAATAATAAAAATTATTCGGTCATTTTTACTGGAGATTTAAATTCAGAGCCTGAATCAGAGGGCATTTTTCTTCTAAAGAAAGAAATGAAAGATACCAGAGAAGTTTCAAAAACACTACCTTTTGGTCCTTCTGGAACTTTTAACGGTTTTAAGCACAATGAACCCGTAACACGATTGCTGGATTATATTTTGATATCTAAAGATACTGGTTTTAAAGTAGAAAAATTTGCTGTTTTAAGTGATTCAAAAGACTTAAAATATCCATCCGACCATTTGCCTGTTTATGTAGAATTGAGTTATTGAAGGAATATATATCCGATTAAATAGAAAACCTTTTGATAATTTGTAAGAAAAAAAAAACTAATATATTTAAATTAGCATTAGGGTAAACGGGATAGTAAGAACAAAATGAAGCCTCATTTTGATACAAACAAATTCGCTTTGAACAAGATTGAATTTTATATGTAGGCTAGTTTTAAAATAATTAGGTATATTATTAAGGAAAATTAGTTATTTTTATCGTTAAAAGAAATAGAACTTCCTTACATAATTACGTTTGTTATAATAGAAAAAAATAAAAATTCAGTTATATGCAAAAACCTGAAATACCTGATAACGAGCATCTTCGTTTCGAAGCCTTAGATGCTTATAAAATACTAGATACATTGCCTGAAGATGAGTATGATGCCTTAACCAAAATAGCAGCACAAATTTGTGGTACACCCATCGCATTGGTCACTTTAGTTGATCATAATCGACAATGGTTCAAATCGCATCATGGTTTAAATGCAACCGAAACTCCAAGGGATTTTGCTTTTTGTGCACATGCAATAAACACACCGGATGAATTATTTATTATTCCGGATGCCACTAAAGACGAAAGGTTTCATGATAATCCGTTAACAATTAATGACCCAAACGTAGTGTTTTATGCAGGCGCTCCGTTAAATACCAAAGACGGTTATTCTTTAGGGACGCTTTGTGTTATTGATACAAAACCAAGAGAAGGTCTTACAGAGAACCAACAAGAATCATTAAAGGCATTGGCCAATCAAGTGATTTCGCAATTTGAACTTCGTAAAAAAAATAGATTTTTAGAAGATTTGAATGATGAAATTATTAAAAAAAATGTGCAGTTGGACCAATTTGCTTATCGGCTTACTCATGATTTAAAAGTACCAATACGAGGTATAAATTCATTATTAATTTTTATAAAAGAAGATTATAAAACACTCCTTGAAGACACAGAATTAGAAGCTTGCATCGATTTAATTTATTCTCGAAATGAATACATGGATTTCTTAATTAATGGAATCTTAGAATATACAAAAGTTAGTAACGATCAAATTTGTTTTGAAGATTTTAATGTCGAAAGCACTATTCAATATATAGTTAATAATGGTGCTTTACATATTCCGACTCATATAAATTTTAGGAATTGCGATACCTTTATAAGGCATTCAAAAATAGGTTTTGTTCAAATTATTCAAAATCTTTTATCAAATACAACGAAACATACCGACAAAGAAGAATGTAATGTTTGGATTTCACTAACAGAAAATGAAACTAATTATTCTTTTGTTTATGAAGATGATGGGCCAGGTATACCAGAAAAATATTGGTTAAAAGTATTTGAGTTGTTTGAAACAGTTAACTCAAAATATGGTAAAAATGCCGGTATTGGCTTGTCAACAATAAAAGCCATAGTAGATCGAGTAGTGGGTACTATTTATTTGAAGAATAGAGAAGATAATAAAAAAGGTGCTTGCTTTTGTTTTGTTTTACCAAAAGAGTATAACTGTTAATTTTTGACGGAAGATTTTATCAGCCTACAACAAGCATTTTACTTTTTCTTTTAATAAAAGTAGTATCGAAAATTTGTTTGTGAAGCAAGAAAATAGCACTTCACTAGAATTACATCGCCTTTTAATGATTTTAATTTGGATAAAAGCTCAGAGCTTTTTGGGCAAAAAAGGTGGTAATATTTTTTGGTACTTAGCAAGTCTTTTTTGAAGGTGTAGGCAATTTCAAAATTGATTTTTAAAAGCGCAAAGTACAACAATAAATGGCAATGTAATTCTGGAAGTAACTGCAATAGTGGAACAATATTGGCGCAAACAGGGTAATGGCAGTGGCAAAAATGAAACAAAAATTAGTTTTAGTTTGTCATTTTTCAAATAACTTATAAAAAATTCTTTGCTTGATACTATAACTTATGGTAACTAATACCGTTTTTGAAATGTATCGAATAAAATTTTCTTTTTTAAACGGTTATTAACAATTTGAAGTGTTATTCCGATTAATGAAATGGCTAAAAAAATCATAATCAAAGTGTTTGCTTCGATAGGGATCTTTGGCTCTAGGTTTTTTCCAATAGTTATAATAATCATGGAGAATACTAAATAGTGCTCAGATTTGATTCCAATAGGAATTGTGTTTGCTAAAGTAATTGCTGTTTTCATTTTTCAGTGGTATTTGAATGAAACTTCATTTCTTGTTGATAAATAGTTTTAATTTTGAGTGTTTACTAAATCGAATAGATTATCTATCGAAGTTGCAATCACTGCTGACATTGTTAAATTGTTTTTGGAAATAATTATTTTATTAATTTTTATTTTTTTTGTTCCTTAATTCTGACACAAATCTAAGACGATTATAAGAATTGTTTTTTGTTTTTTCGATGAATAGCAGTTTGTTGTCGATCAATAATCAATCTTTATGCTTGAATTACAGTTGATTATGATTTTGTGTCGATAAATTAATATTAAAAATGGAAATCGTCCTTTTTTTTGTTTTTTTTAATATTCAGTTTACTTATTATATAGTTACAGACGTTCTACTTATATATAAGAAATTTTAAAAATCAGATGCAATGGCTATTCGATAAAAATTAGATTGAAGTATTAGGATCCCTTTTTAGATGTCGTTTTTTACTGGCTTCCGGATATTTTTTATGAATGAATTACATATAAAATACCATTCGTCGACACTTTTTTTGCAGTTGTCTACACTATATTATGAATTAGCTAAAAAAGACTCTTGCTTTAAAAGGAATAAAATACCTTTGAAGTTGAATAAGTATGCATCAAACTTTAAAATTAATAAAATGGCAAAATCGTTGAATATACTATTAATAGAAGATGATGCAATTGAAGTAATGAAATTCAATAGAGTACTAAAAAGTTTAGAACTCAATCATCGAATCATTGAAGCAAATAATGGAGAAGAAGCAGTTGATCTATTAAAAAGGAAAGAAATAATACCAGATGTTATTATTTTAGACCTTAATATGCCTAAACTAAACGGTATCGAGTTTTTATCTATCTTAAAAGCAGATGATGTATTAAAATATATACCAGCAATTATCTTAACTACTTCTAACAATCATAGAGACGTGATGGAGTGTTATAAAATAGGTATTGCGGGCTACATTTTAAAGCCTTTGAAATATGAGGATTATGTAGATAGGATAAAAAAAATACTAGACTATTGGAGCACGAATGAATTAATTTCTCAGTAAAAATAAGTAGCGTTATTTTTTGAATCTAGTACTAGAGATAAGAATTAAAGCTTTAAAATATTTTTTGTTTTTTATGTCATAAACAAATTGAAAACCACTTGAGATTTAAAACATTTGTAGTGTAAGAAAAAAAGTAGTACTTTACGTTACAATTCTAAAAGAGTTGAATAGCTGGAATTTGAGTTGGGTTTAGCAGTAGTCTTATCTACTTTTCGTAATCAAAAACATTCGAAATAATAGAATGTATCCAGATGCCGTATTCATGAAATTTTTAAAACTAAGGAGGTAACAACATGGAAAATTCTCAATTTCATTTTGATAGTGAAACATTCAATAGGATTTTCCCTTTTTATGTTTTACTAGACCACAACTTACTTATTCAAGACCGAGGTGAAGGTTTAATCAAAGTACTTCCGGACTTAAAATGCAGAGGATATTTCCTGAGATCATTTACAATTACCAATCCATTTATCGAAGAGCTAAATGTTGACAATTTTTATAAAGTTACCAATCAATTAGTTATAATAGAATCTGTTAAAGATAAAATTTCGCTTCGAGGACAATTTGAAAACTATGAAAGTGGCTATTTATTTATAGGTAGCCTATCGCATACTTCCTTGAATTATTTTGAAGAAAAAAAAATCTCTCTTTATGATTTCGCTAACTACGATGCAGCATTACAAAATTCTTTGAATACAATACATCAGCAAGAAAATCAATTAAAAGAAGCCAATAAGAAAATTGTTGATATTGCTCTTTTTACTACTCAAAGTCCAGATCCATTAATTCGGATTGATTTTGAGGGACATCTATTAAAAATGAATCCAGCAGCCGAAGATTTAAAAAATCTTATATTTCAGGGAATTGATTATGAAATTGAGGATTTTTTAAAATTTATCATTCATCAAATTGATAAGAGAAAAGAAAGATGGATGTTTGAGGCGGAGAATAATGGTAAGTGCTATTCTTTTGTTTGTAAAAGTCTGCAACAAGAGGGCTGTGTAAATATCTATGGACGAGATATTACAGAACAAAAAAGAAATCAAGAAGAGCTAAATAAGTTGTCCTTGGTAGCAAAAACGAATAAAAACGGCATTGTATTCACTTATCCGGATGGAAAGATATTTTGGTGTAATGATGCATATCTTAAATTGACAGGATATGAGAACGATGAAATCATTGGTAAAACACCTGTTGAAGTAGGTTCGGACGCTCTATCGAATAAAGAGGAGATCCACAGAATGATCAATGCATTTTACGAGGGAAATACTTTTGAAGTAGAAATTTTGCATGCTAAAAAAAACGGTGGCACTTTTTGGTCTAAAACAGTGGGACAACCCATTTTTGATTCCTCCAAAAAGGTGATTCAATATTTTGCAATGATTGAGGATATTTCTGAAGATAAACAAAAAGAAGAACAACTTTTATTACTTTCCTCGATAGCAGATAAAAATATTAGTGCAGTCATTATTTGCGACAGTGAAGGTAAAATTGAGTGGGCCAATAGTAGTTTTACCACAATGACTGGCTACTCCAAGGAAGAATTGATTGGTAAGAGTCCTGGTCGTTTATTACAAGGTGAAGCAACCAATCCAAAAACGATTGCTTATTTAAAGAATCAAATAAAACAAGGACTTCCTTTTACTTGTGAGATCTTAAATTATACAAAATATAAAAAGAAATACTGGGTTAGAGTACAAGGACAGGCGCTTCATAACAAACAAGGAGAGGTGATTAAATATTTTGCTATCGAAGAAAATATAAGCCAAGAAAAAGAGTTCAATCAACAGCTTATAGATTCTGAGAATCGTTTAACGTCATTAATAACCAATCTTCAATCAGGCATTTTACTAGAAGATGAGGATAGAAAGGTGCTAATTGCCAATAAAAGGTTTTGTAATTTATTCGATTTTAAAGGAGAACCAGAAGAGATGATAGGTTTTGATTCTAAAATGGCTACTGAAGAAAATAAACACTTTTTTAAAAGATCAGATGAATTTATTGAAAGGGTAGAAGAAATTTTAAGAAATAAAAAAAACGTCTTTTCTGAAGAAATTGAATTGGCCGATGGACGCGTTTACGAAAGGAGTTTTATTCCGATAGCCAAAGGCAAGAAAAATGATGGTCATTTATGGAGTTTTGAAGATATTACCATCAAGAAAAAGTACAAAGAAAGTCTAGAAGCAGAAAAAGAAAAATATAGAAATATTATTGCCAATATGAATATGGGTTTATTGGAAGTAGATATGGATGACGTAATACAATTAGCCAATCAGTCTTTTTGTGATATGAGTGGTTTCTCTTTAATTGATTTGTTAGGCAACAATGCATCTGAAATTTTGTTGCATCCTGAGGATAAAAAATTAGTAAATTTTAAAAATAAAGAACGGGTTAAAGGTAAGTCAGATTCGTATGAAGTTACTTCTATCAATAAAAAAGGAGAGACAAGATATTGGTTAATTAGCGGCGCTCCAAATTATAATGTAAATGGTGAAGTAATTGGTTCGATAGTTATACATTTAGACATAACTCGACAAAAGAGCCTAGAATTGCAAAAAGAAGAATTACTTAAAAAATTAGAAAAACAGAACGAGCAGCTCAATGATTATGCTCAAATTGTATCGCATGATTTAAAGTCACCACTACAGAGCATACATTCTTTAGTTACATGGATTAAAGAAGATAATGATAAAGAGTTTAATGCGCAAACGAGTCAATATCTTGATATGATTGAAGACAAAGTCGAGAAAATGGATCATTTGATTGAAGGAATTCTAACTTATTCTAAAGTAGATGATATTGAGATGATTACTGAGAATATTAATTTGAATGTTGAAATCAATAAAATAATTGATATTATTCATATACCTAAGAATATTGAAGTTATAGTAAAAAAAGAACTACCGACAATCAAAGCTGAGCGATTTAGAATGCAACAGTTGTTTCTAAATATCATCAGCAATGCGGTGAATTATATTGATAAGCCTCTCGGAATTATTCAAATAAGTTTTGAAGAGGAAAAAAAGCATTATATTTTTGCTATTAAGGATAATGGTCCTGGAATTGCTGCAGAGAATCAGGAAAAAATTTTTAAAATATTTCAGTCTTTTACATCTAATAAAAAATCAACAGGTATCGGATTGTCTATTGTAAAAAAAATAGTCGAGAATTACAAAGGAAACATTTGGATAGAAAGTGAACTGACTAAAGGTACAACCTTCTTTATTAAATTACCAAAATAGAAACTATGAAAATAATTCAAGCTTATAAAAAAAAGAATGAAAATTGGCAGTACCTAACAAATAAGGAAAAACTAAAAAATCCGCTGGTACTTGTTTTTGCCAATAGGATGCAATTAGAGCTTCCAGAAGTCATTGATGCTATTAGAAACGAGTTTCCTTATGAACATCTGGTTTTTGGCTCTACAGCGGGTGAAATTTTAGATGCAAATGTCTTTGATGATTCTATTGTTGTTAGTGCTATAGAATTTGAAAAAAGTACGTTTGCAATTAAAACCGATAATATTTTTAATCATAATAAAGATGCAAATGCTTTAGGGGAATCTCTTTACCAACAAATACCCAAAGAAAACTTAAAGCATTTATTTGTACTTTCAGAAGGTAGTTTCGTAAACGGAAGCTCACTTATTGAGGGTCTTGAGAATGGCATTCAAAATAAAGTGCCTATCTCAGGAGGAATGTGTGGAGACGATGCAAAATTTGAGAAGACATTGGCTTCTTATAAAGAAAATCCAAAAGAAGGAGAAGTCGTTTTAATTGGGTTTTATGGAGAAACTTTAGAAATTTCGTTTTCCAGTTTTGGAGGATGGAGCTCATTTGGTCCCGAAAGAATTATTACCAGATCAGAAGCCAATGTATTGTATGAAATCGATGGACAACCTGCTTTAGATTTGTATAAAAAATACTTAGGAGACAAAGCCAATGAGTTGCCGCAAGCTTCTTTGTTATATCCTTTAAATGTTACGCCCGAAGGTAAATCACAAGCTGTAGTTCGTACCATTTTAAATATCAATAACGAAGATCAGTCGATGATTTTAGCTGGAGAAGTGCCTGAAAATGCCAAAGTACAGCTCATGATGGCTTCTGTAGATGCTATCGCCGAGGGAGCTTCACAAGCGGCAATGTTAGCAATGCAAAATAGAATAAATCACCCACAACTTGCTTTACTAGTGAGTTGCGTAGGAAGAAAATTAGTTATGAATCAACGGGTTGAAGAGGAAATAGAGCAAGTGCAAGAAATAATAGGAAATGAAGTAGCAATTACCGGGTTTTACTCGTATGGCGAAATGGCTCCATTTAGCGAGAATACTTTTTGTGAATTACATAATCAAACCATGACTTTAACCCTAATCAGCGAATAATGAATACTCTTTTAAAAAGGCAAATTGCTAAATTTATAAACCCTGAGCACTTAAAAGATTTAAAGCATTTTTTGCAGGCAGTCAATGAATCTTATGATAATCACGAGGATCAGATGAACATGTTGCAGCGAGCAATGAAAATTAGTTCTGATGAACTTTTCCAAGCCAATAAAAAACTACGCGATGAAGCCAATAGTTTAAAAGAAATAAATTCAAATTTGACAGAAATATTGAATTCTATGAATTTGGATGCTGAAAAATTAGGTAATGAAAAAGATTTTAATCAATCCGATTTCTTAAAAAAACAATCTATAGAAATTGTGACTATGAATAAGCAAAGAGAAGAATTACTAAAGAGTTTAGAAAATCATAATAAAGAACTTAACGAATATGCTCATGTTGTTTCTCATGATTTAAAAGCACCACTCAGAAATATAGACACCCTTATTAATTGGGTCATTGAGGATAATAAAGAAATGGGTGAAAGTTGCTTAAACTCGCTTAATCAGGTACTTTTTAATGTCGAAAAAATGGATTTGCTCATCAAAGGAATTTTAGATTATTCTACTGTAGACAAGTTAGAATCTGAAGAAAGATTAATTGATCTTAATGAGGTAATTGACGAAATAAAGAGAGATATTCATATTCCGAAAAATATTGAAATTTCGATAATCAATGATTTACCAAAAATAAAAGGAAATACATGGCGATTCAAACAATTAATGCAAAATTTAATTGAAAATAGCATCCATTATAATGATAAGTCTCAAGGCCAAATTGAAATTGGTTGTAGAGAAAAAGAGCAAGATTTTGAATTTTACATCAAAGATAATGGCATCGGAATCGCTGAAAAATACCACGACAAAATTTTTAAAATATTCACAAAATTAGAAAGCAACAATCAAAATTCAGGAGTAGGGCTTTCTATAGTTAACAAAATTATTGAGTATTATAAAGGTTCGATCTGGCTTGAAAGTAAAGAAAACATTGGAACAACATTTTATTTTACCTTACCTAAAAACTATGGAACAGCCTAATTTAAATTATATTGACCAACTCTGCGGAGAAGACTATGCATTTAAGCAAAAAATGATTGCAATTATTAAAAAAGAACTACCTCTTGAAATAGATTCCTATCATAAATGTATGCAAGAGCAGCATTATAAGCTGGCAGCAGAGTGTGTTCATAAATTAAAGCATAAAATATCTATTTTAGGCCTTGAAAAAAGCTATGATATTACTCATGAATACGAAAATTACTTATTAAATGGCACACTTGGATCTGAAGACAAATTTGAAAGTATTTTACAGTTAATGCAAAATTTTGTAAACGATTTGTAAAAAAGCTTAGTTTACGAATGGTATTATTATTGGCAGTTAATACATATATTATGATACTTTACATTCTCCTATTATATGTCAGAGATATTAAAAAACAAATAGAGTCAAAATAATCTTTAACCGTTTGTCATAAAAGTACTTTTTTAATAAAAAAAGCGAAAAGCAAGTTATGGTTTTAACTTGCTCTATACTTTACTGGTTGTAGTTTTTTACCTGTAATGAAGTGCGATTTGGCCAATTTGACCAATAATTTTTATGGAATCTTTAAATGACAATTTCGAACCATCCATGTGAATCCATCTGTTTAAGGGTTTTTCTAAAATTAACTCTTGAGTCTTCGTAGAGCCATATATTTTTTTCATCCGCATAAAAATCTCTACATCAAAAACCCATTTTGTTATGAATTTTTCATTAAAGGTTTTTTCTATAATTTCTTTTGTCATTATTTTGGCGCCACATTGTGTATCGTTAATTTCCATTCCAAGAATTTTTCTAATGATATAATTTATAGTTTTGCTAATAATAGCTCTTGCGGATTGTTTGGTAATATCAGCTCCCATTCTTGAAATTCTGGAGCCAAAAACCAATTTGTATTTAGAGTTATAAATTGTATCTGCCAAATCTTGAAAATCATCGAAATTGGTCGATAAATCGGCGTCTAAAAAACCGATGTAATCAAATTGATTTTGCTTGGCCAAGTGTAACATTCCCAGACGGACAGCTTCGGCTTTTCCACCATTTTTTTTACAATCATAAACGCTAATATATTCTTCTTTTCCTTTTGTTAATTCATGCAATACAGCTAGTGTATTGTCTTTACTTCCATCGTTTACAAAACACAAATGGTAACCTAAATTTTTATGTACAAAAGACTTAAATTCATCACTAGACAAACGAGTTTCCTCGTTATAACACGGAATAACAACTCCAATACACTTGTTTTGGATATATCGCTCTTTCGAATTGGGTTTTTCCGTAACACTTTTTTCAATAGTAGAGCCTATTAATCTTTTTACTCTCGCACCAATTTCGCTTAAACTCAAAGGCTTCTTCATGTAGTCATCAATACCTAAATCAAAACCTTTTATAATGACTTCTTCATCAGTATTACCAGATAAAACCATTACAGGAGTGTTGTCTTTTTTGATTTGCTTGATATGTTTGACTACCTCCAAACCAGATTGATGCTCATTTAAAGATTCTGTATTAGAGAGATTAGACATATTAATGTCAACAATAACTAAATTTGGCTTTTCACTGTCATATTTAGCTATGGCATCGATTATATTGTCTGTACTTATAACTTCATATCCTAAACCACTTAGCAATTTTTCTAAAGACAACAAGACCAATTGCTGATCATCTACTATTAGTATTTTCATAATATTACATTTAAGTTTATTGTATTGATTTAAAACATTCTATATACATCATTATAATTTTGTCCATTGATAGGGCGCTTGCAGCCTGAAAATTAGCAATTGCTAATTCTTTTCGATAGGTATCGTTTGAAATAATTTTGTCAATCGCTATAGCTAAAGAATCGGCACTTTCCGGATTAAAAAATTCTCCTTTATACCCTTCATCTTTAATTAGCAAGGCCAAATCACCTAAATCAGGCATGATAACTGCTTTGCCGTAGCTTCCTGCTTGATGCAAAACTCCAGAACTACCAGTAGTAGATGTATAAGGGAATACCACAATTGTACTATCAGTAAAAATTCGTTCTACATTATTTTCTTCAACATAGCCGGTAAAAATTATTCCCTCAACGTTTTTGTATTTTTCTTGTACTCCATCTAAATATCCAGGTGTGTTTGGACTATCTGTTCCAGCAATCACGACTTCTAATTTTTCTGGATTTGTTTTTCTAACAATTTCGACTGCATCAATTAAAATTTCGACTTTTTTGTAGGTTCCAAATTTACCAAAAGCCATAATTTGTTTAGGGCCAGATTTAATTTCAAAATTAGGATTTTTGACTGATTCGAATGTCCCATGTGGAATTAGCATTACATTTTTGGTATGGTATTTAGCATTTAAAACATCCACATATTTATGAATAGTTACAGCAACTTTATTGGCTTTCAAAATGCATCTGGTAATGTTAGTTCCAATAAAATTATAGATCTTCTGCATGAATTTACTCTCTGTGAATCCTGCTTTTTCTAGATCAACTTGCTCTAAAATGTTATGTAATAAAACCACTGTTTTGTATCCAAAAAATCTCAAAATCATGGGTAACAATAATCCCAAGGCAGAAGGTGTTTTTTTATCTCCAAATTTTACAAACTGAAGATTAAACAAAATCACATCTGGTTGTTCTTCTCGAACTGCATTAAGAACAGAAAAAATAGTGGTGTAACTGTTAAATCTCCAACATTCTTTTACTTTTACCTTTTCTTTTTGGTCAAAGTCTAATTGTTTCGCTTCAGATGTTTTATCGGATAATAAAATTAATTCGGATACTTCTGAGTTTTGAACAAAGTTTTTTACCAAATGATAACCATATTCATTTAGTGTAACTTTACTTGGCGGAAATGCAGTGACTACAGCTACTTTCATATTTAAAATGTTACTTTTTATTGTTATTAAAAAAGAAAAAAAACAATTGAAATAATAATAATACCACCATCGCGATGATTTGCATAACAACCACTTGTTCGAGTGAATTATGATAGAGGACTATTAGAATTATTTGTGTAAGTCCCAGAAAGGCTGATATTACAACAGGCACATACTTATTTATAGAAAGAAAATAGTAAGCAAAAATATTTGCGATAGCAAAAATTGAAGTTGCCAATGCATATTTCCACAACAAAAAAGCTATGGGTAGGTATTTCTCGCCAAACATTAATCGCACTACAATTTCTGGAAATAAGAGTGCACTTAGAACAATTATTGTAGACAAGCAAACAATATATAAAACATATTTTAATAGAATCGGAAGTGTATCTTCACCCTGTTTTTTTAACTGTATTACTTTGGGCAAAAGGAGCATTACAAACATCCAAGCGACAAAATATACTACCCTGCCTATTAATGCTAAACAAGCATATAAGCCCGCTTTTTCATTATCAAAATAATGTTTAACCAACATAATATCACTATTGTTAATGATGATTTGCGTTAATTCATAGAAGGCTGTTAAAGCGAAAAATGTAATAATGGATTTTGTATCTAAATTGTCACTTAGAGTCTGTTTGTTTTTGCTGTTAATTATTTTTTGAAAGGGAATCAAACCAAAGACAAAAGAAATTAAAATTCCTACTGCGATGATAATAGAAGATTGAATTTGAGGTAAAAGGTAGAGTAACAAAAGTGTCAAAATCAAACGACATAACATTTCAAAATAGTAGGTTTTTGACAAATTTCTCAGATCATTTTTCCCCTGATATAAACCCCTATTAATACTCATTATAAAATACATTGGAAGTCCCAAACCAAACAAAACGAACATTAGTGAGGTTTTGGTTTTAAAAATTTCTTGCAATTGATGGCTGAATACTACTACTGTAAATCCCAGTATTACACCGAAGAGGAGTGCATACTTAAAAATAAATTTTAAAAAAACATGCAATTGCGTTCCTTCTAGCAAAACGGCATATTTAGCCGCAGTAACCTGAAATGTCATTCCAACAAAAGACAATACTAAAAGCAAAGTTATTAAGATCGCAGCGTCAGCAAACTCAGAAGGACCAAGTATTCTTCCTAATAGCAAATTGTACAAATAATTTCCTGCATTTACAAATAAAATTGTAAGCATAAAAAATTTTTCCGCAGTGATCTTTTTATAAGTATTTTTAATATTCAATTCAAGTGTGTAGTATTAAAAAAATAGTATGATGAAATTTTAAAAAGCTTATTCTTATAAACAAATATAAGAAAAATAAGAAAACTTTAACAAAAATGAAAAGGAATTTATAAGATAAATTCCTTTTCGGCAACAATTAACTAAATCAACATATTTATTATGAATTGTAATTTTTGAAATTAAAAAGTACTTTCAACGAAAGTCTCTACAAGAGATTTAAACAAAAGATGTTTTGTTTTTTTGAAAATAACATCACTGTGATGCTCTAATTACATGATTCTGGCAATACTTATTTTAGAATATTATTCTGATGTAAAATTAGAGCTCTTGTATGACTTTTTTTGATATTTTAGATGTTTGGTACTGTTTCTTTCGATGAAAGGACATTTTGTACAGTTATATCGTTTTCTTCTATAAGACGATATCCCTATATTTACAAAAACAATAATGTAAAATAAGAGTGATTGAAAGAAACTTCTAATAAATATTTGATAGTAGCCTTACTTTTTGGATTGACTTTCCATGGCAGCGCTATTTTTTTTACTTTAGAAAGTTCTTATGATGCTTTAATTCACATGTTTTTCGGAAATCATTATGCCCACAGTTGGTTTGAACCTTGGAATTATAGTTGGTATACGGGTTTTAATGTGATGAGTTATCCTCCATTAGTGCACCAAACCATTGGGTTACTTTCTTTAATTGGAGGTTTGAAATTTGGTATGTTTACTGTTGCCATCGTTGGGATTATTTTATTCATTGCAGGAACTTTTAGATTTTCACTTTTAATAACTGGAAATAGAACCGTTGCAGGTTATTCTGCTATTCTGGCAGTGGTTTCTTCTTCTTTTGTAGAAACATTGCATATTTTTGGACAGCTTCCCAGTATTATTGGAGTTTCTGTTTTAATGCATGCACTTCCAGAGATTTATCTTTTTATCAAAACAGGCAAAAAGAAATATTACTTCACCTCTCTGTCTTTGATGGCCGTAACCGTTTGTTCGCATCATGTTACACCTTTATTTGGAATGGTATTTTTTGTTTCGCCTTTAATCGGTATGATAGTAATGGATACCGCTCGCGAAAATGTCAATTCATTCAAGGAAATCACATTCAAAATATTCTATAAAACATTTCTATCATTATTAAAACGGATTATTCTTTTCTGTGGTAGCGCCGTTTTTCTGCTAGTATTTTGTATACTGCCGTATTGGATTAATTCTAAAGCCAATCCCATCACTCAGGTTCCTATTCCGCATGGAAGTCGCGACAATTTTATAGAAGTAACCTCTTCTGGCTTGATGTTCTTCTTGATACCTTGGGGAATATTACTTTTTATATTGCCTTATATATTTTATAGATATTACAGCAAAAGGTATATTTTTTTCGGATTATCCTTAACCTTGCTCACTGTTTTAGGAACGGGCGGCACAACTCCAATTCCCTTAGCAATTTTAGGAGAAAATGCTTTTAATATCCTAACCTTGGATCGCTTTACACTTTGGGCTTCTATAATGAGTTTGCCCATTTTTGGTGAATTTGTGTACCGATTAGTTGAAGGTGACTTAAGAACGGCTTTGCAAGTAAAATTTGGGAGTGTTTATAGGAGGATCCTAGGCGGATTATTTGCTGGTTGCTTTTTGTTTTTTGCAGTGTTTACCATGACGTTAGGGTATTTTAGACCATTGCAACCGCAAAAAATTAACTTTTTACCAATTGTCAATTTCTTAAATCAGGATCAACACGATCACTGGAGGTTTTTGCCATTAGGTTTTGGTGATCAGATGGCCTACTTATCGACACAAACAAAGGCAATGACGGTTGATGGAAATTACCATTCGGCAAGAAGATTACCAGAATTGACTTCTCGTGCAGTAGAACGGCTGGAAAACTCCAAATTTCGAGGACTTGAAGGTATTGGTTCATTGCAGCAATTTCTAACGGTTCCTGAAAAATATAATTTGAAATATGTTTTTTCTAACGATAAATTTTACGATCCAATTCTCTATTTCTGCGGTTGGCATCGATTATCACAATTAGAAAATGGTATAATGGTGTGGGAAAAACTAAATGTGCAGCCCTTGTCTAAAATTCTTCCAAAAGATGAAGTACCGATCTATTTGAAATTAATGTGGGGAATTATTCCGATGTTAACCATTCTTCTGGCTTTTATACTTAATGTTCAGATGATTTGGTTGCAGGCCTTAAAAATAAAGCCTTTAGAAAAACCTTCTTTCAATAAGTATGGAATTGTTTATGCTAATTTTCCAAGAGCGATGATAAAATTTCTACACATTTGGACAGGGATTTTACTACTAATTATAAGCTTTGGAGCATATCGCATTTATATCAAAAATGCTGTACAGATTAGTCCTGAAAATGTTGTAAAAGCATATTATGATGCTCTAGATTTTAAGTTTTATGATAAAGCGCACTCTTATGTTGTTCCTAATAAAGAATACTCGGTGGCTCAGTTTATGCTGGAAATTTCTGTTTCGGATGGTGTTCTTAATTCTTACGCCAAGTTAGATGCTATCGAAACTAAAATTGTTCAGCAAAGTAAAGACAAAGCTAGAGTTATTGCAACGACCAAGTGGGTTACACCATTAGAATTAATTGAAAAAAAGTACATACATGACGTTCAGAAAATAAACGGGAAATGGTTTATCATTCCAGATAAAAAAGATACCGATATTCCTCCGCACGAATTCATGTCAGAGAATATTAATTCGTATTACAAGCAAGGGAGACGAAAGATAACTACCCAGCAGACCTATCATGAAGATGTACTGCGCCAACCAGATTTAGAAATTATATCGGCAAGTTTGGTAAAAATTGACAGTCAATATATAGTGATTGGTGAAGTTCAAAATATAGATAATGTTCCTGCAGATGTGGTCTTGAAAGCTACTTTATATGACAGAAATGATAAATCGATTGCCGTATTCAACGCAAAGTATACTATTAAACATAAATTGATGCCAAAAGAAGTCACGAGTTTTAAGGTGAATTTTGAAGATATTGCGTGGTTAAAGCCAACTGATGTAAAGCCAACAACTTTTAACCCCAATGAATTTACACCAAAAGAATTGAAAAATATTCCCGCTACATTTGATATTCAAAGTGCTGGAAATGTCGCAACCACCGACTTGTATAATTCGGTTGCTATTTCAGATTTAGTGATAGATAACAACCAGATCAAAGGTACTTTATTCAATTACGGAATTCAAGAAGTAACCATTCCAGAGCTCTTAATTTCGTATTACAATGATAAAAAAGAATTGGTTTATGTTGATCACCAGTTTATAAAAGAGGGTGTTCGCATTCAGCGTAAGCAATATTTTACCTATAATTTGCTAAGAGATTTGAATCCTGTGATTATAAAATCTTCAACAGAAAATTGTTTTGTAAATGGTTTAGAATCAGAAGCTCTTGCTCGTGCGGTAATTCCGGTACGAAACAGTAAACAAGAAAGTGCACAAATGCAAAGGGTTAAAGGACATAAAGGGTATTCGTTTATTAAAATTGAAATTAATAATTACATTGGAAATCCTAGATAATGAAGAATAAAATCTATATATTTTGTTTTTGTTTGTTTACCATATTATTGGTATCAGTCACTTTATTGCCTAAAAAACAAACGGGCGCTATTATACTAATTACGCAACAAAAGACTTTTATAGCAGGTGCCAAAATAGCTTTAGATTTTGAGGTCAATACGTCAAATAGACCGCAGTTGTTTTTAATTCATTCTTTAGGAAAAACACTTTTAGATGCCACCGTTAAAAATGATAAATTAACTTTTGCCCTCCCTAAAAGTTATGCTAAAAAATCGGGTCGTATTGATTGGTTTTTGGTTGTAAACGGAGAAAATAAACTACAGGGAAACTTTGAAATTTTGCCCAATAACGACACTAAAACGGATATCGAAAATTATTTAGGTCCACCAAGTACATTGGTAGGTGATGGTCATTTTGTAATGTACGTTACCATTCCGACAGATGGCTTTGATAATCCGAAACCAGAAAATACTCCTGTAATTTTTAGAAGTCAGTTTTTAAATACTATTACAAATCAAACGGTAAAAACGAAAAATCTCATTGCTTGGAAAATAATTGATGCTCCTACAAAATCTGGAATAGTTTTGGTTTCTGCTCAATGCAATGCTACCATTACTAAAGAATTTAACGCTGTAATTTTTCCTGGAATCGCTACAAATTTCATAATTTCTTTTACTAGAAATCATCAATATGCTGATGGAAATCAAATTACGACCTTAAAAACAGCTGTTATTAAAGACAAATTTGGTAACGTTGTAAGCGACGGAACCATGGTCTCATTTGTGATTTCTACTGCTAATAATATGGTTTTAAAATCATTTGGCACAACTATAAACGGAGTTGCAACTGCTCAGATTTTGCATCCTGATCACCAAGATGTTTATACTGCAAAAGCGTATGTAGCGGGAATAGCAGAAAGTAATTCTATAGCAATTAACTACGAACCGATTAATCCGAAAATTGAATTTGAATTTTCAAAAGATAAGCGCACTATAATAGTCGGCCCGTTGCGTAGTTTTATAAATCAGTTAGTTCCAGACGGAATTAAAGTGACTCTAAAAGTGTATCATCATAATCAACTCATAGCGACTTTGCAAGAAGATAGCGTAAAAGGCCATGCTGTTTTTACTATTTCATCTGAATATTATAAAGAAAAAAAATATTCATTTGAAATTTCAACCTTAGGAAGTATTCAAAAAGTAGAAGAAAAAAATTATGATAGTAATTAACAATAAAAATAATTATCGGGCAATTTTAATAGTTTCATTTATTGCGATTAATATTTTGGTATTATTTGGAATGAGTGAAATTTTGGGCTACTTAAATTCGGGAGCAGATAGAAGTTCGATGCTGCATTTAGAGAAAGAGACTTTAGATACATATTTACCCAAAGTAACGTGGGAAACCTTCAAAAATCAAGGTAGACGGATGGAAAATCAAACCATCCAGAAAATTGAGAAGCATTATTTGTTTTCTTATGTAATAAAAAATAATGCTCTTAAAAACAATGTCAATGATGGAATTGACGATTATTTTACAGAAAGTTCGAGAAAGCAATTAGAACAAATTATAGCCTATAATAAGGCCAAAAAAATTTCGATCCAGAGTACAATAATAGAACATCATGCATCGTTAGATTTTTATAGCGAAGACGGCCAACAAGTCGTTATTACCGATAAAAATGTAGTTGAATTTCAAAATATTTATCAAGATAACAAGCTTATAACTTCTGTTCGGGATACTGCAAATTATAAGGTTTTAATGTTGCTAGAGGATGGTTTTTGGCGTATTCGACACTATGTTCGGATGCAAAAAGAAAAGAGTTTGGTTGCTGTAGAATTGAATAAAAAAATATACACGGTAAAAGGAAATGAAATTTTAAAAAATGGTGCTCCCTATATCATAAAAGGTATTAATTATTATCCTAAAAATTCTGCTTGGGATATGTTTGGAAATAAATTTAATAAAGATACTATAGCTGCTGATTTTGATATAATAACAAAAGCAAAACTCAATACGATTAGGATTTTTGTTCCTTATGAAGAATTTGGTAAAGCAGAGGTTTCAAAAGAGAAATTAGATAAGGTAAAAATAGTTTTAGACTTGGCCGAAGAAAAAAAACTAGCTGTAATCGTTACATTATTCGATTTTTATGGAGATTATGCTCCAGAAAGCTGGACTTTAACTCATCGACATGCAGAGAAAATTGTAACGACTTTTAAGGACTGCAAAAATATTATTGCTTGGGATATTAAAAACGAACCTGATTTAGATTTTGAATCACGTGGGGAACAAAATGTAAAGCCTTGGTTGGAACAAATGATTGCAGCAGTCAAGAAATTCGATGCTAATCATTTGGTCACTATTGGATATTCTAATATTGCATCGGCAGAGATACTAAAAGATAAGGTAGATTTTGTATCGTATCATTATTATGAAGATATTTCACTTTTTGAAGACAAACTTGCTGTTTTAGAAAAAGCAGCCAAAAAGCCTTTGGTAATGCAAGAATTTGGGCTTTCGTCCAATCGAGGACTGTGGAGTTGGTTTGGTAATTCAAAAGAAAAGCAGGCTAATTATCATAAAAAAATGCAATCTATATTCAAAAAGAAGCAACTTGCATTTGTTTCCTGGACTTTATATGATTTTCCGAAAGTTCCAGATAAAGTTGCTGGAAAATGGCCGTGGATAAAAAACAAACAAAAACAGTTTGGATTCATCGATTCAGAAGGAAAAAACAAACCTTCTTTTTTGTATATAAATTATTGATTTTAATTTTTAAATAAAAACAATTAAGTCTTTTTATTTGACATTGAATTAACTTTTAAAATAGTACTTCACTAGAATTACATCGCCTTTATTGATTTTAATTTTAAAAAAACGTATAGCTTTTGCGGCAAAAAAGGAGATCATATTTTTGATACTTAGCAAGTCTTTTTTGAATTTGCAGGCAATTTTAAAATTGATTTTTAAAAAGGCAAAAGTCCAACAATAAAGGGCAATGTAATTCTCTAAGTAGTCGCATAATATTGGTACAAACAGGTTAATGGCAGTGACATAAATGAAATAAAAAAAAGTGTTTTAGTTTGTCATCTTTCAGACAGCTCTTAAAATTCTTTCTTTTCTTAATAGTATTACATACTCAGCAAGCTAAATCTGTTATTCATAATTAATTTTACTATTTTGTTTCTTAATTCTGATACAAATATACGTTCGTTATAAGATTTTTTTTTATTTTTTTTCGATTATCCGCACTTTACTGTAGACGAATAATCAATGTTTATACTTAACTTGCAGTTAATTACAAAAGATATGTTTAAAAATGAACATTAAAAAGGAAATAGTCTTAGTTTTTTGCTTTCTTCTTGGATTATCAATTCAAGCGCAAGATATGCAAGAGGGTTTTACCAATTTAGAGAAAGGAGAATTTGCTCAAGCCGAAATTTTTTTCAGCAAAATTTTAAAGACATATCCAGATAATAAAACGGCAAAGCTATGTTACGGTAGAGCTGTCGGTTTAAATTCAAGTCCTGAAAAAGCCACAGTAATTTTTTCTGAACTACTAAAAAAGTATCCAGATGATTTTGAAATCCAGTTGAATTATGCTGAATGCATGTTATGGAATAAAAATTTTTCTGAGGCAAAACCTTATTACTTTGGCCTGATAGCAAAGCATCCCGAAAGTTTTCCGGCTTTACTAGGCTATGCAAATACTTTGTCTAATTTAAAACAATATGAGGAGGCTTTAATCTATGTAAATAAAGCTTTGGCAGTTTCTGTTAAAAATCCAAATGCCTTAGTTTCTAAGAAATACATTCGCATGGGATACGCCAATCAATTGGTACAACAACAAGATTATAAAACTGCACTTTCTTTATTAGATGAAAATTTTGAGGATTTTCCGAAAGACAAGGAAACATTAATGAATAAAGCTAATATTTATTTAATCACTAAGGATAAAAAAAATGCAACCAAGGTATATCGAGAATTAGCAGTATCCAAAAAGGATAGCTTGTTTTCTTTAAACGGATTGTCATTAGTTTCGCATATAGCCGAAAGAGATAGCGAAGCTTTATCTATAGCCAAAAAAGCATTAAAAAATAGCCAATTTATTGAGGACATAAAATTACAAAATCAAACAAAAGAACGCTATGTTCAGGCACTAATTTGGAATAGAAAGTACAAAGAAGCAGCAGCAAAAATAAAGGAATACCAAATTAGTAATCCCAATGAAAATTGGGTATTAGCGCTTTCTGCAACTTTAGGAATGTATCGTAGTGATTTTAAAGAAAGTATTGCTGACTACCAAAATATATTGGTCAACGATGCAAAATCATTTGATGGAAACTTAGGAATATCGAATGCTTACTTTGCAGATGGCGAACCATTAAAAGCTTATGAAGCAGTTGATACTACCTTGAAAATATTTGAAAACCAAAAAGATGCTATTGGATTTCTAAAAAAATTAAATGAAAATTTCACACCAAGTGTAGAGGAGATAATAAGTTATTCATTTGATAATGGAAAGAATGAAGCCTACGCTAATAATACAGTTTTGAATTTTCCAATATCGACGAAATGGGCTTTTTTAGGAATGTATCAATACAGAAAAACTGAAAATACAGTCACTAAAAATTCGGCAGTCTCTAATGACTTCAAGGTCGGCGCACAATGGCAATTTCATCCCAAAATAAATTTTAATGTTTTAGTAGGTTCAAGTAATGCAAGATCTTTCGTTAGTAATTATAGTCAATTATTAGTAGACGTATTTTTCAAAATAAAGCCCTTAAAATTGCAAGATTTAGAATTAGGGTATAAGCGAGATATTCAGAACTTCAATGCTGATCTGGTAAGTAGAGAGATAACAGCTAATAATTTTTATTTCAATTATAATATTGGCACAAACTTCAAATTAGGATGGTTTACACAATATTATTACAGCGCGCAAAGTGATAGTAACCAGCGAAACTTATTATTTACCTCATTATATTATAATTTTTTATCAAAACCAATTTTGAAAGCAGGCTTTAATTATCAATTTATTGCCTTTCAAAAACAATTGCCAACAATTTATTTTAGTCCAAGTAAATTTAATGCTTATGAGATTTTTGTTGATTTTTTGAAAGATGAAAAATCGGCTGAAAACAATGCTATCTTTTACACACTAAGTGCTGCAACAGGATTTCAATACATTGAAAATGATAGCAAGCAATCGACTTATCGAGTGCAAGCTAAATTTGGCTATAAATTTTCAGATCGTTTTTTGGCGAATTTTTATGGTGTTAAAAGTAATATTGCGTCTGCTACTGCTGCCGGGTTTCAATATACAGAAGTAGGTTTGCGTCTTAGATGGATGTTGACATCTAAACCAGTATTCAAAGTGAAGAAAAACGAGAAATAAGAGCTTTTTTCAACTTAGTATTAAATAAGTAGTATTTTCTTTTATAAAAATGCTACAATAAGTTCAGTCGTTTCATTAAATCTGGTCTATTGGCGCGACTTACAGGAATGACGTCTTTGCCAATTAAGACACTATTGTCTTCAATGTCAATAATTTTTTTTGTATTGATAATAAAGGAACGATGCACTTTCAAAAACAAATCTTTAGGTAATTTGTGTTCTATTTTTTTAAGGGTTGAGTGGACCACATAGTTTTTGTTTTCCGTTTTGATATGAATATAATCTCCTTTAGCTTCTATAATATTGACGAAAGCAAATTCAATTTTGATCAGACGGCGATCAATATTGATGTAAAATTCGTTTGCATTATCTTCATTAGCACTTCTATTTAAAATTGTTGTTGTAGTATTCGCTTTTTGAATTGCTTTTGAAAGCGATCTTCGGTAATTGGTTTTACTAAATAATCTACAATACATTCGTATTCAAAAGCTTCGATAGCAAAATTTTTATCAGAAGTTATCAGTATAATTTTGGGTGGACTTTTAATTGTTTTAATAAAATCAAAACCTGTAAAATCAGGCATGTGGATGTCTAGAAAAATTAAATCGACATTATTTTCATTTAAATACTTTATGGCATGAATAGCATTTGAGAATTCTTTTAACAAGTTTAATTGAGATGTATTTTCAATCATTTTTTCTATTATGGATCTTGCCATTTCTTCGTCATCAATAATAATGCAATTCATAGTTTAATAAGATATTATAATTATATTACAAGTCTATTGTAGTTCCTAAAAGTAATCTAAAGTTCATATTGTCGGTTAGTACTATTTCTTTTTTTAATTTTCTTCTTATTTTTTAGCAATATATGAACTTTTTGCAAGACCTAATATGGAAATTTTAGATTTTAATTTTTAAATGATTCTAAAAAAGTTTTTTTGAATAGTTTAAAGTAAAAGTTTAATTAATCTTTCTATTATTTTAAAGTGTTTTGCAGTTTCTTGTTGGTTTTTTTGAAATTATTATTATTATTATTATTATTATTAAGATTTTGTTAATATATCAGTATTGATTTCTAGATTACTGATAGTTCGGATATTTTTAAATCTTTGAACCCAAAAATATTTTTGCGACAATATCTAATCTAAGATTAATCCATAGTGAATTTAGAATATTGTAAGCGATTTCCCTACTAAATTAAGTTGTAAATTACTTATTACGATAGAAGTGGCAAGAAGTTTTTATTGTTTTAAAGCGGATTTGTATTGATGGAATGTAATTTAAAATTTTTTGATATGCAATAATTGAAAGCTTAAGATATTTTGCTTATCTATATTTTAATATTATTTCATTTGCTGTAATTCGATCTGAATTCAAGCTCTATTCGCTTGCAGATGATAAGTTCGATATTCTTTAATTTTTTGTTCAACGTCAGTAGGCTAGAAACCGTTTGTCGATATTTTTTGGTGATTTGCCGTAACTTGTTAATGACTTAACGAAAATGTTTAATCGTCTAAAAAAATAGATGATAATTTTGGTATTAGATAATAGATTTAACTCATCGATATGTATTCAGAAATATTTATTATAAAAGTATTTCAAATTGATCAGTACAAATAACTTTTTTAAAAAATAGTATACCTTATTTATTAAATTAATTTAAAGTTTTTAATTGCAAAATGCCAAAAGTTTAATCTCATTGTTTCTGTAGGTAAAAGTTTAATACTTATTTGCAACCAATAATATGAAGCAAATAATTTAGTACAAGTGGCTAAATTTTAACTATAAGTTTTAATATTTTTTTTCATAACATTAAATATTATATAGTATTTAATTCGAATTTCAAATTAATAATCCTTGTGGTTATTGATGTCCGTGGATGATTAAAAAAAAAAACTCTTTTTTTTTAAAAATTAGCAAGATTTTGCTTTTTATTTGTAAGTTTATGATGTTGTTTTTAGTTTTTTTTTGTCGGAATTTTTCTTCGTTATAAAAACCAATTTATAATTTATCTCGTATTTTAATTTGATATCCAATTTTTAATTAAAATTTCTATAGTATGAATAATTTTACACTCATTAATTCTGTAATTAAAAGTTTATTATCGATTTTCTATTTTCTATTTAGCAAAGGACTATTGATTTTGAATAAGTTATTAAATTTTAATTCTTTTTCTTTTTTTATAAATGTTTTTTTTCTTTTTAATATATCATCTTCAATATATGCTCAAGCTACTATTGTAACAAATCCATCAAATTTGCAGATAAATACCGCTTTAAATGGGCCTGGAATAGTTATCGTTGGTGGAACATTGTCGGGAGCAGCAACTGCCGCAACATTGCGTGCAAATCAAGTTGCCACCTTTTCTAATGGTATTAGTGGCGCTGGTTTGCAGATACCGAGCGGTGTGTACTTTACTACAGGAAGTGCCCCTTTCGAATTAGCAAACAAAAATACTGCTGTCCAAAATAGTTTTAACCCTGCTGGAGCTACAACATTATCAGATCCCAATTTATCTTTAATTGATCCTACCGCAACACGTGACTTAGTATCGTATTCTTTTACAATAACTTTAGCACCGAATGTTTCGGGACTACTTTTTAGTTATCAATTTGGTTCAGAGGAGTTTCCAGATTATGTAGGTTCTAATTTTGATGATGCTTTTGGTTTTTTTGTTTCGGGGCCTGGTATTTCTGGAATTCAGAATTTCGCAACATTGCCAAATGGTAATGCCACATCAATAAATAAGGTAAATTCTGGTATTCCTGGATTTAGCTCACCGGCAACACCTGTCGCTGCATACGATGGTTCTCAATCTGCTTTGTATATCAATAATGGTCACATTACAACTACTACTGGAGGTAAATATAACCTGAATACAGCGCCTCAACCAGGACCTTTCCCAGTTTTTACAGAACATAATGGTTTAACAAAGTCGATAAAGAAATCCATTGCTGGCTTAACTCCTGGAGGAACTTATACTTTTAAAATTGTAATTGCTGACGCTGGTGATGCATCGTTGGATTCGGGTGTTTTTTTAGATATTATAGAGGGTATAATTTCTGCCGATCTCTCTGTTTCTAAAACTGTAAATAACCCAAGTCCAAATGTGGGAAGCAATGTTGTTTTTACACTCACAGCAGGCAATACTGGTCCTGGTAATGCACCAAATACCAAGGTTACTGATTTGTTACCAGCTGGTTACACTTTTGTGTCTGCTACACCAAGTGTTGGGACATACGATTCCTCGACAGGGGTTTGGGATATTGGTTTATTAAATATAGGCTCTTCCCCAACTTTGCAAATTACTGCTACGGTAAAAGCTGCAGGTCCTTATTTGAATAGTGCTTCTATAGCATCTCCAGATATTGCAGATCCTACCCCTGGAAATAATACCTCTAGTGTTACCCCAACCCCGGTTGCGCAGTCTAATGTTGGTATAACCAAAACCGCAAGTAGCGCTACGCCTAATGTTGGCAGTAATGTTACTTTTACTTTAACAGCAACCAATGCAGGTCCAAGCAACGCAACAGGAGTAAGTGTAACAGATATTTTACCTTCTGGCTATACTTTTGTAAGTGCCAGCACAGCTTCAGGAACCTATACAAGTGGAACAGGAATCTGGGCCATTGGTACTTTAGCCAATGGATCGAATGCTACCTTATCTATCATTGCCACAGTCAATGCCTCAGGAACGTATACCAACAGTGCGAGTATAACTGCCAATGAAGCAGATCCTACCCCTGGAAATAATACCTCTAGTGTTACCCCAACCCCGGTTGCGCAGTCTAATGTTGGTATAACCAAAACCGCAAGTAGCGCTACGCCTAATGTTGGCAGTAATGTTACTTTTACTTTAACAGCAACCAATGCAGGTCCAAGCAACGCAACAGGAGTAAGTGTAACAGATATTTTACCTTCTGGCTATACTTTTGTAAGTGCCAGCACAGCTTCAGGAACCTATACAAGTGGAACTGGAATCTGGGCGATTGGTGCTTTAGCCAATGGAGCGAATGCTACCTTATCTATCATTGCCACAGTCAATGCCTCTGGAACGTATACCAACAGTGCGAGTATAGCTGCCAATGAAGCAGATCCTACTCCTGGAAATAATACCTCTAGTGTTACCCCAACCCCGGTTGCGCAGTCTAATGTTGGTATAACCAAAACCGCAAGTAGCGCTACGCCTAATGTTGGCAGTAATGTTACTTTTACTTTAACAGCAACCA
>NZ_MIKE01000003.1:0-98597 GCF_001853485.1 Flavobacterium tructae | reverse complement strand
AGATTCTTAGATTCTTAGATTCTTAGATTCTTAGATTCTTAGATTCTTAGATTCTTAGATTCTTAGATTCTTAGATTCTTAGATTCTTAGATTCTTAGATTCTTAGATTCTTAGATTCTTAGATTCTTAGATTCTTAGATTCTTAGATTCTTAGATTCTTAGATTCTCTAAAATAAATCTGCTTCGCAGATTTATTTTAGAACTCCTGGATTTACACCATAAAAAAAGCCTCTTCAAAAGAAGAGGCTTTAGTACTCAGAGCGGGACTTGAACCCGCACGAACATTGCTGTTCACTGGATTTTAAGTCCAGCGTGTCTACCAATTTCACCATCCGAGCATTAGATGATATAGAGCGAAAAACGGGGCTCGAACCCGCGACCTCGACCTTGGCAAGGTCGCGCTCTACCAACTGAGCTATTTTCGCATTTCAAATTCTAATTAAGAACTGCAACACTTGATTTGTTCTGTATTGCGAGTGCAAATTTAGGACATTTATTCAATTACACAAGCGTTTTTTGAAAAAAAAATCTACTTATTTTATAACTTTCTGATAACCTAAACTTTAAATATGAAATTTATTTTCGTACCAACATTCTTTTAATCTCATTGAGTTTCATCAACGCTTCAACCGGTGTGATCGCATTAATATCAAGCCCCAGAATTTCTTCTTTTATCTCTTCCAGCAAAGGATCGTCTAAATTAAAGAAACTCATCTGCATTTCATCATTTTCAGACTTTACACCATTTAACGCTTCACTTGAGTGGTTTTTCTCCAGTTTTTTCAACATCTTTTGCGCCTTCAAAATTACAATCTGAGGCATTCCGGCCATTTTTGCTACATGAATTCCAAAACTATGAGCACTTCCTCCTTTTACCAGTTTACGAATGAAAAGCACATTGTCTTTTAACTCTTTTACCGCAACATTATAATTTTGAATTCTTGGCAACGATTCTGTCATTTCATTCAATTCATGATAATGCGTTGCAAACAAGGTTTTAGGTCTTCCCGGGTGTTCGTGTAAAAATTCGGCAATCGCCCAGGCAATCGAAATCCCGTCATATGTACTGGTTCCTCTTCCAATTTCATCCAGAAGTACCAAACTGCGATCTGAGATGTTATTCAAAATAGAAGCGGTCTCATTCATCTCCACCATAAAAGTAGATTCTCCCATCGAAATATTATCCGAAGCCCCTACTCTGGTAAAAATCTTATCTACAATTCCCATTCTTACACTATCAGCAGGAACAAAACTTCCCATTTGAGCTAACAATACAATTAAAGCCGTTTGTCTCAAAATAGCAGACTTACCGGACATGTTAGGACCTGTAATCATAATCAGCTGCTGCGTCTCTCTGTCTAAATAAACATCATTAGCAATATAAGGCGTTCCAACCGGTAATTGCTTTTCAATAACCGGATGACGTCCGTTTTTAATCTCTAACTCAAACGTTTCATCAATTTCAGGACATACATATTGATTCTCTATAGCCAATTGTGTAAACGAACACAAACAGTCCAGCTGTGCCACCAAATTAGCATTCATCTGCACCGGCTTGATATAAGTTCCAATCCAGATCACCAATTGCTCAAAAAGCTCTGTTTCGATCTTGTAAATCTTCTCTTCCGCTCCCAGAATTTTAGTTTCATATTCTTTTAATTCCTCGGTAATATATCGCTCTGCATTAACCAGCGTCTGTTTACGAATCCACTCTTCAGGAACTTTATCTTTGTGTGTATTTCTAACTTCAATATAGTAACCAAAAACATTATTAAACGAGATCTTAAGCGAAGAAATTCCGGTACGCTCCGATTCTCTTTTTTCAATTCCCTCAAGATATTCTTTTCCGGAAGTAGAAATAGCACGCAAATCATCCAGCTCTTCACTGATTCCTTTTGCAATAGCATTTCCTTTAGCCACCGCGACAGGCGCATCCTGATTTAAAGTATTTTTAATCTTTTCTCTTAACAAATCACAGGCATGCAGACTATCTCCTATTACCTTCACCGCTTCCTGCGGACTTTCAAGTGCCAGAGTTTTAATTGGAATAATTGCATCCAACGATTCTTTCAGATACACAATCTCACGTGGTGAGACTTTTCCTGTTGCTATTTTAGAAATCAAACGCTCTAAATCTGAGATTTGCTTGATTTGATACTGGATACTTTGTAAAACTTCGGAATTGGATTTTAAATAAGAAACCACATCATGACGGCTTTTTATTCTGGCACTGTCTTTCAAAGGTAAAGCCAGCCAGCGTTTCAACAAACGCCCTCCCATTGGCGAAAGCGTTCTGTCAATCACATCCAAAAGGGTAACCGCATTTGGATTATAACTATGATACAATTCTAAGTTTCTAATGGTAAAACGATCCATCCAGACATAGGCATCTTCGGCAATACGCTGAATCGCTGTAATATGCTGCACACGATTGTGCTGCGTTTCCGACAGGTAGTACAAAATTGCTCCGGAAGCAATAATTCCTTCTCTTAATTCTTCTACTCCAAAACCTTTTAAGGAAGAGGTCTGAAAGTGCTTCGTCAGCGTTTCCAGAGCATAATCTTCCTTATAAATCCAGTCTTCTAAATAAAAGCTATGAAAATCATCTCCAAAAGCATCTTTAAAGTCACTTTTATTCTGTTTCGGAACCAAAACCTCACTCGGGTTGAAGTTTTGCAGCAATTTGTCGATGTACTCTGCATTTCCCTGAGCCGTTAAAAACTCTCCTGTAGAAACATCCAGAAAGGAAACTCCGATATTTTTGTTAGCAAAATAAACTGATGCTAAAAAATTATTTGATTTGGATTGTAAAACTTCGTCGTTTAAAGAAACTCCGGGAGTTACCAATTCAGTAACACCACGTTTCACAATAGTTTTAGTCATTTTTGGATCCTCCAGCTGATCACAGATCGCCACACGAAGTCCGGCTTTGACTAATTTTGGCAAATAAGTATTGACAGAGTGATGCGGAAAACCGGCCAAAGCGGTTTCTGTATCAGAACCGGCGCCTCTTTTGGTTAATGTTATTCCCAGAATTTTTGAGGCTCTAATAGCATCTTCTCCAAAGGTTTCATAAAAGTCTCCTACTCTAAAAAGCAAACAGGCATCAGGATATTTTCTCTTGATTTCATTGTATTGTTTCATTAAAGGTGTCTCTTTAACCACTTTCTCTTTCGCTGCCAAATTATTGTATTTTAAATGAAAAAATTAAGACAGCGAATTTATGACATTTTGAAGGAATATCGAAGTAGTGCAAAAATTAAAATATTTTAAGCTTTTTTTAAGTTGAGATATAAGAATTTTACATAGATTTGTCTTAATTAAAAAAGACTCTAAAAAGATGAAAAAAATAATTTTAATCGCTATGTTAGCTGTAGTTGGAATTACAGCTTCTAATGCTCAAAGCAATAAAAAAGGTAAAATTGCCAAAGTAGAAGGTGCAGGAATGGCTTTCGAAACAGAAACCATTGATTATGGAACTATTGCTCATAATGCAGATGGGAAACGTGAATTTGTTTTTGTAAACAATGGAACCAAACCTCTTATCATCACAAACACAACTGGATCTTGCGGTTGTACAGTACCAACAACTCCAAAAGAGCCAATTGCTCCGGGTGCTAAAGGTATTATTGGTGTAAAATATGCTACTGACAGAGTTGGTGCTTTTACAAAAACTGTAACTGTAACTTCTAATGCTGAAGGACAACCAACAAAAGTACTTACTATTAAAGGTACTGTTTTACCAGATCCGGTAAAAAGCTAATCTAAAAAGTAAAATAGAATAATTCAAAAAGCTTCCTTAACTTTGGAAGCTTTTTTTATGACCTGAATAAACCTATGAGAAAACTTGAAAATAGCGAACTGGACCGTAAATCAATAGAGGATTTTAAAAAATCAGACAAAACTCCTTTGATTTTAGTTTTAGATGATATTCGCAGTCTGCACAATATTGGATCTGTGTTCAGGACCGCTGATGCATTTTTAATTGAAAAAATAATCCTGTGTGGTATTACCGCCACTCCACCCAATAAAGAAATTCACAAAACGGCTCTTGGCGCGACTGAGACTGTTGCATGGGAACATCACGAAAATGTATTGGAAGTAATCGAAAATCTTAAAAAAGAAAATGTACTGACGCTTGCCATCGAACAGGTGGAAAGCTCTATTTTCCTTCAGGATTTTAAAACGGAGAAAAATCAGAAGTATGCATTGGTTTTTGGCAATGAGGTTTACGGAGTTGCTCAGGAAGCAGTTGCGCTTTGTGATGGTTGTATTGAAATCCCACAATTAGGCACCAAACACTCTTTAAATATTGCCGTAAGCGCGGGAATTGTGGTTTGGGATTTATTTCAGAAATTAAACTGGCCCAAATAGATAATGTGTCAATTAGATAATTAGATAATGTGATAATTGCCCCATTATCTAATTTTCTAATTAAAAATCTTCTTCTGGATTTCGTCTAAAATAAAAAGGTAATCTTTATGATTTTTCACGAAATCACGATCGGAAACATCAATAATCAACACATTTAAATCAGTTTGGGATTTAATATATTCTAGATAACCATTATTGATCTTATCCAGATAACCCGCCTCAATATTCTGCTCGTAGTTGCGTCCGCGTTTCTTGATGTTTTGCAGCAGCCTTTCAGAATTCTGATACAAATAAACATACAAATCCGGTTTTGGCATTTCTTTATAGATAATATCAAACAAGTTTCGATACAATCGATACTCGTCTTCGGCAAGGGTAATTTTAGCAAAAATCAAGGATTTAAAGATATGATAATCGGCTACAATAAAATCTTTAAACAAATCAAATTGCGCCAGATCATCTGATAACTGCTGATAACGGTCTGCCAGAAAAGACATTTCCAACGGAAAAGCGTACCTGTTCTGATCTTTGTAAAATTTTGGTAAAAAAGGATTGTCGGCAAATCGCTCTAAAACCATTTTTGCATTAAAATCCTCCGCTATTTTTTGCACCAAAGTGGTTTTCCCTGCCCCAATATTTCCTTCGAAAGCAATGTAGTTGAAGTTCTCCAACGCAATTTCGCGTATCGGATTTTTCAATTCCTGAACTACTTCACAAACACTATCGTCAGGCGAGACTGCAATTAATTCTGTAATGGATTTTTGAAAAACAGGATGTTCCCAGTCTACACCTAAATCCTGCATAGGAAGCAAAACAAACTTTCTGTTTTGCATTAACGGATGTGGGATTTGCAATTTTTCGGACTCGATAATTTCATCATCATAAGTAATCAGATCAATATCGATAATTCGGGACTGATACCCTTGTTGCTCCGATCTGATTCGGCCTAATTTTTTTTCTACTTTCAGAACCTGACTTAATACTTTTTGAGCCGATAAATAGGTATGTAAAACCAATGCACAATTATAAAAAGCATCACTTTCAAACCCCCAGGCAGGAGTTTCATACAGTTTTGAAACCCTGATTACAGTCCCCACTTCTTTATGTATCAAATCGATACACGTTTCGATGTTTGTTAACCTGTTTCCCTGATTGCTGCCTATTGATAAAACGATTTGATGCTGTGACTTCATAATTAATGCAAATTAACTAAAACTATTTTAGAATTAACTACATTATTTGATTCAAGAGTTAGAAGTTTCCAACTATTTCAAACTCTTTCTTGTTCTCTTTGTTTTCTGAAGCCCTCTTCAAAAATGCAGTTAAATCGCTTGTTAAAGGGAGTTGGTTCTGGCTTTTCCAAAATTGTTCTGAGTAAGGAAATTTCACTTTAAAAATATCCTTATCCATAGACAAATTTGACTTTGCTTTTTCGGCAATAAAACTATTGGTTACAAAAAAATTGGTCGAATAATCGTAAAACGCTTTTATATTTTTTTCACTTACAAGTAATTCTACCCTAACATCCGATTTTGCGTTATTCAAATAATATTTATTGGTGCTGGCACTCTTCTTATAATTTGAAGTGGTTTTAAAACTCGTGGTTCGATATTCTACTTTGTCCTTTTTTTGAAACGGTACTTTTTCTCCATTATCATAAAGATCAAAATAGGTTTCTACAATAGCATAGTCATTCTTATTAATTATAAAATAACCACTGGTTTTTTGTGCAATTGTATTTTCTGCCTTTTTGATAAAACTAATTTTAAAAAAATCACCTGCTACATTTTTTTCCTTAGTAAGCTCGAAATCTTCCGTTTTGATAGAGATCATAGCATTTATGTCAAATAATTTTTCGAAACTCTGAAATTCGAAATACACAAAATCAGCCTTATCTTTTATCCCAACTTTCCTCATATTCAAAATCTCAACTTCACATTTATTGTCCGGTTGTGTTTTTGATTTAAAGATGCTTTTTCTCGATACTTTACCATAAATATCCTGTAATCTTTCTAATTCATCATTTCGTTTCAAGACACATCGCAAGAAGAAGTTTTCATTGTACGGTTCGAATATGTAATTCTCTTTCATTTTGGCATATACTTTTTTCATTATAGCCATTTCTTCACCCACCACTACTTCATCAAGTTCAATGGTTTTACTTTGCAAAAAGATCGTATCCTGTTTGTTTATTTCGGTAAAACTGAGTTTCAGATTTTCATATCCAATCAAACTAAAATTCAATTCATCCTGATCGGAAATAAAAGAAAAAACACCTTCCTCATTCGTTATTGAATTGTCCTTTTGATTGTAAATATTTACTTTTTCCAGAGGAAGCTTTGTCAGTTTATCGACTACCACTTTTTTAGTTTGCATTTTTTGAGCCCCGGCATAAAAGCCCAAGAAAAAAAGACTCCACAGAATTATTTTATCTTTCATATTTAAGTATTTGGTTTCCTCAAATATAAAATATTCCGAACTCAAACTATATTTATCTTACAAAATATCTTATCTTTAATTTAATGCGTTAAAAATGCAGAAGCCACAACCATTTCATCCAATTTGCTATTCGAATTAATTTGTTTTTAGATTACTTTTGTAACAAACCAACCTTTTTCGATACTTATTAAAAAAAATATACTTATGAAGTTTTTAGGAAATGTAATTGCCACTGTTATTGGTATTTTTGTATTTATTATCCTCTTCTTTTTTGGGGTCATTCTTATTGGAGCAATTTTTGGAGGAGACGATGCTGTTTCTGTGAAAAGTGATTCTGTTATTGAATTAAATTTAAAACAAATTCAAAACGATTATGCGGGAAAATACAAAGACCCATGGGTAACTGTTTTTTCGGATAAAAAAGGCATCGGTTTAACAGATGTAATCAATGCTATTGAAGCGGCGAAAACTGATGATAACATTAAAGGAATCTCTATTTTAAATGATGAGTCTTCTTTAGGTCTGGCACAATACAAAGATTTGAGAAATGCGCTTGAAAGTTTCAAAAAATCAGGAAAGTTTGTTTGGGCTTATGCCAATACGTACTCTCAGAAAGAATATTATCTGAATTCTGTAGCCAATACTATTTATTTGAATCCTGCCGGAGATTTAGATTTTAAAGGTCTTTCGTCTGAGGTGATGTTCTTCAAAGATTTTCAGGAAAAATCGGGCATTCACATGGAAGTGATTCGCCACGGAAAATACAAAAGTGCTGTTGAACCTTTTCTGGAAAATAAAATGAGTGATGCCAACAGAGAACAGGTAACTGCTCTTTTAAACTCCATCTGGACTACGGTTACGACTGATATTTCAAAAAGCAGAAATATTCCGCTACCGAAACTAAATGAAATCGCCAATGGATTACTGGCCAGAACTCCGGAAATGGCAAAAGCACAAAAACTGGTAGATGTTATTGCTTATGAAGATGTTTACCATAACGCGATTAAAAAAGCGCTAAAAGTAACGGGAGACGACGATTACAATAAAATTTCGATTTTAGATTATACTCAAAATAACATTACAACTGCCCTGACCAATACTGCTACTGATCAAATTGCTATTATTTATGCACAGGGTGAAATACAAAGCGGCGAAGGAGATGTTAATGTAATTGGTGAAGGTTCTATGCGACGTTCTTTACAGGAGGCGCGCAAAAATGAAGATGTAAAAGCAATCGTTCTGAGAATAGACAGTCCGGGAGGAAGTGCTTTAACTTCTGACCTGATCTGGAGAGAAATCGAGATAACCAAAAAAGTAAAACCGGTTGTGGTTTCTATGGGGAATTATGCCGCATCAGGCGGTTACTACATTGCCTGCAACGCCAACAAAATTTTTGCAGAAAGCAATACGATTACAGGTTCTATAGGTGTGTTTGGAGTACTGCCTAACTTCACTCCTTTAGCCCATAAATTAGGAATCAACACAGAGCAGGTAAAAACACATGAGAACTCTGCAAATTACAGTCCGTTTGTACCTGTTGACGAAAAATTTAAAGCCTTTACTTTAGAAGGAGTTGAGCATATTTACAAAACCTTTGTAACACACGTTGCGGAAGGCCGAAAAATGACTTTTGCACAGGTAGACTCGATCGCACAAGGAAGAGTCTGGTCAGGAAGTGAAGCTTTAAAAATTGGATTAGTAGATCAGATTGGAGGTTTGAATGATGCTATTGCTGAAGCTGCAAAAATTGCAAAGATCAAAACGTACAGTACACAAAACTATCCTGAATACGAAAAAACATTCAATGACCTTCTTTCCAATCTGCCATTTGCGCAATCAAAAGAAGCTTTTATTAAGGAAGAAATCGGAGAAGAAAATTATATGCTTATTGAGCAGGTAAAAAGACTTCAAAAACAAAAAGGAGTTCAGGCCATGCTTCCATTCGGAATAAACATTAAATAACTTCCTTTTAAAAATGAAGAATTTATTTGCCCTTGCTGCTATTCTGTTGCTGAATTTTGTGAATGCTCAGAATAAAACTGAAGTTGCTTTTACAGAAACTCCCATTGTTTTAAAAATCAACATCGATCAGCTTTTTGGTACGTTGACCACTCCGAATTTAGAAAAAAGATACCCGGTAGCTTTACTCATTTCAGGTTCAGGGCCTACGGATCGCAACGGAAACAATCCGATGATGAAAAACAATTCTCTGAAAATGCTTGCGGAAGTGCTGGCAAAAAACGGAATTGCATCATTACGATACGACAAAAGAGGAATTGCAGAAAGTAAACCGGCTGCTATCTCAGAACAAACTCTTGTATTTGAGAATTACACCGAAGATGCCAAAAGCTGGATCAATCTGTTAAAACAAGACAGCCGTTTCTCTGAAGTAATTGTAATTGGCCACAGCGAAGGCTCTCTGATTGGAATGATTGCCGGAGCAAAAGCCAATAAGTTTATCTCAATTGCAGGTGCTGGAGAATCTGCCGACCAATTGATCAAATCGCAAATTGCTTCCAAACAAAACAAACAAGTAGAGGAATTAACCTTCCCGATTATTGATAGTCTGAAAAGCGGATTTACAGTAAAAAAAGTAGACCCAATGCTTAATGCTCTTTTCAGACCAAGCATTCAGCCGTATTTAGTTTCCTGGTTCAAATACAATCCGCAAAACGAAATCAAAAAACTAAATGTTCCTATTTTGATCGTTCAGGGAAATCAGGATTTACAGGTGACCGTAAAAGATGCTGAACTCTTATCGAAGGCCAATAAAAATGCTGAACTTTTGATCGTTGATAAAATGAATCATGTCATGAAAATTATCGATGGAGATCATCAGGCCAATCTGGAAAGCTATAAAAATGAGAGTCTGCCTATCTCAGAAATCATGGCCACTAAGATTATTTCTTTCATTAAAAAATAATCGGCAATCATAAAAACATTAAAAATCCGTTTGAACTTATATTCAGGCGGATTTTTGTTTGGGACAAACAGAAGTATATTCTTAGGTTTAACAAAAACTTTATTTATGAACTCCATCAAAAAAAACTATTTTTGCAGCAATCAGTTTGCAATTTAACCCCTCAAATTTATTTATATGGTAAAGAAAATTTTAAAAATAACAGCTATAGTTCTTGTAGTCCTTGTAGCGGCCTTATTTGCCATTCCGTATTTCTTTAAAGATCAAATAAAAGCTAAAATTTCAGAAGCGATCAACAAAAGTGTTGATGCCAAAGTAAGTTTTACAGATGCCGATTTAAGTTTGTTCAAAAACTTTCCAAATGCCACTGTGGGAATCGAAAAACTGGTGATCATCAATAAAGCTCCATTTGAAGGAGATACTTTGGTTTCATTAGGCGAGCTAAATTTAAAAATGAGCATTAAGGAACTTTTCAAAGGAAAAGAAGAGCCTTTAAACATACAGGGAATCAGTTCTACCAATGGTCTGGTGAATATTATTTTCAACAAAGACGGTGTTGGTAATTTTGATATTGCACTAAAAGACAAAGAAAAGGACGTGAAAGACGACAAAAGTAAACCGCTTTCACTGAAAATTCAAAATTATAAAATCGAAAATTTCACTTTCAGATACATCGATCAGGGATCTAAAATAAAAATGGTAATTGACAGTTTGAACCATGAAGGAACGGGCGATTTCACCAATTCAAAATTAGATTTAACAACGAAATCTGTTGCTAATGTTTCTTTGGATATGGATAAGATCAATTACATGAAAAATGTAAAACTGACTTTAGACGCTGTATTGGGAATCGACCTTGAAAAAAGCAAATATACCTTTAAGGAGAATAAAGCTTTAATCAATCAATTGCCTTTGGAATTTGACGGGTTTATTCAGATGGTGGATGCCGGACAAATTTATGATCTGAAATTTAAGACTCCTACTTCATCCTTTACGAATTTCTTAGGGTTGATTCCTTCTGCTTATGCTTCAAGTCTGGAGGGTGTAAAAACTACCGGAGATTTTACTGTAATCGGTTTTGCTAAAGGTGAATTAACCGAAACTACTGTTCCTAAGTTTAATGTGGCAATTGCTTCTAACAATGCTTCGTTTCAATATCCAAACCTTCCAAAATCGGTTCAGAATATTGTGATTGACACGAAAATCATCAACGAAACGGGAATTCTGAATGATACTTATGTTAATCTGGATAAACTTTCCTTCCGAATCGATCAGGATGTTTTTAACGCCAAAGCTAATATCAAAAACATCACGCAAAACCCTATCGTGAACGCGGCCTTGAAAGGAACCATCAATCTGGCGAATCTTTCTAAAGCGTATCCAATTAAAATGGACAAACCTCTTGCCGGTATTTTAAAAGCTGATGTGACTACACAATTTGATATGGCTTCTGTTGAAAAAAGTCAATACCAGAATATCAAAAATGCCGGAACCATGAGTTTGTCCGGATTTAAATATACGGACGAAAACAATAAATCGATGAACATCAGTACGGCATTGGTAGAGTTTAATCCGAGTACCATCAACCTGAAAAAATTTGACGCCACAACCGGAAAAAGTGATTTAAGCATTAACGGAGTACTGGAAAATTTCTATGGTTTCATGTTCAAAAAACAAGAGCTAAGAGGAAACTTCAACATGAGTTCAAATCAGCTGGCAGTGGATGATTTTATGACTTCAGGAACTCCTGCTACAGAAAAAGCAGCTGCAAAACCTACTGAAGCGATGAAGATCCCGGCCTTTTTAAATTGTACTTTAAATGCTAAAGCTACAACGGTTTTATACGACAATCTGAAACTAAAAGACGTTTCGGGACGATTAATCGTTAAAGACGAAAAAGCTACTTTAGAAAACTTTAAAACCTCTATTTTTGGGGGAACAATTGGCCTTAACGGGGCTGTTTCTACCAAAACAAAAGTACCAACTTTTGACATGAATTTAGGTTTCAATCAGGTGGATATTGCGCAAACTTTTACGCAATTAGAAATGATGAAAAAAATTGCTCCTTTGGCAGGGATCATCAACGGAAAATTAAATTCGACTATAAAATTAAACGGAAACTTAGACGATAAAGAGTTGACTCCGGATCTAAAATCAATCTCGGGAGATCTTTTAGGACAGCTGCTTTCAACCACTGTAAATTCTAAAAATTCAACCGTTATAAACGCCTTAACTTCTAACCTGAAATTTATTGATCCTAATAAAATAAATCTGAATGATATTAAAGCGGCTCTAACGTTTGATAACGGAAAAGTGAGCGTAAAACCATTTGACATCAAATATCAGGACATTAAAATTACAATTGGCGGAACTCATGGCTTCGATCAAACGATGAACTATAATTTAAAATTAGATGTTCCGGCAAAATACTTAGGAAATGAAGCCAATGCCTTCCTGGCTAAAATGTCTCCTGCAGATGCTGCAAAACTGCAAAACATTCCAATAAATGCTGTGCTTACAGGTAATTTTTCGCACCCAAAAGTATCAACGGATATGAAAAGCGCTGTGACCAGTCTGGCTACGCAGGTTGCGAATCAGCAAAGAGACAAACTGACTCAAAAAGGAACTTCGGCTCTTAATGATTTTATCAATAAAAACACAAAGGCTAAAGACACCACCAAAGCTGCTGCTACCGAAAAAGAGCAAAAAACTCAGGAGGTTACTAAAAAAGCCAGTGACTTAATCAATGGCTTGTTTAAGAAGAAAAACTAAATAAAAAAGGCATCTACGGATGCCTTTTTTGTTTCTTATAATTTAAATTGCTTGTCCTATAGTATTAAGTTTTCCATTGTTCAGGATGGAGTTTATGATTTTTACATAGTCCTTTTTAGTATGCAAATTAATATCTATTCCGATGCTGCAATTGTCGTAAGGTTCGTATTTTTTAAGGTTTGAAACCGAGAAAAGCCCAATCGTTGGAGTCTGAACGGCACTGGCTAAGTGCATGATTCCGCTATCAGCACCAATAAACAGATCAGTATTGGCAATTACCGACCCTATTTCGCGGATATCTTTACTGTAAAATGTAGGCGCCTGAAATGCAATTTGCGAAACATTTTCTACAGGCAGGATCTCGATAATATTATAGTCTTTATATTCCTCTTTAAGTTGCCTGTAAAAGTTCTCCCACCATTCTTCCGACAAGCATTTTGCTCCTGTTGCATACGTAAAAATACAGATGGTTCTTTTAGAATCAGGCACTAAGTCATTCAAAATTTTCTTTCCGTTAGCAATTTCGGCAGAAGATAGTTTAAGGTCAATCGGGGCTATTATTTTGTTGCTTTTTGCTAATCCAAGTTTCGTTAAATAATTTCGGAAGTTATAAACGGGATATTTCGCAATATGTTCGTAGTCTTTTTTTACAAGTTGAGATTCATCATTTAAATCTCCGTAAAATTTATATTTAGCATTAGAGAATTGGACTGCTAAACGTCCTGAAGAAGAGTTTTGATCTACGTTGATCGCGACATCGTATTTTTGTGTTTTTAATGAAATCCAGACATTCAGGTATTCCAATAAGCTTTTGAACGGTTTTTTAGGCAAACCAATTACCTTATTGATGTTTTGATAATTTCCAAAAATTACCAGAGCTAAAGCTCCCTTAACAAACAAATCGACTTTACAATTTGGAAACATATCGTTGACTTCCTGAACAAGTGGCGTAATCAATAATAAGTTTCCGAGTCTGGCATTTGGCCTGCAGATCAGGACCCGCCTAATTTCTGTTTTATCCACTAAAACAATATGCTGCTCTGACCTTGGCTTTCCAATGTTCTTAGTGAGACGGTGCATTACGCTGCGCCTGACCACATTTATTCGTTTTAAAACACTCATCTTTATAATCCATTTATTAATTAAATATTTGTCCTTGGAAATTCAAAAAAAAACTTTCATTTCGCTTTTTGCTAAACTAGGTTCTCTTTAGATTTAAAATTAAAATCTTCTAATAAATAATTATTATAAAATTGTAATCAAATGTTTCAACATTCAAATTACAATTTTACTAAAACAGTATTATAAATATACTAAAACACTAACAAACAATTCCTTGCAAAGCGCTTTTCTTTCTTTAAATGTTAAACGGCAATACTAACCACATAACCTTCCGAACCTCTCACATTAAAAACAGTTCCGTTCTCAAAGATTAAATATTGCCCTTTAATTCCCGTTAATTTCCCCTGAAATGACGGGGTTTTATCCAGATTCAGACTGGTTACTTTAGTTGGATAATTTAAAACCGGATACTGCAGTTCATACAGATCATTTTTTTGGGTATAAAAATATTCCTGTACTTCTGCCGGAATCAAACTTTCTACTTTTGCCTTTTCAGCCAGCAGGTCGAAACTTTCACCTGTATTTTGGAGCATTTTTCTCCAGTTTGTTTTATCCGTATAATGGTCTTTTAATGCCACCTCAGTTATTCCGGCTAAATATCGGTTTGGAACCTCAACAATCGCAATAGCCTGTGTGGCTCCCTGATCGATCCAGCGTGTTGGAACCTGAGTTTTACGCGTTACTCCAACTTTTACCTCACTTGCCAAAGCCAGATATACCACATGAGGCTGAAGCTGTACTTTCTGTTCGTATTCCAAATCACGATCTGCAATTCCTAAGTGTGCGGTACTGAGTTCCGGTCGCATAATCCAATCCCCAACAGCAGGGCTTGAGTAAAAGCACTCATAACAAAATCCCTGGCGGTAGATCTTTTTCTTCTTGTGGCAATTCAGACATTCAAACCCGACGAAATTAATCTCAATTTCTTTGTTCAGTAATTGATTCATGTTTAAAAAACTGTCTTCAAATACTAAATAATACTGAATTGGAGCCCCCATTTCAGTTTGCATTTTTGTAAGTACGCCTTGATATGTCATTAGAATTTAGATTGCTGATTGTAGATTTTAGATTTGTCGGTCTGAATTCTGAATTTTAAGAGTTAAAATTCAGCCGAACCGGAATGTTTAATAAAAATAGCATGTTATTTTTTACAAAAAAACACTATTTTTGATACAACGGCAAAGTTACTATTTGTCTTTCGATATTCAAATTTTAAGATTCCTGATTTTACGCGAATTGTAAAATCTAAAATCTACAATCAGCAATCTAAAATATAAATTTCACCCATGCCCTTATCAATAATCAACTCTTTCGCTTCGTGGGTCCTAAAACAAAGGATACATCAAATAGAACTTTTTCTAAAATATCCGAATGAAGTTCAGGAAGAACTGTTGCACAATTTGCTGACCGCTTCAGAAAACACTATTATAGGGAAACAGTATGATTTTGAATCGATTAATTCTTATCAGACTTTTGCTGAGAGGGTACCGATTGCTACTTATGAGGAGCTTCAGCCATTGATTGAACGTACACGTCAGGGGGAACAGAATGTATTTTGGGAAACGCCAATAAAATGGTTTGCTAAATCGAGCGGAACAACGAATGCCAAAAGTAAATTCATTCCTGTGAGTAATGAAGCTCTCGAGGATTGTCATTATAAAGGAAGTAAAGATTTGCTTTGTTTGTACCTCAACAACAATGAGGATTCGGAATTGTTTCTGGGTAAAAGTCTTCGTCTGGGCGGAAGTTCTCAGATCTACGAGAACAACAATACGTTCTTTGGAGATTTATCCGCTATTCTGATTGAAAACATGCCTATCTGGGCCGAGTTTAGCAGTACTCCGAGCAGTAAAACTTCTCTGATGAGCGAATGGGAATCTAAAATTGCTGCGATTATAAATGAAACAAAAAACGAAAATGTAACCAGTTTTGCAGGTGTTCCATCGTGGATGCTGGTTTTAATGAATAAAGTTTTAGAAAATACGGGGAAAGAAAGTCTTTTGGATATCTGGCCTAATCTGGAAGTGTATTTCCATGGGGGCGTAAGCTTCTCTCCTTATAAAGAGCAATACAAAAATATTTTACCAAGCAAAGATTTCAGGTACTACGAAATATACAATGCTTCTGAAGGCTTTTTTGCCATTCAGGATTTAAACAATTCGAGTGATTTATTGCTGATGCTGGATTATGGCATTTTCTACGAATTCATATCGATGGATACGTTTGGCACTCCAAATCAAAAAGTAATTCGTCTGGCTGATGTTGAGTTAAACAAAAACTATGCGATTGTCATTACGACCAATTCCGGTTTATGGCGTTACTTGATTGGGGATACGGTTCGTTTTACTTCTCTAAATCCATACAGAATCAGAGTGACGGGCAGAACGAAACATCATATTAATGTGTTCGGCGAAGAATTAATGGTCGAGAATACCGATCAGGCCATTGCCAAAGCCTGCCAGCTTACTCACACCGAAGTGATCGATTACACCGTGGCTCCTATTTTTATGCAGGACAAGGAAAAAGGCGCTCACGAATGGATGATTGAGTTTAAGAAAAAACCTGCTGATGTGGGACTTTTCCAAAAAGTGCTGGACGAAACACTACAAACTTTAAATTCGGATTACGAAGCCAAACGTCACAACAATATGACTTTAAATCCTCTGGTGATTAATGTGGCACGTGAGAACCTGTTTTACGACTGGCTAAAAGAGCGCGATAAATTAGGAGGGCAACATAAAATTCCAAGACTTTCGAATCAGAGGGATTATTTGGAGCAGCTGAAGGAGATGTAATTTTTATAAGGACCTTAACCAAAAACCACGTTAATTTGCATGGAATCAACAGAAAAAATCCAGAATTTACTTCCAATAGGTTATCTTTTTCTCGTCGTGCTGGGAATTTTAAAAGAATGCGTTTTCTTTTTCCAATTGAAAATAAACATTCTGAAATATTCGACCATTATGGATATTCTTGTCAGCCCCATTGCTGATTTAACTGCGAATCCAATTATCATTTTAAGTCTAATTGTTTTCGCCGTTTTTATCTTACTTTTTATCAGCTTATGCTACAAGCATCGCAACAAAAGCTGGGTAAAAAAAATAATCGGCACCAAACCGGATGGCGATAAATTCTCAGACATAGAGATCAAGAGCAAGCTGAAACATTTTTTTTTAATTTCCATTGGAATTGGACTGCTAAGTTTTTTCCTTGGTTTAGGAATTGGTGAAGGGTCCAAAATTGCAGAAAAAATTAAGTCGAATAAACTGCAATACGAACAAAAACTCACCTTTAACACAGGAGAAACAGAAACTATTTTTTTGATCGATGTGAATAGTGCTTACTATTTTTATCTGACTCCAAAAAACAATGCCATCAAAGTTGCCCCTCTGGGAGCCATTAAGAATATTGAATTAACGTGCTTAGAATCTATAAAATGAAAAATACCATTCTGATTCTACTTTTTATTTTTATTTCTTGTACCAATACAAAAGAGCAACATCAAAAAATAATCGTTATTCAACCTTTAGGAGATTTCAATATTGAACAAGCAAAAAGTGTCTTCAATAAAATCAAAACGATTAACCCTAATGTTGTTTTAAGAAAAAATATACCTTTTCCAAAAAACTCTTACTACAAACCCAGAAACAGATATAGGGCTGATAGTATTATTAAAACCATCAAAAACAATGTTGGTAAAGATACCGTAATTGTTGGCTTATCAAACTGCGACATTAGCGTTACAAAAGGTAAAATCAGAGATTGGGGCGTTATGGGTCTAGGCTATCATCCAGGCAAATCCTGTGTAGTTTCTGATTTTAGACTGAGCAAAAGAAACAAAGAAGTACAATTCTATAAAGTTGTTTTGCATGAGTTAGGTCACACCGAAGGTTTGCCTCATTGTCCCGTAAAAACATGTTTAATGAGAGATGCTGAAGGAAAAAATTATTTAGATAAAGAAACTGCCTTTTGTTTAAAATGTAAAAATTATTTAACTGAAAAAGGGTGGAACCTAAACAGTCCTACAACTTGAAATCTCAAAATACACTATTCAATTAACCAAAAACCAACATAAAATGAGCATCAAAAAATACAGCGAAATGACTACTGAAGAGTTAGTTAAAAGCGAGAAAATTTCAAAATCAGCCGCGTATGCATTTACCATCCTTTTACTTTTATTATTTATCTCTAACATTTATCTTGCTTTTTTAAAAGGATTCAGTGCTGTTCAAATTGTCCCTATTGCCTTGCTGCCACTACTTATTTTCAGTTTTAAGACTTTGAAAGACATCCAAACTGAATTGAAATCCAGAGAGAAATAAGAAACTGTAATTCCAACGCAACTCATGAGGGATAGAAGAGAAAATCCTTTTGTGTCTGCAGTGGCTGATACAAAAGGATTTTCACGTCAGTTCACTTCGCTCGTGCGCAGCGAATAGCCCGATCCGCTTTTTTAGATGGACATGCCCATAGCTTCGACTTCGCTCAGCCTGACCAAAATGGGCGAAATCAAAGTTCTTTTTAGCATTACAGGGCTTCGACTTCGCTCAGCCCGACAATAGATTTACATCATATCGATATACCTGTCGTGATATCCTAAAAGGTATAAAACTCCGTCAAGACCCAGACTTGAAATTGACGTTGCGGCGTTTTCTTTTACTTTTGGTTTGGCGTGAAAAGCGATTCCTAAACCTGCTAAATTGATCATTGGTAAATCATTCGCACCATCTCCAACCGCAATGGTCTGGTTGATGTGAATTCCTTCTTTGTCGGCGATTGCTTTTAGGTATTCGGCTTTCTTTTGGCCGTCTACTATATCGCCTATATATTTTCCGGTAAGTTTACCGTCCTTTATCTCTAATTTATTGGCATGAACATAATCGATGCCCAATTCTTTTTGAAGATACTCTCCAAAATAGGTAAATCCTCCGGACAAAATTGCGGTTTTGTATCCATAATATTTCAGGGCTTTCATTAAGCGATGCGCTCCTTTTGTAATCGGTAAATTGACGGCTACATTCTGCAAAACATCTTCGCTCAATCCTTCGAGCAATGCCATACGCTGTTTGAAACTTTCGTTGAAATCAATCTCGCCATTCATTGCTGATTCTGTGATGGCTCTAACCTGATCTCCTACTCCGTTCAGCTCGGCCAGTTCGTCGATCACTTCAGTCTGAATTAAAGTAGAGTCCATATCGAAGCAAACCAAACGTCTGTTTCGTCTGTAAATATTGTCTTCCTGAAAGGATATATCCACATTTAACGTTCTGGAAATTTCCATAAAACTTGCCGTCATGTCAATCTTGTTTACGATCTCTCCGGTCACAGACAATTGTATGCAGGAACGGGGATATTCTTCCAGATCAACAATAGAGGTTCTTCCTGTTAATCTTATGATAGAATCAATATTCAGATTTTGGGCTGACATTATTTTGGTTACGGCAGCCAATTGAGAAGCAGCTAGTTTTTCGCCCAAAATATTGATGATATAACGTTGTTTGGATTGTGATTTCACCCACTTTTCGTAATCCTCGATAGAAATTGGAATAAATTTTACTTTAATTTCTAATTCATAAGCTTTGAACAATAAATCTTTTAAAACGGGGCCGGAAGAGGAACCTGCCTGAATTTCGAATAAAATTCCCAGAGAAAGCGTATCATGAATATCGGCCTGACCAATATCTAAAATATTTGCATCGTAAGTTGCCAATACAGCGGTTAAACCTGCTGTTACTCCTATTTTATCATGTCCTGAAACTTTTAATAAAATAATCTCTTTATCTTCTGTTGCCATTTTATGTTTATTGATTTTACGAAGCGACAAAAATCGGCAATCTAATGTTGATAAAAAAGGATATTGCTTGTTTTTTAAAGAGAAAAAGCACCTAATACTGTGCTTTTTGGAGTAATTTAACAATAATGTTCAGGGATTGGAATAACCTAACTTTTTCAATCTCTGAATTGTTTTTTTTATCACAGATTTCAAGGATTAAAATGGTGAATCCCTGAAATCTTTTGTATTGTGATAAAATATAAGAAGTTGTTTTTAACCTGCCTGGTTTTCATCAAAGTTTACCATCCAGCTTACATCAAACTTATCTTTGAACATTCCAAAATAAGCTCCCCAAAAGGTTTTTGCCATTGGCATATAAACAGTTCCTCCTGCCGAAAGTCCGTTAAAAATACGGTCCCCTTCTGCTGCACTGTCTACATTTATAGAGACAGAGAAATTCCCGCCAAAAGTTACGTCTCCGGATTGCTCACTGCTGTCGCTTCCCATCAGGATTGTGTTTCCAATTGGCAATGAAACGTGCATGATTCTATTAGCATCTTTTTCAGATACCGGAGCACCACATCCTTCCTCGCCTTCCGGCATTTCACTAAATCTTCCAAGAAATGGAAATTCTCCTCCAAAAACGGATTGATAAAACAGAAATGCTTCTTCGCAATTTCCGTTAAAAATTAAATAAGGGTTTACTGCTGTTGCCATGATATTTGTTTTTTTGTTTGTTGTTTGTTTTTATTTTTCTGAGAGTTCTTTAGCGGTCTCCAGCCCTTTTGGAAATGCTTCTTTGAAATAATCGATGTATTTTTCTACTACATCTACCTGCGCTACCAAATCAGTAAATTCGTCATCGGCTGTTAATCGATACGTTTCCATGGCACCTGTCCACTTTTTGATTTCTTCATCAAGAGGCAATTCTTTAAAGTCTTTGATTTCGCCTATATGTTTAAAAGCCATATACTCGTTCGGAATTTTCGTTTCAATGACACTATTCATTCCTTCTCCGTTTGGAGACAAGAAATGTATTTTATCGCCCTGATTCCATTCACTTATGGCGTATGAACCTTCGCAAAAAGACCCCGTCCACTTCTTATAGGTTTCCTCGTCCCATAAAACTGCCCAGACTTTTTGTACCGGGGCTTTAATTCTGATTTTAAATTCTAATGTTTCCATACTCATGATAGTTTACTAAAATCCATAAATAAAACATTCCAGCGATGACCGTCTAAATCTGCAAAGCCACAGCCGTACATCCATCCCTGACTTTCTGACGGTGGAGCAAAAACAGTTCCTCCGGCTTGTTTAACTTTCTTTGCCAGTTCATCTACTTCAGCAGTACTTTCAGCATCAATCGAGATCAGAACTTCTGTACTTGTTTTAGTATCTGTCAGTTGATTATGAGAAAAACTGGCAAACAATTTTTCTTCAAAAAGCATTACTACAAATTTTCCTTCTCCAATCACCATACAAGTTGACTTTGGTGTGTCGTGTTCTTCATTAAAAGAGAATCCTATTTCCGAAAAAAAAGCTTTTGATTTTGCCACCTCTTTTACCGGCAAATTCAGCCAAATTTGTTTTGTCATTCTAACTCTTTTTAAAATTAAATTCTATCTCTGTGATGTTAATCAGTACCTTCGTCGCTTTGCTTCTTTGAACCTTTCAGCCGAAAGAAACTAATTGCTTTCGGCATAACTTTTAAAATTATCCATGATGGCTTGCCAGCCTCCACGCTGCATTTCTTCAGGGTTTTCTGTTTCGGGATCAAATTTTTCAATTACCTCAACTCCGCTTGGTGTTTCTTTAAAAGTAATCTCAACCTTTCTTCCATCGCCTAAAATGTACTCAATAGCTTTGTTCTGCTCTACTACAGTGTACTCCCCTCCAAAATCAAAACTCATACTGCCGTCTTTTGCAGCCATAGTCGATGTGAATTTTCCTCCAACTCTCAGATCATTTTCAGCATGAGGTGTATGCCAGTCGGGAGAAGCAAAATTCCATTTTGTAATGTGTTCCGGTGCTGTCCAAAATTCCCAAACTTTGTCTACTGATGCATTAATAGTGTTTTGTACTGTTATCATTTTATTTCTTTTTTTTAATTATACTTTTAAAATTGGTCCTTGTTTCGTTTTTTATTTAGTTATTTTCAACATACTCTTTAAAACAGTCAATCACGGCCTGACACCATTGCTGCTGCATGTTTTCAGGGTTTTCTGTTTCGGGTTGAAATACTTCTGTGAGAATTACTTTTTCATCACTTTCTTTAAAATGAACACTTCCGGTTCTGTTATCAGATAGTTGATACTCTATTTCTGAAAAAGTTTCTACCCTCGTATAAACTCCTTCAAAATCAAAAGTGGCAGTTCCGTCTTTCGCAGCCATCGTATATTTGAATTTACCTCCAGCCTTCAAATCATTTTCGGCATAAGGGGTATACCAGTCCGGAGAACCAAAACTCCATTTCACTATATGTTCCGGCTCTGTCCAAAATTTCCAGACTTTGTTGACAGCTGCGTTAATTGTGTTTTGTACGGTTATCATTGTTTATTTATTAAAATCAAAGATGTTTCTTTATAAAATTACAAATTATTTAAAGCAAATTTAGTTTTTTAGCATTAGCTTTAAGTTACATTAAAAGTCATTTTTAGGGTCATTTAAGACAAAATACTTACTTTTGTAACCTATCATTTTTCCAAAAACCAATGCAATCATGACTAAGAAAGTAGGATTAATTGTTCCGCACGACTATAAATTACTAAGTATAGCAGCTATTTTAGAAGTTTTTGAAACCGCCAACAAACTTGCTAAAGAAGACGAAAAGCCTTTTGAGATTATGGTATTTCAATTGACAGAACAGATCAAAGAAGCAAATTTGTTCGGCTATAAAGTAAATCCGGTTGAAGATTCAACAACAATCCTTGAACTTATCCTGATTCCGGCTTTTACTACGGATAATATGAGCGAAATGATCGCAAAAAACAAAAACTTTATTCCATGGCTAAAAAAGCACCATCAATCCGGTGCCGAGCTGGCCAGTTTTTGTACGGGTGCCTTTTTATTTGCCGCATCCGGTTTGCTTAACGAAAAGTTGGCCACAACTCATGTCGATGCCTGCAGTGCTTTTACCAAAGCGTTCCCACTCGTAAAATTGAAACCCGAAGAAACTTTAACGGCCGACGGCAGTTTGTATACCAGCGGAGGCTCTACCTCAACGTTTCATCTGTTGATTCTTTTGGTTCAGAAATACTGTGGAAATGAGATTGCAGTTCAGATTGCAAAGATTTTTTCGATCGACCTAAACCGATACAAGCAGAGTTATTTCAGCACCTTTAGACCCAACCATTTGCACAATGATGCCTTAGTTGCCATGTTGCAGCAAAAAATAGAAAGTCAGTACCATACAATCGAAAAACTGGAAGAAATCACCAAAGACATTCCTACCAGCACCCGTAATATGACGCGACGTTTCAAACAGGTTACCGGCATCCCGCCTATTGAATACCTGCAAAATATAAGAGTCGAAAGTTCAAAGAAATATCTGGAACAAACTCAGCTTTCGATTTCTGAAATTATTGAGAAAACGGGCTATAATGACCCAAAAGCCTTTAGGAAAGTTTTTTATAAAATGGTAGGCATGAAACCTATTGAGTATCGGGAGAAGTTTAGGGTGCAGTAATTATTTCAGATTCCATTTCAAAAGTTTTTCTGATGTGCTATTGTCCCAATGATAATGCTGCCTACTAAATGAAGAATCAATTTTTACCGTTGACTGATACTGTTCCAACCAAACTTTTTCTTTGTCAACAGCAATAGATTTCTCCGTTTTTTCCTTTTCTTTCTTTTTTATTAAAAGCCAATGAGTGACCAACATAGGGAGCTCTAAAACAATTATAACAATGGCAAATTTTTTAATATCCTTCACACAAATCCATTTTTACAAATGTAGGAAAAAAAATACAAGAAATAAATTAACTTAGAAAGTTCTTTTCTTCACAAAAAAACCTGTTCGAATTAATGAACAGGTTTTTTACTATTTTCCTACATTCAACTTCTTCTTTTTCTAAATTGGAGCAATCTAAGAAAATAAAGGATAGTACCAATAAGCAAAAAAAGAATAACAAAATAAAAATAACTTATAAGATAATAAGTATCATAGAGGCAAATTGTATAGAAACGCTCAGAAAAGTAGGAACAGATCAATAACAAAACGCACAAAGCTAAAAAAATCAGATAGTTTCTAGTTATTCTTTTCATCGACGATTATTAAAAAAAGCATTATACATTTTAAAATGACCTAAATATATATCCTGAAAACTAATATCTTCAATAACACCATGAATTAATGTTTCTGGAAATTCTTGATACAGTAGTTTGGTTTCAACAATTGATTTAATGTCCAAAACCAAATCTTTCATTTTTCTCGGATCTAAATTTTCTTTCTCCAATTCTTCGATCCTAGATTTCGAAATTATCATTTGGTTCTTATGAATTAATGTCTCAATCACATAATAAGGAACCAAGATACTTAAATGCAAAGTAATCGAGCACAATTCACCTCCTTCAACAATATTCAAAAAAAAGGTATAACATCGATCTTCCCAATCCAGTCTGGAAAAATCTTCAAAACCCCTTAACACTAAATCTTTATCAAATTCGACTCTAATACTATTTCGTAGTTTCTGATTTTCCTCAGAATCAAAATATTCAATTAATGCTTTCAATCTTTCATACTCCATAGTTTCTAAATACAATTCCTTTTGAGTCCATGGACATATATTCTTAGGATAATATAAATATGCTAAATTCATTAAAATTTTTCCAATCATAAATATCAATTATCGGCAATCAGTTGAAAATATGGTAGTCGTTTTGTGCTCAGTTGCTGGTAAAGCAGTAGTTGAGTTAAATTGTACTCTTGCTCCGTGTATTCTTAAAGGTACTTCTTTTTTCAGTTGTAACTTATTATTAACTATACCTCTTAGTTTATAAATTACCGTACTTTTTTATATAAAAAATGTACCATATAAAGTAACAAAGAAAACAATAATACAGCTGTTGCTACTGGCCTGTAGCTAAACACATAATAGGTATCATGAATGTTGATATCCAAACAATATTCAGTTGGATAAATATAACCATAAACCAATAAGCCTATACCAAAAATTAAAAAAATGTAAATAACGTATTTCATAATCTTGTATAATATTCATCTAAAAAGAATGCGTTGAAAAATGTAAATTCTCCAAAAGGTATAAATCCCCTACTAATTTCCGGAAGTCTATAACTTAATAATTCTGGCGGAAATTTTGTAATCCCATACTTTTCAGTTAATGCAACAATTTTATTAATTTCACTGGCATAAACGATCTCTAAATCTTCATTTTTATTAGGTTTTTTGATCCATTTTACATTTTCTAAGTCAACTAATGTATCCAGAACATAACACGTGAAATATGGGGATAAAACACTAATATTTAAGCAAATCGAATGAAGGTGGTTTCCACTCATTTTAGTTAGCTGTAAGTTGAAAGCTCTATTTGGTTTATTACCTCATAATCTTCGTTATCAACTTTGCTGCTTGTTTGACCAGTAGCAACATTGGCGAATAAAGAGAAAAACAAAAAAATGAAGTATGCTCTCGTATTTTTAAATTTGTTTTTTTACTTTCTCTTCTTTTTTATAAACTTTATCAAATAATATACAAACCCTAATAGAAACACTAATAAAACAGGGAAAAAATAACTTACAAGATAAAATGTATTGGAAATACAAAAATTAAAATTGTACTCGAAGAAGTAAAGAAAAATTAACAATAAGCCGGTAATTGTCAGAAATATTAAAAAATCACTTTTCATTTTCTTTGATAATTACATTATTAAAAAAAGCAATAAACATCGTAAAACAGCCAAACTCTGTATCTTGAAAACTAATATCTTCAACAACTGAATTAAGTATTTCTTTTGGAAATTTTTTGTACAAAAATTTATCCTCAATTACTGTTTCAATATCCATAACTAATTCATTTATAGTTCTTCTTTCTGTGTTTTTTTCTTGTAAATTTGTTACTTCTGATTTGGAGAAATACAAGTCAATTATATTTTTTTGAACTTTAATTACATAATATGGGACTATAATGCTAATAAATAATGATATTGTATATAACTCACCATCTTCGATTACACTCACATTAAAAGTCATACATCTATCCCCTAAATCAAACAAGGTGTGGTCATTTAATTTATTTAATGTGTAATCATGTTCAAACTCTGCAACAATTCTCTTCCTAAAAACTTTGCCCTCTTCGCTATTAAAATCATTTATTGTTTGAACTAATCTCTTATACTCCTCGGAAATAAAATAAATGTCTTTTTCTGTAAAGGCACATATATTTCGCGGATAGAATAAATAAACTACATTTTTTAAAACCTTTTCAATCATATTAATCGATTTAAATAGTTAATTACAGTTTCCTGAAGTCCATGTATTTGTTTTATAATTAGTCGCGGGAAGTTTTTCAGTTGAATTAAAATTTACCCTGCCTCCACTAACGTAAAGAGGATAATTGTGTACCAATCTCTCTCTAAAATATCGATCAAGTATCAAATCTGACACGTCTGTTCCTCCATATTTATCTATTACGTCCTGCATTGATTGTTGAAGTGCCCGAGCAGAAACATTTGCCGCAATTCCAGGTGTCATATCTGTATTACCCACCTGTATATTTGTTGGCGTACCAAAATATATTGCTTGTGGATAACTAAGAACATGCAATATTTCAATTCCTTTTGGACTCAATCCTATAACTCTAAAATTAATATTTTTGACCATCGCTACTTGCCAATTAGCCCCTTTTTTCGACGTAAAATTAAAACTCTCACAACTAGGCGGAATAACTTTAGTTACCGTTGATCCTGTAGAACTTCCACTTCCACCACCTCCCGGAGATTTCACATAACCCTTTGGACTGTTACCCTTTGATCCTGATTTTAGACCGCCTCCATAAGCTCCTCCTCCATATTCCTGCTTATTCTCGGATTTTTCTCTTCGAATGATCACTTCATCTAATTCAAAAGGATCTGAATCTGACTTAGCAGTCGATTTATTGAGACGTTCTGACTCCACCGGAGAGATTACTCTAAGTCCTGTTAGCGCTGCTGTCGTATTGGAGTTTTCAAATTTTGCCCCATTTACAAATCCCCTTTCTAAATCCCAGGCAATGATATATCCATTAAAGTTAACTAAATCCGCTGAAATTTTTATTTTTTCTAAAGATTCTGATAACGGTAGTATTTCATATAATGTAGCCGAAAATTCCTTTTTATTTTCTAAAGGGTATAAATACAATACTTTCTGACCTTTATAAGCATCACTAAGATTTTTATCTGTAACAGGAACTACAAGTGCCTCGGTCCTATTTTCAAAAGTTTCCGTGATTGCACTATCCCAATTATAAACCTGACTTTTAAACGACGAATCAATTTTTACTTTTGATTGATACTGTTCAAACCAAACCCTCGCTTGACTAACCTTAATAGATTGCTCTATTTTTTGTTCGCTTCCTGATTCTTCTGAAACACAACGACCTGTTAATACTGCAACTCCTAAAACCATTAAGAGGATTGCCATTTTTTTAATATTTTTCATACAAATATATTTTTATAAATATAAGAAAAATATTATAATAAATAATTTAAATTATAGGTTTTATTTTACAAAATAAAAAAACCTGTTCGTTAAGCCGAACAGGTTTTTTCTAAATTATTAAATCTTATTATAGAAACTTACGAAGCGATTTCCATACGTTTCAATAGATTTTTATTCAAAGTATGTTTTGCGTAATCTTTATCGATACTCAAAACTTTATCGTCTGAACTTGGCAATTCGTACATGGCATCGGTTAAGATTGCTTCACATAACGAACGCAATCCACGTGCCCCTAATTTGTACTCTAATGCTTTGTCTACAATAAAATCTAATGCCTCATCTGTAATGGTGAATTCAACTTCATCCATTAAGAATAATTTTTGGTATTGTTTTACCAAAGCATTTTTAGGCTGTGTCAAAATTGCACGCAGGGTTTCTTTGTCTAAAGGATCCATGTGCGTTAAAACCGGTAAACGTCCAATAATTTCAGGAATCAAACCGAAATCTTTAATATCTTTTGGAATAATGTATTGCAACAAATTGTCTTTATCGATATTGTCTACATTTTTAGAAGTTGAATACCCAACAGCCTGACGGTTCAAACGTTTAGAAATAATACGCTCAACGCCATCAAAAGCACCTCCTGCAATAAACAAGATGTTTTGAGTATTTACTTCCACAAATTTCTGGTCCGGGTGTTTACGCCCTCCTTTTGGCGGTACGTTTACAATTGTTCCTTCAAGAAGTTTCAATAAAGCTTGTTGTACTCCTTCACCGGAAACGTCACGTGTAATAGACGGATTATCACTCTTACGGGCGATTTTGTCAATCTCGTCAATAAAAACGATTCCTCTTTCGGCTTTGGTTACATCATAATCGGCAGCTTGCAACAAACGTGTTAAAATACTTTCAACATCTTCTCCTACATAACCTGCCTCAGTAAGTACGGTCGCATCAACGATAGCCAAAGGAACATCTAACATTTTAGCAATTGTCTTTGCTACCAGTGTTTTTCCTGTTCCGGTTTGTCCCACCATGATGATGTTACTTTTTTCAATCTCAACTTCATCGTCTAATTGCTGTTGCATTAAACGTTTGTAGTGATTGTAAACGGCAACCGACATTACTTTTTTGGTCTGATCCTGGCCAATAACATATTGATCTAAGAAAGCTCTGATTTCTTTTGGTTTCTTTAAAATTAAATCCCCAACCAATTTTGCGCTTCCACTTGATTTTAATTCTTCTAATACAATTCCATGTGCCTGTTCGATACACTTATCACAGATATGTGCATTGATACCTGCAATCAATAAATTAGTTTCTGGCTTTTTTCTTCCACAAAACGAACATTCTAATACTACTTTTGCCATTCTTTATTTAAGTTACTAAGCTGCAAAGATACTAAGTTTTAAAGTTTTTCAACTAAAACTTTAAAACTTAACTCCTTACAGCTTAAGAGCCTGTTTAATTTTTAAACAGGCTCTAATATTTTTATTTTTTTATTTAAAAATTTAAATCACAAAGAACACCTAGAATCTTAGCGTCTTAGCAACTTAGAAGCTTTAAAAAAATTAGCTTCTTCTTAATACTTCATCAATCATTCCGTATTCTTTTGCTTCATCTGCAATCATCCAGTAATCACGCTCACTGTCTTTGTGTACTTTATCAAAAGTTTGTCCTGAATGTTGAGAAATAATATGATACAATTCATCTTTCAGCTTCAACATTTCACGTAAGTTGATTTCCATATCTGTTGCAACTCCCTGAGCTCCTCCTGATGGCTGGTGAATCATCACTCTTGAATGTGGTAAAGCCGAACGTTTTCCCGCTGCTCCTGCACATAGTAGTACTGCTCCCATAGAGGCTGCCATACCGGTACAAATTGTCGCTACATCCGGTTTGATATATTGCATGGTATCATAAATTCCTAATCCTGCATAAACACTTCCCCCCGGAGAATTCAGATAAATCTGAATGTCTTTTGATGCATCTGCACTTTCTAAAAATAATAACTGTGCCTGAACAATGTTCGCGATCTGGTCGTCGATACCTGTTCCTAAAAAGATAATTCTGTCCATCATTAATCTGGAAAAAACATCTAATTGAGAAATATTCAATTGACGTTCTTCAATAATATATGGAGTCATATTCGTTGGGTTCATTGCCGCTATAATTTTGTCATAGTACATGGCATTTACTCCCTGGTGCTTTGTAGCAAATTTTTTGAATTCTTTACCGTAGTTCATATTTTTAGTTTAAAGTTTGAAAATCTAAAGTCTTTAAGCGACTTAAGCAGGTAAAAACAAAGTTCGTACCTTTTTATACAATAATGTCAATTTGTCTTACTTTTTTGTTTCAGGTTTCAGGTTTCAGATTACTTAAAGTCCGTTTAAACGAAAACCGAAACAAAATAAACTTAAAACAAAAAGAGCGTCAGAAAAATCTCCTGACGCTCAAATATACTTATTTTTTTAGAAATTATTCTCCGTATGAAGCGGCAATAAATTCTTCGTAAGTTACTTCTTTTGTAGTTGGATTTGCTTTTTCTTTAAAGATTTCCAATAACTTCTCAGCTACTACCTGCTCAGAAAGTCTTTTCACTTCTTCCTGGTTTGATAAAACTCTTGCTACAATTGTCTGAACTTCTTCATCAGAAGGATTTAACTGTCCAAATTGAGCCATTTGTTGTTTGATAGCGTTTGTTGTAAAAGCTTTCAAATCTTCAAAATTAATCTGGATGTTGCTTTGAGCTAAAGCTTTTCCTTCGATTAATTGAAAACGTAATCCTTTTTCAGATCTTGCGTATTCAACTTCAGCTTCTTCTGCAGAAAGTTTTTTCTCTCCAACAGTTTGCAACCATTTTTTAAGGAATTCAGCCGGTAAATCAAATTTTGTGCTTTCGATCAGGAAGTCCTGAACGTCTAACAATAATTTCTGATCTGCTTGCTGCGCGAATTGAGCTTCAGCATCTTCTTTAATTTTAGATTTCAAATCTTCTAAAGAAGCCACTTTTCCTTCACCAAAAAGTTTATCAAATAACTCTTGGTTCAATTCAGCCAATTCAGCTCCGTTGATAGCCTCGATAGTAAAGTTTACTTCGATATCTAAACCGTGAACATTATCATGACCTACTTTTAAGTAATCCATTAATTGGTGATCGTCTTCAAATAAACCTTTTGTGCTTACTGTTACAACATCTCCCACTTTTTTACCGATGAATTTATCTCCGGCAGCTTTGCTAAAAGTAGCTAAAGCAATTGTAGTTGTATTGTTGATTCCGTTTTCTTCGTTAGCGAAAGTTCCAGTCAAATCTGAATCAGCTACTACCACTTCTTGTGGAATTGCTTTTCCGAATTGTTTTTGGATACGCTCTACCTGACCGTCGATTAATTTATCATCAGCAGTAACGATGTATTTTACGATATTGTTTTTAGCTTCTAAATCAATTTCGAAGTTTGGTACTAAACCAATTTCGTACTCGAATGTTAATTCTTCAGCATCCCAGTCAAAGTTTTCGTTTACTTTAGCTAGTGGAGTTCCTAAAAGATTTAATCTTTCAGCTTGAACAAAACGCTCTAAAGCCAAATCAACTACTTTTTTAACTTCTTCCTGCTTAATTGCTTTTCCGTATTGTTTTTCAACCAGGTCTTTAGGAACCTGTCCTTTTCTGAAACCTTTTACAGTAGCCAATGGCATTTTTTCGTTTATCCTTTTTGCTACCTGACCTTTATAATCCATGTGAACAACTGTCATTACAATTGTTTCATTCACAGCGTCTATTGCTACTCTTTTAATATCCATTTTCTTCTTTAATTTACATAATAAAATTGGGTCGCAAAATTATAAAATTTTTGCAACCCAACCAAGTTTTTAATCTATTGTATTTGAATACGTTTTAATCACGCTTTCTCTATTTATTTTATTTATCGTCTCCTATAATCTTATAGGTGATGGACTGCAGAACAGACAATATAACACTAAAAAACAAGGCTGTCCAAAAGGAATCTACTTTAAAACCTCCGACAATATTTGTACAGAACAAAATAATGATTGCATTAATTACCAACAGAAATAAGCCTAAAGTAATCAGTGTAACCGGTAACGTCAAAATTACCAATATTGGTTTTATAAAAAGATTTAACAACCCCAAAACTACCGCAACAATTACCGCGGTGGTAAAACTGGCAACATGAACACCAGGTAAAAAGTGAGCAATTAACAAAACTAAACCTGCCGTAACAAGAAGTCTGAGTAGTAAATTCATAATGGTATGTTTTAAAAATTTATTTAAAAGTACTAAAATTTAATAATATAAACCTTTGCTCAAAATTGCATTGATTGCTTTTTTTTCATGCTCCAGTAATTTCACCATTTCCTCTTCAGAAATATCATGTTTTACTCCGACATATTCCATCTGATCAAATCCTAAAATTTCATCAAAAATAAGTTTCACCCTTTCAACATGATAATCAGATGTAATGACCACAACAGCATTTAAGTTGTGACCGAGTACTATCTTTTTTGATAAAACGGCATCTTCGACGGTATTGGCAGACAAGGCAGACTCCAGAAAATTTTCAGCACTAAGTCCTTTTTCTTTTAAATATTTGATGGCATAATCTGCGTGTGGAAGCGGCGCTGTATTAAAGTGCTCTCCAAAACCTCCTGTACAAATAATGCAATTGTCCTTTGATTCAAAAATATCGAAACAATATTCTAACCTGTCCAAAGCTACTTGCCCCAAATCTCCTGTTTCTGAATTTGGGGATCCCAAAACTATTAAAACTTTCATCTTTTAAACTAAATAGAATTAGTTATTTTAAATCAAAATTTACTCTTTCAAAAACCCTGCTGTCAGTTCAAAAAACATTTTTGGATTTTCGGCGTGAAGCCAGTGCCCTGCATTGGGAATGGTTTCAAATTTAGCTTTAGGGAAATGTTCGCGAATTGCATCAAAATCTGTATCTAAAATATAGCCGGAATTCCCTCCTCTTATAAACAAGGTATCTTTATCGAAAACTAAATCATCGGCCAGCGCTTTTCCGATAGCATCAAGATTATTATTAAAAACTTCCAGATTGAATCTGAAAGCCAGCTGTCCCGGTTCCTTCCAATATAAATTCTTCAATAAAAATTGCCTTGTACCAAAATCGGATACATATTGCGCAACAATTGCTTCAACATCATTTCGGCTCGGTTTTACCGAAAAATCAACGGCATTTAATCCGGCCAAAATATCCTGATGGTGCTGTTTGTAAAATCGAGGACCAATATCGGCTACAATTAATTTATCGACTATTTCGGGATGCGTAGTAGCAAAAAGCATAGCCACTTTCCCTCCCATTGAATGTCCTAACAGCTCTATTTTTTTTAACTGATTGGCCTGACAATATTCAAACACGTCTTGTACCATTGCTTCATAGGACCATTCGTCTGAATGAAAACTACGTCCGTGATTTCTTAAATCCAGAAGATGAACCTGAAACCCTGCCTCGACATATTGACCTGCAAGTGTTTTCCAGTTGTCTGACATTCCTAAAAATCCGTGCATGATTACGAAAGGCTTTCCTTCTCCTTCTATTTTCGAATATAACATTTGTATTGGGTTTTAAAAACTGCTCACAAAGGTAAAAAAAGTTATGCACCAATTCTTAAACTAATTCCCCCTAACAAAGCTACTTTGTTTAAAAAACTTCGCGGCATTACGGCTTTCCGTAAAGAAAGCACAAATACAAACTGTAACTTGCGCCTTCAAAAATCAAAATAAAATTTTTATTTAATTTAAACCTCAACCATGATTAAAAAATTATTTTTAGTATCCTTAGTTGCTTCTCAACTTATGGTTTCCTGTTCTAGTGACGACAGCAAAGACGAACCTACAAAGGAACAAACTCTGGCAGAACAAATTGAAAATCTTAGCAAACAACCTTATTCAAAACTAACTCCGGCTGAACAAAAAGTAAAATTAGAGGCTGAAGCTAATGAGATGTTGGCTCAATTAGACAAATCAAAAAGTTCCGGTGCTATTGAAGCAATTCAAAACTTAGGCAGATTGTTAGGTCTTAGAGAGGTTGATATTTTTAACGGAAAAAGCGATAATGCAGTAGAAGACATTTTAAATGTTTCTGGTGTTTACGGTATTTATACTTGGGACAATGCCGCAAAAAACTGGGTTAAAACAGCTTCTACAACTGAATTAAAGTTTGTTTTCCCTGCAAAAGCGTCACAAACAGCGAACAATGCAATATTCTCTGCTAAAAGTACTTCATCTGATATCAAAGTAAAAAATATCGACACTTACGGAAACTGGACTTACGACCCTGTAAAACAGCAATATATTCAAAATCCATCTGTATACGACTATTTCTTTTTACCAACATCTGCAGATGCTACTTTAACAATCGATAATGCAACAGCAGCTACTTTTACTCAAACTGCAAAATACTCTAACAAAAAAGAAATCCCGGATGAGTTTGCTTACAAGATGACTTTGAACGATGGATATGCCTGGGAAATGAGTGGTAAAAAAGCGCTGGAAAGCAGCTCAAAAGCTACTTTTACTTTTAACGGAAAAACATTAGTTGATTTCAACGCCGGAAGTACAGCAAACATCGATGGTTTACTTGAAAATGACGAACTTGTTCAGTACAGAGGAAAAGCAAATGGTGTAATTAAATTAATGGACAATTTTATTATTGTTGCTAATATGGATTTGGCTACTGAAGCAGCTGATGATATCGCCTTAGATAAAAGTATTGTTCGCCCTGCTTATTTAACAGATAACACCAACCCTAAAAATGATTACAAAGCCTATTATACGGCCTTAAATGCATACGAGAAAAAATACTCTGAAGGTTTGGTTGCGCTTTTCAATAAAAACATAAAACTGATTTTAGTTTCTAAGAAAGACGGTACCAAAATAGCTGATATTATTAAACGTTCAGAAGCGAGAGGTAACTATACTTTCAATCTGCCTGTTTGGAATGAAAAAAACAAATACTGGTCATGGAATACTGCACAAGGTGAATCTTTTTCACAACCTTACATGGAAGAAATCTACTATCTAAAATTCAGTGATAACACTGAAGTAGAAATGAGTACTTATTTCTCAGAAGGTTTCACAGCACTTGAAACTAAATTCGAGAATTTCGTAAAAGCATTCAAAAGATAATTACTCTTAAAACATAAACTTAAAGCCGTTTTGAAACTATTTTCAAAACGGCTTTGTTTTTTACAGAGCCTTTACCCTAAAAGTACTTTGACCATATCCGGCCCAAATTCCTATTCCGCCTTTTATATTTGATTTCAAACTAGTGTTTGCGGGATAAATAGGGTTTCTGCTGTTTACAATTTCGTTTTGCCAACTGTTCCAAAAATCCAGAGCCTCTTTGTTCTGTGTTCTTAATTTTACATGTATTAAATCTCCATCTACAAAATAAGGAGTGAACTTGGTTTTAGGAAAAAGTAAAACTCCTCTGTTAACTTGTACAGATACTGCCGAAGTACTAAAGTTTTTATCGTCTAAATTGCCATAAAATGCAGGTACAAAAACAGGTTCCTCTCCTTCTATTCTGGTTGCAATCTGATAATAATTTTTTTCGTTTAGCGGGTCATCAAATTTCACAAAAACGTAGCCAGTCGTATCGGTGTCAACTTTCTTTACATACTCTGCACTTTTTATGGCTACTGATTTTGGAATCTTGGTTGTCGCTTCAACCACGCGGTTTAAATACTCTATTTTCAATGAATATTCTTTCCCTGTCTCTCCTTTAAGAACTGAACCATAATACACAAATGGAGGTACTCTATTTTTATCATTCTTAACCCTTAAAACTTCCGATGTCACACCATCTGAAATTGTAATTTTTGCGGAACGTATGACATGATTTAAGACATTTGTGGAATCAATAGTATTGGTAACCGAAATACTGCTCGATAGCAAAACCTGAGCATAATCTCCTTCTTCAATCCAGCCTTCTACTACAATTTTAGATTCTGCTTTTCGGTCGCCAAAATCATCCTTAGAACAACTTGCTATTATCAAAACTACCAGAAACAATATATATTTTTTCATCTTTTTTAAAATTTAAACCTCCAGCTCACAGAAGGCAATATGCAATACAAAACCTTTTCTTCCTGTTTTACAATTACACTGTTTTTATCTTTATTCTCTTTAACACTCAGTACCACATAAATCGGGTTTTTGATATTGAATGTATTGTAAATGGAGAAATTCAAAGCGCTTTCTTTTTTGTTTGTTTTTAAGAAAAAATAATTCACCGAAAGATCGGTTCGGATATAATTAGGCATTTGTGCATTGTTATAACCTGAATACTCTTTAACCGGATTATTATTGATGAAATACCAGGATGTTGGCATGGTAAAACGGTTTCCGGAACCAAACAGTTGTGTAACTCCGAAATTCCATTTAGCATTCAGATCATACATTCCGACAATTGACAGATTATGTCGTCTGTCGTATTTGGCAAAATAGGTTTTCCCGTTGTTGAGTTCCTCAAAATTTCGATCAGACCAACTCAATGTATAACTCAGCCAGCCTGTAAACTTTCCATTGCTTTTACGAAGCATTACCTCCAATCCGTATGCTTTACCTTTTCCCGTCAACAAGTCGTTTTTGAATGTGGTAACCTCATTAAACTGCGTGATACCGTACGGATACTCCAGTAAATCTTTCATCGAACGATAAAAACCTCCCAAAGAAGTACTGAAATTTTTCGAAATATTCTGATTAGAACCGATCGAAAACTCGTCTGACGATTGCGGTTTTATACCGTCTGAACTGGCAATCCAAAAATCAGTTGGAATTCCAACGCTTGAAGTAGTTATCAGGCTCAGATATTGATATTGTCTGTTATAAGATCCATAAAAAGAATATTTTTCGTTTAACTGATAATTCAATAAAACTCTGGGCTGAAAATGCAAATAAGAATCACGGGAACCTGAAGTATAATAATTAACCCGAATACCCAATTCGGCACTTAAACGATCTGTAAATCTAGGCCTTACAGTCGTAAAAATAGCCGCCTCATTGGCATTGATTGTACTATTTTGAAAAGTATTATTAGCATCTGTCAAATTCTCGACATTCACTTTTTGAGGCTGTAAATTATGATGTACGTATTGTATTCCGGATTCTACAGGAACATTTTTTATCTGATATTTAAAAGCGTTATTAAATCCAAAATCTTTTACATACGACGAAACTCCAAACTCAATTGTAGCCTGTTCCATATTCAGCTCATTAGAATATTGGCTGAAATATAGTGCATTTGACATACTTACATTTGGCGAAACTGCAGTAATCAAAGTTGGTGAAATGGTGACATTGCTCCATTTTAAACTGGTTTGCAAAGCAAGGTTTCCGTCTTTGATTTTCAATTCATCACCGCTTACAAAAGCATCGACAGAAAGCAGGTTATTTTTAGAAAGCTGAGAGATAAAAGTTAGATTTCCATCTGAGAAACCATATTTCATATTCTGAACATCATTGTTTTCTGAACCGGAACGCAATAATGGCGCAACAATTTCGTCTATATACGTTTTCCTTGCTGAAATGTACAAGCCTGAGTTTTTACCAACAGGAGCGGTCAATGTAAGCTGTGAAGCTAAAATCCCAACATTTCCCTGAATCCCCAATTCTGAAGGTATTTTTTTATTCGGTATCAAGAGTGTAGTTGAACTCAAACGTCCTCCATATTTTGCATTCGAACTTGATTTATCAAACTCGACACCCTTTATATGATCGGTATTGTAAAAAGGGAAAATCCCCAGCAAGTGTGACATTCCATATACAGGAGTTCCATCGTACAAAATGGCATTATGCCCCGGATCCCCACCTCTAACATACAAATATCCGTTTGCATCTCCTGAATTTTGCACTCCTGGTGTCAGTTGCAAAAGTTTTATAATATCAGTAGTTCCTAAAACAGTCGGAACTGAAGTCAATTCTTTTAAATTAAAGACTAATTTCCCGCCTGATAAAGTCGTTATTGGGCTTTTTTTATCATTGTTCACGATAACTTCTTTCAGATGAGAAACATCTTTATCCAGCACTATTGAAAGCACCGTATCTTTTTCGAAGTTAAGATTAATGATTTTCGTAAGATAACCCAATTGGTTGATTGCTATTTCTACAGGTCCCGGCGACAGCTGTTGCGAGAAATTACCAACAGAGTCAGACAATGTATAATACTGTTGGATCGCTGTTTTTAAAGAAATACTTGCTCCAACGAGATTCTCGTGTTCAGAAGATTTTAGATTTCCGTTTATACTGGCTTTAGATTGCGCAAATACATTGGAAAAACAGAATAAAAAAAAGAGGATAATTGGTTTTGGCACTTGATTTTAATAAGAAAAGTGCGAAAATAAACAATTATAAAGTGTTTTCTAAGAGTAATTATGGTTTTATTTTTATACACTTAACTTTCAGAATCTAACTGAAATCGCTGAATATCATTCTCTATCAACGCTTTTAATTCCTCCTCTTTTGGCATGTATAGTAAATACTGGCTTGCAAAAACACTTTTCTTATCTGCTAAAACAGAATATTTCACTATCGTTTCATCTTTTTCAGAACACAATAGAATTCCAATCGTAGGCTGATCTGATTCGCTCTTCTTTAAATCATCATACATTCGGACATACATATCAATCTGACCAATATCCTGATGAGATAGTAATCCGGTTTTTAAATCTATAATTACAAAACATTTTAAAATGTAATTATAAAAAACCAAATCAATATAAAAATCAGACGTATCCGTAACAATATGCTGTTGTCTCGCTACAAATGCAAACCCTTTTCCAAACTCCAATAAAAATTGCTGTAAATGATCTATTATAGATGTTTCTAAGCTTCGCTCAGAATTTTTAGCTTCAGCTGACAATCCTAAGAATTCAAAAATATAAGGATCTTTTATTAAATTTTGAATAGTATCTGATTCTGCTTTGATACTTTTATGCTCTACAACACGTTCAAATGCTAATGAATTTATTTGCCTTTGAAGCGTCCTGCTGTTCCAGTTGTTCTGAATACTTTCGTTCAGATAATACTTTATTTTTTCCTCCGAAACCAATCGCGACAGTAGTCTATAATGTGTCCAACTCAATTCGTGACGCAATGCGTCACGAATTGGAAAAACTTTGTAAAAAGCACGCATATTTCTCAGATTACTATCATCAAACCCTTTTCCAAACTCAAGTGTAAGTTGATTAGCAAGATTCTTTAAAGTAGCTTTACCATAATCGGCGCGATCTTTCCCTCTTTGTTCGTCTTCAACAATTACTCTCCCAATTTCCCAATAGGTTTCCAATAAAACAGAATTTGCCATTCTAAAGACTCGTTTACGAGACTGGAGAATAATTTCTTTTACTTCTGAAAACAACGGGGTCTGATTCGTGATCATTATCCAATTATTTAAGTTATCTAAACCTTAAAACTTACTTCAATTTATTCAGATACATGTTTACTACGTTATCCAAGCCCAGATAAAGAGCTTCTGAAATCAAAGCATGGCCAATAGACACTTCTAACAATCCCGGGATATTTTGTTTGAAGAACTGAATATTATCCAAACTTAAATCGTGACCTGCATTAATCCCTAAATCCAATTCATTAGCCAGTTTTGCCGCTTCAACATAAGGATCAATTCCGTTTTTATTCCCTAAACCGTATTGATGTGCAAAAGCTTCCGTATACAACTCAATGCGATCTGTTCCTGTTTTTTTTGCTCCTTCTATAACTTCCAGTACCGGATCGACAAAAATCGAAGTTCTGATTCCGTTTCGTTGAAACTCCTGAATAACTTCCGTCAGATACGATTGATTGGCTACAGTATCCCAACCTGCAGACGAGGTAATCGCTCCAATTGCATCAGGAACCAGAGTCACCTGTGTTGGTTTACATTCTAAAACCAAATCGATAAAATTATGCTGAGGATTTCCTTCAATATTATATTCGGTATATACAATTGCTTTTAAATCGCGTGCATCCTGATAGCGAATATGACGCTCGTCCGGACGCGGATGGATTGTGATCCCCTGGCTTCCGAAATTCTGAATATCTGTCGCAACTTTTAATAAATCAGGAACATTTCCGCCGCGTGCATTTCGCAACGTTGCAATTTTATTGATATTTACACTTAACTTTGTCATATAAATAGATAATTAATTCTGGTAACACTATATTTGTTACGACAAAAATACAAAGTAAAACGTAGCGTTTTTTGCTATTTTTTGATTATTTTGCATGAAATATCTTCAATAGATTTATGACAGAAATTACAAACTATATCACCAATGATTTCAGAGCGATTGATAGTCAGGAAACGATAGCATCGGTTCAGGACTTTTTTGCTGATTTGAGTTTTTCGCATTTTCCGGTTTTGGAAAACGGAATTTTTATTGGAAGTATCGCCGCCGATGATGTCGAAACTTTTGATACAGACAAAAAAGCCATTGACTACAAATATACTTTGGAACGTTTTTTTGCCCGAAAATCTATGATTTGGCTTGACGTTCTGGAAGTATTTGCTAAAAATCATACCAATACAATCCCGGTTCTTGACGAAAACAATACCTATATTGGCTATTATGAAATGGAGGACATCATGAAGTTTTTTCAGGAAACTCCTTTTTTAAAAGAGCAAGGCGGCATTATAATCGTTCAAAAAGGACTTTTGGATTACTCCATGGGGCAGGTTACTCAAATTATAGAAAGTAATAACGGTAAAATCCTCGGATGTTTTGTCTCTGAAGCTGACTTAGAAAATGTTCAGATCACCATAAAAATTGGTATAGGACCTATGAATGAAATCATCCAGACTTTTAGACGATACAATTACGAAATCATATCCGAACATCAGGAAGACGCTTATATCAACAGCTTAAAAGAACGTTCTGATTATCTGGACAAATACCTTAACATATAAATTATTAATGTGTCAATAAGCAAATTAGTTGATTAGATAATCTTCACATTGACAAATTATCTAATTGACACATTGACAAATTATCTAATTAACGAATGAAAGTAGCCATTTACGGGCAGTATTACCAAAACAGTACAGGCCCCATTATTAAAGACATTTTTATTTTTTTCAATTCCAATAATGTCGAAATGGTAATTGAAGAAGACTTTCTGAAAATGCTCTACGAAAAAGAACTTGTTAAAAAGGAATATAAAACCTTTTCTTCTTCTACTTCGTTAGACGATAGTTATGAAATGCTCATTAGTATTGGTGGTGACGGAACTATTTTAAGAGCCGCAACTCTGGTTCGCAACTCAGGAATTCCAATACTAGGTATCAACGCGGGAAGATTAGGGTTTCTGGCAACAGTTCCCAGAGAAAGTATCGATAATTTTTTACAATACATCATCGACAAAAATTACACGATCTCCGAAAGAACTTTATTAAGCTTGACCTGTGATCCTAAAAATGAAGCCATCGAAGACGACTTAAACTTTGCAATGAATGAAGTCACCGTCAGCCGAAAAGACACCACGTCTATGATTACAGTTGAAACGTATTTAAACAACGAATACTTAAATTCATACTGGGCAGATGGTTTAATCATTTCAACACCAACCGGCTCGACCGGCTACTCATTAAGCTGCGGTGGTCCTATTCTGACCCCTAATGTTGAGAGCTTAGTGATCACTCCTATTGCGCCGCACAATTTAAACGCAAGGCCGTTAGTTATCCCGGACAATACTGAAATCAAACTTCGCGTTACCGGAAGAGAAGACCAGTATTTAGTTTCTTTAGATTCCAGAATCACCTCCGTAAAAAATGACTCCGTTCTAAAAATTAAAAAAACCGATTTCAAAATAAAAATGGTGGAAATACCGGGCGAAACTTTCCTGAAAACACTGAGAAAAAAACTGCTCTGGGGAGAAGACAAGAGAAATTAAGCGCTTTTCTGAATTACCACTATACGATAATACTACATTTTCCCGTTCTGCATATAGCGAATCATTACCAAATAGCTCAAAATCATATTATAAATTGAAAAAAAAGCACATTTAGCTAAACAAACTTTGATTCGAATCGATAATTATTATATTTGCACGCAATTTTGAATTAAATGAAGAAAATTTTTAATTTATTGTTATGTTTTTTCCCCTTTATCACACTAAATGCTCAAATCAATGAGATTGGTGTTTTTTTAGGTGGAAGCAACTTTGTAGGAGATGTAGGCAAAACTACCTATATTGCACCAGAAAAACTTGCTTTTGGCGTGTTGTACAAATGGAATAAAAGTCCACGTCACTCCTATCGTTTCTCGTATACACAATCAACCGTTACAGGAAACGATTTCGATTCATCTGAAACAGGAAGAAACAGAAGAGGCTATAGCTTTAAAAATAATGTAAAAGAACTTTCAGCGGGTCTGGAATTCAATTTTTTCGACTTTAATCTGCATGATTATCACAGAAAAATAACTCCGTATATCTTCTCCGGGCTTAACTTTTTTATGTACGACAAATTGTACCGCTTTACATCAAGTCCAACCGTAACACAATCTATAAGTTCAAGTTCGTTTGCCATACCTATTATATTAGGTATAAAATCAAACATAACTCCAAGTATTGTTCTGGGAGCTGAAGTTGGAGCACGATATACTTTTACAGATGCTATGGATTCCAGTAATCCAAATACAAAAAACACAAACATATTACAGTTTGGAAATTTAAATAATAATGATTGGTATGTCTTCTCTGGTATTACTTTAACTTATACCTTTGGAGAAAAACCTTGCTATTGCGCAGAATAATAAAAATGAATTTACTAGAATCAATAGATAAAACAAATTTACCTCAACACCTGGCCATTATTATGGACGGGAATGGCCGTTGGGCAAAACAACAAGGTTTTTTAAGAGCATTTGGTCACGAAAACGGAACAAAATCTGTAAAAAACACTATAAAAACATGTGCCAAACTTGGTATTGAATACCTGACGTTATACGCTTTTTCGACAGAAAACTGGAATCGTCCGAAACTGGAAGTCGAAGCACTGATGAAAATTTTGATCAATTCCTTAAAAAAAGAACTTGGAACCCTGCAGGAAAACAACATCAAACTTAATGCTATAGGGAACCTTGAAAAATTACCAAAATCAGCTCAAAAAGAGTTGTTAGATGTAATCGAAAAGACCAAAAATAATACCCGTCTGACCTTAACTTTAGCATTAAGTTACGGATCAAGAGAAGAATTGGTACAAGCCGTTAGAATCATCAGTGATAAAGTTAAAAATAATATAATTTCAATAGACTCTATTGACGATTCAATTATAAATGAGCATCTTTACACGCAAAATTTACCTGACGTAGATTTATTAATAAGAACAAGTGGAGAGCATAGAATAAGTAATTTTTTGCTATGGCAGATCGCCTATGCAGAACTATATTTTACTAATGTCTTATGGCCAGACTTTAAAGACCAAGATTTATATGAGGCTATTATTAGTTATCAAAAAAGAGAACGTAGATTTGGAAAAACCAGTGAACAAATTAAATAATTTTTTAGTGTTGCAAAAAAGAATACAAATAGTCTTTACCCTACTTCTTTTGGGTAGTTTTTCACAAATTAAAGCGCAGGAAAGAGTTCCTTTTGATCAGGGGAAAAAATATATTCTTGCCAAAGTTTCTGTTGTTGGTAAAATAAGCTTTAACGAACAAACAGTTGTTACTTTTTCCGGTCTTCAAAAAGGACAGGAAATTGCTGTTCCGGGTGAAGAAATTAGTGGGGCTATTAAAAAATTAGGCAAACTTGGCCTTTTTGACGAAATCTCTTTTTATGTTAACAAAATCGACAACGACAGTATCTATCTGGATCTGAACATTGTCGAACTCCCTAAATTAAACGAAGTTAAATTCGTTGGTATCAAAAAAAATAAAATCGAAGGGTTAATTAAGGACAATAATCTGACCAAAAACAAAATTGTCAACGAAAACTTAATCACGACAACTAAAAATTATATTGAAAATAAATATAAAAAGGAGGGATTTTACAACACTAAAGTTACCATTACTAATACTCCTGACAGTACTGCAGGCAATCATGTAAACATGCTTGTACGGGTAGATAAAGGAGATAAGGTCAAGATTAGCAGTATCGATTTCATCGGAAACAAACAGCTTAGCGGAAATCAGTTGCGAGCTGCTATGAAAGATACCAAACAAAAGAACGTACTCCGTATCTTAAAGTCTTCTAAATTCATCCCTGAAAAATATAAAACTGACTTAGAAAAAGTCGTTGCTGCTTATAAAGAAAAAGGATATCGTGATGCCCGTATTATTTCTGATTCTGTTAAATACGACAAGAAGAAAAATATGCTGGCCATCAAAATTAATGTGGAAGAAGGAAACAAATACTACTTCGGAAACATTAAATTCTTAGGAAATACAGTCTATTCAGATCAATTATTAAACCGTTATTTAGGAATCAAAAAAGGGGAAACTTATAACGGTGTTTTACTAGAAAAACGTATTGCCGACAAGACAAAACCTGATGCTGAAGACATCACAAACTTATACCAAAACAATGGTTATTTATTCTCTAACATTAATGCTGTAGAGGTAAAAACAGTAAACGACACCATTGATTTTGAGATCAGAGTTACAGAAGGTCCTATCGCATACTTCAACAAAATATCGGTTGTAGGAAATGATAAAACAAACGATCACGTTATTTATCGTGAATTAAGAACTAAACCGGGAGAAAAATACAGCAAAGAACAGTTAGTTCGAACAATTCGTGAAATTGGACAATTAGGATTCTTTGATCCTGAAGCCATTGATCCAAAATTCAAAAATGTTGATGCTGCAGCAGGAACTGTTGACATTGAATATCACGTTGTAGAAAAAGGATCCAGCCAGGTAGAACTTCAGGGAGGTTACGGAGGTGGAGGTTTCATTGGGACCCTTGGATTATCATTCAACAACTTCTCAGCAAGAAACCTGTTCAATAAAGAATCTTATAAGCCATTACCAATGGGTGACGGTCAAAAAGTAGCACTTCGTTTACAGGGAAGTACTTATTTCCAAACCTATAGTGTGTCATTTTCAGAACCATGGTTTGGAGGAAAAAAACCTGTACAATTTAGTTCTTCTATTTCATACAGTAAACAATTCCTAAACAATTTCGCGACCAGACGTGTAGATAAAAGCAAAAGTTTCAACATCCTGACCTTACAGGTTGGTTTAGCTAAAAGACTTACCGTGCCGGACGATTACTTCGTATTATCACAATCTGTAAGTTACCAACATTATGATTTGAACAATTATAACACAGGATTGTTTACCTTTGGTAACGGAGCGTCGAGAAACTTAGCGTATACTATTGGACTTTCCAGAAGTAATAAAGGGGTTAACCCAATATTCCCGACTTATGGTTCAGACTTTAGTATTTCAGCAAAAATAACTCCTCCGTATTCATTGTTTAACGGAATTGATTACGGTGACCTACAAAATCAAAAAGAATATAAAACACAATATACAGGAGCTCCAAAATCTGGTGATGATGGCAAACCATTGAACACTGGAGATTACACTAAAACGGAAATCGTAAACGGAACACCAAGAGTTGTAAGTGTTGGCTCTGATTACGCAAGTGCAGATGTTGACCAGGGGAAAGTCGATCAAAAAAGATACAATTGGCTGGAATATTATAAAATTAAGTTCAAAGGAGAGTGGTTTACCAAACTTTATGGTAAATTAGTACTACGTACGCTAACAGAGTTTGGATTCATGGGAGCCTACAATCAGTCGAGAGGTCTTGTACCGTTTGAGCGTTTCTATTTAGGTGGAGACGGAATGGCAAACTACTCGATGGATGGTAGAGAAACGGTGCAGTTGAGAGGTTATGAAAACAACTCTTTAACTCCTGTAAATGCAAATGGAGAACAGATTGGAGCTACAATCTATAACAAATTCTCTATGGAGTTACGTTATCCGATTACATTAAAAGCTTCTGCATCGATTTATGCATTGGCGTTTTTAGAAGCTGGTTCATCATACCCAACTTTTAAAGCTTATAACCCATTTGATCTGAACCGTTCTGCGGGTGTTGGTTTACGTGTATTCATGCCTGCATTTGGATTATTGGGTATTGACTGGGGTTACGGTTTCGATCCTCAACCGGGAGAAACTAAGGCACATGGTAAAGAAATTCACTTTATCATCGGGCAACAATTCTAAAAAAAAAACAATAGTTGGTTAAAAATTTTCAAATAAAGTAATGTTATGAGAAGACAATTTTTATTTATATTTTTAGCCCTGATTGTAGCAAATACAAGTCAGGCTCAAACAAGAACGACAAGGATTGGCTACATCGATATGGAGTATATTTTGGAAAATGTTTCCGATTACAAAGAGGCTAAGGCTCAATTAGAGCTAAAGGCTCAAAAGTGGAAACAGGAAATAGAAACCAAAAAACTGGACATCAATAATCTTAAAGAAAGCCTTAAAGCCGAAAGAGCTTTACTGACAAAAGAGCTTATTGATGAGAAAGAAACCGAGATTAAATTTCTCGAAACTGAAATGATGGATTATCAACAAAAGCAATTTGGTGTTGACGGAAATCTGATGCATCAGAAAGCTGGCTTGGCAAAACCAATACAAGACCAGGTTTTTACTGCAGTTCAGGATATTGCCGAAGCAAAAAATTATGACTTTGTCTTTGACAAATCATCTGATTTAACCATGCTTTTTAGCAATAAGAAATTTGACATCAGCGATCAGGTAATTCGTATTTTAAACCGTACGGACAAACGAGAGCAACTGACCAAAAAACAATTAAAAGATCAGGAAGCCAAAGAAAAACTGGAAAATGCAATTGATGAAAATCCGGCAATGGCAGACCGACAAAAAGCTCTTGATGACAAAAAAGCCGCCAGAGCAAAACTAATTGAAGACAGAAGACTTGAGCAGGAAGCCAAGAAAAAAGAATACGAAGACAGAAGAAAAGCATTAGCTGCTGAAAGAGATGCCAAAAAAAATGGCACGGTTTCTGAACCTGCCAAAACAGAACCTGCTAAAACGGATGGTACAACAGCTAAACCTGCTACCACTGTTACGCCAACTGAAGGAACAGCACCGGCTCAGCCTGCTGTAAATAAAGCCGAAGAAAGACAAAAACTTTACGAACAGCGCAAAAAAGAATTAGAAGACAGAAGAAAGAAAATTTTAGAAGAAAGAGAAGCGGCGAAAAAAGCAAAAGAAGCCGAAACACAAAAATCAAATACGACCAATAATTAATTAATATTTTTAAAAATGATGAAACAAATCAAAACTTTACTAATTGCTGCAATACTAGTTTTAGGAGCAAGCAACACGATGAACGCGCAAGCTAAGGTAGCTCACGTTGATGTTAGCGAGATTATGTCGAAAATGCCTGCAATGCTAGACGCTCAAAACCAACTGCAAAAATTAAGTGGTACATATGATGCTGAATACAAAAAAATGGTTGACGAATATCAAGTAAAAATCAAAAAATACGAAGGTGAAGCTGCAACTGTAACTGATGCTGTAAACGGAGAACGTTCTAAAGAAGTTCAGGACATGCAAAAAAGAATTGTTGACTACAGAGACAACGCTCAAAAAGAATTACAACAAAAAGAAACTGACATCGTAAAACCATTAATGGAAAAAGTAAAAGCTTCTATCCAAAAAGTTGGAAAAGCTAAAGGTTTCCAATACATTTTAGACGGTTCTACTTTATTATTAGCTGATGGTCCAAACATTACTGCTGATGTAAAAAAAGATTTAGGATTCTAATAAACGAATTCCTTACATAAAAAACGGTCCGTACGATTTAAAGTTCGGACCGTTTTTTTATACATCTCACTGAAATAGGATAAATGCTTCTCTTTAGAGATCAGGCTTGCGCCCTTTCAGGGCTTTACAATGATTATTCTTATTGATAGTGCGTGCACTATGCTATTGCTGAGGCTCTTTCAGAGCAATGAGTTTCAAATAATTCAATCTGAGAGTCAAACCATAAACCAAATGCTTTTTAAAAAAGATTCTGAAAAACTTCTCTTTCAATCACTCCAATATCTAACTCCCCATCCACAAAAACATAGCGAACCTTGTCGAAATCTTTGCGGTCTTTGCGGTTAAACCATCACAATTCTACTCGAGTTAAAATGCCGTTAAAAAACAAAACATCCTACGATTTCCTTTCAATTGGGATATGCATTTATATCAAAAAACATTAAATTTGTCCTATGACAAACAACAATCCTATAGGCGTTTTTGATTCCGGTATTGGAGGAACTTCCATCTGGAACGCCATTCATGACCTGCTTCCTAACGAAAAGACTATTTATTTAGCCGATAGCAAAAATGCTCCTTACGGTCAAAGAACAAAAGAAGAGATTGTTGCTCTAAGTAAAAAAAATGTAGATTTTTTACTGGAACAAAACTGCAAACTAATTGTGGTTGCCTGTAATACTGCTACCACCAATGCTATTCGCGAACTTCGTGCTGATTATGATATTCCCTTTATCGGAATTGAACCGGCAATTAAACCGGCCGCTAACAATTCGAAAACACAGGTTATTGGCATATTGGCCACGCAAGGAACGCTGAACAGTGAACTGTTCAATAAAACTGCCGAAATGTTTCAGCATACCACTATTATCGAACAAGTAGGTCACGGGCTCGTTCAGCTTATTGAAGACGGGAACTTATATTCTCCGGAAATGACTCAGTTACTGGAATCCTATTTGCGACCTATGATTGAGGCCAATATCGATTATCTTGTTCTGGGATGCAGTCATTACCCTTACCTGATTCCGCAAATCAAAAAGATCCTTCCGGAACACATTCATATTATCGATTCAGGAGAAGCGGTTGCAAGACAAACGCAAAATATCCTGCGCGAAACTGTTGGTTTTACTGCTAATCCGAAAAGCGAACCCGTATTTTATGTCAATTCAAATCCCGAAGTTTTAAAATCAATTTTAGACCATAAATATCCTGTTATCGAGAAGGATTTTTAATTCTTTACTCAAATTTTCGCTTAACGAACCAAATTCCGTCTAAAGATAAATTAAGGGATATTTTATGATAATTTTCTTTAATCAGGTTATCCGAAACCCTTCCTCTTTGTCCGTAGGAATAGGAAATATTTAAAGACGAATAGGTATTTTCAAGAGGTAAATTAAGTCCTATTGAAATTGCGGCATTGTGGATTCTTTTACCATCAATTTCCAAATAACCGGTGTCAAAGTTTGCTCCAGCAGCATACTGAACTCTATCCCAATATTTACGAATATTTTTTCTTCCACTGTATGTAAATCCCAGGGCAAACCGATCCTGATTTACGAAATTGCCATACAATTCAGATTGATTGGTACTGCCCCACAAGCTTTTTTCATAATCCAGCGTCATGTTTAAGTTGTTCTTAAAACGTTTACTGATCCCGATCCCCATTTCCAAAGGCATATAATAATCGTCTGTATCTGAAGCCACATCAGACTCTATAGTTGTCACAACATCATCGGCAATAGTTTGAACGGTTTGAACTTTGGATGCTTTAATCCGGGTCGGCACTTTAAATGTTGTCGCAACGGTAAGAGTAGAATCAACATGGTACTGTGTACCTAATGTTGCCCGAAGACCACTGTAATGCGTCTTTTTCTGAATGCTTGTAATGGAATTCATAATTAAGAAACTTCTGTTGTCTTTTGTATTTCCAAACAACACAGATGCTGAAGCTCCAACAGACCATTTCTTACCAAATCGGTAGCCGTAAGACAAATCCAGATTATTTAATCCTCCGGAACCAGTCGCTGTTAAGTAGTAAAAATCCTGGCTGTTTTCGATAGGCAATTTTAAATTCGATATTTTAAAAGCAGCACTCGAATAAGGACGAATCGCAATACTAAATCCTGAATTCTTAGTAACCGGAAAGGCAAATGCCAAATGCGAAAACTGAAAATTATTGCGGCTTTCGCTTCTTAAACTGCTTTGATAAGTAGTCGAAATGGACTTTCCTCCAACATCAAACATAAAATGATTCTGTGGCAAATATCCCAGTGATGCGGGATTTAGATTGTTGATAAAAGAGGCAGAAGGCAAAGCAATTCCTGAAGATCCAATAGAAGGAATGTTTCCAAAATCAGAATCGTACACACTTCCTAAACCATACAACGAGTAAGGTGAACTTGAAATGCTTTGAGAAAACGACGTGAGCGACATCAAAATGAGGCAGCTTAAACAGGCAATTTTACTTTTCATTTAATAAGAGATATAATAAATTTTAAGCTGGAGTTTATTGTTCAAATGTTTCTGATCGCCTAAAACAATCCGGTTAACTGTCTTAGAAATCCCAGGTAAAGTGAGGATAAGAGAAGATCTGGAACTAGATTGCTTCAGCATTTCTTTCTGCAGGAAATAACCAATCGGGACCGAGTATCCCACATTTTCATTGAATTCATCCTTCTTCTTGTTGAGAATACCAAATACGGCAGTTCCGGCCGAATTGACCAACGAAGTACTGATTCGGTTTAAATTATCGCTTACATAAACTTTTAAAGAATCTTCCAACGGATATTTTTCTGAGTACGTATTGTTTACAGGCTTTAAAAACAATTGCGCGTCTACAATCGCTCCGTTAGCTGAAATACGCTTCAGTTGTTTGATGTTCGGGAAATCAATCCGACAGGCAACTCCGGTACCGGACTGAATAAATCCCTGACGATTGGTTAGTACGCTGGAAAGCTTACTATTCGGAGCGGGTAGATTTTGAATTAGGGTTCCTGCCTTATCTAACGAGATGGAATTAAATTGCTTTTGGGCGTCCGAAATCTTGAAATCCATGATATACGGAACTTCTTCAGTATTTGCCTGATATTTGGAATAATACAACCGTACTTTACTCGATGCAACATGAAAGCCAATAACGTTTGCCGAATTTGAAACGGAAGGAACCAGAACAAGCCCTTTTAAATATTCACTAAAACTATCAAAATCTGTGATTTCTCTTTTTTTGAGTTTCTGAAAAAGAGCTGCCCCGAAAGTACTGCTCATCTTAATATTAATAGAATCTTTCCCGGCTGGTCTGGGTTTATACAAAATGCTCCCCAGGCTCTCATCACTATAATTTAAAACCGAATTATTATAGAAGTTTTTGTCATTAGTATTCGGCTTTACTTTCTCTGTTAAGCGATGAATATCAAATGTCTGAACTTTCGTGGTATCTCCGTAATAATATTTATCATATTTCAGAATCATCGCAATAGAATCAAAAACATAATTGGTGGATTCTGTATCAGATCCGTCATTTTTTAAAGAATAAGAATCGGAAGCCAACTGAAAATAACTGTTCGATTTTACTTTTCCATAAATAGGATCTTCATAACTTCCAATTAAAATACGGTTTTTCCCAGAAGTAATCAAAGAGTCAAAATTTATGGTTGACATCTCCACAGTCATGGTATCAATCAAAATAACTTTATTGCTCACGGCCAGATAATCAGACCCCACTACAAACTCACCCGCATCTGAGTCGGTTCCGCATGAAAACAGGGTCATTGTCAAAAATAACATTACGATGTACTTGTGCATATTCTAATTTTTTGGGCAAATATAAATGGCACTCTTTCGCGCCACATCATAACATATACCGTCATGCATTTTTACACTATAAACAGCCAAAAAATATCTATAACAGATCTACAGCATCAAATACCCCGTTCGGCTTTGAAATCGGCTGTTTAGTCTATCAAAAATCGCTATACATATATCTTCTTTTTTTTAAAACCACTAGCCTCCTACTTTTGAACCAATAAATAAGTAATGAAAATAAGGATGCTAATTGGTTCGTTTTTTTTGATTTCGTTTTTCAACAATATTCGTAATACTTTCAATCTGACCAATAGTTTCAACAGTAATTTTTATCATCTTGATGATGCAAAACAATCATAAAGCCTATGATTTTAATACCGGTAACAGCTATGCCTTAGGAATTGGCATCAAATACAAACAATAAATAAACTCAATACATTATGAATAATTTAAAAAAAGGAATACTATTCGCGACGCTGTTTTCAGGTCTCTTTTTTATAAGCTGTAGCAATGACAGCAGCGAGGAGCTAATAGGAAACTGGGTTAAAAAATCGGCATTCGACGGACCAGCAAGATCCAGTGCTACCAGTTTTGTCATTGGCGATTATGCTTATGTCGCAACAGGTTATACCGGAGATGTTTATCTGAAAGATTTATGGTCGTATAATTCAACGGGAGATTACTGGGAGCAAAAAGCGGATCTTCCGGGTATCGGAAGAAGTTCAGCCTCGGCTTTCGCCTTAAATCAAAAAGGATATCTTGGTTTGGGTTATGATGGAACTAATAAATTAAAAGATTTTTATCAGTACGATCCGAGCAGCAATACCTGGGCCCAAAAGACTGATTTTGCCGGAACAGGCCGCTACGCTGCGGTAGGTTTTCAGGCGGGTGGAAAAGCTTATTTTGGAACCGGTTATGATGGAAATTACCTAAAAGATTTCTATCAATACAACGATCAAGCCAATAGCTGGACGCTTGTAAATGGTTTTAGCGGAAATAAAAGACGTAATGCCACTGCTTTTGTAATTGCCGATAAAGTTTATTTGGGAACGGGAATTAATAACGGAGTATATCAGGAAGATTTTTGGGAATTTGATCCCGCCACTGAGGCATGGACCAGAAAACGAGACATTGATAAAGATACCGAAGACGACAGCTCCTACAATGATGATTACGCCGTTGTTCGTTCAAATGCCTCTGCTTTTGCCATGAATGGTTTGGGTTATGTTGTGGGAGGAGATAATATCAAAACCATCTGGGAATATAACCCCACCACCGATTTATGGTCAGAAAAAACACCAATGGAGGGTGCAACCAGAACAGATGCCGTTGGCTTTGCCATCAACAATCGTGGTTTTTATATGCTTGGAAGAACGGGTTCAACCTATTTTGATGATGCCTGGGAATTTAAACCGTTAGATGCACAAACAAGCAATGACAACTAAAATAAAAATACCGTTCTTCTGGAGTAAAATCCGGAAGAATGTATTGCTTACGGCACTTATTTTACAATTTTTAGCCTGCGCGAAAAATGAAACTTTTAAAATCGAAGCCTTCAAAACTACGTCAGGTTGGGGTTATTCGATTGCTACAAAGAACAAAATCATTATCAAGCAGGCTATTATTCCCGTCATAAACGACTCTAAAAGTTTTGCCTCAGAAAGTGATGCTTTAAAAGTGGCACATTTAGTCGTGACCAGACTCGATCAAAATAGATCGCCAACAGTAACCAAAAATGATTTAATTTTATTAAAAATAAAATTATAGATGAAACTCGATACGATTAGAAATACAAGTTCAAACAAAATTTTACTGCACACTATCATCTGGGTTTTCTTTATTCTGACTTCATTAATTCAATTTTACGAAAGTCCGTTTAAGGTTAGCGCCGATTTTTATGTACAATGGAGCACAGGAATTGTTTTGTTTTATCTGAACTTTTTCTATCTGGTTCCTGTCTTGCTTTTGGAGAAAAAATACTGGCTTTATTTTGTATTTGTATTTGCCCTTATTTTACTTTTTATGATTATCAGAATCAATTATTTTATTCCTGATTTTAGTCAGGCAAGGCCTTTAAAAAATTTACCGCCACCGGAAGATCTTAAACTAATGTACAAAGGAACAAGAGTAAGGGCTGTTTTAGCAACAAGACAGCCTTTATTTTTTAAAATTGGCCCTTCGTTTTTCTATATTTTAATCATTACTATCAGCGCTATTATCAGAACGCTAACCGAATTTTACAACAATCAGCAAAACAAATTAATCGCCGAAACACACCGAACCAATACAGAACTGATCTATCTGCGCAAACAAACCAATCCTCATTTTTTATTCAATTCATTAAACAGTATTTATTCACTGGCACACAAAAAATCAGATTTAGTTCCGGATGCCATCGTAACCTTATCAGAATTGATGCGCTATATGCTGTATGAAACGGATAACAAAACGGTCGATTTAGAAAAAGAAATCAATTACATCCAGAACTACATTGAATTGCAAAAACTCAGATTAAACAATATTGAAGACATCGTAATCAATGTTCATGGAGACACCAGAAACAAATTTATTGAACCTTTATTATTGATTTCGTTTGTTGAAAATGCGTTCAAATACGGAACCGATTACAAAGGTGCGGCTCACGTAAAAATTAAGATATTCATTCTAAACAGCAGTCTGGATTTCTGGATTGAAAATACGATTGAAGATTATAGTAAAGATCCTGACAACTCAGGAATTGGACTGGTCAACATTCAAAACCGACTGGATTTACTTTATCCCAATGCGCATAAACTTGATATCACACAACACGACGAATTTTTTCGCGTGCATTTGAATTTGGAATTGGATAAAATTCAAACCGCGATAGATTAGACCTTTTTACCTAAGGTTACTTTACAATAAAAGCTAAAAAGTTCTTCTACGTATTTTTATGATAATTTTAAAACTTATTTTATTGGTTTAAAAGTACTTTTGGCGCTAAACAAAACTTTAAAATTAAAACTTCAACAGATGAAATGTGTAATTATAGACGATGAACCTTTAGCAGTTGAATTACTGGAAGATTTTGTTCAAAAAGTAGATTCTCTCGAATTGATCCATACTTTCAACAATGCCATTGATGCTATTTCTTTCATCAATCAGAACAATGTTGATTTGATTTTTCTGGACATCCAGATGCCGCATTTCTCAGGAATTGATTTCTTAAATACGATCGAGAAAAAACCATTAGTTATTTTTACCACTGCTTTTTCTGATTATGCCGTTGAAGGTTTTAACCTCGGAGCAGTGGATTATTTGGTTAAACCTATTCCGTTTCACCGGTTTTTGAAATCGGTCGTACGGGCACAGCAGGTATTAAATCCGACCACAACGGTTCAGGCCATTTCAGAACACACTACCGCGCCGGAACTGGAACAGGATTTTATGTTCGTAAGAGCGGAGTACGAAAATGTAAAAATGAATTTCTCTGATATTCTATTTATTGAAGGACTAAAAGATTACGTAAAAATTTATACTATTGATAACAAATTTACTCTCACACTAATCAGTTTAATTAAGCTTGAAAATCTGCTTTCGAACAAAGGTTTCTCTCGAATTCACCGCTCTTATATCATCAATATAAAACATGTGAAATCCATTCAGAAGAATAAAGTTTTGATTAGCGATAAACGCATTCCTATTAGTGAAAGTTATAAGACTTCTTTCTTCGAAAGAATCAACCTTTAGATTCAATTTCAAAAATAGAAATTCCAAATTCCAATATGTTGCGTAAAACTTTTGGAATTTGGAATTTGAAACTTCTAATATTTACAACGTTTCTTCATTTTTAAACCAACCGGAATACATGACGTAATTGTTAGAAATACGCTCAATTTCGCCTGCAAAATCAGACTGATCAATGTCTTTTACTTTTTTAGCCGGGACACCTGCATAAATACTTCCTGAAGTTATGACCGTATTTTGAGTAACGACAGCACCGGCTGCAATAATCGAGTTGCTTTCAACCACACAATTATCCATAACAATAGCGCCCATACCAATCAAAACATTATCGTGAATCGTGCAGCCGTGAACAATTGCATTGTGTCCTATGGAAACATTATTACCTATAATAGTAGGATGTTTTTGATACGTACAATGGATGATGGCACCGTCCTGAATGTTCACCTTATTTCCAATAGTAATAAAGTTAACATCACCACGAATAACTGCATTGAACCAAACACTGCAGGACTCTCCAAAAGTCACATCGCCCACAATTGTAGCATTTTCGGCCACATAACAATCTTCTGGAATCAAAGGTGCTTTTCCGTTTACAGATTTAATCAGCATAATAAGTTTTTAATTAATGGCAGGACAATTACAATCGTAACGTTCCTTTTTACAAAATAAATTAATTCCGAGGGTAATTTGGTGATAGCCACCTGTGTCAAATTTTACATCACCCGTAACCTGAGAATAGGTATAAGCAAACATGAAATTTTTATAGTTCACGCCAACGATTGGTGTAATATATTGCAGTTTTTGAGCAGCTACTCCACTTGATGAACTGTACTGAGTACCATTAAAACCTTTTCGATAAGACAAGGCAGCCCAAAGACTTCCAAAATCCATATTTTTATACGCTTTAAGGTTTAAATCGATAGTCTTTTCTTTGGTTTTATCAAACACCTGAAACATTACAGATGGCTCCCAGGTTATTTTACTTCTTTTTCCAAAAACATAGCCTGCACTTAACAGAAACTTTCTTAGATTATTACTTTCATATTCGGTATACAATTCTCTTCGGGTTTCCAGAACACCCTGAACTGTTGCATGGGCATAAAAATCAAGATAGTTGTACGATGCCCCAATATCTAAATTAAAGTACGAATCTTTTTGAATAGAGCCGAAAACGATAGGATCAAAAGTAGTTCCAAATTTAGTTTCATCCAATTGACTCTGAATCACTCCCCCACTAATACCAAATGAAAGCTGATTTAAATCGAGTTCATCTCTGGAAAACAAGATATGATGTGCATAGGTAAGTTTCAATCCTTTTTGAGAATGGTAACCGTTTTTATCATTAAAAATAATAATTCCGGCTCCTGACCGCTCTCCTATTCTGCCATTAAAAGTCAAAGTTTGCAAAGACGGAGCATCCTCCTGGCCAAACCATTGTTTTCTGGCAGTCAGTCTTATCTTGGCACAATTCGCCGCTCCTGCCATCGACGGATGGATCAGGTAATAATTATCAGACAAATAATCAGAGTAAACCGGTATCCCCTCTTGTGAATAAGAATAAGCGGATACAATTAGAAAAAACAATAAAACCCTGATTCTAAATTTCATAAAGACAATATTGAACGACTATATTTTAAACTCCTCTAATTTAATACGATTAATTTGAAAAGAGTCTTAATTATTTTATTAAAAAATCAAATATAGGTATTAGTAGAAAATAACTTTACTAAATTTGTAAAAAATTACAAATCATGACAAAAATCACCATAAAAGAAACTCAAAATCCAACGATATTAAAGTTCGAATTCGAGGATTTCATTACTCAGAATCAAAGTTTCGAATTCAAAAATATTGACGAAGCACAAGCCTCGCCTTTAGCACAGCAATTATTCTATTTACCGTTTGTAAAAACCGTTTATATTTCAGGAAACTTTATCGCAATCGAAAGATATAGTATTGTAGAATGGGATGATGTGAAAGATGCGGTTGCGGAACAAATTACTTCATTTGTAGATAAAGGTGGAATCATTATTAAAGTTGAAGAAACCCAAGCCAAAAAACAACCTATTACAGTTTATGGAGAAACAACTCCTAATCCTGCAGCCCTGAAATTTGTGGTGAGCAGAATGCTGACCAGAAACGCTGTTGAGTATAAAAACATCGATCAGACTGCTTCTTCTCCATTAGCCAAAGAATTATTCAAATTCCCTTATGTGAAAGAAGTTTTTATTGATGAAAACTACATTTCGGTAACCAAATACGACATCAATGACTGGCAGGAAATTACACTTGAAGTACGAACTTTTATCAAGCAATTTATTGAAAACGGAGGAACTGTTTTAGATGAAAGTCTAATTGAAACAGCTACTAAAAATGACATTACAAAAGACGAAGCATTTGACAAACTGGATGTTACTTCGCAACAAATCATTAACATTCTTGAAGAATACGTAAAACCTGCAGTTGCTGCTGACGGTGGAAATATTGCTTTTGACTCTTATAATGAAGAAGACAAAACAGTAAAAGTAATTCTACAAGGAGCTTGTAGTGGCTGCCCATCCTCAACTTTTACTTTAAAAAGCGGAATCGAAAATATGCTAAAAAGCATGTTAAATGACGAAGCCATTAAAGTAGAGGCTGTAAACGCTTAATTTTTTTTATCCTTTATAAAATACAGAAAGCGTCTGCCAATGGCAGGCGCTTTTTTCATTAAAACACATATCTCACTAATTATCAGCAAATTATTAATCAAATAACGCTGTACTATTTTAAAAATAGTTAATATTGTATTCTAAACCAATCAATATCAAGACTATGGGATTATCTTCATTCTTTAAGAATTTATTTGGCACAGCCAAAGATTCTGCTACTGATCTGGCACATCAGGCCGAAACCACTTTTGAACAAGCCAAAGAGGCCGCTGCTCCTTATATTGATAAAGCAGAAACCTTCGCCGAAGAAACTTTTACAAAAGCCAAAGAAGCATCAGAACCACTGATTGAAACAGCAACGGATTATGCGCATCAGGCCAAAGATATTGTTAGCGAATATGTCGAAAAAGCATCTGATTCTATAAGCGACGTAATTGATTCTGTAAAAGAAAAAACCAGCGAACTAACCGGAGAAACTAAGGCAATTGTTTCAGAAACCGTAACTGATATTAGCGAAAAAACGGTTACTAAAGCAGATGATGTTATTGACGGGACTACCGACAAGGAATAAAACTCCTTTTTCTTATCCCGGGAAATATTTTTATATTTGCACAACTAATATACCTTCTCTTTGGGAAGGTTTTTTTATTCTAAAAATATGTACAATTCAGAACAGATTAGCAATTATGCTACTAAATTTATTAACGTATTAATCGATTATTCTCCAAAATTAATCTCGGCATTCATCATTTTATTTGTCGGAATCTATGCCATCCGATTAATCAGCAGAATCATCACAAAAATAATGATCCAAAGAAATCTGGATCCCACATTGACCCGATTCCTCTCCGACATCCTGATTTGGGCACTCCGAATTTTATTGTTTGTGACTTTTATCTCAAAGCTTGGTATTGAAACATCATCCTTTGTTGCCATATTAGGAGCAATGGGTCTTGCCGTAGGTTTGTCTTTACAGGGTTCTCTATCCAATTTTGCAGGAGGAATGCTGATTATAGTATTCAAACCTTTCAAAGTAGGCGATACGATCGAGACCGCAGGAGGAGTTATTGCAACCGTGGTAGAAATTCAGATTTTTGTAACAAAGATGTTAACCGCCAACAATCAAACTGTTTTTGTTCCAAATGGAGCTTTATCAAACGGTACCATCATCAATTATTCGATGCAGGGAGAACGAAGAGCCGATTTGACTTTTGCAGTTTCGTATGATTCTGATATAAAGAAGGCAAAAGACATTCTTTTGAACGTTTTAAACAACAATCCAAAAGTACTTAAAAAACCTGCTCCTGAGGTTTTTGTAAAAAACTTAACCGCAAGTTCTGTAGAGTTTGCCGTACGTCCGTGGGCAAAAAACGCTAATTACGGAGCTGTTTTTTCTGAGACTTTAGAGAATTGTAAAGCAGCATTAGATGAAGCCGGAATTTCGGTTCAGCCGTATACTCTTCAAAAATAAAAAGTTTTATGCTTTTTTTGATGGAGGAGCCATCATAAAATCTTTTAAATAATAAGGTTCAAAATAAGCGACATCAACAGTGTCGCTTTTTTGATATTTATCATAACTGATTTTACTCATTGCAGCAGCCGAAGGATATTTGATCTCTTCCAAAAACACAAAATTTGATTGGGTCAAAACTGTTTTACATTTTTCGGCACAATCACCTACAAAATACACAGTCTCTGTATACCCCTTAAAAGAATCCTCGGTAATAATTTCAGCCTGAATGGTTCTTTCCACTTTTAAATCGGCTGTAAATACTTCACTGTATACTTCCATTCTTCTGGCATCCAGCATCGGAATAATTTTCCCTTCGGAAACCTTAGCCTGTGAAGCTAATGTTTGCAAAGTATCAACTGCAATCAAAGGAATATTTAAGGCAAAACACAATCCTTTAGCGGCCGAAACCCCAATACGCAGACCGGTATAAGACCCCGGTCCCTGGCTTACGGCAACAGCCACTAAATCCTCAGTCGCTACACCTGCTTCGGCAATTACCTCTTCGATAAAAACATGCAGTTTTTCGGCATGTGAATAACCTTCTTCGGCAATTTCCCTGCATATAATGGTTTCTCCGTTTTTAGCAATAGATACGGAGCAATTTTTGGTAGCGGTTTCAATATTGAGAATAAAAGACAATGTATGTAATTTTAAATTTTTATGATGATGCAAATTATTTCTTAGAAGTATCTGCTTTTTTGAGTTTTACTTTATCTCCGGAATTCAAATCTTTAGAGACAGTGGTATAAGGCCCTGTGATGACAACATCTCCTGCTTTCAATCCTGACATTACTTCGATATTCGTATCGTCCTGTATACCGGTTTTAATAATTTTAATTTTGGCTTTGCTTCCTACTTTTACAAAAACGCATTCAAACTTTTTATCGCTTTTCGGAGCTGCTTTTTTGTCCTCATTAGGATCTTCTACCTTAAAGTCTTTTACTGCAGCGGTATCTGACTTAACCACAACTGAACTGATTGGCACCGCCAAAACATTGTTTTTAGTTTTAGTACGAATATCAACCGTAGCCGTCATTCCGGGTCTGAAAGGAGAATAAGTACTTGGTTGTCCTTCCAGTAAATCCTGATAAGATTCTTTTAAAATACGTACCTTAACTTTAAAATTTGTTACCTGATCAGAAGTCAGCGCTGTACTTGCCGAATTAGAGATACTGGTTACAATACCTTTAAATTTCTTTTTCAGATAAGCGTCAACTTCAACGTTTGCTTCGTCGCCAATTTTTACTTTAACGATGTCATTTTCGTTTACGTCAACTTCAACTTCCATATTGTTTAAGTTGGCTACACGCAAAAGTTCTGTTCCGGCCATTTGCTGCGTTCCTAAAACACGCTCTCCCAGCTCCACATTTAAAACCGAAATAGTTCCGTCAGCAGGAGCATAAATTAACGTACGTCCTAAGTTGTCTCTGGCCTCTGTAACCGATGCCGAAGCACTTTTAACATTGTAATATGCATTTTGCTTGGTGGCCTTGGCTACTTCGTAACTCGAAATGGCCTTGTCCCAATCTGATTTTGAAATTACTCCTTTTTCGTATAACGTTTTGTTACGCTCGTAATTTGCTTTTGCTTCGTTATAACTAGCCTCAGACTGTGTTAAACCGGCCTTAGTTCCTGACAGATTAGCCACAGAACGATCTAAACCGGAGGTGTACAAATCAGGATTTATTTTTACCAATAAATCTCCTTTTTTAACCACCTGGCCTTCTTTTACATTTAATGCAATAATTTCTCCCGAAACCATTGACGAAAGCTTCACTTCAATTTCAGGCTGGATTTTTCCTGTTGCTGAAACTGTTTCAACAATTGTTGAAGCTATTACTTTTGAAATTTCTACTTCTGTTCCTTCATCCTTATTCCCAATGACTCCTGCTTTCGAAAGACCAACTAAAACTGCAATAAGTGCTACTGTGCCACCTACTAAAAGATAAATCGTTTTTTTAGACATAATAAATTATTTTGTAACAATTGGAACAATTGGAATTCCAAAGTAGAATTCTAATATTTTTATTTTAAACATGTAATCGTATTTTGTTCTGATCACATCAGACTGCGCATTTGTTAACAATGTTTGCGCCTGAGTAAAATCAAAAGAATTCATTAAACCTACATCATACTTTTCTTTCGCATAGTTATAGGCCTGCTGTCTTGCTTCTAATGTTACTGTAGACGATTCGTAAGTATTTAGAGCCCCTTTTGCATTTGTAAAAGCGGTATAAACATTACGTTGCAAATCTAAACTTTTTTGCTCTAAATCTATTTTAGATTTTTCTAAACTTACTTTACTGCGCTCTACATTATTTCGAATTGAAAAACCATTAAAAATTGGCACATCTAAACGAAAACCAAAATTATGCCCTTTATTATCACTAAACTGTTTAAATATCGGGTCCGGCCCTACAGAATAGGGTTTATTATTTTCATCCAGTCTGGTTCGGTCACTGTAACTCGCTCTGGTATCAAATCCATAGAACCCTCTTAATGTTGGCTGATAAGCTCCTTTTGCAATAGTAACATTTTTCTGTGCTATTTCAAGATTGGTTTGCGCCAGTTTTAGTTCAGTTCTTGTTTCTTTTGCTTTGTTATAAATCTCATCCGGAGTTTGTGCCATAATGTTATTTTCATCTTTTGCGTTAGTATCATCTACCACATCAAAATCTGTAAATTCTTTTAGTTGTAAAAGTTGGGCCAAACTCAATTTTGAGATTAAGAAATTATTTTCTGAAACGGTGATATTTTGTTTATCAGTTGCGACAGTTGCTTTTAAATCAAACAAATCACCTCTGGGAATAGTCCCGGCATTAACCATTTCTTCTGAACGAGCCAAACGTTTTTCATCAATCGTCAGCTGTTCTTGTTTTATTTTTAAATCTTCTTTATTCGAAAGGATCTGAAGGAAGGCATTGGCCACATTCAGTGAAATATCTTCCTGCATTTTCAGCAATTGATATTGTGAAGCGATGATGGCAAGTTTTGTTCTTCTATACGTATTTTGAATTTGCAAACCTTTATAAATATCAACTCCCGCACTTAAACCTACAGAAGAGTACTGTGTCGTTTGATTACGCAAAAGACCGGTTGTAAGATCCTGATTCAAACCAATGTTCCAGGAATGTGATGCATTACCACTTACTGACGGAAGATAACTTCCAAAGGCAGCCCTTTTGTCAATCGCTGCATTTTGAACATCCAGTTCTGACAACTTTATCGTAATATTATTTTCTAATGCATAACGAACACATTCTTCCAAAGTCCATTTCTTTGTTTGCGCCTGACCCGACAAGCCAAAACCGAATAACACTGCAAAAACAAGACTATTATATTTATTTATTTTCATATATTTTGAATGAAAGCATAGTAACCCTACTACACAAATTTAACACTTTTTAAAAACCAAAAATTCTTTATTTGCTCAAATTACTTCTTTTCTTCACTGATCAAACCCTGATTCCAAATTTTAATTTTATCCGAAGCTTTGATTCCGCTTTTCACCTGAACGTAAATTCCGTCACTTACTCCTAAAACTAAATCTTTTCTTTGAAATTTCTGAGGATTAGTTTCAATCTCAACATAAGGCTTTTGTGTCTTTTTATCAAACTGTACCAGTGATTCTTTTATTGCCAAAACTTTATCTGCTTTTTCTAAGATAATTGAAGCGTTTGCACTCAAACCTGCTCTGATAAAAGTAGCATCTCTATTCACTAAAGCTGCTTTAATTTCAAACTGAATTGCTCCGTTTTCTACAACACCTTTAGGCGCAATATCGGTCAGAGCAGCTTCAAATTTTTTATTCTCGATCGCTCCAACGGTGATTTCAATTGGCATTTTTTCTTTAATTTTCCCTACTTCAGATTCATCAATTTTTCCAATAAAAATCATTCTTCCCACATCCGCTACGCTCGCAATAGTAGTTCCTTCATTAAAATTATTACTCTCAATAACCTGATTTCCTACTTTAACCGGAACTGCCAGTACCATTCCGTTTACTGTGGAACGGATTAACGTATTGGCATAATTTCCAAGTGAAGTTGTTGTTCCTGTTTTAACAATATCTAAACTTTGCTTTGCTGCCAGATAGTTTTGTTTGGCTTGTTTGTACGCTAATTGTGCTGCATCAAAATCATTTGCTGAAATTACGTCTTTATCGAACAATGTTTTTTGTCTTTGATATATTTTTTCCTGATTGTCTAAAGCAATTTTGGCAGTCTGTACCTGATTCTGGGTACTGCTTACATTAGAAACATTGGCGACAACTCTAATTTTGGCAATCATATCGCCGGCTTTAATTTTCTCTCCCGCTTTGATATACACTTCTTCGATAATCCCTGAGATGTTTGGTTTGATTAGGACCTCTTCATTAGGCTGAATATTACCGGTTGCAATGGTATTCTTGACGATAGTTTTAATCTCTGCTTTCTCCGTTTTAAATACAATTGGAGACTCTTGATTCTTAGCGTACAAGTAATACAGTGCGCCAAAGAAAACTATAGCAATAAAGATTAAAATGGTTACGGTTACTCCTTTTTTCATTGTGTTTTCAGTTTAATTCGATTATATTCTGATTGATAATTTATTCTGTTCGTAAAGCATCTACCGGCTTCACATTAATTGCGGTTTGTGCCGGAATAAACCCTGCCAGCAAACCTGATCCTACTAATATTATTAAAGCCACAAATACTACTCTCAAATCGACACTTGGATTTGCAAACATGGTATTGCTATCCGGCGGCATTGAAGCTAATGCCATGTTTAAAATCGCGATAATTCCGGTCGCTACAGCAATACCCAACATTCCTGAAATAATGGTCAAAAATATAGACTCTGCTAAAATTTGTCCCCGAATAGCAGCTGGTGTCGCTCCTAAAGCCCTGCGGATACCTATTTCTTTGGTACGTTCTTTCACTACAATAAGCATGATATTTGAAATACCGATCACTCCTGAAATCAGCACTAAAGTACCCACGAAATAAGCAATGATTTTTAAGATACTAAACAAACTCTGTACTTTGTTGAACTGCTCGTATAAATCAAAATTACCTACAGCACGCTCATCTGTTGGATTTATAGAATGCAGTCCTTTAATAATCTCGAGAATTTTTGGTTTTAAATCGGTAATAGACGTTTCATCTTTTGCAGTAAGTGCCATCCATCCCACTTTATCTCCGTAATTGAAAGCTTGTTGAAAAGTGGTAAATGGAATAAATATATTCTTTTGCTCCTGCTCCGCATTTCCTCCCTGTTGTTTTGAATTGTAAACTCCTACCACCATAAAATTGATTCCGTTGATTTTCACATACGTTCCAATCGCTTCTTCCTCTTTTCCATAAAGTTCACTGATAACACCTTTACCTACCACGGCAACTTTTCGTCTTTCAAGAATGTCCTGCTGATTTACAAATCGTCCTTTAATGATATCCATCGGCTGCTGCTTGATCAGCTCCGGGTAATCTCCATAAATAGTAAATGCCGAAGTTTTGGTGCCACGAACCACATTATTAGTCCCATTAAAATCACCCAGTTGATTTCGAGGCGACACATATAACAAATCCGGCAAAGCTGCTTTTAGCGCTCCAACATCACTGTTCCTAAAATCATAACGACGTGTTTTAGGCAAACCTTTGTAGGCTTTCGATGTGGTCTGACTCCACATAAACATGGTGTTTGTGGCAATTCCGTCAAAACCTTTCTTAACTCCGTTCTCTAAACCGTTTCCGGCAGCCAGCAATATCACCAAAATAAAGATACCCCAAAATACACCAAACGCCGTTAGCACCGTTCTGAAAACGTTGGCTGTTAAAGCCTGTAAAATCTCGTCCCAATTATCTTTCTTAAACATAATTATTCGTCTCTAAGTGCTACAATAGGTCTAATTTTTGCCGCATGATAAGCCGGAAAAAATCCTGCCAGAGCACCTGCAAATATGAGCAGCGCCAGTGTAGTTAAAGCCACACTAAAATCGACTTCAGGGTTTCTAAAATACTCGCTTTGTACCATCGGTCCAACAAATTCCAATAACGCTAAACTAGCCAGCAAGCCTGTAAATCCAGCAATAGTGGTTATGAAAATAGATTCATGAAGGATCATCGAAATGATTGAAAACGGAGAGGCTCCGAGTGCTTTTCGTATTCCAATTTCCTTAGTTCTTTCTTTTACAATAATCAACATGATATTACTTACCCCAACAACTCCTGCAATGATGGTACAAATACCTACCCACCAAAAGAACAATCTTATGTATAAGTTTAAGTCATAAAACTGTTTTGCATCTTTAACGGAATTGTAAACTCCAACTCCACTGTCATCATTCGGAGCAATTACATTTTTACTTTTCAAAAGGTCTTTTAAATCTTGTGTGAATTTTTCAGATTGCGCCAAAGCTTCATTGTAATCATTCGTTTTCTTTAATGTAAAAAACAGATTACTGATTTTATCCCCTCCGCCGTAAGCTCTCTGAACAGTAGTTTTAGGCAGATAAGCTCTGGTTTCTTCTCTTTCTCCTCCCGGATCAGTAAAAACTCCTACTACTTTAAAATTGATATTATTGATCGAAATTTCTTTTCCCAAAGGATCTTTGTCTTTAAACAAATCTGTTTTGACTTTCATTCCAATGCAAGCTACTTTTTCATTATTCGCCAAATCATTACTGTTTATGTATCTTCCCTGAACAACAGTAAGATTCTCGATCCCTGAATAATCCGGATCAACTCCTCTGTATTGATAACTCCCGGATTCTTTTCCATAGGCAAAGGTTCCTCCCCAATAATTTTGTGTTGCGGCCTTCAAGTCCAGCTTATCATTAAATTTCTGTACCGATTGTGAATAATCACTATTTCTAAACTGAATTTGTCTTCCCGGATTCAGCCCTTTATATTCTTTAGTTGTTGTTCCCGACCAAACCTCAATAATTCCGGCAGCATCACGTTCAAATTGTTTCTCAATTCCGTTTTGAAGTCCTTTACCTGCTCCAAGCAAAATCACCAAAATAAAAATCCCAGACGCTACAGAAACTCCGGTAAGAAATGTTCTCAATCGGTTTTTAGAGATTGCCTCAAATATTTCCTGCCAACGCTCAATATTAAACATAAGATGAAGCTCTAACTTGTTCTACCTTTTTATCATCGATAATTAATCCGTCTTTCAGGACCACATTTCTTTTGCACATTGCGGCAATATCAGGTTCGTGAGTTACGATCAGGATTGTTTTCCCTTCATCGTTAATCCCCTGAATCAGTTCCATAACCTCGTAAGAAGTTTTAGTGTCTAATGCTCCTGTTGGCTCATCTGCCAATAAAACTTTTGGATTCGAAGCCAGAGCTCTTGCAATGGCAACACGCTGTTTCTGACCTCCTGAAAGTTCATTCGGTAAATGATGAGAATGCGAACCAAGTCCTACTTTCTCTAAATATTTCATAGCAATATCGTAACGCTCCTTTCTCTTGATTCCCTGATAATACAAAGGCATTGCAACGTTATCGAGAGCGGTTTTATAATTGATCAGATTGAAAGACTGAAATACAAATCCCAAAAATTTATTGCGGTATTTAGACGCTATTGTTTCGTTTAACTTTTTGATTGGGGTTTTATCTAAAATATAACTACCGGAATCAGCCTCGTCGAGAATTCCTAAAATATTCAAAAGTGTTGATTTTCCTGATCCTGATGATCCCATAATTGCAACCAGCTCACCTTCTTCAATATTAAAATTAATTCCCTTTAACACGTGTAACTCCGAACTACCCATTTTATAGGATTTGTGCAAATCTTTGATCTCAATCATGGTGGTAATTGTTAAATTTTAAAACAATAATAGCATTTTTCTTAACTTTTTTATGATAAGAAAACGTTAATAATTATCTCTTCTTCTTTGGATAAGACTCACTTTTTTGCTAATTGTTACACATTTTTACAATAATATAATTGTTTTATTAATTTTGTCAGACTAAAAAAAATCATAACGATGAAGTTTTCTTCCATTATCTCCTTATTCACGCTACTTGCTGTCCTTGCAGGCTGCTCTACAGCCCAAAAACTGGAAACCCTAAAACCGGAGCCGGATGACGCAAGTCCGTTAGTTTACGAAGCAAACCCCTCTTTTATCAATTTACCAATTACAGTAAAACTTAGCGATATTGAAAATCAGACCAATGCCCTTTTAAACGGATTGATTTATGAAGACAATACGATCGACGACGACGATATCGAAATGAAAATCTGGAAGCAGGCTCCTATAAAAATTCAGAATGACCCCGCAAACCCGGACAAGAAAATAAAAACGATCCTACCTTTAAAAGCCACTATTAAATACAGAATCGGCACCAAAAGACTAGGTGTTGAACTTTACGACATCAGAGAGTTTAATCTGAATGGTATAATTACCCTTTCCAGTGAAGTGGCGCTGACAAATTGGAAACTAAACACTAAAACCGAGTTTAAATCATTAGACTGGAGCGAAAGTCCGACCATGCAGGTTTTTGGTAAAAACATGCCTATTACTTATCTGATAAACCCGGCTATTTCTATTTTTAAATCAAAAATTGAAAAGAAAATAGACGAGGCTATCGAAAAATCGATGGATTTTAAACCAAATGTTTTAACTGCTTTAGAGAAGATATGCACTCCCTTCCAACTGAGTGACACTTATGAAAGCTGGCTTAGAATTGTTCCTGTTGAAGTGTATTCAACCAATGCCAAATTAAAAAATGATCAGTTTTTACTGGACATGGGAATGAAATGCAACATGGAAACCATTGTAGGCAAACAACCCGAATCTAAATACAGTGCCAATAAAATCATATTGAAACCTGTCGCTAAAATTCCTAATCAGATTTCAGCAAACATTGCTGCCATATCTACCTATGTTGATGCTTCAAAGATTATGACGAAGAATTTTGCAGGTCAGGAATTTGGTTCGGGCAGCAAAAAAGTGACGGTAAAAAATGTATCCATCTGGCATAAAAACGGAAAGATGGTTATTGCTCTTGATGTTTTAGGCTCTGTAAACGGAACACTTTATTTAAACGGATTTCCTCAATACAATCCTCAGACTAAAGAAATTTACTTTGAAAAACTGGATTACGTTTTAGATACCAAAAGCAGATTAATGCGTACTGCAAGCTGGCTGGGTCAGGGGTATGTTTTAAGAAAAATGGAAGAGAGTTGTCGTTATTCGATACAACCCAATTTAGAAGAAGGTAAGAAAAACATGGCGGCTTATCTTAAAAACTATTCTCCAATGCCGGGTGTTTTTGTCAATGGAAAAATGGAAGACATTCAGTTTGATAAAATTCAGCTAACCAATCAGGCCATTATTGCTTTTATCAAAATAAACGGTACTGTAAATGTCTCGGTTAACGGTTTGAAGTAATAATTAGGTAATGAGATAATTAGAAAATTAGATAATGAACGAATTGCCACATTATATAATTTTCTAATTATCTGTTTTTTTCTTTTTTGACTGGTACATTCTGTATATCAGAACACCTATTACTGCCACCAGTAAATACGGGATGACCATTAAATATACGATTCCATTATTTACTGCTTCTGCTTTTTTAACATTTGAATCTCCACCAAGCGCTGCACGACACATCGCACATTGAGCATTCGCGTTTAGAGAAAAGAGAATAGAGGCCAGAATATAGAAGCATTTCGTTGACAAAAAATTCACAAACCTACTTCTATTTACTTTTCTATTTTCTTTATTCTTTAATCTATTTTCCATTTTAAGCATAATAAGGAGAAATCATTAGGTAAACCACAACACCGGTAACCGCAACATACAACCAAAGCGGAAATGTTATTTTAGCAATTTTTTTATGTCGGTCAAAGCGTTTTGCCAATGCACGTACATACGTAATTAATACCAATGGAATAATGGCAATAGACAATAAAATATGAGTCACCAAAATAAAGAAATAGATATAACGAATTGCTCCTTCACCACCAAATTTAGTAGAATCAGAGGTCATGTGATACGCCACGTACATTACTAAAAAAGCTACTGAAAGTCCAATCGCTAAAGTCATTAAGCGTTCATGGAGCTTACGTTTTCCCTTTTTAATGGCCAATACTGCCCAAACTAAAACTACAGCGGTAATACCATTAGTTGTTGCGTAAATTGGAGGCAGAAACGAAAGCGGCTCTACTTCAATTCCTAAGTCTTTCAATTTTACTCCAAATAAAATAGCAACCACAAGTGGAATTACAATTGAAACTGCAACAATAAACTTACTGAATTTTTTCTCTAATGAATGATCTTCCATTTCTATTCTTCTAATAATACTTTAATATCTTCCTGTATGTCTCTAACTCCTTTTTTATCTAATCCGTCATAATAGATATTTGGGTTTCCGAATTCATCTTTTCTGCAACGAATATTCCCTTCTTTATCAATTAAAGCGAACAAACCTGAGTGTTCAAAACCACCGCTCACTTTTTCATTCTCTCCGGCATATAAATTGAATCCTTTATTAGACAATTCCATGATCGTATTTTTATCACCCGTTAAGAAATTCCAGGTAGAAGATTTTACTCCTAATAACTTCGCATGTTCTTTTAAAACCTGTGGTGTATCATGTTTAGGATCGATTGTGATGGATACGATTCCGAAATTTGGATTTCCGAAAAAAGTCTTTTCGATCTCCAGCATGCTTAAATTCATTTTCGGGCAAATTGACGGGCAAGTTGTGAAGAAAAACTCTAACACATACACTTTTCCTTTGTAAGTATCATTCGAAACTTTAGCATTGTCCTGATTGGTTAATTCAAATTTCGGCGCTGGTCCAATTTTCATCAATTTACCATCCGATTTTGAAGTTTTCAATCCTACATTATCCAAACGGTTTCCTTTTACAATGTCTCCGTTTTTAACTCTGTCAACAATTTTAGGAACGGCATAAATTCCAAAAATTAAAATGATAAACGAAATACCGATATATGATTTATTCTTAAACATGATAGAAAGATTAAAGTTGTTTTGTTGCGTTGTGATTCTTTTTTAGAGCAGCACGGTATTCGTATAAAATGATTTTAAAATCATCCAGCATTTCATTGCTTAGCTCTGAAGGATGAAAAGTGTCATACCCCTCTTTATATTCAGCTGCATCTTTTCTTCCTCTAAGATTTCTTTCTTTATCGACGATAAAAACATTCGGAGTTCCAAGATTCTGATCTAATTTTCCTTTTAACTTTAGCTGATTGTAGAATGTTTGAATTTCTTCCGGTGAAGCGAAGACGAAGTTCCAGCCTTTCACGTCTGTAAAAGGTTTAAGAGCATCTACTACTTTTTGTGCATCGGCTTCAGTTCCCAACGGGCAAAGTATTACAAACTGAAGATCTTCAAAACCATTATAGCGTTTGTAAATTTTTTCGTTTAAGTTAAAATAATTCCCGCGATTGCTTAAAAGTTCAGATCCTGAAAAACCAAGAACCGTGATCTTTTTATCCAGCAAAACTTTCTTTCCGTTCAGGGATTTCCAATCACCGAAATCTTTAATTTTTGGTGTTATAACAGGAAGTGTAGTAAAGCTGTTAACCCCCGAAGCAAAAAACAAATAGGCTACAATTGGCAAAACAAAAAGAGCAAAAAGAACTATATTTTTTTTCATTATATCTGTACAAGTTATTGAGGTACAAAAATAAAAAAATCCCGATGTTATCGGGACTCTTTTCGAATTAATATCATGTTAAAAATTCCATTTAATAGTAGAATCTTTAAAAACCCCATAAATATAATGTCCTTCTGTTAACAGAATAAACAATAAATATAATACCAGGAAAATAACCGGTGCTACAACAGACCATCTAAGGCTGCTTTTTTCACCTTCCATGTGCATAAATGCCCATACTATATAATATGCTTTGAATATTGTAAGGATGTAAAAAATCCAGTTCAATAAATTCAAGCCAACAAAATGATTAAACTCTAATGATGCAGGTTTGTAGATACCTAAAATAACCTCTACTGTAGTTACTACTGATAGTAATGCAAAAACAAACCAGATTCTTTTTGTATTTGATACGTGCTCGTGTGACATAATAATTAAAATCTAAAATTAAACTAAGTAGAAAACTGTAAATACAAATACCCAAACTAAATCGACAAAGTGCCAGTATAAACCAACTTTCTCTACCATTTCGTAGCTTCTTCTTTTCTCGTAAGTACCTAATAATACATTAAAGAAGATAATGATATTAATGATAACTCCTGAAAATACGTGGAATCCGTGGAATCCTGTGATGAAGAAAAAGAAATCAGCAAATAATTTATTTCCGTATTCGTTTCTAATCAAATTAGCACCTTCTACAACATATTTAGCACTTGCTAAACGAGCTTCAGACTCTTCTCTTGATAAAACTGTTTTTTTCTTTTTGTCTGTAAGATGTTCTGTTCTGATTAAAACTTCAGGATGAGCTTTAAAACCTGCCTGAATTTCTGCAACTGTATAGGTTGGCTGTGCCTGAGCATCTTCCATAAACCATGTTGAATGGCTTCTTGTTAAAGCTTCTCTTTGTTCCGGTAATTTAACCGCAAAATCAGCAAGAGCAACTCTTTTACCATCTTTATCAACAAACTGCAATAAACTTCCACCTGCTGTTTCAACTGCTCCATACTCTCCTTTAATGAAGTTTTTCCACTCCCAGGCCTGAGACCCCACGAAGATTAAACCTCCAATAATAGTTAAGAACATGTAAATTGCAACCTTTGTTTTTTTCAATTGGTGACCTGCATCAACAGCTAAAACCATTGTTACAGATGAGAAAATCAAAATAAAAGTCATTAAGGCTACATAATACATTGGTGCCGCAACGCCATGCATAAAAGGAAAGTGAGTAAACACTTCATCAGCCAAAGGCCAGGTTTCAATAAATTTAAATCTTGAAAAACCATAAGCAGCAAGGAATCCAGAGAATGTTAAGGCATCTGATACGATAAAAAACCACATCATCATTTTACCATAACTTGCTCCTAATGGCTGGATCTCATGACCGCCTCCCCAAGTTTTTTCGTCGTTGTTTGCAGTAGTAACTGTCGCTCCCATAAAAGATATTCGTTAAAAAGTTCCCAAATTTACGTTTTTTTCTTATTTAAAGAAATATAAAAATAAAAATAAATACAACCATAATAAATCCAAAAAGTGCCAATACATCGCACCTAGTTCTATACCAAGAGTTTGAGTCGAATTGTATTTTTGTTTAAAATGATTATAAATTATAATTAAAAGTGAAATTAATCCTCCAGCCAAGTGTAACAAATGTGTCACGGTTACTACATACAAAAATGTTGTAGTAATTGAGCTACCTTCTCCCGTAAAATAATACCCGCTTTCAACAATTTGCCCAAAACCTGCAAATTGCAGTACCACGAACAAAATCCCTAAAGCTAAAGTTCCCAAAAGTAAAGCTGTAGTAGCACTTCTATTGTCTTTCTGAATGGCTTTTTTAGCCAGGTAAAAAGTAACACTACAAGCCAAAATAACCGCTGTACTATAATAAAATGCCGTTGGCAATTCAAAGTTTTTTAACCAGTCGGCTCTTGATTTACTTACCACAAAAGCACTTGTAAGTCCGGCAAACATCATGGTCATACTTACCATTGCAAACAAGAGGATAAGTTTTGCCGATTTGGCTTTCCTTAGCTTCTCTTCAGCCGCCGTTTCTGTTTTTGTCATTGTCATTTCCATAACTATCTTAAAAATTTATCTACTATAAATACGATTTGCAGTAACGAGATATACGAAACACTTACCAGCATTAAAGTTCTCGCTGCTTTTGGTGTTCTTAACTGATACAAACGTACTGCATAAAACAACATCCATAAACCTAACAAAAACACTAAAATTGCTGCTATTGGCGAGATAAACAATTGCCCTGTATATCCTAAAACCGGTAATAACGAAGCAACAATCAACCAAACTGTATATAAAATAACCTGCAAAGCGGTTCCTTTATCTTTTTTTCCTGTTGGCAACATGAAGATTCCGGCTTTCTCATAATCTTCATACAAAAACCAGCCAATTGCCCAAAAGTGAGGAAATTGCCAGAAAAACTGAATTAAAAACAGTGTTCCGGCTTCTATACCAAATTCTCCTGTAGCAGCAACCCAGCCTAACATGAAAGGAATTGCTCCCGGAAAAGCGCCTACAAAAACAGACAATGAAGTTACCGTTTTCAAAGGGGTATAAATACTGGTGTATAAGAATATGGAGATTGCGGCAAACATAGCCGACTTAGCATTTATAGTGTAAAGCAAGGCGATACCAATAATAGTAAGCAAACTTGCTACAAACAAAGCCATTTTTGGAGACATGCGTCCTGAAGGAACCGGGCGATTTTTGGTTCGATCCATTAAAGCATCGATATCTTTTTCGATCACCTGATTAAATGCATTCGAAGCTCCAACCATGCAATATCCACCGATTGCCAAAACTGCCAAAACACTCCATTTAAAAGGATGTTCCTCATTAACTCCCAATAAATATCCGGCTACGGAAGAGAACAATACACTGATTGCTAAACCAGCTTTGGTAATCTCTTTGAAATCGGTAAATATTGATTTTAGTGAAAATGTATTTTTAGTCGCGTTCAATACAGTAATTATTTGTATGTTTTTTTTGAGTGGTGCAAATGTACAAATTAGATTGTAGAATTTAGACCTATAAAATTAGATTTTTTTCAATAAAACCTTTACAAAATAAGGACTTGCAAATCTTTAACACTATTATATCAAAAAATCTTATTAAAAACACTAGTAATCAAAATACCAATTGAAGATATCAGAACGCAATCCGATAGAAAACCAGGTAGTACTTTGCTTAAAAGTTGTTGGTGTATTTTTCGTAGGATCAAAATTTCGATATAAAAAACTTCCAAACAGTTTCAGATTCGTCATCGGGTTTATCAGGTATCCTCCTTGTATATCTGCTATAAAAACGTTTGTTTTATTTCCCTGTCCTACTTTTACACCTTTATCATACGGTCGTTTCTCATCATAATTTTTATAAATGTTACTTCCGTAATTAAAACTATCTTCAGCGGTATCAAAGTCTAAACCTCTTTTTCCAACGGTAAATTTCGCATCAGCAAAATAACGCCCTTTATGATAACGTCCGATTGCAACCAGTTCTGAAAAATTACCTCCCCATTGGTGCCCTATACTCTGATTGTTGTGCCCGTAATTGGTAATCACCGCACTGTGCGCATATACATACGGACGCACATGATTGTATTCCAGCTGCAGCAGCAAATCTTTTACTTCAAATGCATTGAAATATTTTGCTCCCAATTGGTATCCAAATTTATTTTTCCAACTGCCGTCTCCGCTTTTCATATCTCCTAATGAGAATTCATCCAATAAAAATTGAGCATACAAATTAATATTATTGCTCCACTTGTATTTAGACGTTACTCCCAATAATGCATTTCCACTTCTTGATGATGATGCAAACTCGACAGAACGGTAGAAAATAATTGGATTCACAAAATTAATATCAAAACCTCTGTTGTTATTATCTGTCCAGACTACTGATTCAAAAAAGCCTAAATTCAGTTTGTTAGACACGTTCCAGCTTAGGTAATGATTGGCCATGAATTTTGTGGCATAAGTTCTTTCCAATGTTACATCCGGACGAACATCTTTGAGCCACATATATGTATTGGTGTATTTTATTTTCCAGAAGGTCGTATTGATTTTAAAATACGGATACGGACTTGCTCCGTCACTTTCAAGTAATGAACGGTATCCATCACCAATAAAATTTCTTCCATAACCCAATTGCAGATCAAAAAATTTACTTGGTGCGTAGGTAATATTTGCTTCTGCTAAAGGAAAATCATAAGCATCTGTTTTAAATCGTTTCGCAATTCCCATTCCCGGAAGAATGGCCGGATTTCCTCCTGACGGTTTTAAGGTTTCGGCAAAATCATTATAATAACCCGCAAATCGTCCCTGACTTTCAAAAATAGTTGTGGTAAAATTGATTTGTTTTCCTAATCCTCCTCTGAAATTTAAGGCACGTGTATTTACGTAGGTGTAGGAAGCATCCAGATCCGAGGCTTTTCCCATTTGTAAATCCACAATAGGATTTAAGGACAGCCAATAATCTTCTCCCTGAATCTGAACCATATTTTCATTCCAGAATTTTCTCCCCAGCCAGGTGGAAACATTTTTCTGAAGGGATTGATTTACTGCTTTTAAATTATAATATTTTGAAACTTCAGCATACGTAAACGGCTTTGATGCGGTATGGTTATTACTTCCCACCTGATTCATTGCTTTATCAAACTGTGCATAATAGCTGTGTGAAAACGGAATATTCAAATGGCTTTCAAATTCCGGATTGTTGTATTTTTTATACACAATACTATCCAGTTCTGTCATTGGTTTTTCGATAGGCTTTAAAATTTGGGCTGCAGCTAATGCTTCCTGAGCAATCTGATTGGCACTTTTTAAAGGAATATCGATCGAAATTGTGTATTTGGAATAAGTTGGTTTTCCGTTATAGGTAGAAGGTTTTATTTTGGGAAACTTCTTAAAAACACGTTTAGCTTCTTCTGATAACGCATCGTTTAACGCGTTTACATAAATTACTTTAAATTCGCCATTTGCATCTACTTCGAACAACACTTTTACTTCTCCTTTATAATTGGCTTGTTTTAGATTTTCTGGCACCTGATAATTCTGAAATACAAAATCCTGCACTTCTTTATAAAAACAATTTTCAAGTTGTTTGGATTGAAGATTTTCACAGTTTGGAAAAACCGGAAACTGTTCTGCAGTGAAACCGGGTTTGATTGAAGTATTGTTACTTTCCTGAGAAAAAGCAAACAAAGCGGTTAAGGTTAAAATAAAAGACAGGGCAATCTTATTCACGTAAATTTAGGTTTTTATTTAATATTGATTTGAGGTATTCCCTCCATCCGCAATTGTTTTTGCAGCAGAGGTTCCGATTCGTTTTACACCTAATCGAATCATTTCTATGGCATCCTGATAAGACCGAACTCCTCCGGCAGCTTTAACTGGCAGAGGTGATGCGTTTTCCAGCATCATTATAATTGTTGGAAGGGTAGCTCCGTTTGGCAAATCGTTTTCGGTTTTATAAAATCCGGTAGACGACTTCACGAAAACTGAACTGTAGTTTTCTTCTTTAAAATGAGACATCACTACATTTTTAATCAATGCCGAAAGCTGAATGATCTGTGTATCATTTAAGGCGGCAACTTCAATAATCCATTTCACTGTTTTATTGCTTGCAAGACCAATTTGTGTTCCCACTAAAATTTCCTGTTTGACCAGATCAACATCGCCTTCTTTGAATGCCTTATAATTGCAAACAAAATCCAGATCATCTGCTCCGTCTTCGATTGCTTTGTTGGCTTCTTTTAATTTAGACTCTAAATCTGAGTCTCCTTCAGGAAAGTCAATGACTGTACCTATCAGCAAAGTCGAATTGGCTTTATGAATCATTTCTTTTGCCAAAACTACCTGTTCGGGCCGAATCATGATGAGTTTAAAACCTTCGTGAATTGCCTCTTCAATAGCATTTTTAACCACAAGGGTATTTTCTGCTTCCGAAAGTCCTGCCTGAGAGGCTGTTTTTAAATACGTAGAGTCCAGATATTGCTTAACATTCATGATTTGTGCGTGTTCTGAGAATTCTGCAAAAATACATTTAAAATTAGAATGAATCACAAAGGCTGGGAAGATTTACGTAAAGTAGCCACGGGTTTCTTTTAAAACAAAGCAACATGAAAAATAATCTGACAACGCACTATCATTAAACTAATAGATTTTTGAATACAGAGTAACGATTGCTGCTTTTTGGTTTGATGTTTCTTAATGATACAATCGTCGGTTTTATAACATCTGAAATCAAAAATCGTTAATCTTTATTATCCATTTTTTCCGGACTATAATAACATTGCTCGCAAAGTCTCAAAGTTTTAATCAACCTTGAAAGTGTTAAGATTAGAGCACAAAAAAAAACCCACCGAAGTGGGTTTTATATTCTTAAATTTTATCGATTTGTTTTTTAAAAACTATAGCGGCAAAAATACCAAAAATAGCTCCAAGTGCATTGGCTAAAACATCTGTTACATCTGATGCTCGTGTAACCGTTAAAACACCTTGCAGAATTTCGATTGTAATTCCGAAAAAAACAGAAAATATAAATGAAATTAAATAGGCCTTGTAATCGTCTGGTGCTTTTCCTTTCAGCTCTTTTTTGAAAAACAAAATCCAGGAAATTGTAAATCCAAAATGAAAACAAAAATGGACAATCTTATCTATACTCGGAAAATTTACGGCCGGAATATTACTGGAATCTGTTAAACAAAAATAAGTAATGATTCCTGAGCAGATAATTGCCCAGATTAAAAGCAATTGTTTAGGCACCTATAAGTTCTTTATAAGCGTCAGCAGACAATAAAGAATCAATTTCTGATGCATCAGCAATTTTAATTTTAATCATCCATCCATCTCCGTAAGGATCAGAATTCACAGTTTCAGGCTCGCTTTCAAGATTTTCATTGAAGGCAATGATTTCTCCTGTTAATGGTAAAAACAAATCTGATACTGTCTTTACAGCTTCAACTGTTCCAAAAACCTCATCTCTGTCAAGTTTTTGATCTAAAGTTTCTACTTCAACGTACACGATATCTCCTAACTCTTTTTGTGCAAAATGAGTAATTCCTACTGTTGCAACATCTCCTTCGATGCTAACCCATTCGTGATCTTTTGTGTACTTTAAATTTGCTGGTATGCTCATAATAGTTGTGTGTTTGAAAATTGATAGTTTAATAATTGAGGCACAAATGTAATAATCTTATAATAAAATCCTCTTTAGAAATTCAAAATTAATTCCCAAAATTATATCGAAGTGTAAATCCTGATCTAATATTCGTTAAAGGGAATGCTGTCGAGATTACCGCTTTCGAAAACGAATGATCGTAATAGAATATCGCGGTCAGGTTTTTACTGAATGCATAGTCTGCCGTAAGTTTTAACGACCATATATTTTGTCCTGCTGCTAATTGGTTGTTGTCATAATCTAAATAGCGCACTAAGGTTTCATTATTTCGATACGAAAAGTCACACTTAATATTGATATCACTTTTGATAATTCCCGTTGGAGAATCAGCAAGTCTTGAGGAGAAAATTACATCTTTAAAACGATAGCCCAGACCTACAACATATTCCATCCCTTTTACTTCGGTCAATAAATTATTATCAAAACTCATAGACAAAGCTCTGTCTTTTTTAATCTCTGTCAATACGCGTAATGAGCTTTTCAATTCAAAATCCATTCGGATTAACGGACTGAATTGCTCCACAAGGTTAATATTAGACATGATGGTTTTGTTAAAGAAATTGGTATTCACATCCTGTCCGTTAGGCTTCTCTATATAATCAAAATTAGATCTGAACTGGTTGATGGTATACGATGCTCTATAATTATGCTGTAAAGAAAAACGCTTGAATTTGTCTTTAAAATATTTGTAACGCATTAAACCGTTGTACTTAATACTCCAGTTTGGAATTGGGAAGCTTCTGAAAATATCTGTCGAGCTGCTTGATGCACTACTTCCTGTATAAGCCGCTAAAAATGCAGGCAATAAAACCGCCTGATTGCTTTTGGTAAATCCTATCGGATACCCTTCATTAGCCGTATATACTTTATAATTAGGATCTGTAGGAGCCGGAATTGGGTTATTAGCATCTCCATATCTCGGAATTGGTGCTCCTGCACCATAACGCTCCTCTGCCAGACGGTTTGCTATAATCATACGGTTGTTTCTGAAATCATCAAATGCGGCAGACTCTGTTGCGGTGCTGGTCGAAAATGCTGTTTTTATAAGCACTGTTGAAATAGAGAACATCCCATAATTATAAGGTGACAAAGCCTTATAATCTAAATCTCCGGTCACATTATTTTTAACAACACTATACTGCTCTGAATTATTTTCAGAATAATTACGATCCATATTCAGGTCAATTTTCAAATCAGGCAATAAGTCTATGTTCGCCGTTACTTTCAGGAGCTTATTGGTTACCTGAGTAAAACTTTGATTAAAATCCTGGTAAGAGGTTAACCATCCTCTTTTCGCCGCTTCAAAACGAATGTCGTCCTGGCTTCCGAAAACAAATCCTAAAGTAGGTCTCGATGTTCCGAAGAAACCAACACCCGGTGTATACCCCGGTAAAACGGTTCCACTATTCACGGTATAATTTACCTGAACATTTTTTATACTGGTCAGAATACCAATCATGCCATCATAGAATGGACTGCTAGTGGTAGCCGGTTTTGCTGTATTTACAATCTTCTCCCCTGGTTTTGGCGGTGCAGCTGCTTTAGGTTTTGCTCCTGTTTTTGAACCCGGAGTTAATCCTAAATACTTGTACAGCGTGTTCATGTTAAGCGTTGTCGTAAATGTATTCGAATTGGCATTCTGAATAGTGTTTCCTAAATCAAACGTACTTCCGCTGACAGGATCCACATATTCAGATAATGCAGTCGAAGCACGCTGCCAGCTATAATCGGCGGTATACGAATAATTTGCTTTGATGAAACTCAGTACCGGAATTTTATGAATTGGAATGTCATAATTCAACACTAACTGTTGTACGTGCTGATTTGGCGTTCCAATATCAAAATAATCGTCCCAGATATTAAAATCCTGTTTTGGTGTATTGTCATCATTTAGAAAATTCCTTACGATATTATTGGATGCAGCTGTATAGTTAATTTTTAAAGATTTCGTTAAATTGAAACCAAAACCGTACTGATAATTAAAGGCAAAGTTTCGTCTGTACAACGGATCAAGACCAATTCCCTGTACTTCCACTTCTCTAAATTGCTGACGATTACTTTGTCTCAAAATATTTGTGTTAAAGGAAACATTTGAAGGCAAATAATTAAAATTAAAATCACTCAGCATTTTCCAGTACTCACTTTTCTTCATGAATTTAGTCTTCTTGAACGGAACCACTTCTTTTGGCTGGAAAGTGTACGCATAATTCACGGCACTATTCGATTGCTCGTCTACGTAATCTGCCACTTCATAATCGTGACGTTCTACCTGATTGTACGATTGTGAGAAGGTGAAATTTTCAACGTCATAAACATGCGGTTTCTGTTCCGGTGCTCTGTCTTTTCTTACGCCGATAAAATTGATACTTCTTCTTTTGGTATAGTCAACAGCTCTGGTTCTGATGTTCTCTTTCTCTGCCTCATCGGTCGTTTCTTTAATCAGCTGTTTTAATTTTATATCCTGATTGAACGGGTCATATTCCGGTGTGATAACTTCTTCTCCAATTGCGTAATTAAATGGCAAATTGATTCCCCATCTGTGTGGCAATAATTTCCCTAAATTCAAATTGGTAACAATATTATACTGCTGTAGATCTTCACGGCTTCTCTCATTTGCTCCTTGTTCTAAAGATCCAAAACCAATGGTACTCTTTTTACCGGTAGCCGATACGGTAGCAAAATCCGCCATATTGGTATCGATATTTAAAATTGCTGCCATACCGCCTTTGTTCTCCAGATCGGCCATTCGAAGTTCGTTGAACCAAATCTCTCCTTTAATGGTTTTATGATCTGCCCTACTCTTAACTCCCACCATCAAAGTTCGGACTAAACCAAAATTAGGATTTCCTTTGATTCCTAATCTTAATCTGCCATCTCCATCACCTCCGCCAACACTTAGGTCGTCATCCGGATAGTAAATCCCGTTAACATCTCTTTTATCAGAATTAATATCAACAGTCATCCCCTTAATTTTCATTCGGGTCAATAACTCCAGTGCTAAATCAATATTGTTCTCTTCCAGCCAAACCTGATCCGGACTTATGCTACAAGACCCTCCGGTTCTGGTCACTTTTAAAGGAACCTCGACCTGATAGAAGTTTTGTGTAAAGTCATTTCCAAAACGGATAAAACCTACCATTTCATCATCGAGTAACGTGTTTTCGTTTGGCAATGATTCAGCATGTAAAAACATTTTCAGTTTTTTGTACTGACGCATGTCTACACTTACATTCTTAAAAACCGCTCTTGAATCCTGATATTGTAATCCTGAACCGCTAACTCTAACCGCTAAGGCTTGCTCATTTTGATTGATAATGGTATTGTTATTATACAGCTGCTCTCTACGAACGCCCGGTGGCACCACATAATTCACAGGACATTTTGTACCATTCTCCTGAATGTTTACTGCCGCAACATCAAACTCTGTTCCGTCGTCAGCCGGATTCGTATCGTTGGCATCAAGTGTACCGGTATATCTTCTCCATTCTCCTCTCACTAAATCCAAAGCTCCAAAACGAACAGTCATCTGATCACTGAAGCCGGTCATGAACATACGCATGAAACGAATCGATCTGAAATCTGTAATATTTCCGATAGTATTTTGCGGTTGAGCAACCGGAATTTTAAACTGAATCCATCTTGCTGTTGTCGTTGATCCGTTTGGCAATTCAACATTGCTTACTTCACGAATGTCCGTAACGAAATTCTGCCCTACCTGCATTCCCGGTTTTACATCGATGCTATATTCATAATATGCATTGATGGTACTCATGGTGTTGTCACGGTTGATATCTTCAACATCCGGTAAAGTTGTTGATCCACGGTTCGGGGAATCGATACTTACGGGAGAGTTTCCTTCTGTACCATTGTAATTTTTGTAGCGGTCTAAAACGCCTCCATCAGTATTCAGATAATAGGTATAATCGTCTCCGGCCGGATCTGTTTCTCCACCGTAATTTGTATATACTGAAGCTTCTTTCGAATTGGGTAAACCGTCTAAACCAACATCCTGATTGCTACGATTACCTGCATTGTTATCGAAGGCATAAATTAAAGATTGTGATGCCGGAACGTCTCCCCAAAGCGGTCTGGGATTTACCATGATCTGATCCGGGCCTAATCCGTTTTCGTATTGTTTTCTTCCGTCTTTTAAAACGTCTTCCGAGATTTCTCCTAAGTTGAAATAAATTTTTCCGGTATTACCAACTGCTGCTTCTCCATTACCTACATAAGGATCCATTACCCAAAACTGAATGTACTCGACATTCCCTTGTTCGAAGTTGGTCGAATTCAAAGCACGCATGATTCCTCCAAAATTAGAACTGGCGGGACTTGCACCAAAATTCGGATTGTTGTTATAAGGTCCGCGGTTAGACGGATAATACGTTAAGTCCAGTGTATTCACTACCTGAATCTGTCCCTGAGCAATATCTGTATTTGGATATAATTCCCGGCTATAAATACGTCTCGTGGTATTTAATGACAAATCATCATTTGAAATACCCGATGGTTTTGAAGCGTAAAAAACAGGGTCGATAGTATACCAGGACAATTTTGCACGTTTAAAGCCATATTCTAATGTAGTTGAATTGGCATTAAAAGTATTGTCATTGATAGAATTTACAAATGGTGTCGAAGCCAGACTCCACGCATACGCTGATCGCATGTCGATGGTAGACTGAGAACCTTCGAAGTCATCAATATAAATAGTTGCCTCACCTTCAAAATCACTGGCTTTTGGAGCATCCGGTTTTAAGAAAGCTACTTCTCCTCTTATCGAAAGATTGGAAGGAACATCTGTATCTATGTTTGGTAATTTGTTAACTAATCTGGTGAAGAAAGGAACTTCGGTAGAGTAATTTCCATTGAATCCAAAGATCGTATTATTTACAGATTCCTGACCGTAACTTGATTTTTGAGTAAACGGTCTTTCGTTCATTTTCAAATAAGTTCCTCCTACAATAAATTTATCTGAAATTTTATGCTCAACATTGAAACCTATAAATCTTCGGGTCTGTTGTCCGAAAATTGAGTTGTTCTCCAATGACACCTCAATTGGTGTATTAGAAGCCTGAAGCGAAGGATCTAAAATCTGAACACGTCCTAATTGGTAATCTACGCTATAATCGATCCCTTCCACCAGTCTTCTTCCGGCTGCCATAACAACAACAGATCCCTGCGGAACATTAAACGCTCCGATTGGAATACCATTGCTTCCTGATGATTTGTATTTTCCTCTTAGTAAAAATTTATTCTTATCACTGTCCTGCAAAGCTCCGGACTGTGTATTTCGGTACATGTTTCTGAACACATATCTTTTCTGATTGGCATTATAGGTAGTCGGATCGTCGTAGTTCTCACCCGAACCTGTATTTTGTAACTTTTTAAACAACAATTCTCCAAAAGGCTCTTTGGTACTAAAAATAATTCGAGCATTCTGAACGTCTACTGTAATTCCCGGAATATAATCAAAGAAACCATCTCCTCCGGCTTGCGGATCATTGTTATAATTCAATCGGTCCAGATTAAAGACATTCAATAAAGGGGTCAGCTCCACTTTATTATCTGCGGTAGGATTTGCAGGGAATGTTGTTCCCGGTACCGGTGAAATATAGTTGATTGGAGAAGGATCTGTATACAGTATGTTTAATCTGAAATCGTCTTGTTTGATTTGATACGCCTGAGGAATTTGGTACACGTTTTTCATCATCAAATTCCAAACCGGATTCTGAACGTTCGTCAAATTACTCTTCAGCATTTTTAACACTAAACTCTGAGTGATGATCGCTTTATTAGCATTGTTGTTTCCGGTCACTACGGTTCCGTCAACCCCGTCACTTCCAAACTCTCCGACCTGATACACTTTTCCTCCAACAGTGTACTCAAATGCTACTGCTAAAATTTCGTCATTGGCCAAACGCTGCTGTAAGGAAATGTATCCCAATTGCGGATTGAAAGTAAATTCGTTTGCGGTTAATTTCCTGGCGTTTTCTAATACAGAATAATCTGTTCCTTCGCTGGTATTTGCGTTATTAAATCCTGATTTTGCCGTTACGATTTCTCTAATATTAGAATTTAGGTAGGCTCCCGGTTTCCCAATAGTAGCCGGATCGTATTTATTGTTGGTGTTGTTTGTTGGTGTATCGATAGGGTTATTAAAAAATCCGACAGGATTGCTTATCACCACCACCTGATTATCCGGAACTCCCGTAACCTGTCCTTCTCCTAAATCCTGAAGCGCGATAATGTTACGTAAGTTATTGTTGTTGGTTGCTACCCTGTTTTGTTTGTTAGTTACCCAAACTTCTATTCTGGTAACCTGAACACGGCTATCGATAAAAGGATAGCTTTTTAATGAAGCATCGTATTTATTTCTGAAATACTGAGATAAGAAGAAATGTCTGTCATTATCGTAATCCAGCGCATACAAATCAAAGTTCTGTACGGTACCGCCACCTTCTGCAACTATACTCTTGGTTTGTGACTTCTGTTCTGAGAAAACTCCGGTAACAGTTGTCTTACCAAATTGCAAAACTGTTTTAACCCCGAACAAACTTTGGGCACCTCGAATAAGGGTGCTGTTTAAAGGCATACTCACGTTACCTACTTCCACTTTCTGAACAATATCATCTTCTGAAGGTGTATAGGCAAGTTTAAATAAATTTTGAAAGGCAAAAGTAGACTGGGTATCATAATTAGCATTTACCTCTAATCTGGTTCCTACTTTCCCCAATAAACTCATACTGATTCGCTGATCGAAATCAAACGTTAGGCTAGATCTGTTTCTTGGTGAAAAAGCCGGATTATCCTGTTTGGTATACCGGATTCCCAAGTCCATTTCTACTGATCCTGTTGGCTTTACATCTATGGTATTACTTCCGAAGATACTTTCGAAAAGTCCTGAATTGATATAATATCGCGGTAGTAAATTCTTTTTAGCTGCTTCACTCCCTGACTTTTTACCATCAATAGCATCTGATTTTTTTCTGAAATAATCTCTTCTGGATTCTTTCAAAACTAAATCTTCGTATTCTTTTGGCGTTAATACAATTGGATAATTGATATTAAAACCGTCTACGGAGCTGGTGTAAATGTAGCGATCGGTTATAGGATCATACCGATAGGCTGAAAGTATGCTTGGCGGATTTCCTATTTCTACTTTACCAACGGAGAATTGTGTTTTAGTTGTATCTTGAACTGTGGGATTTACTTGCGCACGCAAAACATTACCGCAAAATAAAAACAGTAAAAAAATACAAATTTTACGCATACTAGTTGGTTTAAATAAATTGGTTTTATAGGCTTTTTAATGCTTTTTTGATGATGGTTTCCACCGTAGCTTCCGGGTCTTCTTTTACGATTTTCTCTACTACTTTTTCAGAAGTTTTACGAACAAAACCTAAAACCTCCAAAGCAGATAACGCTTCATCTCGATTTGTATTGTTTTGAACGACCGAAACTTCGTCCAAATCGTACAATTTTAACACTTTTTCTTTTAAATCTAGTATAACTCTTTGTGCTGTTTTGTTCCCAATCCCTTTTATAGACTGGATTACGCCTACGTCTCCTGAGGCGATAGCATTGATAATTTGTCTTGGCTCTATGGATGACAACATGGTTCTGGCAATGTTTGCACCAATTCCTGAAACCGACAATAACATTCTGAATATTTCGCGTTCTGATTTTTCTACAAAACCAAATAATGTATGCGCATCTTCTTTGATTTGAAGATGCGTATACAATTTTATATTTTCTACATTGGGAATTAATGAAAAGGTATGTAAAGAGATGTTTACCTGATAACCTACTCCGCCACACTCAATGATGACTTCTGTTGGATTTTTCTCTACTAATTTCCCCTGTAAATGTGCTATCATAGTATAATTTATTAAGGTCAAATATAACAAAAATGCATTAAAAATACGACATTATTATTTGACCTTAATTATTTCTACTATTTCGCTAATTTAATCTTTTTACTTTCTTTTTCCTGAGCGTCAATAACTGCAATTGCAGCCATATTTACCATTTCTTCAACGCTTGCTCCTAATTGGAAAATGTGAACCGGCTTACCCATTCCCATCATAATTGGTCCAATAGAATTTACTTTGTAAAGTTCTTTTAGCAATTTATAAGTAATGTTAGCAGAATCTAAATTAGGGAAAATCAAGGTATTCACTTTCTTACCTGCTAATTTTGAGAAAGGGAATTTTTCTGCAAGCATTTCCTGATTTAAAGCAAAATCTGCCTGGATTTCTCCATCAACAATCATTTCCGGATGGTTTTTATGCAAGTAAGCTACTGCTTCTCTCACTTTTGAAGCACTTGGACTTGTTGAAGACCCGAAGTTTGAATACGAAACCATTGCAATAACAGGCTCTACACCAAACATTTTAGCCGTTTTAGCTGTCATGATCGCAATGTTGATCAAATCTTCTGTTGAAGGATTGATGTTGATTGCTGTGTCTGACAAGAACATTGGTCCGCGAGAAGTCAACATCATATTGGCTGTAGCTACTAATGAAGCTCCCGGTGCTTTTTCAATCAATTGTAACATTGGTTTCACAACAGTCGGATAACTTCTTGTATGACCTGTTACCAAAGCGTCTGCTTCTCCTTCGTTCACCATCATTGCGGCAAAATAGTTTCTTTCGCGCATGAATTTTTGTGAATCTAATAACGAAACTCCTCTTCTTCCTCTTGTTTCCCAATATGAATTAGCAAATCGGTTACGTCTTCCTTCTTCTTCATTGGTTTTAGGATCAATAATCTCAAGTTCAGCATCAAAACCTAATTCTTCTTTAAGTTCTAAAATGACTTCTTTATTTCCTAATAAAATTGGATGACCAATTCCATCTTCGTGTACAATTTGCGCTGCTTTAAGTACGTTTAACTGATCTGCTTCTGCAAAAACAATTCTTTTTGGACTTACTTTAGCACGGTTGGTAATCAAACGTACCATTTTATTGTCGTTCCCCATACGCTCGCGAAGCACATCTTCGTATGCTGCCCAGTCTGTAATAGGATTTTTTGCTACTCCGGATTCCATTGCTGCTCTTGCAACTGCAGGTGCAACCACGGTAATCAATCTAGGATCAAATGGTTTAGGAATGATATACTCTTGTCCGAAACCTAATTTTGTTGCTCCGTATGCTACGTTAACCTGCTCCGGTACCGGCTCTTTTGCCAAAATAGCTAATGCTTTTACAGCAGCCATTTTCATCGCTTCGTTAATTTTTGTAGCACGTACGTCTAATGCTCCTCTAAAAATATATGGAAATCCAAGAACGTTATTTACCTGATTAGGAAAATCTGAACGCCCCGTAGCCATAATAATGTCTTTACGAGTTTCTGTTGCTAAGTTATAATCGATTTCCGGATTTGGATTTGCCATTGCAAAAACAATTGGATTCTCGTTCATTGTCAATAACATTTCAGGTGACAAAATACCTCCTGAAGATAATCCGATGAAAACATCTGCTCCTTTCACTGCTTCTGCTAAATCAATTTTAGCTCCGTCAACTGCATATTTCAACTGCAATTCTGATAGCGAAGAATTATCTTTTGTTAAAAGTCCCTTACTGTTAAACATCTTGATGTTCTTAACCTGAACTCCTAACAAAACATATAAATCAGTACAAGCAATTGCTGCAGAACCTGCACCCGAAACTACGACTTTTACATCTTCAGCTTTTTTTCCTGCCAATTCAAGGGCATTAATTAAAGCCGCTGACGAGATAATTGCAGTACCGTGCTGATCGTCGTGCATTACCGGAATGTCTAATTCTTCTACCAATCGTCTTTCTATTTCGAAAGATTCCGGTGCTTTAATGTCTTCCAGATTTATCCCTCCAAAAGTTGGAGCAATATTTTTTACGGTCTGAATGAATTCTTCGATATCTTTTGTACCGATTTCGATATCAAAAACATCAATATCAGAGAATATTTTAAACAACAATCCTTTTCCTTCCATTACTGGCTTAGAAGCCTCAGGACCAATGTCCCCAAGTCCTAAAACTGCTGTACCGTTTGAGATCACGGCAACTAAATTTCCTTTTGCTGTATATTTGTAAACGTCTTCTACGTTTGCTGCAATGTCTAAACATGGCTCTGCAACTCCTGGCGAATAAGCCAAAGATAAATCTCTTTGGGTTGCATATTTTTTTGTTGGAACTACCTGAATTTTTCCTGGAGTTGGTTCTGAATGGTACAGTAACGCTTCTCTTCTTTTACTCTCTTTGTTCATTTATTTTTAGCTTTTATTCTAGCTTACAAAGATATAAGTCTTGTTTTAAAATGGCCTATTTTTACTGCTTTCTTTTCCTAAAAATAAAATTCGGAGCGAAAAAAAAATAGCCCAAATTAATTTGGACTATTTTTTTGATATGTTTTATTTTTTGCTTGTTTTATTGCGAAATATAAGAGTTTAAATGATTAATAGTATCTTTCTGAATTTCTATAATGGCCTTAACCACATCACTTATAGATATAATTCCCACTACAATTCCATCTTCCAGAACCGGTAAATGTCTGATTCTTTTGGTACTCATTAGTTCCATACAATCTTCAATCTTATTTGAAAGTTTTACCGAGAAAATATTGCTTTCCATAATTTCATGTACAAAAGTTTCTTTTGATGATTTATCTTTCAAAACAATTTTTCGAGCATAATCCCTCTCAGACAATATCCCTTTTAAATCGGAACCATCAATAACAAGAATGGCACCTATGTTTTTCTCTCCCATTACCTTTAAGGCTTCATAAACCGTTGTGGTTGAAAGAACTGAATAAACATTTTTCCCTTTTGCGTTTAATATTTGTTCTACCGTCATAGCTGAAAAATTTTAGATTTATAAAGTTAGAAAAAAATGCAGACACACGACAATGAAAAACAGTTTTTTAAAACCATAAAACATTCATTTTAAGCAAAATAACTAATATTTTGTGTTTTATAAATTTTAGTTTAAAGAATGGAATGAATTTTAAGACTTTTTTGCGAAAAGCGCATTATTTTTTTGATTGTCAGATTTATTCTAAATAAAAAAATCTGTTGAAGTTGAAGATTTGCTTTTGCCTTTTCAGGGCGGTACTCATTGTCTATTTAATCGCACTACGCTAATTTCATAGCGCTACGCACTATGCTAATGCTTTTTTGGGCCTTCGGCCCCTTTTTACAGACTTTAAGTACTCATCATTATAAATCTATGGTTATGAATAAATCAATTAAATGTGTTTTGTTTTATAATAAACGAGGCTTAGTAACAGCGTAATGTACCATTACGAATAAAAAATGACTCCTACCTTAAGCCCTGAAAGCTAATGTTTTTTTGGCTTTCAGTCCTGTTTTTTAAAGGCTTTGAGTACTTATTATTATAAATCTATCATTATGAATAATCAATTAAATATATTTTGTTTTTATAATAAAGGAACTTCAAATCATAAGCGTTCCGAACATGCTCTGAAAGAGCTTTAGCAATAGCGTAGTGAACCGCACTACGAATATAAAAACGATTGTCACCTAAGCCCTGAAAGGGCGAAAGCACTAATCCCATAGAAAACGTTCATCATAAGCTACCTGATATTTATTTAAAAATGCCAGCAACTCTTCTCTGAAGTTACGCTTTTTATGATGTTCTTCCTGATTCTTAATGTATTGTATTACTCTCTCTAGTTCTGATGGATTAACAGAAAAGATCCCATAACCATCTTGCCAATAGAATTTCGCGTAACGATCGTCTATGGTTTTTATCCATTTTGAGGATTGCTTTTTTACTTCTTCGACCAATTTCATTTGGGTGATTTTTTTAGATAATAAACATAATACATGTACATGATCTTGATAGCCTCCTATCTGAATTGGATTGCATTCTAATCCTTTACAAATTCCGCCAAGATATTCCCATAAACGCTCTTGTATGACATTGTCAATAAAGGGATAACGTCTTTTAGTACTAAATACCAAATGAACATATACTTTTGATAATGATTGTGGCATAATGTTCTTTTATTTACTGTTGTCTTTTGCTTTTGCCCTTTCAGGGCGATACTCATTGTATAATTAATCGCACTACGCTAATTTCATAGCGCTACGCACTATGCTAATGCTTTTGGGCTTTCAGCCCATTTTTAGAGACTTTAAGTACTTATCATTATAAATCTATGATTATGAATATCACTTAAAAATATTTTAGTTTACTATAAACAGGGCCTCAAATCATAAACGTTCCGAACATGCTCTGAAAGAGCCTTAACAATAGCGTAGTGCATCGCGCTACGAATATAAAAACGATTGCCTCTCTAAGCCCTGAAAGGGCGAAAGCACTAATCTCATAGAAAACGTTCATCATAAGCTACATGATATTTATTTAAAAATGCCCCCAACTCTTCTTTGGAACTACGTTTTTTAATTTGCTTTTGCCCTTTCAGGGCGGTACTTGTCTATTTAATCGTAGTGCGATGCACTACGCTAATGCTTTAGGGGCTTTCAGCCCTTTTTTTTTAACTCCTAACTATTTACAATCGCAAATCTAGTTGTTTTTTTTATAAGAAAAAACCTAAAAAAATAAATATAAACCCAACTTACTTAAGATTAGAAAGAGTACAATATTTTATTAACACGACATAAATGTCGTGCTATTTACGCCAATAGTTTAATACATTTATTTAGTAAAAAAATAGAACTTAATATATCAAAGATGCTATCATGGAAACAAATGAATTTAAAAATCTAGAGCAACTACAAAAACTAACCGCCCGATATTTCCATACTCTAAAATCGGCCAATGACAATGCAGAAAACAGTATAGCTCAAATTAAGTTTGCAAATTATTCTGAGTTAGGCAGTGTGATTACCTACATGCTTAAATTATGCGTTCTCGCGTTGAATCAGAATCGATATGAAAATTCAGAGACTGGTATAAATGTAGGTCTCATTTTAGAAATGGTTCTCCAGATATTTCCCGTGGATGAATTTGAATTTTTAAGTGAAATTAGCCAGATCGTTGCTACTAGTTCTCTCCCTGCCAATGAATAAATCACTATTTTTTTGCTCGCAAAGACGCTAAGGCACAAAGTTTTTGTTGTTGGCTGTTGATGCCAATGTGTATTTTACGCATCGTTTTGTCATTCCGAGGAACGAGAAATCTTCGCAAGAAACTAACACAAAGTGCATGCCGTTGCCGAGTTACTGGTGGAGATCCCTCGTTCCTCGGGATGACAAGATTGCGAATAAAATCTGCTTCAATCTTTGTCGAATTACTAGTGTGATCCCTCGTTCCTCGGAATGACAAGATTGTGAATAATTTGATAACAACGAAAAAAGCCCTTTTCTAAAATTTAGGAAAGGGCTTTAAACTATTACTTTTTATTTACAAATTGGTGATTACAAATTCGCTTCTTCGGTTGCGTTCATGTTCTTCATCGGTACATTTTACGCCATCAGAACATTGGTTTACCAATTGTGTTTCGCCATATCCTTTTGCAGTTAATCGGGCTGGGGCTACTCCTTTTTGAATCAGCCAGTTTCGGGTTGATTTGGCTCTCTTCTCAGATAAAACCTGATTGTACTGCTGGGTTTGTCGGCTGTCTGTATGGGAACGGATATCCAATTTTAAGGCAGGGTATTGTTTTAGAATTTCGACAATTTTCTCTAACTGATAAGCGGATTCCTTTTTAATAGTGGCTTTGTCGAGATCAAAATAAATGATCGGAATATCGAGTGTTTTTGCCAGATCTGTTCCCACTTCAATGGGTTTAATTCTTTTTTCCAGCTGAATCAATAAAGTCGTTTTTCCGGAATTTCTTTTAATTGCTACCGGTACTTCCTTGCTCTCATAATCTGTTTTCGACGTTCGTACGAAATAGTTTTTTCCACATTTTACATTCGGAAAAATATAATTTCCATTGTTGTCAGTGATGACTTCTGCAACGGGTTGGAAATTTTCATCAAACAATGCCACATTCGCATTTGAAAGTATAACATTGGTTTCTGAATCGGTGACAGTACCTGTTAATTGTTGTTCGCAATTTAGTTTTCGTCTTTCGGTAAATCGATAAACATCGTCAAATCCATGTCCCTTATCTCTGTTGGAAGAAAAAAATCCGTTTCTGTCTTTACTATTGATTATAAAAGCAAAATCGTCCTGTGGACTGTTAATTGGTTCTCCAATATTTTGTATTTCTTCAAAGGTGCCCTGATCCTTTATTTTTGTCACAAATACATCCAGTCCGCCCAATCCCGGTCTTCCGTCTGTTGCGAAATAAAGTTCGTTATCTTCGGAAATAAAAGGAAATGTTTCTCGTCCTTCGGTATTGATTGCTGATCCCAAATTTTGAGGTTTTCCAAAGGTTCCATCTTCATTTATGGTTACTTTAAACAAGTCGGATTGTCCTAAAGTTCCCGGCATATCTGAAGCAAAATAGAGCGTTTTTTCGTCTACACTTAAGGTAGGATGCGCTACACTATACTGATCACTGTTAAACGGAAGTGCTTCGATATTTTTCCATTCTCCTTCTACTAAATTTGCTTTGTACAACTTTAATAAGGTGACTTTGTTCTCGTCTCTGCCTCTTTTACCGTTTAAGAAATTGTTTCTTGTAAAATACATTGTTCGGCCATCTTTTGTAAAAACGGGTGTCGATTCGTTGAATTTTGTATTTACTTTCTTCTGAAAACGCTGCGGTGTTCCTAAACTTCCATCCGGTAATAATTCGGCGGTGTATAAATTGGTAAAGGATCGGTTGGTCCACTTGAAATTTTTCTTTGCGACTCCGCCAGTATCTCGTGCAGATGTAAAAACTAGTTTATTATCAAAAATAGTACTCCCATAATCTGAATACTTAGAATTTATTCCGGCATCGGCAATTTCAAATCGTCCTGAATTTGCTTTTATCTCGTTCAAATAATTTTTATTGGATTCGAATAAGATCCCTCTTTTATCTGTTGCCTGTTTTTGATTGAATTTTTCTAAGATTACATCTGCTTTAGCGTAATTTCCAGAAGCTTTAAGACATTGTGCGTATCGGTACAAATACTCAGGCTCTTGTTCTTTATTCATGGAAAATAATTCATCGTACCATTTTAAAGCTTTTACCAATTCTCCATTAAAATAATAGGAATTCCCCAGACGCTGGAACATTTTTTCGTCTTTGTATCCTTTCTCAGCTACATTTTCATAGATTTTTATAGCATCGATATAGGCGTACTTCTCGTATTTGGTATCGGCATACTTTATACTGCCGGTTTGTGCAATTGCATTAAAAAAGAGGAATAAAAAGGATATGGTATAGTGTAGTTTTTGGCTTTTCATGTAGGGCTTTTTTAGAAGAATCTTGGTGAGGTAATTCTATTGTAATTATTAAGAAACTCAAAACGCAGGAAGACTTCATGCGACCCCGAATTGTATCTTCTTAAATTAGTAGTTTCATGATCGTAACCATACCCCACATATAAACCATCTGTAATCTGAAAACCTGCCATTGCGCTAACCGACGCGCTCCAACGATAAGCCAGTCCGATTACAAATTTATCATTGAACATAAAATTCCCTGAAACATCAACCTGTAAAGGGGCTCCCTGAACCATCTTGGTCAACAATGCCGGTTTGAATTTGATGTAATAATCCAGATCAAAAACGTAACCTGCCATTAAATAATAGTTGATTTTATCCTTAAAAATAGCGGTATCATCATCATTGAATCGATTGGTTTCGATAAAATTCGGAATTGATAATCCCAAATATGCTTTGTCAGAATGCCAATAAACCCCGGCTCCAATATTGGGTGTGATTCGATTGTTTAAATTCTGAAACTGCGGGTCTCCCTGATTTTCAGGATTCAATTTATTTACATCCAGATTAAAAAGATTTGCTGTTGCTTTTATTCCAAAGGAAAGTTTAAAGGTTTCTGAGGTTGGAACACTATACGACAAATCGGCTGATAAAGTGTTCTCGTTGGTTGGACCAATTTTATCGTTTACCAAAGAAACTCCCAATCCTAAATTGCTGTTGTTTAAAGGTGTATTTATAGCAAAGGTGCTGGTTTCGGGTGCTCCGTCCAGTCCGACCCATTGTGTACGGTACAGTCCGAAAACACTTAGCGCACCACGGGAACCCGCATAAGCCGGATTTATTGCCATGGTATTATACATATATTGTGTGTATTGCGCATCTTGCTGCGCCGAACACACCACTGTAAAAAACAGGAACATTACAATTATCTTTTTCATTTGAATGGCTTTTAAATAGCGGTCCGGGATTACCAGACCGCCGTAGTTTTTACTTGTTGATATATAAATAACCTGATTTTTCATGCGAATTAGATTCGTTGTCTTTGTACTTTAAGATGTAGAAGTAAGTTCCTACCGGTAATCCTTCGGATTGTTTTATAGTAGTACGTCCTTCTGAGAAACCTTTAAAAACACGATCTTCGTTATTGTAGTTGTCTTTTTCGAAAACCAGAACTCCCCAACGATTGTATATTTCAACCGTATTGCTTGGATAACATTCTAAGCCCTGAATATAGAATCTGCTGTTTTTGTCATCTCCATTTGGTGAAAACGCATTAAAGACTTTGATAACACAGCCCGTTAAATCCAATACGGTTGGTTTGTCTTCCAGAACACTTTCATCATCTGAAATGTCATCTACCACAACTCCTTTATCACTTCGTCCCTGAACGCTTGCCTGATTGCTTACGCTACCTTTATTGATATCACTTTGTGTGATTTTATAAATGGCTTTAAAGTTATATTCGTCAGATTCGTTTACACCCAAATCAATTGCCTGTCCTGAAACGACAACTCCCGGTAAAGGATCTGAAATGGTGATTCCTTTTAATGGAACGTTTCCGGTATTGGTTACTTTAAATCTGTACGTAATGGTTTCGCCTGCATTGGCAAATCCGCTTCCGTTTTCGTCATTAAATACTGCTGTTTTAATTACTGCAATAGCAGGAACTTCAACAAAAACAGTTAATGTCGCGGTACCACAATTGGTTGGATGAGCCTTTTCACAAAGTTGATAGTTTAAGGCATAAGTTCCACCTGGTGTGTTTGGTTTCACATTTACGGTTCCATCTGAATTAAACTCAAAGTAAGGGTTTTTCGATAAATCGGTAAATATAACTTCCGAAGGATTAATTGGTAAACCTTTCAGTAAATCATTGTTGAAAACATTTATGAATTCAAGAGAACCATTTATACCGTCTACATTTACAATTCCATCATTCGTAACTACAATTTTCACTAAAGGTATCGGAGGATCCGGGTCTACTACATTAATTACCGTAATCTTCGCTACTGCCTGACTGCAATTAGACGGATTTAAAGCTTCACATATTTGATACGTTAATTCATAAGTTCCAGAAGGGGTTCCCGATTTTACTTCAATTCTACCATCAGATTTTAAAGTTAAATTCGGATTTGGCACAATCGTCGTTAAGATAACGCTTGAAGGAGTCAGTAATACTCCGTTTAAAGTATCATTCTGGAAAATACTTGTTGGAGAACTTTGTCCTTTACTACTGTCAACAGTTCCGGCATTATCATTATTCGCTTTTATAACCGCTCCTGTTACCGGAACATAACTTTTTACAGTAGAACAATTCGTAGGATTCAGATATTCACAAATACTGTATTCAACTTCGTATCTGCCTATCGGTGTTCCGGCTTTTACCGTTACCGTTCCGTCCGCATTTAAAGTCAATCCTGTTGGAACATTTATTGCTTTTAAGATTACTCCTCCAACACTATTTTTAATTACTGCCGGATTTCCATTCAAAGTATCATTCGTTATTAATGAAGCTGTAGTTCCGCCAATACTTCCGTTTATAGAAAGGGTTTCTTCTGTCACTGCATTAATCACGGCTTTTCCAACTTCAACGGTAGCTGTAGCTGTTGCACAGTTGGCAGGGGTTGCTCCTTCTTCACAGATTTCGTATGTGATTTGGTAAGTTCCTGTTACGGTGTTTGGATCTAGAGTTAGTACTCCGTTGGCATCAATGCTCAATGGTCCTGTTTTAATTGGGGTTACATTGGTATTGGCTGCGGTTACCGGCTGGCCGTTTAGGCTATCGTTTGTTGTTACGTTTCCAATTGTGGTTGCTGTTGTTGTACCCGGTGTTTGTACTGGGTAGCTATTGTCAACGTTGGCTACGATTGGGTTTTTAACTTCAACAGTGGCCGTAGCTGTAGCACAGTTGGCAGGGGTTGCTCCTTCTTCACAGATTTCGTAGGTGATTTGGTAGGTTCCTGTTACGGTGTTTGGATCTAAAGTCAATACTCCGTTGGCGTCAATGCTCAATGGTCCTGTTTTGATTGGGGTTACATTGGTATTGGCTGCGGTTACCGGCTGGCCGTTTAGGGTATCGTTGATTGTTACGTTTCCAATTGTGGTTGCTGTTGTTGTACCTGGTGTTTGTACTGGGTAGGTATTGTCAACGTTGGCTACGATTGGGTTTTTAACTTCAACAGTTGCAGTAGTACTTGCACAGTTGGCAGGGGTTGCTCCTTCTTCACAGATTTCATAAGTGATTTGGTAGGTTCCTGTTACAGTGTTTGGATCTAAGGTCAATACTCCGTTGGCGTCAATGCTCAATGGACCTGTTTTGATTGGGGTTACATTGGTATTGGCTGCGGTTACCGGCTGTCCGTTTAGGGTGTCGTTGATTGTTACGTTTCCAATTGTGGTTGCTGTTGTTGTACCTGGTGTTTGTACTGGGTAGGTATTGTCAACATTGGCTACGATTGGGTTTTTAACTTCAACAGTTGCAGTAGTACTTGCACAGTTGGCAGGGGTTGCTCCTTCTTCACAGATTTCGTATGTGATTTGGTAGGTTCCTGTTACAGTGTTTGGATCTAAAGTTAGTACTCCGTTGGCGTCAATGCTCAATGGTCCTGTTTTGATTGGGGTTACATTGGTATTGGCTGCGGTTACCGGCTGTCCGTTTAAGGTATCGTTTACTGTTACGTTTCCAACTGTAGTGGCTGTTGTTGTACCCGGTGTTTGAACTGGGTAGCTGTTGTCAACGTTGGCTACGATTGGGTTTTTAACTTCAACAGTTGCAGTAGCACTTGCACAGTTGGCAGGGGTTGCTCCTTCTTCACAGATTTCATAAGTGATTTGGTAGGTTCCTGTTACCGTGTTTGGATCTAAGGTCAATACTCCGTTGGCATCAATGCTCAATGGACCTGTTTTAATTGGGGTTACATTGGTATTGGCTGCGGTTACTGGCTGTCCGTTTAGGGTGTCGTTGATTGTTACGTTTCCAATTGTGGTTGCTGTTGTTGTACCTGGTGTTTGTACTGGGTAGGTATTGTCAACATTGGCTACGATTGGGTTTTTAACTTCAACAGTTGCAGTAGTACTTGCACAGTTGGCAGGGGTTGCTCCTTCTTCACAGATTTCGTATGTGATTTGGTAGGTTCCTGTTACAGTGTTTGGATCTAAAGTTAGTACTCCGTTGGCGTCAATGCTCAATGGTCCTGTTTTGATTGGGGTTACATTGGTATTGGATGCGGTTACTGGCTGGCCGTTTAGGGTGTCGTTGATCGTTACGTTTCCAACTGTAGTGGCCGTTGCTGTACCCGGTGTTTGAACTGGGTAGGTATTGTCAACGTTGGCTACGATTGGGTTTTTAACTTCAACAGTGGCCGTAGCGGTAGCACAGTTGGCAGGGGTTGCTCCTTCTTCACAGATTTCGTATGTGATTTGGTAAGTTCCTGTTACGGTGTTTGGATCTAAAGTCAATACTCCGTTGGCGTCAATGCTCAATGGTCCTGTTTTGATTGGGGTTACATTGGTATTGGCTGCGGTTACCGGCTGTCCGTTTAAGGTATCGTTTATCGTTACGTTTCCAACTGTAGTTGCTGTTGTTGTACCCGGTGTTTGAACTGGGTAGGTATTGTCTACGTTGGCTACAATTGGATTTTTAACTTCAACGGTGGCAGTAGTACTTGCACAGTTGGCAGGGGTTGCTCCTTCTTCACAGATTTCATAAGTGATTTGGTAGGTTCCTGTTACAGTGTTTGGATCTAAGGTCAATACTCCGTTGGCGTCAATGCTCAATGGCCCTGTTTTGATTGGGGTTACATTGGTATTGGCTGCGGTTACCGGCTGTCCGTTTAAGGTATCGTTTATCGTTACGTTTCCAACTGTAGTTGCTGTTGTTGTACCCGGTGTTTGAACTGGGTAGGTATTGTCTACGTTGGCTACAATTGGATTTTTAACTTCAACGGTGGCAGTAGTACTTGCACAGTTGGCAGGGGTTGCTCCTTCTTCACAGATTTCATAAGTGATTTGGTAAGTTCCTGTTACAGTGTTTGGATCTAAAGTTAGTACTCCGTTAGCGTCAATGCTCAATGGACCTGTTTTGATTGGGGTTACATTGGTATTGGCTGCGGTTACCGGCTGTCCGTTTAAGGTATCGTTGATCGTTACGTTTCCAACTGTAGTTGCTGTTGTTGTACCCGGTGTTTGTACTGGGTAGCTATTATCTACGTTGGCTACGATTGGGTTTTGCACAATAATAGTAACTGTAGCTGTTGCACAATTTGCTGTTGGGTTTGCAACTTCGCAAATCTGATAATCAAAAGTATAAGTTCCAGATGGTGTATTTGGCTGAACTGTAACAGCTCCTGTATTAGTATCAAAACTTAAATTTGAAGGTAAAGTTGTAGTCGAAGTAATTATAACTTCATTAGCCACTACATTTTTACAGTTCAGAGAGTCATTATCCAGAACACTTGGAACTGCAATTCCACCCAGAACTCCATTAAAGGATGTTACACGATCTTCGACAGCTTTGATTGGTCCAATTACTTTCACCGTCTGCGTACAAGTCTGAGTATTACCGGCAACATCAGTAGCTGTCCACGTTACCGTAGTGGTTCCGATTGGGAAGCTTGATGGTGCGTCGTTAGTTACCGTTACTGTTCCTGAGCAGTTATCGCTTGTAGTTGGAGTGCCTAAAACAACTCCGGTTGCTGTACATGAATTAGCATCAGCTACAGCAGTTACATTTGAAGGACAAGTGATTGTTGGTTTTTGTGTATCGTTTACTGTTACCGTTTGCGTACAAGTCTGAGTATTTCCGGCAGCATCAGTAGCCGTCCAGGTTACCGTAGTGGTTCCGATTGGGAAGCTTGATGGTGCATTGTTAGTTACCGTTACTGTTCCTGAGCAGTTATCGCTTGTAGTTGGTGTTCCTAAAACAACTCCGGTTGCAGCGCATGAAT
>NZ_MIKE01000002.1:0-100171 GCF_001853485.1 Flavobacterium tructae | reverse complement strand
CACCTCTTCCCATCCCGAACAGAGAAGTTAAGCCCGCCTGCGCAGATGGTACTGCAGTTATGTGGGAGAGTATGTCGTCGCCTTTCTTTTAAGAACCCTATCCAAATCGGATAGGGTTTTTTGTTTTTTAACGTTTTTTAAATCCTTGCGCGCTTTGCGGTTAAAAAATAGAACGCGGATGATACGGATTCGTTAGGTGAAAACGCGGATCAGAACGGATTTTTTTTTGATTTACAGGAGTGAAAATTGCTTTTGCCCTTTCAGGGCGATATTTACCGTCCATTTTGGTTCATAGTGCTTTGCACCATGCTCTCTGCTTTTCGGGCTTTCAGCCCTTTTTCCTTGTGTGCTTTGCGTAAACCTTTGCGGACTTTGCGGTTAAAAACTTTAGTCCTTTTTTCTTTGAATATTCTTTTTATCATGGTATGCGTTAGGGATGGAAGCGATATCCTTTTGCGATGCCCGTACATTTAAAAATCCCTTGAAACTTCTATCGCAAAAGATTTAGCGGACAGCCCGACCCAAAGGGGAACGCCATAATAATTGTTGTCTTTAATAGATTTGATGTTTAAATAAAAGATTAGTAGGATTAAATGTTATTTCCTTTTACAATTCCACGGGATGAATTTTTTATAAAATCTAATATTTTATCACGTTCATAAGTTTGCTTCATGTGCTTTTCGATAAAATCTAATGCGTGAGAAGTATTTCTCTTTTGCTGAAAGATAATGCGATATATTTCTTGGAGTTCTTGCATTTTTTCAATCTTAAAACCTCTTCTTCTTAAACCAATGGTATTCAACCCTGCAAAACTTAAAGGTTCACGCGCAACGAGTATATACGGAGGTATATCTTTGACAATACGACTCATGCCGCTAATCATAGTATGCTCTCCAATAATCGAAAATTGATGAATTGCTGTTAATCCGCTGATATTTGCGTAATCACCGACCTTTACTTCTCCTGCCATTCCCACGTTAAAACCTATAATGCAGTTGTTCCCGATGAAACAATCATGTCCGATGTGAGTGTTGGACATGATTAGATTATGATTCCCAATTACTGTTTTTTGTTTTGATTGAGTTCCTTTGTTTATAGTAACAAATTCTCGGATAATATTGTTGTCTCCTATTTCCAGCGTACTATATTCGTTTTTGTATTTTAAATCTTGTGGGGTTCCTGATAATACTGCATTGGAATGTATTTGGCAATTCCTGCCAATTCTCGCGCCGTCAAGTAGGTTTACATTATTGCCGATCCAGGTGTTATCACCAATAATTACATCATTTTCAATAGTAGTGTAATTGCCAATATGAACATTTGTTCCAATAATTGCATTTTTGCCTATAGCTATATTTTTCAATTTGATTGTCTTTATATGAAAAGCAAATGTTGGAAAAATATAATAATTTTTTCTTGATGTAAAATCAATTAATTGAAGATCTGATTCTGCTCAATGTCTCCTGACTTACACCGATAAGCGAGGCAATGTGTTTTAGTTTTGATTTTGCAATAATAGGAGGAAATGAATTTAATAAATAGAAATATTTATCCTGAGCATTCATGGATTTATAAAAATGATGAAACTCGTTCAATTTTGAAAGATAAATTCTAAGCAGCTTAATATAGAATTTAGAAAATAATGGATATTCTAATAGAATTTGTTCATCTGTATGAGATAATGAATAAAGTATGGTGTCCTCACATGCCTGAAAAAGCTCAAATGAGGGTTTCTGTTCAAAAAAACTACTCAATGAAGTAATGAATTGATGATCGGTATAAATCCATTTAGTTATCTCTTCTCCGTCATTATAGAAAAATCTTCGCACTGAACCGGATTTTATAAAGTAAATTTTTTGGCAAATTTGTTTTTCTTTTATAATAACCTCATTTTTCTTGTAGGATTCTTCTTTGAATAAATTTTTTATTGCCTTTTCGGTCTCTTGATCCAGTGGCTGAAAACTGTTTATAAATGCAAGAAGCTCTTCCATTGCCCTTATTTAGTTGGTTTATTTAGTGAAATTAAATCTAATTCAGGTTTAATTAATAACGAATATAGTTTATTTCTCAGAGGAACTATCATTATAAACGTTGAAGAGTGTATTATGCGAATTCTGTTTTGTTTAGATGCCTTTTTTATTTGGATGACCTGTAAAAAAAAGAACCCCAAAAGAGTATTTTTTGGGGTAGATTTTAGGGTAGAAATGAATTAGACCTGTTTGTAGTCACTATGCCAAACAGCTTCTTCAGGACCATCTCCTTTGTGTCCGTCTAACTGAATTACGAAACTTTTAGCCGGGAAGTATGGTGTGATGTGGATATCAAGTAAGATTCTGTCTTTTTGAGTTTTATCCTGCTCAATTTTCATTACTGTAAACTTTTCAATAAGATTAGTAGGTCCTTTGATTCCGTCAAGGAACTTAATGATTTGACTTCTTAAATCGGCTTCAGTTCTGGTAGTCCAGTTCTCGAAAGCTCTTCTGTTTAAGAAATCGAAAAGTACTTTGGTAATATGGTCGAATACACGTACTACAGAGTAGGTTTGTAAACCTAAGTTGTCTCCGTTGAACAATGTTTTAGCCGAGAAAGCCATAATTTTACTGTACTCATTAACCATTGGTACCAATCCCATTTTTTCAATTTCTGAGATTTCGCTTTTCTTTAGGTCAAAACGAACACTTTCTACCTCGTTTAAGCCTCCGAATTTTTTACCGGCAACTACCTGAGACATCAATGTTTTGTATATTTTACCTGCTAAAGAAGTCGATGGTGGTACATAAAGATTGTCCTCTTCTCCAACTTCGTTATTTTTACTTCTTCCTAACAAATAGTTACAAGTCATAATAGTGTTTGATTTGTACACATCACCACCAGTATGATTGGCATTGAAGAAGATATCGATAACATCATCCGGAGTTTCAAGATCCTGGAAGTCAGTTAGTAATACTGTTTTATTCTCGTGAGCTATTTTAGACCATTTTTCTAAAACAGCGTTAGAACCTAAATATCCCGGAACTGAAAGTATAGAGTAGTTTTTTCTCAAATCAAGACGGTCAAAATTTTGCTTTAATTCATTCGAAACATAATCAATAAACAAAGTATTGTCTAAATCTTTTAATTGCGTTATATCAGCGTTTACGATCGTTACGTTCTTGATTTTATCGCTTTCAGCATTTTTGTAGAATAAAGCGACACTACGATAAGAAGTTTCTAATTCTCTTGTAGTGTTTAAGGCGTATTTCAGGTTTTTATTTAATGTTGCATCTGCTGATGTTGCTTTTGCATTGGCTACTTCGATCATTGATTCAACAGAATCATTTCCTTTTAGTAAATCCAGCCACAAATCAAGTCTGTTATTAAGAGTTGTTCTCTCGCTTTCCCATTGAGCATCGTTAAGAAAGATATTTTTTCTGGCTTTTCTGGTTGGGTTTAAGTTTGATAATCCGTCGATTACGTTTTCTAAGAAAGCAAAACCTCCATATTCGTTTAACAGGTTTATTTTGCTTGGGGAGTCTTGTACTAATTGTTCGCTTGAAGAACCTTGAACTTTTTGTTCTTTAGTTTGAGTTGCCATATTTACTGTTTGTTGTTGTTAATTTCGTTCTTAGCGTTTTGAAGTAATTCGATTACTGCCTCTTTAACTGCCGGATCCTGGATCGCTTTTATTAAAGCTCTGTTGCTCGAAAGCTGGCGAACAATTTTATACGCTTGTTCCTTTTCAGTGTTTAATTTATTAAGAAAAGGACTGTTTTCTTTTATAGATTTTGCTCCAAAATCTCCTAAGTTTTGGAAGACCATCGATTCGTTTAAATCGGAACCTTGTTCCGTTGTAAATTCAAAGTCTACGCTAGGTTTGTACTTCTCAAAAACCGCTTCTACAGTCTGCAAATCATAGACAGCTTCGGGTCCTACCGGCTGCTCATTTGTAAGTTTTTGAATTAGTAATGTTCTGTTCGAAGGAATTTCCAAAATTGATTCACTGGCGTCAACTTTTACTTCATTGCCACCAATACCATAATTGAACATGCTCATAATTTTATAAGATTTTTAGTTGATTTTGTAAAACTAGTAAAAAAATACTTTAAAATAATATTGATTTGTAAGTATTTTATTTGGAGTTTTGTAGCAATGTGTTAAAATTAAAAATTAAAGCTTTAGTTTTATAAAAAACAACTTAATTTCGACAAAAGATGAAATACCTGAAATACCCTGTTAATTTTAAGTCTTTGGTGAGAGGTTCACAGGATAATTTTTGTAAGATAGAGGAATCGATTGCTTATAACATTATGATGATTATTACCACTTCATTTGGAGAGATTCCGGAGATCCCAAATTACGGATCTGTCATCTGGGACCTGGAGTTTAATCAGCATATAAAGAAAAGAGATTGGGAGGATTTGGTTAGAAAATCCCTGTTAAAGTCGATTACTGAATTTGAGAGGAGACTAACCTTAAGTGAAGTCACTATTTCGTTAGATGAAATTGATAATACAGAGCTGGGATCAAGCATAAGAAGAAAAGCAAACATAGTCGTAAAAGGTGATATTATCGAAAGTCTGATGCCATTTAGCTTTCACACAAAATTGAATATAAGCCCAATTTCTCAATAGTACAAAATATGAAAGACGTTAAGTTTATTGAAATAAAAAACAGAATACAAAAGAAGTGTTTAGAGATCTGGGGAATTGAAAATATTAACATGGCCGACCCTTTGGTCATGATGTTATTAGACGTTTTTGTTCATGAACTTTATTATTTGTATCACGAAGGAATCGAATCTGATAATAAAATTATTGAACGCATTGCTCAGGAAATTGTGCCAAGTCAATGGAATTTACCTATGCCGGCACACGCTTTAGCAAGTACAGCAGCAACAAATGGTATTGTGGTACTCAACAGTGATGCTGAATTTATTATAAAATCGACTTTCGCAACCAATGTTGATTATGATATTCATTTTACTCCCTTTACCAACGAAAGCATTATAGAGGGTGAGGTCGGTTTTCAGCTCTATGATTCCTTATTGATCGATTCTTTCAAAAATGTGAATCGTTTGCCGGTGCATTGTAAAATTTCTGATCACAGGATGTGGATTGGACTGGATATTTCAAGAGAAAATCTGGAGAAATTAAATTCTTTGAAATTTACATTTGTTACAGAGAATTCCTCGTTAGATGCTTTTTTACAGTTTGTTACGGTAAGAGATACTCACGGAAATACTATTGATTTTGAAAATGAAAGTTTTGCGGAAGTTCAGGACAACAAGCATTACGTTGAAGCGATAAAATCCTACTATAAAAATTTTATTTACAAGTTAAAACTCAATCCCGAGAAGTTGGTTTACGAGTCTTTACTGGATAAATTCAATATTGAAAAAGAAGCATTAAAATCTGCTAAAAAGAATACCGAACTTATTTGGTTAGAGTTCGTATTTCCTGAAATCTTTACCAAACAGGAGCTTGATAAAATTCAGATAAAAATCAACACATTTCCGATCGTCAACCGAAAACTGAACAACAGAGTTCATAATGCTCAGGTAGAAGGACGTCTGTTTCCGATGAAGGCAGAGAGAAACACACACTTTTTGGATGTGATGAAAGTTTTTAACGAAAAAAACATCGAATTCATCAATGGTATCAAGCAGCCTAACGCCATCACTTCAAATACCTATACCGTTTTTTATGGCGGATTAGAGAATTACGATTCCAGAACGGCAAAGTTTTTCCTTAAAAAATTAGCCAGAGCTTTACGTGAAGACATCAGTTCATTTTCGAATATCAATGCCGATTATATTGATGCGACAATGACTAAAATCAATGAAGAAATCAATTCAATTGAAAGTAAAATTACCAGCAGTTACAGTCAGGTGAACGAAGAGGAAGTTTATGCTCTGATTCATGAAACCGATAAATCTAAAATTTTGTACTGTTCGTATTGGACTTCAAATGGTCAGGTGGCTAATAACTTAAAAAAAGGTACTGTTTTAAAACAAACGGTCTTATCTGAATTAGTCCAGGACTCCACTGTTTTTGAAACGACTTCCCTTGGCGGAATTTATAGAAATAACAAAGTCGAGAAATTAATCAATCTTCGATATGGTTTTTTATCCAAAGAGCGACTGGTAACGAAACAAGACATAAAATCTGCGGTTCATTATCATTTAAGAAACATTACAAAAGAGGTACTGATTACAGATGGAGTGGGCATTAGCAATGAAAGAAAAAAAGGAGTATTCAGAACGATTGATGTAAAAGTTATTTTGCAGGATAAGTACGCTTTACAGATAGAAAACAAGCAAAAAATAGGATTGTTTTTAAAGGAAACCTTAGAGAAACAATCCGTGATGAACATCCCATTTCAAATTACCATAAACTAAAGTTATGAATGAATTAGATTACAGCCCCAGCTTACTATCTGCCATTAAATCTGCTAAATCGTTGGCCATTCAGGATGGACATAGCACTTATGGTGTTCCGCATTTAGCCTATGCACTGTTATATGAGCCAACGGGATTGACAGAGGTTTTAAAAACATTATCAAAAGACATAGATTACATAAGAGAATGGTTTGACGTAAGAAAGGAAGTATACACTTCGACTCAAAGCAATGATAATATTATTATTGCCGATGCAGAGATTGAAAATGTCTTTACCGAATCGAATTTCAATAAAATCAGATTAGGATCAGATTCTATCGATGCTTTTTGTGTTTTTATCGCCATTATTAAACCCGGATTGGTGTACAGTGATAAACAGATCGACGGTTTAAATTTAAGTGATAAAGAACTTTTAAAACATTTTGGGCTTCGCAATACTCAAAAAAGTTTTAGTCTCGTCGATAATGACGATAAAGAAGAAACCGTTGATATTAATTATTGTGATACGCTCTACAGAAAAAATATAATCGAAGAGGGAAGTGCCATTATTGGACGAAATAAGGAAGTTAGACTGATACTTGAAAACATTGAACGATACGAAAATCACGGAATTTTACTGATTGGAGAATCTGGTATTGGAAAAACAAGTATCATCAAAAATCTGATTTCCAGTTTACACGAAACAGACCCTAATTTTTTTGAAGAAACGCTGGTACTTTCTTTAAACGTAGCTAAACTTGTTGCCAATTGCAATGGTGAAAACGAGGTTTCGAAGAAATTGATTGAAATTTTCGAAAAATTATCCAAGAACGGAAAGAGCATTCTTTTTATCGATGACATACAGGTGTTGTTAAATTCATCAAGCTCAAAATCAAATGCGGTAATTAACATCATTAATACGCAGTTAACACAGGGAACGATTAACATTATTGCTTCTATTGATTCAGATTCGTATCGAAAATCGATTGAAGGAACGACTATTGACGGAAAGTTTGAAAATATTTTTATCGAAGAACTGGACCACGCTTTATTAGTGGAATGTCTGGGGATTTATAAAAATAAATTAGAAAAACATTATAAAATAGGGATTGACGATGAAATTATAGAAGAAGCTATTCATCTGTCTAAAAGATTTTATAAAGAAAAGAAACTGCCTTACGGAGCCATTGATTTATTAGACCGAACAGCTTCGTCGGTAATTGTTTCAAATGCCAATTCATTAGTTGAAATTGTAAAAATAAAAGAGCAGATAAATGAAGCTGACCCATCCGACGAATCAAGGATGAGTTTGCTGAAAAAAGAAATATTCAACAGAATTAGTTGTGTGGTAACCAGTAAAATTAGTGCTGCCGAAAATTCAAAAAAACAAAAAGATGAAGTAATCACTTTTGAGGAGATCGAAAAATTAGCAGCTGATATTGAAGCCATAGCAAAAGAAAAAATCATCGTGGTTAAAAAGTCTGAGATTTTGGCGGTCGTTTCTAATGCAACCGGAATTCCATTAGGAAAGATAAGTGCAGGAGAAAAGGAGAAATTGCTAACGATTGAAGACAAATTACAAGAGAGAGTAAAAGGGCAGGCACATGCTATTAAAACACTTTCAGAAGCCATAATCGAATCCCGAAGTGGTTTAAGTAACCCGAAACAGCCTATTGGTTCATTCTTCTTTTTGGGACCAACCGGAACGGGAAAGACAGAATTAACCAAAACACTTGCAGAGTTATTGTTTGATGACGAAAATGCGATGATTCGTTTTGATATGTCCGAGTTTAAAGAAGAACATTCGGCGGCGTTATTGTATGGTGCACCTCCGGGATATGTGGGCTATGAAGAAGGAGGGATGCTGGTGAATAAAATCAGACAAAAACCTTATTCGGTGGTGCTTTTTGATGAGATCGAGAAAGCGCACAGTTCGGTTTACGACGTGTTTTTGCAGATTATGGACGAAGGAAAAGTGCATGATAAATTGGGTCGTGAAGGTGATTTTTCGAATGCGATTATCATTTTTACCTCAAATATTGGAAGCCAATGGATTCAGGAGCAGATAGAAAGCGGTCATTTACCCACTTCCAATCAGTTGATTGATATTATGAGTCAGCATTTCAGACCTGAGTTTTTAGGACGTTTGACCGAAGTAGTTCCATTTGCGCCGATCAATATAGAAATCGCCAAAGCTATTTTTAAACTGCATCTTAGCCGTCTGCAGGAACAGTTAAGAACGATCAAAAATATTTCGTTTGATTTATCTGATTCGGCCTTAGAATATCTGACCAATAAAGGATTTTCTAAAAAATACGGTGCCAGACCTATTGCGGGAACCGTACGAACTTATCTAAAGAAAACCATTTCAAAACTAATTATATCCGAAGCTATTTTGGAGAACGAAAGTATTGTTCTGGATATAAAAGAGGATGAATTTATCTGGGAAAAGAAGTAAGATATGGAACAGGATATCGCAGTTTTAAAACAACAGCTTAACTTTAATTTGAGAGGAGAAATTCTTTTTTATGAATTGCAAAATATTCTTAAAAAGGAAACCGAAGTCTTTGTCAGACACAAAGGCCTTTCAAAAAGACACAATTCAAGGGACGCTATTGATCTCTCGTCGATGCTGTATCAGGAAGATTCGAGATTTACCAAAGAGGCGCTGGTGTTGCATTTGGCCAAAAACAGCATCTACCATAATTTACCCGAATTACTTTTTCATCCCTTATCGGTTAGTAATTCTACGATGTCAAATAAGGAAATTGTAGAAGCAGTTAGAGAAAATAAAAAAGCTGAAAATAATGCTTTAGATTTTTTTATGCCTTTTGACAATGAACTTTTTGCAGCAAATTCAAATTTTGCGATCAGAAGTCTTCACTTGTTTAATGATAAGATTGATTTGTTTCTGAAAATAGTAGATGAATTAGTCGCCATTGATTTTGACTTGTCTCATACACAAAAAAAGAATCTCTTTATTTATCTGTGTGAAGCCGATAGACTGAAAGAGAATCTTCCGGAACTGGAGAAAGTACTGGAAACTTTATTGGGTAATGTAGTCAAATTAAAATACAAGAAGCATGTTTTCACCGATTCTCCTTTTTTGGAATTAAGTGAAGGAACATTAGGATTCAATCTGGGACTTTGCGGAGCGGTAGAAAGTGAGATAGACGATGTAGAGGTTGCGCTATATTTTGAAGGAAATATAGATTATAAGATACTAGAACGTAAGATGAACCTAACGCGTAAAGTATTAGAGTATTTTATCATTAGTAACAGAAAAATTGATATCGTCTTTTTTAATAATTATCAGTTAGGCATCAAACTAAACGAGAACTATTTGGGCATAAATACCATTTTATAATTTTTAAACCATAATAATGAGATAACATTCAGATATGAATACAATACTACCCTTTTTCTTAAAATACCTATTAGCTCCGTTTTTGATTTTAATCATAACGCTGATTATGAGCCAGTTTTCAAATGTGAAAATCAAAACAAAAGCGGCCATAATATTTACTTTATGTTTTTCGATTATAGCAGCTTTGCCCTGTTTATTTGCTTTCTTTAACAATGAATTTATCTGGTTTGGCTTATTATTTTCGGTGATCTACTACATCATACTTGGAATCGCACTGGTGTATTTCATGAATACAGCTTTATTTCAAAAAGTAGGGATACAGAATAATGTTCTGGCCAAAGTGTTTATGTTTTTAATAATAGCGATTCTCTCTTCCTGGATTTATTATCTTGTTTTCAACTACATCGCCATATCGAGTTACGCTCACATTAGTATGCTTAATATTTTGTGGCTGTTTGTACCTATCTTTTTTCAGGAATCAAAGAACAAATACCTGCAAATTCCTGAGCCTTTCTACGAATACTGGAGAGTGGGAAAAGAACGCAAGGATTTCGAATATTGGGATAATATCGATAAGTTCCGCCTCATGCAGGTGTCCATACACATCAGAAAAAAAGCGAATTCTGAATTCTTTTCAAAATTTGATGTAAAAATTGCTCAGGACGTCAATCTGGGGAGTTGGTTTGATAAGTTTATAGAAGACCAGAATTACAGATTCCCTAATGATGCTATCGAATCCAGTGCAGAAAATGAAGATACGGGCTGGACTTTTTATACGGCAAAATACTTCAGCTTTCCTTTGTTTATCAAGAATTTGAGTCCTTACAGAACCATTTCTGAAAGTAAATTGAAAAATAAACAGACGATTTTTGCTAAAAGAGTTGCTTTAAACAGACATGAAAACGGTCTGGATGAATAATTTAATACCATATCTTTTTCTTTAAAACCATTTGGACTAAAAAGGGAAAAGAGATTAACAAATACCATAAAACAAACTTCAGGATTATGAAATCAAACATTCATTTACCAATCAACTGGACAGACGGTGTAAAACTTACGAAAGACCATTTTATCAATAATTATTTCAATTACGTAACAATTGTCAGCGATTATAACAAAGTTCAGCTAAACAATTTTAATTATGGCTGTATCCAACCGGCGGGAAATAAATCGATAGACATTGAGATAAAAATTGAGGGAGGACAGCTGGTTGCCTACCTAAAAAAATGCGAAGTAATTGCTAAAAATGGTCACATCATTTCTTTTAATCAGGATATTTATGGCACCAAACTTCCGGAAGTAAGTATTAATGCAAACGACTTAGATCGAAATTCTTTTGAGCATTACTACGTGATTGTTTCCGTTAATCCTTATGATTTAATTCCTGTAGGTATTCCTGATCCGGAAATCATTCCATTGCACCATCCGCATGCCCTTCCGGAAATCAAATTACACATCATCAATAAAAAAGAGGTAAATGATAATTTTTTATCGGGTTACTTTTTAATTGTCAAAAAAATAATATTCCAAAACGGAACTTTTATCGAAGACAACAAGTACATCGCTCCTGTTGTTAAGACTAAAAACAATGAAATCCTGAATCAGTTTATAGCGAAAGTAAACACTGAATTGTATCAGTTAAATGATTTCTCGATTAAAATTCATAAAAAAAATGTGCAAAACTCTTCTAATAACAGACTGGTGTCGAACACGTTTAGTTTATGTACTAAAATAATCGGGTATTATTCAGAAAACTGTTTTTATCTTAAAAATGTCGCTCCGGAGGAATCTCCGGTGTATATGTTTGACAGAATAATTGTTTTGGCGAATCATCTTATTTCGACATTGACTTTAATGGATGACAAAGAAAAAGAGGTGCTGCTGCAGTACTATTATGAATGGATTGATGTAAAACCTTCGGAGTTATTAAGTGTATTGTTTGAAGCAAAAAGTGCCGTATACGACCACAACGATATCGCACAAACACTTGAAAAACTGAATCAGTTTCTAGGAATTTTGAAGCGCTTATGGCAAAAATTAAGTGAACTGGAGTATATCGGAATCAGAAAAGAGAACATTGTAATTAGTGAGGAAACGAAAGTGGCAGCACCAAAGAGCAATACATGGTCAATATTAGATTAAACATAGCGCTATGAAACCACTTAATTCTCCTAAAATAGCGACTCAAAAACGCAGGTTTTTAATCCTCTTTTTTACAACGTTTACTTTTATTTTCGGCTGTCTTTTTATTACGCTGATAACGGCCAATAAAGGTGCTGCCGAGTTAGAGCAAAAACACAAATACTACAATGATATTGCAGTAAAACAGGGCGAAATGAACTTGCTTCTGGGTGAAATCCTGATCGAAATCAATGACTTAAGATTTAAGGACCGAACTTTAAATGAACGTAAAAACCTTCAGTCCCTGATCAACGAAAAAAGATTTGCAATCAATAATGAGATTCAAAAATCAAAAACAAATCTGACCAATTCTTTTGGTTTGTATGAGGAACTTTTGGTTGAATTGCAGCGCATACAAACTAAGATTGATGTTTTAAAAGAAGCAGCAACAAGCTACGAAATCAAAAGTAATCAGCTTAAAAATTGTATTGAAAAACATAAACTCGAAAATAAAAAAAATAGCACCAAATCATGAAGAAGGCAATAATTTTTGACGAAACCTATTGGAAGAAAGCCAAGTTCAATTTATTATTTATCATTAGCGCCTGTGTCATATTTATTGGTCTTACCAAGTTTTTACTGAAGACACCGGATTTTAATAATACGGATATGCTGAACAGAATTAATGATTATGAAAAAATGCAGAAGATTAAGGTAGACTATGCCAATAAATCGAAGTTAATTTTCAAAACCATTGATACGATAAAATACGACATTAATCAGGTACAGCGTATTGATGAAGTAAAAAGAAATATTTCAGAGTACAAACAGCTTTATAAAGACAACGAATTTCATTCGTCCTATAATTTTTGCTTAATCGGCGGGAACTTATTAAATGTTTTTTTAGAGATAAACCTGGAAGAAAGTACGGTAAAAAAGAACGATACTCTGGTACAGACAAGTCTTAACGAATGTAAAGCAGATTTTAAAAATGAACATTAAAAACAGAACAGTAGTTATCCTTTTGTCTTGCATTGCGGTAATTTTAGTGATAGTAGCACTGCTATTTCCTTATAATAAACGATTAAGTAATCTTGATTTTTCAATTGTTGACGACAATAGTAATCACCAGTATGAATTAAACGAGGAATTATCTTTTAAAATAAATGACAGTACTCTAATATCAGATAAAAAAGCCGTTTGGTATTTTGGAAACGGTGATTCAATTGTTAGTAAAGGAAGTGTAAACTACACTTATGACAAAGCCGGAAAATATTTAGTTACCTTAAAAATTGACGACAAGTTTGATTTTTCAAAGCAAATTAATATCGTAAACGGCAGAAGATTGACGGCAAGAGATTCTATCACCAAGATATTTTGTCCGGAGTTTGGTTATGTAGGTGAGGAAATTGTGTTTACCGGATATTCTCCGAGTTCTAATAATTGGTATTGGGAATTTGGCGAAACGGGAACCATAGATTCTTATGAAAAACAAGCCATTTATATTTTTACCCAGCCAGGAATTTATACGGTAAAGCTCGAAACAGACAAAACGAAGTATCCGATAACAAAAGAAATTGAAGTGCTTCAATTGTACGAACCTTTTAAAGAACCGGAGGCTGTAGATTCATCAGGTATTGTATTAAACGATATTAAAAAAAGACTGCAGACCATTGCTAATTTAGGAGCAAGAGATACCAGAACGTACAGAGAACAGGTTAATTATCTGAAAAATAAATACATCTGTAACGATTTGTCTGATGTTGTGGTAGTAGTCAACGAAGAAAAATACAACGATTTTTTAAGTTACTGTCAGGGACTTCACTATCTGGAAGGCAATGAGACTATAATTGAGGATGTAAAATTAGATAATATTAAGTGCTTTAAGCAGATCAATATTACCCAAAAAACTAAAAATAAAACAAAGTAATAGATGAAAAGCAGCATTTTACTTCGATATACGTCTTTAATTTGTTTATTGATCACCAGTACCCTTTTTTCGCAGGTTAAGAACAGTACAAACGTTCTTAAAAAAACAGGAGAAACAGTTAATACTTACGATAACCAGGAGCAAAAAGAAAATAAAAAACCAGAACTAAAAATGGTTTTTTCAGATCGAAATGAGAATAAAATTTACGAGGAACCTTATAGCGCTAAAGTAAAAAACAAGGCCGCTATTTTGACTCCCATGTATGTTATTGATGAAGATAAGAATTACTACGAAGTGGTCGTTGCGGATAAAAAACTGATTGGAAAACCTAAAGGAACATTCTCTGCTTTAAGAAGTAAAGACAACCATTTCTCTAAAGCTAAAGAAGTACAATATCTGGGATGGATTAAAAAAGACAATGTACTGGAATACGGCAGAGCCATTCAGAATCAGGTTAACTTAAAATATGTAAAGTATTTTGTGGCTTGTAATACGCTGGATAATTTAGTAAACAGTAACAATAATGTCAAAAAAAGTACTCTTCTGTTAAAGGGAGATCCTAACTTAGAAACCGCAACAAAAAAGGGGATTAAACTAAATGACTTCGTTTACGTTTACAACATAAACAAAACGGCAAATTCAGCTTTTGTGTCCAATTCTGATGATTTGATGCCAAAAGACACCGCTAATTTTAAGTTTGGTTGGGTTCCTTTACAATATCTGAATCCCATAACAGACAATGTGGTGGTGAAACTGAACCCTGCCGATACGTTGAAGTTTTCGTCGGGTAAAATCAACTTTCATGCAAATGAATTGTACAGGAACACCTTTTTCGTAAATGAAAATCAATCCAGTAATGCTGCCAGATTCGATAATACTACTAAAATTTTATTACCTGTAAATGTATGGAACCACGACAAAAATAAAATTACAAATTTAAAGGGGGATGATATTACCATAAAGACAATTGAACAGATTGATCTGCAAAGTAAGACCATTAACTTTTTTTACGTTTTTGAGAACAACGGCAGTACCAAACAATACCTGAAAAAGACACTTTCGGCATTGCAAAATCTAAAACTAACAACAAGCAGTGATTTGTACGCCAATTATAATTTTACTTATTCGTTTATAGCAAAAGGCAAGTCCAAAAGTTATTATTTGCTCAGAGCATCCTCATTTTCGAAGTGGTTTGATTTAATTGAAAAAAGTATCAAAACACCGGAAGAAATTACAAATGAAAATATTTTACCCAATAACAACATAAATATTACGCAGTTTCTGAGTGCGGGACCCAATTACGAAAACAATTTTTTTATACTCGCAGGATTAGACGGATCTATAAATACCGTTTTACAAGACAATATGAGCGCATTGGCGAAGAATAATGCCAAGTTATTGTACATCCTTTTTAGAAATGAAAACAGTTCGGATAATCAGGATTTTATTTCGCAAAGTAAGGCCTATTTAAGTGATGCCAGTAATGCCAATAAAAAATACATTCAGAACTATTATGTAGATCCAAAACTGGTTCCTAAAAATGATGAATTTGTTTACAATGGCGAAGCCGATAATGAGTACATCTACAACGCTCCTTTAAAAAGTAACTTTAATGGCGGAATTGTATTTCCTAAGTTAAACGGGGAGCTTACTCCTGAAACGATAAACAAGGCCATTGATACCGTGATCAGTAAAACGATCAAGACAAACAATGCATTGCTAAAATCACTGACTCAGTATAAAAATGAATTTAGTTTTTTAAGAAGTCAGCCGAGTATAACCGTAAAAAATATTATCGAAAATTCTCCTTTAAAAGACAGCGTTAGTACGGATGTACCTAAAAAGTATAAAAACGAAACGTTTGCGATAAATGCAAAAGATTCGCTGGATAATGATTTAGAAAGTAAAGTACATATTTTACTGACCGAAAATGAAATTAAACAGCTTATTGAAAATTATCGGGAGTTAGTAAGTAAAGAATACACCAATGAGAATATTGATAAGGTAGAGATTCTGAATTTTAAAGACAGGTGCTATACATTTGCCTCAATTATCAGAAGGACAGAACCATTGAGAAACAGAAATTCTTTAGCAGATCTGTTTTATTTTAAGACTAGAGTATTTGTAAACAGTTCTGATCTGCATACTATAAGAATTAAAGATATCAGAAAGTTTAAGAGAAAACCGGCCGAATTCAGGGCTCTCTTTATAGGTTTAAATGCTAAAGTTGAAGCCTTAGAGAAAATGGTCAGAAATAGTGCTTTTGAGGTTTTTGATGAGGAGTCTCAGCTCAAACACTATTATATATCGAAAAATATGCTACTATAAAATAACGATTATGGAACTTATCAATACAATAGAAATGACGAAACCTTTGCATGAAATAATTTTAGAGTTATTTTATTTTGAAAGCAAAGGGAAGCCGTGCGAGTTTACAAAAAAAGAAATTTTGTGGAGACTTAAAAATCCCAGTATTACAGAATATCAGATAGAAGAAGTACTCAATTGGATGGTACATCATAAAAAACTAAATGAGAATTTAGGTTTGTACAGCCTCGATCGTTTTGAACTAATTGATTTAGAAGAAAAATTTAAAACCGAGAGATTGCACAAAGAAAAAAAACAAGAGCCCATTTTTTTTACCAATTACAGTACGATAAACAATATACACAATGCCGCAAAGCCTAAAGCGCTTGAAATATTTATTCAGTACATACTGCCTACGTTTTTGCTTTCTTATATTGTGTTTATTTTTTTCTTAGTAAACAAGTTAAATGACAGTTTTGCGGTAAACAATAATAAAATTGAAGACGTTAGCGAACTGACACTAAAAGAACCTAAAACAGGAGTGATTAGAAAAAAAAGAGCGCTGTCTGACAAAGAAGTGAAAAGACTGTTTTCTAATCAGCATCAGAATATTTTGTATTTGAACAAGACTATAGATTCATTGCAAAAGCAGGTGAACAAAATTAATGAAATTCACACCACAGCAACTTTAGACTTAAAAAACCAGGTCAATTCTTTACAGCCACAGGTCAATTCAATAGTCCTGCACATAACCGTTGTGCTGTTGGGATTTATTCTGTTATTTTTTATGAAAAATGTTACAGATTAAAAGTGAATTAGTAAAAAAACAGATAAAAGAGGTATTCTAAAAATTATGCAGAATATCTCTTTTTGTGTTTATGGGAGGTAGGTGAAGAAGTAAAATGAATGTTGAAAAAATATTTTTTGACTATTAGATTGTTTTTTGCAGTTGCTATTTGTTTTTTTAAAACAGATGAATTTTCTGTCAGCCCTTGTGAATGCTGGATTCTTACATTTGTGAATTAAAAACGGCTCATTTTTTTCTTAATTTTTATGAAAAAGATTACGAATTGACTTGTTTTTTAAAATTGTATTTGTATATTCGTACAAATATTGATTGCGAATCACCCTCATCTTCCTACAAGAAGCAATTAAAAAAAGTACGTTAGTACAAAAAGAGGTATTCTAAAATCATGTAGAATACCTCTTTTTTTTTGTTCATACTAGTCACACAAAAAGAAAGAGGATTCTGAAAAACTTTATTTAACAACTTAAATTTTTTATTATGGCATTTAAATCAATTTTAGAATTCGAAGGAAACGAGTACCAAGTATTATTTTCAAAAGTTGATATGTTGAGACATACTGACGGTAAAGGAGCTGTTTCTTCTGAAATTAAAGGAGGAAGATTAAACTTAAGAGTAAAATCTACAGACAACACTACAGTTATCGAACAAGCGGTAAACAGCCAGCACAAACCGGTAAGCGGAAAAGTAAAATTTTTCAAAGCTGACTCTGAGCAGGTAATGAAAGAACTTACTTTTGAAAACGCTTTCATTGTGTTCTTTAGTGAGCAGTTAGACGCTTTGGCTGAAACTCCAATGACTACTGAGATTACATTCTCTGCAGAGAAAATTACTTTAGGTAATGCTACACTAGACAACAACTGGGCTAAAATTTAATTTTTCTCATAAAACAAGAAGCAGTTACGTACTGCTTCTTGTTTTTTTATTTTCAGAATATGACATCTTTTAGCTTAAAATTGAATTCGGCGCAAAGAACTTTAAAATAAAGGGCTTTGACTATACTCTGTTTAAGTTAAAAATTTTAAAGAATTAAACTTAAAACTAGACAGATTTATGGTCATTCCTAAAATAATCTTTGGTATAGACGGCAAAGAAATTTCTCATTTTACTAAAATCGATTTAAAGCAAACCATTAATGCTCACCATGAGTTTTCAATAAGTATTCCACATTCTGTTATAGAACGACCTCGGGCCTATACGATGGAAAGCGCCCAGGAATGTCTTGGAAAAGTGCTGCACATCAGGTTAAGTGGTAACAATAACTTTCTGGGAATTATAACAAACGTTCGCTACCAACAGGAATTGGGACATGTAGGCAGTCAAATTGTTATTTCAGGGTATTCTAAAACTATTTTGTTAGACTACGGTCAAAAGTTGCATTCCTGGGAAAATCTCAATTTGAAAGATATGGTGCACGATCTCATACAAACTGCTGCAGGAGAACAGCTGCAATATGAAATCGAACCCGAATTTACTTCTAAAATAGAATATCAAACGCAATATCTGGAATCGGATTTTAAGTATATCCAGAGATTAGCCAAACAATATAACGAATGGTTATTTTATGACGGAGAAAAACTTTTTTTTGGAAAACCACAACAAGAAAGCTCTCCCATAAAATTAATTTACAATAAAGACCTGTTTAATTTAAGTATATCGGTAGAAGCAAAACCCCATCAGTACAGCGGTTATACTTATAATGAAAATATCGATCAGCTTTATCAGGCACAAACAGATGACAGCATCGTAGAGGGATTACCGAAATTAGGAAAAGACGCCTTCGAAGCTTCCAAAAAATTATATAGTACAGCTTCTTACGAGTTCGGACAATTTAGTACCGGAGATGATGTATATTTTGAGAGTATCCTGAAAAAAAAACAGGAAAGTATAGCTGCAGAAGGAAACTACATTTCGGCAACAAGCTCAAATCCAAAACTAAGAATCGGCTCTATTATTAATATCGAATCTCAGCAAATATTAGATAAATCAGAGGTTCTTCAAAAAGGATTGAGTACGAATAAGACACAATTTGAATCGAATGAAATTGGTACTTATATTATTACCGAAATCACACATAAAGCTACTGAAATTGGAGAGTACGAAAATAGTTTCAGAGCACTTCCGGCTAAAATAAAAAAACTTCCCGAGCCTCAGGTAGGCATGCCAATAGCACAGGAACAAAGAGCTGTGGTAGTGGCCAATGATGATCCTAGTGGTAATGGAAGAGTTCGCGTAGAATTATTATGGCAAAAGAAACAGCAGTCCCGTACACCTTGGCTGTATGTATTAACTCCTAATGCCGGAACCAGCGATGTGGTAAATAGAAATCGCGGATGGGTTACGATACCGGAGGTAGGCGATCACGTAATGGTTAGTTTTCGATACAATGATCCTAACAGACCGTATGTAATTGGTAGTATTTTTAACGGAAAAACAGGCGAAGGCGGTAAGCTGGACAATCATATTAAAAGTTTCTTTACCCGTTGCGGGAGTACCATCACTTTTGATGATAAGCAGAAAAGTATTCTGATAAAGGACCCGTCAGATAACAGTGTTTATTTGGATGGTGAAGGTAATATTACTGTAAATGCACCTAAAAATATGACCATCAATGTTGGTGATAATCTGGATATTACCGTTGGTAAAAATATGACTGTAGGGGTAGGCGGTAACAAGAAAACTACTATCGACGGTAACAACAGCTTAAAAGTTGGAAAAAGCAGTACAGTCGATATTACAGAACTCTACAAACTTATTACAAATATGTACGAGCAAAAAGTATCAGGTGATAAAACTGTAAAGATTAATGGTAATTTAAATAAAACTACAGCAACAACAACTCATAAAGCCATAGGAGGAGATATTTTGATAAAAAGTTCGGGAATCTCAAAAGTACTGGGTGCCATTGATGCCAAAGTAAATAAAGGATAACGCAAGCACACTGGTAATGATTTATCCTAATTGAAACAAAATGGTACAGGCAAAGAAACGTAATCGTAATATCAAATCAGAATGAAGCAGCTATTATTTTTTATTTTTCTATTGACAAGTGCATTCTCTTTTGGACAGGCGGAAGAGGTACAAAAAGCAGAAATAGAAGGCGGTACATTATCTAAAAAGTATATTGACGGAAAACTGGAAAGTTTTATTGTAGAAATGTACGCGGTAAATTATGGAAACATCTTCAGTTTTACTAAAGAAAAAGATACCATTACAGTGAGTAATGGAGAAAAATCAGCTGCTGTTATTAAGATATATTTTAAAGATCAGATGCAAATAAGTGAACTATTTTGTAAGAAGAAAATAGTAGGCTATTTTGAAACTATAAATTTGAATATCGATCATTTACCCAAAAGCAACAGCATTTATAGTTTTCTTGTAAATAATAAAATAAAGAGCTCTATATGCAGTTTTGATCTCAACGATCTCGATGAAAATTTTGACCAAAATCTGATAAAACTTTTTACTAGTTTAAATCATGCTGCAAATGCTGAAAATTTGGATTCCGCCTTTAATTCAATAGCCCATTTTTTTTCCAAAGAAGATGCTCTTTACAGAATCTATTTAAGAAGTTATGCTGAAAAATTTGCCCCTCCAATAATTACCTATTTGAAAACCAATGAATCCGGAAAGATTGAATCCGGAATTGTCTGGACAGGAAAAGAGACCGGAAATGGAAAGTATGAAATTTACAGTAAAGAGAAAGTAATACAATCAGGAGTTCAAAACCTATCCAATTTTAAAAAAACTTTTAGGGAGTATTTTAATAAAAATGGAATTGAAAACTAGATAAAACATTCTTACCATAACGATAATAGAATAAAGAGTTGACAACTATGTATAGCATACGGAAACAGGTTTAGTTAAAGAAAAAATATGAGATGTATCTTACTTTTGATATATTTACAAGTAGTTCGTTAAGACAGTACCAGTATGCATAAAACTTAAAAAGCATGAAGAAAATAGCCCTTTATTTACTATTATTTCTTATAACAAATACGTTAACAAGCTCTTGCCAGGAGAAAAAGCAAACCGATAAAAAGGTTAATAACTCTGCAATAAAAGCCCCCCTTAGTAATATGGAAACAAATTTTAAATGGCAGGAAGGTTTAAGTTGTCCTTCAGGATACCCAATACAAGTCTATAGAGGCTGGCTTGAAGGTCCGTTAGTATCAAATGGTGTAAACGAAGAGCCCAACAGTACAACCAGTATATACGGTTTTGGTACAACCACAGGTATAGGAGATTGGGGAGAAAATTCCTCAGGGATGAGTCAGGGCGAAAAACCAATTCCGCAAAGACTTAACTGTACGTGGTATTCGTATGTTGAAGATGTGATGTATCATATCGATACAGAATTGGACTATCCTAAAATGGTAAAACTCTTCAACGAAGGTTTTCAGAGCAACGTTCAAAAAAAGGGAAAAGTAATGACAACTTATAAGCACATTACGGTAGGTTTTGCTCCGGGAGGTGTTGTAGTAGTCTGGTTGAAAGGCGGACAGAAAGATGTTGAAATAGGACGTTACCAAGGAAAAAAGGCAGAGATAAGTGCTAAGGAAATTGCTTCTTTAGACAGTCATGAACGCTTGTTGTTTGATCCTGCTGACAGAGAGCGAACTTTAAAAAATCCGAAAATTATAGCGCCTGAGGTTCAGGAAGCAAATAAAAACAAACCCATACCTTACGGACTTTGGGACAGCTACCGCATAAAATACAACTGGCGCCCTACTGCCGTATTCGTGAGGGAAGGAAAGGTACAGGATGAATTGTCATTTGCCTTATTTAATGGAGAACGCGAAACACTATTAGAAAAAGAATTTGCCAAAAATGAGTATCAGGAAAGAGCAATCCCAAGAAGTTTAGGAATTCGCTGGTGGGATAAAAACGGACAGGGTTATAGTGGTTCATTTATTTTCGATGAGAAAGAAATTTTTGATGCCTTCAAAGAGTTGCGTAAAAAGAATCCTGAAGCAAATATTGATTTAGAAGTTAAAATAAATCCGGGGAGTGATTATTTGGGAGCCACCCTAAAAAACGGTACAGCTGTTATACCACTGAAAAAAAGTAAAACAAACGTTTTTGAATCAAGCATAGTGACAAGAGAATACAAATACAATTGGCATCCTGTTTTTACGTTTCCCGAGGGAGAAAAGATGCCGGATAAAATTTATTTTTTGAGTCACACTTTGGGGCAGTCTCTTGCTGAAAAAAAAGAGATGAATCTACCGCTTCAGGAAAATGCGGCACCTTCCAAAATAAGTTTTGATTACAGCAAAGCGGATGGAGAAACCAGTTATTTAGAGTTGATATTTAAAGATGACGAAGTTCGTGAAACGTTTAGAGATATTGAAAAACTAAAGCCCGGAGCACCCATAGAAATGCAGGTAAAAATTGGTAAATCCTATAATTCCTGTACTATTACACTTAAAGGAAACGGAAAAGAATTACCAGTGAAATTCACTACTTATCAAAATTAGTCTTGTACAAAAAACACCAGTTTTCGAATCGTATTTATTAAAAGAATATACAAAAACAGAATCATTGTTATGGGAAAAACATTTGTATACAATACAGGAGCAGCGGCCGATGATATAAAAAAAGAAGACCTACGAGTGACTTTTGGAATTTTTATAGACGGCACACTCAATAATAAGACGAATACCGATATGCGTAACAAGCATAGCCGAGGTAAAGATGCAGAGGGAAATATTGATTATTCAAAAGATAATGCGACGCTGGAAAGTGAAGACGAAAAAAAATATAAAAAAATAAAGAATAAAGGACGGATAGAAGAACTTCTTTCCAAGAAAAATAAAACGCCAGCTGAGGAAGCGGAGTTTAAAGCTATTGATGAAAGAGACAAATATCTCGTTGCCTCCTATAGAGTCCCTTTAAACGAGTTTGGTCTGGATCGTATGGGAACAGACAACAGTTACAGTAACGATTACACCAATGTGGCACGTATGTGGCAATGTTGTGAACAAAAAAAATATGCCATTTATGTACCGGGTATGGGAACAGATCACCTCATGCGCGACAGTACAGACGGTTTTGCCTTTGGTTCAGGACAAACAGGTATACGTGCCAGAGTGCGTAACGCTTGTGAGCAAATTGCAGATAAAGTAGCACTGAAGATGGCAGAGAGTGATGATGCGACAAAACTTGCTCAAATCACACTTGATGTATTTGGATTCAGCCGAGGTGCTGCTACGTCCAGAAATCTGGTCTACGAGGTAAACCATGATAGTGGTTACGCAAATGCAGTGAAAAAACAAATCCCTTGTGGAGTAGAATACATTGAAAGACCCTATTCGGAATCCGGTAGTGTACGCATACAAAAAATGCGAAATGCCTTTGTAGATGTCGATAATTACGAGATAGACAACAGCTATTTAATAAGAGATCAGCTCCCTAAGATGGGGCATTTAGGATACAGTTTGCTAAAAAAAACCAGCCTTGATTTTGATGATTTGAAAAATGTAGAGATTGTTGTCCGGTTTGTGGGGATTTATGATACCGTTTCGTCTTACTTTGAGGAAAATGGTGTTCGGGATCATTATGACGATTATGGAAATGTGAAAGACGAAGGAGGCAAACTCATAAAAGAAGCCTGGTCAACACATTTTAATGATGATATTGCCGAGCTGCATCTGAATAATTTATACTGTCAAAAAGTAGTACACTTTACAGCAAAAGACGAACATCGTCAAAATTTTGCTCTTACCCGAATCAATCAAATTCCCGGCAGATACATCGAAAAAAATTTTCCGGGAGTACATTGTGATATAGGCGGAGCTTACATGACCGAGAAAGAAGTTGTCGATGAAATCGGAACTCAGATGAAAGACAGACATTATGTTTCTGTTTTTCCAAATGGTTTTTTTGATGATAAAATAGGGTTAGAAGCGCTGAGAAGAGATCTGATCAGACAGTATTGGTATAAAGAAGATCAAATTGAAACGAAAATTCAATGGAGTTTTCCGCCTTATAGTAAACTTACAGGCACCCGTGGAAAAAAAATAGAAGGCACCGAAGATCAGTATGAAGGAGTCAAAAAAGAGTACAGTTATATTCCGCTGCACTTTATGGAAACGTATGCCAGAAGTACTGAAATGAAGGAGTATTTTGTAGAAGAAACAGCTGTGAAATTTCCATTAGATGATTTTCTAACAGATGTAGAAAGCTATTTAACACCTTATGCACTTGATGAAACCAACGAGGTGAAAGAATGGGATTTCATCAGTGACGAAGTAATCGAACAAAAAAGACTGGAAAGGATAGAAAAGGAGAGACGAGATGCTGAAATGTTGGATATAGAGCAAAAACTCAAAACTCATAATTATGAATTCGAAGAGCTCAAGATAGCAGTCGACAATTTACGGGTAGAGCAATATAAACCTAAATTAGACTTTGAGAAGCTTAAAATGCCGCAAAAAGAACCTGAAATGAAAACATATACTATAGAGGGAGTTACTGTTGTGGGTTACAGTGGACAAACCATGCTGAGAAAGTTAAGGAATGAATACCTGCATTGGTCTTCAACGAGAGATTGGTTCGGGATGCAGCCCAATGAAGGCAGAAAAAGAAAAATACATTAAAGTATGACCTATTTAGATTACGATGTTGTATTCCCTGAGCTTGATAAAATAAATGAGTTTGCATTTGAAACGGTAACAACAGATTTCTCGAATCCAAAAAAGATAAAAAAAATAAATTACACCCGAAAGATTGCTATCACGAGATACAAAGACAACGGAAATGATAAGTTGTTTCAGTTATTTCTTTCCGAGATCGAAATCACAAGTAATTTATCTACAGAGAATATTATTTTTCTCAAAAGAATAGGAGCTGCTTTTGACGAAGTTGAAGTAGAAGTAAATAACTATGGCAAAATAATCAAAATAGTAAACTTTGAGGAACTGGGAAAGCGATGGGAAATTGTTCGTGCCAAATTGGCCATAGATAATGTTGGTTTTGTTGTAGAATCATACCTGCAGGATATTAGCAGTTCGGTAGAAGACGAACAAAAAATGATAACCTTCTTCTCCGATTATAAAATGTTTGGTTTGTATTTTTTTAGTTTATATCGAAACCCGTCCCCTGTTGAACGGCAAAAAAAAATAATGGATTGTGGGAGCGCTGTAATGTTGGAACACGTTCGTCCAAAAGATGAAAAATTGGATACCTACTTTGTATCAGGAAAACCTTTTGAAGAGGGTACAGAGACAGATAGCATAAAATATGATGGTACTGTAGAGTACAGAGAACATCAGATAGAATTGGCAACATTAGAAATAGAAAAAGAAGGATTGAGCATTTTGTATAACATTAATAAAACATCACTCTAATGGCAAAACCAGATAATACTCAAAAACGAAAAGAACGCGAGGAAAAAGAGGAAGCCGAGGATGGCTTAAAATTTGTTATCGACGGAGCCAAACTAAAATGTGACTTATGTACCGTTCCGGAGGGCGACTTAAAAGTAAATTTTGATACTCCTACCATACAAGACAAAAAAGTAGCAACGATTGTCGAGAAAGACAAAAAGAGTGTAATCTTTAAAGGCAACTGCAAAAAAAGCCCGCAGAGTTCAAGTCCCTGCGCTTCAGTAATGCAGCTTGCCGACTGGAAAGATGTGGGTACGGTGTATTTTCAGGAAAAATTTCCATTACTTCTTAAAAGTACAATTAAATGCAATTATGGAGGAGTAGATATTAAAATCACAGACTCTGCGCAACGCAATGCACCGGAAAAAATTGATACCACAGCAGCGCCTGTGCCGCCAGCAGAAATTATATATGTAAATGGACATTTCTACAATACAAATGGCGCTTATGAAGGAAAAGTAAATGAAGCTGAAAATTCTGGAGATATTGGAGATGTATACACTTGCACGGGGAAAAGTACCCAGAAGGATAAGAATGGAAAAGAGGTTACGACTTATAATGATATAAAATTATTGAAAGAGAATGATGAAAATATAAGTCATTCAAATTTTTGTTATATAGCTTATGTGGTAAAAATGGAAGCGGGAGAGAACGATTTAAAAGAGTTAAAATGTATTGCATATACTAGTTTTAACAGATCTAAGAAGTTAAAAATAAAATGGAAACAATTATTAGCAACTGCTTATTCGTCTGTTGGAGATAAAAAAGAATTAAAAGAAACAAAGAATGATGAAAAATCTAAATTAACAAGACAAGCGCTTTTTTATGTGTTAAATTCAGAAGACGATTTAACTAATGGAGCAGAATTTTGGGATGGCACAGATTTTCTTGCTTGGGGTAATTCAGAGACAAATCCATACAATAAACTCGGGCAGAATAAATTTGATGAGTATAAGTTTATTGAAATTCCAAAAGATGTCTACGACGCTTTTGTGGCTTCTAATGGTACGTCTACGAAATATGGAGACAAAGGAAATCATAATAAGAAGAATGATGAGGGGACACATGAACATATTACTAAAAAGGAGAAGAGAAAAGTACTAGACAAAGATAAAAAACCGGTACTAGGAAAAGATGGTAAACCAACTTTTGAAGAAGTGGATGTTCCTTCAAAAATTAAGTACGAAATACCCGCAAGTGACTTTAAGGATAAAGAATATTGGAAATCGGGTAGTTTTTATTACGAAACGGGAGTAAATGAAACATACGGAATTTCGGGAACTATAAGTGCAGGAAAAAGTATTTTTTGGAAAAAAACGAAAACAAGATTAACAAGTGAAACTGCTTCAAAAAAATGATTATGAAAAGAATGTTTGTTTTAATAATTGCAAGTAGTCTGTTTTTATCTTTTTGTATTTCAAAGCCAGAAAAAGATAATTCTGATTATACATTAGCCTTCGCAAAAGAGATCTACGTTGAAAAAGGAATTGATAATGATGAGAAAGATGTTAGAAATTTTATAGGTGTTTTTCCTAAGAGCAATGATACTATAACTGTTTATCAGTTAAATTCAGATTTAACAGAAACGCCTCAAGTGTTTTCCTATTGGATTTCAAACAGGAGCAATAGTTCAATTGTTATTAAGTGTTCTGAATCCGGACAGAATATAAAAGTTGGTTTCAATAAGAATAATGTAGTTACAGTTGATAATGATATCTATGTCATAAATAACGAATATTATACGTTTTTGAAGCAAAAAATATTAATTGAAAATTCAGTTTTGGATTTGGTTTTCTTTTTAAAGGATGGCTATGGTGATTATTCCCAGGTACTTGATCCATTGAATAAAAATTGGAGAAATCAAAAAGAAAACCGCTCTCATAAGATTATTTCTGTAAAAGTTAAAAATAGAAATTATCAGACAGATAATGATTTTTTCCAGTATAAAATAGATTATGCGTATAGAGGAAACGGTCAATTGAAAAGTATTTCGGGCGCTAATAGATATCATAAAACATTTGTAGAAGAAAATGATACTTATAGTAAATATTCCATTGAAGATGAAAAGAATGAACGAAGCAGTTCTAACGAAGAGCTTTATAAAAATAAAAAAACTTTGTTTGATTCGCTATCGGGCAGTTGGACTCAAAACTCAACGGCAAAAACATTTAAGTTCTTAAAGTATCAGTCTAAACTGAAAGTTATCGATGTAACCCAGAAGCCTAAAAATCTTGAAGAAGTTATCAAATTATTAAAAGTCGAAAAAATGATTTCTAGTAAAGATTGAGTTGAAATTGAACAAGAACAAGCAAAAATTCCAATGGAACTAAAATGAAATTATCGTTATTAGTTATATGCTAATGCATAAAATTTAGTATTCTCAGTCAAAAGAAGAAGTAAAATCTAAATAGAAATGGGAAACAAATTTATAACAGTAGTACTTATTTTTTTTTCAATTTCACTACATAGTCAGAACCTTAAAATTTTAAAAGATTCTGTATATGTAGATTCTGGCTTTTTGATAATTGAAGAGTTAAAAATCAATTCGAGTAATGAAAAAGTAAATCATAAAGTTTATGCAATTACTCAGAATACTTATGAAGTATTTGACAAATCTTTTGTTGGTAAACCTGAGGATAGAATCAGAATGAAAAAAGATACGCTCTCTAAACGTATTTTGAACAATACTTTACGAGAGTCAAATTCGGGATTTGAACATTATGAAATTTACTATGATAAAAATAAGATCGTTAGTTTTTCGATCGGAATTCAATCTTATGGATCACCGTGGGAAGCAATTCAGTATTATTGTTTTGATCTGAATAATGGTAAACGAGTTGGAGTAGATTTATTTGTAGATAAACCCGGACTGTTAAAAAAAATTAGAAAAAAATTAAAAGACCAGGACATTAATTTACCATTAAAACCAAGTGATTTATTAAATTTTAGAATAATCATAGATAAAAGTAAAAGCGTTCCGGACTTTTATTTTTCAATTTTTGATACTAAAAATTATAGGAATAGTGGATATGAAGAGTTTAGTGTTCATTTCCAATGGAGAGAAATTGAAAGCTATATCGTGCCGGTATTCAAAAAGAGATTATTGACTAAATAAAAAAAATAAAAGAAGGAATAGTTTTTAATAGTTGTATTGTTTTTTGTAACTGTTTTGATTTTTATGAATCCAAAGAATAGGATAAATTCATAAAAAAAGTACTGAAAAAATAAGAAAGAGTCCGGTAAGATTTTTTTTATACGACTATTTTGGACGTAGAAGAAAAAGATGAATTTTCTGTCAGCCCCCGTAAATACTGGATTCTTACATTTTTGATTGGCTTAAAGCAATATTTTTTCTTTATTTCTATGAAAAAGATTACGAATTAACTTGTTTTTCAAAATTGTATTTGTATATTCGTACAAATATTGATTGCGAATCACCCTCATCTTCCTACAAGAAGCAATTATAAAAAGTACGTTAGTACAAAAAGAGGTATTCTAAAATCATGTAGAATACCTCTTTTTTTTGTTCATACTAGTCATACAAAAGGAAAGAGGATTCTAAAAAAAAAACATTTTTTAACAACTTAAATTTTTTATTATGGCATTTAAAGCAGTTTTAGAATTCGAAGGAAACGAGTACCAAGTATTATTTTCAAAAGTTGATATGTTAAGACATACTGACGGTAAAGGAGCTGTTTCTTCTGAAATTAAAGGAGGAAGATTAAACTTAAGAGTTAAATCTACAGACAACACTACAGTTATCGAACAAGCGGTAAACAGTCAACACAAACCAGTAAGCGGAAAAGTAAAATTTTTCAAAGCTGACTCTGAGCAAGTAATGAAAGAACTTTCTTTTGAAAATGCTTTTATTGTATTCTTTAGCGAGCAGTTAGACGCTTTGGCTGAAACCCCAATGACTACTGAGATTACATTCTCTGCAGAGAAAATTACATTAGGTAATGCTACATTAGATAACAACTGGGCTAAAATCTAATTTTTGCTAGTTGTGAAAACAAGAAGCGATATGGTATCGCTTCTTGTTTCCTTAAAAATAAAAAGATACTGATTTTTAACTCTTAAATTTAGCGGTTCAGCTGAAGGAAAATCTTAGTAAAAGATTTTCGTTCGTACTGTTTTTAGTTCCATTATCTGAAAGTTGAAATATTTTTTTCTTTTTATGCAGTAGATAAGTGTATTTCTAAAATATACTTTTCTAAGGGATTTTATATTAAAGCAATTTTAATAGGGAAGCCTTCTTAATAAAATAACCCCCAAACCCCAATGATACCACAAAAAATAACCTACAAAATAAATCCCCAAAAGAGATATTGTTTTATGACTATTGAGGTGTCTCAATCTAATCAGCAATCTCATGGCTAAAACTTCATCTTCAGGAAAACATAAGAACGCCAGTTCATTAGGTGTCAAAGGACCTCAGTATAATAGACAAACAGGTCAGTGGGAAAATACGGATAAAGTGGGCGCAATGATGCAAAGAAGAAGCCCGCAAGGGAATCGTGTAGCCGAAGATGTTAAAGCTAAAGCTATAAGTGCACCACCTAAAAAAGAAAAACCGGTTCACCATCAGTTTTTAACCACAATTGCAGTCGAAATATATGATTTTGCAAAAGCAAAAGGTGCATCCTCCCAAGGTGCATTATTGGTATTGGCACAGGCAAGTTTAGAAAGTGGATATGGAGCATCCGCAATAAAACATGGGGACTATAACTTATTTGGAGTTATGGGAAAACCCTTCAAAAGAAGTACCAGTCACGGTACTGTTAAAGATTATTCCAATTTGGGTGGTTATCAGGCCGCTTTGACGGATTATTTTAACAAAATTGACAAAAACTGGAGCCATTTTTCCAGTATAATAAAAAATGACACCATAACCGCGGATGACATTGACAAGGCTTTTAATACAGGAACATATTATCCTACAGCCAAAGAAAGACATGGAGGAAAGTACGCCTATAATGCTGATATGGACAGCAGTGGTGCCAATCATTATGGAGAGCATCTGCTCAAACAAATCGGCGGAGTAAAGAAGCGTTTCAAAAATAGTTTAGACTTTCAGATAGAGGCTAATAAAGAAAGGTTAAAGGAAATAAATACAATCCTGACAGGCAATTCACTTTTGTTTACTGATCCCGTAAAAAGTACACTGGAAGAAGAAAAAAGACAGTTGGTGATTCAGAACGAAAAATTTAACACCGTTTCAAATGAAATTAACTAGCGAACTTAAATTACTTATAATCTTAACTTTTTTTGTTTTTCTTGGATGTAATTCGAAGAATAAAGAAAATGTTATTTCGATAAATGAAATTAAGAAGGAACAGGTAAAATTTGAAATTGACAGTTTAGAAGTTAAAGATCGAAAGGGACTTTTATATACCATTAAATATTATAAAGATAGTATTTATGTGAATCAGGGCAGACATAACATTATTAGAATCGCATATCCAAATCGATTCGATAATGTATTTCCCATAAATGGTCTCATTGCCAATGATAAATCGACAAACGTTTATATCACAAACAATCATATTCTTTTATTGCCCCTGAGTGAGGTAAATAATAGAATAAATCTGATTGCAATTGATTTAGTTAATAAAAAAGAAATTAATTATCAGTTCAAACAAAGATCTGATATCATTACTACCGGGATTAATTCTTTTTATTTTAATGAAAAAAGCAACATAATTATAAGCGCGAACAGCTTAAATTATGAAGGAAAAACAACCGTTCATTATTACAAAATTGGTAAAAATTTAATTAAGCATCAAGGCACTAAAGAGTTGAATTTAACCCCCGAAATGTTAGAGAACAATGAGACATTGTTGAAGTTTTTAAATACAGATAATAATAACATTCCTTAAAAATATAATAATCGATACAAGATTTATAAAAATTAAATAACACCACACTGATCCGATAGACATAAATAGTTAGTACTAACTAAAAAGATTAAAATAATGATACCACAAACCATAATTTTTGGAATAGATTCCAAGAGAATAAGCCATTTTACCAGTATAGAATTGGTACAAGTGATAAACGATCATCATCGATTTGAAATTCGTGTTCCTCATGCTGTTGTCGAAAGTCCTTTGGCCTATACGCTTGAAAATGCTCAGGCCTGGCTGGGTAAAGTGGTACACATCATTCTTGAAGACAAAAACAACTTTTTAGGAGTAGTGACCAATATCGATTTTGATCAGGAAATGGGACATTCGGGTAACCATATTGTCGTATCGGGTTATTCAAAGACCATCTTGCTGGAGTCCGGTGAAAAGCTGCATTCCTGGGAAGAAATGAATTTAAAAGATATCGTTAAAGAAGCCATAAAAAATGGAGCAGGAGAGCAGTTGCAAAACGAGGTAAACCCTGAATATTCCAGCAAAATGGACTACCAGAATCAATACCTTGAAACCGATTTTCAGTTCATTCAGCGATTGGCAAAACAATACAATGAATGGTTGTATTATGATGGAGAGAAGTTAATCTTCGGTAAACCTAAAAGTTTCGACAAGCCGATCTCTCTGACCTACAATAGTGATATCTCAAAACTAAAAATATCCGTACAGGCGGTACCAAATAAATTTAGTGCTTTTACTTATAACGAAAGCGCTGACAAACGCTATACCGCAAAATCGAAAGACACGGTAGGCGGTTTGCCAAAATTAGGCAATGAAGCTTTTGCTACTTCAAAAGAGGTATTTGCAACACCGGCATTTACACACGGGATAGTGAGTACAGGCGACGATTTGGTTTTAGAATCTTTCTTAAGAAAGAAACAGGAAAGCGCTGCTGCCGATACCAATTACGTTTCGGCAACTACTAAAAATACCAAATTAAAAATAGGAAGCATAGTCAACATAAAATCTAGTGTTTTAGAAAACGAAAGTATGATAACACAAGAAGTAGGCTCCTATATTATTACCGAAATTAGCCACTATGCGACCCATTTAGGAGAATACGAAAATAACTTCAGAGCGATACCTTCAAAAGTATTGAGTCTTCCGGAACCTGATGTAGCTTATCCAATAGCACAGACACAGCAAGCTTTGGTAGAAAGCAATACAGATCCTAAAAACAAAGGAAGAATTAGAGTGCAAATGCTTTGGCAGCAAGGTACTTCTATGAAAACAGCCTGGCTTCGTGTTCTAACTCCTGATGCGGGAAGCAGCGGAAAAGTAGCAAGTAACAGAGGAATGGTATTTATTCCGGATGTAGGGGATCATGTTATGGTTCATTTCCGTTATGGAGATCCAAACAGACCTTTCATTTTGGGAAGTGTATTTCATGGAAAAAGTGGCGGAGGCGGTGGCCAGGATAACAACAAAAGGAGCTTTGCGACCAGAGGTGGTACTTCTTTAGTTTTAGATGAAGGAGATAATAGTTTTACCGCAACAGACCCAAGCGGTAATATGGTAAAACTTAACGGTGACGGGACCATGACCATTTATGCTCCAAACAAAATAGACGTTTTGTCTAAAGAGATTAACATTCTTGCTGATGAAAAGGTAAATATAAATGGTATAAATGAGGTCAATGTCGACAGTAAAAAAATAGTTGCTGTTGGTACGGATGAGGTGAGTGTGAAAAGTGACACTCAAATCGGTAATGAAGCGCCAAGTATCAATATAAAAGGTAAAAATACCATTTTGGCAGAAGGAAAGGTTGTTGACATAGACGGTAAAACAATGACCAATGTTAAAGGTGGAGTGGTGAACTTAAATTAGAATTTAAAAATGCATAATACGCACAATCCTATCGCTGTAAGAGTCGAGAACATTCAGAAAATCTGGAACAAAACCCGAAAAGAAAAGCCAAAAGCTAAAGTATTCAGTATGGTTTGTTTTAAGGATGATTTTCCTTTATTGGATGCTTTCATTCACTTAGAATCTTCCGCTTATGGTAAATCCGAAGATTCGTTTGTTGCTTTTGTTGTTGATTTTGATGATAAAAAAGATTTTTTCAGCACGATCATAGAGCAATGGATTGTAACTTTTGAAGAAGATCTGAAAAAAAATCCCAATTGGAATTGGAAAGATTTTGCCACTTTTAAAGAAGTACTTCCGGAAATTAATCAGCTTAGTATTGAAAGTCTAAAGGAATTCTACATCAAAATGCTCATTAGTTTTAAAGAATTTGAAGCAAAAACAGGAAATCTTTTGATCGTAAGTTTATTAATCAAAAAAGTTAGCAATGCCGATTTGTTGACCGAAAGTCTCAATGAACTGGCCGTTTTATTGCCGGAAAATATAGGTTTTCTGTTTTTGGATTATCAGGAAAGACAGCAGTATCGCGATGTAGTTTTTGCAGCAAAGGAAAACGGAACCATCATAGAAATTCCAAATCAGGAAATAAACAAAGCTTACAAAGAAATAGCTACACAAGGAAATCCAAATGATCCACAGGTACGTTACCGAAAATGTTTGTTTGAAATTGGTGAGGCAGCAAAAAATAAAAAACAGGAGAAAGTAAAAAAACTGGGTAATGAGCTTATCGACATTAGTAAGAGTACCGGAGAAACCAGTTTTTGGGCTTCGTCTTATTTAATTTATGCCAGCTTTTTATTCCAATTTAAAGACGAGAAGGAACTTATTCATCAACTACTGGATAAGGGAATTAAAATAACGACTCCATTTTATAAAGAGAAGGATGATGTCGCGGGAATTTTAATGCAATTATTAGTTTATAAAGGCTCTCATCACAGCATTATTGGAAATACAGATACTGCGATTGATTATTTTTTAAAACAAGTAGCAATTGCTAAGGAAATAAATCAGGAAATGCAGGTGATCAACGGGTACAATTATGCATTACTGCTGGCTGCCAAGAAAAGAGGCAGTCGATATACCGAAATTTTAAATGATGCTTTTGAGTATGGATACGCACTAACCGACGAAATCCTTAAAATTGTCAACTTTACTTTTATTGCTGACAGTTATTTAGAGAGTGATCCTAAAATTGGGTATTCAGAAAAAGAAGCTGTTTTTAAACGAATGGTACTCATTTTTGGAGAAAACTGGAACGACAATCCAAAGCAAATAGCCAAACAGATACAAGAGGAATATCAATTAAGCAACACCTATTAATTATGTTACTAACCGATAATCATTTGACCATTGTGGTGGGGATAGACATCCATTTTACTACCCTGCCACCATTTAACCCGTTTCATCCTTATATAGGTATTGTGATGGATCCTTTTGATTACGTTCCGTTTTTAGGTGCCACTGTGCATGTAAATGGTTTTAAACGTGGAAACTCAGACACCAGCGGGATCATAATTCCGTTGGTGCATATTCCCCTTTTTACACCACCCTGGCTTATGACACCTATCATAGGCCATGAAAGTATGAATTTTTTCGCCTCACAAACCGTTTTTTCAGACGGCACGAGGATGAGTCCCAAAGGACATATGCTAATGACCTGTAATGATATCGGCATCCCCCTATCGATGTCTTTAGGGAAAACCAAAATAGGCAAGAAGATGCTACCGTTTGCCCCAACCCTTTTTGCCCCAACCTCGTTTTCCTTGCCTATCCCAACGGGGAAACCCGTAATGGTTGGTGGACCCTATCCTCCCGATTGGGGAGGAGTCCTTACAGGCTTATTAGCTAGTATTGGTTTTAGTACCTTGATGAAAGTCGGAAAAAAAGCATTCAATAAACTTCTTAAAGGAGCGATAGGCCCTAATAAACTTAGTCGATTATTGTGTAAAGCAGGATTCGAACCCGTTAACCTTATTAATGGCGCCGTGATTTATGAAGGAAGCGATTTCGAACTCGCCAGTCCGATTCCTTTAAACTGGGAACGCAGCTGGTATTCAGACTCCCAATATGTAGGATGGCTGGGTCATGGTGTACATTGCGTATACGACAGAGCGGTAGAGTTGTACCCAGAAGACGATGCCCTTGGACTTCGTATGGATGACGGACGAGTTGTGGCTTTTCCAATGCTGTTGCCCGAAGAAGAATTTTATTTACGTCAGGAAAAAATAACCCTGAAAAGAACACAAGAAGGTTATACAGCCTACGAACATAAAAGTAAACTCTTGTATGAGTTTACCCTTTTTAATGGTAAAAAATATCAGCTTACCAAAATAAACAATCCAAACGGACTTTCTATCATTTTTGAATTTACAGCAAACCGTTTGAAAAAAATAATCGATGCTGCAGGCAGAGAGATCAAAGTAAGTACTAAGGACAGATTTATTCAGAAGTTAGAACTTGTTGGACCGGAAGAAGACGAGCTTTTGGTAGCCTACGAGTACGATCAGGACGGTAACATTAGTGCTATTATCGATGCGCTTCGAAAAGCTACTATGATCACTTACGAGAACCATTTGATGGTAGAGAAAACAGATCGAAACGGACAAACTTTTTATTGGGAATACGATAATCAAAACCGTTGTATCCACACTTGGGGTGATGGCGGATGGCAGGAAGGATGGCTGGAATACCATCCGGAGGAAGGTTACAATTTAGTAACTGATGCCAATAGGGCCGTAACCACTTATTATTATGAGCCTAGCCAATTGGTCACACAGATAAAAGACCCAATGGGCAACAGTACCTTTTACGACTACACCGAATTTATGGAACTCTATCGCGAGATTGATCCTGAAGGACGCATTCTTGGCTTTAACTACGATGACAGAGGGAACAAAACCGGTACCGTTTACCCAGATGGGACAGAAGAAATCATGATTTACGATGAGGAAAACCGTCCATCGATAGCCATAGATCCCGAAGGCAATAAAACTGTTTATTTGTACAAAGAAGATAGACCAGATCAGCTCAAAACGATTATTACTCCTGATAAAACCACTAGTCATTTCACTTATCACGATAATGGACTACTGGCGACAGTGGCTAAAAACAACAATAAATTCGAAATGATCTATGACGATCAATACAATCTTATAGAATGGTGTCAGAATGGTGAAAAGTTAAAATCATGGGAGTACGACCATCGTGGACGCGTACAAGCGATCTACACCCCAATGCAGATGGCTGATTACTTCAGCTACGATGCGCTGGATCGGGTAAGACAAATTGTAGAAAAAGACAGCAATGTCATACAGTTCACGTACAACAATTATGACGAAGTAATAGCTTTAAAAGACAATAAAAATAGCGTTAAGTTTAGTTATACCCCAATGGGAAGCCTTGCCACACGCGAACAAAATGGTGTAAAAGTGCGTTTTGATTACGACAAGATGGAGCAATTGCAAGGGATCAAAAACGAAGATAACGAGGTGTACTATTTTACCCGCAACAAGGCCGGACAAATAATCAAAGAAACTGCCTTTGACGGTATGGTCAAAAAATACCAACGTAATTTTGCGGGTGAAGTTACCAGAATTGATCACGGCAACGGAAAATTTACCGAATACGAACAGGACGTTTTGGGGCGAATTACCAGAGCTGATTATCACGATGGCAGTTGGGAAACTTATAGTTACAACAAAAACGGACTTTTAACGGAGGCAGTTAATCAGAATGTAAGTATATTTATAGAGCGTGATGAAATGGGACGTATCGTAAAAGAAACCCAGCAACAGCAGCTAGATAACACCGAAAATGCAATTACCCTTACCTTCATTTACAACAAACAAGGACACCGTATAGGTATAAATAGCTCATTAGGAGCAGAGATCAATACTCATTACGATTCAAAAGGACAGTTGGAGCGCATAGAAGCTCAAAGCAGCGAGCTCAAAGAACAGCACCAGAAGTGGGAAACTACACTGAATCGCGACGAACTGGGAAGAGAAATAGAGCGCTTTACCACAGGCGGACTCCATATTAAAACCAGCTACAACAACAGCGGGAAACAAAAAGAACAGGAAGTATTTGCCAATGGCAAACGCACCGGATCACGTTATTACAATTGGGATACCAACCAGCAATTGCGCAGCGCGGTAAACCAAATAACCTCCAATATCACCTATTTTGATTATGATGATTTTGGTAATTTGGCAAAGGCAGATTATAATGGTAAAGAACAGCTTTACAAAACCCCGGACGCAGTAGGGAATCTTTACAAAACTCCGGATCGCAGTGATCGTAAGTATGGTAAAGGCGGTAAGCTGTTACAGGATGAAAAGTACCATTACAAATACGACGAACTGGGCAACCTGATACACAAAAGCACCAGAAACATCAACGAAGAATTAAAATTCGAAGAACCAACCAACTGGATCGACAAACTGGCGGGCAACGAAACCGAAGAAAACAGATTACAGCAGGAACACGAGCAGTGGCAGGACGGTGATACCACCTATAGCTGGTTGGCCAACGGCATGCTGGAGAGCATCACCAACCCCGATGGTAAGAAAGTATATTTTGAGTACGATGCCCTGGGCCGACGTACCGCAAAAATTGCAAACCAAAAAATAAATCGTTATGTTTGGGATGGAAATGTTCTTATTCACGAATGGAAGTACGATTTAAAAGATCGCCCTAAATTAATTGCCACTGAGGATGACTTAGTCTATGATAAACTTGAGCCAATTAAAGATCTGGTAACTTGGGTGTATGAAAGAGGTTCTTTTGTACCAAGTGCCAAAATAATTGGAGAAGAAAAGTTCTCAATAATTAATGATTATATTGGGAGACCTGTACAAGCTTACAACGAAGTTGGGGAGCTAATTTGGGAAACCGATTATGATATTTATGGAGATGTCCGTAATTTGAAAGGCGATAGAAACTTTATTCCTTTTAGACAGTTAGGACAATATGAAGATATAGAGACTGGACTTTATTATAATAGGTTTAGGTATTATAGTCCAAGAACTGGACGATATATTAGTCAAGATCCAATTAGACTTTTTGGTGGTAGTAGATTATATGCGTATGTACACAACACAAATAGTTTTGTTGATATACTTGGATTAAATAAATGTACAATATCTGAAGGCGATGGTATTACACATGATATAGTTGCAACAATCAAGAGAAGTGATTACCCGGAAACGACTAAACATATAGAAGATGCAATTGCAGCAGGTCATCCAGATATTGTAACGATCGATAGATTGGGAGCAGCGGCAAATAGGAAAGCATCTTTAGAAGGAACTCCAACGAAAAAAGGATTTGATAGAGATGAGTGGCCTATGGCGATGTTTAAAGAGGGAGGTGCAGGAGCAAGTGTTAGATATATAAATCCTTCAGACAATAGAGGTGCTGGTTCAGCAATTGGTAATGCCTTATCTGAATACGACCCTGGAACAAAAGTAAAAATTAATATTATAGACTAAAAATGAAAGAAAGAATAGAACAGATAATTGACATACTTCCAAAGGATAAAAATGTATATAAAGTAGCCAATCTGCTAATTAGTAATTCTGAGGATTTAGATGAAGCCCAAATTCAAGAAAATTTAAATGATTTGTTGTTTACATTGTATATTTTAAATGAGAAAGAAACTGTATTACAATTTCAAGAATATTTTTTAGGATACGAGATAACTTCTAATAAAAATATTTGGACTTGGATTGAATCCTCATTAACGTTAATGTCAAGAATTAATAGAGATTTCTTAAAAATTGAGGATAGCGTTAGAGTTATTGAAAAAATTAAAACGGCATTTAATATTGGAAGTGAAATGGCTGTCAAGATAAATTCGAAAGCTAGACAAAGAAGGTTAGATGGAGATGATTTATTATATGATAGAATTGAAGAAGCAATTGCAAATAAAAATATTGAATTAGAGTATGATTATAGAATGGTCCAATTAAAAAAATTGCTTTTTATTAGTGAATTAGGCTTTAGTGAAAGTATGCCAGAGTCAAAAGTTGAAAATGAAATAATAGAAAATATGACTTTCTTGAATAAAAATATCTATTAAATTAAGTTGAATTCTTAATGGCTGTGTAGCTGACGTGAGTGTTTTGTTTGTAAACATTAGAAAATTTGATGAAAAGTAGAGAAAAGACCAAAAGCTGCCTTAATACAGGGGCAGTTTTTTATTTGTAATTTATATAGAATAAATGAAAGTTTACAGTGCAGCACCAGAAGGAAATCAAATGGCAGATTTAGAGCCGGCTCGTTATTTTAATTTGGCAATAAAACAAATCTTAGAGGTAGAAGAATGGTTAAGAACAGCTGACGAGGCTAGCCAAGCTCTATTGGTTCATATTGATGTTTTTGTATATTTAAGTAAGAAATATCCTGAAATGGCGAATAGAAGGGTAGCAAAACTAAACAGAAACCAAATTAAAGAAACTTTTTATGCCTGGTTCGAAAGGTGTGGAAAAAAAATACCTGCTAGTTTTAGGGATGGTGTTAAAGAATCAGCTGATTTATTATTTTCTGAACTAGATAAAATTTAAAAATTATATGAATTTGGATGATTTTATGGAGTCAATAGATCCTTTTTTTTGGGTTGAACATGAAAATAGTGTTTCGGTATGCCTTAATGTTGGGGAGTATAAAACCGAAATTTTTGAAACCAGAGAAGAAGAAGGTTTTGAAGGGAATGGATATGATTGGGCTTCTTTAGCGCAGGTATTTTTGCAAGAACAAAAACCTGAGTTTGTTGATGTCGTAAAGTTTGATCCCGAAGGAAGCATGTTTTGTGCCTATTCTTCAGATTCCGAAGCATTAAAATCTTTTATTATTTCATTTAAAGAAGCTTGCGAAAACAAAGTGTTAATTCTTGATCTGTTTTCAAGAGCAGAATTAGATTAAGTGCTTTAGGGAATTGAATAAATTATTGATATTATAAGAACAAGCAAATAAATTATTTAACGATGAATAATCAAATTATTATAGAAAGTAAAAGAAAAAAAATAGATACATTAATAAAAAACTATCCAAATTTTGAGATTATTGATGTTACTTCAAAGGCTCAAAATCCATGGGTAAAATTCAGTCCGTTTTATCCGTTAGAAAATATACCAATTCCTTTCACTGATAATAAATTTTCGAAAAGTGTGGAGGGAATCTGGCAAGGATTAAAGGTATTTGAAAATTCCGACATTGACCCTGCTAAATTTGATATAGAAAACATGAAAAATATCAAACGAACAGTCAGAAAGTATGGGAAAGTAAAAGGACATAGAAAAGGGATTAATGGAGAAGATATTTTAAGTTATTCTGATTCAAAAAAACTTATTTATTTACCAACTTATAAATGGATATTAGACAATAAGTTAAAGAATGAAATAACTGAACTAAAGAAAATTTTGGATCAGAAATCTATAATTTTATTAGATTATGAAACAAGTGAAGACATTTTTTCGTTCAAACCAATTTCACATGCTTTTTTAGTTAAATTATTTTTAGAGAATAACTATCCTATTTAAAAAAGACTTCAGTTGAGATGTGGATCTCACTAGTGAATGTAGAAAAAACTAAACCCCGCTCATCTCAGCGGGGTTTGTTGTGAATATTAGAATCAATTTTCGATTTCTTTCGCTGGTCTGATAATCAGCATGTTTTTCATTACGGTAATGGTCAAATTCCTGTCGATAGTGAATCCCGCATTTTGTAACCAATTACCGGAAAGACGAATTTGTGGAAGTTCTTTAGGCCGGGGCCTGAAAATAGATGGGCAACGCGATGCTCTGTAAAAAGAATACGTTTTAACGTGACGAACAGTCAATATCTTAGGGGTTCGTTTTGTGGCAGAGATGGCATCTTTTGCCTCTGCGTGCTTTGTTTTTTCTGTGTTAGTCATTGCAGAAAGTTTTTTAGGGCCAAAAAAAATACGGTTTCAGCCTTTCCCGTTGACTAACACCTTTTCGAAGGCTGTGGGCGCATTAACGCTCCACACGGAGGTACCGAAACCGCGTATAGTGACATGTACGGGCATAAAAAAGCCCGCAATGTTCATAGCGAGCAAAGTCGCCTTCGTAAAAATGTTAGTCGGGGCAAAAGTACTAAAAGTATCTTTGTGTTTTGATAACGAAGAAAGAAAAATCTGCTTCCTGAACCTGATACGAGTAGTGATCCATTAAACGGATTGCAAAAAGCGATGTTAATCAGTTTATTGCATATTGAAAAGGAGAGAGGACTTGGTAATACTCAAAAAGAAGATATAAAAACCATCGGGGACATGATGGAGTTCATCAAAAGATTCTAATTTAATTTTATTAGAAAAAATGAATATTGCTTTTTTTCTAATAAAAGAATGAAAAATAGTACTTAAAAGTATCAAAACAGGGTTGTTATCTAGAATAAATCAAAATAATTTGGTTTGATTTGATACAAATAATACATTTGCGTTATTAAAAATAATTCTAAATAACATGAAAGTAAAAGTACTATTGCCACTTTTGGGCTGTTTGATGATGCTGCTTACGGCTTCTGCATCATTTGCACAGACGGGTACAATAAAAGGAACGGTTTCATTGTCTAATGATGAGGCAGCAGATAATATCTCTGTAACACTGAAAGGAACAAAGATTGGAACTACCACTGACGCTCAGGGAAATTATGAGATCAAGAACATCAGACCCGGAAATTATATTCTGAAGGTTTCGGTAATTGGGTTTTCATCTAAAGAAAAAAATGTTGAAGTTTCAGCAGGAAGTAATCTTGTTGAAAATTTTACACTGCTAACTACATCTGAAGCACTTACGGAAGTATTTGTAAAAGGGAATGCTAATAAATATACCAAATCTGAAAGCCAGTATGTGTCGAGAATGACGATTAAAAACCTTGAAAATGCACAGGTTTATAATGTGGTTACTAAAGAGTTGATCAAAGATCAGTTGGTAACCAATCAGGATGAGGCATTAAAAAATGTACCGGGTTTATATCAATTATGGGCAGCAACAAACCGTGCCGGTGACGGAGCTTCATGGTATTCTTTACGTGGGTTTACTACTCAGAGTTTAGTGAGAAATGGTCTTGCCGGAAAAGTAAACAGTAACACTGATGCGGTAAATTTAGAAAGAATTGAAGTGATAAAAGGGCCATCAGCTACACTTTTTGGAAATGTGGTTTCTTCTTACGGTGGATTAATCAACCGTGTAACTAAAAAACCTTATGATAATTTTGGTGGAGAAATTTCATATCAAAACGGAAGTTATGGTTTTAACCGTTTAACGGCCGATATCAATACTCCAATTAATGATGACCATACCGCATTGTTCAGATTGAATGCTGCTTTTGGAAATGCGAATACTTTTCAGGATTTCGGTTACTCAAAGAGTTTCTTCGTAGCGCCGTCTTTTGCTTATAAAGTAAACGATAAACTTACCATCTCTATCGATGCCGAAATTGGAAATCAGGACAACTCCGGTATGCCTTTAATTTATCTTCCTTTTGGAGTTTCTATTGCTGACTTAGGAGTTAATAATGCTAAGAATTTGGATGTTAACTTCAAAAGATCATTTTTAGGAGATGAATTTATGACCAACACCAAAACATTAAACGTTTTTGCTCAGGCTCTTTATCAAATTTCTGACGAATGGACTTCTCAAACCGTGTTCAGCAGCAGTTCTAATAAAGCAAGTGGTTTACAAACATGGTTTTACCTTTTGAAAGATCAGGAATTTTCAAGAAACGCCTGGGATGCAAATGGAAAAGATAACGCAATCGAATTCCAACAAAACTTTAATGGTGATTTCAAAATTGGATCCATGAGAAACCGCTTTTTAGTAGGTGGTGATATCTATTACGGTTCAAATAAATTACTGTACCAAAGTTTACCGGGTTATGCGCCGTTTGATACCATAAAGTATACGGGAGCGGTAACTACTTATTACGACTTTAACCCAACAAATGTAAAGGATGCACTTACCGGGAAAGGGAATGCTCCTTATACCACTAATAGTTCTATAGCGACCTATAGTGTTTACGTAGCAGATGCAATCAACATTACAGAAAGATTAATTCTTTCGGCAGCAGTACGTTTTGATCATTTTCAAAATAAAGGATCATTTGATCCTGCTTCGAATACAAAAGCGGACAATTTTTCTCAAAATGCTTTCTCACCAAAATTTGGTGCCGTGTATCAAATCGTAAAAGATCAGGTATCTGTTTTTGGAAATTACCAAAATAGTTTTACCAATAAAGGATTCTTAAATGCTAATGTTGGCGGAAAGCTTGAAATGAAACAGTTTGATCCTGAAAAAGCAAATCAGCTTGAAGTTGGTGTGAAAGTGAATGCTTTCCAGAATAAAGTAAGCGCAACTTTTAGTTATTATGACATCAAAGTTGACAATATTGTAATCGCAGATCCGAATCTTCCAAATGCGAGCATACAAAACGGAACACAATATAGTAAAGGTTTTGAAGTAGAGCTTACGGCGAACCCAATTCCGGGATTGAACCTTCTTGTGGGTTACTCTAATAATAACTCTAAATTAAATGATTTAAGGCCTGTAACCGCAGGACCTGAAAATCTAATCAACTACTGGTTCAGCTATAACCTTCAAAAAACAAAACTGAAAGGATTAGGTTTAGGATTTGGAGGGAATTACGGAGACGCTACCTATATTTACAATAACGGACCTGGTCAAACTTTTGAGCTTCCGTCATATGCTGTGGTTAATACTGCTTTGTACTACGATCAGCCAAAATACAGAGTGTCTTTAAAAGTAAATAACTTAACAGACCAATTGTATTTTAATGGTTATACGACAATAAATGTTCAGGCTCCACGTACTGTTATGGGAAGTTTAACTTATAAATTCTAGTTTTTTTTTAGAATACTGAATACAAAAAGGCTCGAACGTAATGTTCGAGCCTTTTTTTGTTTGATGTAGTACTGCAGAAGTTAGTTATTTAATTCGGCTGATTTAAGTTTTGTTATTCCTTCGTGTAGAATTTGATCTTTCAAAGTTTAATAATAGGCAGTCCAAATGACTATGTAACAGCTATAAATAACTTTTACCTCAATTTAAATTTTTATATTTGAATTGTCTGATACAGAATCAATTGTTGAATTTTTAATCATTACTTATGTTATTAAATAGGAGAATATCACTTTTGTACTTTGTTAATGAGATCAGATCACAGATTGTACTGATCGTATTATTTGCGATATCAATTGGACTGCTCGACATGCATCCCTTATTTCAACAGGTATCTCTGCCGTTAAGTATTCCGGCATTAGTGGGTACTGCGGTTTCTCTTCTTCTTGCTTTTCGGACAGCGCAATCGTACGAAAGATGGTGGGAAGCCCGAACTGTTTGGGGAGCGATAGTAAATGATTCCAGGACTTTAATCCGGCTGATAATCCAATTTACACCAAAAGAAAATAAAGAGATTGCTGATGCTTTTACAGAAAGACAGATCATCTGGCTTTATGCATTGGGAGAGTCATTGCGCAAACAGCCGTTTTCAACAAGGGTGCAGACTTATCTTGATGTTTTTCAGATCAAAGCATCTAATATCCCTAATGCTTTGTTGGATAAACACTCCCTGAACATTGCAGAATTAGCATCACAAGGAATAATTTCAGAGTTTAAACAGGTGCAGTTAAATGAAACATTAGCCAGACTTTGCGACAGTATGGGCAAATGCGAACGTTTAAAAAATACCGTTTTTCCAAAATCATATAGTGTATTAGTTCATACCCTGATCTATGTATTTGCAGCTATACTTCCTTTTGGGCTCGAAGACTCACAGCTGGTGGTAGAGATTCTTATAACGATATTGATTCCTGTTCTGTTTATTTCCATAGAAAAAACAGCTATTATAATGCAGGATCCTTTTGAAAATACACCTGTTGACACACCGATGACTTCGCTTGCAAAAACAATAGAGATCAATCTGCTTGAAATGACAGGGGCAGAAAATATACCAATAAAGGAAAAAAATGAGCTTTATTACGAGATGTAATAAAATTAGAATGTGGCATTAAAAAAATATTTTATTATGGATATTGAATTTGAACTTTTACTTTCTGCCAAATTACTGTTAGCGCTTTTATTGGGAGGAATTATTGGTATTGAGAGAGAAAGAGAACAGCAGAATGCAGGTGTGCGAACTTTTGCGTGTATCTGTGTAGCTTCTTGTCTTTTTGTTTCGATTGCTGCCCATCTTACCGAGGATAAATCGGCTATTGCCAGAATGCTTGCAGCTATTGCAACAGGACTTGGTTTTATAGGGGCAGGGCTTATTTTTAGAGATGAAAAAAATCTACCTAAGGGATTAACCACTGCATCGGGTTTATGGACGACTTCGGCTGTAGGTATGGCCATCGCGCTCAATATGTTTGTTATCGCCATCTGCTCGACAGCCATTATCCTTTTTATATTTACAATTAATCAATTCTCATGGTACAGAAAGTTTGTGGAGAAATTATTTAAAGATAAAAATCTGAAAAAGTAATCTAAAAAAACAGGTAGGTATTGAGTGTGAAATTATTCAGAATCATAAAAAAGAGATTTCTTTCAACAATGTAAATTTGTATTTTTAATTGATCTATAATACAGTAAGAAATTAAAAAAGAAATAGCATTGCATTGGTCACAAAAATGGAAAACGTACAAACTACGGGAACTGTAAAAATTGAAAAAGATCAGAGCAAACGCAATTACCTGCAATTGCCCGAAGGTTCAGCAGGTTCAAATCTAAAAGCGGGGCTTTTCAAAAAGGAGCAATAAGTTTTGAAACTTTGCGTTGAAAGTTTTTTATAAATTAGGATCGTTTGACTCGTTAATCTGTACTATGTTAACCCTAAATTGGCGTATGTTATCTGATTGTGCATGAAATAGTATTAAGATAGAATAATCTTCTATTTTTAATAAAATTTCAACAAAAAATATGCAACCAATATCGCTTATTTCAGATCATTTTATTGAAGAAAAATGTAATTTTAAAGAACTTATAGAAAGACTTCGGGCTGGGTTTTCGACTTCGGATATCAACGTGCCTATGCGCCATCATCATGATTATCCTAATCCGGAAGAAGGTAAAGATTCTACACTGCTGCTAATGCCCGCATTCCAATCAGGTAAAGACTTAGGAGTAAAAATAGTTACGGTAAGTCCTAATAATGGTAAATATGACCTGCCTTCCATTCAGGGAACTTACATTTATCTCGACGGACACAAAGGAAATATAAAGGCAATTCTTGATGCAAAATCACTAACAGGCAAACGTACTGCGGCAACCTCTGCTTTGGCAAGCAGCTATCTTTCGAGAAAAGACTCCTCGTCTATGTTGATGATTGGTACAGGAGCATTGGCCATCAATTTAATTCAGGCGCATGCCAGTGTGAGACCTATAAAAGAAGTGTATGTTTGGGGAAGAACTATAGAAAAGGCACAATTGGTTTGCCATGTACTCAAAAATTCTCCATTTACCTGCAAACCCGTTTCAACTATAGAAGAAGTTATTTCTCAGGTTGATATCATTTCGTCAGCGACTTTATCACCCATTCCGCTTGTTTTTGGAAGATGGCTGAAAGCAGGACAGCATTTAGATCTTGTTGGAGCATACAAAAAAGATATGCGTGAGGCCGATGACGAAGCGGTTTTAAAATCGAGCCTGTTTTTGGATACCTATCAGGGCGGACTAAAGGAAAGCGGCGATATTTTGATTCCGCTAACAACTGGTATTATCACAGAAGAAACTATCAAAGCCGATTTGTTTGAATTGTGCAGTACTGCAAAACCGGGCAGAACCTCTGAGACTGAAATCACTTATTTTAAATCGGTTGGACATGCTTTAGAAGACCTTGTTGCAGCCGGATATTTTTATGAAGCGTATAATTTAAAAGCACAAAAGAATGTCTAGTATCTATCAAAATATTTGTAATAATACTGATTATAAAGCAGACACTTCCGTCCTGCAAATCAAAACAATTGATATGCATACAGGGGGAGAGCCTTTGCGTGTAATTGTTTCCGGTTTTCCGAAATTGAAAGGAAATACTGTTTTAGAATACAGAAGAGATATAAAAGAAAATTACGATTATTTAAGAACGGCATTAATGTTTGAACCTCGCGGTCATGCAGATATGTACGGTTGTATTTTACTTCCGCCAAATGATGATGAAGCAGATTTTGGCATTCTTTTTATGCATAACGAAGGATACAGCAGTATGTGCGGTCATGCCATTATTGCGATAAGTACTTTGGCAGCAATAATGAACTGGATCACAGTAAAAGAAGGTGAGAATGAATTGAAAATTGATGCTCCGTGCGGTCGGATTTTTTCGTTTGTCACGGTAGTAAACGGAGAAGTAACAGGAGTACGATTTCATTGCGTGCCCAGTTTTGCCGTAGGTTTAGATCGTGTTGTAAATGTTGAGGGGATTGGTGATGTCGTTTATGATTTGGCTTATGGAGGTGCTTTTTATGCTTATGTTGATTTGAGAAAAAATACACATTTGAATTTTGGATTAACGGAAGAAAATTATCGAACCATTATTCAAACCGGGGTCGATATCAAACATGACGTAATGGAGCAGGATGCCGAAATTCAGCATCCGTTTGAAGAAGATTTGAGCTTTTTATACGGAACTATTTTTATAGATGAACCGCTGAATGGTTCTAACCACAGCCGAAATGTTTGTGTTTTTGCCGATGGTGAAGTCGATCGCTCTCCAACAGGTTCGGGGGTTTCCGGAAGAATTGCGATTGAAAAAGCCAGAAGTGCTATCAACTTGGGTGAAGTTATTACGATAGAAAGTATCACAGGAAGTACTTTTAAAGGATCACTTGTCAGAGAAGAAAAATTCGGCCCCTTCAAGGCTGTAATTCCGCAAGTGGAAGGAACGGCCTTTGTAACAGGAGTAAATACGTTTTTAATAGATCCGAAAGATCCTATGAAGAATGGTTTTATACTAAGATAATGATCCATTTTAAAAAATATCCAGAATCACAATTAGTATAAGATTGGGAATTTCTAAGGATAAAAAATCTCTCCGTAAGCTTCCTGATTTGAAAGCTTATGGAGAGATTTTTTTATTCAAACACAATTTAGAAAAATTGAATCTTTTATTTTTATTTTTTGATGTAACCGGAGCAATTCAATTTTTAGCGACCTTTTCGTTTTTTTGATATTCTATCTAAAAGTAGTGATTTTAAAAGAGAACGAAAAATGTTAAAGAGTTTCAGTGTAGCGTTTGAATTAAGATATAAAAATGTCGTTATTTGTATCATTATGGTCGATATTTAAGATGGTTTTGTAAGATTTTTGGTTTGTCATTGAAAGATATTATTTGATTTTAACAAAATGAAAGAAAATTATTACGTTAATAAAATGTTAGGAAATATGATTATTTTAAATAAAGTATTTATTTTGCCCAAAATTCTAAATTTCTTCTAAATTGAACCATTACTTTACTTGTCATTAAAGGCTATTATATGAGAATCGAAAAAAAAATTAACAAGGTTTCGGAAGACGGATTATGCAAATTATCTGTTTTTTCGAATGTTTCTGTTTTTTTTTCGTTTTTCTTTCAAACTGCTTTTTATTATTGGTACTCAAAAATTGCCAGTTTCATTTCAATTTACTTTTTTAAGATTTTATTTCCCTTACGTAAAGAGGTATCATTTGTGTTATTTTATTTAGTATATCTTTTACTTTTCTCCAAAAGATGGATAGGCACTTAAACAGTTATGGATTTTTTAATCTCCTCTTCATTTTAATTGCAAAACTTTGCGGAGGGAATGAGCAATAATTGTTAAATCGCTTTCCTCTTAAAAAATAAGCAGCCTTTAAATTTACCATAACAAACAACACAATGAATACTAGTATTATTAAAAATTATTCAAAACTTAAGTTCTCCTTATATTTTTTGCCCTTATTCTGTTTAGCTGCTCTTGTAATGTTCCTTTATTATGAGAATGCTTTAAGTGTTTATAATTACGCACAAATTCAAAAAAGCACCTTTCTTTATATTAATTCCCATTTAGGACTTTATCCTAATTTACAATACAATCTTACTCAACTTGGAGATGCTTCGATTTTTTTATCCTTCTTAGCCCTTTTTATACTCTATGCACCCAAATTATGGGAAGCTTTGCTGTCGGGTTTATTATTTTCGCTCTTATTTTCCTGTCCGTTAAAAGCAATATTTGGTGTTCCAAGACCTGCCGTAATTTTTAATAATGAAATTACATGTATTATGGGAAGAAAATTATGTGGCTTCAATAGTTTGCCATCAGGACATTCGATTGTCGTTTTTACTGTATTGACCATTATCTTATTTGCCTTTATGCCACAGCGATTGAAATTTAAAGTTCTGTGGTCCGTATCGATCATTACAATAGGATTTATTTTAGCATTTACAAGAGTAGCTGTAGGGGCACATTATCCCCTTGATGTAATTACAGGAAGTATTCTGGGGTATATTTCCGGAATCTCAGGTATTTTTATCAGCAGAAAATATAAAATAGGGGCCTGGATCAACAATGATAAATACTATCCCATTTTTATCGCATTGTTTATTATTTGTTGTATTTGCTTGGTCGGCAAAATTATTAAAGAAAATTTGATCATATATTATCTTTCGTTTATTAGCTTAGCAGTCTCACTTTATAAGATTACTTATGTTTACGTTAAAAAATAATTTAAGAATAACTCATTTTGTTCTATTGATGAGTTTTTTGATTTTTTTGTTCTTCCACCTGCCATTTTACAGCTTTGTTTTTAACAATGTCGATTATAAAAGTTTCAATGGTATTGTTTTGATTGTGAGTTTGGTAATTTTAATGCTGGTGCTTAATGCATTTGTTTTATACCTCTTGTTTTCGCTCTCTCGTCATGTTGGGAAAGTTTTGCTGATCTTGTTTTTTATTGTTAGTTCAATTGCAGTCTACTTTGTGAATACGTATAGTGTCATCATTGATGAAAGTATGATTGGCAATATTTTGAATACTAATTACGAAGAATCCAGCAGTTTTTTTTCTTTTAAAGTAATTTTGTACGTAATTTTTCTTGGAATTATTCCGAGTATTTACATTGCAAAGGTCAAAATAACTAAGGTGCCATTGAAGGAGTTTTCAATCACTTCTTCAGTAACTTTAGTATTTATTGCCGTTTTGATATTTGTTAATGCCAGCAATTGGCTTTGGATTGACAAAAATTCGAAACGACTTGGAGGTCTTGCAATGCCATGGTCTTATTCGGTTAATACACCGCTATTTTACATTCATAAGTTCAAGAAAAATGAAAAGGAAATTTTGTTGCCCAATGCTGTTATAAAAGACAACGAGAAATCGGTTGTAGTTTTGGTTATCGGCGAATCGGCGAGAAGACAAAATTTTTCTCTTTACGGTTATAAGAAAAACACCAATCCGTTACTTTCCAAAACAGAAAATGTATTTCATTTTAATGCCAATTCTTGTGCTACATATACTACTGCAGGTGTAAAATGTATTTTAGAGCATAAGAACAGTGATGATCTCTATGAAATTTTGCCTAATTATTTATATCGAAATAATGTTGAGGTCATTTGGAGAACGACCAATTGGGGAGAACCGCCAGTTCATATAAAAAACTATCAAAACAAGGAAGCATTAAAAGCCGATTGTAAAGGTGTGGAATGCGATTATGATGAGGTTTTACTAAGAGGATTAAAAGAGCAGATTCAGGCCAGTAAAAAGAATAAAATACTAATTGTACTCCATACCAGTACAAGTCACGGACCTACATACAGTAAAAAATATCCACCACAATTTGAGACTTTTAAACCAGTCTGTAATAGTGTTGAATTGGGTAAATGTTCTCAAAATGAACTTCTTAATGCTTATGATAATACAATTGTGTATACCGATTATATACTTCATAGTGTAATTGAGGATTTAAAAGAACTAAAAGAATACAAAAGTACCATGATTTTTGTTTCAGATCACGGAGAATCTTTAGGAGAGAAAAATCTTTATATGCACGGTGTGCCTATTAGCATTGCCCCTAAGGAACAATATGAGATTCCGTTTATTGTTTGGGTATCTGATCATTCAAAACAGCTTAAGCCTAATGAAACATTAACTCAAAACCATGTTTTTCATAGTGTTTTAAAATTTCTTAATGTGGAAAGTCCGGTTTATGATGAGAAAATGAACATTTTTAAATAAGAAGTATTTGTGGTTTTGTCGCAGCTGTGGTAACTTGTTATCTCAGTCATTTCTAATTGAGTGGAACAGCTGCGACAGAAGCTGATATTGACTATAAAAAGAACTTTTGAATACTTAGTTTAACCCGTTGGGTGTAATTATTTTTAACGCATAGAGACATAGACTTTCTTCCTGTAAAAAATCTATGTCTCTATGCGTTAAATATTTTTTTACATGTAGATCTTGCAGATTTTCTAATCTTTTTAATCCCTTAATCCGTGGCTGTTTTTTAAAAACATAAACATAGACTCTCTTATTAAAAATAGGGCGTTTTACATTTCACTTCTTACTTTTTTAGGAGAATCTATGTTTCTATGTGTTAAATGATTTTTGTATTAATTACTCAACAGCCTTATTTTAATTTTTTTGATCAGAGGGATAAAAAATCTGCTTTCTACTAATTAAAACAGGTAGAATTACGCTTAAAAATCACAGTTTTAGTGAGTTTATTTGTTGTTACCAATAACATATCAAACAAATAAACTCCCTAATTATGGAAAACTACTTACACGGCTTACTCGACGAAGAGAATGACCCAATTATTCAGCAATATTTAAAATACATCGACGAAGGAATTCCCCGTACGGATAAACCAAAAGACGTATTGATCATTGGTGCCGGAATGGCCGGAATGGTAGCAGCGGCTATGTTGAAGGAGGCAGGCCATAAGGTTACAATAGTGGAATCTAATACCCGTGTTGGCGGCCGAATTAAAACCTTCCGAAATTCTAAGGACAAGAAATATTTCGAAGACGATACTGTTTATGGCGAAGCCGGAGCAATGCGCATCCCGACCATACATCAGATGGTACTCAAATACATCGATAAACTAGGACTCAAAACAGAGCCTTTTTATTATTTGTCGGTTGATAAAGCTCAGGCAATTGCATATCAGGCGGATCCTGCTAAACCAAAACCGGAAGTTACAAGAAACTCTCTTTTTTACGTCAACCGCAAACGTGTGGTTCAAAATGAGTATATCCCAAAGGATGCGAGTAAAATTGTCGATGTAAACGCCTTGCTCGACTTCCATTTAGGCAGCAGCGAAAACATGAGGGCAGACCAGTTAATGGCCAATTTAATTAATCCGCTTAAAGCTTTTATTGCCGAAGATCCGGAGAAAAACTGGCCCGTTTTGATCGAGCGTTACGGGGAGTATTCGATGCGTCGTTTCCTGAAAGAACATTCCATGTATTCTGAAAATGCTATTGAAATGATTGGTGTGCTCCAAAACCTGGAATCCAGAATGGCTTACGATTTCATCCAGAGTTTTATTGAACAAAATATTATTAAGGATTCTACGCGATTTATGGAAATTGTAGGCGGATGTGACAAGCTCCCTAATGCCTTTTTTAAAGCCCATAAACTAGAAGAAAATACCTATTTCGATTGTAGGATGACTAAAATGATGCTTGTCAACGACAAGGTAAAAATAGAAGTAGACATAGAGGTACAGCGTGACCCTCAGTTTTATGAAGATGCAGGATTCAAAGCATTAAAAACACCTGTTAGCGATATGGAATTTGATGAAGTAATTGTCAGCATACCATTTTCGGCACTAAGGCACGTTTATGTAACACCACAATTCAAGCAGCAAAAACGAAAAGCAATTCGGGAACTGCATTATGATTCTGCTACTAAAATATTGCTTGAATTTCGTGAAAAATGGTGGCAGGAAGCTCCGTATAATATCGTGGGCGGTGGTACAATTACCGATTTTTCTAACCGTTTTACGTATTATCCGAGTAATGATTTGGGAAGTAACGGACATGGTGTCGTTTTGGCTTCCTATTGCTGGTCAGACGAAGCAAGCCGTTGGGATTCGATGGATGATGATGACCGATATTTCTATGCACTTAAAAATCTGGCCATCATGCACAGCGATGATGTGAAAGAACAGCAGCGTATTATTGATCTTGCTGTAATCAGTTCAAGTATCAAAGACCGAAAAGGGAAACCCGGAAAATTAGTGGGTGCTGCAACACAAAGCTGGATGCGTGATCCTTATGCTTTTGGCGAAGCGGCAATCTTCAATCCGGGTCAGTTACAGTTATTACAGCGCCATATTATTTCTACAGAATGGAAAGGAAAAGCACATTTCGCAGGAGAGCATACTTCTTTGAAACATGCCTGGATTGAAGGCGCTATCGAATCGGGAATTCGTACCGCACTGGAAGTCAACGAAAATATAGGTAATCTTAATAACCCGATTTAAGATGGCAGAGCAAAAAATATCAGTAGCAAAGTACCTGCAGATACGCCTGGAAGAATTAGGGCTTACCCACTTATTTGGTATTGCAGGCAATTATACCGCTCCGTTTTTAAATACAATCCTTGAAGACAAAAATGCAAAAATTAAAATTGTTAACGATACAAACGAAATAAATGCCGGACATTGTACGGATGCTTATGCACGACAAAATGGTTTTGCAGCAGTAGCGGTAACCTACGGCGTGGGAGCATTTACGTTGTTGAATTCGGTTGCAGGTTCTTATGTAGAACATTGTCCCGTTTTGGTTATCAATGGAGCTCCAACCAATAAAGATCAACAGCGAAGCCTTGTTCAGGGAATGCTGGCTTCACACATGACTGGTGATATGTACAGCAATATCAATGTGTTTCGTAATGTTACTGTTGCAGCCGAACAGATTACGGGTTCATCTGACGCTCCTTATAAGATTGATGCAGTACTAAATGCCTGTCTTTTATACGGAAGACCGGTTTACCTTGAGGTTTTTGAAGATGCATGGCGAATGGAATGCAATGCACCTGTTACTCCATTGGTAGAAAAAGGAACATCAAAATGCCGGACAAGTGCCCGCAAGGCAGCTCAAAGGGTTGCCGCAATGGCCCGTGGAAAAGAGATTATTTTCTGGGGCGGAATTGAAATTCAGCGCTACGGCATTCAAAAGGAATTTTTGGATCTCATTGAAACTACCGATACAGAATTTGTAACTTCCATACTCGGAAAATCGATCGTTTCTGAAAACCATCGTAAATTTAGGGGGGTCTTTAATGGCAAAGCATCACCAAAAGATGTTAAGGAACAATTTGAAAAGGCTCAGGTAAAAATTGGTCTTGGTGTATGGACGACGGGTAAAAATCTGGGTGGTTTTGATGTCTGGAAAGATGACACGGTGCTCGCGAATCACAGCGGTGTAAGAATAGGTGCTTCTTATGTGGCCAATGTATCGCTAAAGGATTTTATTATTTTCCTGAAAGAAGAACTCACTAAAGTTACCTTTAGTGCCTATGAAATGTATGACACGGAAAAAAAGCTGCCTAAATCATTTTTTGTCGCCGATGATAGCATAGCAAAAAATGAAAAACCACTTTTGACCTATGATACTTTTTTCAAACGGATCAATAGTTTTATTAATGGCAGCCATATAGTAGTTGCAGATGCCGGTTTTCCTTTATTGGGAGCCCAAGGCATCCGTATTGCAGAACCTAATGGATTTGTGGCGCAGGCATCATGGCTTTCTATCGGTTATTCGGTACCTGCTGCAACCGGAATAAAATGTGCCAGACCGGATAAAAGACCAGTGGTATTTGTTGGCGATGGTGCTTTTCAGGAAACCTGTCAGGCCATATCAACACAGAATAAACTGAAACATGATACTATTGTTTTTGTATTGGATAATGGTATTTATGGTATCGAACAAATGCTGGTGAATCCTAATCCTTTCCGTGGTGCTGATCAGGTAGATTATGATATCCCTGATTTAAACAGTGTCTATGACTACAATGAAATGCATCGTTGGAAATATGCCAAACTCGTTGATGTATTTGGAGGGAAAGGTTTTGAAGTGAACACTCTAGATGAACTCGAAGACGTTTTACAACAGCTTGATACTATTAAGGAAAATACAATCATACACGTGAACATTCCAAAAACATCCATTCCGGAAGCGATTGCCTATAAAACGGAGGAGCCGGGAGAGGATGAATTTTTAGATAAAGACTGGAGTTTGTGTTAGGTTAAAAGGAGTGGTCTTGACATTTCTATAATTACTTATTATCTTTAGAAATTCGGATAAAAAAAAGAAAAAGAACAGAGTGGGAGTAAACTGGGGGATAGATGAAATCTATATAAAGTTTAACTTTAAAAATAAGCAAGTTTCACTCTGTTCTCTTTTATCAATTCAGTTAATTTTTCTTTCCAGTTTTTGGCTATTGAGCCGCCAGAATCATTATCATAATTATCATCATTGTCATTAATAATGTTATTTAATAAATAATTTACAGCTGCTATAATTTTTTTTTCAGAGACAGTTGTTGGAACTCCTCCACGCAATACATGATGATCTATCGATGACAGTGATGCATAGTTAATGGTAAATCCTTCGGTAAGTATTTTTTCTCCTTTGGTATTAAAAGAGGTATCGCATCTTGATAGAGAGGTTAGTATTTGGGGAGAAACCCAAGAACCACGAGAAAGCCTTTCCCAGTATAAATTAATTAAACGATCTCTTTTTGCCTGACTAATCAATAATAGTGAAACCGATGCTACTAGGTGAGCTCTCCAATTTTCCTGCTCTAATAATAATCTAATACCGTCACTAATTTTCTGTTCAGAGTTTGTTTCGAGTATGGCTTCTAATTTCGAAAAACTTAATTTTAAGTTGAAACTTTGAGATTCGTCACTTGTTAGCTCTACTAAACTTAGAAAAGGCAAATGGTTTGGATGCCCGTCCCAAAAATCCTTGAAAATCCCTAAATTCATTTTTAATTATATTTGTGCAGTTAAACAAATGCTAATATAGGGAATTAAAAGCCTAATTACAGCTTTTGAGTATTGTTTGATACTAGTTGAATAATATGCTCCGTGTTAATGGTCAGCAATTTCTATCTGCACCTTTGACAGAGGTTGGTGAAAGTGTTTTTTTAACCTGTAGATGGGAAGATAAGTAAACAATATTGAAAGCAGGCCTGCAAGAACAGCATCCAGAAGAGCCATAAGGGTAGGATCTAATTTATGGTTAACCGTTAAGCTCTGCTGTGCAAGAAGCAATATTGTTAATACCAGTAAACCGGTTATGATGCCATGCAAGAGGCATAATTTTGTTATAAACTTGTTTTTATTCAGCTTATGGTCTATTGCCACTTCGATTAATTCTTGTTTGGAGGCGACAATAACCCGATTGATGATATCCATTGTCAGGATTACAGGCAAAAAGATAGCCATTGGCAATGTTAAACGTGCTAAGCTTTGAGGACCGGCAAAAAAATGAGTATATCCTAATTCCTGGAAACTGGCATAAGCAATAATAAAATTGAAACATACGTTGGGAAGAAAATAATAAATCGCACGTTTTCTTAAAAAGCGTTTGAGGGATGTTTTTTTGGACTGAGTTGCTGTTTTCATACGTAATTTATAAGGGTAAAGCCAGTATTTCCAAGGCCTTATCTTTAATTTTTGAAGCTTCTTGTTTCGATAAGAAGTCTTCGTTGGACATTAAGGTAAAGTCCATTTGATCGTTAAAAGTAGTCGTCACTAAAGTGTTTGAATTTAGCCAGGGAAATGCTACTGTTGGACTGAAGATATCTTCCAGAATGAAATTTTTGTAATCGTTCCGGATTTGAAGGTTACCCATATTCGAAAGCGTCAGATCGTGTGCACCTCGGCTGGATTTTAGCAGCGCAATCATGCGATGTACCAGAGGGTGCATCTGTTCACCCATCCATAGGAGTTCCCGGGCATCCATTTTTTCTATTTTTTGAGCAAGATCTTTTTTGATGTGTTTCGCCTGATCCAGTATCTGATTTTTTTCTTTTTTTAAAGACAGTTCCACCGTTGGGGCAAAGGCAAACATTTGGTCTTTTCTAATTTCAGGAATAAAATGGCGGATATCAATAGGGCTGATGACCTTTTTTTTCGCTGATTTTCCTTGCAGATCCTGAAAAGCCTGCATAAAAGCGGTACAAAGAATGGCGTGTACCGAAATACCACTGTCTTTGCATTTTTGCTTTATAATGGAGGAGTTTGTCGGATCTAATTTCCAATGAATGGCATAATTTTTTCCAAGATTTCTTTTTTTATTTTTCCGTTGCAGTAAAAAGAAAAATTTCCCCAAAAATAAAAAAAGCTTTGCTTTGCGAGCTTTTTTTTGAAGATCAAACTGGGGCGTTAGGAAATTGTTGACCGATTGGAAGAGTGGATAGGGTTTCAGATCAAGTGTCGGATTATCGATTAAGGCAAGTAATTCCTGCATCAAAGTGACCATGCTGGTTCCATCGCAGATACAATGTGGCACTACCCATAACAATTCAGAGAATTTTTGTCCTTTGATCCATACCAATTGAGCCAAAGGGGAGCCTTCGCCTTTAAACTGCCGATACCATTCCTGTTCAGATTCCACTAACCAATGGGTATCTGTTTGGCGTTTTACGATGCGAAGCGGAATAGGTTTCATATTTTCCCTGATCGCATAAGCCGGATGCTGCTTATCCTGTAAATCAACCTCTGCACGGAGCAATGGATGCTTGTGTTGGATTTTTGTTAAGGCAATTTCGATCTGTTCTTGTAGAATTTCACCTTTGATTTTTGCCGTAAAGACACAGTTTAGAGGTGTGGCGGAATTCACATACATGATTCGTTCCACTAATAAGAGTTTTCGCTTGTTCATGAGGCGGCTTGATAATTTAATTGGTGTTTAATAGAATCAATTATTTCATCACGAATGGCTAAGGCTTCGTAATAAGGCAAATAACCTTCACTTCCCATAAACGAGAAGTCGATAACACCTTGATAAGTAGAGGTAAGGATAGTTGTTGTATTACCCAATGGCCCAATGACTGATGGACTGCGAATCGTTTCCAACGCAAAGGATTGGTATTGATAGGGTATCTGAATACGTCCCAGGTTAGAAAACATACAATCGTTGGAGGACTTGCCTCGTTTTAGAAGTTTTGTAAAGTTGTTCAACGCCTTATGAGCAGATTCCATAACCATCATGGTGATATAGGGATTAAGTTTGGCGGTTTTGCGATCTACATGCTGCTGCATGACACGTAAATTGTCTAAGAAATCGAGTTTAGGATCTGATGACAGGACGATCATCAGACCGAAGGCGAAAATATGATCTTTTTTTACCTGAGGAGCAAAGCGCCTGATATCTACCGGACAAGAAACTTTATTAAAGGCTTTGTTTCCACGTACTTTTTTAAAGGTGTCCAATACGATAGCACTTAAAAAAGTATTGACGGTTATGGCTAGTGATTGACAATGGGAAATAAGCTGTTGACTTGTGGCCGGATCTAATTTCCAATGAATCAAATAGTCTGTCTGTCGATCAATCGCTTTTTTGCTGACGGGAATGCATTTGATGGCGAATGTTGCCAGTCGACCAATCATTTTTGCTTTGAATCTTTGTCTGTTACTATTTAAAATAGGGGAAGGAACAACGTCCTGGATGCCTAAAATAGGGTTTTCAATGCCTATATCTGCTGTAGGATTATCTAATACTTTTAAAAATTCATGAATCAAATTCATCGCAGCACCACCATCACATAGACAGTGATGAAAAGTCAGCAGCATATCTGAAGTATCATTTCCTTTGATCCACACCAGGCGGATCAAAGGTTTGCTTTTATAATCAAAGAGTGTCTGCAATTCTCGCATAGTTTCTTGTTGCCAGTCCTCTTCTCTTTTTTGATCTACAATACGGATAGGAATTGGATTCGGTAGTTTAGATACTTCAAACCACGGGACATTGTTCTCATCGAGGTGGATGAGTGCTTGTAGCCAGGGATGTTTTTTTTGAAGTCTGCCCAAGGCATACTGAATCTCTTTTTCCTCCAATACACCGCGCAGGCGAAAAGGAATAACAACATGGAAAGGGTCTTTTCCTTCTCCCAAAAGCATACGCTCTCCAAATAACAATCTTCTTTTCATATTTTATACTGAAGCTAATACCAAACGTTCTTGTTTTACAAAATCTTCTAATAATGCCACTGCTTTGTCATTGCCGCCTGCTGTTAGAAAAGCGGTTTGAACTTCTTTGGCTGCATTTCTGTATTTAGGGTTTTCTAAAAGCTCAAAGACTGTTTTTCTCAGGTCTTCTATCCGAAGTCGTTTGTATCGAATACTGATTCCACAGCCCGCCTGTTCAATCAACTTTGCGGTATGAAAGTGATCGTAAGCGATTGGTGTAATCAACATCGGGAGACCATTGGTAAAGGTGTCGTTTACGGTATTGAAACCACCATGACAGATCACCATATCCATATGCGGCATCAATGTAGATTGTGGGACAAAACCATTTACAATAAAATTAGAAGGCCATTTGTCAAATATATCAGGCGGTGTCGCGGCTATTATAGTAACGGGTTGGTCGGCAAATGCTTCAATGAGTTTGCCAAAAAAATCTTTTCGGATATCCACTAATAAAGTACCCAAAGACACAAATATTTTTGGCGTTGTGCTGGCGGCTAATCGTTCCCAGTCAAATGGACTATTATTCGGACGGCCTTTTACCGGACCTACAAATTTCATGTGTGAGGGTACCGTTTCATAACCGGCAAATGATTGCGAGGTGAAGACCAGGTTTAATTGATGCGAATGTATGAAGATACCCTCATCAGCGATACCGACTTCTTTTTGCAGCTCTTTGATGAGATTTTGCTGCCATTCAAATATTTTAGGAGCACTTTTCTCGGTGTCACCCATAACATCCGGTGGTACCGGGGTTGTTGTTACAGAAGGGATACGATGTTTGTGTGCAAATAAAGCGCCGCCAAAAGTGATACAGTCATTAATGATCACGTCAGGCTGCCAGTGACCGAGTAGTGTTTCTAAGCCCGGCATCATCATTTTGGCAAATGGAACATAGGTTTCTTCCAGTGCCAGTTTCATGACTTCCGGTCCCGAACAAGATGGGCCATCGTCTTGTCGTTTTAATATTCGCTGAAGTTCCTCCTGATAAGGCAGGAGATCTTCCTCGGGATAGATATAAGTTCCTCCTGTCGGAATATGTTCCTTCGCCAATGGTGTAATACCAAACCATTTGACTTCATGACCACGAGCCAATAAACTGGCCCCCAAACTCAATGTTGGACTGATATGTCCGAAAAATGGCGGAACAACAACGAGAAATTTGGCCGGAGATTCAGTAGATCGCTTTGCGGAAATTATGGCATGTTCCAGTAGATCTGCTGCAGTCTTCGTTCCGCCTGCGTCTATAAAAGATTGGCGAACTTTGAGAGCAGCTTCCCGATATTGAGGATTATTCAGAATATCATGAACACTACTTTTTAGATGATTTGCTTTAAATCGGTTAAAATTGAGACGTTCACCCGCTCCGGTACGTACGACACGCCCTGCAACATGTGACTGATCGTATGCAATTGGAATAACAACGAGCGGCAGCCCCTGTGAAAGGGCTTCTGAGACCGTGTTGTGTCCGCCATGGCACACCACAGCATCTAAATGAGGTAACAAATCCAATTGTGGGATTTGTGCATAGACCATAAAATTTTCAGGCCACTGATCAAATAAATCTGGATCTGAAACCACTACAACCGTTAGATCTTCCTCCTGAAAGGCATCGATTACCTTTTGAAAAAATGCTTTTTTATGCTCGTGGTCGAATGTGGTGCCGATGCTGACTAAGATTTTTTTCCCTGGACTGTTTTTCAAACGCTCCCAATCGAAAGTGCTGGATATACGGCGTTCTGTTACTACCGGACCTGTGAATTGATAGTTTGAGCTGAGATCCATTTCTCCAAAGAAATATTGAGAGGTTAACACTAAAGTAAGAAGATCAGAGCAAGCCAGTGATTGGTTTTCTTTGACACCAAGCTCTTCTTGTAGCGCCAGGATCTGATTGACTTCCCATTCGTGTACTTTGGGTAACTCACTAATAATTTTGATTGCTGCCGGGGCAGTTACGGAGGTCGCATAAGGACGATTCACTTTTTTTGCCGCAATTGCCGCCGCAAATAATTGATGATCACCAATGACTAAATTTGGTTCATAGGCTTCCAACAGCTTAACAATTCCGTTATAACAATGTCTGTTTAAAGGGATCAACACTTCTTCGTATAAAAACTTGATACTGTCAATACCGTAAACGACCTTTTTTGAAATGATATCGAGATACTGTTCGCTCTCTCTTTTTTCTTCGTCAGTCTGATCGTATTGGATAAGCAATAATTGTCCGCCTGCAGGAAGTTTAGATTCTAAGGTTTGGTCAAGACTGATCCATGCTACTTCATGTCCTCTTTCTAAAAGCTCGGCACCAATACTCAATGTAGGATTGATATGACCTGTTAGCGGGGGAACAACAAATACAAATTTAGCCATAGTTCTGTAATAAAGGGTTAGTTAAAAATTGAACAATAGTTTCTGCTATCTGAATGGGAGCCTGAATGGGAATATTGTGATCTCCATTGATGAGTTTCAGCTCGGCTGTACCAATTTGAGATTCTAACCATTCTCCTGTCGGTTTACAGTCGGAAGCTGATCCATAGAGCAACAGAGTGGGTATGCGTAATTCGGAAATAAGAACCTGATACAGAAAATCTTTTTCTTTAACCATATCTGCTTTGATACTGGTCTGGTGAAATAAAAACTCGTATAACCGATGGTTTTTTTCGAATTGTCTTTTTCCCATTTTCACTTTTGTGGTATCCGTAAAATTGGCGATGTAATGTTCGAGAAATTCCTTGCTGTAAGCTTCGATAATACCTCGTGCCTTTTCATCTTGCGGATCCGGTGCTTCAATGACAACCAATTGATCTACACGTTCAGGGGCTATCAAAGCAGTTTGGAGTGCAATAAGTCCGCCAAAGCTATAACCAACAAGTTGTGCTTTTTTGATTTGGAGGTAATTCATCATTGCGATTAAATCAGAGGACATATTTTCTAAATCATATCCTTCTAAGGTACGCTCACTTCTGCCATGACTTTTTAGATCGTACATCACCACATGAAAGTGTTGTGCCAAAATGGGAGCAATGTTAAAATAATAAATAGAAAGATTACTAAACATACCGTGGATCAGTACCACGGTATCTTCAGCACCTTTATTGAGTTCCTGTACGTGAACTTTTTTATTATTAATAGTGATTATTGGCATTCGTAGATATAATTAATGATCTTATTCAGATCAAGATTGATCAGTTCATCCAAGTCCATAGCAGACAACCAGCCCGTGAAATCGATCTGATCGCCAAAGTGTGATTTGATTTTTTCTGAAAAAGATACAATCTCTATACTGTCCATTTCCAGATCTTTGGTAAATGAACTTTGCGGAGTGATATCCATTTCTTCTACAAATTCTTCACCAATAATTTCTGTAATAAAACCCTTTAAAAGGTTGAATAACTCTTCATGATTTCTTTTTAATGTTGTGTCTAAAGTGTCCATCCGATAATATAATTTAGGTGTTTGATTGTTTTAATTTCAATTTGATCGATCCACAGATGATCGCCTTGTATGCAGGTTACTTCGTGTCTTTTGGGGTTACCTTTCAGCCCCGTTCCCAATAGTTTTCCATAAGCTTCTTTTGCTACCCAAAATCGGGTGGTCCATTCGGCCTGATCTCGTTCTTCCAGTAAGGCTAATTCTGTATCGGTGAATACCAATTGATAAAATTCAGGACTGCGTTCGGCAATGATTTCCATGTCAATACCCACCGGTTTATCGTGTCGCGCAATGGCTACAGCATCTTTTCCTTTATGTGCCAGTGAGATCTGAATCTGTTCTGTAGCATTGCCTTTGAGATGAGGTTTGCCTGTTTTATCAGAATAAATCTCAAAGGTGATAGGATAACTGGGCTGCTTTTTCTTTTCGCTCAGCACCTGTCTTACGGCATCTTTTACGGCTACACGGCTCACCATCCAATTTTTTCTGCGATTGGGCAGGAGCTCCTGATAGTATTGTTTTTCCCTTTGATTGAAATAACGTTTCAGTATAAAATCCCAGGAACTTACGCGCGAGTAGGCCTGATGAAAGAAAAAGACTTGTGGGGCAATTTCTTCTGACAGACGGTTATGGAGCGGAGACATGGAAACATTCCATAAAGCTTCGTCAATTTCTAATCTCCGGTTTTGCCATCCTTTTATCGCACACCAAACTTTTCCGTCTCTTTGAAGTATAATGTCGGCGATAGCAAATTCATCGTTTAATTCAGTCAGTATACAGGTACATTCAAATACACCGTCCTGATCGTGCATATCTTCGAAGAATTCAATTTGTTTAATTTTGACCGGAAAAGCGATGCGGTCTTTGGTTAAGGTAAGTTGCAACCATAATCCAAACAATTGTCCGGCATTATCCAATAAGGAACCTTTACCGCCATTACCTTTTATTTGTCCAGTAATACCTTTCTTTCCAACAGCTGATACGACCGTAATACCCTGATATTTTTCTCCATGGAACATGTGCTTCTCATAGATTTCCAAAGGAGTTCGCTCAATAGGCAGTCGTTCGCCTATTGACAGATCAAAAGTAGGTTGTGGTGGATGTGATGCTGTTAAAGATACTTCTGCATTGGCAAAATTCTCTATGTCCAGATAGGCGTGATGGTTGGAACGCCAGACGCCTTTTATCATTTTTTCAAAAGGCCTGGCAACGTTCATCCATTGAAATACACTGACGTTCATGATTTTGTGAATTTTGGTTTCCGGCTGTTCTGCTTGTGCTGCTTCTGCCAGTAATTCAAAAATCATGGTCATTGGAATCACAGGTTCCATATCTGCCACATCCGACCAGCCTTTGGGTTGTCGCAAAAGGCTGTGATCAATCAGATAAGGATGCGTATCTAAATTGACGTGTAGTGTTTTTGTAAAAGGACTGTCGGCCAGTTGTTTTTTCGTTAAAACAGGTGTTAAAACGACGGCTTCTCCCTGATTTTGAAAGACATCCAGTACTTCTTCCTGCATTCGGATCATATCGGCGATATTTTCCTGAAAGGCACGGACCAAGGGGTGACTTACTTTTGCTTCGGTTAAAACCTTTTTGGGTTGTACGGTATGGATTGATTTCCGTAAGTTTTGCAGAGGTTCAAAATCACGTATAATAGGTGATCCTAATTGCAATTTTATGCCTTTTTTTGGGACTATTTTTCTGTGATTTTGAATGTTTAAAAAATCGAGCGCCAGTACTTTTCCTTCTACAAATAAAGCGGCTACTACCCGTTGAAGCTGAGCAAGTGCTGTTCGATTGGCTACACTTGAAGCAAGGGTACTGAAGGGGCTGCCTTTTAGCGTATCATCAATAAAACCGATTAATCCTCCTGTACCTACCTGAATAAAAAAACGAACTCCTTCCGCATAAAGTTTTTCGGTTAGTTCCCGGAATCTTACAGGCTGTACCAAATGTTCGGCGCTTAATTTACGGATAGACTTCTGATCTGCCGGATAAGGCAGGAGGGTAGTGGCTGACCACAATGGAATTTTTGTTTTTTGGAATTGAACTTTTTCCATACCGGCTAAGATTACATCCAGTTTATCTGCAACAAATGGAGAATGAAAACCGGATTGAAACGGTAAAACCTGGTGGAATATCTGTTTTGATTTTAATAAAGGGGTCAATTCCTGAAGTGCCGCATTTGTACCACACAGGATAACCTGATGTGGACAATTATCATTGGAAACATAAAGGTTAGGAATTTGTTCAATCAATGGCTTTACCTCTTCAAGACCTGCTCCGATAGCAATGAATTTTGAATCTTTTAGTTCAAATGTTTTCGGATCAAGAACATCGATTAGATCCTTGACAGAACTGGCTTCGGCCAAATCTGAAGCATATCCTGCTAACCATTCTCCTAAACTATGTCCGGCATTCATATCCGGATAGATTCCCAATTTTTTTAAGGAACTGTCCAGTATGCCACAAGTATTAAAAATACCTAATGCGTCGTTCAGCAGTCCTTCACCGGCTGTTTCTATAGGTGCTGTCAATCCAAAATATCGACTGACAGTTTCAACTTCACCTTTTTCTAAACCGTCTAATCCTGGGAATACAAAAGCTAGTTTGCCGCCATTTTGTAAAAGGGGAGCAGAGGTGTACCAAATATCTTGTTTATTGCGCCACGCATTATTTTTGGACACAATTTTGATTGCTTTTTGGATACGCTCGGGTGTTGGATCAAAGAGTGCAATACGATAATCTCCATTTCCTACGGAGGTATCGTTATCCTGAAGCGCCGAAAGTAAAGCTTCACGTGTCGGTCTTGCAAGTAACAATACTTCGTCTTTTTTGGGAATATCATAACCCTCCAGGACTACGTGGGCGTTGATCCCTCCAAATCCAAATGCGTTTACTGCTGCGATTTTGGGTAAACCGGTTTGTGACCAGTTCTTGGCTTCCTGTATTGGTGTAAATCTGGTGTCTTGTATAGAGGCAGTTGGGTTTTCACAATATAAGGTAGGCGGCAATATGTCGTGATGCAGGGCCAGACAGGTTTTAATTAAACCCGCTATTCCGGCAGCAGGCATGGCGTGCCCTATATTGGATTTGACTGATCCTATACCGGCGCGTGCAGCGGTTTCTTCTTTGCCAAAAAATTGTGCCAGAGTTTGCAGTTCTGTTTTATCACCTAAAGGAGTTCCCGTGCCATGAGCTTCCAGATAGCCAATTTGTTCTTTATTTAAATTGGCCTGTGCCCACGCTTGTTCCAATGCTTTTAACTGGCCTTTTACAGAAGGGCTCATCACGCTTGTTCCATTGCCATCACTGCTGATGCCAACTCCTTTAATAATGGCATAAATTTTATCCTGATCGCGTACCGCGTCTTCCAATCGTTTTAGGACAACGAAACCACAGCCTTCTCCAATGAGCAATCCGTCTGCATCTTCGCTAAAGGGCTTGATTTGCTGTTGATGTGATAATGCTCCCAATTGGCTGAATATGCTCCAAAATGCAGCATTTTGACCGGTATGAACTCCGCCGGCAATCATCATATCGCTTCGGCCACGCAGCAACTCTTGCACGGCATGGTCTACGGCTACAAGAGCGCTTGCACAGGCCGCATCAACGGTGAAAGCAACGCCTCCAAGATTGAATCGGTTGGAGACTAATGAGGCAACAAGGTTGGGGATTAACCCCATGGCGGTATCTGCAGAAAACCGCCCTTTGCGTTCCTGAAAGGCCTGTTTTATTTTTTCAATATCGGAAGAAGATACCTCCGGCAATAGTTCTTGCAAAAGTGAGAATATCTGTTCGCCAGTACGTACAATTTCAATGGCGCGTGTAGCTCCGGGACCTGTATAATTCCCTTTTCCGATGACAATTCCGGTTCGTTCCAATGAAACTTTTTTTCGGAATACACCTGCGTCTTCTAATGCTTTTTGAACGAGTTCGAGTGTTAATAAATGGTCGGGTTCAGTGCCTTCAACGGCAAGAGGTAAGATACCAAAGGCCGTAGGGTCGAATTCATAATCAGGAATAAATCCGCCACGATTACAATAAAAGCGGTCCGTAGCTTCCTTGCTTCCGTTAAAGTGAACAGGATCGATTCGATCTGCCGGAACAACTTGCGTGGAGTCGACTTTATTGATGATATTCTGCCAGAATTCCTCTGCATTTTTTGCACCAGGAAACAGGCAGGATAAACCTACAATAGCAATATCTGTTTTTTTCATAATAAAGGAATACGACGGTTATTACCAATTTTTACCAGACATAATTAATACCTGACTTTCTGTTCCATATTTGATTTCGTTCAGAAATAGTTCTTTCCCTTCTTCTAATGGGATCAGCGAAATTCCGCGGCGTTCGTACTCACTTTCTAATGATGAAGAAACCATTCCTGCGCCTTTCCATGGCCCCCAGTTGATCGAGATTACTTTTCCTTTCAGCCTTTTGTTTAAGACTTTGGCATAATCATCCAATACACTATTGGCTGCGGCATAATCCGTCTGTCCTTTGTTACCATACACAGAAGCAATGCTTGAAAATAAAACTACAAATTGGCAATCTGAGCGCAATTGTTCCGCCAGCACACGTAAGGGTTTTACTTTTGTATCAAAGACACGTTCAAAAGAACTTGTGGTTTTCTGCTTGAAAAGTTTGTCTTCCAAAAGACCTGCGCCATGAATGACACCGTCCAATTGTCCATATTGTTTATAAATATCATGGATAAGCTGAGTCAAGCCCTCTTCATCGCAAACATCTAAGGATTGATAGACTACTTTATTTCCCAATTCTTCCATGTGTCGAATGGTACGCAGAATTTGATTGTTTTTGAAAATTCGCAGCGTCTCTTTTTCAATTTCAGATGGAGCACTGAAATTACCGGTCTTGATGAAGTAGCTTCTGATTTCTTCTTTCGATTCCATTAATTCTAATTCTTTTGAATCGGTAATAACGTCTCTCGGGTCTGTTGATCTGCCCACAAGAACATAGGTACATGGATAAGTGGCGGACATGTGTTTGACCAGTTCCGCAGTAATCCCCTGTCCTCCGCCAAGGACTAAAACAACCGATTTTTTGTCCAATTCGATATGTGCCTGATCAAGAGCGGTTAACATGGGCGAAGGTATTATTTCGACTTTATGGCGTTGATTGTTTTTGTAAATCACTTCAACGGATTGGTCTGTTGTCAGGATCTCCCGTAAAGTAATTTCGGCTATTTGGTCTACTTCCTGTGCCGTATTGAGACTGATCAGTCTGAAGTTGGTTTGTTCAAACTCACGAGCTAAACTTTTGAATAAGCCGGGATAACCCTGATAATGACGTAATGCACGGGTATCTTTTAATTCTTCTACATGTGCCGGGATATCGGAGATCAAATAAATCCATTGCGCTTTTTCAAGATCCATATTCTTAATTAAACCAACGTGGTCGATGATACTATGCTTCACAGTAGCGGAGTATATATCGGTAATAATCAGTCCATCAAAGAGCGTTAGATTTTGTTCGTTATGAACCAATTCAGTAATTGCACCGTATTGTTCCAATATTGTTTTAATGGCCAGGGTTTGTGTTCCATTGTCCGGAACTATTGCAAATCGTTTTCCTTTGAGGATTTCGGTGTTTTGTGCTTCAGAAATAAGGGTGGGTACTAAATCAAATCGCAGGCGTGTCAATAAACTTTGCACAGGTTCAGTTGTACTCATTTCACTTATCCAGGCAGCTAAACCATTTAACGTTTTTATGGTGGCTAATTTTTCCATAAGATCATCAGCCTGTTCCTTGTCATCACCAAATCCGATTTTGTTTTTCAGATCGCTGATTATTTCCATTCGTTTAATGGAATCTATACTTAAATCGGCTTCCAGATCCAGATCCAGTCCCAACATTTCTTTCGGATAACCGGTCTTTTCACTAACAATATCTAAAATGGCCGTTTGCAGTTCTGCAAGTGTCACGGTGGTTTTATCCGCTGTTAAAGGTGCTACAGGTGGTAATTCAATTTTTGTTGAAACTGAATCAACCGTACCTGTGTATTCCGTAAGCCAGATTACAAGTCCATTTAAAGTCTTTATTGCCGCCAGTTGTTCCATCACTGTATCTTCATTTTCATGATCACTGTTGAGTATACCAAGCTCATTACGGAGCGCGCCAATAATTTCAACTCTTTTAATAGAATCAATGCTGAGGTCAGCTTCCAGATCCATTTCCATTCCTAACATTTCCTGCGGATAGCCGGTTTTTTCGCATACCACAGTTAACAACAAAGATTTGATATCTCTTGAAGGTATTTGCAGTGTTACTTTAGCTATCGGTTTATCGTTCGTAATTACGGTTGCTGCCAATTGATTAGCCATCTTATTTTCTACTGTCGCAGCATAAACGGGAATAGGAGTTAGGTGCTGCTGTTGTCCTAAGAAGGAAAGCATGACATCCCGCTGCGCCTGGATCAACATTTTCATACTGTTTAAATATTCTTGTAATATGTGTTCTGCGGCAGGTTGTGTATCTGGTGTTTGGATGATCTTGGAGTTTGTCATTTGAATGGGAGTAACGATTGGTAATGCACCATGAGCAGGTAATGTACCTGTGATTGGATGAGCGGCTTGTCCGTTTACACGCCAAATCGTTGGGCTCTTTTGATAAAGCTCCGGTTGATCGATTTGGATTAAATTTGCGTATCTGTCTTCAAAAAGTTTATTTAGATTAAAAGTGCGGCCAGTTCCAAGGTATTGTGCCAACATGCAAAGGAGGTGGGTGAGACTGTTATGATTGTTATCTTCAACATGTAGGATCAGTTCCTCTTGATTGAGGCAGGCCTTTGTTAGTCCTGTTAATATTTTTCCGGGACCTACTTCAATAAATATCCTTGCTCCATCGGCATACATGGCCTGGATTTCGTCAACAAAATGCACGGGTTGCACCAGGTGATCGGTCAATTGTGCTTTAATGTCAGATACCGCGCTTGGGTATAAGGTTGCTGTAGTGTTGGACCAAACCGGAATCTGCATTTCCTGAAAAGGAATTTCTTTCAGAACATTGGCATACAAATCTTTGGATTTACTCACCAAAGGACTGTGAAAAGCGCAGGCAACTTCTAGTTTTTTGGCTGAGATGCGCTCGTTTTTAAGTGCCTCGATGAATTTGTCAATGGCTGCGGTACTTCCGGCAACAACGCATTGAGTTGGTGAATTGTAATTGACCGGATAGCAGTCCTGATGTTGGTCCAGAATTGTTTTCAAACGATCTGCATCAATGTTTACGGCTACCATAGCTCCGGGATCACCATCTGTAATGGCATCTAGAATAGATTGTGCACGTTTGCTGCTGAGTTCAACCAACTGTTGTTCGTTAAATACACCGGCAAAACATAAAGCCGGTAACTCTCCATAGCTATGTCCTGCTAACATATCAGGTACGATACCGAATGACTGTAACAATTGAGCTAAGGCAAGATCTACAATACCTAAAAGAGGTTGTGCGAGACGGGTATCCTTAATGGTTTCTTTTTGTTTCTTTAACGTTGCGGTATCAAATGTGGCTGCAGGGAAGACTACTTTTTCTAAATCAGGATATTGTGATATGATTTTTCGCAGGGCAGGAAACAGCACGAACAGATCTCGTGCCATATGAATGTTTTGGCTGCCTTGTCCGGGAAACAAAAAGACAGTTTTACCCACTCGTTTGTTGACCATAAAAATATCTTTACTTTCAATGCCTGTTAGCAAGAGTTCGATTTTCATCACCAGATCTTCGGCTGTATCTGCAACAATGCTCAATTGTATCGGTTTTTCTGAACCCACGGCTAAGCTGTAGGCAATGTCTTTTAAAGATAAACTATCATTGATTTGCAATAAAGTTTTTACCTGTTCTAATTGAATTTTGGCTGCATCATAATTATCTCCCCGGAAGACGAATAATTCGGAGGGCCAGGATTGTAGAATGGCGGCTTCTTCTTTTTGCGGATGATTTTCGATTACCATATGAAAATTGGTACCACCAAAACCGAAGGCACTAATACCTGCATAACGCTCTTTTTCGGACCATAATCCTGTTTTTGCATGAAAAGCAAAAGGACTTGTGTGGGCATCGAAGTAGGCATTGGGCTGTTGGAGATGAAGGGTAGGAGGTTTTACTCCGTGGTATACGGCCATCGTGGCTTTGATCAGTCCGGCCAGACCGGCAGCACATTTGGTATGCCCAATTTGGGTTTTTACAGATCCAAGATGGGTCTGAGACGGTAAAGCTCCGGATTTTAGAAATAGATTGGTGAGTGCCGTAAGCTCCGTTTTATCTCCCACCACTGTTCCGGTACCATGAGCTTCAACTAAACCAACTGTAGCGGCACTGATACCTGCCTGATCATAGGCGCGTTCCAGTGCGCGTTCCTGACCGATTTTTCGCGGTGCGGTAAGACCAAGGGCTTTACCGTCGCTCGATCCTCCAACACCTTTTATCACCGAATAAATACGGTCACCATCACGAAGGGCATCTTCATATCGTTTTAAGACTAAAATTGCGACCCCTTCGCCCAGCGCAATACCGTCGGCAGCACTGTCAAATGTTGCACAGCGCCCTTTGCGGGAGAGGGCATGTGTACTGGAAAACATCAGATAATCGTTGATACCGTTATGCAAATCTGCTCCTCCGGTAAGTACCATATCCGATTTGCCCAGGATCAATTCCTGGCACGCTAAATCAATAGCAGCTATTGATGAAGCACAGGCAGCATCTACGGTAAAATTTCTTCCTCCCAGATCCAGACGATTTGTAATTCTACCGGCAATTACATTGGCCAATATACCCGGAAATGAATCCTCGGTGGTTTGTGGGAATGCTTTTTCTACTTCTTCGTGAAGCTCTCCGAAAACTTGTTTGTAATAACCTCTGAAACTGTAACTGTTTGCAAGATCATTTCCACCTTCAGCACCAATTATAACCGATATATTTTCTCTGTTGATTTGTTTTTCACCATAACCTGCATCTTCCATTGCACGTTTGGCAACGAGTAAAGTTAAAAGCTGCGTTGGCTCTATCGCTGCAAGAGATTGCGGCGGAATGCCAAATTCTAATGGGTCAAAATCTATTTTTGGAATAAAACCGCCCCATTTTGAATGTGATACGTCCGAACCATTAGAATCAGGCTGATAATAGAGGTCCTTATTCCATCGTTCCTCCGGTACTTCCGTAACGCAGTCTTTTCCAAGAATGATGTTCCGCCAGTATTCTGCTAAATTTTTGGCACCCGGGAACACGCATTCCATACCTATAATAGCGATATCCAGGGCTTTGTCGGCTGATGAAGGTTTTTCCGGCAGTGCTGCCTGTTCAATGTATTTTTGATTTTCGATAGCAACGTTATGGTGGAGTGATTCCAGTGTAATCACCTGATTGTGCATGGTGGCTACCTGCCCAATCATATACATACCTAAATCAAGTTGTTGGTTTTTGGGTATCGTTACGAGTGCATCACCTTGGCGGTCAATGCCTTTTGCTGCAATTCTGAGACGTCCTACATTCAGTTTTTCAAGCTCTTCCCAAATTTGCTTTTTGTCCGTTCCAAGGGCTAGTAACTTTTTCTTTTCATTGTCGAAATGTAGGGCGAATGCCGTATTTAAACAACGTGTTTCATGGCCTGGTGCCGTTTCCAGCAAAACGGTATCTTTAGCTTTCATTGCTTGCTGCTGAAACTCTTGCTGAATAGCTCCTGTACTCACTGCTTCTTGTGTATACAAATAGGCTGTTCCCATTAATACACCAACTTTTACACCTCGGGCAGCGAGAGTGGCAGTCATAATAGATACAAAGGCTGTGGAAAAAGCATCATGAATTCCGCCGGCAAAAAATACACTTATATTTTCCGGATGATCTTCTTTTAAGATACGTTCAATTTGTTTTTCCCAAAGTACTGTGCTGGAGAGCGGGCCAACATGTCCACCACATTCCCGACCTTCAAACACGAAATTTTTGGCGCCTTCTTTTAGGAAAATATCCAGTAACGCTGGGGAAGGTACATGTAAAAACGTAGTTATACCGGCTTTTTCAAATACTTTAGCTTGTGCAGGCCGACCTCCTGCGATCAATACTACGGGAGGTTTGGCTTCAAGGATATAGGCGGTTTGTTCTTCTCGTAATTCTTGTGGAGCAAAACCTAATATCCCTACACCCCAGGTTTTATCACTGGCCAGTTTTTGAGTTTCGATGACTAATGCTCTTGCTTGTTCTCCTTTGAGTAAAGAAAGAGCTATAAAAGGTAAAGCTCCTGTTTCGGCTACCGCTTTGGCAAATGCCGGAACATCACTTACGCGGGTCATCGGTCCTTGGGCGATCGGGTAGCGTAGGCCAAGTTGTTTGGCTAATGGATTATTTTCGTCAATAATTGCAGATGCTTTCGCTTGTTTTAGATGACCATATAGGGCTTCATGAAATCCAAAAATCAATTTTTTCAGCGTTTTGAAATTTTCATACAGCTCTGTCGCTAAAGCAATGTCTTGCCCCATCGTAATATAACTTTTTTCAGGGTCGAGATCATTAAAGTATTGCCCTAACTCTTCGATAGAAACATTTTCAGCTAAAACAGGCGAGTTGGGTCTAACCAATACGCGATGCTGGGCGATGATTTTGGTTTCCGTTCCATTTAATTTCGAACATAGATTTTTGAGTTCCTGTGGAACGGAACTTTCCGGATATAATGCCAATTGACTGTCTAATACAATACCTTTTGCCCCAAGTGCTTTTACAGCGGCAGCGGTATGAAGGCCTATTCCTCCTTGTACCCATACAGGTATGGTCTTGATTTCTTGTATGACACGCTGAAAGAGAACAAATGTGGATTCATAACCAACTAATCCCGCAGCTTCGTTTCCTTTCACAATAATTCCAACAGCTCCCAGTTGTTCGGCTTCTCTGGCTTGTTCAAGGTTAGTTACCTGATAAATTCGTGATACGTTGGGATAAATTTCTACTGAGATCCCAAATGGAAGGATGGCAAGGCTTACCTGCTCGGGCAGTTGAAGGGATGTTAGCCTGTCACTGGTAAGGTATACACCGTAGGAAGGTATACTGTTCCCGTCAAGTTGATGTAATGCTTCCTGAGCGATTTCGATATCATGTCCTAAACTTAATACGGGGAATGCTCCGGCCTGAAATAATTGAGACATTAGGTTGACGTCAGGCTTTTCAAAAGGCGTTAATCCTATAATAGTAGAATTTTTCATAGGTTGATAAGATTGAAATGAGATTTGGAAATGGTGTAACTTCAATAATGACCTTTGTGGTACTATAGTAGTTATCGTGGTATAGTGGAATAAAAGTAATAAATTTCTTCTAAATTACGAGTATTGAAATTTATTTTATAATGATTTTTTTACAAAAACTTTAAATACTGGATTATTTTTAGCTTGTTTGTAAAAAAATACTTCTTTTTTTATGGTTTTTATATTTTTTCTAAATTCGTTCGTACTGTTATTTAATGTATTTGTTTCATTTTTGAATAAGTACGATGAGAATTTTACTTCTAAAATAGTGCTCAGTGTTTCAATTAGAGCGAATTAAAACTTAAATGTACCTTTTAGTATTTATAAAAATCTACGGTATTTTGCAGGAAAAATTACGGTTATTTGCATGAAAAATCTGATCAGTTGTATTTGGTGATCTCTATCGTTAACAAAGAAAATTGTTGTTGCTGGTATTGAGTTGGAATACAGTAAAGTAGAGAAAGCTTTCTCTCGTGATTGAAAAATAAAGGGATTAATTCCTTCGTAAAAAAGTTTTGAAGCGAAACTTTTAGAGGTTTATTTTACAGGTTTTCTGTTTTATAAAGTTGTGATGAGAGGACTCGAACTATAAGGTTCATGGTCCTGTCTTTGGGGTATCTTTATTACTGCCTTGAACCTTAATGTACCAATTCTGCACCGAAATTCATTTTAAATTCAAAGGCTATCTTTAGAAAAAGTAGAGTAAGCCCATATTTTTTGTGGATTTTGTATTTAAGTATGCAATAGAGGGTATAACATAGTGTCGAAATTTTTTTCACTATATAAATAACTGTACTTATATAATTAGCAACAAATAGAAAGTTTTTAGAGTAGTTGAAAAGCACATTTACATTTGCCTGAAAATGTCTTTTTTTTATGTTTTTCTAAAATTTCCTCATAAGTGTAAATCTCTTGCAGTCGAACACTTTTTTTTAAATTTCTTTAACCATTTATGTAAGATATTAGTTAATATTCTACTACATTTGGGCCTTAATATTAACAAAAAAACGCCTATGAAACTAAGATTACTCTTTGTACTTTTTTTAGCTAGTTTATCTTCCTTTGCTCAATACACCCAGATCCCCGATGCGTATTTTGAAGCAGAATTAATCCGTCAGGGAATTGATTCCGGCACACCCGATGGTAAGGTTTTGACTTCAAAAATAAACACCCTGACTAGTTTGAATGTTAGAGGAGTAGGCCTTATTGAGGATTTAACCGGGATTCAGGATTTTACTGCTTTGAAATTTTTACTTTGTGATTCCAATCGATTAACAGCTTTAGATGTTTCCAAGAATACTTCGTTAACATACCTGAGTTTTGGAAACAATTTCTTAATGACGATAAATGTTTCGAAAAATATCGCTTTAACAGAGTTACGTTGTAATCATAATCAATTGACAACTTTAGATGTTTCCAGGAATACTGCTCTAGCTACTTTACATTGTTATGATAATCAATTAAGAGTTTTAGATTTTTCCAATAATACTGCTTTAACCTACTTAGATTGTTCTGCCAATCAATTGATAGGACTGAATTTGAAGAATGGAAATAATTCTAAGTTATCGACGAATAGTTCTTTTCGAGGCAACCCCGACTTAAGTTGTATTGTGGTAGATAATGTGGCTTATGCTAATACAAATTGGGCTGCGGCCAAAAATGCTACGGCGAATTACAATTTAGCTTGTGCAGCTGTTATTCAATATACCCTTATTCCTGATGTCAATTTTGAGAAAAAGTTAATGTCGTTAGGGCTTGACTCCGGTATAATAGACGGAAAAGTGCCAACAGCTAAGATTTCTGGGGTAACTTCTTTGAATGTTTCCAAGAGTTCTATTACTAATTTAACCGGAATTCAGGATTTTGCGTCTTTAGAGGTATTAGATTGCAGCGGTAATTCATTAACGACTTTAGATCTTTCTAAGAATATAGCTTTAAAAAATTTAGTTTGTTATTCTAGTCAATTGACGGCTTTAGATGTTTCTAAGAATACTGCTTTAGAACAATTAACTTGTTATTCGAATCAGTTAACAACTTTAGATGTTTCTAAGAATACTGCTCTAACATATTTATCCTGCTATTCTAATCAATTAGCGGCTTTAGATGTTTCTAAAAGTATCGCTTTAAAAAAATTAGATTGTTATTCTAATCAATTAACAGCTTTAGATGTTTCTCAAAATGCCGCTTTGACCGAATTAAATTGTTATTCTAATAAATTAATTAGTTTCGATATTTCTAAGAGTATTGTTTTAACAAAATTGTATTGTTATTCGAATCAATTATCTGCTTTAGATGTTTCTAAGAATATTGCTTTAATCGAACTATATTGTTATTCTAATCAGCTGACAGCTTTAGATGTTTCTAAAAATACTGCTTTAAGACATATAAACTGTAGTTCAAATCAATTAATGAGTTTAAATGCGATGAACGGAAGGGATTTTAGCACGTACAATTTTAAAAACAACCCTAATTTAGATTGCATTCAGGTGGATCACATTTATTATTATGATAATTCTTATAAAGACACTGTAGCAACTTACAGCAAAGATTGTTCACGCGTTCTTATTCCTGATGTGAATTTTGAAAAAAAGTTGATCTCTTTAGGAATTGATTCCGGAACAGTTGATGGACAAGTGCCAGGTTATAAAATAAACACATTGACTTCTTTGGATGTATCTAATAGTTCTATTGCTGATTTGACCGGTATCCAATCCTTTGTGGGTTTAAATGCATTAGATTGTAGCGGTAATCAATTAACGGCTTTAGATGTTTCTAAAAATATTGTTTTAGGTTCTTTAAACTGTAGTTCAAATCAATTAACGAATTTAAATTTGAAGAATCGAAACTATCTTAATTTTAGAACCAAAAACTTTAAAAACAATCCTAATTTAAGTTGTATTCAAGTAGATAATGTTGTTTATGCGAATACAAATTGGCTCGCAGCTAAAGATGCTGCGGCAACTTACAAGGCAGACTGTGCTGATGTTGTTCGATACACCCTTATTCCTGATGTAAATTTTGAAAAAAGGTTAATTTTCCTTGGTCATGATTCTGGAGCTCCTGACGGAAAAGTGCCAACAATAAATATTTCTTCGTTAACTTCTTTGTATCTCTTCGGTAGTGATATTACTGATTTAACCGGAATTGAGGATTTTGTGGCTTTAAAATCATTAACTTGTGCAGCTAATAAAATAACTGCTTTAGATTTTTCTAAAAATATTGCTTTAAGCGAATTAGATTGTGGCCGTAATCAATTAACGACTTTAAATGTTTCTAAAAATACTGCTTTAACAGTTTTTTCATGCGATTCTAATCAATTAACGGCTTTAGATATTTCTAAAAATGTTTCGTTAACATATGTACGTTGTTATTCTAATAAATTAATCAGTTTAGATGTTTCCAAGAATACTGCTTTAGAATCATTATATTGTTATTCTAATTTAATAACAGCTTTAGATCTTTCCAAGAATAAAGTTTTAACAGAATTTGAATGTAATTCTAATAAATTAACAAGTCTAAATGTGCAGAATGGAAACAATAATAATTTTGTAACTAACAGAACAGATTATAGAAAAAATCCAAATTTAGAATGTATTCAGGTAGATAATGTTATTTATTCTAAGGATAATATGTCTTGGGCAAAAGACGCGACAGCAAGTTATAGTACAAGTTGTCCTGCTTCCGTTGTCGCCCTTAGTAGTGCGTTTGAAGACCAATTAATCGCTTTAGGAGTCGATACAGATGGAAAAAACGGTTCGGTTTTATTGTCCAGTATAATAAATGTAACCAGTTTAAATGTGTCCAATTCCGGTCTCACCAGTTTATCAGGAATCGAATATTTTTCAAATCTAGAAACCTTAAACTGTCAGGGAAATTTATTGACTTATATTGATATGTCTTACAATCCGGCACTGAAATATTTAGATTGTTCAAAGAATCCTTTATCGACTTTGGATGTTTCTAAAAATACCCAACTTACAGAACTGTATTGTGATGGTATTGTGACAAGTGGTAAAAAAGGCAATGCCAAAACCAGTGCTGTCAATCAACTAAAGGTTTTAGATGTTTCTAAAAATTTATCGTTGACTAAATTGAGTTGTTCTAATAATGAGATAGTAAGTTTAGACTTTTCTAAGAATACTCTTCTTACAGATCTAAATTGTTCCAATAATAAATTGACTTCTTTGAATTTGGACAATGGAAATAATAGCAAGCTGGTGAATGTCAATTTCAAAACGAATGCTTCATTATCCTGTATTTTGGTATATGATGTTGCGTATGCCAATGCCAATTGGTCAACTGCCAAAGATGCGGCGGCAATTTATTCGAAAACAAATTGTACTTTAGGATTAGAAGATGTGGTTTTTAACAAAATCACCGTTTACCCTAATCCTACCAAAGGAGAATTATACATTGACAATATTGTGCTGGAAAAAGCAAGCGTGTATGACTCGTTAGGAAAGTTGATAACAGTTACGAAATTTACTAATGGTTCAAACACTAATAGCATCAATTTTTCAGGATTCTTGAAAGGGATTTATTATGTGTATTTAGAAAGTGAAGGGACAACTGTTGTTAGAAAAGTAATGGTCGAGTAAATTAAAAAGCATATATAAGTTAAAAACCACATTTTCATTCGTTTGAAAATGTGGTTTTTTATTTTTTACTTATCAAGCTTATACAGGCATTGTATAGATGGAGATATAGTTCCATTAACAAAAGAAGGTTTAAAAATAAGAAGCGCAGCAAGAATGCTATTATAAATTTTGATAGTAAGGCTTAAAGATTGAAAAGCTGTAAATTAGTTAGAAGTTTTTCTTTTGTTTTCATGGTGAGAGCAGGATTCGAATTGTATGTTGCGATAAATGCAGAAATATTAGAATACTACAAAGCAGTAATTAAATTTCTTTAAGATTGTCCTTATAAGTTCGGCCTATTGGCAACTCTCTGCCATCTCTGAGCTGTACCATGCGTGAATTGAATGATTTTACGTGGCTTTTTAAAACCAAATACGACTTATGTATTCTGATAAAACCCAGGTGACGGTGCATTTCTTCAAACTTTGCCATGCGTTCCAATACCATGTGGTTTTTGTAGCGGGATACAATTTTAAGGTATTCGCCAAAACCTTCTATCCAAAAAATATCATCCAGCTTGACTTTGTTTACAATATAATCTGATTTAAACATAATATAGTCCTCGGCAATGTCTTTAGACTTTATAAAATGGTGGTATTCTTTGGCCTTTGTAATGGCTTTTTCGAAACGTTCAATACTTATAGGTTTTATAAGATAATCTACTACATCAAGTTCAAATGCTTTGGCTGCATGTTGTTCTTCAGCGGTTATGAAAATGCAGAGTGGCTTGTTGGGTGTATTTTGCAGCAACTCTATGCCGTTGATACCGGGCATATTAATGTCAAGGATAAGTAAGTCAACTTCATTTTGCTGTAAAAAAGTGATGGCTTCCTGTGGATTGCTAAAGGTAGCGAGCAGGTTGACACCATCAGTATTGGCACAGTAGTTTCTTATTAGCTCCAGCGCAAGGTATTCGTCATCTACGCCCACAGCCTGCAATTGTTTCATAATTTAATTTTGAGAGTAGAAAAGTACGTCTTATTTAATAATTCGTCAAACAATTGATAATTTTCTGCATATTTCATGGTGAGGATTTTTTTCAGTGCAACGAGCCCCATTCCGTTATATCCGTTATGGTTATTAAAGTGAATCTTGTCCGGTACAGAATTTTCTATCCTGAATACGAAGGTATCATCAACCTTATCAAAGTTCACCTTAATATAGGCTTCTTTATCCGCTCCAATACCGGAATGTTTAAGTGCATTTTCAAAAAGTGTAAAATATATAGAAGGAGGAACCTCTACCTGTTCCTGTACTTCACTATCATTTAGTTCAAATACGATGTTCAGTGTATTATTGTACTTGAGTTGGTACAAACCTGCGAGAGCCTTCATCATTTCGAACTCTTTGTGTATGGCAATAGTTTTTTTATCGGTTTCGTATATAACATATTGCAGCAGCTGGCTTAGTTGTAGTATTGCTTCGGTTGTATTACCATGCTGATTGTAACTGCCCGCGTAAATGTTATTAAGGGTGTTGAGTAAAAAGTGAGGGTTTATTTTTGACTTCATGAGGTTGAGGTCGGTCTCATTTTTTTTCACCTCAAGGTCGAGATAGTCATATTCGATTAAGAACTTATGTCTTGATATTCCTAAAAAAGAAGCAACTAAAATTACGATACTCTGTGAACTGTATACACTGATCAAAAACAATGTCTGGTCTTGTACTGCATCGCTCTCTTGAGAAAATTCAGGTTCAACAAGCAGTCTTAACAACGTTGTTGATATAAATAATATCAGTGCATATAGCAGGTATTCAGGATACTTATTGGTTTGGTAATAGGCGGGAACTAAATAGGAATAACAAACAAAATATAATACCGTGTTAACCGCCATAATAAAAAGTATTCTATACAACGCAAAAGGCATTTCGGTAAAATAAAGTGTCGAAATTACCAGAAAGGTGGTGTATATCACAAAAAACAGGACGTGTTGAAATCGGATAAGGTTGGTCCATTGTTTTTTCATGAGACTGCCTATAATCTTTTGTTCAAACAGTAATCGGAAAGCTACAAGGAGGATAATGATGTTTATTAGTAAAACCATACTTTTTTGTGTTAAAAATTATTCACCCTTTAAAATTATATCATTAAAAATACAAATATCATTATTTTAAAACAGGCACTTTGCGTTGTTTGTTTATTAAATGAGTCGTTCGTTGAAAATTACTTTTTTGAAAAAATCAATCGTATACTTTTACTTCAGACAAATAAATTAACGATTTATCAAAATGTATAGAAAATATATATCAATCCTGTTTTTTTTAATGATTTTTTCTACGAAAGCAGTAGCGCAACAAGATAATTTTAACATGTGGCTGCAATATACAATGTCCGCAAAATTAAGCGAAAAGTACAGCTTTACGGCGCTTTCTCAATATCGGGCATACGATTTAGTAATGGATTCACGTCTTTTTTTAGTTTCGACCTACCTGGAAAGAAAGTTAGATCATGATCTTTATCCGGCTGTAGGGTATATGTTTTTGGTACTTCAGCCCTATACAAGCGATACCGATAAAAAGCTGCGTTATGAAAACAGGCCGTTTCAGCAGTTAACAATCAAAAATAAAATTGGCCGTACTACCTTATTACACCGTTATCGTGTCGAAGAACGTTTCTTAACCAACCCGGATGATTTTGTAGTAAGATTGCGTTATCTCCTATCGTTAAAAATTCCATTGGGTAAAGAAGGAGGGAAGAATTTATTATACGGTATTCTGAAAAATGAAATCAGGATGAATGTAGTAAAGACGGAACAATTTGACAGCAACAGGATCACTGCCGGATTAGGGATTAATGTGGGTAAACAATCAGCCATAGAACTTTCATTTGTCAATCAGGTTAGTCCGGACGATACCAGTAATTATGTGTTGGCGGGCTATAGAAACTCATTTGACTGGTCGTCAAAAACAGAAAATAATTAAACTTAAAATATACCGTCATGCTTACAATTTTAGGATTCTCAATGATCATTGTATTTATGTACCTGATCATGACCAAACGTTTGTTTCCGTTAACAGCGCTCATACTTATCCCTATACTTTTTGCCATTTTTGGTGGCTTTACAGCTGATCTAGGCTCGATAATCATGGAGGGTGTAAAAAATATTGCTCCAACCGGCATCATGCTCATTTTTGGGATACTGTTTTTCAGTATCATGATTGATGCAGGGCTATTTGATCCGTTGGTAAACCTGATATTAAAGTTTGTAAAAGGTGACCCGGTTAAAATAGCTTTAGGAACAGCTTTTCTAACGGTATTGGTTTCGCTTGATGGCGATGGTGCAACTACCTATATGATCGTTGTAGCAGCAATGTTACCCTTATATAAAAAGCTGGGTATGAATCCGCTTGTACTCTCGTGCATTATAATGCTTGGTGGCGGGGTAATGAACATACTGCCTTGGGGCGGACCTACGGCACGTGCGATGACTACCCTTAAAATGGATGCGTCAGAACTGTTTATGCCAATGATACCGGTCATGGCAGGTGGTGTACTTTGGGTAATATTTGCAGCATTCTGGCTTGGTCTCCGCGAAAAAAAGAGGATTGCCCGTGAAGGAGATATGAACAAGCATCTGATAAACGAGGAAGAAACTGTAATAGAGCGCGAGCTAAAAAGGCCAGGTCTCATATGGTTTAATCTGCTGCTTACCATACTACTGTTGGCTTCAATGATGTTTGATGTATTGCCGCTGGCCGTTTCCTTTATGATTGCATTTTGTATTGCACTGATCATCAATTATCCCAAAGTCGATGAACAGCAAAAAGTACTAAAATTACATGCAGGCAATGCCCTTTCTGTAGCATCAATGATATTTGCAGCAGGTATTTTTACCGGCATACTTTCCGGTACAGGAATGATGGATGCTATGGCAGCTTCGATGATATCGGTGGTACCGGATACCTGGGGAAATGCTTTTCCTGTGCTAACAGCGGTAAGCAGTGCACCGTTGACCTTCTTCTTGAGTAACGATGCTTACTATTTTGGGATACTCCCACTGATTACCGAAACAGGATTACATTTGGGGGCTACAAAATTAGAAATAGGAGCGGCATCACTTATAGGTCAGGGAGTTCATTTGTTAAGTCCGCTGGTACCTTCTACTTATCTTTTAGTAGGATTGGCCGGAGTTGAGTTTTCTGATCACGTAAAATTTACTATAAAATGGGCTTTGGGTTCATCACTTGCCATGCTCATTGCAGCATTGCTTATCGGGTTAATAACTTTTTAAAACTACCTTTGTAGAGCAACTTAATGAGTAAGGTTTAAAAAGATGAATACCACACCACAATATCCGGAAAGCAGCAGAATACCACAAAAGTATTTGAAAAATCTAGCAGCTTATGTTACTATAGCATTGCTGTTGGGAATTGCTGTAGGACACTATTATCCTGAAAAGGGTATTCAATTGGATTTTTTAGGCAGTGGATTTTTATATCTTATTGAACCCCTTATACAGCCCATCATATTTTTAACGATTATTATAGGGGTAAGCAGTATTGGCAATCTTAAAAAAGTGGGTCGTGTAGGGCTTAAGGCATTCGTTTATTTTGAAATAATAACGACTATTGCCATGATCATGGGGATAATGGCAGCGTTGTTTATAGAGCCCGGCAAGATCGAAAAAAGACTCATAGACGTAACTCTGCCCAAACATTTTACAGCTACCGAATCACTTGATAGCGGCTGGTTTAATTTTATAGTGCTTAACCGTCCCTTGGTATTGCTGCTGTTGGCTGTTGTAACAGGTGTTTTGCTTAGCCTTTCGCCAGGCAGAGCAAAGTATGTAGGGATCTTGCAAAAAATTATGACCTTTCTCTATAGCGTACTCCTGTATCTGTTTTTACTTATACCGGTTGCGGCTTTTGGCGGAATGGCTTATGCAGTATCGCGATTTGGTATACATAGTCTTTTGCCTTTGGGAAAACTGCTGGCTACGACTTACATCACAATGGCATCTTTTGTATTTATAGTATTGGGACTTTTGCTGCGTTATTACAACATCAGCCTTTGGAAGTTTCTCAACTATATTAAAGAAGAACTGCTTATTGTTTTTAGTACATCATCATCCAGAACAGTGTTTCCTTTGATTGTTGCAAAGCTGGAACAGGCGGGGTGTGGTAAAGCTGTCGTAGGCCTTTCAATACCACTGGGTTATTCTTTTAACCTTGCAGGGGCGTCTATATTTTTGCCTATATGTACGTTGTTTGTTGCTCAGTTGTTTAACATTCCGCTTACGTTTCGCGATATCATCACTATAGGGTTGGTTATCATGGTGACCTCAAAAGTAGCATCGGGAATACCGGGATCCGGTTTTGTAGCACTAACCATAACGTTTACAACACTCAATAAATTCCCTTTAGAAGGCTTGGCACTGCTTTTCAGTATTGATAAGTTTATGAACGAAGCCCGTACTATAACTAATTTTATAGGCAATGGGGCGGCCGTTATACTCCTTTCGAAATATGAAAATGACTTTGAACCCAATCCAGAAATAGACCTTTCCATAACAAAATAAATAAGCCATTAAGGCACCATACTTTAAAATAATAAATATGACTGATTTGATTACTACTTTTAATAGCCTTTGGCAAGATATTATTGCGCATCCGGGTACATCACTGGCAATTATTGGAAACCTTATTCTCATTGAGAGTCTACTCTCTGTAGACAATGCAGCCGTACTGGCTACAATGGTAATGGATTTACCGGAAAACCAGCGTGAGCGTGCGCTTAAATACGGTATTTGGGGCGCTTATATTTTTAGAGGTATTGCAATGGTATTTGCTTCGGCACTTATTGCTATTTGGTGGCTTAAACCTATTGGCGGACTTTATTTGCTCTATCTAGTATATTCCTGGTACAAAGACAAGCAAAAAGAAGGCAGTGAAGAGGAAAAAGTAAATAAGGAGGGGAACTGGTTGTATCGTCTTACAGTGAATACGATAGGTCATTTTTGGGCTACAGTTTGCCTTGTGGAGCTTATGGATATGGCTTTTTCAATAGATAATGTATTTGCAGCGGTAGCCTTTACACCAAATATCATATTGGTATGTATTGGAGTATTTATAGGGATACTGGCGATGCGTTTTATAGCACAGAGGTTTGTGAATCTTTTAGAAAAATACAAGTTTTTAGAAACCGCAGCTTTTGTAGTAATTGCTATTTTAGGGATCAAGCTGGCGTTGTCTTTATACGAACATTTTTATCCTGAAACAGCATTCAGTAAATTCTTAGGCAGCCATGCCGCAGATATTGGGATCTCGGCCCTTACCGTTGCCATATTTTTTGTGCCCATACTTACCAGTACCTTTTTTGATTTTCCAAAGAAAACTAAATCTGTTATGAGATAAATTTCATTATAAAGTATAACAGATAAAGTCTATCATTACGCCGCAAAGTTACTCTTTGCGGCGTAATGACGACTAAAACTACATAGACTGCAAAACTTTCTTCAATTGCAGACAAAGCAGGATCAACATTACACTTTCAGGTCCATAATCCGGTAGAAACTATTTATTGAATTACTCTCCAGCGCCTAATAATTTAAATAAAAGCAAAGAATTCCGGTTTTATATTTTCATCAGTATTTCATTTCGAAATAATTAAATGCAGATTTATAACTAACCTAAAGCAGCGACGTCATGTTGTGAATGTCACAATATTAACAAATTATTAAATGACAGAATTCAAAAATTAACAATTGAGGTTTATCATACATTTGTAAGGGTCTTCTTTAACAGTTGAAATTTTTATTATGAGTTCTAATTTAATTATAAGGTTACGTGCTGGTGATGATTCATGCTTTAAAGAAATATATGATTTATACCATTTTAAAGTATTTTGTTTTGTTAAAAAATACACCTCACAATTAGCAGATTCAGAAGATGTAACACAGAATGTTTTTATTCATCTTTGGAAATATCGTACCAAATTAGATCCTCAGGTAAGTCTTGAAGCTGTTCTGTTTAAGAGTTCTAAGCAGGAAATTTCCAGATGGTATAAAAAGCAAAACCGAATCTTTTCGGTTGAAGATAATGCCCTGATTCTGGAATTGGATAGTAAAACACAGTCTGAAGAAGAAGTGAGTTTACAGATGGAAAGAATTGAATACCTATTGGATAAAATCCCTGCTAAAAGAAGAAAAATATTCAGCCTGCACAAGTTTGAAGACCGCAGTTATAAGGAGATAGCCGAAGAAATGGAGATGTCTCCGGGGGCGGTTGCCAACCAAATTTCTAAAACCTTACAATTTCTTAAGAAAAACTCTGTCCATAATCATGAACTCTATTGGTTTGCTTTATTCTTTGTATATCAGACAGAATTAGTATTGTAGATACATTCAGAAGATAAAACCCGTTGGGGGTAATTGATAAAAAAATCACTTAGTACACAGACACATTGGCTTTACGCCCATAAAAGAATATAAAAAGAAACAGGTTTCTTACTTATAGTAGTCTTTGTGTGTTTACAATAAGAGAAATGCCTTTTATGAGAGCGTTAAATCGATGCTTCTATGGATTTAAAAATAATTGCATCCGGTGGATTATGTAAACCTTTTGAAGGTATTTGCGGATTGATTTTGTTCTAAACTCTTGTTGTTAAATCTTTATTCAGATTAAGAAAACGTTAATAGTAATACTGCTCCGTGATATTTGCCAAAGTGAGAATCTAATGTAGTTGAATTGATAGCTGTACGTAAATTTCAAATATTAAATGTTAACTCGAATGAAATCCAAAAGAATGAAAGAAGAATGGAATGTGATCCCCAACCGTGGTATACTTCCTGACAATATTGAGGCAAGAATGTGGAACAATATACGCAGGGTTACGATTGATAAATATAAAAGACTGTATAACTGGATGGCTGTGGCCTGTGCTGTATTTGTAATTTCAATTGGAAGCTTTCATTTTTTCGATTTACATAAAAAAACAGATATTGAAATTACTTCAACAATTACATTTAAAAATGATATCCGACTTATAAGTTTGTCTGACGGAACAAGGGTATGGCTGAATCAAAACTCTCAACTGGAATACCCGGAACATTTTTCAGATAACGAAAGAAATGTGAGCTTAAAAGGAGAAGCTTTTTTTGAGGTAAAACGGGATCCTTCAAGACCATTTGTAATTACCTCAGGAGTTATAAAAACAACCGTTTTAGGAACTTCATTCAACATTAAAGCCTACAATGAAAAACAGCCTGAGGTAAATGTCAGAACCGGAAAAGTAAAAGTTGAAGGTGAAACAAATACGGTATTGTTGCTAAGAGGAGATAAAGCAGTCTATACTGTGGTATCTTCTACCGTAAAAAAAGAAAAGACAGACATGCTGGAACCTGAATGGAAAAAAGCATTACTGTATGTTGACGGATTGACTCTGGAGCAGGTTTTAAATAAATTAAAAGAAGAAAATGATTTTAAGGTAAATTATTTAGAAGAGGATTTAAAAAACCTCACCATTCAGGGTACACTCGACAGCAGGCAGGGGATTTATGAAATGCTGCAGACTGTTGCATTTGCCTTAGAAATAAAAATCAGACCTACCGGTAATAATACCTATTTGATCAGCAGGTAAAAAAGAATACACCATTTTAATGCGATTTTTTGCAGCCTATAACTTTTGAAAAATAAGGTTTATAAGCAGCCGGGGATTTTTATGCCCAAACTTAAAAGATTTAACACGTACATCATATTCAAAAACAAATTCTAATAAACTAATAATTATCAATTATGAACAATGATTTTTCCAGGCAGTTTTCTTTTGTCTTATGGATTTTATTTTTTGGAGTTTTTCTCGGAACAAATACTATTTATTCGCAAACCGGAACTGTATCAGTTGATTTTAAAAATTCTTCGCCTCAAAAAATTATCGAGAATTTAAAATCACGTACACCTTACCAATTTATCTATCAAAAGGATTTAGATCTTAGTCTGCCTCTTATAACACTAAAAAAAGACAATGTTTCCATCGATGAAATTTTAAGTGATTTACAAAAAATGACCAACTTAAATTTTAGAAGAAACGAAAACAATATAGCCGTAAATAGTAAGGATGCGGACAAAAAAAAAAAGAAAGGAAAAATTACAGGTAAAGTTGTAGATACCAATGGACTTTCACTTCCGGGAGTTAACATAAAAGTAATGGAGTTAAATTACGGAGTACAGTCTGATATCGATGGTAATTATATTTTAGAATTAGAACCTGGAGAATATACGATTGAAATCAGCGCTATCTCTTTTCAAACACAGAAAATTACAGGTGTAAAAATAACGGAAGGAGGAGAAACACCTTTGGTTGTTTCCTTAAAAGAAGCCGCTCAGTCACTCAAAGAAGTTGTAATTGTGCAAAATTACAAACAGGCAACAGCTTCAATTCAGGGATTACTGTTACAGCAAAAAAAAGCAGCACAGTTCTCTGATGGTATCTCAGCAGAACAAATTGCGAGAACACCGGACAGAGATGTAGCAAGTTCACTAAAACGGATTACAGGTGTAACCACCATCGATAATAAATATGTTGTAGTTCGTTCTATGGGAGAAAGATGGAATCAGGCCGTTATGGACGGAATTACACTTCCCAGTACCGATGCTTATCAGCAAAACTTTTCTTTTGATATTATTCCAACCTCAATGGTGGAAAGTATCGTAGTCAGTAAATCAGCAACTCCGGATATGTATGCCAATTTTGCGGGAGGTTATGTAGAAATTAAAACAAAAGATATTCCTAAAGAAAATTTTAATAGTTTCTCGATTAGTACTTCATACAACAGCAGAAGTACTTTTAAAGAAAGACTTACTAAGCAGGAAGGTGCTTATGATTATTTAGGTTTTGATGATGGGAGAAGAGATTATCCAACGAATTTGACAGCCTTACCAATACCAACAAATGAAGCTGATTCCGGGCTTTTTATAGAACAGTCTAAGAGGTTTACAGCAGACAATTTTACTACTTATAAAACTTATGCCGCTCCGGGAACAACACTTCAATACGCGATGGGAAGAGCGTATAAATTAAAAGACAATAACAAGTGGGGTTTTGTAGGATCGCTATTTTTTAAAAATACTCAGGATAAACTGGATATTGAGCATACACAAAGAGCAAGTAATGCCGATAATTCACTTTTTGTTCCGGAGACGGATAAAGCATTGTATTCAACGTTTACAAAATACGGATTCAGAAATTCAGGAGCCAACTATACGTTTAATTCAACTTTGGCAGGAATGTTTAATGCGGGAATTCAGTTTGGCAATCATAAAATAACGGCACGTAATACAGTGATGCACATTTACAACAATCAGCTTACTCAGGTAACAGGATGGAGTGACAGTGATGCCATATCTGAAATTATGAATGGATCGATACTTCCTTCTACTTCAGAAACAGATTATCCCGTTTATCAGACCTTGCTGCAAAGCAAATTAGAAGGGAGTCATAAGTTTGGTAAGCTGGATATCAATTGGTTTGGAGCGTATAACACCGTTTCAAAAGATACTAAAGACGCTACTTTTTTGGATACCTACAGAAAAAAAGTGGGTGATGACACTTTACTTTATCACTATGTATACAACTCAGAAACAAGATTTCCTTTCAGCAGAAGTAACTTTACAAATGATGAAACAGATTATAATTTCGCAATAAATTTTAAGTACTCTTTTGACTTTAGCGATACGTACACCAATGATATAAAAGCGGGATATTTTGGGACCTATAAAAAAGCTACCAACCAGCAGGAATCGGCAAAGGTAGTCGTAATGGGTACAGGTGCGGATAAAGCGGAAATTTATGAACCTCTTTCCAAATTTTTAGACGGTTCAAGATACCATTATGGAGGTTTTGGATGGCAGGATTATGGCGTATACGGTAACAGATACGTAGGTGATGTAAAAGTACACTCGCCCTTTTTAATGCTCGATGATAAAATTGGACGTTATATAAGATTAGTGTGGGGAGTAAGAGCAGAAAGCTATTTGTATACCGAAATTGAAAGCCAGTCTGAAGCAGCCGGAGATTTTGGAAAAGATCAAAAAGACGATAAGTTGTGGCAGTTTCTGCCATCGGCAAGTTTGGTTGTAAGTCCTACCAATAAACTGAATATCAGGTTGGGATATAATAAATCAGTTTTGCGTCCTCAATTTGCAGAACGTTTGAGTATTCCTTATTATGATCCTATTCAGTCTGCCAAAATTTATAATTATTCAGGCGGAATGATTTCCAGTGTTTCCAACAATTATGATTTGAAGTTAGAATGGTTTCCATCGGGGGGTGAAATTTTATCTTTTGGGGTATACCATAAAAATATAGACGATCCTATGGAATCAGTGGGAAGTTTAAATCCATCAAGAATCAGAAACATTTATAACCTTAATTCAGCCAATGCTAAACTTTGGGGAGTAGAAGTAGAGCTGTATAAAAGTCTTTCATTTTTAGGGGAAGGAGAAGCCCTTAAAGATATTTTTATCTCCGGGAATGCTTCTATTAACAGAACTAAAGTAACCTCTTATGTCGCCATTGATGGAACAGGAGGACTGTATGAAGCAAACAGACCGCTTTACGGACAGTCGCCCTATACTTATAATTTAGGATTAGATTACGTGGGAGATCGTTTAGGATTTAGTGTGAGACATAATGCTATAGGAGATCAGTACATATTAGTAGGATTTGATTATCAGTCTGAAGAAATCAGAATGCCTTATTCCATTACGGATGCACAGATTAGTTATAAGTTTTTTAAAGAAAAAAATCTCGAATTCAAATGTAGTATGAAAAACTTGTTTGATGCAGCAATTAAAACCTACGATAATTCAAACAGTTATTCACATATTGAAAATGTGCCGGTAGGGTCAAATCCACGAGACCGATACAGCTTAGGGGCAAACGCCACAAATAAATACGACGAAGATATTGACAAAGTATTATTTAAAGCTAAAAGCGGCAGAACGATAAGTGTTTCCTTAAGTTATTCATTTTAAATATACAATTCATTAAGAAGTTTTATCGGAAGGAGTAAAGGATTACTTCGCACGAAATAAATTGGGAGAGAGACTTTTATTTGTCTGAGAAAAAGAGCGGTTTAAGTCAGAAAGATCCGCGATATTAAGAAACCGTTAACAATAAAAATAGTGGTGATATTTTGTTCTTGTGAAGTCTAATATAGTTGTAGTAAGATTAATTTTTTAATTCTTCACTAGTATTAATCAAGGTCTATTGTTTTTTTTTGCAGTCCCTGTATGGTCTTTTAAATACTTACAGCGTTATAAAAAGACCTGCAGTGATTGCATCAAAAGATCAGGAAGAATGGAAAGCAATCCTTTCATTGCGTTGGAAATCCTAAGAATGAAAGATGGAATTTAGGTATAAACCTCCGATGGTAAAGCGGAAAAAGTTTATCAAAAAGATCTTTGCCAAAAACGAGAAAGACCTAAGGAAAGATATTTTGCTGCTCTCTCCAAAGGCCTAGTTTGATTAGCAGCAAATATAGCAATAATTAAATTATTATGAAAAATTTTTTTCTATTTGCAATGGTAGCTCTACTTTTGGGCTCTTGCCAAAATGATGATTCTACTGCAGATTCTTCTTTTTCAATGAAAGCTTCAGGTGCTGATTATGCTCATCCAGCTACAGTACAAACAGTAAGCGGTGCTATTACCTCTAATACAACATGGACAAACGACAGAGTTTGGGAAATCGATGGAGTTATTACGGTAAAAAATGGCGCAAAATTAACTATTCAGGCAGGAACTTTTATTAAAGCAAAACCTTTGGCACCTGGAGTTGCTACAGGAGTTTTGGTAATTACTAAAACGGGACAAATTGATGCACAGGGAACTGCAGAATCTCCAATTGTTTTTACAAGTTATAACTTATTAGATGACAATGCTAATACTTCAGCTCTTCCGGGAGATTTTGGAGGAGTTGTTATTTTAGGAGATGCAGAGGTTAATACAGGTTCTGTAACGAACATTGTTGAAGGATTAGACGATCAGTCTAATTTTACTGAATTTTATTATGGAGGTTCAAACAACAACCACAATGCGGGAATCTTAAGCTATGTACGTATTGAATTTGCAGGACGTATTTTAGATACAGATGTTGAAATTAACGGTTTAACATTGGCTGGTGTTGGAAACGGAACTACTGTTAACCACATTCAGGTATCTTATGGTAAAGATGATTCATTTGAATTTTTTGGAGGTAAAGTAAACGCTACTCATTTAGTTTCTTTTGCTGCAGATGATGACAACTTCGATTTCGATTTTGGTTACACAGGAAGCATCACAAAAGCTATCGCACTTGCAGACAGTAATTCAACTCACAGTTTAAGCGGAGGAAATCCTGATTCTAATGGTATTGAATTAGATAACAATGCTACCGGAACACTTACTACCATTATCACACGTCCGGTTATTTCTCAATTGTCTATTATTGGTGTAAGCTCTTCTACAGTTGCTGATTTGTATGAAAATGCCATTCACGTACGCAGAGCTGGTAACATCAGCCTTACAGATGTAACTGTAACGGGGTACAACACAGGAATTAGATGGGATTCACCTTCAGTTCCATCAGGATCTTCTTATTTAAGAGTTTCAATCCACGGATTTGATAATGTTGCTCTTCCGGTAGGAACAACTTTAACAGGTTTTGGTACAACTACTTCTACTGTTGACCCGGCTACAAAATGGAGCTTAAACCAGCCTTTCTTTAATAATGGCGCTCTTAACTTTACAGGAACAACAGGAGCCTTTAAAACAGAATCTAACTGGACGAATACCTGGACAAAGTTTTCTAATTTCTAATTAGAAAAAAACAGCTTACTAATTAAATACTGCATGGGCAGAGAAATCTGCCCATTTTTAAAATAAAAAACATGAAAAAAACACTACTTTTTTTTGCTTTTATAATGATTACCACGATATCATCTGCTCAATATACAATCTGGGAAGATGATTTTGATGATTCTAATGTTTCAGACTGGAATTTACTGGACAGAGATGGAAATGGAAGTAACTGGATGGCCAGAAAAAACATTCAGTTGGATGCAAGTACCGGAAGTGTAATTGACGGAACTATTGATGTTCTGGGTACCTACAATATTGATTTTAAAACAGGCGGACCGCTTGAAGGATTAGAAAACAATCTGGCCATTAGTCCGGCTTTGAATATTTCTTTTTACTCTGGAAAAATTAGTTTGACCATAAAAGCACAGCCAAGTATTTACGACAGTAATCAGAATATTGCTATCTATGGTTCTACCTCCGCAGATCCCGCCTCTTTTAAGCTTTTGCATACCATTACTCTGGAAAGAAATACTGTTGAAGAGGCAGAATTTAAAAATTATACGGTAGATATTTCGCAGTTTGCCGGCAAAGCCGAAGTATATCTGGCATTAGGAAATAATCTTTCAGGCCCTTTTATTGGTTACGAAATAGATAAAATTTCAGTAATGGCAGAAGCTTTATTAGGAACAGCTGATAATACATTAAAATCATCCTTATGTTATTTAAAACAAAATCCTGTTCAGGATAATCTGGAGTTAGAAATAGCAGAAGAGTATAAAAATGAAGAAACAGTTTTAAAAATTTACAATACGAGCGGCGTTTTAATAAAAGAGTCTTCTTATAAGCCTGAAGGTTTATCTGTTAGTGATTTAATGCAGGGCATTTATTTCCTTTCTGCAAACAATAATGGAGCTTCCAAAAAAATAAAATTTATTAAAAAGTAATCTGATTTTCAAATCAAATTATGCAAACAAAAAAACAAACATGATGAATTTATTGCCAAAGTTATTCGTTTTTTTAATTTTAATTACTCTTGTAACATCTTGTTCTACGGATGAAAAACTGCCTTTTTACAGCAATGAAACCAATCAGCCGGGAAGAGTAACCATTAGCGGTTACAGTGCTTTAAATGATTCACTGCAGGTAAGGGTTAACGATAAAATTATTGAAATTAATAAAGACAAAAAAACGGCCTTCGTCAAAAAAATAGAAAAAGAGTATGACTTTGTATATTTCGGCAGTCAGGGAAAGACTATTTCTATACTAAACAAAAACACTAAGGCAGTACTACATACCTATCAGTTTAATGCACAAAAGGTTAAGGATACCATTTCCTTTTTTGCAAAAGATAATTTCTGGATTGATAATGTTTCGCGTATAAAGCCAGGTGTTTTAAGTAAAACGGCGAACAGCGGTTATAAATTTATTTTTCCCAATCAAAACGTGTATTCTAAAAATAGTTACACAGGTAATCTTGACGGAATTATACGCAAAATCAACGGGCAGGTTTTAGGAACCGTAGAAAATATAAATAAAGAAAAGTTTAGTTCTTTTATTGAATTTCCATTCAGCTCGCCTCCAACCATTTTAATGGAATTGGTAAAACACGGTACAACAGAATCGTATATCCCGGGACAAAAAGTAACGGTTATTATGACCATGTCTGTTAATAAATCAAAATTAATTGTACTGGAAGAAAAATTAGATGCAAATGGTAATTTTTCGGGTGTAGAAGGAACTTTAAACCTAACCGATTATTTCGTTTTTAAATAATAATAAATCTTCATTTGCGGGAATATAAAATCATTACTAACAATCAAAATCAATAAATGAAATATTCAGCTATTTCTGTTTTATCGCTATTTCTTTTTTTATCTGTTTTTCTATTCTCTTGTTCAGATAATGATTCTCCCGCTCCGGTTTATGAAGCAGGTACAAATGAGTATGTTAATGAGTGGATGTACCAGCAGATGAAGAAATATTATCGCTGGAACAGCACAATGCCGGAAAAAGGCCGCTTAGATCTTTCTCCCAAAGAGTATTTCGCAGGTTTACTGCAAAAAGACGATCGATATTCGTATGCTGTGCATCCGGAACAGCCGGAAACGGCACAGCAAAGTCTCAGACGTAAATTTGGATTCGAAGTTTCTTTTTTTGAATTTGAATCGAAATTTTATGGCGTAATTCTGTATGTATTAGAAGATTCTCCTGCCAAAAGAAATGGTTTAAAGAGAGGTCAGCTGATCACAAAAATAGAAGGAACAACACTGAACCAAAATAATTATGATGCATTATATACTAAAATGACCGCATCAACACAGCTGAATTTGCAGACCGTTTCTTATGCGGTACAATCAGGGTTTTCTAATGTAAAAGAAATTTCGATACTGCAGGGCTATAGCTTTTCGCAACCCATCAATTATACTATTATTGAAGCTAAAAGCAAAAAAGTTGGTTACGTCGAAATTTCTCATTTTGATGCCGGACAGGCGCAGGCGTATCTTCAGACTTTTCAGGAACTTAAAAATAAATCAATTACAGAACTTGTCGTAGATCTGCGGTACAATGGAGGAGGAGATATCGCAGCTGCAACAGCTTTAAGTATTATTCTGGCTCCTAATATTCAATCCAACACTCTTTTTATAAAATTTGAAGGAAATACGAATGGTGGAAATGTAGACCAATCCTTTAAACAGGCTTTAGAAAGCAATGAATCAAAAATAAGTTTTGATGCTCTTCGAAATGCTCATCCATCCATAAACAGAGTCTATATTTTATGTGGTCAGCACACTGCATCTGCCTCAGAGCTTATTATAAATAATCTAAAACCTTATATGGAAGTTATAACCATTGGAAACAAGACCTTTGGTAAAGATGTAGCCGGTTTTCCGCTTATAGACGATAGAATATCAACTAAAAAAGGATGGACTTTGTATCCGGCCATATATAAATTATTTAATTCCAGACATGAAGGCAATTATTCAAAAGGAATTGATCCGCTCATTTCCTTAGATGAAATTCAGCAGCCGGAAGTTTTTCCTTTAGGAAACAGTTCTGAGGTTTTATTAGCCAAAGCTTTAAATTCTATTAACGGAAATACTGCTAAAAATAGTCTGGCAACAGCGAAGACGTTTCCTTTATCTGCAAATGAAGCAGACGCTGATTTCTTAATGACAATTCACTAATTCAAACACGATTTTTACTTCATTATGCAGGGTATCGATAAAAGAGAACATCGGAGAATGGAAGAGGTTTTTAATAAATATAAAAACAGTTACAGCAATTCTGTAATTAAACAAGAAGAGGATAATATCAAGATCTGTCAAAATATGGAAGAATTGGATGTCTTGTATAGCAGTTTTATGATTCTGCTGACTGAATTGCAAAGATGTGCCAGAAATTACGAACAGAAAAAAATAGTGACTCGAAGCATACTTCATAAAAATCTAAGAAAGTTGAATTCTGAAGCTTGCCGAAACAGATAAAGTAGAAAAATGCAGTAATTCCAATAGAAAGTAAAAGCCATGAGACTTTACACAGCCGGAGTGTTTGTGTATGTGACTCATGGTTTTATCTAAATAAAAAAATGATATTTCACCTGGTTAGCATGATAAAAACAATACTAAACTCTAACAGCGTTGGAATAGAATCAATTAGTTATTTTCGTTGGCTACTACTTTACTTGCGACAGAATTGACCGGCGAATAATTAAATTTTACTATGTTGAATTCATAGTTAAACTTGTCTAAATCGTTACACCCACAGTCTATTTTGTCAAATTGATCTTTGGTCGTTGAGGTGGCGGTAACATAAGTAAATGTAGTTACAGTTGTTCCTGTTAGTTCAACATAACCTACAACGCAAGTTAAAATGCCAATCGTTTCTGCTGTTACCCGTTTTGCATCTTCTTGTATAATTTTCATATATCGTAATAGATTTGATTCCAGGTATTTTAGTTTATCATTCGAAATCCCTAGTACATCTTCAAAGAATTGTAAATTCACGGCAGAGGGTGTACCGCTATACGATTTTGTACTGGAGTATGCTGATGTTTCCCCCATTCCATTTATAGTTATCATAGCGTTCTGCATTTCGGTGCCGTCTACCAGATACAATCCTCCAATAAAAGGTGTTGTATGGCATGTTTTTTTTAGAGCGGCTCTTATTTCAACGAATAATGCGAGCGCATTCTTAAATGTTTCCAGAATGATTGTTTCTGTTTTGTTATCTGTGTCCTTTGACAGCGATGCCAGCAATAAATTTTCATTACAGGTGTGCAGCCACGCGCCATCAGGGGTGGGCGTAATGCAATATGGTATAGATTTGTTCATGGGTATGTTTTTTTGTTGTGTACGAAAAGGTCCTTATTGTAATTTAAAAACTTGTTCGAAAACTGTTTTTTCTATTGCAGCAAAAACAAATTTGGCCATTTTATGCACTCTTTTCCATTGAATAGAGTAAGTATTCCTTTCAAAGAAGTGCATAAACTGACACAAATTAATTTCTCTTTACGAAACAGGAGTTCCGAAAAAGTTTTGTTGTTGAACTAAAGAGGTTCTACATAGGAATAACCAACTTTTGTATAGTCTACATTATAAGAAAATTTGGTTGAATCACTAGAGCATTTATGTTTGATCAATACAGCAGCAGAAGAAGCTTTTGAAACTGCATATACAACAGACGTTGTAGGTATATTCAGACCAGGTACTAAGGATAGAAGAGTGATAGTGGTACCAAAGTTCTCAGCTGTTGTGTTACCCGCAGCCGCAGCCTGAGTTGCCGCCATCGCTCTATTAAGATAGTCGCGCATTGGGTTTACTGAACCACCCACACCTGATAGGATATCGTTGAAGAGCTGTTCATTTGCCTGCTGTATAGTACCATTACCAATTAATGCTCTTTGTACTACATTAGTTTGTGACATTCCTCTTATGGAATTCAAAGCTTTTACCATAGCATCTTGATTTAGGGTATAAAGACCATCCACCACTGTTTGCCCCGAAGTTGCCTTTACAGCATCTTTTATTTTGTTTGGAACTTGCAAGGCTCGTAAGAAGGCATTTCCCATTATTCGGTTTTGCTCATCAGTCCATATGTCTAGTTTATAATAAAAGATGTAATCAGTTCCTTCTGTGTGTATCCATGTACCGTCATTAGTAACACCACGTGTTTCACGTATAACATAATCATGTTGCTCGAATTGGTTATTATCAATAATAGTGCTCATTTTTTTTTGTTTTTGGGGTTGCAATCATTGCTACAAGAATTTATCACTACCTGTAACAACTAACCTCAGACCACCAGACTTTCTGGCATTTCTAAGGTATTTGTCTTACTCATGAGGCTTTTCAGTTTCCGCCCCTGTAATAAAAACCTCTACAGGAAGGTTTGTTTAAGTGGGTAATGCAGCATTGTTTTTTTCTACTAATAAACGAATTAAGCAAGACCATAAATCCGTGTTTTTTTATTTTACTTTTTAGAATATCGTATTCTAATTACGCTTGGTATTGTAAAAATTAGCTTACTGATAGTTTTTTGTTTTGTAATATTACTCTTCAAAATTACTTTTTTATAAAATCATGAGATAGCGTATAAATACTTGATTTTTAATAAATTAGTATTTTTTTTCTGTTTGTAAGGCCAATCAACAGTTTATGCTAAAAATAGGTTGAAACAAAAAGTCCTGATTTTCATCGGGACTTTTCCTTTTGCGGCAAAAATGATATCTCTTTCAATGCGCTGTTGTAATGTATTTCGAACTTCTTAAAATCAAAAGAACTTAACAGGGCGCTTTCATTAAAATGAAGCAGAGTGAATTATGGATGGTTGGTCTCTTACGAGGGAAGTCCGTAATTTTTATGTGAAAAATCCGTAATTTTTAGGTAAATGTTATTGCTATTTTGGTGAAAAATCTGTCATCTTTTGATTTAGACATAAGGGATGGCAAATAAGAAGGATTAAAAAAGGATAACATAGAAAAATTTAGTCTTGTAACATCCTTAGTGCTTGTTAAATAAGCATTAGAAAGGAATACTGGTTCGGATTAAAACACACGAATGTGAAATTTATGGATAGAAACATAGAATCAAAGAATATTTATTTAGTTTCAAAATATTGGAAGAAAAAAATATTGAACAGAGAAAAAGTGCTTGGGTTGCAACAGCAACAAAATAGTCTTCCTTGTATTACTATTAAGGCCCAAGAACTAGATTATTTTAATAGACTTACCAATAAAAACGAAATAGCTCAATATACAGTTATAAGTGCGATCTATTCTTTTTTGTTAAAGAAACTGATCCATGAATTTGATGGTTATCTGGTGTCAAACTATAAAGAGCAAGACAATTCTTTACTTCTGTCATTTCCTGTAGATTTAAAAATTTCATTTAAAGAATATCTTCAAAAAGTAAAGCTTGAAATTTTAGAGACCTTAAAAAATTCCGATTATAATAATGCTCTTATAGCTGAAAAAACAAATGTTGATGATTTAAGTCTTTTATCTCATTACGGTATAAATTTCAATTCAGCCTCTAAGTTAGATTGTAACGGTATTTTGTTTCATGTAAAAATAGAGGATACTATAGAAATTCACGCTTCTTATTTAGAAGGTTTTGTAAAGCAAACCATAGTGGAATATCTGGTTCAGCATTTGAATTATTTTATCGTTAATTTAGAGCAGAATGTAGCGTTTAATTTATCAGAATATCCACTACTATCCCCAAAAGAGAAGCACCAAGTAGTAGTAGATTTTAATGATACTAATGTAGCTTATCCGAAAGATAAAACAATAGTAGATTTATTTGAAGAGCAAGCAGCAAAAACACCAAATAATGTTGCCGTTGTATTTGGAGCAACAGAATTAACTTATAGTACATTAAACGAAAAGGCAAATCAGCTTGCCCATTATATTTCTTCAAAACATATTGTAAATAACGGAGATATAATTGGAGTGTTCCTGCCTAAATCAGATACAGGAATCATTTCGTTATTGGCAATAGTAAAGCTAGGCGCAGTTTATCTGCCTATAGACACCAATTATCCTCAGGAAAGAATAGATTATTTAATAAAAGACAGTGGTTTAAAATTGTTAATTGCTAATGATGCCACTTTAGCTATTGATAATTGCGAAACAATAGCTATTAAATCAATCCATTTTGATACTAGTAGCAGTGATACTATCAATGCAGTCATTTCATCCGAAGATTTAGCTTATGTAATTTATACTTCAGGTTCTACAGGGCATCCAAAAGGGGTAATGGTAGAACATAGGAGTGTCCTAAATATGGCATTAGATCAAATCAGATCTTTTGAAATTTCCGAAAGCGATACAATCGCATGGTTTGCTTCGGTTTCTTTTGACGCTTCTATATCGGAGATTCTGATGAGTTTGTTTAGTGGTGCGACGCTATCTATTCCGACAGAAGAAATAATTAAAGACCAGAATCAGTTTATAAACTTTTTAAAAGATACAAAAGTATCAGTTGTAACTTTTCCTCCAAGCTATTTAGGATTATTGACAGAGAATGATATTTCTGGACTAAGATGTATCATTACAGCCGGTGAATCTGCTAATCCGGGTAAAGCAAAAGCAATTGTAAAATCAGGAATTGATTATTATAATGCATACGGGCCTACAGAATGTGCTGTTTGCGTATCGATATACGAAGTAAAAAAAGATTTTGATAAGTCTATTATTCCAATTGGCAAACCAATCTCCAATACTCAGGTGTACATCTTAGACGAAGCCTTACAACTGTTGCCAATAGGAGTTACAGGAAAGCTATATGTATCAGGAGCAGGTGTTACCAGAGGGTATTTGA
>NZ_MIKE01000001.1:0-137066 GCF_001853485.1 Flavobacterium tructae | reverse complement strand
CCTGAAACCTGAAACCTGAAACCTGAAACCTGAAACCTGAAACCTGAAACCTGAAACCTGAAACCTGAAACCTGAAACCTGAAACCTGAAACCTGAAACCTGAAACCTGAAACCTGAAACCTGAAACCTGAAACCTGAAACCTGAAACCTGAAACCTGAAACTGTTTACCAGCCTCCGCTAGAACCTCCTCCAGAGAAGCCTCCTCCGCCAAAACCTCCGCCAAAGCCACCTCCACCTCCGGATGATCCTCCGCCGAAGCCTCCAAATCCGCCTCCGCCGCTTCTTCCAAGATTGCTTAGAATGATGACATCGAGCAGGCTGGGGCCGCCGCCTCCGCTATTATTGCCTGAATTACCTCCGCCGCCTCTTTTGTTTCGGGACAGTAAAATTAATACAATTACGACAATTATAATAAAAGGCAGGATTGGAAAATCTTTTCCTTTGGTTTGTTTGCGCTCGCCTTTGAATTTTCCTTTAAAAACATCAATGATAGCATCTGTTCCTTTGTCAAGTCCGTTGTAAAAACTTCCGGCTTTGAATTCCGGAATAATTATATTTCGGATGATTGTTCCGCCAATTCCGGCAGTCAATCGGTCTTCGAGACCATAACCGGGATTTATGGCAATTTTTTTCTCCTTTTTTGCCAGCAGGATAATAACACCATTATCGTCTTTTGCAGTTCCTCCAATTCCCCAGGTTTGTCCCCATTTGGTTGCTAACTGACTTACATCTTCGCCTTTTAAACTTTCGATCGTAATCACTACAATTTGAGTAGTAGTGGAGTCAGAATAACGAATTAGTTTTTGTTCCAGCTGAGATTTTTCAGATGCATTTAAGATGTTGGCATAATCGTAAACCGAAGTTTGTAAACTTGGTTTTTCAGGTATTGTAAATTGTGCAAAAATACTGTTGCAGGTAACAAGCGCGATAAACAAAAGAGTAAACTGAAAAATTCTGTTGGAATTTGAGATTTTGTATTTTGAAATTTTCATTATTTATCCTTTTGATATTTCGTTTGATAATTCATTGCTGTCACCTTCAGACCACGGAAAGTACTTTTTCAATTGTTCGCCGGCATTCAAAATGCCATCAACAATACCTTGTTTGAAGTTTCCTGATTTAAATTGTAGAATCATGGCATCTTTGGTACAGTCCCAAAAATCAGGAGTAACCACATCATTTATACCTTTGTCTCCACAAATTGCAAAATTTTTATCAGCAACGGCAAAGTAAAACAAAACCCCATTTTGAAGCTGGGTTTCGTGCATTTTTAATTCATGAAAAACTTCCAAAGCCCTGTCAAAAGGAGCTTTAGAAGTTGTTTGTTCTATATGTACTCTAATTTCGCCAGAAGTATTATTTTCGGCCACACGAATAGCTTCAACAATATCTTGTTCTTCTTCTTTGGATAAAAAATCTTCTACTTTTGACATTGAAATAATTTTAGAGTTTAGATTGTTGATTTTAGATTATGATCTAAAAAATGTTTTTAGAATTTTACTTCAACCGGTTTGTCTGCACCTTCAACAGCATTAAAGTATGCTTTTTCTTTAAATCCAAACATACCTGCAAATAAACTATTTGGGAATGTTTTGATGTGGTTGTTGTATGGTTTTACCGCTTCGTTGAAACGTGTTCTTGCCGTTAAAATCTGATTTTCAGTACTAGCCAGTTCGTCTTGTAATTTCAAGAAGTTTTCGTTTGCTTTTAATGTTGGATATTGCTCAACAGAAACCAATAATCTTGATAAAGAAGAAGATACGCCGCTTTGAGCTTTGTTGAATTCAGCAAGTTGTTCCGGTGTAATATTCGTAGGATCTACGGTTACGCTTGTTGCTTTTGCACGAGCTTCGATAACAGCTGTTAAAGTTGATTTTTCGAAATCGGCAGCGCCTTTTACCGTGTTTACTAAATTTCCAATAAGGTCATTACGTCTTTGGTAAGCTGTTTGAACATCTCCCCAGGATTGCTCTACAGTTTGGTTTAATGTTACCGCAGTATTGTTAATCCCTTTAACCCAGCTGTAAATTCCAATAAGTACAACTGCTCCAATAATCCAAGGCAAAAATCTTTTCATGTGTATTTAATTTAAGTTTGTTTCTGATTTAATTAATAGGTTATAATTCGTTCTTAATATCGATTAATTGTGTTTTGATGGTCTCTAATTTACGTATTATTTCGAATTTATCTAATGTTTTCTTTTGTCCTTCTTTCAAATGTGTTTTGGCCCCTTCAAGCGTAAAACCTCTTTCTTTAACCAAATGATAGATCAATTGTAAGTTGGTGATATCTTCGGGCGTAAACATTCTGTTGCCTTTGGCATTCTTTTTTGGTTTCAAAATGTCAAATTCGCTGTCCCAAAACCGAATCAATGATGCATTGACATTAAAAGCTTTGGCTACTTCGCCAATGCTGTAATATCGTTTATCTTTTGAAAGCTCAATATGCATGTTTCTTAATTTTCTATATTTATTCCAAAAATACTACTTTTTGCAGTATTAATCTAATGACTGATTTTCCTGGTTTGCCATTTGTGAAATGGCCACATATTCGACTGCCGAAATATTGCCGTAATAGAAGTTCAGCGGATTTACGACTTTGCCGTCTTTATGTACTTCATAGTGACAATGCGGTCCTTCAGATCTTCCTGTGCTTCCCACATAACCAATAACATCACCTCGTTTTACACGTTGTCCGGGTCTGCAATTGTATTTGCTTAAATGCGCATACAAACTTTCGTAGCCAAAACCATGCCTGATGACCACATGATTTCCAAATCCTGATGCCGAATTATCGGCCCGCTCGATAACGCCATCTCCTGTAGCATAAACGGGAGTGCCTGTTTTGGCGGTGAAATCCATTCCGTTATGCATTTTTCGTACTTTCGTGAATGGGTCGGTTCTGTATCCAAAACCTGAAGCCATACGTATTAGATTCTCATTTCGTACAGGCTGAATGGCCGGAATTGCCAGCAATAAAGTGCCTTTTGTACTGGCTAATTTTAAAATTTCATCTAACGATCGAGACTGAATCGCTAATTCTTTAGAGAGACGATCTATTCGTTTTGTGGTGTTTAAAACCAGTTGAGAATTGTTGTAACCCTCTAAATCTTTGTATTTTCTGGAATCTCTGAAACCTGCTTTTCGAATAGAATCCGGAATCTCGGCTTTATTAAAATAGACTCTGTAAATGTTATTGTCTCTGTTTTCCAATGTCTCGGCTACAGCATCGATTTCATCCATTTTTCTGTTCAGAATGGCATATTGTAATTTCAGATTTTCAATTTCTCGTGCCTGTAAACGATCTTTTGGCGTTTCAAAATAGGGAGTATTGATCAAAAGTATAAAAACTAAAAAGCCAAATAATGCCGAAGCCAATAAAAACAGTAATGCATAGCCAACTTTAGCCCTTTTTCGGGTCTTTATTTTTGTATAAGCCAGATTTTCTGAGTCGTAATAATATTTTACTTTCGCCATATTTTAAAATACCCTATTTTTGCAGCTTGTAAAATAAGTTAGTCGAACAAATTTAATAAATGTTTCATGATGTTCGAAGCTTTTTTCAGGAATAAAACAATTTAGATAATGTGTCAATTTGATAATTAGATAATGTCTTAAATGCGAAATTTATTGTTTGGAACTTTAATTTTTGTATTAAAAAGAGGTAAGTATCACATTTTCAGATTAACATGTTTCTAATTAAGTATCACATTTTCAAATTGACACATTTTCTAATTTTAATATGAAATCACAAGACGTACGTAAACAATTTTTAGATTTTTTTGAGAGTAAAGGACACACTATTGTTCCTTCGGCTCCTATTGTACTTAAAGACGATCCAACCTTAATGTTCAACAACTCGGGAATGGCCCAGTTTAAAGAATACTTTTTAGGAAACGGAACGCCAAAAAGTCCAAGAATTGCCGATACACAAAAATGTCTTCGTGTTTCAGGAAAGCATAATGATTTAGAGGAAGTAGGTATCGATACCTATCACCACACGATGTTTGAGATGCTGGGGAACTGGTCTTTTGGAGATTATTTCAAAAAAGAGGCTATTAACTGGGCTTGGGAATTGTTGACAGAAGTGTACAAAATTCCAAAAGAAAATCTTTATGTTTCGGTTTTCGAAGGAAGCAAAGAAGATAATGTGCCGTTTGATCAGGAGGCTTGGGATATCTGGAAAGAATTAATTGATGAAGATCGTATTATTCTGGGAAATAAAAAAGACAACTTCTGGGAAATGGGAGATCAGGGACCATGTGGACCTTGTTCTGAAATTCATGTTGATTTGCGTACTCCGGAAGAAAAAGCAGCCGTTTCAGGTAAAAGTTTAGTAAACAACGATCATCCTCAGGTGGTTGAAATCTGGAATAATGTATTCATGGAATTCAATCGTAAAGCTGATGGTTCGTTAGAAAAACTTCCTGCACAACACGTTGATACCGGAATGGGATTTGAGCGTTTGTGTATGGCATTACAAGGAAAAACATCCAATTATGATACCGATGTTTTCATGCCTTTGATTAGAGAAATTGAAACTATCACCGGGGCAAATTATACCGTTAAAGCATCAAACGAAGCGGAAGAAAAAGTAAATATTGCGATTCGTGTAATTGCAGACCACGTTCGTGCGGTAGCTTTTGCTATTGCGGATGGACAGTTGCCGTCAAATACCGGTGCAGGTTATGTAATTCGTCGTATTTTGCGTCGTGCTATTCGTTACGGATTTACTTTCCTGAATATAAAAGAAGCTTTCATCTACAAATTAGTAGAAACTTTAAGTGAGCAAATGGGAGATTCTTTCCCGGAAATCAGAACTCAAAAAGCACTTTGCTCGAATGTGATTCGTGAGGAGGAAAACTCTTTCTTACGTACTCTTGATCAGGGATTGGTACTTTTAGATGCTGTGATTCTGAACAATTCAGGAGATACTATCGATGGTAAAAAAGCTTTTGAATTGTATGATACTTACGGTTTTCCGATCGATTTAACAGCTTTGATTCTTTCTGAAAAAGGATTGAAATTAGATGAAAAAGGATTTCAGGAGCAATTGCAATTGCAAAAAGAACGTTCCCGTGCCGCTTCAAAAGTTACTGCAGGGGATTGGAATGTTTTGGTAGAAGATGATATTCAGGAGTTTGTAGGTTACGACAGATTATCACATCAGGTAAAAATTACGAAGTACCGAAGAGTAGATAGTGTAAAAGATGGTGAAATTTATCAATTGGTTTTCAATGCGACTCCATTTTATGGTGAAAGCGGAGGACAAACAGGAGATAAAGGATATTTGGAAGCTCAAAACGGTGATATCGTTTACATTATTGATACTAAAAAAGAAAACAATCAAACAATTCACCTGGCAAAATCGTTACCTGAGAATTTAACAGGAACATTTAACGCGGTTGTGGATGCCAATCAAAGAGCAAAAACATCGTCAAATCACTCGGCTACGCATTTATTGCACCAGGGATTGCGTAAAATATTAGGAACGCACATTGAGCAAAAAGGATCTATGGTTCGAAATGCTTCTTTGCGTTTTGACTTCTCTCACTTTTCAAAAGTATCCGATGAGGAATTAAAAGAAGTAGAAAATTTTGTGAATGCAAGAATCCGTGAAAGTTTACCTTTAATCGAAAAAAGAGCCATTCCAAAAGATCAGGCTCTTGAAGAAGGAGCAATTGCTTTGTTTGGAGAGAAGTATGGTGACCTGGTTCGTATGATTAAATTTGGTGATTCTGTCGAATTATGTGGAGGAACTCACGTGGCAAATACGGCTGATATCTGGCATTTCAAAATTATTTCAGAAGGAGCTGTAGCGGCAGGAATCAGAAGGATTGAAGCTATCACAAGTGAAGCTGCAAAAGATTATTTTGAGTCTCAATTGCTTTCTTATGAAGAAATTAGAGAGACCTTGAAAAATGCTCAGGATCCTGTGAAAGCGATTCAGTCTTTACAGGAAGAAAATATTCAGTTGAAAAAACAATTGGAAATCTTGTTGAAAGATAAAGCCAAAAACATGAAAGGTGATTTGGCTAAAGAATTGCAAGAAATCAATGGCGTTCAGTTCTTAGCAAAACAAGTAGATTTAAATCCGGAAGGAGCAAAAGATTTGGCTTATGAATTGGGGAATTCTTATCATAATCTGTTTGTAGTTTTTGCAACTGCACAGGAAGGAAAACCTATGTTAACTTGCTACATCTCTAAAGAAATTGTCGCAGAGAAAAATCTAAACGCAGGACAAGTAGTTCGTGAATTAGGAAAATACATCCAGGGAGGAGGAGGAGGACAGCCTTTCTTCGCTACCGCAGGAGGTAAAAATGTGGATGGAATTGCTGAGGCGCTGGCTAAAGCAGTTGATTTTGTGAAGTAATTTTTCTAAGTCTCGCAAAGACGCAGAGTCGCAAAGTTTTTTTAAGCTTTGCGACTTTTTTTTTAACGGAATAATCTTTTATAGGTTTTTTCTTTGATTTCACAAAAAGGAAAAAATGACAGAGAATGAAATTTCAGCGATCGTAGTCGATGTCTGTTATAAAATACATGTAAAACTTGGACCAGGATTATTAGAATCAGTTTATGAAGCAATTTTGTATCATGAATTAACGGAGAGAGGTTTACGTATAGAAAGGCAAAAGCCCTTACCAGTAGTTTGGGATCAAATGAAATTAGACATCGGATTTAGAGCTGATTTAATAGTAGAAAACAAAGTGATTTTAGAAATTAAATCAATTACACAGATTTCTGATGTTCACGCAAAGCAAGTTTTGACTTATCTAAAAGTTACCAAAATGAAATTAGGATTATTAATTAACTTTAACGTTCCAATTATTAAATATGGTATTAAAAGAGTAGTGAGTAATCTGTGATAAAAAGCTTAAAAAAACTTTGCGACTCTGCGTCTTTGCGAGATTAGCACATTCAGAAATAAGAGTTTTTTTACAGATAAAAAGAGATAGGTTTTTAAGTTTTGTTTTGCTTTATTTGTGGGATTAATGAACAAATAAATTTACCACACATGAAAAGAATTCTATGTTTTTTTAGTATTTTATCACTTATTTTAGCTTCTTGCTCCAGTAATGTTGAAAGTGCTGTCAATGCAGAAAATGTGCTTTTGCCCATGACAGAAAAATACACAAATGCCTCTTATCCGGAAGATAGCAGTACTGTGACTTATGCTTATGATGGAAACAAAATTACCAGTTTAACATACGACAATGGATCTGCAGTTGTATTTACGTACACCGGTAATTTAATCACAAAAGCAGTATATACAGAAACTTACGAAGGTACAACTCATACAAGTACCACTACTTTTACATATGAAAATGATAAACTTAAATCTACATTAAAAGTTAACTCGGGAAACTCTTTGCATAAAAAAAGAACTTATACCTACAATGCAGACGGAACAATTTCGACGATTACACTTCTAATTAATCCACAAACCCTTGAAGAAACTGAAGATTCATCCAGCATTCTTACTTTGGATGTTAATGGTAATATTATTAAACAAGAATCGGATGGTTTTACAACTGTAGTAGAATATGATACTAAAAACAGTCCTTTCAAAAGTATATTAGGATATAGCTCGTTGCTGGATTCCGATGTTTTTGATCAGGATGCTAACTCTTCAAATAACCTGACAAAAGTGACTGATATGTCTGGCGATGGTAGTCAGGATATAAACACTTATGTGAATACATACAATAGTGATAATTATTTAACTAAATCGGTAAATGGCAGTGAAACAAAAGAGTATACCTATTAAAAAAACAATTAGAAAAATAGAAGTACTCTCACAAGCTTAATTGAAAACAAACTAGCTTCGGTAAGAAAAAATTAAATCCGACAGATTTTTAAAACCTGTCGGATTTTATATTTTATAGTATTTCGGGCGAAAAGAGAAACCCTCGTTCGAAATGACAAATAGTGTTCTTTAATAATGATTTAAGAAAACTCAGAACCTTAGCCTCTTAGTATCTTAGCCCCTTAATTATTTTCGTTCCCCAATCTGCTGGCGCCACATTGCATAATACAAGCCTTTTTCAAAAATTAAATCTTCGTGTTTTCCTTGTTCGATGATTTTTCCTTGCTCCAGTACAAATATTTTGTCGGCGTGCATTACGGTTGACAGTCGGTGCGCAATCAGAACCGTGATCCTGTTTTTATCGGATATATTACGAATAGTGGTATTGATTTCTTCTTCGGTAATAGAATCCAGGGCAGAAGTGGCTTCGTCAAAAATCAATAAATTCGGATTTCTTAAAATAGCACGGGCAATCGACAAACGTTGTTTTTCACCACCGGATACTTTAATTCCGCCTTCACCAATTGTGGTGTTTAAACCGTCTTCGGCACGTTGCAGCAGTTTTTCGCAGCTCGCTCTTTTCAAGGCATCGTATAAGTCTTCATCGGTAGCGCTAGGTCTTACGAACAATAAATTCTCGCGAATTGTTCCTGAGAATAACTGTGCGTCCTGAGTAACGAATCCTAATTGTTTTCTTAAGTCCAGTAAATCAATTTCTGTAGAGTCGATGTCGTTGTAAAATACCTGACCTTCAGCTGGGGTGTACAATCCAACCAGTAATTTAACCAAAGTTGTTTTTCCTGACCCTGACGGGCCCACAAATGCAACGGTTTGTCCCTGTTTAATTTCGAAATTGATATTCTCAACCGCTTTAAATTTAGCGGTTTTGTGTTGAAAACTTACATTGGAAAAGAGTAAAGACTGAATAGCTCCGACATGCTTTGGGTTTTTCGGACGAAATTCTTTCGGAGCGCTCAATAAGGTCTTAAAATTCTCCATCGAAACCTTAGTTTCATTTAAGGCAATAATGAAATTTCCAAGTTCCTGAAGCGGTCCGAAAATGAAAAAAGTAAAGAAAACCATCGTTAGCAAATCACCCACAATAATTTTTCCTCCAAATAAGAAATAATACAAAGTGAAAACCACGCAAGTTCTCAAAAAGTGTACAGTTGTGCCTTGAATAAAACTCAAACTCCTGATGAAACGGATTTTTTGAAGTTCGAGCTGTAGAATTTTAAATGTATTTAGGTTCAGACGTTTTTCTTCCTGATACGTCAATCCAAGACTTTTTACAAGTTCAATGTTTCTTAAACTTTCAGTGGTGGAACCGGCTAAAGCATTGGTCTGATTTACGATTTTTTTAGAGACAATTTTGATCTTTTTACCCAGATATGAACTAACCAGAGCTATGATTGGCGCCGTGATCAAAAAGATAATCGAAATACGATAATCGATTCTGGCAACATAAACAATCACAAATACAAAACCAATCACGGTCTGAAAGATTAAAGAAATCGATAGTGTGATTAATTTCTCAGAATCGGAGCGTACTTTGGTGAGTTTGCTTAACGTTTCACCGCTTCTTTGGTCTTCAAATTCGGCAAACGGCAGGTCCAGTGATTTTTTAATTCCGTCTGTGTACATCTGCGCTCCGGTACGCTGAATGACAACATTGGTAAAATAATCCTGAAAGTTTTTGGTAATTCTCGATACCATGGCCGCACCAAGCGAAAGTCCTAACCAGAATGCTAATGATTTGATAAAACCAACTGGGTTTCCGTCATATTTATGTAAACCAACACCACAATCCTGCATTAATTTACCGGTAATAATAGAGTCTGATAAACTGAAACAAATATTGATCGAAGCCATAATCAAAGCAAAAAACAGTAACATTTTATGTTTGATTATATAAGAATACAGTAATTTCATAAGTGAATTTGAATTTATGGAAGATGTAAAAGTAGTGAATTGTTTAACACTGTTAAATGGATTTTTGTTATTAAAAATGTAAATTTTTTTACAGTTGAAATTGCCGGTGTTTTTTTAGATGTAGCGTGTTTTAATTTTCTGCAAGACCTCTTTTTTATAGGAGAACAAAATGGAAACTTAAGAAAAAAGCTAAGTATTGATATCGCATTTTAGTTTTTTATTAAACTTTATTATTAATGGATTTGCTATATCTTTCTTGTTACTAATGTGTTGGAGACTGTTTTTGATTATGGTGTGTTTTTAAATGTGGAATCCCGTAAGGTTTTAGTTTTGGGGTGTATTAAGTTTGCAGCAAAATAAATTTAACCAAATCAAAATGAAAAAAATTTTATGCCTTTTTAGTGCTTTGGCTCTAGTAGTTTCTTCTTGTTCAAGTGATGATGCCGCAGATGCATCAGCTTCAGTAAAACCATCAAAAATTGCTTTTTCTTACTCTGATCCTAAAGAGAATTATTTTACTGAGGTGAAATATGAAGGAGATAAATTAGTAAGTGAAACAGATGATGACGGTTACACAATTAAATATTCTTATGTAGGTGATTTAATCGCAAAAACAGAAGAATTCGGAGCAGATAAAGTACTTAAAACGACTACTGAATACAGCTATTCTGCAGGAAAGCTAGCTTCTGAAACTGTAAAAAATGTAGGTGCAACTCAATTTTACAAAACGAAATATACTCAAAATGGAGACGGTACTGTTTCTTTTGAAGAGTTTAATATAAATGCTGCAACTGGAGCTGAAGCAGAAGGTGGAAAAGTTGGAAAATATACGTACAAAGACGGTAACTTAGTGAAGTATGAAAGTTCTTATTATGGTAAACCTAATTCTACGTATACGTATGAATATGATTCAAAAAAGAATCCTAATACTAACGTTACTGGTCTTAAACTTTTAACTGGTATGGAAGAGAGTGCTTCAGCTAACAATGTTGTTAAAATAACAGGTACTTCAACAGGATTAGCTTCAGTTAGTACTTTCTCTTATCTTTACAATAACAATAATTTTCCAACGGAGAAAAAACATTTTAGTGACAATGGAACGTTAACGGAGACAGCTCAGTTTACATACTAAAAGCAAAATTACAATTTATATGAAAAACCAAATACTCTTGTATTTGGTTTTTTTATTGCCCAAAACAGGCAAAACTCGTGTTCAAATTAAGCCTCATGTAATTCAGAGCACCCTTTCCATTTTTTTTAGCCGCGGGGAATAAGCAAATACAAGAAAATAGCTAGGTATTTATACGGTTTTTTGTTTTTTAGTTATTTTTTTTCTAAAATGTTTTTTAATGTATGTTATTCATTATCAGTGCATTAGGTTTGTTTTGGATTGAGTTCTGTGTTTTCGATGTGGAATCCCGTAAGGTTTTGATTTTTAGGTGTGTTACGTTTGTAATGCTAAAAATAATACTGCTAAGAATATTTTAGGATTTGATAAAATTTCTTTTGTGGATGGAGAAGGAAGCGGAGTTTTTGACAATGAAATTGCAGATACTTTAGGAAAGAATATATGTTCTATCTATAAGTTAGGCGTATAATACAGCGGGATATCCTGAAAAAAGCATTGATAATGCTGAAGGATTAAAATATACATCTGAATATTTCTATTAGTAGAAAGTTTAAAATTTGGGGGCGAAAAGTCGGGGGCATTTTGTTTTCGGCTTTTTTGTTTGTGAAAAATAACCGAAATTTACACAAAACAACTTCATGCAATTCAGAACCCAGATTCCAGTTTCAAAAAGCAGTAATCCAATCGATTATCATTCGAAGATCATTTCTGTGGGATCTTGTTTTGCGGAAAACATGGCAGAGAAATTTGATTATTTTAAGCTTCAGAACGAAACCAATCCATTTGGAATTATCTTCAATCCGGTTTCCATTGAGAAAGTGATTCAGAGAGTGGTTAAACAAGAGTTTTTTACGGAGAAAGATGTTTTTTTTCATAACGAACGCTGGCATTGTTTTGAAGTTCATTCAGATTTGAGTCATTCCGATCGACAGGAGTTGTTGCAAACACTTAACGAAGCAATTACCAAAACAAACAAACAAATCAAGGAGGCCACTCACCTCATAGTAACCTATGGAACCTCATGGATTTACAGAAATATTGAAAGTAACGAAGTAGTCGCTAATTGTCATAAAGTACCGCAAAGACAATTCACGAAAGAATTATTGACTGCTGATGTAATTCAGAAAAGCATTCAAAATACAATCCGCTTAATTTATGGTTCAAATCCGAATATAAATTTCATTTTTACCATTTCACCAGTTCGCCATATCAAAGACGGTTTTGTAGAAAATCAATTGAGTAAGTCACATTTATTTACGGGGCTTCACCAGAATCTGCAATCTAAAATCGACAATCAGCAATTAGGATATTTTCCTTCTTACGAAATTATGATGGACGAACTTCGTGATTATCGTTTTTATGCCGAAGACATGCTGCATCCGAATGTTGTAGCAATTGACTATATCTGGCAGAGATTCAGTGAAAATTATATTGCAGAGAATAGCATTTCAACCTTGCTGGAAGTAGGAGAAATTCAAAAAAGTCTTCACCATCGAAGCTTTAATCCGGAATCTGAGCAGCATCAGAAATTTTTAGTCAAGCTTCGTCAAAAAATAAAAAGTGTAGAAGAAAAATGGCAGCATATTAAGTTTTAAAACCTTCAGGATTTTTAATACGTTTTGATATTCAGAGCATTGTAAAAATTTGCTAAAATTTAAAATATCAATTTCAACAGAGCAGAATTCTTTAGGTTTCCGCTCGGTAACTACAATACCAAACGTAAGAAAATAATTATTTGTTGCTAAATTTTAGAATAATTACAGGTAATTATGTAAATTGTTTGAGTTTAAATTTTACAAATTTGTTTTTGCAGATTTGTCCAAATGAAACTTTAATCTAAATGTGTTTTATTGACGTATGAATAAGAAAACCATTCATTTTCTAAAAAAAACACTTCGTGTACTGCTTTGGTGCATGGCTTCTGTAATTACTCTTTTACTGCTTCTTATTGTCTTAATTCAGGTTCCTTCCGTCCAGAATTTTGTAAAAGATAAGGCCATTACTTATTTGCATAAAAAGATAAAAACCAAAGTTTCGTTAGATCATATTTCGATAAAATTTCCGAAAGATATTGTTTTGGAAGGATTTTACTTTGAAGATCAAAAAAAGGATACTCTCTTAAGCGGAAAACGTCTGGAGTTGGATGTTGATTTATTTAAATTGATCAACAGTGAATTGGAGATTAATTCGGTTTCACTGCAAAATACCGCAGTTCGTATTTCAAGGGACAAAAAAGGAGCTTTTAATTTTGATTATATTATTAAAGCATTTGAGTCTAAAGAACCAAAGGTTGAAGATCCGAACAGCAAACCTTTTAAAATTTCGGTTGTAAAAATAAATCTGGATAGCGTCAGGTTTGATTTTAAAGACGATTTTTCTAAAAACGATACTCGTGTAAAACTCACGCATTTTGATACCAAATTCAGGGAATTCGATTTAGATAAAATGAATTTCAATATTCCGGATATTAATCTAAGCGGATTAAAGGTGGTTTTGAATCAGGATGTGGTCGAAAAGATCGTTGAAACATCAGTGCAAACGATAGATACCGTCTCGAAAAGAGCAGATTTCAATTTGAAGTTAGGAAACATCAGATTAGCAAAAATTGATATTGTTTACGACAACAAAGATTCCAAATTAGATTCCGGAATACAACTGGATCAGTTGAATGTAGCTGTAAACAAAATTGATTTGAACCGTCAATTATTGGATTTCGAAGCTTTCGAACTTAAAAATTTAAAAGGGAATCTACGTTTGGGCGCAAAAGACAAACAGCTTCAAACTCCTGATTTAGATACTACTGCCATAAAACAGGCAGGATGGAAAGTAAAGTTGAATGTTATAGACATCCAAAATATAGCGTTCAAATTTGATGATATGCAGTCAAAACCAATTTCGAAAGGAGTTGATTACAGTCATATGGATCTGAGTAAAGTTAATTTTAAAGCAGAAAAATTGTATTATGGGAACGATACAATTTCAGGAAGTATAAAAACGCTGACCTTAAAAGATAAAAGCGGCTTGCAGCTTCAGGCTTTAAAAACCAATTTCTTTTATGGACCAAAGAACGCTTACCTGAACAATTTGTATTTAAAAACACCCCAAACGCTTTTTCAGAATAGTATAAAAGTGGGTTATCCTTCCATCGCTTCTGTTTCCAAAGATTTGGGTAATCTTACTTTAGAGGCCAATTTAAATCAATCCAAAATCGGTTTTAAAGATGTCCTGCTTTTCGCTCCCGATTTACAGAAAACCAATCCGTTTAAGAGTAATCCAAATGCCGTTTTGAAGGTCAATGCACGTTTGAGAGGGCAGATAAAAGATCTGAATATTGCACAGTTCGAAATGAGCGGAATCGGAGCTACAAAAGTTACTGTTTCAGGAAAGATAAAAGGGATGCCTGATGCACAAAAAGCGGATTACGATTTAGACATCAGAAAACTTTCAAGTACGTCAAAAGACATTTATTCGTTTGTACCTTCGGGAACTGTTCCAAAGAATATTCAATTGCCTTCACAGCTTAATTTGCAAGGTAAGTTTAAAGGTTCTGTCGCTAATTTTAAAACCAAGCTGGCTTTCAGCAGTAGTTTCGGAAATGCAAAAGTAGATGCTTTGTTCGATCAGCGAGTGAAGAAAAAAGAAAAGTACGATGCGACTGTTTATTTGCTGGATTTTGATTTAGGAAAATTGATTAAAAACGATTCAATAGGAAGAATTACGCTTAAAGCAAAAGTAAAAGGCAAGGGATTAGATCCAAAAACAGCACAGGCAGAATTTGACGGATTGGTTCAGAAGGCTGTTTTCAATAAATATACCTATAAAGATTTGGCTGTAAAAGGCAATATCGAGAAAGGATCTTTTGTTCTAAACTCCGGAATGAAAGACCCTAACCTGCATTTCGATTTAACGGCCAGTGGAAATACCGAAGAGAAATACCCTTCCATTCAGTTAAAATTAAACCTGGATATTGCCGATTTGGAAAAATTAAATCTGCATGCCGGTCCAATGAAACTGCGTGGAAATGTTGATGCAGATATTGCCAACAGTAATCCTGATTTTTTGAACGGAAAAGTATTTCTTTCCAACATTCAGATTGCGCAGACAGTAGAACCTATCGTTCTCGATTCTATCAGATTGATTGCCTTTGCGGATCAAAATCGAAACAATATCAAAGTTTCTTCTCAGTTTTTAAATGCAGAGGTTGATGGGAAATACAAACTGACGACTTTAACGGCAGCATTAAAAAAATCACTGTCAAAGTACATCGATTTAAAAAGTCCAAAAGTAAAAGGAGAAACGGATGAGCAACGATTGGCTTTTACAATAAAGGTGGATAACGATCCTATTTTACTGAAACTGCTTCCGGAATTAAAAGGTTTAGAGCCGATTACCCTAACAGGAAAATACAACAATGTAACCGATTCTCTTCAAATCAACGGAAGTATTCCGAGAATTGTATATGCCGCTAACACCATTGCCGACGGGAAAATCAATATCGAAGCCAAAGAAAATGGGTTAGAATACAATGCTTCTTTTGGAACAATTGAGAGCGGTTCTTTAAAAATTCCATTTACAAGCTTATCCGGAAAAATTGAAAATAATGTTTTGGATTATGCACTTGAAGTAAAAGATGCTAAAGAGAAACAACAGTATTTTATTGCGGGAGACTTAAAACACGACGGTTCAAAAAGCAGTTTCAGAATTGATGCTCAAAATTTTATTCTGAATTATGATAAATGGAATATGAATCCGGAAAATGTGGTGGAGTTTGGAGACAAAAGATTGTATGTCAATAAATTTAACTTAGAAAATTCGGGTAATGAATTAAGAGTTCAATCCTTGGGAGATCAGGATAGTGCACCTTTACAGATTGATTTTGTAAATTTCAAAATAGAGACGATTATGAACATCGTCAAAAAAGATCAATTGTTAATGCAGGGTCTGATTAATGGGCATGCACTGGTTGAAAATGTAATGACCAAACCTACTTTTACTTCGGACATAAAAGTAGATCAATTTGCTTTTAAAGGAGAACCTGTTGGAGATATTACAGTAAAAGTAGACAATAAAACCAATAATTTGCTGGCAGCCAATGTTACTCTTAGCGGAGAAGGAAATGATGTAAACCTGACCGGAAATTATAAAATCGACGATGGAAATCTGGATTTTAATCTGGATCTGAACAAATTAAATATCAAAAGTATTCAGGGATTCAGCATGGGCAATCTGACTGAGGGAACTGGATTTTTAGCAGGGAATTTCAAAATTACCGGAAATGCTGCTGCGCCAAAAGTAAACGGAGCACTGGAATTTAAAGAGACAGGTTTCAGAATAACAAAATTTAATTCCTACTACATAACAGCTGATGAAAAAATAACACTTCAGGATGATATTATCACTTTTGATACGTTTACTTTTCAGGATGAAAACGACAATGAACTGATTGTAAACGGAACCATTAAAGCAACAGATTATACCAAATTTGACTTTGGCTTAACTGTAGTGGCAGATAATTTCAGAGCGATACATTCGCAGGAAAAAGACAATGATTTGTTTTATGGAGATTTGGTGTTAGACAGCAAGCTGAATATCAAAGGAACGCTCGAAAATCCTGTAGTTGGCGGAACTATTAAAATAAATAAAGACACTAAGTTTACAGTTGTGATGCCGCAATCAGATCCTTCAATCGCCGATCGGGAAGGGATAGTTGAATTTGTAGACGAAGACAATCAATATCTGAAACAGACTGTTGCAATGGAGCAAAAGCTCAATCAGTCGCGGTTGGTTGGTATGGATGTGAGTGTGGCTATTGCCATCGACAAAGAGGCAGAACTTACATTGGTTATCGATAAAGGAAACGGTGATTATTTAAACTTAAAAGGAGAAGCCGAACTTACCGGTGGAATCGATCCGTCAGGAAAAACAACTTTAACCGGTAAATATGAGTTTTCAGATGGGGCTTATGAGATGAATTTCAACATGATCCGACGAAAATTTGATATTCAGAAAGGGAGTTACATCATTTGGAACGGTGAACCTACCATGGCCAATCTGAATATTACGGCGATTTATAAAGTAAATACCGCACCAATAGACTTATTGGGCAATCAATTGCCAACGGATAACCCTACTGAGCGAAACACCTATAAGCAGAAAATTCCGTTTCAGACCTTGTTGAAAATGAACGGGGAGCTTTTAAAACCGGAAATCACTTTTGATATTGTACTTCCGGAGGGCAATAATGATGTTTCTGCAAATGTAGTATCACTTACCAAAGCAAAACTCCAGCAGTTAAGACAAGAACCGGCGGAATTGAATAAACAGGTTTTTGCTCTTTTACTATTGAACCGATTTATTGGTGAAAACCCATTTTCGAGTGAAAGCGGGGGAACCAGTGCGGAATCTCTCGCACGACAAAGTGTGAGTAAAATTTTGTCACAGCAATTAAATGATCTTGCCGGAGAATTAATCACCGGAGTTCAGTTAGAGTTTGATCTCGAGTCAACAGACGATTATACATCCGGTAGCAGAGAAAACAGAACCGATCTGAACGTCGGGGTTTCCAAAAAGTTGTTAAACGATCGATTAAAAGTTACCGTAGGGAGCAGTTTTGCCGTTGAAGGTCAGGAGCGTGCCAACGAGCAAAGTGCCAATATTGCGGGAGACGTGGCATTGGATTATCAATTAACCAAAGACGGCCGTTATATGGTTCGGGCTTACCGAAAAAATGAATATCAGGTGGCGGTCGAAGGTCAGGTAGTTGAAACCGGTGTTGCTTTTATCATCACGATGAGTTACAATAAATTCCGTGAACTTTTTCATCGAAGTGCAGCCGAAAAAGAAATGATTAGAGAAGAAAAATTACGCAACGAAAAAAAGAAACTGAAAGAGAAAGAGGAGAAGCAAAAAAAGGAAAATCAAATAGAAGGGAATGAGCAAAAAACATAACAATATAAGAATGAAATATGTCAGATATTTTGTTGTGCTGTCCTTATTTTTTGTTTTTGGATGCAGTAACACAAAATATTTGCCGGAGGGAGATTTATTATACACAGGAGGTTCGGTAACCGTAAAAGATTCAATTCTTAAAAAGAAAGAACGAAAAGCACTGGAAAATGAACTGAATGATTTACTGCGCCCTAAACCCAATAAACAATTCCTGGGATTACGTCCTAAGTTATGGTTTTATAATATCGCCGGAGAACCTAAAAAACAAAAAGGAATCCGATATTGGCTGCGTACTAAAGTGGGAGAACCTCCTGTACTTTTTAGTAAAGTTGATTTAGAGTATAATGCATCCGTCCTTCGCAATTTTACAGAAAACAGAGGGTATTTTAAAACCCGTGTCAGTGCCGATTCAACTGTTAGCCATAAAAGAGTTACAGCAGAATATACAGTGGTACCCAAAAAGCAATACATTATTAAAAGCGTGATTTTTCCTGACGATTCATTGGCCATGTCCAGAATAATCGGAAGGTCAAGCCGAAGAAGTCTCTTGAAAGTGGGGCAGCCGTATGATTTGGATGTTATTAAAGCAGAACGCGAACGTATAGACGCCAGATTGAAGGAGAAAGGGTATTATTATTTTAACCCCGATTATCTTTTGGCACAGGTAGACAGCAGCAAAGGCGATCATGAAGTAAAAATTAGATTGGTAATTAAAGCGGATACGCCTCCAAAAGCGCTTACAGCCTATAAGATCAATAAAATTGTAGTCTACCCGAATTTTACCATTTCAAAAGACAGTGTAAAATATCAGCCGAAAGATATTATTCAATATAAAGACTTCACCATTATTGATACAGCTGACAGTTTTAAGCCAAGAGTTTTTGATCGCGCCATTCACTTTAAAAAGGGAGATTTCTACAACCGTAAAGACCACAATCTGACCCTAAATCGTTTTGTAAATTTGGGAACGTTTAGTTTTGTGAAAAATGAATTTAAGCCTTCAGATAGTTTACCCAATGCGTTGGATTCGTATTATTATCTAACGCTTTTACCGAAGAAATTTATTCGTGTAGAAGTTTTGGGAAAAACGAACTCGGCGAGTTATACCGGTAGTGAGATTAATATCAACTGGAACAACAGAAACTTATTTCGAGGGGCAGAATTATTTACGGTTTCCATTTTTGGTGGTGCCGATTTTCAGCTTTCAGGAGCCAATAACGGGAAAAACATTTATAAGCTGGGAACAGAAACCAGTTTGACCTGGCCAAGATTTATCGTTCCGTTTTTTCATATTGAAGGTTCCAGCGAATATGTGCCGAGAACCAAAGCAACAGTAAGGTATGAATATCAAAACAGAACACAATTGTATGCTTTAAACTCTTTTAAAACGTCTTTTGGATACCAGTGGAAAGAGAATATTCGAAAAGAACATCAACTGAATGTAATTGATGTGACCTATGTAAGCCCCAATCACGTGACGGCTGAATATTTAGCAGATATTCAAGAAGACCCGTCATTAGAAAAGATAATTGAAAAACAATTGATTTTTGGGCCAACTTATACGTATACCTATACCAATACGATGCAAAAGCGTAGAAAAAATACGTTTTATTTTAGTGGTGATTTAGATTTGGCAGGAAACGTTACAGGTCTGGTAACAGGAGCAAATGTTAAAGATGGGAATCAGAAAAATATCTTTGATGTTCCTTTTAGTCAATATGTAAAAATGAGAGGTGATCTCAGACATTATTTAAAGCTGGGTAAAGAAAGTGAATTGGCCAGCAGGATTATTTTGGGAATAGGACTTCCGTACGGAAATTCAAGGGCTTTGCCAACAGCTAAACAATTTGTGGTAGGAGGAACCAATAGCATTCGGGCTTTCAGAGCCAGATCACTCGGGCCGGGAAGTTATCTTAATACACAAACGACTAATAATTTTCTTCCGGATCAGTCAGGCGATTTGAAATTGGAGTTTAGTACCGAATACAGAGCCAAACTTTTTAGTATTGTTCGCGGAGCGTTATTTGTAGATGCCGGAAACGTTTGGCTTTTAAATGCCGATCCCAATAAGCCCGGTGGAGAAATTACCAAAGATTTTATGAAAGATATTGCTGTAGGAGCCGGAGCCGGTTTGCGTTTTGATTTGTCTTTTTTAGTTTTAAGAACCGATTTAGCATTTCCGTTGAGAAAACCCTATTTACCACAAGGTCAGAGATGGGTAATCGATGATATTAATTTTGGAAGTGGTCCCTGGAGAAAAGAGAATTTGATTTTAAACATCGCCATTGGATATCCGTTCTGATTTTATGTTTTTAGAACCGACAGAATAAAATAACCGCAGGAATAGAAAGCTTACTTTAAACTTTTATTCCTGCGGTTTAGAACAATTATTTTTACAATCCGGAAATAATAAATTCGCTTCTTCTGTTCATTTGATGCTCTTCTTCCGTGCAATTTTCATTATCAGAGCAATGGTTTACAAGCTGTGTTTCACCATAACCTTTGCCCGTTAATCTGTTTTTATCAACCCCATGTTTAATAAGCCAGTCGATAGTAGATTTAGCTCTTCTATCAGACAATAGCTGATTGTATTTCTGAGTCTGACGGCTGTCTGTATGAGAACGAATATCTAATTTCATTTTTGGATAAAGGTTTAGTACATCCAGTATTTTTTCAAGATCTAAAGCAGCTTCTTTACCAATATTGAATTTGTCCAAATCGAAGTAAATCGTTTTGATACCAAAAACTTTTCCTAAATTATCCCCAACGGTTACCTGGTAGCGGGATTTTTCAAGTGGAATCGGTAAATAGGCTTTTGGGCGGTCTTTTGATACCAGTATTTTTTGTTCCCAGGTGGTGTAGTTTTCTTTTTCGGCCCTGATATAATAAGGAGTTTCAGGATCTAAAATGAAACTATAATTTCCCTTCTCATCGGTGAGAGTTGAATCTTTTACTTTCATGTCCTGATCATACAAGGTGATTTTGGCATTTGGTAAAATTTCATTCGTGTCCAGATCAGTCACAACTCCATATAATTGGTAGTCAGTATTTATTTTTTTTGTCTCTAAAAATTTATAAATATCATCCGATCCTTGTCCGCCTTTTCTGTTCGATGAAAAAAAGCCTCTTCGGGATTTGATGTCAATGATATAAGCAAAATCATCATTAGGAGAATTGACATCTGCGCCTAAATTTTGAATATTACTAACTCCGGCATCGTTTATTTTTCCAACAAAAATATCTAGGCCGCCAAGTCCCGGATGTCCGTCTGAAGCAAAATAAATTTCATTTTCATCGGTTACGAAGGGAAATGTTTCTTTTCCTTCGGTGTTGATTCCGGGGCCTAAATTTTGAGGGGAGCTGTATCCTCCGGTACTTAGGATTTTGACCTTGTAAATATCAGATTGTCCTATTGTTCCGGGCATATCTGAAGCAAAATATAAAGTCTTTTCATCCGGACTGAGAGTAGGATGTGCTGTACTGTAGTTATTACTGTTAAAAGGTAATTCTGTGATATTGTCCCACTCCTTCTTTTGATTAAGAGTGGCTTTGTATATTTTTATAAAGGTGGTTTTTTGTTCATTTTTCCCTTTTTTTCCATCCATATAATTATTGCGAGTAAAATAAACAGTTGTTCCGTCTTTTGTAAAAGTGGGAGTGGATTCGTGAAACTTACTATTGATTTTTGATTTTATTTTTTTAGGTACGCTTGGATTGAAGTTTTCATCCAGGACAGCTTCATAAAGGTTGGTGAAACTTTCACCTGTCCATTTATGTCTTTGTTGTCCCAGTCCTCCTGTATCTCTTGCGGTGGTGAAAACAATTTTATTTTGGAAAAATGTTGTTCCGTAATCCGAAAATTTACTGTTTATTCCTGAATCTTCAATCGTATAGCGTCCAGAATTGGCTTTAATCAAATCCAGATAGTTTTCATTTTTTTTGTACAGTTTCCCCCTTGTATCATTCTTTGAATACTGAAAGAATAAATCAAGCATTTGATTGGCTTTCTCTGTACGACCTGTTGATTTTAACGATTGTGCATATCGGTAATAGTATTCGGGCTCTACATCGTTAGTCATGGTAAATAACTCATCATACCATTTTGCAGCTTTATCGAATTCAGCATTAAAGTAAAAAGAGTTGCCCAGTTTTTTGAACATGTCTGCAGACTTGTAGCCCTTTGAAGCTACTCTTTCATAGGTTTCAATCGCATTAATATAAGCGTAGTTGGCATATTGTTTGTCTGCCGTAGCTATTTTATTCTTTTGAGAATAAGTATGAAATGAAAAAAAACTTAGTATTAATAGATAAAAGGGTATATAATTCTTCATAGTAAATAATTTTAAAAGAAACGAGGGGTTGTCATTCTGCTTTGTTTTCTGATAAACTCAAAACGCAGGAATACTTCATGCGAACCATTACTGTAATTGTTTAGTTTTGAAGATTCAAGGTCATAACCGTAACCGATGTACATTCCATCTGTAAGCTGAAAACCGGCCATGGTACTGAAAGCGGCATCCCATCGGTAGGCGATTCCAACCATAAATTTATTGTTGAACATAAAATTGGCGGAGGCATCCACCTGCAATGGAGCACCTTGTACTACTTTTGCGAGCACTGCAGGTTTGAATTTTATATTATTGTAAGGACTTAAATTGAATACATATCCCCCTATTAAGTAGTAGTTAATTTTGTTTTTGAATATGGCTACTTCATTATTGTCATAATAATTGGTCACTATAAAATCCGGCGCCGATAAACCGATGTAAGCTTTGTCAGAATGCCAATAGATCCCGGCTCCTATATTTGGAGATATGACATTATTTAAATTTTGTAAATTCGGATCGTCCAAATCTGCGGGATTGAGCCTACTAGTGTCCAGATTAAATAGACTAACAGTTCCTTTAAGCCCGAATGAAAGTTTAAAATTATCTGAAGTCTGAACCGTATAAGAAAAGTCAGTCGATAAAGAGCTTTTATCAGAAGCGCCAATTTTGTCATTTACAAGAGAAACACCGATACCTAAATTACTGTCGTTTATAGGGGTGTTAATTGAAAAAGCGCTGGTTTTTGGAGCTCCTTCAAGGCCTACCCATTGCGCTCGATACAGCACAAAAGTACTTAGCATACCTCTTGATCCGGCATAAGCAGGATTAATATTTATGGTATTGTACATGTATTGTGTGTATTGAGCATTTTGCTGAGCCGCCATATTTATTACATTGAAAAGCAATAAGAACCTTAAAAAAATTAAACTCTTTTTCATTTGTATATTTATTTTTAATGAAATTTCTTTGGGAGAGGACGTTGAAATCTTCTTTGTTTTATCTGGAAGTAAGATGTAAGTATCCGCTTTTTTCTGTCATCAGCGCACCGTTTCCATAGGAAAGCACATAAAAGTAGGTTCCTGGGGGTAATCCTACATTTTGGTTTACCGTTGCTCTTCCTTCACAAATTCCACGAAAAAAATGATCGTTTGCACCATAATTAGTAGTATCAAACACTATGACTCCCCAGGAATTATATATGGTTACCGAATTATTTGGATACCGTTCCAGACCTCTAATTTCGAAGTAATCATTTTTGCCGTCTCCATTTGGAGAAACCATGTTGAAAACAATTACCTCCGGATTTGTAATGCCCGCCTGCGCTTTATTATTATTCGGATTGTGATCTTCCGGAGTTGAATTTTCCAGAAAAGCAATGTTCAGATAATCGCCTGTTGCTTTTACTTTTGCTGTTATCGTCAATGTTTCTGTTTGTTTGGCTAACAGTTCAGGCAAATTCCATATCCCGGTTGTTATATTATAATCTCCTGAAGAAGTTTTGGATGAGGTATACATATATCCTGATGGAAGTATATCTCTAATTTGAACATTGTTGAAATTATTTCCTCCCAGATTCTCAGCAGATATGGTAAACACGACCTGTTGACCGATGTTTGCCATTGGATTATTTATAGTTTTCCTTATCTCAATATCTGCATCTTCATTAGGCTTTAAACAGGACTTTATCTCTATAGAAAAATTAATATTTACAAGAGGATTGCATTTAGTTTCATCAATATAATTGACTTCTACAGCCCCTTTTCCGGCATTATTCCACAAAACTGTTACAAAATCATCTGATTGCTGACCTCCATTTACGATAGTGCCTTCATTTGAAATGAGCCAATTGTAAGAGGACATTCCGGCCGCAGTAGTGTAGGTTACTTTTTCTGAAATACAGGCCGACGTAAGCCAATCAGGATCTTTATTAGGAAGATCATTTTTAACAATTGCAGTAACGGTTAAACGGTTTGTACTCTCACATGTACCTGACTTTGCCGCTGCGTAATAGTTTTTACCATCCATTAATAGTGTTGTGGATGGAATAATACTTCCTCCTGTTAAGGCATCGTACCAGATAACACCGGTTCCGGAAGCTGCTAAGTCTGCTACTGTAGCGTTTGTTGCTGCACAGAATTGTTGCGTAGCAGCACCCGTTGGTGTTACTGGATCAGCGATGCTAACGGTAACGGTTAAACGATTTGTACTCTCACATGTACCTGTCTTTACCGCTGCGTAATAGTTTTTACCATCAATTAATAGTGTTGAGGACGGAATTATACTTCCTCCTGTTAAGGCATCGTACCAGATAACACCGGTTCCGGAGGCTGTTAAGTCTGCTACTGTTGCTTTTGTTGCTGCACAAAATTGTTGCGTAGCAGCACCCGTTGGTGTTTTTGGATCACTGATACTAACGGTTACAGCTAAACGATTTGTACTCTCACATGTACCTGTCTTTGCTGTTGCGTAATAAGTTTTACCATCCATTAATAGTGTTGAGGACGGAATTATATTTCCTCCTGTTAAGGCATCGTACCAGATAATACCGGTTCCGGAAGCTGCTAAGTCTGCTACTGTAGCGTTTGTTGCTGCACAGAACTGTTGCGTAGCAGCACCCGTTGGTGTTTTTGGATCACTGATGCTAACGGTTACAGCTAAACGATTAGTACTCTCACATGTACCTGTCTTTGCTGTTGCGTAATAAGTTTTGCCATCCATTAATAGTGTTGAGGACGGAATTATATTTCCTCCTGTAAATGCATCGTACCAGATAATACTGGTTCCGGAAGCTGCTAAGTCTGCTACTGTAGCGTTTGTTGCTGCACAGAACTGTTGCGTAGCAGCACCCGTTGGTATTTTTGGATCACTGATGCTAACGGTTACAGCTAAACGATTAGTACTCTCACATGTACCTGTCTTTGCTGTTGCGTAATAAGTTTTGCCATCCATTAATAGTGTTGAGGACGGAATTATATTTCCTCCTGTAAATGCATCGTACCAGATAATATTGGTTCCGGAAGCTGCTAAGTCTGCTACTGTAGCGTTTGTTGCCGCACAGAACTCTTGCGTAGCAGCACCCGTTGGTGTTTTTGGATCACTGATGCTAACGGTTACAGCTAAACGGTTTGTACTCTCACATGTACTTGTCTTTGCTGCTGCGTAATAAGTTTTACCATCAATTAGTAATGTTGCAGACGGAATTATATTTCCAGCTATAGCTGCATCGTACCAAACAACATTAGTTTCTACAGTAATTAAATCTGCTACAGTGGCTTTAGCAGCAGCACAAAATTGTTGAGTAGAATTTCCTGTTGGAGTTGGCAGACCTCCAAGTGTAATGTTGATAGATTCGGTGAAATAACATCCTCCGAAAGAATTAATCTCTACTTTGTAAGTACCAATTTGGGCAGCCGTTACATTATTGATGTTTAATTCAGGGGCATCAATTTGGGTACCGTCTGGCAGTGTCCATTTTATCGAGTTTATCGGTCCCATTTGTATGATAGACAATTTGATATCACCTCCGATACAAACAGCCCTGTCCCCACCATTTATTAATTGTGAAAATGAACTTCTTAAAATTAGAGGCTGTAAGACTTCATAGCAGGCTGTTTTTGCTTTTACAATATAATTTCCCGGTGTCAGTCCTTTAAATACAGGGCTTGATTGTCCTGTTGACGGAAAATCGGAATCTGTTTCTTTTTTTATAAAGTAAGTGACCGTTTCGGTGACCTGATCTACCTGGGTATAAAGATCTCCTGTTGTATTTCCCAAACAGACAATTCCGCCGGATTTAGATAAATCAAACGCAGGGAAATTAGGTTGAACATCTACAAAAGCAGTTTGAGTGTTTTCAATTAATTCGCTTTGCAAGAGAGGTCTTCCACCTATAAATTTTCGGGCTATCCCTATTTCATATTTTCCTGCTATATCCTGAAAAAAAGAAAAATTACTGATTCCCTGTTTTAAAGAATTAGAACCTAAAATGGCATTAAAAGTTCCCATGCCTGCAGGTCCACTGACAATTCCGGGGAAAATTTGGTTATTTCCATAAAAACTGGCCAATGTACTGTTTATTGCACCTGTACCGACAGCTGATACTTTTATAGTTACATTTTTGTTATAACGATCACATCTTGAGGCGTCCGGATTAAAACTAACGTTGGTGATTTCAATTTTTGTAAAATAACTGTCTAAAACCACTTGAAATTCTTCATCAAAACAAGCCGAATCTTTTATTCTTATGGTATAAGTTCCTGGAAGTAATTCATTTCCTAATCCGAAAATAGGTTCTTTGTAGGTTACTGCCAGTGGTGACGGACCGTTTACAAGACTTACGGTAACTTTACCTTGCAAGCCTACATAACCGGGAGTGGCCATAGGAGGATATACTGCCAGTGCACATTTACCAAAAAATGTAGCACTTGGCCCTGTGAAAAATTGTATTTTGCCTTTGATGTCTTTATCGGGAGCAAAATAATTGGGATCAATAAAAACATTTTTAGGATCAGTAATAACAGGTTTTTGAGAAAAAGTGTTTGAAGTATTGTTCGTAAAAGTGTAAGTTTTTATTGCGATTCCTGTATTATCCGTGACTTTTATAGTGTAGCTTTTGCCAATATTTAGTTTACAAATTTCCAAACTATTTATGCCTGTAACGGTATAAGTATTTTTGATACCTGTACTGTTGTCTGTTACTTCTACGGTATAAGGCAGACAGCCCCCCTGATCTTTAGGTACGTTTTTTAGCAGAACTTGTCCCGTGTCATTGCAATTGGTATTCAAAGGATCATCTTCGATACTGAATTCAAAATCAGTAAAAGGTTTGACAGTCCCTATAGTTGATGCTCCATAATCCAGTTCAACAGTTTTTGTTATGTTGCAATAGGTTGCGCTCAAACGGACAATACCCCATTTGGAGCGATCTGAAGGCATTGCATATTTCTTCTTTACATCAGTAAGTGTCAGATTGTTATAAACATCCCAACCTGATCCGTTCTGAATCTCTAATTTGTAAATAAAATTCGGAACTCCATAAAGAGCAGGAAGAGTATTAAAATAAGCGCCGCCAGTACTTACCGCTAATAATCCATTTGGAAGGGTAGCACTGCTAATACCGGAACAGACATCATTTGGAGTATTATAAATTAAATCAACAGCATTAATGGTTCCTTTATCAAGGTTAAAATTCTTAAGAACTTCATTTGGCGGAAGATTCAATACGGTTACAGGTGAAATTAAAGTACCGCAATTATCTGTAGCCGAAACTTTATATTGGCCACTTGGTATACCACTAAGTTTGACGATACCGGTTGTTGTTTGTACGTTTCTTACAACGGTACCATCTGAAGCATTTAGCAAGTTAACGGTATAGGGAGGGTTTCCTTTTTCGACATTAATAGCAATATCCCCCAGAGGATCAGGATCTGATGCACAGTAAGTATAATTTTTTGCGGTAAAAAGTCCAATAGTTGGAGAAATTGAAGAATAGGTACTGCCTACTTTTATGGTAGTTGCAGCTTTTATAAAAGTATTGTTTTCGTAATAGCCGTAGAAATAATCTCCCGGTTCTAAATGCGTAATCAGAGAATCTGTAGAGGCAATGATATTTGCCGGATCATAAGGAGATTTTGCAACAGCATAGACTATAGGTTCAGAAACATTTTTGACTGTGATCTTAATGGTACCGTCTGCTCTACCATCACCGGTACAAGAAGCATCTGTGGCAACAGCAGAAATTTCTGTTTGGGCAATTGCGGCTAAAGGCAGTATATAGAATAGCACATTTAGTAATTTTGAAAATTTCATAATGAGTCCGTTAAATTGTGTTTTTGGATTGTGGTATAGTTAAGTTTAGAAGGATGACAATTCAGAAGAAAGCACTAAAATTTCGTTTAACTCAATAATGAAATAAGTAGTGCCTTCAAAGCTGAATTGATGGGCGTCATCTTCTATCTTCATCTTAACTTAATGCAAATGTATTTAGGACAATTGAGATAAATAATTCAGATTTAATAATCGGATTATCAATGATATAACTGGTTGTTTTAAGTAACACTTGATTGGCTAAAAGTTCCCGTGTTTTAGATTTTGGCAGGAACAAAAATTCAGATATAAGTTAAAGATTACAAAAGGATCGATCTACAGATGGTAAGGGTGAATTTTTTGGATGAAGATTGAAATCGTATACAGAGCATAATTCCTAAAAGAGCATTAAAACCCAAAATAAAAAACGATTCGATTTTGAGAAATTAGCTTTAAGAAGTAGCACATCAATGAATCTGAAGAAAAAAACCTTACCCAAATAGGGGGCATTTGTAAAAAAAAGAAGTAATTTGGTTTAATAAATGGATAGAATGCAAAATTTAGTAAAGAGAATAATAGTTTTAGGTGTAGCTGTACTTGTCATAGTGCTGGCTTTCAGATATTGTGAATTCAAAAAAGACGACGATTCAACTATTGATTATAATACCAATCTTATTCAGCAGCAAATCTTAAATGTTGGTAAACTGGTAGTTACCGAAGGCCATTTTTCAGAAGTTATTACTTATAAAAACCAGCAGAAGTATTTAATGGACATGGTTTCTTTTGAGAAAAAAGCACTTGTAGTGGTAAACGCAAATGTTACTGTAGCCTACGATTTGCACAAAGTGAAGTATGATATCGATGAAAAAAACAAAACGATTACCATTTTAAATATTCCAAAAGAAGAAATCACCATCAACCCTGATATACAGTTTTATGATGTTGAACAAAGTAAACTGAATCCATTTACGGGTGACGATTACAACAAAATCAACAAATCGGTAAAAGCAAATCTGGCCAAAAAAATAGAGAAATCTACCTTAAAAACAAATGCTCAAAACCGATTGATCAGCGAATTATCAAAGATTTTAATTCTAACCAATTCAATGGGTTGGAAACTGCAATACAACGGAAAAACAATCCAGTCTGAAAAGGAGTTTAGCGAGGACTTGAAGCTTTAGTTTTTTGAGGTACTAAGAGGCTAAGACGCTAAGGTTCTGAGGTTTTTTCAATATTGTCATTTCGGGCGGAAGGAGAAATCTTCGTAAGAAGCTTAACAAAGGTTCGATTTCTCCCTTCGCTCTAAATATTATAAAAGCACAAAATCCGACAGGTTTTTAAAACCTGTCGGATTTAATATAATTGTTTTAAAAACTTAGAACCTTAGTATCTCAGAACCTTAGCAACTTAGAATAACTTCTAAACTAAACCGCTTCTTTATCAAAAATCAGATCTAAGCCTCCAGAAATCAAATGTGCCACTTCAGGGCGTTTTTCTTTTAATTGATCCAAATGAACCAGAACTTCCTGTAAAAGTTGTTTCTCATTTGAACGCTCCAAAAGCTCGACGATTTCCACAGCCAATAACCAATCATTAGGATGAGATTCTTTCAGTTTATGAAATACAGTGTTTAACTCAGTTGTAGCACTTTTATTTTCTCTGGTCAGGCGAACGGTTTGATAAAGGATTTCCAGATCGTCACGTTCGGCAGTATGTTGTGCTTTTATAGTAGTTGTTTTGGGTACGGTATTGATCAGGTCAAAACTGTTCACATCAGCCGGACCGGAAAAAGCCGAAACGACTTTTTTACCAATTGCCATATCATAATTTCCCCATTCAGGCTGAAACAAAATGGTTTCGCCATGAGTTACAGTACAATTTCTGAAACTGATTAAAATGATTTCGCCGTGTAAATTTCTTGAACCGGTAATGATTTCACCTTCTACAATAATATCACCTTCAAATTCTAATTTCACAGTTTCATTTTCTACGATAGAGTAAGCCTGTAAATCTTTTGGGCTCATATCTTCGATCGCTAAATTGAAGCCTTTTAGTTTTCCAATCGGACTTCCAAATCCATGAGGATGCGTTAGCGTTCCGTGACCAACTAATTCTTTTTCACGGTAGGATAAAGCCGTTTTCCCGGTAGTCTGAATGTAGATAGGTTTTCCTTCGTCTTCCAGAACATTGGTAAAAACACCTGAAATCTGTAAACCGGTACTCAACTCAATTGTTCCTAAAGCATTAGAGTGAATTAGTTTTTGTATACCGGAAAGACCTCCTGTTCTTAAAGCCATTTTATTGGCAAATTCTTCTAAAACCAAACTCAAATAGGAAAAATTTGGTGTTACAAAAAGTTGAGGCTGTAATTGTGTAATATCAAAGTTTTGATTGGCTGCAGAAATGTTATAAGGGATTTTCTTTACATTATCTGTCATGCACCAAGCGCTCTCCCCAATAGAGGATAGTAAGCCCGCGCCATATATTTTCGGATTTTCAACGGTTCCGATTAAGCCATATTCTACTGTCCACCAATGCAGGTTTCGAATTTGTGCCATTTCAGACAATTCGCCCATATTGTTTTGTAAATCGGCAACTGCTTTCTCCGCTTCGTCTATTTTTTCCTGAGGCGTATCTTCCGCTTCTTTCAAAATAGAAAGTAGTCGAATCGCTTCATACATCTGGTAATCTTTATGAGATGAAATAGCTTTACAGCCAATTTCTCCAAAACGTCTTAAGTACTCCGCATATTCAGGATTAGCGATAATAGGAGCATGTCCCGCACCTTCATGAATAATATCCGGTGCCGGAGTATATTCGATATGTTCCAGTTGACGAATATCTGAAGCAATAACCAAAACGTTATACGCCTGAAATTCCATAAAAGCGTTTGGTGGAATAAATCCATCCACCGCAACAGCTGCCCAACCAATTTCAGTCAGAATTCGATTCATTCCGTACATACTTGGAATAGAGTCAATTTCGATTCCGGTTTTTTTCAAACCGTCCAGATAAGAATGATGCGCAACTCTTGAAAGATAATCTACATTTTTACGCATTACATAACGCCAAACAGCTTGATTAATTGGTGTATAATCACCATAATCCTGAGGTTTAATAAATTGCTTTAAATGTTTAGGCAATCGCTCTAGTAACGGGTTTGTTTCAATACTTGCATTCATTTCGAAAACGTTGTAGATTAGAATGTAAAATTACGGATTTACAGTGCTAATTTTTGCTATTTATATCAATTTTTTTATCCGAAATGTTTTTTAATTGCATTTTTCGTGACTTTTCCCAATAAGAAAAGAAAGCTTGTCTTTTAGCAGTCATTGTTTTCGTAATTAACTTTCTCCAGTTTTTTTTCGTACGATTCGATGTCTTTTTTAGACATACTGGCTTCTTTTAGTACCACTTTTAATTGTTTTTTAGTGTCAGGACTTATCCATAAGCCACTAAAATTGGTGCCTTCTTTCGTTAAAATCATCATACCTGAGAATCCATGTTCTACAAGCGCGAACTGATTTTCGTTTTTTGTGTTTTGCGTAATATTCAGCTGAATCCAACCTCCTGATTTGTCATAACGATAGATTGAAGTGTACATTAGGTCGGCTGTACAGGGATTTTCTTCCGCTTTTATATAAAAAGTGACATTTATTTTTCCGTCAATTGTTCCTTTGTATAAAGTGTTTTTTGAGGATTGTGCTTTAGTAAAATTTAAAAATAAAAGAGAGAACAAAAAAGATAGTACTATTTTTTTCATGTGTAAACGCAATAACAGGTTGGTTAGGATGATTTTATTTGGATTTAAAAGTACGGTATATTTTAGTTAAGACAAACCGTAAAATCCGCTAATTATCAATTAAAAAATTAATGATTTTCGGGATTTCTGAAATAGTCAATTTTATAATTGAACATATAAGCCATGTTGGCTGCCCGCATTTTTGCTTCTTCGGTAATAGTTCCCGAGAAAAGCCCGTCGATAGAAGTATTAAAAAGCAGTACCCAGCGATCGAAATGGGTTTTATCTACCGGTAGTTGTTTGTGTGGAGGAAAAGGGCTTCCTGAATAGGCACGAACATCAAACAAAATAGTTTGCCAAAAGCCGTACATTTTTTCTAAATGCTCCGGCCAGCGATCCTGTAGCTTGTCGTTGAAAATTGATCCCAGTAAATCGTCTTTTCTCACTTTACCATAAAAGCTGTCCACCATTAATTTTATATCTTCTATGTTTGAAATATCTTTAAGCGTTTCCATATTTTTTACTATAAATGAAAGACAAAAATACGATTAACTAATTTGTGATCGCTGATATTTATCATTTCAGATTGTTTGTAAATTCGATTGAAAAGGTTTTATTGTAAAAATAGACAGTTTTAAATCACACCCTTTTTTACATTATCCGATCAATTGTGTAAATAGATCCTGACGGTCATTTAAATATTGAAATTCAAATCCGTTTTTGGTCATGTTCATTTTAATCGCCAGAATGTCTTTTTTGTTCTTTAGTTCTAAACCAACGACTACTGAGCCTACCTCGCGGCTGTTTTTCTTAGCAAATTGGAAATAAGTAATATCATCATCGGGACCTAAGATGTTGTTTACAAATTCTTTTAAAGCACCCGGACGCTGTGGAAACTGAATCATAAAATAATGCATCAGACCTTCGTATAATAAAGAACGTTCTTTTATTTCGGCTGTTCTTTCAATGTCATTGTTACTTCCGCTCACCACACAAACCACTTTTTTGCCTTTTATTTTATCCTTATAAAAATCTAAAGCGGCAATAGTCAGAGCTCCTGCAGGTTCTACAACCATGGCTTCTTCGTTATACAAGCGCAAAATCGTAGTACAGACTTTTCCTTCCGGTACCAGAATAATATCGTCTAAATTAGTTCGGCAGATCTCGAAAGTTTTGTCACCCACTTGTTTAACGGCAGCACCATCCACAAATTTGTCAATTGTTTTTAAAGCCGTGTTTTTATTTGCTTCAATAGAGTTTTTCATTGAAGGGGCTCCTTTGGGTTCTACTCCAATAATCTTTGTATTTGGGCTCAGTTGCTTAAAAACTTCAGATAAACCTGAAGCCAGCCCACCGCCGCCAATGGGAACAAAAACATAATCAATAGGTTCTTTGTAACTGTCCAGAATTTCTAATGCTACAGTTCCCTGACCGGCAATTACTTTGTCATCGTCAAAAGGATGGATGAACGTTTTTTGATTTTCAGTTGCATCTGCTGTAGCGGAAGCATAGGCATCATCGAAAGTATCTCCGGTAAGTACAATTTCAACAAATGATTTTCCGAACAATTGTACCTGTTTGACTTTTTGTTTTGGAGTGGTTTTAGGCATGTAGATTTTACCTTTTAGTTGCAGAAGATGACAGGAGTAAGCTACGCCCTGCGCATGATTTCCCGCGCTGGCACATACAATTCCGCTTGCTTTTTCGGTTTCGGTTAACGAAGAAATTTTGTTGTAAGCTCCTCTGATTTTATACGATCGCACAATTTGTAAATCTTCTCTTTTTAATAAAATAGTTGATTTAAACTCGTCAGAAAGATTTAAATTTTGGGTGAGTGGAGTAGCGGCAACCACATTTTCAAGTTGCTTTTGAGCAGCAAGTACTTCGTTAAATAAATTCATAAAGATTAAATTGTTTTTTGCCACAGATTAAAGGATTTAAAAAGATTTTTAATCTGTGAGAATCTGTGAAATCTGTGGCAAAATGTTTTGTACTATATTTTTTTAAATAAAAAAACCTCCCGTTTTGGGAGGTTTTATAAATTGTATTTTGTTTACTTATTTATACATTACCTCGCCATTATTGCTGAATTGCAATAATAGTAATAGCGATAATAATGTTATTTAAGTTTTTCATTTCAGATAATTGAATCGCAAATGTATTAATTATTTTGAGAAGATTTCAATAACTTTCTTTAGTTTTTGTAAAAAAACTGAAAACAGAGACTGAAAACTACTTTTTAACCGGAGGGTATTGTGCCAGAATTTTAGATACAAACTCGGCAACCTTTTCGTCTTTTTTAGCAACGTTTTTGGTTAGCGTTCCAACACCTTCTCCTTGCCAGATCATTTCTTTTTTCTTAGCATCAATCAAATCAATGAATAAAGTTCCTTCGGTAGAAGTAGAAACGGTAGTTTGATTTCCTCCGTACATCATGTAAGGATTCCATCCCCAACCCCAACCGTAACCCCAGCCGGCGCTAAATTGATTTACATTGACTTGTTCTCTTGCTTTAGTGAAAATATTAACTAATAAATCGGGGTTTTCGCTTTTGGTAAAACCTTTGGCCTGCATTTGATCATCGATGGCACGTAAAATACGTCTTTTATCCAAATCAGATATTTCAACCTTGTCAATTCCGGGCTTGAAGAAAGCATACGTTTTGTAAGAGGCAAAATTTACGTTTTTGTCGTAATCAGAGTAAACGCTGACTGTGCTGCATGACGCTAGTATTAAAAGCAAAAAAACGGGTACTAATTTGAATGTTTTCATATGTTAAAAATTTAATGTTCTCTTTGATCTGCCTGACTGAGCGCAGCCCGTCAGACGGAGCATAGCTCTGTCAGACTGAGCGGAGTCGAAGTCTCTTTTTTTCAACTCCGCTCAGCTTGACATTACTATCTAAAATAGATTTTCATCTACTATATTAGGTAAGGTCACTTTTAATAAAGGCTGAACTTCCATTGCTCTTTTTATTGCAAAAATAGCCTCGTCATTTCTGGCCCAGCTTCTTCTTGAAATACCGTTGTTAACATCCCAAAAAAGCATTGAGGCTAAACGTTTTGAAGCCTCTTTAGATCCATCAAGAACCATACCAAAGCCACCATTTATAACCTCTCCCCAGCCAACTCCGCCGCCATTATGTATAGAAACCCAGGTTGCTCCTCTAAAGCTGTCTCCAATCACGTTTTGGATGGCCATATCGGCTGTAAAGCGTGATCCGTCGTAGATGTTAGAGGTTTCTCTGTACGGAGAATCTGTTCCCGAAACGTCATGATGATCGCGTCCTAAAACAACGGCTCCAATTTCACCTTTGGCAATCGCCTGATTGAAAGCCTCAGCAATTTTAATTCGGCCTTCGGCATCGGCATATAAAATTCTCGCTTGCGAACCTACAACCAGTTTGTTCTCCTGTGCACCTTTGATCCATTTGATATTGTCCTGCATTTGCTGCTGGATTTCATTTGGAGCTGTTTGAGCCATTTCTTCTAAAACCTGACTGGCAATAGCATCTGTTTTCTGTAAATCTTCCGGTTTTCCCGAAGTACACACCCATCTAAACGGACCAAAACCGTAATCAAAACACATAGGTCCCATGATGTCCTGAACATAACTTGGGTATTTAAAATCAATATTATTTTCGGCCATTACATCGGCACCTGCGCGTGAAGCTTCTAATAAAAAGGCATTTCCGTAATCAAAAAAGTAAGTCCCTTTTGCAGTGTGTTGGTTAATCGCTTTCGCCTGACGACGTAATGATTCCTGCACTTTTTCTTTGAACAATTCAGGATTATTAGCCATCATTTCGTTAGCTTCTTCAAAAGAAATTCCAACTGGATAATAACCTCCTGCCCAAGGATTGTGAAGAGAAGTCTGGTCTGAACCCAAATCAATTTTGATGTTTTCTTTGTCGAAGCATTCCCAAACGTCTACTACATTTCCTAAGTAAGCGATAGATACCACTTCTTTATTGGCTTTTGCTCTAAGGACTCTTTTTACCAGTTCTTCTGTCGAAGTTACGATTTCATTTATCCAGCCCTGCTCATGACGAATCTTGGTGATTTTTGGATTTACTTCTGCACAAACCGTGATACAGCCAGCAATATTTCCGGCTTTTGGCTGTGCACCCGACATTCCGCCAAGTCCTGAAGTTACAAAAAGATTTCCTTCCGGATTTTGTTTGATTTTTCTAAAACCGTTCAAAACCGTAATCGTTGTTCCGTGTACAATTCCTTGTGGTCCTATGTACATATAACTTCCTGCAGTCATTTGTCCGTATTGCGAAACACCTAAGGCATTCATTTTCTCCCAATCATCCGGTTTCGAATAATTTGGGATCACCATTCCGTTCGTTACGACAACTCTTGGAGCTTCTGCATGCGACGGGAATAATCCCATCGGATGGCCTGAGTACATGGTCAAAGTTTGCTCGTCTGTCATTTCAGACAGGTATTGCATCGTTAGTAAATATTGTGCCCAGTTTTGAAAAACAGCTCCATTTCCACCATAAGTAATCAGTTCATGTGGATGTTGTGCTACAGCATAATCCAAATTGTTCTGAATCATGTGCATGATGGCTTTTGCCTGCAATGATTTTCCCGGATATTCGTCAATTGGTCGGGCATACATTCTGTACTCCGGACGAAAACGATACATGTAAATGCGTCCGTAAGTTTCTAATTCTTCTGAAAACTCCTGAATTAATTCGGCATGGTGCCTGGTATCAAAATAACGTAATGCATTTTTTAAAGCCAGTTTTTTTTCTTCTGCTGATAGGATTTCTTTTCGCTTTGGCGCATGGTTAATCGCTAAATCGTATGTTGCCTTTGGAGGTAATATGGTAGGTATTCCTTGTTGTATTTGTTCTTTGAAAGTCATTTTTTTAAGGTGCTAAGTTGCTAAGATTCTAAGCTGCTAAGGTTTTGATTTAAGCAAGCTATAATCTGCGATTTATTAAATAGGCTATAAGCTCCATCGGAGCGACATGACAATTAAAGAAATAAAATAATTATCTCATTTTCAAATTGTCACATTTTCTAATTAAAAAATAACTAAGGATAACGGATATCCGACCTGTGATAGGATTTGTGGATGGTAATCCTAAATTTTCGAAACAGAATATCCATAAATAGATTTTTAGATTTTAGATCGTTAGACTTCTTCGATTTTTGTATAAATACTGAAGTCGTGATTATGTAATTTTACAATTGTTACTTTGAAAGATTGTTTGAAGTTAGCTTACTCAGATGAAAAAAAATCTAATAATCTAAGAAGTCTAACATTCTAACAAGCTACTTTTTTCTTATTTCCCCTGTTCGTTTGTCAAATCCATACGGACAATGACGACAGCCGCTTTTACAGCAATAACCACGTTTTAAATGGTGTTTTTCAGTAAAGCATTTATAACCTTCGGGGGTATAGTAAAAATCTTCCCCTTCGATTAATTTATTTTCATTACTTTGCTCCTTCATAAATCTGCATTGCGTTCGTGTTCCTCATTTTTTAAAATCAAAAATAATTAATAGATTGTGACTTTAATGAAATTGAACAATTTTCATCTACAAATTTATAAATTTTACAGCTAATGTTTCTGATTGTTGCTAAATATTTAATTCCAAAAGGGTATCGGGGAATGGCTGTGTTTCCGTTTGTGATTTTAAAATATGATGCAGATAAGGCAAATGCTGTTTTTGTCAATCATGAAAAAATTCATCTTCGGCAGCAATTGGAATTATTGATTCTTCCGTTTTATATTTTGTATGTTTTTGAATATGCAATTCGGCTGATACAATACAAAGATAAAGAGCTGGCCTATCGGAATATAAGCTTTGAGAGAGAAGCTTACGCCAATGAAACTCATCTTAATTATTTGAAAAGCCGATCTTTTTTTGGCTTTTTGAATTACTTAACCTTAAAACACCATTAGATTTTGAATCAGGAAATCCAAATCGCTTTTCCAAAGGGTATTACGCTGACTATAAAACGGGAAGATTTAATTCATCCGTTTGTTTCAGGAAATAAATTCAGGAAATTGAAATACAATTTGCTTCAGGCAAAAGCAGAACATCAAGAGACTCTGTTGACTTTTGGCGGAGCTTTTTCCAATCATATTGCAGCAGTTGCTTATGCCGGGAAAGAACAGGGTTTTAGAACAATTGGAGTGATTAGAGGGGAGGAACTTTTTGATAAAATAGAAGAAAATCCGACATTAAAATTTGCTCAGGAAAACGGAATGCAGTTTGAGTTTGTGACGCGAGAGGAGTACCGGGATAAAAATGAAGATTCCTTTATAGAAAAACTTAAAGATAAATTTGGTGATTTCTATTTAGTACCCGAAGGCGGGACAAATGAACTGGCTGTAAAAGGATGTGAAGAGATTTTAACCGAAGAAGATGCCTTTTTTGATTTTGTTTGTTGTGCGGTAGGAACGGGCGGAACGATATCGGGATTGATTAATAGTGCGTTGCCAAATCAGAAAATTTTAGGATTTCCGGCGTTAAAAGGTGACTTTTTAACCGATGAAATTCGTATTTTTGCAAAGAAAGATAACTGGGATTTAATTTCTGACTATCATTTTGGAGGTTATGGGAAGGTAAATTTGGAATTAATTGAATTTATCAATACTTTTTTTGAAGAAACTAAAGTGCCTTTAGATCCAATTTATACGGGAAAGATGGTTTTTGGCGTTATAGACTTAATACATAAAAATTACTTTCCTGAACATTCAAGAATTTTACTCATTCACACCGGCGGATTGCAGGGAATTGAAGGGATGAATATTAAATTGAAGCGGAAAAAATTACCAATACTTAAAAGCAATGGTTAAAAAAATATTAGCACTTTTAATTCTGGCAACTATAGTGGGCTGCTCCTCAAGTAAACCTACTATCGCGACGACCAAAAAAGCGGCGGCGGTCCAGAGGCCCAGAGTAGCAACAACTAAAAAGCCAACTTACACCAAACCAATTGGCAAAAAATACCCTTCTACAAATAATACAACTGAGGTTATTCAGTCTACTTCAAAAACAGTTGTAACCAGCGATTTAATCAATAATTATATTTTACAGTACAAAGATATTGCAATAGGCAATATGCAGAAATATGGCATTCCTGCAAGTATCATTCTGGCTCAGGGAATTTTAGAATCCGGTGCAGGAAAAGGAGATTTAGCCCTGGAGGCCAATAATCATTTTGGAATTAAGTGCCATAAAGACTGGCTGGGAGAAAGTGTTCGTCATGATGATGATTCTGCTCAGGAATGTTTCCGAAAATATACAGAAGCTGCAGAATCTTATAGAGATCATGCTTTATTTTTGGTTGGCAAAAATAGATATGCGACTTTATTTACTTACGAAAAAGACGACTATAAAGCATGGGCAAAAGGATTAAGGGCTGCAGGTTATGCTACAGATCCTAACTATCCGGACAAATTAATTAGCTATATCGAACGATACAATTTGCATCAATACGATTGTCAGGTTACCGGAAAAAGCTATAAACCTTTTGAAAAATCAACTCCGGTAAGAAGTTCTTCCGTTTCTTCTACCGCTCCTTTATCTTCTAATTCGAACGATCCAAATCTATATGAAGTGCAGAAAGGAGATACCTTGTATTCGATTTCAAAAAAATTCAATGTATTGGTTGATGATTTAAAACAAAAAAATAATCTTTCGGATAACGCGATTTCGATCGGACAGAAGTTGAGAGTGAAATAGTGTTCCGTCTCAGTAACAGTTTTCAGTTTTGGTTCGAATTCGTTAAAATCTAAAATCTAAATTCAGAAATCTAAAATCTAAAATCATAATGATTTATAAAAGAAGTAGTCAGCTTTTTGCTGAAGCAGAAAAAGTAATTCCGGGAGGAGTAAATTCACCGGTAAGAGCATTTAAAGCGGTTGGTGGAACTCCAATTTTTGTAAAGAGTGCCAAGGGTGCTTATTTGTATGACGAAGACGGAAATAAATTAATCGATTATATCAATTCATGGGGCCCAATGGTCTTAGGGCATGCTTTTCAGCCAGTTGTGGATGCGGTAATCGAAAAAGCAAAACTGGGAACTTCATTTGGTATGCCAACGGAATTAGAAACGGAGATTGCTGCTTTAGCGGTTTCTATGGTTCCGAATATTGATAAAATAAGATTTGTAAATTCAGGTACAGAGGCTTGTATGAGTGCTATTCGTTTGGCTCGCGGATTTACAAAAAGAGATAAAATCATAAAATTTGCAGGCTGTTACCACGGACATTCTGATTCATTTTTGATTCAGGCGGGAAGTGGTGCCGTGACATTCGGATCACCAAACAGCCCCGGAGTTACGGAAGGAACTGCAAAAGATACTTTATTGGCAAAATACAATGATTTAGAGAATGTAAAAACTTTAATCGAAGCTAATAAAGGCGAAATCGCTGCTATTATTATCGAAGCTGTTGCCGGAAATATGGGATGTATCCCACCACAAAAAGGTTTTCTGGAAGGCTTAAGAGAATTGTGTACGGCAAACGGAATTTTACTGATTTTTGATGAGGTAATGACAGGCTTCCGTCTGGCTCGCGGAGGAGTTCAGGAATTGTACAGCATCAATGCCGATATTGTAACTTTCGGAAAAGTAATTGGTGGAGGCTTACCCGTAGGTGCTTTTGCAGCCCGTGAAGAAATCATGAATTATTTGGCACCGCTTGGTCCGGTATATCAGGCAGGAACATTATCAGGTAATCCTCTGGCAATGGCTGCAGGTTTGGCAATGTTACAGGCACTAAATAATGATCCGGCAATCTTTACTCGTTTAGAAGAAAAAACAGCTTATTTAGAAGCTGGAATCGACAGGGTTTTAAAAGCCAATAATGTTGTTTTTACAATCAATAGAGTAGGATCGATGATTTCTGTTCACTTTGATGCAAATCCGGTTGTTGATTTTCAAACTGCTGCGAAAGGTGATAATGAAACGTTTAAGAAATTCTTCCACGGCTTGTTACAGGAAGGTGTTTATATTGCCCCATCGGCTTATGAAACCTGGTTTATTACCGATGCGTTAACTTATGAAGACCTGGATTTTACAATCAATGCGATCGATAAAGTTTCGAAGACTTTTTAAATCTTAGAAATTAAAGTATATATTTTTTTTCAATCGAAGGCTCAGTTTTTTTAGTAAAGCTGGGTCTTTTTTTTTACTGTAGTTTTCAGTCGCAGTTTTCGGCCGTATTTCACATTTTACAGAATACATTTACAATATTTGACCTCGTTTTGCAGCTTAAACATTAAAATCACAAAGTAGTTAATGAAAAGTTAATAAAAAGGTTTTCCGTCGTATATTCAGGATAAAAATTATTTTTGTTTATTAAATAACCATTAAACCTGCAGTAAATGAAGAAATTTCTCATTTTAACTACAATAGCGGCATTTGTGCTATTTCCCACCTCTCAATTTGCACAATCAAATAAGAAAAAATCTAAAAAAGACGAATCGGCAGCTGCCCCGCCGGAGAAAAAACCGGAATCAGCAATTAAAGACTACAGCAAGGTAATCACCAAAGACGCTATTTCTGATGACGGACTTTTTAAAGTGCATAAAGTCGATAAAAAATACTATTTCGAGATTCCGAATAAATACCTGAACAAAGACATGCTTTTAGTGAGCAGGTTATCCAAATTGCCTTCTAATTTGGGTGGCGGTTATGTAAATGCAGGATCAGAAACTAATGAGCAACTAATTGTTTGGCAGCGTTTTCAGGATAAAATTCTCATCAAGTCAAAATCATACAATGCAGTAGCCAATGATACCTTGCCAATCAGTATTTCGGTAAAAGCTAATAACTACGAACCTACTTTGTTTGCTTTTGATATTGTAGCTTTTAGTAAAGATTCGGCCAACACTGTTGTGGATGTTACCAAATTTTACAGTACAGATGTTAAGGCTATCAGCGGAATATCGGCAGAAATGCGTGAAGCGTATAAAGTAAAAGGACTTGATGATTCGAGAAGTTTTATTAACACCATCAAGAGTTTTCCGATGAATATCGAGGTCATTCAGGATATGACCTATAATGCTTCAAAGCCATCGATGCTGGAAGATACAGAATCGATTAGTATTCAGATGAACCAGTCGATGATTTTATTGCCTGAAGTGCCAATGAAACCCAGGTTGGCAGATCCAAGAGTTGGTTGGTTTACTGTAAGTCAGTACGATTATGGCAGTAATGAATTAAAGTCTGATCTTAAAACCTATATTCGTCGTTGGAGATTGGAACCAAAAGATCCTGAAGCCTATGCAAGGGGAGAACTAGTTGAGCCGGTAAAACCTATCGTTTACTATTTGGATCCTGCGACTCCTGAAAAACTGCGCAAGTATATCAAACAAGGAATAGAAGAATGGCAGAAGCCTTTTGAAACAGCAGGATTTAAGAATGCAATTATCGCAAAAGATGCTCCGACAAAAGAAGAAGATCCTGATTTTAGTCCGGAAGATGTTCGATATTCTGTTGTTCGTTATGTTGCAAGTACCACACGAAATGCAGTTGGTCCGAGTGTTTCAGATCCAAGAAGCGGTGAAATAATCGAAAGTGATGTGATTTGGTACCACAATCATTTACGTTCGTACAGAAACCGATATTTACTAGAAACCGGAGCAGCAAACCCATCAGCCAGAACTTTACAAACCGGCGACGAAGAAATGGGAGAGATGATGCGTATGGTAATTGCTCACGAAGTGGGTCATGCTTTAGGTTTTCCGCATAATATGGGCGCAAGCTGTGCCTATGACGTAGAAAGTTACCGAAATGGTGATTTTACCCAGCAAAACGGAATTTCTGCCAGTATAATGGACTATGCGAGATACAATTATATCGCGCAGCCGGGAGATAAAAATATTCGTTTTATTCGTAAAATGGGGGCTTACGACCACTATGCTTTAAACTGGGGATACAGAGTAATTCCAAATGCAAAATCTCCTCAGGATGAAATAGCAACTCTGGACAAATGGATTTTGGACAAAGCCGGAAATCCTTTGTATAAATTTGGAAAACAAAGTAGTGCTTTTGACCCTACTTCGCAAACCGAAGATATTGGAAATAACTCAATGAAAGCGAGTACATATGGACTTAAAAACCTGGAATATGTGGCAGCCCATTTAAACGAATGGACGAGTAACGTGACCAATAATTATGAAGATCTGGACGAACTGTTTAAAGAAATGCTGGACGTTTGGAGCCGATATGTAGGTCATGTGGTGACGAATGTTGGCGGAGTTTATGAAAATACTAAAAATCCAAATCAGGCAGGAAGTGTTTATGAAGTAGTACCGAAAGCGAAACAAATTGAAGCAATGAACTGGCTTCAGGCTAATGCTTTTGCATCACCAACATGGATCGTAAATGTGACAACTTTAAAGAATACGGATTTTGCAGGTTATGCAGAGAAATTCAGAAGCTTACAGGTAAGACAGTTGAATAGTTTGCTTAGTATTGGACGTATCGGTAGATTGGTAGATAATGAAGTTCTTGGAGGGGACACTTACAAAGCACTGGATTTATTAAGAGATACACGAAAAGGAATCTGGAAAGAAGCCGCAACACCAGGAAATGTTACGATTTACAGAAGAAACCTGCAACGCGGCTATATTGATCGAATGGGAGCCTTAATGATAGAAGAAATAAAGCCATCTGACAGATCAACGGTGTATTATAATGTGGGACAATCTGATGTCAGAGCCCTGGTTCGTGGAGAATTGAATGCATTAAGAAGTACACTTTTAGCAGCAAAAGCAAGACCGGTAAATGCAGAAACCAAATACCATTACGAGGATTGCATTAAGAGAATTGATTTAATTCTTAATCCGAAATAAAAACTTGCAAAAAAAGAGGCTTTTGGGCCTCTTTTTTTTATGAATGATATTAGTTATTTGCTTTTTTGTATTCTCTCACTTTCTCTTTTGCTTTTTCTTTTTTTTCGTCTTGTAAAGCTGTCCATTTTTTGTATTGGTCGGCATTTAGAATCGATTTCATTTTGGTATCGTTAGCCGTTTTTTCATCCATTATTTGTTTTTTAAAAGCAGCCTTTTCTTCTGTTGTTGGCTTTGTACCATTGTCTTTTCTGTTTTTACGGTCTTCTCTAAACTTTTCAGCGTTAGCGCTTCTGTCAGCCAGAAGCTGTTTTATCTGAGTTTGCTGATTGGCATCTAAATTTAGTTCAGAAGTAAGTTTTTTTAACTGTCTGTCATTGCGTTGTTCCGGAGTTAGTCGCTCTCTTTGTGGTTGAACAGTCTGATCCGCTTCTTGTGCAAAACTCGCTATTCCAACGAATAGGAAAGCTGCAATAATTAATTTTTTCATGAGGTACGTTTTTTAATTGTTTATAGCATTTAGACTTTATCGGATGAAAGAGGTTTAACGAGCTTGTCGTAATTATAGTTTATTTAACAAAACTAGCAGTGAAAAAGGTTTACGGCTTGACCTTTAGTGTTTTAATAATGGTTTTGTCAGTCTATGTTTTTTATCATGTTTTTATAAGAAAAGGTTAATTAAATTTGTTTTCATAATAGAAAGAAGAGACACTTATCATCAGAATCAAAAAATGGAAGAATTATTTAGTAAAAAAAATAAAAACCGGGTTTTAAAAGCGGTAAACGGAGAGATGTCCTATCAGAAGTTAACTGCTGCAGAGTGGCATCAGTTTGTTCAAAACTGGAATTATGATGATGGGATCGAACCTTTTGAGTGGATTATCAAACAAAAAACACTTGATAAGGGAACAGTTCTTTGTTTGTATTGGCTGTTGCAGCCCGATTATTTTAGCAGGTTTAAAAGTGAAGATGAGGCAAGAGAAGATTTGTATTTCGAGCAATATAAATTATTGAAAGAAATCGAAGGAAGGTATACAACAGGTTTTTATCAGGACGAGAATTTTTCGTTTGATCCCAAAGAAAGTTTTGTGGATGAAAATTCCAATCTCGAAGGTATTCCGTCTGAAATGTTGACTAAGACAAAAGGAGTCGCTTTCGAACGACAGGATATTGAATTTGCTTTTTTAAGAAATCCGAACGAAAAAGAGCTGAAAACGATTGCCAGCCGCATAGCAGATGCTATAAAGATTATTCAGCTTTCAAAAACCGATTTTGTTTACGATAATACAGATGTAGCAGTAAACGCCATTGTTGAAAGTGTCGAATATTGGAAAAACAATGAACTAGGGAAGATCAAAATTAAAAATCTGTCTTATTTATGGATGGATTGTATGCATAAAAAGCACAATTGGGAGTGGATTGTCTGGGATTGGGAAACCGGAAATAATCTGGGCGTCACAAATAGTACAAAAGAGTTGACCTGTTTGGCAGATACGATTATCAATCATACCATAGACGGATTTCAACCCGCTTCGATCATTTCTGATTTGTACAAAGAGATGAAGGGAGTGAATAATTTTTATGATTTAAAGAGAGATCCTTACAGTGGAATCGGATTATTGTTTAGTACCGATCATTTGAAGTTTAGAGGATAACAAGCAGGAAGGATTTTTTGGCTAAAAAAGAGAGACGAAGAGATCGTTTGGTTTTTCAAAGGGTAACATTTTACACGTATGGGATTAAGAAAAATTACAGTTGAAGAGAATGTTTATTGGTACAAAAGCGTTACTAAATATGCACTTGATACAGAAGCGGCAACATTTGAAATAACGATATTCCTGGAAGGACATAAACAAACTCCATTGAAAATCAGTTTTGTTACATGGGAAGATTTGTATGCTGGAAACCCTTTAAATACTGGAGTAGTGTTAACCAGAGTATCAGATAAAGAAACCGAAACCGTTAATTTAAACCGGCCAAAATATATCAGAGAATGCATTTTATACGGATTGAAAAAGGGATGGAATGGTGGCAATAAAGTAGCAGTTATAGATGGTTTAGAGATTCTTAAAAGTTTAGGTTATGATGTTTCGGGTCTTTGCCCAAAAGACGGATTGGTTGTTGCACATGGAAAAGAATATTTAAAGTAAGTTGATTTTTCAGGATCAGAAGTTACTTCAGAAGAATTGTTTAATTTAGTAGAACAGGAAGTTAAAAATCTCAAAAATTGTAATCAAGATGAGTTTAAAGGATACAGTAAATACATATAAAATAGCTTTTTTTTCAACACAACCTTACGACAAAACCTTCTTTAATAAATACAATGATTCGTTTGGTTTTGAATTGGATTTCTTTGAAACACAATTGAATCCTCAAACGGCTGCATTGATTGAAAAAGCATTGATTGTTTGTGTTTTTGTGAATGATATTGTCAACGAGGCTGTATTGAAGCAATTGGCAGAAAAAGGAGTGAAAATTATTGCTTTGCGTTGTGCGGGTTTTAATAATGTTGATTTGGATGCTGCTAAAAAGTACAATTTGAAAGTTTGCCGCGTTCCGGCTTATTCGCCTCAGGCTGTTGCAGAGCATGCAATGGCAATGATTTTAACACTGAACAGAAAAACGCATAAAGCTTACAATAGAGTGAGGGAACAAAATTTTTCACTAAACGGTTTACTAGGATTTGATTTGTTTGGGAAGACCATCGGAATCATCGGAACGGGAAACATTGGAAAAGCTTTTGCAAAGATTGCGATAGGATTTGGCTGTAAAGTTCTTGCGTATGATATCGTAACAAGCGCAGAAATGGAAAAAGACGGTGTTCGGTTTGTTTCGTTGGACGAGATTTTCAAATCCAGTGATATTATCTCCTTACATTGTCCTTTAAACGATCAGACGAAACATGTTGTTAACAAGGAGTCTATTGTTTTAATGAAAGACAGTGTGATGATCATCAATACCAGCCGTGGAGCTTTGATTGAAACAGCGGCTGTTATAGAAGGTTTGAAAGAAGGTAAAATAGGCTATTTAGGGATTGATGTTTACGAACAGGAAGAAAAACTATTCTTTAGAGATCTTTCGGCTGATATTATTCAGGACGATGCGATTCAGCGTTTGATGAGTTTTCCAAATGTTTTGGTGACCGCACATCAGGCGTTTTTTACCAATGAAGCCCTAACACAGATCGCTTTGGTTACCTTTAACAATATAGAGTCTTTATTGACAGAGAATGATATTGAAAATAAAACTGCCTTGTTAGTTTAAATGGAATCACAAACCCAACAGGTTTTCAAACGGAATCGTAAAAATTTAAAAAAGAGAAAACATGAAAAGAAAAATTTTAATGGCATTTGTAATTTTAGGAATGATTTCGTGCCAGAATAAAGAAAAAACGGAAAAAGAAAATGTGGTCGAAGCCATTGCAACCGATACTATAACAAAAACAGCAGTCGGAACTGCGGATGTAAGTGATGTTCCTGTAAAAGACGATAAAACGGTAGAGTTAATCAGAAAGCAGCTTCTGGTTTTGCTAAAAAAGGATTTACCGGCTTTGACAAAAGAGGATAGGTTTTTTTATTATGATGCATTTGATTTAAATAATGATCAGAAAGAGGAGTATTTTGTAGGTTTTTCTAATTCCTATTTTTGTGGAAGTGGTGGCTGCTCAGGATACATTTTAAATAATGACGGAAGTCTGATTAATTCTTTTACAGTAACTGATTTTCCAATTTATGTAACCACTTCAGTATCTGAAAAATTTTATAATCTAATAGCTGTAAGTGGAGGGGAATTTCATCTTCTAAAACTGAAAAACGGAAAATATCCGTCAAATCCATCTGTTCAGGAAGTTGTCAAAGAGGAGGCTACAAGAGAAAGTGCAAAGGTTTTGGATATTGATGGGAAGAAGTTGGAGAAGTATTCGTTTTAATCAAATTGTATTAAATAGTAAACCCGACAGATTTTTAAAACCTGTCGGGTTTAAATTATTATAAATCAGTTTTGGAATTTGGATTTTCCAAAATTTGATTTTTTTTTAAATTATCCTACCAACTCTACAAATTTAAACTCACCTTCAACAGCGACTTTAGTCAAACCGTGTTTAGATAAGTTTTTCATGGAAGCGTCCCATTTTTTACCGCTTAAATTAGCAGTAATTTTTAGTTGCTGAAGATCCATTTTGTTTTCATTTCCTTTCAATAAATCAACGATAAATTTCTCTTCGTCTGATAATTCCACAGTCTGTTTTTTCTCCGGACGCATTTGCGGGAATAATAAAACTTCCTGGATTGATGCATTATTGGTTAAATACATAATCAAACGGTCCATTCCAATACCCATTCCTGATGTTGGAGGCATACCATATTCTAAAGCTCTTAAGAAATCCTCGTCGATGATACCGTTTGCTTCATCATCACCTTTTGCAGCCAGACGCATTTGGTCTTCAAAACGCTCGCGCTGATCAATTGGGTCGTTTAATTCTGAGTAAGCATTCGCAATTTCTTTACCACAAACCATTAGTTCAAAACGTTCGGTTAAGTCTGGATTGTCGCGGTGTTCTTTACATAACGGAGACATTTCTTTTGGATAATCCGTGATGAAAGTAGGCTGAATGTAATTTCCTTCGCATTTCGCGCCAAAAATTTCATCGATCAGTTTTCCTTTCCCCATTGTTTTGTCAACTTCGATTCCCATTCCTTTTGCAGCTTCAAACAGTTCTTCTTCTGTTTTTCCTGAGATATCAAAACCGGTAAAATGTTTGATCGAATCCGTCATCGTAACACGGGCGTAAGGCGCTTTAAAGTTGATTTTGTGCTCACCAAAAGTAACTTCGCTTGTTCCGTTTACGGCAATCGCACAATGTTCCAGCAGGCCTTCTGCAAATTCCATCATCCAGTTGTAGTCCTTGTAGGCTACATATATTTCCATTGCGGTAAACTCAGGATTATGTGTTCTGTCCATTCCTTCATTACGGAAGTTTCTGGAAAACTCATAAACACCTTCAAATCCACCAACAATTAATCTTTTTAAATACAATTCGTTTGCAATACGCATGTAAAGCGGAATATCAAGCGAATTATGGTGCGTGATAAAAGGTCTTGCCGAAGCACCACCAGGAATCGATTGTAAAACCGGTGTGTCAACCTCAAGATATCCGGCATCGTTAAAATAACCACGCATAGCGGTAAACAACTTGGTACGTTTGATAAACGTTTCTTTAACATGCTGATTCACCGTTAGATCTACATAACGCATTCTGTAACGCAATTCAGCATCATTAAAAGCATCGTGTACATTTCCGTCCTCATCAACTTTTGGTAAAGGAAGCGGACGTAATGTTTTACTCAAAAAAGTAAACCCGCTCACACGAATACATTTCGCTCCAACCTGAGTCGTGAACAATTCTCCTTCGATACCGATAAAGTCTCCTAAATCGGTTAATTTTTTAAAAACCTGATTGTATAACGTTTTATCGTCACCTTCGCACAAAACATCGCGATTCACGTACAATTGAATACGCCCTTCGCTATCCTGCAATTCAGCAAAACAAGCTTTTCCCTGATCTCTCACACTCATCAAACGTCCCGCAACGATCACCTTCTTACCTTCCTCAAAAGATTCCTTTATCTGCTTTGAAGTATGATTTACAGGAAAAAGATTAGCCGGATAAGGATTGATTCCTAAGTTGCGTAAGTTTTGAAGTTTTTCTCTTCGGATGATTTCTTGTTCTGATAATGCCATTTTGTGCTCTTTTTTAAGTGTGCAAAGATAAAGAAAAGAATGTAGATTTCAGAATGCTGATTTTAGATTTTTTGAAGCAGTAATTTTCAGGTTTTCAAGGTAGTTTTGTCCCGCTATCCACTTGTATCTTTTCTAAGGTTCTAAGATTATGAGGTTCTGAAGTTCTGAGAATCTAAGGATCCAACAAAACGATTAAACAGTTAAGCGATTAAACAAATCACCATTTAAACAATCCACGAAACTTCGTATCTTTGAGAAAAATTAACCACGATGAAATTATATAAGTTACTCAGTTTTTCTTTTTTATTCGCCACTCTGGCAAGCTGTACTTTTACCGAAAATATTTATGTAAGTGATAACGGGACCGGAAAATTTTCTTTAGATATGGACGGTTCTTCTTTAATGGCAATGGCAGGAGATCAGATTGGGGATCAATTGGGAGCGAATAACAAAAAAAATATGGATTCTACTTTTACCTTCAAACAGCTGTTGGCGGATAAAGGGGAAAGTATTTCAAAATTATCTCCGGAAGTTCAAAGTGAAATAAAAAAATTGGAAGACCTTGTGGTTAATATTAAAGTGAATGAGGAGAAGAAAGAATTTCTGATGACATTTTCGGAAGACTTTAAAAAAGTAAATGACTTACATGACATATTACAATCGGTGAATACACTTCAAAAACTGGTTGGAGGAGCAGATGCTTCAACACCCTTTGTAGGAGGTTTGGGAGACAACAACAGTAAAGTAAGTTTTAATTACGACGGAAAGAAATTTACCCGTAAAGCGACAATCGACAAACAAAAACAAGCCGAGAAAGTGAAAGATACGACAGCCGAAATGTCAAAAATGGTTTTTGCATCTTCTACTTATGTTTTAAAATACCATTTCCCAAAACGCATTAAAAAAGTATCAAATCCGACTGCTTTGTTTAGTGAAGACCGAAAAACAATTACAATTCAATACCCTTTCACGGATTATATGGAGAATCCTGACAAACTTAACTTTGATGTTGAGTTTGAAAAATAATTAAGATGAATAAAAAAATCCAACTTCAGGATTTAGGAAGCAGAGACTATAAATCGACCTGGGAATATCAGGAAGAACTGTTCAAAGATATAGTCGACCTAAAAATCAGAAACAGAAGAGAAGAGCTCGATCTGGAAACTCCCAATTATTTGTTGTTTGTAGAGCATCCGCACGTCTACACATTAGGCAAAAGCGGGGATTTTGAAAATTTACTCTTGAACGAAAAACAGCTTGAGGCCAAAGGAGCTACCTTCTATAAAATCAATCGTGGTGGTGATATTACATATCACGGACCGGGACAAATTGTAGGGTACCCAATTTTGGATTTGGAGAATTTCTTTACCGATATTCATAAGTACTTACGTTTTCTGGAAGAATCTATTATCCTCACTTTAGAAGAATATGGTCTAAAGTCCGGACGAAGTGACGGCGAAACAGGAGTCTGGCTAGATGTTGGAACTCCGTTTGCCAGAAAAATTTGTGCGCTTGGTGTTCGTGCGTCACGCTGGGTAACCATGCATGGATTTGCTTTAAATGTAAATGTCGATTTGGGCTACTTTGATAACATTATCCCATGCGGAATCCGTGGTAAAGGAGTTACTTCCTTACAGGTAGAGCTTGGTGTCGAAAAAGTTGATGAAGAAGAAGTAAAAGCGAAAATCATCAAACATTTAACCCATTTGTTTGAAGCGGAGTTTGTTTAAAAAAAGAGCTTTTGAAATATAAAATAGTATGATACATGCTGAAGAAAATAACAATTATAGAATTGCTGTTCCTTCAGCATTCGATACTGTTTTTTCACATTTTTATTTTGCAGAGAATAAAGGCAATATTCCTGTAACGAAAACATTATTGCCTACTTTTCAGACCATTCTGGTTTTTATTTTTGGAGAAGGAGCTTCTTTAAAATCACAGCAAAATACAACTCTTGAAGTGCAGAAATGTGTTGTTTTAGGACCAATAAAACAAGCTTTTGAATACACTTTAAATCCTGATTCGGAGATTTTAGTTGCCAATTTTAAAGAAGATGCATTTTATAGATTTTTTGGGAATGCACTTCTTACTCATTCTTTACCTGTTGATCCCGATACTTTGATTGCCGAAAATTGTTTTTCCCTTTTATGGGAAGAACTTAACGAGCTCTCTGATCCAAACGAACGTGTTGACCATATTTTAGAATTTTGCAAACCTTATTTGCGAGAACAACATGCCATGACTTCTCTTTTAACCGATTTTAGAGAAAAAAACATAGATCCCATAAAAGCAGTCGCATCAGAAACAAATCAATCAGAGCGAAATGTTCAGTTGAATCAAAAGAAGTTTTTTGGCTATACAATTAAAGAAATTAGTCGATACGATCGTTTTTTAAAAGCCGTTGAAGTAATTCAGAAAGATATTTTACGGGATTCCAAAACAGACTGGCTTGCTGTTGTAGAGCAATGCGGTTATTACGATCAGAGTCAGTTGATACATGATTTTAAACATTACATGAATATTTCTCCAACCCAATTTTTGAAATTTCAGAGCGATATTTGTAGTTTAAAGAAGTTTTAGAAGTCTGCTTTTCGTTTTCTTACAATTGTGATGAGGCCCTTGGATTTACATTTGTCATGTTCAATCTTAAAAAACAGAAAACATGAAAAATTTAATCGTTTACGCACATCCAAACACAGGAAGTTTAAATCACTTTTTCAAACAAATTATCACGGAAAATCTTGAAAAATCAGGGCAGGAAGTTATCGTGAGAGATTTAAACGCAATCAACTTTAATCCCGTTTTATCTTTGGCAGATATGAAGGGTCAGAGAGTAGGGGAAATTGCCGGGGAGGTTAAGATCGAACAGGATTTTATCGCATGGGCTGATCGCATTGTTTTTATATACCCAATTTGGTGGACAGGAATGCCCGCGATTATGAAAGGTTATATTGACCGTGTTTTTAGTTATGGATTTGCTTATCGATACGATCAGGGAATTCAGAAAGGTTTATTGACAGGAAAAAAGGCAATCATAATCAATTCGCACGGGAAATCAAATGCAGAATACGAATCAATAGGAATGGATAAAGCATTAGCGCTAACGTCAGATATCGGAATTTTTAATTATTGCGGACTGGAGATTCAGAAGCATTTTTATTTTGATAAAGCAGACAGAGTTTCTGACGAGAATGTTTCCGGATGGAGCAATCAGATTAAAGAAGTGTTTCAGGAAAAGGTTTTATGTGTCTAATTTGTTATATTTCTGTTTTATAGCTGTTTAAGGCAATTTTTTGGAATTGTTGAAGTTATTTATAAAACCACTTTTTTCTAAAAACTAACCAATCATGCAAAATGTAATAACAGACCTGTCGCGATTTATGCAATTTAATGAAGCGGAAAGTATGGCCTTTAAAAACATACTAAGGCTAAAGAAAATCAAAAAAAATGAGCACCTTTTAGTCGAAGGAGAGGTTTGTAATTTCGGAGTTTTTATTGCGGAAGGCTGTATTCGTTACTATTACTCGCTTGATGGAGTAGAGTCTACCGGAAACTTCTTCTTTGAAAATGACTGGTATTCTGATTTTGAGAGTTTTCTTTACGGAAAGCCTTCATTGCTCAATATAGAAGCTCTGGAAGATTGTGTGTTGTATCTGGCGTACAAACATGATTTTGAAAAACTGGTTGCTGAATACCCTGTATTCAATTCCTTTTTACGAATTATGATGGAAAGAACCATAAAAGGTCTAACCGGCAGAAATATGGCAATGTCTTTATTGTCGCATGAAGAACGTTATTTACGATTTTTAAAGTACTGTCCCAAAGTGGTGGAGAGGGTTTCGTTAAAATACATTGCCAGTTATCTGGGAATCCAACCCGAAAGTTTAAGCCGAATTCGAACCAGAATTACATTGAACAGTAAATCTTAACTCAAGTCAATTTTTAAGAAAATTCGGCTCTTTATTTTTGCTTTTATAACTGTAAAGCAAAATAAAAATGAAAAGAATATTCTTGATTATTATAAGTCTTTTTGGGTGGATTACCTATGCTCAAACGGGTACCGTAAAAGGAAAAATAATTGACAAACAATCTGAAAAACCAATTATCGGAGTTGCGATAGTATTAATTGGCGATGAGAAAAAAAATGCCATTTCAGATGCCGAAGGTAGTTTTAAATTAACCAATATTCCGGTTGGCCGACAGAGTTTGAGTTTTAGCTTTGAGGGTTATGAAAATACTTCTGTTTCGGACCTGGATGTTACTACGGGAAAAGACAATCTGCTGACGGTTTCGATGATGGAGAAGTTTAATACACTGGATGAAATTGTAGTGACTTCGGGTTTAAGTAAAGCCAAACCCATTAATAAAATGGCGTTGGTATCCACTAAACAATTCACGACAGAAGAAGTCAATCGGTATGCAGGAGGAAGGAGCGATGTGGCACGTTTGGTTTCTAATTTTGCGGGAGTTTCTACCGGAGATGACAGTCGAAACGATATTGTGGTACGTGGAAATTCACCATCGGGAATGTTGTGGAGAATAGAAGGAATGCCGGTTCCGAGTCCCAATCATTTTTCGACATTGGGAACGACTGGAGGCCCGATTTCGGCTCTGAATCCAAATCTTCTGGCTAATTCTGACTTTTTAACATCTGCTTTTCCGGCGGAGTATGGAAATGCAATTGGAGGTGTTTTTGATCTGAGTTTCCGAAAAGGAAATCCCGATGATTATGAGTATATGATTAGTGCCGGAGCTTATCCGGGTGTCGAATTTATGGCCGAAGGTCCGCTTGGCAAAAAAGGAGGTTCCTTTGTAGCATCGGCAAGATACGGTTTTGTTGGGGTTTTAGGTTTAGCGGGTACAGATGCACAGCCTAATTACAGAGACATTAGTTTTAATGTAGATTTAGGAAAAAGTAAAATGGGTAATTTCTCGCTTTTTGGAATCTACGGAACATCGGATATCGATTTTTTAGGAGATAAAATTGATAAGGAAGATCCTTTTGCTGCACAGGATGAGGATGCCTATGTTAAATCGGGATTTGCTTCTTTTGGATTAAAACATAATTTGGAAATTGGAACAAAATCATATTTGAAAACAATTGTCGGTTTTTCAAATTCGAGCAACTCTTATGAGAATTTCCGCTATTATAATTTCAGTACGCCCGCAGTAAATCGTTTGCCTTTTACGGATATTAGTAACAATGAAAACAGAGTTACTTTCTCGACTTTGTTCAATTCTAAAATCAATAAAAAAACAACTTTCAGAGCAGGTTTACTTTTTGAGAATTATACGCTCGATGCTAAAATGGCTACCCGTGACAGGCAACAGGACAATAACGGAGATGGTTATCCTGACTTTGTACAGCTCATAAATAATAATGGGAATTACAATATTATTCAGCCCTTTGCTCAGGGACAATTTCGTCTGACCGAAAAACTAACATTTAATGCGGGGATACACGGACAGTATTTTTCGATAAACAAAGAGTTTGCTTTCGAGCCCAGAGCCGCTTTGGCTTATGCGGTAAATCAAAGGAATACCATTAGTTTTGGTTATGGATTGCATCATCAAAGCGTTGCGGCTCCAATATTATTTCTGAATGAATGGGTAAATGGAAATCAGATTCAGACTAATAAGAATCTCGATTTAGTTCAAAGTCAGCATTATGTTTTGGGTTATGATGTACGATTGGCCAGAAAGTGGAGAGGGAAAGTAGAAATTTACTATCAGGATATTAGTAAGGCAGGGGTTCAGTCCTTTCCAAGCAGTTATTCTACCTTAACAGAAGGTGCTGATTTTGGTTATTCAATTGATAAAACGTCTTTAGTAAGTAAGGGAAGCGGATACAATCAGGGGATTGAATTTACAGTTGAAAAATTCTTTAGTGAAGGATATTATGCTTTGTTTACTACTTCGCTTTTTGAAAGTAAGTATAAAGGGAGCGACGGTGTAGAACGTAATTCACCTTTTAATAATGGATATGTCATCAATCTGTTAGGGGGGAAAGAATTTAGAATAGGAAAAGCAAAGAAAAATGTCTTTTCTATTGATACCAAATTTACAACTGCGGGAGGGCGTTATTACACGCCGGTTGATTTGGCTGCTTCCAACAATGCGGGTTATGAGATTAGGGATGATGCGAATGCCTTTAGCAAACAGTATGATCCTTATTTAAGGTTGGATGTAAAGTTTGGAATTAAATTTAACAGTAAAACAAAAAAGAGGTTTCATCAGTTTTATATCGATTTCCAAAATGTAACCAACCATACCAATATCTTTACGAAGGAGTATAATCGTTTAACGAATAGTGTAAATCAGAAGGATCAGATTGGATTCTCTCCTGATTTTGGATATAAATTTCAGTTTTAAAATTATTAAGAGTTTAGTTTACAGAACAAATGCAGACAAAAGAACATCTATTGTCTGCATTTTTCGTAGTTTAATATTCATCCCGGGTCTAATCGGGGATTTGTATTATAATTTTACAATTTCTACCCTGCGATTTTTTGCTTTATTTTCTTCGCTTGTATTCTCAACAATTGGTTTGTCAGAGCCCCAGCCTTTTGTTTGTAGCCTTGAGGTGTTTATTCCTTTAGAAGTTAGTGCCGCTTTTACAGCATTTGCTCTCTGTTCTGAAAGTTTTTTATTGTGGACTGCGTCGCCACTATTGTCTGTATGACCTTCAATAGCAATTTTAAGATTGGGATTAGCCGTTAGCAATTTCTGAATCTCATCAATTATAGGTGCAGATTCTGTTTTTATAGTAGCCTTATCGGTATCGAAATTAATATACAAAGCAATGTGTCCTTTAGTATCAAGTTCTTTTTTTATGGCATCCGCTTTGATAAGAGAGGCGGTAATCTTAAAAGGTTTTGTCTCCAAAACCATCCATCCCGCCGAAACGGCATCGTCATAAGGAGTAAGCTGAATCCAGATATTTCTGTCTGCACGTCGAATCAAATAGGTAGTGGTAATGGCATTTGCCATGAAACCGTAACCATTCATATATTTTACCCGATTGTTGTCTGGAATTGTATGTGAAGAATCTGCTGGAACTTTCATTTCAGAGATTTTTACTCCGTCCACACTTTTAATCAATTCATCTAAATTTCGTGCTACTTCGAGATCGCTATAAGATTTCCCCTCTTTTGCTTTAATTCTGGAATAGAAAATTTTTCCTTCCGGTTTTTCGAAATGATCTTTTACCCAAAAATAAGCAACGTCATAATCAGCAATAGTGTTCTTTGAAGTGTCTTCGTAATTGTCAGGCAGATTAAAATATGGGAATGCACCGAGGCTTTTGTCTGAAATCGGAATCGAATTGATATCAAATTTTTTAGTCGACGACGGTCCGGAATTGGTTTCGGTAGCTGGGGGCGTTACAAGAGAATCTGTGGTATCCGTCACATCATTCTGCTTTTTGTTGGAATTACAGGCTACGATTATGCATGTAATTAGAAGTAATGTTAAAGCTTTGATTTTCATTTGGTTAGTTTTTAGAGAATCAAAGATAACAAAGCAAAGAGATTTTAACAAAGAAAAAGACTCCGTTTAATCGATTTTTTTTTGAATGTAATGTTTTGAAAAAGTGATGGTTAATGTTGTTTCGGTTCTGTATTTTGTGACAGATTGTCTGCCTTACATTTTATATGAGAGCAATTGGTCTGTTGCTATTTTATTTTTTAGAAAAGCTCCAATTGAGTAGGAAGTAGTTTAAAAGACATTCGATGGTATTTTGTCGTGCCGTATTTTTTAATGGCTTCGCGGTGTTCTGTTGTGGGATAACCTTTGTTTTTTTTCCAATTATACATTGGGAACTCTTCATGAATTTGATCCATGTATTCATCGCGATACGTTTTAGCAAGAACCGAAGCTGCTGCAATACTTAAAAATTTAGCATCTCCTTTTATGATACTTTGATTAGGGATTGATTTTAGTAATTCGATTTCAGCTGTAGAAAATTGTTTTCCCACAGTATTCCTTAATCCTAGTTTTGCATTCAAGGATCGGTTTCCGTCAACAATAATAAATTCAGGTAGGGTGGTTAACTTTAAAACGCATTCCTGCATACCCTTCATCGAAGCATTCAGGATGTTTATTTCGTCAATTTCATCAGGCAGTAAATGTGTAACGGCAAAACTGATGGCCTGCTCTTCTATAATAGGTTTTAATAAGAATCGTGCTTTTTCAGACAATTGTTTACTGTCGGTTAAAATTTGGTTTTCAAAATTGGCAGGGAGAATTACGGCTGCTGCAGTTACCGGACCAGCCAGACATCCTCGGCCTGCTTCATCAGTTCCGGTTTCTAAAAGGTATCCTGAGAAGTTTTTTTGAAGCATTTTCTGAGTTTTTATATTCAAGGTCACAAATATTGTGATTTTTTTTAAGAGTGCTGAAAAACTTTTTTAAATAATAGCTTGGATTTGCGAAAAAGAAAATAAAAGATTCAATTTTTAAAGGGTCTGTAAAAGGGTCCGTTGTTTTTTAAGAGGCTTGCTTTTTCGCGGGTTCAAGTGTTAAAACTCTGTTAAGTGTTAAATTTACATAAATTGATGTTTTTAGCATAAATTAAGGAATATTGCTACTAAAAAGTATATAATCTAAATAAATTGTGATAGATCTTAGTAGATGTTTAGGAATTTAGGCTAAAAATAAGTTAAAAAATTTTGGTGTTTTAAGAAATAATTAAGATGTTTGCGCCATACTAATTCAAAATAAATTAAAATGAAATTAAAATTTAAATGGATTTTTACGCTTGTTGTGGCGTTGTCTATGCAGTTTTCTTTTGCTCAGGAGAGAACTGTTACTGGAAAAGTCTCTGATAAAACAGGGGTGATTCCGGGAGTAAATGTTCTTGTGAAAGGATCTAAAGTAAGTACTCAAACTGATTTTGACGGAAGTTATTCCATAAAGGCAAAGACAGGTGATGTTTTAGTTTATTCATATGTTGGTATGAATAACAAACAAGTAACTGTTGGTTCTTCAAATTCAGTAAATGTAGTGCTGGAGTCAGAAGCTCAATTAATGAATGAAGTTGTAGTCGTAGGTTACGGTGTACAAAAGAGAAAGGAAGTAACTGGTTCGATCTCTAAAATTGCCGGAAGTGAGATTTCTAATCTTGTAACTCCGAGTTTCGAGGGAGTATTAGCAGGTAGAGCAACTGGAGTTCAGGTTGTAACTAATTCTGGTATTATTGGGGTAGCTCCAAAAATCAGAATTAGAGGTATTGCTTCTATTTCAAGTGGAACTGATCCATTAATTGTTGTAGATGGTATGCCTATTCTTTCTGGAGATATTGGGGGTTCAGCTAATACAAATGGATTAGCGGATATTAATCCGGATGATATTGAATCTTTTGATATCTTAAAAGATGGTGCTGCGACTGCAATTTATGGTTCCAGAGCTGCAAATGGAGTTATTTTGATTACTACAAAAAGTGGTAAAAAAGGAAGTTTAAAAGTAACGTACTCAACTACTTTTGGTGTAGCTAGTGCTGCTAAAAAATACGATGTACTACAAACTCCTGATTTCTTAGTTATTGCTAACGAAAAAAGAACGAATAGAGGACAAGCTCCTTGGGCTGTTGGAAGTACTTATAATACAGACTGGCAAAGTGCAGTTTTAAGAAACGCTCCTCAAATGACTCATAATCTTTCTTTTAGTGGAGGTTCTGATAAAACTAAATACTACTTATCTCTTGGATATACAGATCAGGAAGGTATCAACTTGGCGAATGGTATGAAGAGATATTCTGTTAGAGCAAATATCGATCAGGATGTTAATAGATGGTTAAGTGTAGGTACAAATTTAAGTGTAACCAGAACAGAGTACAATGGTTTGAATACTAGTGCAAGTGGACTTTCTGGAAACATTTTCAACACAATCAGACAGTTACCTAACGTTCCAATTTATGATGCAGCTAATCCAACTGGATATAACATAACTTTACCATTATCTACTAACACAGTAGGAAAATGGGATAATACGGATCCAGTAGGAGATAACATTACTAATATCGTGTATGCTTTAGATCACAATAAATATTACTCTAAAGTAAACAGAACATTATTGAATGTTTTTGCAAATGCTAAAATTACTTCAGACTTAAGTTATAAACTTCAGGTAAGTGCCGATAATTCAATCACTGGTGGATTCCAATACTGGAACCCGGTTCATGGTGATGGTCGTTCAAGAAATGGTTATTTAATCAATGATAATACAGAGTATTTAAGATGGAACTGGCAAAATATCTTAAACTATAAAAAGACTTTTGCAGAAAATCATAATATTGGTGTTACTGCAGTAGCGGAGTATCAAAAACAAAGATATCAATACTTCTTTGGACAGGGAAGTGATATCATCAGTGATTTTTATGACAAAAACCTTGTTACTAACTCATATATAACTAAAGATTCAGGAGGATCTATTACTGAGAATGGTATTATGTCTTACTTAGGACGTTTCACTTATAACTATAAAGAAAAATACTTCCTTCAGGGATCGATCAGAAGAGACGGTATTTCTAAATTAGGTAAAGATAAAAGATGGACTAATTTCCCTGGAGTTTCTGCAGGTTGGACAGTTTCTAAAGAAGACTTCATGCAACCTATAAGTAATACACTTTCTGATTTTAAACTTAGAGCTTCTTATTCTAAAGTTGGAAATACTGAAATTGGAAATTACCCGTACATGGATTTAACAGCTCCGTCACCTTACGGTCCTACAAATGGTATTGGTTACTTTCAGTTTGGAAACCCAACACTTCAGTGGGAATCTAGTGAGAAAATCGATTTTGGTGCTGATTTAGGTTTGTTTAATAACAGATTGACAATTGGATTTGATTACTACAGAAATAATATTGACAAGTTAATTTTAGCCGTACCGGTTTCTCCTTCTTTGGGTATTCCTTTTAATACAACAAATAAGAATATTGGTAAATTGTACAATGAAGGATATGAGTTTGCTGTAAGCTTTAAAGCGATCAATAATGAGAATTTTAAATGGGATGTATCTTCTAATTTAACATTGTCTAAAAACGTTGTAACTGATTTAGTAGACGGTCAGGATATTATTGGAGGTACTTCTGGAGACACTAATATTGCTCCTAACTTAATTCTTAGAGAAGGAGAGTCTATGAACTCATTGTACGGATTTAGATATTGGGGAGTTAACAAAGCAAATGGTAACCCAGTTTACTACAAAGCTGATGGAAGTTTAGTACAAGGAAATTTACCAGGTTCTACTTACTCAGTTTTTGATCCAAGTAATCCTGCAGCAGCTGGTGCAGCGGCAACATTAGTAACGGCTGATAAAACTATTTTAGGAAACACGCTTCCTAAATATTACGGATCAGTTAGTTCAAGCATGAAATATAAAAATATTGATTTTGGTTTCATGTTCAGATTTAGTGGAGGAAATAAAATCTTTAACTCTACCAGAAGAGAATTAATGAATACAAACTTTAATAATAACGGAACAGAAATCTTAGGAAGATGGCAAAGTGTTGATAATCCTGGAGACGGATGGACGCCAAGATTATATGCTAGTTCTAACACTTCATCAAATCTTTCAGGAAGTGCTACTACTCGTTTCGTTGAAAAAGGTGATTTTATTTCCCTTGATAACATTAGTTTTGGATATACATTGCCAAAATTATTGTTAGACAAAATCAAAGTGGACAACTTTAGAATCTTTGTTCAGGCACAAAACATTTGGTTGATCTCTGATTATAAAGGTATTAACCCGGAGATGGAAACGTCAGGAGTTGATGTTAATGGTACTCCTCGTTCTAAAGTGATATCAGTGGGTCTTAATGTAAGTTTATAAAATAAAAAATATGAAAAATATAATAAAATCAATTTTACTAACTGTAGCGGTCTTAGGACTGAACTCATGCTCAGAAGATAAGATATTAGATCTTGTTCCTGTAAATAACGTTCCTACAGATGTTGCTTTTTCAACGCCTACTTATATTGAAACATATATGAATGGTGTTTACAATGCGGCTGCAATCGGTACTTATAACAGTGGAACTTCAAACGGTGGTAGAGGTTATGTTTGGGGTGCTGCTTTTGTGGAGCAAGGAGAATGTATGGGAGAAGATGTTGTAAACAATGCAACTTTTTATCAACTTACATATACTCAGACTTATGATCCTACATCAGCTAACAATGTGTATTACTGGGTTGATGGTTACAGACTAATCAATAGATGTAATTTAATGATTGAAGGTACAACTGAAGCTGTTGCGAAAGGTATCATTACAAAAGCAGTTGGTGATGATTATATCGGACAAGCTAAGTTTTTAAGAGCAATCACACATTTCGAATTGTTGAACTACTTTGCTAGACCTTATCACTTTACTGCTGGTGGTACTCATCCAGGTGTTCCTTACAGAGAAGTTGGTGTTAATACTCAGGCAGAAATAGATTCAGAAAATGCAAAGCCTAGAAATACAGTTGCTCAATGTTACGACAAAGTAATTGCAGATTTAAATGATGCTGAAAGCTTAATTGTATCAAATGGATTTAATAATGGTCTTAGAGTTGTAGCGAAAGCAACTAAATCTGCTGCTATTGCTTTCAAAACGAGAGTATATCTTCAAAAAAGAGACTGGGCGAATGTAATTACTGAAGGTGTTAAGCTTAATGGTTTGTATACTTTGACTGCTAAACCTAATGATGTATTTGTTCCAGCGAGTAACCTTTCTAATACAGAATCTATTTTCTCTATTCAGCATTCAGCTACTGCTAACCCAGGAGTTAATGCAGGATTAGCGAGTATTCTTAATGCTAGAGCTTTAGTAAATATTAGCCCGATTATTTGGAGAAATACTAAATGGTTAGCTGATGATAAAAGAAGAGAAGAGGGAGTTATGATTAAAACCGTAGCCGGAAGAAAATATACTAATAAATATTCAGATGTTACAAACTTAACTGATGCCGCTCCGGTTATCAGATATGCTGAGGTAGTATTGAATATGGCTGAGGCTCAGGCTCGTTTATCAAACACTACAGTAGCTCTTAATTTATTGAATTCTGTAAGAAACAGAGCGTTGGCTAATCCGGTAGCAACTCCGGCCAATCCAGTTGGACAGGCTTATACTGCTGCTTCTTTTGCTACACCTGCTGATTTGGTTGCTGGTATTCTTGTTGAAAGAAGAATCGAATTTTTAGTAGAAGGACGCAGATGGTCTGATATTCACAGATTACAAGGAGATCCAATATTAAGTGTTGCAATTAATGGTATCCCTGCGAAATTGGCTAATGCTGCACCTGCTGCTGCTTTATATACTTTAGGAACACCTTATCCAGGTCCTTATGGAGTTCCGGCTCTTCCTTATACAGATTATAAATTTATCTGGCCAATACCACAAATTGAAATGAATACAAACCCAGGTTTAGGACAAAATCCAGACTGGTAGGATTACGATAAATATTTTGATTTTTTTTGAAAGCCCCCGATCATTTTTTTGATTGGGGGTTTTTGTTTTAATAATTTGGTTTGAAAAAGAATCCAGATAACAATGATTTGTTTTTTTATACGTTTTTATCTTTTACCTTTGCTTGATAAATTTTATCCAAATAATTACCTATAAAACAATCAAATGAGAATATTCATTTTTCTATATCTTTTAGTTGTACCAACTTTATTATTTTCTCAGGAAAAAACGACTTCTAAAAATAGTTTAGACATGAATACTAAATATTCGAGTATAACGGATACGGTAAAAAAGAAAAAAGCTAAGATCGCTACCATAGATCAATATCAAATTATCACATTGGAACACGATACAACATATGTAGATACTTCGTTAACTTTAAAAAGTGCTTATAAACAAAATCACCTTAGAAAAGACGATTTCGGACTTTTGGCTTTCTCGAACATCGGACAAACATTTAATACATTACAATACAGTCTGACCAGTTTTTCTCCTTATCCTGAAATTGGTTTTAGTGGTAAACATTTTAATTACATGCAGGCCGATCAGATTAATTATTATTCGGCGGCTACTCCTTTAACAGAATTGTTCTTTAATACTACTATTAATAAAGGACAAAACGTCGACTCCTTTATTACCTTAAACACCTCAAAAAATCTTAATTTTTCTATAGCTTATAAAGGGTTGCGTTCAGAAGGAGATTATATCAATCAGCTGGTAAGTGCCGGAAATTTTAGGTTTACAACAAGTTATGCTACAACGGATAAAAGATATGCTATAAATGCACACTATACGTATCAGGATATTTCTAATCAAGAGAATGGCGGGATTACGACACCCACAGATTTTGAAAGTGATAATAAGGATTATAAAAACCGTCAGAGATTGCAAGTTTACCTTACAGATGCAAAATCCTTTTTAAAAGGAAGACGCCTGTTTTTTGATCATGCGTTCAGAGTAAATCCAAAAAACGGAAGCAATAATTTATATGTAACACATCAGTTTAATTACGAAAATAAACTTTTTGAATACACTCAGGCAACACTAGCTTCAAATATTGGCAATGGGACGGCGTTTCAACGCTTTGGAGATTCGTATGTTACAAGTGGTATTAACGATAAAACGAAATACGAAAGACTTTACAATAAGGCAGGACTTACTTACGAAAACTCCCTTTTAGGAAAATTTAATTTTTTTGTAGACGATTACCGATCCAATTACGAGTATGGAAGAATTATTATTAGGAAAGACAAAACAGTTGTACCGGATAATTTATTTGTACAAATTAATAATTTCGGAGGTCAGTACGAATACCAAAAAAATAAATGGAACGGTCGTTTTCTGTATTCTAGATCGATTACAAATCAGTCGCTTTCTAACTTAGATGCAAAACTAAGATACGATATGAATGATAAAATTCAGTTTGATTTCAGATATCGTAACATCAATAAATTACCAAACAACAACTTCAATTTATACCAAAGCAGTTACACAGAGTACAACTGGTCGAATAATTTTAAAAATGAAAAAATTAACTCGCTTAGTGCTAATGTGTCAACACCTTGGTTAAATGCAGAAGTTCAATATACCGTTTTAAACGATCATCTTTATTTTAGAGATAAATCTACTGATGCTCAGGCAGCTGCACATATTCAGATTATTGAGCCGGCTCAATATGGGAATGCGATTAACTATCTGGAAATTAAAGCAAGCCGTGAGTTTAAATTTGGCCGATTTGCTTTAGACAACACACTTTTATATCAAAAGGTTGGTCAGTCGGATTTGATTCTTAATGTACCTGATTTTGTGACCAGAAATACCTTCTATTATTCAGGTTACTTTTTTAAGAAAGCATTGTACATGCAATCCGGAGTTGTATTCAATTATTTTACAAAATATTACGGAAATGACTATAATCCGGTTGTAGGAGAGTTTTTTGTTCAGAATGATAAAAAGATTGGCGGTTATCCGTTATTCGATCTTTTTCTGAACGCCAGAATTCGTCAGACCCGCTTTTATTTTAAAGCAGAACACATAAACGCATTATTCTCAAAAAGCGATTATTATTCAGCACCTAATAATCCCTATCGTGATTTTGTAATCCGATTTGGTTTGGTTTGGAATTTCTTCCAATAAGATTAGGCGCTTCATAGATTAAAAACCAAATATTAAAATTCAAATAGAAATGGACTTTTCAAAAAACATTTTAGAAACAATAGGTAATACACCATTGGTAAAACTCAACAAAATTGTTGCTGAAATAGATGCACTGGTATTGGCAAAAGTCGAAACATTTAATCCCGGAAATTCTGTTAAAGACAGAATGGCTGTGAAAATGATTGAAGATGCAGAGGCAGATGGCCGATTAAAACCGGGAGGAACTATTATTGAAGGGACTTCAGGAAATACAGGAATGGGATTAGCACTTGTAGCGATCATTAAAGGCTACAAATTGATCTGTGTAATGTCTGACAAACAGTCGAAAGAAAAAATGGATATCTTACGTGCAGTAGGAGCTAAAGTGGTAGTTTGCCCTACCGATGTTGAGCCTACCGATCCACGTTCTTACTACTCGGTTTCAAAACGCCTGGCTAGTGAAACGCCAAATTCATGGTACGTAAATCAATACGATAACATGTCTAATGCATTGGCGCATTATGAGCAAACCGGACCGGAAATCTGGAAACAGACAGAGGGAAAGATTACTCATTTTGTAGTGGGAGTAGGAACAGGAGGAACTATTTCGGGAGTTGGGAAATATTTAAAAGAGCAAAATCCAAATATTAAGATCTGGGGAATTGATACCTATGGTTCTGTTTTTAAAAAATACCATGAAACCGGAATTTTCGACGAGAATGAAATCTATTCTTATATCACAGAAGGAATTGGGGAAGATATTTTACCTAAAAATGTCGACTTCTCTTTAATTGACGGATTCACCAAAGTAACTGACAAAGATGCGGCAGTTTACACCAGAAAAATTGCTTTGGAAGAAGCTATTTTTGTTGGGAATTCAGCAGGAGCCTGTATAAAAGGATTGTTACAGTTAAAAGAGCATTTCAAACCGGATGATGTTGTAGTAGTGTTATTTCATGACTCAGGAAGCCGTTATGTAGGTAAAATGTTTAATGACGACTGGATGCGCGAACGTGGTTTCCTGGAAGAAAATGTTACAAAAGCAGAAGACGTTATTAAAGATCATATCGATAAACAATTAATCGTCGTTCGTACTGAAGAATTAGTGTCTCATGCCATCGAACGTATGCGTAAGTATAAAATTTCACAAATTCCGGTGGTAGATATCAATGGATTTGTTGGATCTGTTGACGAAACGGATTTATTCAGAAGTTACGTTGCCGATAAAAACGTTGCCGAAAAACCAATTAAAGAAGTAATGGGGAAACCTTTTCCAATCGTAAAATTAGGAACTCCAATTGAAGAAGTTTCTAAGCTGTTTACAAAAGAAAATGATGCCGTTTTAGTAGATCTTGGAAACGGAAGCCATCATATTATTACAAAATATGATATCATTGGGTCAATAAAATAAGATCCTTTTTATACATTTTTAAATCCATAAATCTAGTTTTAAGCGACTGGATTTATGGATTTTTTGTATAAATGTAAATCAGTTTTGTTTGTATAGTATGGATTTTAAGTAAATGAAAGAATATTTTTTGTAAGAATATTAGTAAAATTCATTAATTTAGGACAATGTAATCATTGTATAAGCCTGAATTATGAAAGAAGATTTTCTTCATTACCTGTGGAGATTCAAAAAATTTGAAACTCTGGATCTTAGAACTACTCAGAATGAACCGCTCATCATTATTAAAACGGGTGATTATCTGGAACTTTCCGGGCCGGATTTCTTCAATGCTCAAATTATAATAGAAAATCAAAAATGGGCGGGTAATATCGAAATACATCTCAAGTCTTCAGATTGGTATGTACACGGTCACGAAAAAGATACCGCTTACGACAATGTAATTTTGCATGTGGTTTGGGAACACGATACAGAGATTTTTGGAAAGAATAATATCGAGATTCCGGTTTTGGTTTTAAAAGAGTATACTTCTAAAGAAATGATTACTAATTATAATGCTCTTATAGCACCCAAATCATGGATATTCTGCGAAAAAAGTATCACTGAAGTTGACGAGTTTGTTTTTAAAAACTGGCAGGAAAGACTATTTTTTGAGCGTTTAGAGCGTAAAGCAATATTTATTTATGATTTACTGGAGGAATATCAGCAGGACTGGGAAGAAGTCTTATTCTCATTGTTCGCAAGGAATTTTGGATTGAATACCAATGGAAATTCTTTTCTGCAAATGGCAAAATCCCTTCCGTTTTCAATTGTTCGAAAGGAAAGTTTTGAAGTTGAAAACCTGGAAGCATTGTTTTTCGGTACCATTGGGTTGTTAGACGCTGATAAAGAAGATGTGTATTTTACGAACTTAAAAATTAGGTATTATTATCTGTTGAACAAATACCAGTTAAAAAAGCGCCATATAGATCCAATTCAGTTTTATAAGCATCGTCCGGATAATTTTCCAACCATTCGGCTTTCACAACTTGCTAATTTATATCAAAAACAAAACCTGTTTTCAAAAATAATCGCTGCAAAATCAGTTGAGGAAGTACGTAAGCTGTTAATAGTATCTGCAAATCCATATTGGCAGAACCATTATCAGTTTGATAGAGAAAGTTCCAGAAAACCAAAGGCTTTATCTCGTGCATTTATCGACTTACTCATTATAAATACGATTATTCCGCTGCAGTTTGCCTATGCAGCTACAAGAGATGAATCAATTGCTGAAGAGTTAATTTCTTTTATGAATCAGGTAGCACCGGAGAGCAATGCGATTATTAGTAAATTTGAGCTCTTTGGAGTAAAGGCTGAAAATGCTTTTGAAACTCAGGCACTTTTAGAACTTAAAAAAGAATATTGCAATCAGAAAGCCTGTTTAAGATGTGCATTGGGCATTGAGCTGCTTAAGAATAATTAGAAAATTAGAAAACGAGACAATGTGATAATTTTGTATTTTTGTAGAAATAGACAAATCAAAAATCTACAATCTAAAATCAATAAAATGTCGGCTATTTTAAAACTTAAATTCTTTTTTGAAAAATATGGTTTTCACGTATCTTCAAGATTAGCTGATAAACTTGGAATGCGCGTGACAAGTGTGAGATTGTTTTTTATTTACATTTCATTTGTTACCGCCGGACTTGGATTCGGAATTTACCTTACTCTGGCTTTTTGGATTCGTTTAAAAGATCTGATTCGCGCCAAACGAACTTCGGTATTTGATTTATAAAAAAAGCTCCAAATTTTATTTGGAGCTTTTTTAGTTTTTTATTCTTCGATTTCGTTATTGTTAAGTCTTGATCTCTTCTTACTGTATCCAAAATAAACCAGAATACCAACTGCCAGCCAACCAAGTGAAAGTAGTTGAGCATCATGGCTTAAATTGATCATTAAGTAAGTATTGATAGCGATACCTAAAACAGCAATGATTGGTAAAGCAGGAACCTTGAAAGTTCTCGTTAATCCAGGTTGTTTTACCCTTAAAATCCAAACTGCGATACAAACCATTGTAAAGGCAAACAAAGTTCCAAAACTCGTCATATCAGCTAGTTTATTAATAGGTGTAAAAGCAGCAACTGTAGCAATGATACCACCTAAGATGATTAGATTCGTTTTTGGAGTTCCTGAAAGTGGATTTACTTTAGAGAACACAGCAGGAATTAATCCATCTTTTGACATACCAAGGAAAATTCTGGATTGCCCCATGATCATTACCATTAATACAGAAACAAGACCTATTGTTGCAGCAATTGTAATAATAAAACCAGCCCATCCTTGTCCGGCAATATCAAATGCATACGCAACAGGAGCTTTAATAGCATCAGGATATTTTCCTAGTGGATTGAAATCTTTATAGTTCATCATTCCTGTTAGTACTAAAGAAACAAGAATATATAAGGTAGTACAAATTAATAAGGAAGCAATGATCGCAAACGGAACATCCTTTTTAGGGTTTACCGCTTCTCCGGCCTGAGTCGAAACAGCATCGAAACCTACATAAGCAAAGAAAATGGCAGCAGCACCGGAAACAATTCCTCCAATACCGTAAGCATTGTGAGTAGTTTCTTTTTCAATAATTTGAGTAGCTGCCGGAATAAATGGACTCCAGTTTGCAGTATTGATAAAGAAAAGACCAGCGATAATTACAAATATTACAGCTGAAACTTTAAGAATAACAATGAAATTGTTTGCTTTTGCAGCACTTTTAGTTCCTTTAATAAGTAAAGAAATAACCAAAATAACAATTAAAAAAGCCGGAAGATTCATAGAAAAACCCTCTCCCGAGTAACTGGCAGGGTCTGTTGTGAGCCATTCGGGCAAATGGATGTGAAACATTTTAAGCAATTTGTTAAAATATCCGGACCAGGAAACGGCGACGGTCATCGATCCCATCGCATATTCGAGGATAAGTCCCCAACCGATAATCCAGGCGAAAATTTCTCCAATTGTTCCATATGCGTAGGCATAAGCAGAACCTTCAACAGGCAAAATAGAGGCAAACTCAGAATAACAAAGAGCTGCGAAAACACAGGCAATCCCTGCAATGATGAAGGAAACAGCTAAGGCCGGACCAGCGTGGTAATAGGCTCCGGTACCTGTAAGTACAAAAATTCCTCCTCCAATAATGGCACCAACACCAATGGCTGTAAGGCTCCATTTTCCTAAAACTCTTTTTAAATCACTTTTTTTCATATCGGCCTCAAAGGCTGATATAGGTTTAACTCTCCAAATTGACATATATTATATTGGTTTATTTGTTACTAAGCTCCAAATGTATCGTTTTTTGTAAAAAATAAAAACAATTATCTCATTTTTAGTTGTAAAATATTAAATATTTTGACAAAACCTCCGTTTATCAATCTTTCCGGGCTGAGATTCATTAAATTAATTAGTCATAAATAATGAAAAATGTAATTTTTTAAAACGCAATATTTTTGCTAATTTTCTTAATAAAGCTTTAAGATTTTCTTATTTTAGCAATTTACAAAATGAAAGAAAATTTTTAATAAAATGAAATTAAAGCGTTTTGAAGTTCTTTTGAAGTTTACACGAGAACAGCGTAAAGGAGTTTTTTTGCTCTTTATTATTATAGTTGTACTGCAGGCGGTTTACTTTCTTGTTGATTTCGATATTTCGGAGAAGATTGCTCCTCAAGAAAAGCAGTGGTTGACTTTGCAATCCGAAATAGATTCTTTAAAACTTTTAAAATTTGGAGAGAAAAGAAAGGTCTATGCTTTTAATCCAAATTTCATCACCGATTACAAAGCGTACAAATTAGGAATGTCTGTTCAGGAGATCGATCGTCTGCTGGCGTTCCGAAAAGAGAACAAATATGTAAATTCAGCAAAAGAATTTCAGGAGGTCACAAAAATCTCAGATTCTTTACTGGATGTAATTTCTCCACTTTTTAAATTTCCGAACTGGGTTAAGAATAAATCAAGTCATAAGATGGAAAGAAACGAGTTTGTAAAAGAACCTGTTTATAAGAAAGGGAAAATTATAGTGCTGGATATTAATGATGCTACCCAGGAAGATTTAGTTAAGATATATGGTATAGGGGAAGCTTTATCGTTAAGGATATTGAAGCAAAGAGAAGTTTTGGGAGGTTTTGTTTCCATGGAACAAATGAATGAGGTTTGGGGGCTTTCACCAGAGGTTGTAAAAGAATTGACGGCGCATTTTAAAGTGGTAATTCCTTCCTCTTTAAAAAAAATCTCCATAAACGAAGCCTCTTTAAAAGAGTTGGCAAAGTTTCCTTACTTCCGATATGCATTGGCCAAAGAAATTGTAACGTATCGAAGTATGAATGGAAATATTAATAATATTGAGGATTTGTCAAAAATTAAAGGTTTTCCTATTGAAAAAGCAAAAATAATTAGTTTATATTTGGAGTTCTAAAAAAAAACAGAATTACAATGGATTTTCAATATAATGAAACGCAGTTGATGATTGCGCAATCAATAAAAGATTTTGCTGAGAAAAATATCCGACCAAATATCATGGAATGGGATGAATCTCAAATTTTTCCAGTTTCCCTGTTCAAGCAATTGGGAGAAATGGGGTTTATGGGAGTTTTGGTTCCTGAAGAGTATGGTGGTTCCGGTTTAGGGTACCACGAATATATCACCGTTGTTGAAGAGATTGCAAAAGTCGATCCTTCAATTGGTTTATCTGTTGCAGCTCATAATTCATTATGCACCAATCATATTTTGACTTTCGGTAACGAAGAACAAAAGAAAAAATGGCTGCCAAAATTGGCAACGGCCGAACATATTGGAGCCTGGGGATTAACCGAGCACAATACCGGTTCAGATGCGGGAGGAATGAATACGACCGCAGTTAAAGAGGGAGATGAATGGATTATAAACGGAGCGAAAAACTTTATTACACATGCTATCTCCGGAGATATTGCAGTAGTAATTGTTCGTACCGGTGAAAAAGGAGATTCAAAAGGAATGACGGCTTTTGTTTTGGAGAAAGGAATGAAAGGATTTAGCTCAGGAAAGAAAGAAAATAAATTGGGAATGCGTGCCAGTGAAACTGCCGAGTTGGTTTTTGACGGCTGTCGCGTTCCGGATGCAAACAGATTGGGAGAAGTAGGACAAGGATTTGTTCAGGCGATGAAAATATTAGACGGGGGACGAATTTCAATCGGAGCTTTATCTTTGGGAATTTCAAAAGGAGCTTATGAAGCAGCTTTGAAATATTCAAAAGAGAGATACCAATTTGGTCAGCCTATCAGTAATTTTCAGGGTATATCTTTCAAATTAGCAGATATGGCTACCGAAATAGAAGCGTCGGAGTTGTTATTGCATAAGGCGGCCTATTTAAAGCAACAACATAAGTCGGTGACAACATTAGGAGCTATGGCTAAAATGTATGCTTCCGAAGCTTGCGTGAAAATTGCCAACGAAGCGGTTCAGATTCATGGAGGTTACGGTTATACAAAAGATTTTCCGGTAGAGAAATTCTATAGAGATTCTAAATTGTGTACCATTGGAGAAGGAACAACCGAAATTCAAAAAGTGGTTATTTCCAGAAATTTGTTGAAAGAGTAAGGAATATAGAGTAAAGAGAATAGAACAAAGAATATAGAGTAAAGAATATAGAGTAAAGAATACAGAGTAAAGAATACAGGGTACATAGTATTGAAATCTATATTCTTTGTTCTATATTCTATTTTCTAAAAAAAAAAATCACATTATGAAGAATGCAGGATACGCAGTATTGAAGTCTTTATTCTTTGCTCTATAATCTATTTTCTAAAAAAAAAATCACGTGATGAAGAATGCAGGATACACAGTATTGAAGTCTTTATTCTTTGCTCTATATTCTATTTTCTAAAAAAAATCACAATTTATAATCCATAATCCATAATTAATACATACTTTTGCAGCCTTAACGAGAGGAGGTGTCAATATTATGTTAATTATACCAATTAAAGACGGAGAAAATATCGATAGAGCATTAAAGCGCTATAAAAGAAAATTTGATAAAACAGGAACTGTTCGTCAATTAAGAGCACGTACTGCTTTTATTAAGCCTTCTGTTATCAAAAGAGCTCAAATTCAAAAAGCGGCTTACATCCAAACATTGAAAGATAGTTTAGAGAGTTAGTAGTAGCTTTTTTAAAAATAATTACCGTTAGTTATCAAAAAGAATTAATTTTGATACTAACGGTTTTTTTGTGTTTAATTTTTGGCTGGGTTGGTTTTCTTTTTATCGGACTAACAGGTGTTGTAAGAATTGTGTTTTTATGAAATCAAATGTAGAGGCGTTTCGTGATTATCTGGAATTGGAGAAGAAGTATTCGGTTCATACGATTACGGCTTATTTGAACGATGTTTTTTCTTTTAAAGAATTTAATAGAGTTAATTTTGAGCAAGAGGGAATTGAGGGGGTGAATTACGGTCAAATTAGAAGTTGGATTGTTTCTTTAGTGGATGAGGGTGTTTCGAATATTTCTGTTAATCGAAAAATGTCGTCTTTGAAAGCGTTTTATCGGTTTCTTTTGAAAACAAAGCAAATTGAAGTGAGTCCGATGTTAAAGCATAAAGTATTGAAAACGCCTAAGATTATCCAGATTCCTTTTTCTGAAAAAGAGCTGACTGATTTGTTGTTGGAGGTTGGAGATCCTTGTGGGTTCGAGGAGGTTCGTGACAGGCTTATTGTAGATTTGTTTTATGCCACCGGGATAAGAAGGGCTGAGTTGATTCATTTAATGAAACGTGATGTTGATTTGTCTTCTGGTTTGTTGAAGGTTTTGGGGAAGAGAAATAAAGAGCGTATTGTTCCGATATTGCCAATAATTGCGGGGCAGATGAAATTGTATTTGCAGGAAAGAGCTTTGATTGAAAAGGTAGTAGACGAAGAGTATTTTTTTATTTCAGGCAAAGGGTTAAAATTGAGTGAATCTTTTGTGTATCGATTAATAAATTCTTACTTTAGTAAAGTCTCTGAAAAGGTAAAAAAGAGTCCGCATGTGCTTCGGCATACTTTTGCGACTCATTTATTAAATAACGGAGCAGATTTGAATTCAGTTAAGGAATTATTGGGGCATTCGAGTTTAGCGTCTACACAGGTTTATACTCACAATAGTTTAGCGGAGCTTAAAAAAGTGTATGCAAATGCGCATCCTAGGAATAAACAATAGTTCTGAAATGTTTAACCCTAAAATTTGTATTATGAAGGTAGATGTTCATGCAGTTAACTTTACTGTTGACAGAAAATTGGTAGATTTTATTCAGGAAAGAATGGATAAATTGGAGAAATATTATGATCGTGTTGTTTCGGCGGATGTTTTTTTAAAAGTGGAAAGAACAAGTGATAAGGAGAATAAAGCAGTAGAGATTAAGATTAATGTACCGGGGGATGATTTTTTAGTTAAAAAGCAGTGTAAGACATTTGAAGAGGCGGTTGAGCTTTCAGCAGAATCTTTAGAAAGATTACTTGTTAAAAGGAAAGAAAAAATAAGAGCACATATATAATTGAAATTTTTTTCAAAAAATGTTTTGATTCAAAGATAAAATAGCTACATTTGCAGTCCGTTAGAAATAGCGGACTTTTTTAATGTAATTGCCGATGTAGCTCAGCTGGCTAGAGCAGCTGATTTGTAATCAGCAGGTCGTGGGTTCGAGTCCCTCTATCGGCTCAAAAATATTTCAAATGCGATTTGAAATTGGTTCTTAAAAATTATTGAAAAAGGTTTGTGGTTAGCAGGGTGAAGTTTTGGAGTTAAATCTAAAATCAGGATTCTGGAATCATAAATTATTAAGGGGAGATACTCAAGCGGCCAACGAGGGCAGACTGTAAATCTGCTGTGTGAACTTCGCAGGTTCGAATCCTGCTCTCCCCACAAATAAAGAAGAAGTTAAGGTTTTGGGCTATCGGTTTCGGATTTTTAAAATCTGAGATCTAAATCTAAAAGTCAGAACTCTCTGCCGACTTAGCTCAGGGGTAGAGTGCTTCCTTGGTAAGGAAGAGGTCACGGGTTCAATTCCCGTAGTTGGCTCAAGTAAGTAGGAAATTGAAAATTAATATATAACTAAGATTAAAAATTAAGTAAAATGGCAAAGGAGAATTTTAATCGTTCCAAACCGCACTTAAACATAGGTACAATTGGACACGTGGATCACGGAAAAACTACATTAACTGCAGCAATTACAAAAGTATTGTCTGATGCTGGTTACTGTCAAGCAAAATCGTTTGATCAAATCGATAACGCTCCAGAGGAGAAAGAAAGAGGTATTACTATTAATACATCACACGTAGAGTATGAAACAGCTAACCGTCACTACGCTCACGTTGACTGTCCAGGTCACGCGGATTACGTAAAGAACATGGTTACTGGAGCAGCTCAAATGGACGGAGCTATCTTAGTAGTTGCTGCTACAGATGGTCCAATGCCACAAACTCGTGAGCACATCCTTTTAGGTCGTCAGGTTGGTATTCCAAGAATCGTTGTTTTCATGAACAAAGTGGATATGGTTGATGATGCTGAGTTGTTAGAGCTTGTTGAAATGGAAATTAGAGATTTATTATCTTTCTACGAATATGATGGAGATAATGGTCCTGTAGTTCAAGGTTCTGCTTTAGGAGGATTGAATAATGATCCTGCTTGGGTACCAAAAATCATTGAATTAATGGATGCTGTTGATGCTTGGATCGAAGAGCCAGTACGTGACGTAGCAAAACCATTCTTGATGCCGGTTGAAGACGTATTTACAATTACTGGTCGTGGAACTGTTGCTACAGGTCGTATCGAAACAGGTATTGCTAATACAGGAGATCCAGTTGAAATCATTGGTATGGGAGCTGATAAATTAACTTCTACTATTACAGGAGTTGAGATGTTCCGTAAAATCCTTGATAGAGGTGAAGCTGGAGATAACGTAGGTTTATTGTTAAGAGGTATTGATAAAGAATCTATCAAAAGAGGAATGGTTATCATTAAGCCAGGATCAGTAAAACCACACGCTACTTTCAAAGCAGAGGTTTATATCTTGAAAAAAGAAGAAGGTGGACGTCATACTCCATTCCATAATAACTACCGTCCACAGTTCTACGTACGTACAACTGACGTAACAGGAGTTATTACTTTACCAGAAGGAGTAGAGATGGTAATGCCAGGAGATAACTTGACTATCAATGTTGCTTTATTAAGCCCAATCGCTATGAGTGTTGGTTTACGTTTCGCTATCCGTGAAGGTGGTAGAACTGTAGGAGCAGGTCAGGTAACTGAAATCGTAGGATAATCCTATAAAAAAATAAAAAAAAAGCCAGCTGATTTTCTTAATTGAAATCACTGGCTTTTAATTACGGGCGTAGTTCAAGGGTAGAATAGCGGTCTCCAAAACCGTTGATGGGGGTTCGAATCCCTCCGCCCGTGCAATAAAAAAATATATCAAATGACAAAAGTTACTAATTATTTATCAGAGGCTTTCGAAGAGTTAAAGTCAAATGTTACTTGGCCAGCTTGGGCTGAGGTTCAAAAATTGACAATTGTTGTAGCTGTATTTTCGATTCTGTTCGCTTTGGCAACATGGGGAGTAGACGAATTTTTTGCAAAAGCTTTGGCTGGATTTTTTAACTGGTTAAAAGGATAATTTTTTTTGTGATGGCAGATAATAATGTGAAAAAATGGTATGTGGTTAGAGCTGTAAGCGGGCAAGAAAATAAAGTCAAAGCTTACATCGAAACCGAGATTGCCAGATTAGGTATGGGCGATTATGTTTCCCAAGTTTTAGTACCTACAGAAAAAGTAGTTACTGTAAAAGAAGGAAAGAAAATGTCTAAGGATAAAGTTTATTTCCCTGGATATGTTATGATCGAAGCCAATTTAGTTGGTGAGATACCTCATATTATTAAGTCAATTACTAGTGTAATTGGGTTTTTAGGTGAGATCAAAGGCGGGGAACCGGTTCCTTTGAGACTTTCTGAAGTAAATAGAATGTTAGGTAAAGTGGATGAGTTGGCTGTTAATACAGATACTCGCGCTATTCCTTTCAGCCTGGGTGAAACGGTAAAAGTGATCGATGGTCCTTTTAACGGCTTTAACGGTTCGGTTGAAAAAATCAATGAAGAAAAGCGTAAACTTGAAGTTATGGTTAAGATTTTCGGAAGAAAAACACCATTAGAATTGAGTTTTATGCAAGTTGAAAAAGTATAATTTTTTGTTACACTATAATAAACCATTGTAATCGCTTCCATTGATTACAGTGATAAATTTTTTAAAAATGGCTAAAGAAATTAGTAAGGTAGTTAAACTACAAGTTAAGGGAGGTGCTGCGAACCCGTCGCCACCGGTTGGACCTGCTTTAGGAGCTGCTGGGGTTAACATCATGGAGTTCTGTAAGCAATTTAATGCTAGAACTCAGGATAAACCTGGCAAAATTTGCCCAGTGCAAATCACTGTGTATAAAGACAAATCATTTGATTTTGTCGTTAAGACTCCTCCAGCAGCAGTTCAGTTAATGGAAGCTGCAAAGCTAAAATCTGGTTCTGGTGAGCCTAATCGTAAAAAAGTAGCTAGCGTTACTTGGGAACAAATTAGAACTATCGCTGAAGACAAAATGCCGGACTTAAACGCTTTCACAATTGAGAAAGCTATGAGTATGGTTGCTGGAACAGCTAGATCTATGGGTATAACTGTATCAGGAGATGCTCCTTTTTAATTAAGAAAAAGACATGGCAAAATTAACAAAAAAGCAAAAAGAGGCTGCTTCAAAAATTGAAAAGAACAAATTATACTCTCTAAAAGATGCTGCGGCATTATTGAAAGTTGTTGCTTCTGCAAAATTTGATGAGTCTGTTGATATCGCAGTTCGTTTGGGTGTAGATCCTAGAAAAGCGAATCAAATGGTAAGAGGTGTGGTTACATTACCTCACGGAACAGGTAAAGATGTTAAAGTATTAGCATTAGTTACTCCAGATAAAGAAGCGGAAGCTAAAGAAGCTGGTGCAGACTATGTAGGTCTTGATGACTATTTACAAAAAATTAAAGATGGTTGGACAGATGTTGATGTAATCATCACTATGCCAGCTGTTATGGGTAAATTAGGTCCATTAGGTCGTATTTTAGGACCTAGAGGTTTAATGCCAAACCCTAAAACAGGTACTGTAACTATGGATGTTGCAAAAGCTGTTGCAGAGGTTAAAGCTGGTAAAATTGACTTTAAAGTTGATAAAACTGGTATCGTTCACGCAGGAATTGGTAAAGTTTCTTTTGGAGCTGAGCAAATTGTTGACAACGCACACGAAATTATTCAAACATTAATAAAACTTAAACCAACTGCTGCTAAAGGTACCTACATTAAAGGTATTCACCTTACAAGCACTATGAGTCCTGCTATAGCATTAGACCCAAAAGCAGTATAATTGGTAGTTAAAAATTTTTAGTATGACTAGAGAAGAAAAATCAATCGCGATTGAAAATTTAACTGCGCAGTTAGCTGGTACAAATATCATTTATGTATCTGATATTTCTGGTTTAAACGCAGAGACAACTTCAAACTTACGTAGAGCTTGTTTTAAAGCTGGAATCAAATTAGAAGTTGTAAAGAACACTTTGCTTGCAAAAGCAATGGAAGCTTCTGCTAATGATTATGGTGATTTACCAACAGTTTTAACTGGTAACAGTGCTATATTTATTTCTGATGTAGCTAATGCTCCTGGAAAAATTATCAAAGATTTCCGTAAGAAATCTGATAAACCAGTTTTAAAAGGTGCTTTCATTAACAATGAAATTTACATTGGAGACAATCAATTAGATGCATTAGCAACTATTAAGTCTAAAGAAGAACTTCTTGGAGAACTTATTGGATTGTTACAATCACCAGCTCAAAGAATTATTTCTGCTTTACAAAACAAATTCGCAGGTAGCGAAGAAGAAACTGAAGCATAATAATTACCGCAGGGAGTTTATTCTCCTTGCTGCTTAAATAGCGCACAATAAACAAAATATAATTTTACAAATCATTTTAAACGATAGAAAAAATGGCAGATTTGAAACAATTCGCAGAACAATTAGTTAACCTAACAGTTAAAGAAGTTAACGAATTAGCAACAATATTAAAAGACGAGTATGGTATCGAGCCTGCTGCTGCAGCTGTAGTAGTTGCTGCTGGTGGTGGAGAAGGTGCTGCTGAAGAAGCACAAACTGAATTTACAGTTGTATTGAAAGAAGCTGGAGCTTCTAAATTAGCAGTTGTGAAATTAGTAAAAGAACTTACAGGTTTAGGTCTTAAAGAAGCTAAAGATGTAGTTGACGGTGCTCCAAGTAACGTTAAAGAAGGTGTTTCTAAAGAAGAGGCTGAAGGTCTTAAAAAATCATTAGAAGAAGCTGGAGCTGTAGTTGAGCTTAAATAATTTAACTCAGTTTTAAGAACTAGGTTTAGGTCCTGAGTTAACACTCAAAGGCCTAAACCATTTTTCGTATAATAAAATACATTAAATTTTATTATCAAATAGTTTAAAATACGGAAGAGTTTTTGATCAATACGAAGAAAAAAAATAGAACCTGGTTTGTCCGGTTTATTTTTAAAGATGTATTGATTCTAAAAAGAAAGTATAAACTAAACAATGTGTTTTACACAAAAAACTACTTTTTTTTAATCAAAATTTTGTTCATTGATGATAACAAATCAGACTGAAAGATTGAATTTTGCCTCTACAAAAAATATTCCTGACTATCCGGATTTTCTAGATGTTCAGGTTAAATCTTTTAAAGATTTTTTTCAATTAGAAACTAAATCTGACGAAAGAGGCAACGAAGGTCTATACAACACCTTCATGGAAAACTTTCCAATTACAGATACAAGAAACAACTTTGTATTGGAGTTCCTGGATTATTTTGTAGACCCGCCACGTTATACAATTCAAGAATGTATAGAGAGAGGACTTACCTATAGTGTGCCTTTAAAAGCCAGGTTAAAACTATACTGTACAGACCCAGAACACGAAGATTTTGAAACTATTGTACAAGATGTTTATCTTGGAACAATTCCTTACATGACTCCAAGTGGTACCTTTGTAATTAATGGTGCCGAGCGTGTAGTAGTATCTCAGCTACACCGTTCTCCTGGGGTTTTCTTTGGACAATCATTCCACGCAAATGGAACAAAATTATATTCTGCCAGAGTAATTCCTTTTAAAGGATCCTGGATAGAATTTTCTACAGATATTAACAGCGTTATGTACGCGTATATCGATAGAAAGAAAAAATTACCGGTAACCACTTTATTCCGTGCTATTGGTTTTGAAAGAGATAAGGACATCCTTGAAATTTTCGACTTAGCTGAAGAAATTAAAGTTTCTAAAACAGGTATCAAAAAGTATATTGGAAGAAGACTTGCTGCGCGTGTATTGAACACTTGGCACGAGGATTTCGTTGATGAAGATACCGGAGAGGTAGTTTCTATCGAACGTAACGAAATCATCCTTGATCGTGATACGATTATCGACAAAGATAATGTGGAAGAGATCATTGATTCTAACGTTAAATCTATTTTGTTACACAAAGAGGATAATAACCAGGCAGATTATGCTATTATCCACAACACGTTACAAAAAGATCCAACAAACTCTGAAAAAGAAGCTGTTGAGCATATCTACAGACAATTGCGTAATGCAGAACCGCCTGATGAAGAAACTGCTCGTGGTATTATTGATAAATTGTTCTTCTCTGATCAACGTTATAACTTAGGTGAAGTTGGTCGTTACAGAATGAACAAAAAGTTAGATTTAGATATCCCTATGGACAAGCAAGTGCTTACCAAAGAAGATATCATTACAATCGTGAAATATTTGATCGAATTGATCAACTCAAAAGCTGAGATTGATGATATTGATCACCTATCAAACCGTCGTGTTAGAACAGTTGGAGAACAATTGTCTCAGCAATTCGGTGTTGGTTTAGCACGTATGGCGAGAACTATTCGTGAGAGAATGAACGTTAGAGATAACGAGGTGTTTACACCAATTGATTTGATCAATGCTAAAACATTATCATCAGTTATCAACTCTTTCTTTGGTACAAACCAGTTGTCTCAATTTATGGATCAAACGAATCCATTAGCTGAGATTACACACAAGAGAAGACTTTCTGCACTTGGACCAGGTGGACTTTCGAGAGAAAGAGCTGGTTTCGAGGTTCGTGACGTTCACTATACACACTATGGTCGTTTATGTCCGATTGAAACTCCTGAGGGACCAAACATTGGTTTGATTTCATCTCTTGGAGTTTATGCAAAAGTAAACGGAATGGGATTCATCGAAACTCCATACCGTAAAGTAACTAATGGTGTAGTTGATTTAGAAAGTACTCCAATTTACTTAAGCGCTGAAGAAGAAGAAGGAAAAATGATTGCTCAGGCAAACATTGAAATGGACGAGACTGGTAAAATTACGGCAAGTAATGTTATTGCTCGTGAGGAAGGTGACTTCCCGGTTGTTGAACCTTCAGTTGTACATTATACAGACGTTGCACCTAACCAGATTGCTTCGATTTCGGCTTCGTTAATTCCTTTCTTGGAACATGATGATGCGAACCGTGCGTTGATGGGATCTAACATGATGCGTCAGGCGGTTCCTTTGATCCGCCCGGAAGCACCAATCGTTGGTACAGGTTTAGAGCGTCAGGTAGCTTCAGATTCCAGAGTATTAATTAATGCTGAAGGAGATGGAACTGTAGAATATGTTGATGCAAATATCATTACTATCAAATACGACCGTACTGAAGATGAAAGAATGGTTAGTTTTGATGCTGATGAGAAAACATACAACTTAATTAAATTTAGAAAAACCAATCAGGGAACAAGTATTAACCTGAAACCAATCGTAAGAAAAGGTGACAGAGTGGTTCTTGGACAAGTATTATCAGAAGGATATGCTACTCAAAATGGTGAATTAGCTTTAGGTAGAAACTTAAAAGTTGCGTTCATGCCATGGAAAGGGTATAACTTTGAGGATGCGATTGTAATTTCTGAAAAAGTAGTTCGTGATGATATTTTTACTTCTATCCACGTTGATGATTATTCATTAGAGGTTAGAGATACTAAGTTAGGAAACGAAGAGTTAACAAACGATATTCCTAACGTTTCTGAAGAAGCTACTAAAGATTTAGATGAAAACGGTATGATCAGAATTGGAGCAGAGGTTAAGCCTGGCGACATTTTGATTGGAAAAATTACACCAAAAGGAGAATCAGATCCTACTCCGGAAGAGAAATTGCTTCGTGCAATCTTCGGGGATAAAGCAGGTGATGTAAAAGATGCTTCATTGAAAGCTTCTCCATCTTTACATGGTGTAGTTCTTGACAAAAAATTATTTGCAAGAGCCGTTAAAGATAAACGTAAACGTACTCAGGATAAAGATGCTTTAGGCGCTTTAGAAATGGAGTTCGAAACTAAATTTGTTGAATTAAAAGACAGATTAGTAGAGAAACTATTCCTGATCGTTAACGGAAAAACATCTCAGGGTGTAATGAACGATTTGGGTGAAGAAGTTTTACCAAAAGGTAAAAAATATACTCAAAAAATGCTTTACGCAGTAGAGGATTTTGCTCACTTAAGCAAAGGTCAATGGGTTGCCGATGACGCTACAAATAAAATGGTTAATGATTTAATTCATAACTATAAAATTAAGCTGAACGACTTACAAGGATCTTTAAGAAGAGAGAAATTCACTATTACAGTTGGAGATGAATTGCCATCTGGAATTTTGAAATTGGCTAAAATCTATATCGCTAAAAAACGTAAGTTAAAAGTAGGTGATAAAATGGCGGGACGTCACGGTAACAAAGGTATTGTTGCAAGAATCGTTCGTCATGAGGATATGCCATTCTTAGAAGACGGAACACCGGTAGATATCGTATTGAATCCACTTGGGGTACCTTCTCGTATGAACATTGGTCAGATTTATGAGACTGTTCTTGGATGGGCCGGTATGAACTTGGGTAGAAAATTTGCTACTCCAATTTTTGACGGTGCTTCTTTAGATCAAATCAATGCTTTGACTGATGAGGCTAACGTACCACGTTTCGGACATACTTACCTTTATGATGGTGGTACTGGAGAGCGTTTTGCACAAAAAGCGACTGTGGGTGTAATTTACATGCTTAAATTAGGACACATGGTTGATGATAAGATGCACGCACGTTCTATCGGACCATACTCATTGATTACGCAACAGCCACTTGGAGGTAAAGCTCAATTTGGAGGTCAGCGTTTCGGAGAGATGGAGGTTTGGGCACTTGAGGCTTATGGAGCTTCTAGTACACTACGTGAAATCTTAACTGTTAAGTCTGATGACGTTATTGGTAGAGCTAAAACTTACGAGGCTATCGTTAAGGGTGAAACTATGCCAGAACCAGGTTTACCAGAATCATTCAATGTATTAATGCACGAATTGAAAGGTCTAGGTTTAGATCTTCGTTTGGAAGAATAATAAATGTTTTCAGTTACAGTCTCAGTATTCAGTTTAACACTGAATTCTGGGACTTTAGCTGTTTACTAAATGTTAGAAGTTTTTAAAGATTTATACCCGTAACCCGTTCCGATTTTTTATAGTAATGCAAGGCATTCTATAACTAGCGCTTCAAATTAAATTTTGAAGTTTAGAGAAGTAACCCGAGGTAGTGTTTTAAGTCGAAAGTTTGAAAGTCCAAGGTCTGAGGTCAGCAATGACTTTAAAACTTTATGACATTTGACTTTAGACTAGACTAAGAATCAATTTTTTAATTGCAAAATAAATCAATAGTAAAAACTATGATGAATAACAGAAACAATAAAGACAAAAATCCAGTAAAAAGATTTAACAAAATTTCTATTGGATTGGCTTCACCAGAATCTATCCTGAAAGAATCAAGAGGAGAGGTTTTAAAGCCGGAAACAATTAACTACAGAACTCACAAACCAGAGCGTGACGGACTTTTCTGCGAAAGAATCTTCGGACCAGTAAAAGATTTCGAATGTGCTTGTGGTAAGTATAAAAGAATTCGTTACAAAGGTATTATTTGCGACCGTTGTGGTGTTGAAGTTACAGAGAAAAAAGTACGTCGTGACAGAGTAGGACACATCAACCTTGTTGTGCCAATTGCTCACATCTGGTATTTCCGTTCTCTTCCAAACAAAATTGGTTATATCCTTGGTCTTCCATCTAAGAAATTAGATATGATCATTTACTACGAAAGATACGTAGTAATTCAAGCTGGTATTGCTAAAAATGCAGATGGAGAATCTTTACAAAGATTAGATTTCTTAACTGAAGAAGAATACTTAAACATTTTAGATACTCTTCCACAAGAGAATCAATATTTAGATGATTTAGATCCAAACAAATTCGTTGCTAAAATGGGAGCGGAATGTATCATGGATTTATTAGCTCGTATTGACCTGGATGCTTTATCTTATGAATTAAGACACAGCGCTAACAACGAGACTTCTAAACAAAGAAAAACTGAAGCTTTAAAAAGATTACAAGTTGTTGAGTCTTTCCGTGAGTCTAACGAAAACCGCGAAAACCGTCCGGAATGGATGATTATGAAAGTGGTTCCAGTTATCCCACCGGAATTACGTCCGCTTGTGCCACTTGACGGAGGTCGTTTTGCAACTTCAGATTTGAACGATTTATATCGTCGTGTAATCATCCGTAACAACCGTTTGAAAAGATTAATGGAGATTAAAGCTCCTGAAGTGATCTTGAGAAACGAGAAACGTATGTTACAGGAATCTGTAGATTCATTATTCGATAACACTCGTAAAGCTTCTGCTGTTAAAACAGAATCAAACAGACCATTAAAATCATTATCTGACTCTTTAAAAGGTAAACAAGGACGTTTCCGTCAAAACCTTTTAGGAAAACGTGTGGATTATTCTGCTCGTTCGGTAATCGTCGTTGGTCCGGAGTTAAAATTATACGAATGCGGATTGCCAAAAGATATGGCTTCTGAATTATACAAACCTTTCGTTATCCGTAAATTGATCGAAAGAGGTATTGTAAAAACAGTAAAATCTGCTAAGAAAATAATCGACAAAAAAGAGCCGGTAGTTTGGGATATCCTTGAAAACGTAATTAAAGGACACCCGGTATTACTAAACCGTGCTCCTACTTTGCACAGATTAGGTATCCAGGCATTCCAGCCAAAATTAATTGAAGGAAAAGCGATCCAGTTACATCCATTAGTATGTACGGCGTTTAACGCGGATTTTGATGGTGACCAGATGGCGGTTCACTTACCATTAGGACCAGAGGCTATTTTAGAGGCACAATTATTAATGTTGGCTTCTCATAATATCTTGAACCCTGCAAATGGTGCACCAATTACTGTACCTTCTCAGGACATGGTCTTGGGTCTATACTATATGACCAAAGAGCGTATTTCTACAGAAGATCACAAAATTATCGGTCAGGATTTGACTTTCTATTCTGCTGAAGAAGTAAACATTGCATTAAACGAAGGAAGATTAGAATTGAATGCTCGTGTGAAAATCAGAGCTAAAGATTTTAATGACGCTGGAGAATTAGTGTACCAAATTATTCAAACAACTGCGGGACGTGTATTATTTAACGAAGTAGTACCTGAAGCAGCCGGATATATTAACGACGTATTGACTAAGAAAAACCTTAGAGATATTATCGGACACATTTTAAGTGTGACTGATGTACCTACAACGGCAGCTTTCTTGGATAATATGAAAGATATGGGTTATAAATTTGCATTTAGAGGAGGTTTATCATTCTCTTTAGGTGATATTAGAATCCCGGAACAAAAAACGAAGTTAATTGCAGATGCCAGAGAGCAAGTTGAAGGTATCTCAACTAACTATAACATGGGTCTTATTACCAATAACGAGCGTTACAACCAGGTTATTGACGTATGGACTTCTGCGAATGCTCAGTTAACAGAGTTAGCAATGAAAAATATTAGAGAAGACCAACAAGGTTTCAACTCTGTATATATGATGCTTGACTCTGGTGCGAGGGGTTCTAAGGAGCAGATTCGTCAGTTAACAGGTATGCGTGGTTTGATGGCTAAGCCTAAAAAATCTACTGCCGGTGGTGGTGAGATTATTGAAAACCCGATTCTTTCTAACTTTAAGGAAGGTCTTTCGATTCTTGAGTACTTCATTTCTACTCACGGTGCTCGTAAAGGTCTTGCGGATACCGCTCTTAAAACGGCGGATGCTGGTTACTTAACAAGAAGGCTTCATGACGTTTCTCAGGATGTTATTGTTAACATCGAGGATTGTGGAACTTTAAGAGGTGTTGAAGTTTCTGCATTGAAGAAAAATGAGGAAATCGTTGAATCATTAGGAGAAAGAATTTTAGGACGTGTTGCATTGCAAGATGTTATTAATCCTTTAACTAATGAAGTATTAGTTCAATCAGGTCACCAAATTACGGAGGCTATTATGAAGACTATCGAAGCTTCTCCTATTGAAAGAGTAGAAGTTAGATCTCCATTAACTTGTGAGGCTTTAAAAGGTATTTGTGCTAAATGTTACGGTAGAAACTTAGCTACCGGAAAAATGACACAAAGAGGTGAAGCTGTCGGAGTTATTGCAGCTCAGTCTATTGGAGAGCCTGGTACACAGTTAACACTTCGTACGTTCCACGTTGGAGGGGTTGCAGGAGGTATCTCTGAAGAGTCTAGTATTGTTACAAGATTCGCGGGTAGACTTGAGATTGAAGATTTAAAAACTGTTAAAGGTGAGGACAGCGAAGGTAATGCGGTAGATATCGTAGTATCACGTTCAACTGAGTTAAAATTAGTTGATGAGAAAACTGGAATCGTTTTAAATACACATAATATTCCTTACGGTTCTAGTATCTTTGTTAAAGATGGTGAAGCTGTAGCTAAAGGAACTGTAATCTGTAAGTGGGATCCATATAACGGTGTAATTGTTTCTGAATTTACTGGTAAAATTGCTTACGAAGATTTAGAGCAAGGACAATCGTACATGGTTGAAATTGATGAGCAGACTGGATTCCAGGAGAAAGTAATTTCTGAGGCGAGAAACAAAAAATTAATCCCAACTTTATTGGTTTACGGTAAAGAAGGTGAATTGATTCGTTCGTACAACTTACCGGTAGGTGCACACTTAATGGTTGAGAATGGTGAGAAAATTAAAGCAGGTAAAGTATTAGTGAAAATCCCTCGTCGTTCTTCTAAAGCGGGCGATATTACTGGAGGTCTTCCAAGAATTACCGAGTTGCTTGAGGCTCGTAACCCTTCAAACCCGGCAGTTGTTTCTGAGATCGACGGTGTTGTTTCTTTCGGTAAAATCAAAAGAGGTAACCGTGAGATCGTTATCGAATCTAAATTTGGTGAGATTAAAAAGTATTTAGTTAAACTTTCAAGCCAGATCTTAGTTCAGGAAAATGACTTCGTAAGAGCAGGAGTACCATTGTCTGACGGTGCAATTACACCAGATGACATCTTAAGAATTCAAGGACCTGCTGCTGTTCAACAGTACTTGGTAAATGAAATTCAAGAGGTATACCGTCTTCAAGGGGTAAAAATTAATGACAAACACTTTGAGGTAGTTATTCGTCAAATGATGCGTAAAGTAAGAGTTCAGGATCCGGGTGATACTTTATTCTTAGAGGATCAATTAATTCACACTAAAGATTTCATCGTTCAAAACGATAAATTATACGGTATGAAAGTAGTTGAAGATGCTGGTGATTCTGCGGTATTGAAACCAGGTCAGATCATTACTCCTCGTGAATTACGTGATGAAAACTCATTGTTGAAACGAAATGATAAAAATCTGGTTGTAGCCAGAGATGTAATTACTGCAACTGCAACGCCAGTTTTACAAGGTATTACAAGAGCTTCGCTACAAACTAAATCATTCATTTCTGCGGCTTCATTCCAGGAGACAACGAAAGTACTTAACGAAGCTGCTGTAGCTGGTAAAGTAGATGATTTAGAAGGATTGAAAGAAAATGTAATTGTTGGACACAGAATTCCTGCGGGAACTGGTATGAGAGAATACGATAACACTATCGTAGGATCTAAAGACGATTACAATGAAATGATGGCTAATAAAGAAGAATACATTTATTAATATTAGGAACCTATGAGTAATCCGAACCAACAACAAGAACAGATTAATATAGAGTTGGATGAAACTATTGCAGAAGGAATTTATTCTAATCTGGCGATTATCAATCACTCATCATCAGAATTTGTTTTAGATTTTGTGAGTATTATGCCTGGTATTCCTAAAGCCAAAGTAAAGTCAAGAATTGTCTTGACACCACAACATGCTAAAAGATTATTAAAAGCAATTGGTGAAAATATTCATCGTTTTGAAGTCGCTCATGGCGAAATCAAAGAGACAGAACAAGCTCCAATACCGCTTAATTTTGGTCCTGCGGGACAAGCATAAACTTTAAAAGCCCCAGTAATGGGGCTTTTTTTATGGAAAAAAAATAAATTTTTAAGGCGAATTTTGGTTCAGTACAAAATGTTGGGAGTTGATAGAAGTTACTCCTTATATTAACGATTTCAGTTCTTTATTTAAGAGTTCATTTTGTTACGGCTGATTTTGTAATTAGTGTTCTCTGCCGGTATAAATATTTGAAATATTTAAAAATGGGCTGAAAGCCCAAAAGCATAAAAATAGTGCAGAGCACTATAAATTAAGATAGTGAATCATATTGCCCTGAAAGGGCATAAGCAGTTACAGGAAAGTCTGGTAAAGAAAGTTTTGATGACTTTTGCTACTGTGATAAAACGGACGTGTGTGAATTTTGCCAATCGCTAAAAATCCTTGTGCATTTGCGAGTAAAATAATCAAGAAATGCTGTTCAGCGGATTTATTTTTACTTTCGTCGACAAAATTTCTTGTTTTAAATGAATTGTGCTAGCTTGCGATCGCTTATATAAAAAGATATTAATTTTTGGAGTATAAAAACTAATTAAGGTTGGATTAATTCAAATTAAAAAAAAAGCGCTAATTGTAAAAAATTAGCGCTTTTTTTATAGCTGAAATTTTGAAATTTCTTAGTCAAATTCCGAAGTGAAGAACAGTTTCACACTTGGGTATTTGCTTTGTGTCATTTGTATCGTAAAGTCAGAATCAGCAAGGAATACCAACTGACCGTATTTATCATGTGCAAGGAATTTTTGTTTAATACGCTTAAATTCTTTGAATTCATCATTTTTAGCATCATCAGGTTTTACCCAGCAAGCTTTGTGAACCGGAAAGTTTTCATAAGTACATTTTGCACCATATTCGTGCTCTAAACGATACTGAATTACCTCGTATTGAAGCGCTCCAACAGTACCAATTACTTTACGGTTGTTCATTTCTAAGGTAAACAACTGCGCCACACCTTCATCCATTAACTGGTCCACACCTTTGTCTAATTGCTTAGCTTTCATAGGATCGGCATTGTTGATGTATCGGAAATGTTCAGGAGAGAAACTTGGAATTCCTTTGAAACTCATTATTTCACCTTCCGTTAAGGTATCCCCAATTTTGAAATTTCCGGTATCGTGTAGTCCAACAATATCTCCCGGATAAGAAATATCTACAATTTCTTTTTTCTCTGCAAAGAAGGCATTCGGACTCGAGAATTTTAAATTTTTCTTTTGACGAACGTGGTAATAAGGTTTGTTTCTTTCAAAAGTTCCTGAAACAATTTTAATAAAAGCCAAACGGTCTCTGTGTTTAGGATCCATATTCGCGTGAATTTTGAACACAAAACCGGACATTTTTTCTTCTTTCGGGTCAACCAAACGGGTTTCAGAATCTTTTGGTCTTGGAGACGGAGCAATGGTAACGAAACAATCTAACAATTCACGAACTCCAAAATTGTTCAAAGCTGAACCAAAAAAGACAGGTTGCAGTTTACCATCTAGATAATCCTGACGATCAAATTTTGGATACACTTCGTCAATCAGTTCTAATTCTTCACGAAGTTTTTCAGCAGCTTTTTGACCCACAATTTTATCTAATTCCGGATTGTTCTGAACATCAGAGAAAGCGATTGTTTCTTCGATATTTTTACGACTGTCTCCGCTGAAAAGATTGATGTTTTCTTCCCAAAGATTGTAGATTCCCTGAAAATCATAACCCATACCAATTGGGAAACTTAGAGGTGTAACCGTAAGTCCAAGCTTTTGTTCTACTTCGTCCATCAAATCAAAAGCATCTTTTCCTTCACGGTCTAATTTGTTGATGAAAACAATCATAGGAATGTTACGCATTCTACAAACTGCGACTAACTTCTCCGTTTGTTCCTCGACCCCTTTGGCAACGTCAATTACAACAATAACACTATCTACAGCAGTTAAAGTTCTAAAAGTATCTTCGGCAAAATCCTTGTGTCCCGGAGTATCAAGAATGTTGATTTTTTTGTCTTTATAATTAAAAGCAAGTACAGAGGTTGAAACCGAAATACCTCTTTGGCGTTCGATTTCCATGAAATCACTCGTTGCTCCTTTTTTAATTTTATTGTTTTTTACAGCTCCCGCTTCCTGAATAGCCCCTCCAAACAACAATAATTTTTCAGTTAAAGTTGTTTTACCGGCATCAGGATGCGATATAATTCCAAATGTTCTTCTGCGTTGTATTTCTTTTAAAAAGCTCATATTTCGTATAAATAGGTTGCAAAAGTACTATTAATTACGGCTTAATAAAAATATTCACTTCTTAAATTGGGAAGACTTGCGTTTATTGAAGTTACATTGTTAAAAAAATAAGGCTGTTTTTTAGAACAGCCTTGGAATTGTAAGTTTTGAATTATTGATTAATAGACCAAATGGAATATCCTTTTGGAGGACATTGTATTTTTACCCATTTATCCGCTTGAGTAGTAGGGTACCAGGTCGAATTTCCGGTGAAATCTTTAATTTGAGTATTGGCCCAGTTGGTCTGAATCCATCTTTCCTGCCAGGTATCAGAGTTGTTAATGTAAACAACCAATCCGGGATTTCCGTTATAACCGTTTCTTCTTGCTACGTATTCATCATTGTCGGCGTATAAAATAGAAGTGGTTCCGGTCGCTTTATTGTTATGAATCCAGATCAGATTGTTTAGTTTGTTCTTGTCCAGCCATTCTTCATAATCTCTGTAGAAAATGGTAGGATAGCCCTCATGGGTCAGGATATAAGAGTAAGCAAGTAATTTGCTCCAGATTTCATCAGTATCGTGATTGGTTACGAAGGTTACGGCTTTGTACGGATTTCTTTTCCACATCATATCATCATTCAAAAGCGCCAGATTATTTCCGTCAAAAGCATCATTCATTTTATAGTAACAAGCGAAATCGAATACAGAGCTGTTGGCATTGTTTGCCCAGTCGTTTAGAGTATTTACATTAGAATCCCATAATTCACCAACAGAAAACCCGCCTACATTTGCATTCCATGAGTTTACCACCCAAGCACCAAAACCTTTTACATAATCGAATCTCCAGCCGTCAAATTTCATGGTATTTTTATAATATTTTCCCACTCCGTCAGCTCTCAGCCATAGCCAATCTTGTACATGTGGGTTGGCGTGGCATAAATCTGGAAAACCGCCAAATGCGCCTTCATCATTGTTACCATAGCTGTTTTTGTAAAAATCGTTATAATTACGAGTGAATTTTCCCGAAGCAACTCCGCTAAAATTAGTCCAGGTGTTTGTTCCGGTAAAAGGATTTGCTTCCGATTGTCCTCCACTATTATGATTGATCACAATGTCTGCGTATACTTTTAAATTCTCGGCATGTGCGTTAGTAATTAAGTTAACCAGTTCGGTTTTTGAACCAAAACGGGTTTCGACAGAGCCATTTTGGTTGTAATCTCCAAAATCAAAATAATCTGTAGGGTCATATCCCATAGAGAAAGCACCGTTTTGTGCTTTAGAAGCCGGAGGAAGCCATATCGAACCAATTCCTGCGTTAGACCAGGCGGTTACTTTACTGCTCACCGTATTCCACCAGGTCCCTCCCGAAGGAACATCCCAGTAAAAGGCCTGCATCATAACACCGCCTCCGGGATTATCTACGTATTTTCCGGTTGATGAAGAACTGGAAGTTCCGGTACTAAAGGGTCTTCCGTCATGATGGGTAACATTAATAATTTCGAATTGTTCGCTCTGAGCTTTAGAATCTTTCTCAGTGCTTTCATTTTGCGAACACGAACCAAAAAATGCAGTAATTGCTGCAATCAGGTAAAGTTGTAGAATTGGTTTTTTCATGATTTTCGGTTTGGTTAAAAAAGTTAATAAAGTTTGTAATTATAGCTTTAAGAGGTAAAAAGAGTTGTTATTCGTAATTTATCCCTCTTTAAATTATCAATTACATATCTAAAGTATGTGTTTTTTGATTTCATTTGATTTTACGGGAAATTAGTTATCCAACGAAAACGTTGTAGTATTGATAACTTTTTTTAGGATAGGGGAGTTTAATAGCTTGGAATGTAATAGAGTATAGCTGTACAACCCATTTTTTCACAGTTTAAGGATGATTTTCGCTGGTTTTTCGGAACCATTGAACGAGACTTAGAAGTTAGTTCCTTTGAAAATTGAGATACATCTCTATAATTTTTTGTTAATAGTATAGCCGATAGTTGTATTATGTAATTGAATTGTTATTTTTGTTCGTTATAAGTCAAAAGGAACTAGATCATAATTGTTTAATATTTCAGGAATTATACGTCTGAGGTATTTTTAAAATGATTTTAGTTTATGACAAATTCTAAAGCAGGATCTTTACATTCAAATTAAATTTTAAATAATGTTATTAAAAAAATTAGCGCTAAAAACAATTGATTTCCGATACGTGTTGACAATGTGTTTTTTATTTTTTTTCAACTCAATTATTTCGGCACAAGAAGTTATTAAGGATACAGTAGTCAGCAAACCTGCCATTACGATGACTGCCGGACAGAAGTTGAAAGTTGATGGTATTATTGCTACAGTTGGAGATTATATTGTTTTAGATTCAGATATTGATAAAGCATTTTTAGAAATTTCAGCACAGGGCGGATCTACAAAAGATATTACAAGATGTCAGATGTTAGGGAAGCTTTTAGAAGATAAACTTTATGCACATCAGGCAATTCAGGATAGTATCGTAGTGAGTGATGCCGAAGTAAGAAGCATGATGGACGAGCGATTGAATTATATGGTACAGCAAGTAGGTGATATTAATAAAGTGGTAGCTTATTATAAAAAGAATTCTGTAGAGGAATTTAAAACCTATTTTGCAGATATCTTAAAAGAACAAAAGTTAGCGTCAGAAATGACAAAGAAAATTGTTGATGCTGTAGAAATAACTCCTGAGGAAGTTCGTAACTTCTTTAAGAAGATTCCTAAAGAGGAATTACCGACTTTTGGAGCTGAGATGGAAGTAGCACAGATTGTTGTAGAGCCAAAGGTTTCCAAAGAAGACGAGCAGAAGGTAATTGACAGATTAAATGCAATAAGAAAAGATGTTCTCGAGGGATCCAGTTTTGCGACAAAAGCAGTATTGTATTCACAAGATCCCGGATCTGCACCAACGGGAGGTTTTTATAAAATGACCCGAAAGACTCCTTTTGTGAAAGAATTTAAAGATGTAGCTTTTAGTTTAGCACAGGGAGAGATTTCCGAACCTTTTAAAACTACTTTCGGATACCATATTATCATGGTTGAAAAAATTAAGGGACAGGAAATTGAATTACGACATATTTTGATTCCGCCAACAGTTTCTGAAAATGCATTGAAAGAAGCAAAAGAAAGAATCACCAATGTTAGAAATAAGATTATAAATAAAGAGATTACTTTCGCAGAAGCTGCAAGAACAGAATCTGATGAAAAAGAGACAAGAGCAAACGGAGGAACACTGGTAAATCCAAATACTCAGGATACCCGTTTTGAACTGACTAAAATGGATCCGACTTTATACGGTCAGGTTTCAAATTTGAAAGACGACGAAATTTCACAACCGCTTTTGAATACAGACGATAAAGGAAAAAAAACATATAAGATAATCACAGTTACCAATAGAATTGAGCAACACGTGGCTGATTATGCTAAGGATTATACCAAAATTAAAGAATTGGCATTGAAAGAAAAGCAGATCACGACAATTTCAAAATGGTTTGATACTAAAATAAAAGATACTTATATCAAAATTCTTGGAGAGTACAGAGATTGTAAATTTGTCTACAACTGGTTAAAAAAATAATTTTTATTAAATAAAGAAAAAGAGTTAGTTTTATGAATTCATAATACTAACTCTTTTTAATTTTAAAAACATATCTAAATGTCTGACGTAACAGCAATTCATAATTTAGTTCAGAAACGAAACGAATTAAAAAACGAAATAGCAAAAATTATTGTTGGCCAGGATGCCGTAGTAGACCAAATTTTACTGTGTATATTTTCAGGTGGTCATGCTCTTTTGATTGGTGTTCCGGGCTTGGCAAAAACTTTAATGATTAATACTTTGTCTCAGGCTTTAGGTTTAGATTTTAAAAGAATTCAGTTTACACCGGATTTAATGCCTTCAGATATTTTAGGAAGTGAGATTTTGGATGAAAACAGACATTTCAAATTCATTAAAGGACCTATTTTTTCCAATATCATTTTGGCTGACGAGATCAACAGAACTCCGCCAAAAACACAAGCTGCTTTACTGGAAGCCATGCAGGAGCGTTCTGTTACCATTGCGGGGCAAAACTATAAGTTAGATTTACCTTACTTTGTACTGGCTACTCAAAACCCAATTGAGCAGGAAGGAACTTATCCGTTACCGGAAGCACAGTTAGACCGTTTTATGTTTGCCATTAAGCTGGAATATCCAACTTTCGAGGAAGAAGTTCAGGTCGTGAAGCGTACGACTTCTGATGCTAAGACAGTCATTAACCCATTATTCAGTGCACAGGAAATTATTGATTTTCAACATTTGATTCGCAGAATTCCCGTAGCCGATAATGTAATCGAATATGCGGTAACTTTAGTGAGTAAAACACGCCCTGATAATGCTTTGTCGAATGATTTTGTTAAGAATTATTTAGATTGGGGAGCAGGACCAAGAGCTTCACAGAATTTAATTTTGGCAGCAAAAGCGCATGCGGCTTTCAATGGGAAATTCTCGCCGGATATTGAAGATGTAAAAGCAGTGGCAACCGGAATTTTAAGACACAGAATTATTAAAAACTACAAAGCAGATGCTGAAGGAATAACGGAAGAAGTTATTATCAAAAAACTGATGTAACAGATTCAATAAAAAAAGCAGAAACCCAAACTAGTAATGATTTCTGGTTTGGGTTTTTTATTTAGTTTGATTTTGAGGTTTCGTTTATTAAAAAAATAGGTTGGCCATAAATCAATTTTATAAGTAAAACTTCAATAAGAGAGCTGTATTTTTTGCCATTAGATTCGTACCACCAATACGATGTATAATTTTGACTGTCTTTCTCCATTTTGTTAAACCATATTTCTTCTTTGTTTGTCAGGACTTTCTTAGATTCAATAATTTTGTATCCGGAGCCTGTCCAGCAAACCATCGGATTATGAGAGGGTGTTTTTATATAAGTCAATTTCTCAGGAGTTTCAATTTTAAAGACCTCCTTGTTTACCCAGGAGCCTTTTTTTGTATGATACTCAGAACTAACTTCCTGATGAAAATTAGTTTCTGCTTCATTTTTGATTTTTATACTGGTTGCTAAAAGGATTGTAAATGATGCAAGTACAGTAAGGATTTTAGGTTTGATTTTGTTTGAATCATTATTTCCAATTTTTGGTTTTATATATTTAATAATGAATAGCATCGGTATAATTTGATAAACGGTAAAACAGATTAAACCAATGGCGTGATGCAAAAAGTTTTCCTGAGTGCAATTGAAAAAAATTAAGGTTACGATTCTAAAATAATTAGAGGTAATATTGAGCGCTATTATAAGTAAACAGAAAGAGAGTATCTGAAAAACGCCGTAATATTGTTTGAGTCTTCTTTCTTCCAGAGTCATTAAAATGGCGCCAAATAACAATCCTGTCTTAAACATAGATAATCCCATGCAGGCAGTGTCGATGGTGATTTTTGCATTATTGATGTAAAAATTGACGCCTTCGATTTTATTTATAGGTATAAAATTCTTTAGTGTCAGATAAACGATATAACAAAGACTTTGTTTTATTTCTGAGGTTAAGTGTGCAAAAAAAGCACTAAAAAGGGTTGAAAATAAAATAAGGCAAATGAAAGCAATAAAGGAAAATTTCCCTGTGAAATAATGGAAAACCAAACACAGAAATAATAGTATAGAAAGAAAATGAACCGATTTTGTGTTTAAACGCCAGCTGATAAATTCTAATAATAGAATACTTAGAACTAAAAAATAATTAATTCTGAAATTTGTTTTTCTCCCACCAACGATAAAAAGACAAAGAGAACCCAGAATTCCAAGGAAATCGTTGTTTAGATTTAAAACCAATATCTTGCTGTTTATTGCAAAAAGCAATAAGATTGCAAAAACAGCAAGTATTGGTTTTTTATGTAGAATTAAATCCTTCATTAATTCGTTAATTTTTGCTTTCTGTAATAGAATAAAATGGCCGATGAAACGATGAATAATAGTGCCCATTCGTGCGGTTCAGGTACAGCTCCGTCATTGTTGATAGAGGCATTTCCTAAGGTATTAACGTTTTTCTCAATCCCATTGTTTTCGTAATCTTCATCAGTCTCCAGTACGATTAAAGAAGAAATTGGAGTTACAATATTGGCATCTTTTGCCAGGTCAACATATTTGTTTTGTTTTAAAGTGTCAGCCTGAATTTCGACCTGATCGTTTAAAACTTTTCCAAAACAGAACATTCTGTATAAATGATTTGAACCGGTATGAGCTGTTTGCTGAATTGCTGAATTTTCATGGATTGAGATTCCGGCAGTTTCTAAATTAATACTGTTTTCATTAGTTTGAAATTTTATGAAATGCTTTTTGCTGATAAGGTCCGTACAAGTATTAAGATTTGTTTGTATAAAATTTACATATTTCTGTTCCTTTGCGGTTTGCCAAAACGGATTTATTTCGTTCGAGATATTGATAACTTTTAAACCTTTGTCTTTTGTTCCTTTTCTTATTTTTTCTAAATATTTTGAAGACTCTAATTCTTCGAAGTTGGAAGAAAATGTACCGCATTTTGTGATAATCAAAGTATTTTCCTGTAAATCAAAAAGTGGCAGAAGTGAATAATTCAATTCATCAAATTGGCTCCAAATATTCTCGTAATTGGAAGCATTGATTTCTTGTTTTGTATTATTTATAAGGACAAAATATTTGTTTTTCGAGAGATTGAGTATCGATTCAAGTTCTTCTATTTTCCAGTTGTTGTTAAGATCAAGAATAATTTCTCTTGGTGTAAAAGAGATTCTTTCTTTAATAAGCGGTTTTACTTCATAACTTTTGTTTTTCCATACAAATGCACTGTTGGAAGTTTTTTTGTTTAAAGGAAATTCAGCTTCCCATTTGTCCAGACCTTTAGATTCATTTATGTGGTAATTATCCGCAAAGTCAAAATCTTTTGAAGTCTTAAACTCAGTATTTCCTTTAACCTGAAATCTCGAAATAGTCGCAGCATTATTGATGTTTGGACCTTTTATGCTCAAACTTTGATAGATCAGTTTATCGTCTGCAACTTTTAAAGGTGTTGTAAAGCCACATTTAAAAGTTCGGGGTAATTCGCTTGTAATTGGAAATACGCGAACTGTAACTCTGTTTCCTTCTTTCCATTGCATCAATGAAGGGTCTCTTGCCTCAATACCCACAACCTGATTGTACGCTTCTTTTGCTTTTTCTTTGGTAGTCAAAACACCTTTTCTTTCTATTCCATTAACCCACAATGACAAAGAAGTTGCAACAGAGCCTTCAGGCAACTGGAAGGAATAAATAGCTTCTTTCTGACCTCTGCTTTCTTCTTCGCAGACCACATCCATTGTAATCTCGGTATAAGCGAGTCTGTCATTTGGATAAATTTTTACATCTTCCTTAATGTTTTTGGTAATAAGATCTCGTCCGCTCCATAATTGCTCTTCGGATTCAAGTCTTTTATCAAAATTAGATTTCAGAATATTGACTTTATCATCATCACTTAAATTGATGTTTTCTGCAAAATGATAAGCGATATTTAAAAAAGGATTGTGAGTCTTTCTTTCGTGATACTGAACATTGCTATTGAATCTGCCAAAACCATCTAGTTCAAAGAAGTCTTCCGATGCAATGTATACAATGTTTTTCTTTAGCAGAATTTCATTCAAAAAATTAGGTTTAAGATTCTGAGAAACTTTAATGTAAGTGGGTAAATCGTTATTTTCTTCAAATGTTTTGGTAATGCCATATTGGTTTATTTTTTGACTTTCAATATTCAACAAAAAAGTAAACGTAATAAGGCTGGTTAAAATGATTCCGATGCCTGAGAAGAATGCATAGGTGTTGTTTTTTTGTTCAAAAAGAGCTTTAGACAGGATGTAAGTGTGGATTGTAAGTACAATTCCGGGCACTAATCCATAAAAACCTAATCCTAAGGCAAGAATTCCTATAATAGAAAACATGCTTATTGGTATCAGGAATACAGCATAATATACGATTAAGAGATAAGAACAGCCGTTGATGAAATAAGAGATAAAGTTAATGGTGCGATTTGTTATTTCGCGATTGTAAATTACAAAGTTTGAAAAGCAAAACAGAAACGTTGTGCAATACACCCAAAGGGGTAAATTTTCGAAAACATTTACATAAACATTGGTAGAGAAACATCCGATAAACCAATTGAGAAATAAGAAAGGAAGTAAATGAAGGTAGTCCTTTTTGTTTCTTAATAGGTTGTAAGTAAGGATCGCACCGTACGGGAGCAGAATAATGATGTTGAGTACAGAAAGCATTTCAAAGCTTTCGTAATCTGATTTACTTCCCAATAAAGAAAGTGCCAGCATCGTTGTGCTGAATAGCGTAATAATAAGGCTGATTTTTACTCCAATTTGATCGTTTAAAAAAGAGTTTATTTTGGTTGTATTCATGTAAAGTATTTTTTAATTAAAAGAACTTTGAATTGCAAAGTTATAATAATAATTGAAAAATAAACTTTTTGTTTCGTTTTTTTGACTTAAAGATTTCTTTAAATATTCTTAATGATTTTTTGATTTTGAAAGAGGCTGATTGGAGAAGATAAATCGGTTACTATAACGTTATAATCGCTTATTTAGAAAGGTTCTTCGTTAAAGTTGGGGTAAAATCTCACTTCATTTATACTGTTAAATTTCGACTTTGCTAAAGAAAGGATTTTAAAATGGCAATAATTCATTTTTTTAATATAAAATTGAAATTTTGGCAAAAATAAGTAATGAAAATTGTTTTTTAGCAATAATAATGTTTGAAAAGGCGAGTTCTGTTATATTTTTTTTAATTCTCGGCTTTAATAGCTAAATTTGCAAACAAAAAATAAAAAGACTTCTATAATATTATGAATACTTATCAAGATTACATTAAAGAAATCGAGGAAAGAAAAGGCCAAGGTCTTCATCCAAAGCCAATCGATGGTGCAGAATTAGCAAGCGAAATCATTTCACAGATTAAGGATGTTAACAATCCGTATAGAGAAGATTCTCTTAAATTTTTTATTTATAATACTTTGCCGGGTACTACAAGTGCTGCAGGTGAAAAAGCTGAGTTTTTAAAAGAGATTATTCTTGGAGAAGCTGTAGTAAGTGAAATTACTCCTGCTTTTGCGTTTGAATTATTATCTCACATGAAAGGTGGTCCTTCTATCAAGGTGCTGCTTGATTTAGCTTTGGGTAATGATGTTGCCATTGCAAAAGATGCAGCAAAAGTTCTTAAAACACAGGTTTTCCTTTACGAAGCAGATACAGATCGTTTAGTAGAGGCATTCAAAAATAATAATGAGGTTGCGAAAGAAATTCTGGAAAGCTATGCACAAGCAGAATTCTTCACAAAACTTCCGGAAGTAGCAGACGAAATTAAAGTAGTTACTTTTATCGCCGGTGAAGGAGATATCTCAACAGATTTACTTTCTCCGGGTAATCAGGCGCATTCGCGTTCAGATCGTGAACTTCACGGACAGTGTATGATTACACCACAAGCACAGCAGGAAATTAGAGCTTTACAGGCACAACATCCTGATAAAAGCATAATGTTAATTGCTGAAAAAGGAACAATGGGAGTTGGTTCTTCAAGAATGTCAGGTGTGAATAACGTAGCACTTTGGACAGGAAAACAATCAAGTCCGTATATTCCATTCGTAAATATTGCTCCAATTGTTGGAGGTACAAATGGTATCTCTCCAATTTTCTTAACTACAGTTGATGTTACCGGTGGTATTGGTCTTGACCTTAAAAACTGGGTTAAAAAGGTGGATGCAGCAGGTAATGTTGTGCGTAATGAAAATGACGAACCAATTTTAGAGCAGACTTATTCTGTAGCTACAGGAACTGTTTTAACAATTAATATTAAAGAGAGAAAACTTTACAATGGAGATCAGGAACTGATTGATATTTCTAAAGCATTTACTCCTCAAAAAATGGAATTTATCAAAGCTGGTGGTTCATATGCTATCGTATTTGGTAAAAAACTTCAAACATTCGCAGCAAAAACTTTAGGGGTTACAGCTCCGGTTGTATTTGCTCCTTCAAAAGAAATTTCTCATGACGGACAAGGTCTTACAGCAGTAGAAAAAATCTTTAACAGAAATGCTGTAGGTTCGACACCTGGAAAAGTGTTACACGCTGGTTCTGATGTTCGTGTTGAAGTAAATATCGTAGGTTCTCAGGATACGACTGGTCTTATGACAGCTCAGGAGTTAGAATCTATGGCGGCAACTGTAATTTCACCAATCGTTGATGGTGCTTATCAGTCAGGATGTCACACTGCTTCAGTTTGGGATAAAAAAGCGCAGGCAAATATTCCTAAGTTGATGAAATTTATGAATGATTTCGGTTTAATCACAGCTCGTGACCCGAAAGGTGTTTACCATTCAATGACAGACGTAATCCACAAAGTATTAAACGATATCACTATTGATGAGTGGGCTATTATTATTGGTGGTGACTCTCATACGAGAATGTCAAAAGGGGTTGCTTTTGGTGCGGATTCAGGAACAGTTGCTCTTGCATTAGCGACAGGAGAGGCTTCTATGCCAATCCCGGAATCTGTAAAAGTAACTTTCAAAGGAGATATGAAAGGATATATGGATTTCCGTGATGTGGTTCATGCTACACAAGCTCAGATGTTGCATCAGTTTGGTGGAGAGAACGTATTCCAGGGTAGAATTATTGAGGTTCATATCGGTACGTTAAATGCAGATCAGGCGTTTACATTTACAGACTGGACTGCAGAGATGAAAGCAAAAGCTTCTATCTGTATTTCTGAGGATGATACTTTGATCGAATCATTGGAGATTGCTAAAGGCAGAATCCAGATTATGATCGACAAAGGAATGGATAATGACAAACATGTTCTTCAGGGATTGATCAATAAAGCGAATAAGAGAATTGAAGAAGTGAGAACTTCTGAGAAACCAGCTTTAACACCAGATTCAAATGCTAAATATTATGCTGAAGTTATAGTTGATTTAGATCAGATTGCTGAACCAATGATTGCCGATCCGGACGTAAACAATGCTGATGTTTCTAAACGATACACTCACGATACGATCAGACCGTTATCTTTTTATGGAGGAGAGAAAAAAGTTGATCTTGGATTTGTCGGATCTTGTATGGTTCACAAAGGCGATATGAAAATCCTTGCTCAAATGTTGAAAAACGTAGAAGCACAAAAAGGAAAAGTTGAATTTAAAGCGCCTTTGGTTGTTGCTCCGCCTACCTACAATATCGTAGACGAATTGAAAGCAGAAGGTGACTGGGAAGTTTTACAAAAATACTCTGGTTTTGAGTTTAACGATAGCGCTCCAAAAGGTGCAGCACGTACAGAATACGAAAACATGTTGTACTTAGAGCGTCCGGGATGTAACCTTTGTATGGGGAATCAGGAAAAAGCAGCAAAAGGAGATACCGTAATGGCAACTTCTACACGTCTTTTCCAGGGAAGAGTTGTAGAGGATACTGAAGGTAAAAAAGGAGAGTCTTTACTTTCTTCTACACCGGTTGTGGTATTGTCTACAATCTTGGGTAGAACTCCAACACTAGAGGAGTATACCACTGCAGTTGAAGGAATCAATTTAACTAAGTTTGCGCCTTCAAACAAACAGTTAGTGATGTAATCTACGATTAGTTATAATCATTATATATAGAGAGCCCGAGTGATAAACTCGGGCTTTTTCTTTAATAACTCCTCTATTTTTTGTAACTTGGGATGTTCAAAAAAAAAACACAAAAACAATTATACTTATGGCTTTTGATATTGAAATGATTAAAAAAGTGTATGAGAACATGCCCGGTCGTGTTGATAAAGCACGAGAGCTTGTTGGTCGCCCACTTACGTTAACAGAGAAAATTTTATACAACCACCTTTGGGACGGAGCACCGTCTCAGGTGTTTAAAAGAGGAGTAGATTATGTTGATTTTGCCCCGGATCGTGTAGCCTGTCAGGATGCAACAGCACAGATGGCATTGTTGCAGTTTATGCATGCCGGAAAATCTAAAGTAGCGGTACCTACAACAGTACATTGCGATCACCTGATTCAGGCAAAAGTAGATGCTGCAACCGATTTGGCAAGAGCAAAAACACAAAGTAACGAGGTTTTTGACTTCCTTTCATCGGTTTCTAATAAATACGGAATTGGCTTCTGGAAACCGGGAGCAGGAATTATTCATCAGGTTGTACTTGAAAATTACGCTTTTCCTGGCGGAATGATGATCGGTACCGATTCTCACACCGTAAATGCAGGTGGTTTAGGAATGGTTGCGATTGGTGTTGGTGGAGCTGATGCTGTAGACGTGATGTCAGGTATGGCTTGGGAGTTGAAGTTTCCAAAGTTAATAGGAGTAAAACTAACCGGTAAGTTGTCAGGTTGGACAGCTCCTAAGGATGTTATTCTTAAAGTAGCCGGTATACTTACGGTAAAAGGTGGTACAGGAGCTATTGTCGAGTATTTTGGCGAAGGAGCAACTTCTATGTCTTGTACCGGAAAAGGGACTATTTGTAACATGGGTGCCGAAATTGGAGCTACCACTTCAACTTTTGGATATGATGCTTCTATGGGGCGTTACCTGCGCTCTACAAACAGAGCCGATGTTGCCGATGCTGCCGATAAAGTGGCCTCTTATCTAACAGGAGATCCGGAAGTATATGCTAACCCGGAACAATATTTTGATCAGGTGATCGAAATTAATCTGTCTGAGCTGGAACCACATTTAAATGGTCCGTTTACGCCAGATTTAGCGACCCCAATTTCTAAAATGAAAGAGGAAGCCATCAAAAACAATTGGCCTTTACAAATTCAGGTTGGGTTAATTGGTTCTTGTACCAATTCCTCTTACGAAGATATTTCGAGAGCAGCTTCTTTAGCAAGACAGGTTGCGGATAAAAACTTAAAAACAAAATCTCAATTTACAATTACGCCGGGTTCCGAAGTAGTTCGTTATACCATCGAGCGTGATGGTTTTATTGATACTTTTCATAAAATTGGAGCGACTGTTTTTGCTAATGCCTGCGGACCTTGTATTGGTATGTGGGACAGAGATGGAGCAGAGAAAGAAGAAAGAAACACTATCGTTCATTCTTTCAATCGTAACTTCTCCAAACGTGCAGATGGTAACCCAAATACTTTAGCCTTCGTAGGTTCTCCGGAATTAGTAACGGCTATGGCTATTGCAGGAGATTTAAGTTTTAATCCGTTAACAGATACTTTAATCAATGAAGATGGAGAAGAAGTAATGTTAGAGGAACCTACAGGAGACGAATTGCCTCCAAAAGGATTTGATGTTAAAGATCCGGGATTCCAGTCCCCTGCTGAAGACGGTTCAGGAGTTCAGGTAGTGGTAAGCCCAACATCTGAGCGTTTGCAATTATTAGCGCCTTTTGATGCCTGGGACGGTAAAAATATTACGGGTGCTAAATTGTTGATCAAAGCATTCGGAAAATGTACCACCGACCACATTTCTATGGCAGGACCATGGCTGCGTTTCCGTGGACATCTGGATAATATTTCGAACAATATGCTGATTGGTGCTGTAAATGCCTTCAATCAAAAAACAAATTCGGTTAAAAACCAATTAACAGGGCAATACGATGCTGTTCCTGCTGTAGCACGTGCCTACAAAGCTGCCGGAGTTCCATCTATTGTTGTGGGAGATCATAACTACGGAGAAGGTTCTTCGCGTGAGCATGCCGCTATGGAACCTCGCTTTTTAGGAGTTAAAGCGGTGTTGGTAAAATCTTTTGCTCGTATCCACGAAACCAACCTTAAAAAACAAGGTCTTTTAGGATTGACTTTTGCTAATGAAGCCGATTATGATAAAATCAAGGAGGATGATACTATTAATTTTACTGATTTAACCCAGTTTGCTCCCGGAAAACCATTAACATTAGAGTTTGTTCATGCTGATGGCACCAAAGACATTATTCTGGCGAACCATACGTACAACCAAGGTCAGATTGGCTGGTTTGCTGCAGGTTCAGCTCTAAATTTAATTGCTGCCGGAAAAGCCTGATCATTAAGATTCATTCCTATAAAAAAAGCTCTGTGAAAACGGAGCTTTTTTTTATAATTGAAATAAGCAAGCTTTTGTGCTTACTCAATAGGTTTAGCAGCACTCACTTCTTGCGATAAGATCTTCGTTTTATTCGGTTTTGTGGTTTCAAACTCATTGATGTCGACGCTGTATACTTTAGGCGATGGTACTTGTGAATAACTATTGTCGATACGTCCTCCAATAATGTATAATTTATTGTCGTAGTAATACATTGCAGCACGTTTTGACTCCAGCTCAATTTCAAATTCCTTTAACTGTTTTGTTTTTAATTCATAAGTGTATATTTTTCGATCCTCAAAAAAGTAAATTATATTGTTGTTGTAGGCAATAGCAGGCCTTTCTAAAGGAGTGAATAATTCGCCGGGAAATCCCCATTTTTCTGTTGTCAAATCAAAAGTTTCGATTTGCGACAAAGGTTTTCCATTGTTTCCGCCAATGAAATAAATTTTGTTGTCAATCAATATTCCGGCAGTTTCTTTAGCGGTTAGCATACTGGGAAGTTCGTACCAGTACCCTGATGTAATATTGTACAAATGCATTTTATCAGTAAAATCTTTTTTATCGTTTTCATCCCTCTTTACCGATCCTCCGGCTACAATGATATTGTCGTTATAACTAAAGGAAGCAAAATCAGCAGCCTGATGCGGATTTGTTTTATCTGTTTTAATACTTTTTTTGTCAAGATCTACAACTTCAATCTTATCTTGCAAGTATTCCCAACTGCTGATCTTGTTAACTAATATTTTTTTTCCGCCCAAAACATAAATCAGATTGTTGTAGAAATGAATGTTATGATAAGCTCTGGGCAGCAGTTTTATATCCTGAACTTCCCAGGTGTCATTCTTTATGTCATAAATGGAAAGGTGTTTTTTATAATGGCGTTTTCCTGTATTTTGAGCTTCATCCAGAAAATCCTGAAAGTTTGGGTCGGCTTTTTTGGCCCGTACTTTTGCCAGCTGATCTATTTCGGAATAAGCATCTCCGCCGCTAACATAAATTTTGTCGTCTTTTAAAAATGATCCAAACGAAAAAATAGGATATTTTAAAGGTGCTAAGCTGTTGAATGAAATCTTAGTTTTTAATTTTGAATTGGTGGCGATCGTTACTCCGGATAAATTTTCGACGTTTTCTTCGAGTACAGCGGTAAAGTTTTGCTTTGTTAAATAGCTCAGCGATATTCTTATTGTTTTGTACCCCAAATGGGAGAACTCTATCGTCTCTTCATTTTTAAATTCAGGAAGAAGTTTTAAAGAAAATTTACCGTTTTCATCCGTTATGGTCCTTGTCTTACTTGATAGTGCCAATATATTGGTGTCTTCAAGCGGAAGGCTGCTTTTTTGAGAAACGACTACGCCTTTTATATTTTGGGCGATGACTAATAAGGGGCAAAAAATAAAAAGTAAAAGTAATTTTTTCACGCTGTTCAGATTAAGATTGTTTTTTGGTTGGTATAAAGTAAATTAGTTTCGAGTACTGAAAAGTTATTTAATTGGCTTTGGCCAGATTCATTTCTCTCTTTAAAGTTTTGGTTCGGGTAGGTTTAGTATTTTTGAAATCTTTAATGTCAATTGTAAAAATATTGGAGGAAGGAGCTTTCTCGTATTTACTTTCAGTGCGTCCTCCTAAAATATACAGTTTATTATCGGCAAAATACATAGTAGAATACTTTAAGGCTAACTCTGTTTCGTATTCTTTAAGTTGTTTTGTTTTTAGATCGTAAGCATACATTATGCGGTCTTCATAAATGTAAATTATGTTGTCGTGATAGGCTATGGCTGGTTTTTCCAGTCCAAAAAATAAATCGCCTTCTGTTTGCCATGCCTGGGTATTTAAGTCAAAGGTTTCTATTTTTGATACGGGTTTTCCGTCATCTCCACCAATAAGATAAATAGTATTGTCTATTACAATTCCTGATGTTTCTTTTGCTGTTGGCATAGGATCAAGTTCATACCAATATCCTGAAGTAATGTTGTACAAATGTACCTTGTTGGTGAAATCTTTTTTACCGTTTTCGGTCATTTTTACAGAACCTCCCATTACAATAATATTATCCTTGTAGGTAAAGGATGCAAAATCAGCTGCTTGGTGCGGATTCGTATAGTCAACTTTAATCGTTCGATTGTTTAAGTCCAGAACTTCGTTTTCATTTTGAAGGTATTCCCAATTGCTTTTTTGATTGACCTTAACGGATTTGCCTCCTAAAACATAAATCGAATTGTCGTAATAATGAATGTTATGATGGGCTCTTTTCTTTAATTTTGATTCTAATTCAGGGTATTCCCAGGTATTGGTTTTGATGTCATAAATAGAAAAATCCCTTCTAAAATAAGAGAGAACAGAGTTTTGTTGGGACGCTTCCAGATAAGTTGTTAAAGTAAAATCGGCTCTTTTAGATCGTATTAATTCCAGTCGGTCCATCTCATAAGAAGCATCGCCGCCAATCATGTAAATTTTATCGTCCTTCAAAAAAGATCCAAAAGAATAAACACTATGTTTCATTGAAGTTAATTTGCTGTAAGGAAGTTTTAAATTCAATTTGGGATTGGCTTTAATAGTTACACCCGATAAATTTTGAACTTCATCTTCGAGAAAAATTTTAAAGTTTTGCTTTCTCAGGTAACTTAGAGAGAATTGTGCGGTAACATAACCTATATGTGAGAATTCTACTATTTCGTCATCTTTAAATTTTGAAAGAAGTTTTAAAGAGAATTTACCCTCTTCATCTGTTATGGTTCCCACTTTGCTTGATAGGGCAAATACATTAGTATTTTCAAGCGGAAGTTTGGTTTCCTGAGAAACTATAGAGCCATTTATATTCTGAGCTGTTGAAAATAAAGGAAATATAAAGAAAAGTAAAAGTAGTTTTTTCACGCGATTATCTGCTAAAATTGGTTTTTTTAGGATCAGAAAAATCTCTTTTATAAAGAGTATTCTTTCAAACGGTTGAATCAATTTTTATGCCGAGTTTGTTAATTTCAATAAAATAAATTGTTAAAAAAGATGCTTTTTTTACTTTAAAAAGTTAAATTCGCTTTTCGGGTAAAACAATTACTTTTTTTGAGCCTATAATTCAGAAAAGTAATGGCATTCAGAGCGTATAATAATAGATGTAAATGTAACAGATAATGGTTTTCAGGTTAATAGCAATTTTGTTTTTTTTCAGTGTTGGTGCTTTCTCACAAGAAAAGTTTATTAAGCATAAAATCTCACAAGGAGAAAATCTTACTGTAATTGCTAAAAAGTACGGAGTAAAACCAAAAGATATTGCAACAGCAAATCCTAATGCACCCAAAGTTCTAAAGTTAAATTCGGTTCTGTTAATTCCAAATCGCAATAAAACAGTTGCTAAAACAGCAGCCAAAAAGCCTGAAGAAATTATAGCTAATGCTACTCCGGAAACTACTCCAGGCTCCCATGAAGTTGCTGCCAAAGAAACGCTTTGGGGAATTTCCAAAAAATACAATGTTTCAGTTGATGACTTAAAGAAAGCCAATCCGCTTCTGGAAAGTGAAGGTTTAAAAATCGGACAGCAAATTAATATTCCGTCTAATACAGCTACAACAGCTACAACAGCTGTAGCAGTTGTACCTGTAATCGAAAATGTTCAGGAACCTGCAATGGTTGAGGTAACCAGAGAAGTTTTGTCAAAAGAAACGAAATATGCGATAGCAAAGGAGTTTGGGATAACCGTTAAAGAATTGGAAAAACAAAATCCTGCAATTAAAAAGAGGTTAAAAGTGGGGTATCTGCTTAAGATTAATGTTTCTCCGGAAAAAGCAGCAGCCTTACAAGAAGTAAAACCTATCGAAACCACGACATCGACACCATCTATACAAATTGCTGAGGAAACTGTTGTGAAAAAAGATTCCACATTTGTTAGAGGGATAAACAATAATTCGGAACTTATTGAGCAATTGATTGTAAACGCAACGGAAAATATCGGGACGCGTTACCGGTCCGGTGGAACCACAAAAGCTGGTTTTGACTGCTCAGGATTAATGATTTGTACCTTTAATAATTTTGACATAAAACTGCCTAGAAGTTCGATCGAACAATCCAGAATTGGAGTTAGAGTTGACACTGATGCCGCACAAAAAGGAGATTTAATTTTCTTTAAAACTAACGGAAGACGCCGTATCAATCATGTTGGAATGGTTGTCGAAGTGACCGAAGGAGAGATTAAGTTTGTGCATTCTTCTACACACGGTGGGGTAATGATTTCGTCCACAAAAGAACCTTATTACCAAAGAAGTTTTTCTCAGGTAAACCGTGTTCTTCAATAGTTTTTAATAGTTAAGCAGTATTGTTTTAAATTCATCTATTGGAAACGGCTTGTTTAAAAAAGCACTTACATACTTATTTGCTGTAATTGCAGCAATTTCGTCAGGATCTAAAGTCGATGAAAGTATGTAAATTTGAATTCCTTTTTTTATTCCTTTTTTTAATTTATGAAATTCCTCTAAGAATTCAAAACCATTCATTATTGGCATTTGAATATCCAGTAAAATGATAAGCGGGTGGTCATTGTTTTTAGTAACAAGCCACTGAATTCCTTCTCTGCCATTATTCGCAATGATGATCTGATCGATATCAAGGACTTTTGTCAGTAGTTGTTTGATGACAAGCTGATCAATCAAATTGTCTTCGATAACCAGGAATATGGGCTTAATTTCCATGATAATTTGGAATTGCTACAATAAATTTACTTCCGATAGTGTTTTCAGAGAAAACAGAAATACTTCCTTTGATGTTTTCTACAGCTTCCTTTACAATGTAAAGACCCAATCCCGAACCTTTGTTTTTGTTCGTACCAAAATACATTTCAAAAATATTGTTTTTAAATTCATCTTTAATTCCAATACCGTTATCTGTTATTTCAATTTTGTTGTAACCCTCTTCCGTATAAGTTTTAATCGAAATAAACATTTCCTCCTTATTAATGTCGGCATATTTTATAGCATTCGAGAGCAAATTCGAGATAATGATTCTCAAACGCAAGTCATCGCTTTGAATGGTATCGATTAATAGTTCTTTTGTAAATTTTATTTTATTGGCATTTTCAATATGCATCAACTGTGAAATAGATTCGTCTAATAATTCTTTTAAACTGACAGGTTCTATAATAACTTGTTTTCGTTTGTTTTTGGAATAATCTATAATATCAACGATGAACTGATCTTGTCTGACAAGGCTTTTGTGCATGAGTGTTAAATAGTCTCTGACTTGTTCAATATCATCTTCTAGTTGAGTAATTTCGATCAATCCTTTTAGAGATGTTATAGGTGACCTTAAATCGTGTGATGCGCTATAAACAAATCGGTCCAGTTCATGATTTACATGGATTAGATTTTCATTTTTTTCTTCAATTTCTTTTTTGGAGATAACTAAACGTTTTACCATAATTGAATAATAGGTGCATACGCTTATTACGATGATCAGAATAAAAATAATATTGGTGATGATGAGAAGGCTTTTGATTTTTCGTGTTCCTTCTCCCAGAGTATTCAGGAAGTTGCGTTCGTTAATAGTGAGTTTATCGCTGATAGTACTAATTTCATTAAGAAATTTTTGCTGACTGTTCGGAGTCAGCAGATTTTGTTTGATCTGGGCATCGACTTGCTGACCCAACCTGGATAATTTAGCGATTAATTCATCACCCTGACCCCATTCGTGAATCGCTTTTGCCAAAAAAGATACATCTTTAAAGTTTACAAACAGCCAGACAATGTCATCCAGGTCATCTTTATGATTTCGTCCTGTTAGAAACCCTCTTCGGGCAATTTCGTTGTCTCCATATTTCAAAAGCGATCTCCTGGCAATACCATCACCCTGAGGGACTTTTAATTCCTGAGAAAAGAGCTTCCATTGGTTTGTGTCTTTAGTGAAAAGGTACATAATGAGATATCGTGCAGCATCCTTTTGTCCTTTTGAATAATGTGATTCACCATGAACATAAGCCCTGTTTGCGGAGAGTATTTTTATGGTAAAAAAGTTGATACAGATAAGTAAAGCGCAGGAAATAAATACAATTATCAATAGAATGAAAACATTCGGGAAGCGTATATTTTTAAAAAACGGACTCTTAGACATAGTTTTCAGATTTGGAGGTTAATACTGCTTTTTCTGTTAAGAGCGCTTATTGTTGAAGGAGTCCTTTAAAAAAAATCAGGTTACTGAGAGTGTTGTCTTTTGACGGTTTTAAAATAAACAATTGTTAATAAAAGATTGATTTTTCAAAATTGTTTTATGCATGCATAAATTTAGTAAAAAAAGAACAGAATTTTAGAATTAGTGTTTTTTTTCTTACGAGATAATTATTTTTTGTTCCAATTTTGTTGTAAATAAATAAAATGTATTCTGTGAAGGCTCTTGTTTTAAATTAGTAAGACTAAGAAAAGGAAAACAATTTTAAAATTTAATACATAAGAACAAACTGAAAAGAGTTAAACAGAAAAGTTTTTGTTTAACAATTCTTTGATAAATTAAAAAGAAGTTCTTCTTGTGAGGTATAAAAAAACTACAACTTTTGGCTGAGTTGTAGTTTCTAGGTATTTACAGATAGAATGGTATGTATATTTTATTCTTATTCATGCCAAAAGTGCCCACAGCCATTTTTACACTCTGTATTTCTTCGTTCAGTGTCTGTTACTTTAAAAATCCAAAGTAGTGAGCTTAGAACTTTTGTGTTCTCGTTTTCAGGAAGCTCCGCTAGTTTGTAAAAAGCAATTCGGGTTGGGTAACTTTTTAAAAGTACAATAGGGGTATAGGTTGATTTTAATGGAATGGTTTGAAGCGCATGCTGATAAGTTTCGGTATCATAATGGGTTTTTTCGGGAATAGAGTTGAAGATATAATTTTTTAAAGTGGTAAAAAGTCTTTCGAAATTATATTCAGCATCTTCTAATAAAAGCTGTACCCCAATATTAAAGTCTATTTTATCTTGGGCAATCTTGTTGATTATTATCTCTTCTTTAGACATTTGCTCCATATAGATATTTTGATTCCATTTTTATAGTTTGTTGTTCTGCAATATTGAACTTTAATTAGTACTAAAATATAGAATTACTCTTGTAATTGTTTAGAAGTTGTTGCTTTTATTTTCCCTTTTTGATTTAGGCAATTTCAAGAAATGAGTCGATTTACCTTCTTCTTGGAGCACTTCGCGTATGTGGAGCAACATAAGTTCCATTTTTTCTTGTGTAACCTTTTACATGAACGGACCCTCCCGATGAAGTTCTTATTGGGGATTTAGTGTAACTACTGCCCGAGTAATTGTTATTGTCTGAATTACTAGAGAAACTTGAATTGCTATATGCAGGATTTATAGCCCATCCTTTAAATTTTTCCCACTTTATTTTTCTTGCTTTTTTATCACTTCTATTAATGTATGCGCCAGATCCTTTTGGAATTATAGTAACAGATTCTTTCCCATTTTCTGAAGTGAAAATCGGAGTATCTTCATCGATGTTGACAAAATAATAATTGCTAGCACAAGAATTAAAGATAAATAATAATAAGATTAGTGAGACTTTTTTCATGGTTATTTGATTAAAGTAGATTATTAAGTTAAGTAATTTCTTTTCTAAGGTTAAAAGAATATACTCATTAGAAATACGAATAAGAAAATAACTCCGATTGTGACAACAATAAACATACATCCGAAGTTTAATGTTTGAAGAAAGCTGCCTTCATCATTTTTAACATTTATTGCGCTATTTGATTTTATAGGATAAGCACATTGCGGACATTTGTTAGCTTGATCCGATACTTTTGTATTACATTCAGGACAGTTAATAAGTGGCATAATTTGATTTGCTTTAGATGTTTTATGAATAGTAATCGCTTTTATTTAAAATGGGCTTGGTTCAATAGAACTTCTTATATATTGTCACTATTAGAATCTTATATTGGTTATACAATCTCTGGATAATTGGTAATAATTAAAAAAGAGCTTAAGGTTATAAATAGAAAGAAAGTCTTAATTTTCATTTGTATCAGGTTAGATTAATATTCTTTTAGTATGTCAAATGTAAAAAGGTAAAAAAGTATTATTTTATGGAAATCCGTAAACGCAATTATTATTTAAAAAGGTCTGATAAAACAATGTTGGTGTAAAGTAGAGAAGTGGTCTCCTTTAGCAAAGAGAAACAGAATAAAAGATAGAGTCGGAAGCTTGCCCGGGAAGGACACGTTCAATTTACTTTAGACTTTTGGAATTTGGAATTTCAATTTTGGGATTTAAAAATTGAAATCTTAAATTTCAGAAAAAAGTATATCTTTAACCAACCGAAAAACTAAAATTATGCAAGAAAACGACCAGGAACATTTTAAAAGAGAACTTGGATTATTAGACGGAACCATGCTTGTGGTAGGTTCTATGATTGGATCAGGAATATTTATTGTGAGTGCCGATATCGCCAGACAGGTAGGTTCGGCAGGATGGTTAACTTTAATTTGGCTGCTCTCCGGACTGATTACGGTTATAGCCGCAGTAAGTTATGGTGAACTTAGCGCAATGTTTCCAAAAGCAGGAGGACAATACGTGTATTTAAAGGAAGCTTACAATAAACTAATTGCCTTTTTGTACGGATGGAGCTTTTTTGCTGTAATTCAGACCGGAACAATTGCTGCGGTAGGAGTTGCTTTTTCAAAATTTGCAGCTTATTTGTACGAACCATTGAGCGATGAAAATATACTTTATGAATTAGGTTTCTTTAAACTCAACGCCGCTCAGTTGGTTTCGATTTTTACAATTATTGTATTAACGTTCATTAATAGTAGAGGGGTGAAAAACGGAAAAATTCTGCAAACCGTTTTAACCATCATCAAAATTTTGTCATTACTGGGATTAATTGTTTTTGGTCTAACCTTAGGTGCTAAAGCTTCAATCTGGGATGCCAATTGGACTGATGGCTGGGTGACACGTAGCTATAATGCCGAAAGCGGTTCATGGCTGCCTATTAGTGGAACCACTTTGATTACCGGAATTTCTGCCGCAATGGTGGGGTCGTTATTTTCCAGTGATGCCTGGAATGGAGTTACCTTTATTGCAGGAGAAATAAAAAATCCAAAGCGAAATGTTGGTCTAAGTTTGTTTTTAGGAACTTTTATAGTAACGATTATCTATGTGCTAACCAATTTGATGTATTTGGCGGTAGTTCCGTTTGAGGAGATTGCTACAGCTAAATCAGACCGAGTAGCGGTAGTGGCTTCACATTACATTTTTGGCAATATGGGTACATTGATTATAGCAATAATGATTATGATTTCGACTTTTGCCTGCAACAACGGATTAATTATGGCAGGTGCGAGAGTGTATTATACGATGGCAAAAGATGGTGTTTTCTTTAAAAAAGCAGCTGTTTTAAACGAGTCCAGTGTTCCTGGATGGGCTTTGTGGGCACAGTGTTTCTGGGCTTCGGCTTTGTGTTTGACAGGAAAGTATGGAGATTTGCTGGATTTTGTAATCATCATTGTATTGATTTTCTATATTTTAACGATTTACGGTATTTTTATTTTGAGAAAAAAGATGCCGAATATTGAAAGGCCCTACAAAGCTTTTGGATATCCGTTTTTGCCTATGTTGTATATTGTAATCGCAAGCGCAATCTGTATTTCGCTATTAATTACCAAATTCTCAACTTGTGGATGGGGAGTTTTAATTATGTTGACCGGAATACCAGTGTACTACCTGAATAAACCGAAAGAAGTTTAAAAGGAGGTGCTAAGGTGCTGAGATACTAAGGTTCTAAGTTTAAATGCGGTGTGAATTTGCCCGCGAGTTCTACGGATCAAGCGGATTAACGCTGGTTTTCTTTTTTTACTTTGATTTTATTTCAAAATATAAATGCTTTGTTTTTAGCAAGGCATTTTTTTATGGTTTATTTCCAGTAATAAAAAATTGGTACAAACCCGTTTCATCCGTAAAATCTGTGGGCCAAAAAAAAACACTACCATTTGCAAAAAGCAAAAAACGTAGTGTTTTTAATTGAAATGATCTAATGTATTGAAAAGGGGAATTATACCATTTCAGTTTCAACAGAAGATTCTATCGTTGAATTAATAATAGATAAAGTAAGAGGATCTGTTTCTCCTGAAAAGAAAGCATCCAAAATTTCCTGAAATACAGGATTTGTATTTTCTACCAAAGAGAAAAGCGTCATAGACGAACGTAATTTACGGGCGTCTAAATCTCCTAAAATTCCATCGGCTGATTTTCTTTTAAAAGTTAAAAACAGTTCAGAAATTTCGATAAGATGTTTTCCTAAAATAGGGTGTTCTAAAAATTCGGTTGCTTCTTTTAGATCGTTAATGGCGTAATAATTTGCTGTATCGCTCTTACCCAATCCTTTTATCTGAGGAAAAATGAACCACATCCAGTGTGTCTCCTTTTTTCCTTTTTTGATTTCGGAAAGAGCAGTAAGATAAAGTTTGTTTTGTGCATCTAAAAAACGCATTAAATCATTGTTTGAATAAGCCATTGTGGTAATGTATATGTAAAAAAAGGTTGCAAAAGTAGTAAAAAAGATAGGGTTTTCCTAGTAAAAGGTTCATACACTGAGGATTTTAACTTTTTGAGGAGGAATTTTCTACACTATTTTAGAATAGAAATAACGCCTTTTCAGTTATTATATTTCAGTACAAGTTTTAGAAAATCAGCTTTTTCTGTTCGTTCTTCTAAAGGTTAAGTTGATTCTTGGTAAAACATCTCGTGCCGTTTTTGGAACCTGATGTTGCCAAAAACTATTGGTCGTTCCTGACATTAACAGAAAGGAACCATGATGGAGCGGAATCTCCACCTGTGGGATTTCTTTCCGGAATTTATGACGCAATCGGAACATTCGGGTTTCTCCAAAAGTGACCGAAGCAATAATGGGGTCTGGGCCGGAGTTATGTTCTTTGTCACTGTGCCAGGAAACACCATCATTGCCATTTCGATATAAATTAAGCAGGAGACTATTAAATTCAAGCTGGGTTTCTCTTTCGACACGGCCTCTGATCGTTAATAATTCATAAGTCCAGTCAGGACCATTTGGATCTGCTCCAACATTATCTTTATCTTCGTACCATGAAATCATTCGGGGAGCTGTAACAATTTTATCATACATTTCCATTTCATATTCTCTCCATTTCGTTTGATGAAGTATTTTTTCATAAAAACGATCGGATTCTTCTTTGGTAAAAAAGTTGTCGATCAAAATAAGTTCTGCATCAGGCAAATCAAATATTTTTTTTCCTTTTAAACCTGTGGCAAATAATTCGGTATCGCTAAATAGTGTCATAAGTCAATACGTTAAGTTTATAGCTCTATTTTTAAAATTAGATTCGTTTTATATTCTTGATGTCAGCAAATTTTTGTTGAAAAAAACTTTTCGGGGATTCTTCTCTGCATAGGCAAAAATCAACTGTTCAATGTATTGATTGCTTTTATAAGGCGTTGCATAATTTTTTACTTCTGAAGGATCCGTAATCGCAACATCTAACGGAATATATCCCATACCATAAAAATGACCGTTTTCTATCCAAATGCAACTGCGTTCGTGCGCTGTTCGTCCTTTTTCTATAATGGCAAAAGTGGGCCTGTTATTTTGTAAAAAATCAATAGCATTGTCGACTTGCTCATTGTGGAGGAAGGTATCCGGCAAATCTGTGATATCATTATTTTGAAATAGCTCTCCTTCTTCAGCTTTTGAATATTTGCAAAATCTATAATCAATTTCAAATCGTTCTGCTAAACCCCGCAGTATATTTGTGGCTTCGTGTAAACTACTGAAGTGCTCAATACACGACTGAAATTTATTGAGTTTCCCGATAGCCAGATACTTATATCCATTACGGGCTTCATATTGATACAATCCAAATTTTGGTTCAAATCGCTTTAAAGCTCTATTGTAAGTAGGCCAAAGATGTTTGATTTCAGTACATTCCAACAGAAGTGCCATCAACTCGTTGCCACAAACTTCATAGGAAATGGAATAAATATCCCGTAAGAAATGTTGTCTTTGCGGATTGATATTGTGGCCGCTGAAATGAGAAGCAACACGTTTTTTTATATTAACCGCTTTTCCCACGTAGATTACTTTTTTTACCTCATTATAAAAATAATATACCCCTGGTTTTTCCGGTAAATTATTAAAATCTTCCGGAGGAAGGTTAGGAGGTAAGCGCTGATCCTGTGCCGTGTTTTTGATCATTTGTTCGATATGACCTTCATCGTCCCATTCGAGTAATCGCGAAAACAATATAGCAGTAGCTTCTGCGTCGCCTCCGGCGCGATGCCTGTTTTCTAAAGGGATGTCGAGCGAATTGCAAAGCTTTCCTAAACTATAGGAGGCGAAACCCGGTCTGATTTTTCTGGCTGCGCGAACGGTACATAACTTTCTGGCTGTCCATTTGAATCCGGATGCTTCAAGCTGGTGGCGAACAAACGAATAATCGAAATTGACATTATGAGCAACAAAGATCCGGTCGTTTAGCAATTCCATTACTTTTTCGGCAATATCATCAAAAATAGGAGCATTGGCTACCATTTCATTATTAATACCCGTTAAGGCAAAAATGGGAAGCGGTATTTCCTTCTGCGGATTTACGAGCGTCTCAAAGCGTTCCATTACTTTTTTGCCGTCGTGAATGACAATGGCAATTTCTGTAATGCAGCTGCCACTGGCGTTACCACCTGTGGTTTCAATATCGACTATGGCATATTCCTGCTTTTTCATCTTATTTGTATAACGTCTAACTTATTTCTTTTTAGTTTTCAGTCTCAGTATGCATTTTTTTAAGGACTGTTTATTTGGCTGAAAACGGTATCGACTGCGATTGAAAACTAAAACTTCATTCGGTGTCGGGGTAAATTAATTTCATGTCTCTGCGGATAAGGCTCCCGATGTGTTGGACTGACGTCTTCCTTAATCTGGCGCTGTGTTTTAAACTGATCTTTAGCATCCATATAACGAGGATCGGGAATAAAAGGCATTTTGGCCATTTTGGTTATGGTTATGGTTGGAAAATGATAATCGACTTCGACATTTCCCAGCAAAAGATAGCAACCACCACCCTGAAAAGGATAGTTTGCGAGACTGTCCGGAAAATGTGCGGTGTCAAAATAAGTACCTTCATGATCGATCCAGGTGCCAAAATACATGGTTCCTTTTTTGGTAGGAACTTGTTTTCTTGAAATCAGATAAGCAAGCATACGAACCTGTTTTTTATGACAGGCTGTTAAATCTCTGGCCATGATATCACCTCGGTATTTAGTTTGCAAAAGATCAAAAACAGTACAGGAAACAGGAAAACTCAGGAGCTCAATCTCATCAAAGGCATCTTCATATAAAGAACGTTCCAAAGTTGGGAGTTTGTATTCTTTTACCGGTTCCTGTATCAGCCTCAGATTTCTGTTTTCGGGTTTGAAATTGTTCAAAAGCAAACTGGCAACAACTAAAAGCTGATTTTTGGTTTTTCCTGTAAAACGAAAAGCATCTATAAAAATTAGAATTTTCATGTTTTCAATCCCAATAGGAATTCTGTTGATAAAATCCTCCAATGAAAGAAAATCACCATTTTTCTCCCGCTCTGATTCGATCAAATGAGCTGTTTTGGATTCCAGACTCTGCACATGCATAAAGCCAAGATAAATGTCTGTACCGTATAAAGTAGTCTGATATTCGCTTTTATTCACACAAGGGTTGTGTATGCTTCCGCCAGACATACGTGCTTCGTGTACGTAAACCTCGGTTCGGTAAAATCCGCCCTGATTGTTGATGACCGCCGTCATAAATTCTACAGGATAATAAACTTTCAGGAACAAGCTCTGATAACTTTCTACCGCATAAGAAGCCGAATGTGCCTTGCAAAACGAATATCCCGCAAAAGATTCAATTTGGCGGTAGATCTCCTGACTCAGTATTTCAGGATGTCCTTTTTGAGCACAGCAGGCAAAAAAGTTGTCTTTTACTTTTTGCAAGGCTTCAAGGGATCTTCCTTTTCCGGACATCGCTCTACGCAGGATATCACCATCTGCAGCGGGCAGCCCTCCATAATGTTGTGCAATTTTGATCACATCTTCCTGATAGACCATAATGCCGTAAGTTTCGCCAAGCTGTTCCTTAAAAACGTCATGGAAATACTGAAACTGATTGGGGTTATTATGGCGAAAAATATATTCTTTCATCATTCCGGATTGCGCTACACCAGGGCGAATGATAGAGGAAGCGGCTACCAAAATTTTATAATTGTCGCAATTCAACCGGCGTAGTAAACCACGCATGGCAGGGCTTTCGATATAAAAACAGCCAATAGTGCGACCCTGAGCCAGATAAATGTTGCATAAAGCTTCGTCTTTAGAAATCGAAGTATTGCGAATATCGACTTTTATCCCTCTGTTTTTCTCGATGAGTTTTACACTGTCATCAATATGGCCAATACCTCGTTGACTTAGGATATCGAATTTTTCGAAACCAATCTCTTCGGCAATGTGCATGTCGAAAAGCACGATAGGAAAGCCTTTTGGAGGCATTTCTAATGGTGTATAATTCGTAATGGGTTCTTCGGAAATCAAAATACCACAGGCGTGCATACTGCGTTGATTGGGGTATTTGCTGAGCATCTGACCATAATACTGAACCTGTTTTACAATTTTATTGGTTTCATGAAGTTCTTCGGGATTTTTAGCCAGCATATCCAATTCTTCTTTCGGAAGACCAAATACTTTTCCCACTTCTCTATAAATAGAACGGTATTTAAATTCGACATTGGTACCGCAAAAAGCCACATAGTCTTTACCGTATTTTCCGAAGATATATTCCAGAATTATATTGCGTTCCTGCCAGCTCCAGTCAATATCAAAATCGGGAGGAGTTTTGCGGTTGAGGTTTAAAAAACGTTCAAAATATAAATCCAGTTCAATAGGGCAGATATCGGTGATTCCGAGACAATAGGCAATAATGCTGTTGGCACCGCTTCCACGGCCAATATGCATAAACCCCTGACTGTTGCTGTACTGAATAATGTCCCAGGTGATTAAGAAATAGCCGCTGAATTCTAATTCATCAATAACTTTCAGTTCTTTTTCGACGCGTTTTTTGGCTTCCTGATTTTCGTCTTCATAACGGTTTTTGAATCCTTTCCAAGCCAAATCAGTCAGTTTTTCTAAATCTTCCTGACGGCTATTAGTATAGAATTTTTTGTTTTTCGGAACTCCAAAATCATATTCAAAATTACAGGAATCAATAATTTTCTGAGTGTTGGATATAATTTCAGGATATTTTTCATAAAAAGGCAAAAGAGATTCCAAGGATTGCAGAATTTCAGAAGCTTTACAATAATCAGATTCAGTTAGTTTAGATAGAATAACATTAGTATCAATTGCCCGGAGAATTTTATGCAGATTGTGTTCTGTTTTAGTCCTAAAAGTAACAGGCTGTAAAACGACCATCTGATCTATTTTATTTTTGTGTTCGGATGTAAGAAGTCTGGAAACTTCTTCAGGACGAATCCCGATGAATTCATTTTCGCGAAGAACTTCCGGAGCATTTTCTAAAGTATAAATCACGAAAACGGATTTGAATTCAGGTGCAATTGAAGGCAAAACTTCTCCGCTGAAATTATGATGGGTTAAGAAGCGGTTCATTTCGCCCAAACCTTCTGCATTTTGTGCCAGACCAATATATCTGAATTGATGACGGCATCGAAATTCCATTCCCACTAAGGGTTTAATTCCTTTTTCCTGACAGGCTTTTATAAAATCATAAATTCCGGTAATAGTATTGATATCTGTAAGCGCCATTGCTTTTATCCCACAAGAAACAGCCTGGCTAATCAATTCTTTAAGCGGAATTGTGCCATATCGTAATGAGTGGAAGGAATGACAATTAAGATACATTATTTGATACGTTTTAAAATTTCGTCTTTAGTATTGGGTTTAAAATGGGCTCCTGCGCAACGCATTACAGCATCATAGCCATAACGGTTTTTTATTTGGTCCATAGCGGCGTAGAGTGATAGCATTTCCTGAGTATCTTCAAAAAGATCAATTTGATAAGTTCCGCGTACGAGTCCGCTAAAGCGAATGCCAATTAAGCGAAGCCGCATTCGGCGTTGATAGACCTTATCAAATAATTCGGTTACATTTTTGGTCAGAATATGATCTGCTGAGGTATAGGCAATTTTAGATTGTTTGGTCTCGGTATCAAAATTAGCGTAACGTATTTTGACTGTAATCGTTGAGGTCAGCCATTGTTCGGCGCGAAGCTGGAAAGCCAGTTTTTCGACCATTCCTAAAAGTATTCTTTTGAGTTTTGCAATGTCAATCGTATCCTGAGAAAAAGTGGTTTCGGTAGATATTGATTTTCTTTCCGTATAAGGTTCAACGGGAGTGTGGTCGATTCCATGTGCTTTTTTCCAGAGCTCCAGACCGTTTTTGCCAATCATTTGCTGTAAAACCTCGGCAGGCATTTCGGCCAGCGTCTGAATTTTGCGAACGCCAATTCTGGACAAAAGCTGAAAAGTAACTGCTCCGACCATTGGAATTTTCTGAATCGATAAAGGATTTAAAAAGTCCTGTACATTCTGTTCCTGAATTTCAAGATTCCCTGTCGGTTTGCCTTCTCCGGTTGCAATTTTAGAAACCGTTTTATTAATCGATAATGAAAAACTAATAGGCAGTCCGGTTTCTTTCATTACAGATTGGGCCAGCTCATTAGTCCATTTATAACTGCCGTGAAATTTATCCATTCCGGTAATGTCGAGATAAAATTCATCGATACTTGCTTTTTCTAAAACAGGTGCTTTTTCCTGAAGAATTTCTGTAACATCATGGGATAATTGCGAATACAACTCCATATCGCCTTTCATCACTTTTGCATCAGGACAGAGTTTTAATGCCATACGAATGGGCATAGCAGAACGGACTCCAAATTTGCGGGCTTCATAAGAACAAGAGGCAACAACGCCACGATCACCACCTCCAATAATTAGAGGTAATCCTTTTAATTGTGAGTTGGTTAACCTTTCACAGGATACAAAAAAAGTATCCAGATCCATGTGTACAATTGCCCTTGCCATTTTCTTGTTTTTTGGAATAAACAAAATTAGTACAGATAATAACATTTTTCATATATTTGCTGTTCCAAATTATAACAAATTAATTATGTCCTTATTTTCAGACAACATCAGAGCATTAAGGGTTAAGCATAAAATATCGCAGGAGAAATTAGCTGAAAACCTGAGTATTACAAGAGGAAGATACGTGAAATACGAAGACGGAACTTCGGAAGCACCGTATGATATTTTAAAGAAAATCGCCTTGTATTTTCATACCAGTATCGATTTATTATTGTCAGTCGATATTCGGAAAATAAACATCGAAAATTTGATAAAACTCGAAGGGAATCGGCTTATTCTGCCTATTCAGGTTGATAATTTTGGAGAGAATTATATCGAAATTGTATCCCAAAGAGCAAAAGCCGGTTACCTGAACGGATACGCCGATCCGGAATATATTGAAAGTTTACAGCAGGTTTCTCTTCCGTTTTTAGGTCCTGGGAAACATCGCGGATTTCCGGTAGAAGGTGATTCGATGCCGCCACACGAAGACGGATCGATTATTATTGGACGTTATGTGGAAAGGCTGGGAGAGGTGATGGACGGTAAAACGTATATCCTGATTACCAAAAATGAAGGAATGGTTTATAAACGTCTTAATAAGAACAAAAAAAATAGTCTGGTTTTAGAATCGGATAATAGTTTTTATCCCAATTATGAAGTGAAAGCTTCTGATATTTTGGAGATTTGGGAATACGAGTGCAACATTGGCCGTTCGGACAAAAAGCAACAATTGTCTGAAACGGAAAGCATGAAAGAACTGCTTCTTCAGGTTAAAAGAGAGGTGATGGAGATTAAGAATAATACTTCGAATGCATAAGATTTCAGAACGAAGATTAACGATTTTTGATCTAAACCCGATTTATAATTGATATCCGTTTGTCGGTCTGAGCGGAGTCGAAGATCTTTTGTGCCAGAAAGCCCTTCGACTCCGCTCAGGGAGACCATGATCAATAGGCATTTTTTTTAGCCACAGATTACACAGATTAGAAGGATTATTTTTTTTCGCCACGACCCGAGCGATAGCGAACGGATGAAGTAATTCACGAATTATTTTAAATCAAAATTCGTGAATTCGTGGCGAAAAAATCCAGACAAAGTCAATCAAAAAATCTTTTTAATCCTTTTAATCTGTGGCAAAAAAAACTAAAAAACCTTCACAAAACCCAATCCATATTGTTTGCCATTATAAAAAGGCATTACCATAGAAGTGGATTTGTTTTCGGAAGAGGATTTAAATAATTTTTTGGTAATGTACGGATTCAGCCAATAGGCAATTTTAGTACTCAAAATTCCAATTCCGGCTCCGGCAGCAACATCCGTTAACCAATGACGGTTGTTGTATATTCTGAAAAGGCCCGTTCCGGTGGCTACAGCATAACCCGCAATTCCGTACCAAATTGATTTGTCTTTGTATTCCTGCCATAAAAATTCCGCTCCGGCAAAAGCAGTTGCCGTATGTCCTGAAGGGAAAGAGTTTTTTGAACTTCCATCAGGTCTTTCTTCATGGGTGATCGATTTTAAACCCAAGACAGTTGAAGCCATAATAACGTATGAAGTTACAAAAATAACAGAGCGGTCACGTATATTGTTTTTTCCCTTTACACCAAAAGCATTCAGGGCATAAACCGTGGCTGCAGGCGCGTATTGCGAGAAATCATCAATAGTGATTTTTTTGTCAATGTCCTCAGTAACTTCGTTTTTAATTTGCGAATTGAAACTTAGTAGCTGATCACTTTCAAGCCCAATTACTCCATAGCCAATTAAAACGCCCGGAATGATTAGCTGCTTGTAATTGAATTTTAATTGTTGTGAAGTACTGTCAACTTTCGTAATCGAATCATTTTGCTGTGCCTGAGCACCCAAAAAAACAAATAAAAATACCAGAGAAATCGCTTTGTAAAACATCTTCGTTATTGTTAAAAGTTGCAATATTAACGTATGTATGCACGAAGTATTTTTGGTTTAACTGAACCTTAAGCGAATATTAACCTGCTGGCTTTGAAATAAATAATTGAATTAAGATTGACTAAATATTATGCCGATTTGGATGATCACCCTGAGCGAAGTCGAAGGGCTTTGTAGTAGAAAAGGTCTTCGACTTCGCTCAGACTGACGAATGTCATAAAATTGAATTTGGCTGTTAATTAGGCGGATTAATAACGCAGATAAGATGGATTTTCACCGTATAAATAAAAAAATCCGTTTTTATCGGTTTAAATCCGTGTCATCCGTGTGCCATTTTAAAATTAGCACAAGTAACAGATAGTTATAAAATTGAATTTATCTAAACCTTTAAGGAAAACCAAAACGTACTTCCCAGGCCTAAATTACTCTCAACACCAATCGTTCCGTTTTGAGCTTCAATAAATTCTTTACTGATGGCGAGCCCCAATCCGGTTCCTGATTTCTGACTTCCCGGAATCTGAAAATATTTATCAAAAACTTTATCTTTGTAGCGTGCATCAATTCCTTTTCCGGTATCGATAACCTGAAACGTAATCTGATCGTTTTCTTCTTTTAAGCGGATGATAATTGTACTTTTTTCAGACGAGTAGGTGATCGCATTCGATAAATAATTAATCAAAACCCATCCTGTTTTTTCACTGTCGGCTTTTACATTTTGCAGATGTTCATTGGCCTCAACGACGAGTTTAATTTGCTTTTGCTCTGCCTGAATTTTTACCGCTTCGGTTGCATAATTTACAATGGCGTACGGATTGCTTTTTTCGATGTTTAACTGGATATTCCCGGTTTCTAATTGAGATAAATTAAGCAATTCACCCGTAATTTTCAATAAACGCTGACTGTCTTCTTTAATGCTTTCAACCAGTTGTTTCTGGTCGTCGTTCATCTCGCCCGTTTTATTATTCTGAAGCAATTGAAGGCTCAGTTTTATAGAGGCAATCGGTGTTTTTAATTCGTGTGAAACGGTTGCAATAAAATTAGTTTTTGCAAAATCGAGTTCTTTAAATAAGGTAATATTTCGAAGGATGATAACATCTCCAATATTAATTTCTTTTTCTTCGCCTGTTGGAGTTATGGTAATATTGATCGTTTCTTTATCAAAATAACTTTCTTTTCCGTGGGCAAAAATCTTCATCGGCTGTTTTTTCTGAGAATCATTTGCCGGTTCTTTCAGAATCAAAGAGCGAATTAAATCATTGGAAACTGCCAAAGCAGAAGCGGATTGACCAATAACATCTTCCAGTTTCATTCCGATAATTTTCAGGGCTTCGTCATTCACAAACAAAATAACACCTTCATGGTCTAAGCCAATAATAGGGTCGTGCATGTTATTGATGAGGGTTTCCAGTCGTTTTTTCTCGAAGAATAATTTGTACAAACTACTATTGTTGTATTCCTGGAGTTTTTGCGCCATGGTATTGAAGGATTTTGCCAGATCACCGTATTCGTTGTGATTGGTAAAATGCACCCGTTCCGAATAATTTTTATTGGCAATTTCTTTAATACTCTGGGTAAGTTCCTTAATTGGATTGGCGATATTGTTGGGCAGATTAATCAGTAAATTAAAGGCGATTAAAAAGCAGAGCGTTCCTACAATAGCAATCCACAGATTGGCATTTTCGGCGGTATGTTTGGCAATATCGCTTTTTTGTTTGATGGCATCCAGATTGAGTTTCATAATCGAAAAAATATCCTGCCTGATTTGTGCTTTTACCGTTTCGTTAGAACCGTTTTTTTCTAAAAGGGCAAAGTCATTTTCCAGTTTAGCAGTGGCTTCTTTTTCTCCGGGTTCTGTAACATTGCGGGTCTGTTTCTTCAGATATTCCTTAAAAGTATGAATCGTACTATCACTATTTACTTTGATTTCATCTAGTGACAAAATCATATTTCTGGAATATTCCAGCGTATTGTAATTTGCTTTCAGAATATTTTCGGTATCTGCTTTGATCAAAAACACAGCATATCCGCTCACTAATGAGAGTATAATAATCATTAAAAATAACAATCCGACTCCCAGATTCAATTTGGTTTTAATTCTCATATTTTATTTTTTCTAGTAAAAAGTTAGTTGTGAAATGTAAAATGTATTTCACAAAAACATCTCACATTTTACATAAAACATTTCACGATAATATAACAAGATCCACATTTGATAAAGACAGACTATTTAACAAACGTCTGAAAATGGTTGTAGACAAAATTACTTTAAATAAATTTAAATGTGGTTTTCCAATACAAACCGTTGTAATATGTTTTTCTTCAACAGTCATTAAAATGGCGTCGGCAATATTTTGGTTCTCTGTTTTAATAACTTCGGCACCCAACTGAACAGCCAGTTTAAAATTATTAATCAAATGCCGTTGTTTGTCCAATGCAATTTTGGTGCTGCTTTCTTTGGGAGTTTCTACATACAAAACATACCAGGAACCGTTGTAATAACTAGCCAGACGCGCCGCTTTTCTGATTACAATTTTGGCTGTTTTATCGTTGCTGCTAATACAGGCCAGTAATTTTTCGTGTCTTAAAGCATGCAATTGAGGTACTTCGTTTTCTACTTTTCGCACTACTTGACTGGCTACTTCTTTCAAAGCCAATTCGCGCAGTTGTAAAATTTGTTCCGATTTGAAAAAATTAGACAAAGCGGTCTGAATTTTATCTGCCGTATAAATTTTTCCTTCTTTCAGACGGGCAATCAAATCTTCAGAGGTTAAATCGATGTTTACCACTTCGTCGGCCAATCGTAAAACATTGTCCGGAATACGTTCCTGAACATCAATGCTTGTGATGCGTTTAACGTCTTCATTTAAACTTTCAATATGTTGAATATTTACTGCCGATATCACATTGATTCCGGCTTCCAGAATTTCCAAAACATCCTGCCAGCGTTTTTCGTTTTTGCTTCCTTCAACGTTGGTGTGTGCGAGTTCATCGACAATTACAACTTCGGGTCTAAGGTTGATAATTGCCTGTACATCGAGTTCTTCCAGCTCTTTCCCTTTATAGAAAATGGTTCGCCGTGGAATCACAGGCAAACCAGATAAAAGCTCATGCGTTTCTTTTCGCATGTGCGTTTCGATGTAACCAATTTTTACATCAATTCCATTTCTTAAGAGGGAATGTGCTTCCTGCAGCATCCGATAGGTTTTACCCACACCGGCACTCATTCCGATGTAGATTTTGAATTTTCCCTTTCGTGATTTCTGAATTAAATCGAGAAAGTGCTGTGCATTATTTTCTTTTTCCATATTTTTTGCTTTAAGCAATAAGCAGTAGGCAATAAGCAGTAGGCAATAAGCAGTAGCACGAAAGCTTACTGCTTAAAGCCTATAGCCTAAAGCTAAAAAGAAATCGCCAGCGAAGTCGTTACAAACGCGTTCGTATTCGTTGGGAGATTGTTTTTTGTAAATATTTCATCTTTACTGGAAAGATTTCTTGCTTCTAATCTAAACATTACATTATCAGTTACTAAGTAATCAAAGTTAGCTGAAAATCCGTAAGTTTTAAAACCATTTGGAGTTTCTGTGGCAATAATTACTCCTTTTTCATCACTATAATATTCACCTCGGGCTGCCAGCTGAATTTTATCAGTTGGTTTGTATTGGACAATCAAAATCGGAGAAAACCAGGTGTCGTATTTGTTACTGTTTTTAGCCGACTGTTGTGTTCCAATATCAAAACCGGCTGTAATATTGGTTTTATCCGTTACTTTAAATTGTCCGTAGAAATTATTGAAGTAACGCCATTTTTTGTCGATATCCGGTTGTTCATTTCCAACATAAGTACTCCAGTTTAAAACCACTTTGTCTGTTGGTTTGTAAGTGACCTGAGTTCCAAATGCAGGAGTTTGATTGCCTTCTACTTTTTGGATGCGCTGCCAGCCGTTTAAATACATACCGGCTAAATACCATTCTCCGGATTCAGACGTGTAACCAATTTTAACTCCTGTTTCATAATAAGGAGAGTTTTCAGCCAGAATACTTCGGGTCAGATTTTGACAATCTTTTCCGATAGCACTTTCAAAACCAAGATGCGAAGGCATAACTCCCGCATCGACCCATAAGTTATGAGAAGAGGAAATCTTCACTCCCACATTTGCTTCATATACATTTTTTAACAAACCCTGTTCGGCTGCAAGGTTGTATTCGGCATAAGTTCCGGCCATCAGCGCAAAATTTCCGCGTACATTGCCTTTGCTGTAGTTCACTTTTACCAATCCTAAATTGATGTTCATTTCATTACTTCTATTGTAGTTGTAAATAAATCCCGGACGAGTATGATTATCCGGTTTTGCGAAATCATAGCTGTAATAAACGTCTACATATCCTGAAAATGTAAACGGACTTTTAGATTCTTCCTGAGCGTGTAAATTGCTAAAACCAAAAGCGATTAAAGCAGTAAGTATTGTTTTTTTCATTTCTGTGGTATTCAATTATTTATTTAGTAGATTTTTTTAGGAGCTAATCCCGCTATCCACTGCAATCTTTTGTGTCCGCAGCGGCGGACACAAAAGGATTTCCGTTTCTATCGGGGCTAGGGTATTTGGGGCAAAAAGGAGTTTTGTATTATAATCGATTTTATATCCTAACAGGTTTCCAAAACCTGTTCGAAGAAAAACCTTAGAACCTTAGTATCTCAGTATCTCAGTACCTTTATTTCAATTGATCAAGAGCAATGTTAAGTTCCAGAACATTAACCGTTGATGGACCTACAACAGCGGTATTGATTTTAGATGCTACCAAAGCTTTCACTTTAGCTTCGTCTAATTTTCTTTCTTTGGCAATACGTTTTACCTGAATCAAAGCACCTTGTGGTGAAACATTCGGATCTAAACCGCTTCCTGAAGCTGTAACCATATCTGCCGGGATCTCTGATTTTTTCAAATATGGATGAACGATTAAAAATGTATCCACTCTTTTTTGAACCAAAGCCAGATATTCCGCATTGCTTGGTCCTTTATTGCTTCCGGCACTTCCGGCGGCATTATAATCTACAGCCGAAGGCCTTCCCCAGAAATAATTGGATTTATCGAATTTCTGACCAATTTTTTGGTACCCTACCACTTTTCCGTTAACCGAGATTGTTTCTCCTTTTCCTTGATTTGGAGCAAATTGAGCGATTCCGTAGATTGCCAGAGGATAAATAACGGCAAACAGAATTACGGTGATCAGTGTAAGTTTTAATAGTGAAAGTATATTTTTCATTTTTTTTATTTTTTAAGTTTCTGAGACGCTAAGTCTCTAAGATGCTAAGGGAAAAACTCAGAATCTTAGCAGCTTAGTCCCTTAGTAACTTCATGTTTACATAAATAGAGCAACAACTATATCAATTAACTTAATTCCGATAAAAGGCACAAGCAAACCACCTAAACCATAGATCAATAAGTTTCTTTTTAAGATCGCACTTGCTCCGATTGGTTTATAATCAACACCTCTTAAGGCTAATGGAATCAATATAGGAATAATCACCGCGTTAAAAATTACAGCCGATAAAATGGCACTTTCCGGACTGTGCAGGCGCATGATATTTAAACCTTCCAATGCCGGGATTGCCGTGATGAAAAGAGCAGGAACAATAGCAAAATATTTCGCTACGTCATTGGCAATAGAGAAAGTAGTCAGCGTACCACGAGTCATTAATAACTGCTTACCAATTTCGATGATCTCGATTAATTTCGTTGGATCATTGTCAAGATCCACCATGTTTCCGGCTTCTTTAGCGGCCTGTGTTCCGCTGTTCATGGCAACACCCACGTTAGCTTGTGCAAGGGCAGGAGCGTCATTGGTTCCGTCACCCATCATGGCAACTAGTTTACCCAGATTTTGTTCGTTTTTGATGTAGTTCATTTTATCCTCAGGTTTTGCTTCGGCGATAAAATCATCCACACCGGCAGCCTCGGCAATAAACTTCGCAGTAAGCGGATTATCTCCGGTCACCATTACCGTTTTAACGCCCATTTTTCTCAAACGGTCAAAACGTTCTTTCATCCCCGTTTTAATAATATCCTGTAATTCGATAACCCCCTGAACCTGATTGTCTTTAATAACTACCAGCGGTGTTCCTCCTTTAGAAGAAATATCAATTACTTTTTGAGCAATATCTTCCGGGAAAGAGTTTCCGGCCTGAAGTGTTATGTTTTTTGCAGCATCCTGAGCTCCTTTTCTAATATTGGTACCGTCTTTTAAAACAACTCCGGAAGTCCTGGTTTCTGCGGTAAATTTGATTAAAGTAGCACCTTCAATGGATAATTTATTGGCAAGTTCGGCTCCAGCCAATTCCACGATACTTTTTCCTTCCGGAGTGTCATCTGCCAATGAACTTAGTACGGCAGATTTTATAAAATCTTCTTCTGAAACACCTTTCGCAGGATAAAAATTCGTTGCTTTTCTGTTTCCAATGGTGATGGTTCCGGTTTTATCCAAAAGTAAAACGTCAATATCTCCGGCAGTTTCAACTGCTTTTCCTGATTTTGTAATAACGTTAGCACGCAACGCTCTGTCCATACCCGCGATACCAATAGCTGAAAGCAAACCACCAATTGTAGTTGGAATTAAACATACAAATAAAGAGATGAAAGCAGCAATTGTGATAGGTGCATTTGCATAATCTGCGAATGGTTTTAAAGTCACGCAAACAATTATGAAGATTAAAGTAAAGGCAGCCAGTAAAATCGTCAAAGCAATTTCGTTTGGTGTTTTCTGACGGCTTGCACCTTCTACCAAAGCAATCATTTTGTCTAAAAAGCTTTCGCCGGGTTCAGACGTTACAATTACTTTTATTTTGTCTGATAATACTTTTGTTCCACCGGTTACAGAGGATTTATCACCACCGGCTTCTCTAATTACAGGAGCACTTTCTCCCGTAATGGCACTTTCGTCTATAGTAGCCAATCCTTCGATAATTTCACCGTCAGTGGCAATTAAATCACCCGCTTCACAAATGAAGATATCTCCTTTTTTCAATTCAGAAGAACTGATGTTTTTGATTTCTCCGTTAGGTAAAATTTGTCGGGCCGGAGTTTCTTCACGTGTTTTTCTTAAACTGTCGGCTTGTGCTTTTCCTCTGGCTTCAGCAATAGCTTCAGCAAAATTGGCAAACAATAAAGTGGCCAGTAAAATTAAAAATACAATTAAGTTGTAAATGAAACTACCCTGATCTGCAGCTCCCATTAAAATGGAAACACAAACAGCAAACATAATGGCAGTTCCTATTTCTACGGTAAACATTACCGGATTTTTGATCATCAATTTTGGATTAAGCTTTACAAAAGACTGCATCAAGGCTTCTTTTACCTGTTTGCTTTCAAACAATGATGTGGATTTATTATGAGTCATTTTTCTTTGTGTAAAATGTTATTTGTGAAATGTTATTTGTGAGATGTAAGATGTAAAATGTTAATTGTGAATACGATTTCATTTTACACCTCATATTTCACATTTTTTACATTGTAAAGTATTCTGCCAATGGACCTAGAGCCAATGCCGGGAAGAATGATAAAGCAGCGATAATTGCGATTACGGCAAAAACCATTATTCCAAAAATTGTAGTATCCGTTTTTAAAGTTCCTGCACTTTCCGGGATGTATTTTTTACCTGCCAGTAAACCTGCGATAGCCAATGGTCCAACGATTGGAATAAAACGGCTTAACAATAAAACAATTCCTGTAGTGATATTCCAAAACGGATTATTATCTCCTAAACCTTCAAAGCCTGAGCCATTGTTGGCTGCACTTGAAGTATACTCGTATAACATTTCTGAGAATCCGTGATTTCCGGGATTGTTAAGCCAGCCTGTTGCGTTTCCGCTAAACCACCATCCCATTGCCGTATCGTTTGCCGCAAAATAAGAAGCTAAAGCAGTTCCGGATAAGATCAATAGTGGGTGAAGGATAGCAATAAAAGCGGCAATCTTAACTTCACGGGCTTCGATTTTCTTTCCTAAAAATTCAGGTGTTCGTCCTACCATCAATCCCGAAATAAATACAGCAAGAATAATGAAGATATAGAAGTTCAGAATACCAACACCACAACCACCGTAGAAGGCATTTACCATCATGGCAAGCAATTCCATAGCTCCTGAAACCGGCATTGAACTGTCGTGCATACTATTTACAGAACCTGTAGAAATTACTGTTGTAGCAATACTCCAGAAACCTGAAATGGCTGGCCCTAAACGAACCTCTTTTCCTTCCATTGCTCCGGTTGTCTGAGCGATTCCTATTTTCTCAATAGCAGGATTTCCGTTCATTTCGCTCATTACCGTCGGGATAACAAGCAAGAGGAATCCAACCGTCATAACGCCAAAAATAACATAAGATAATTTTCTTTTTTTCAGATAAAAACCTAAAGCAAAAATCATGGCAAACGGAACAATCAATTGTGCCCATAACTCAACCGCATTACTAAAATAGGTTGGGTTTTCCAGCGGATGTGATGAATTGGCTCCAAAAAAACCACCACCGTTTGTACCAATATGTTTAATAGCAATAAAGGCAGCAGCAGGTCCGCGGGAAACTTCTACATGGTCACCTTGTAAAGTTGTAATAGCATCTTTTCCTTCAAACGTCATAGGAGTTCCGCTAAACAATAGAGCAACTGCTACAATAGCAGAAAGAGGCAATAAAATACGCGTACAGCTTTTGATGAAATAATTGTAAAAGTTACCTAGTTTTTCAGTTGTTCTTTCCTTCATTGCAGTGAAAACCATTGCAGCTGCGGCCAGTCCTACACCCGCAGAGACAAATTGAAGAAACATTAGGAACATTTGCGACAGATAAGAAACACCGCTCTCTCCTGAATAATGCTGTAAATTACAATTGACAACAAATGAAATGGCAGTATTAAAAGCCAGATCCGGACTCATCGACGGGTTGTTATCGGGATTTAAAAACAATGATCCCTGGAACAATAAAATAAAGAAGCAAAGAAAGAACCAAATCATGTTAATACCTAAAAGAGCTTTTAAGTGTTGTTTCCAGTTCATTTCTTCAGTGGAATTGATACCACTGATTTTAAAGATAATTTTTTCAATTGGATTGAAAATTGGGTCAAAAAGTGTTTTGTCACCTAAATAAACTTTAGCAATATATTTTCCTATTGGAATGGCTAAAACTATCGTGATGATAAAAATACCAATGACACCTAGTAACTCTGTATTCATATTTTGTTTGTTAGAAATTAAATAAAGTTTAAGCTTTTACAAATACATGATAAGTATGATAAAGGCTAATGTCCAAGCCATGTAAACAGATACCAGAAATATTTTTTTGGATTGTGACTTTTTCATTTTTTTAAAATTTTTCGGGTTTGATTAATACGTAAACCAAATAGCCAAAAACGGCGATCGAAATAATAAATAGTGCTGTCATGATTTAGATTTTTTCAAAAAATTCAACAGATTTGAAACAAATGCCAAAGAGCAGGGCACCCAGTGCAAGTAAAAGAAAGGTGATTAACATAGATTATTGGATTATTAGATTGTTGGATTATTAGATTTGTTATTTGTGAAATGTTAGTTGCGAGTATGATTTCATTTTACATCTCACATTTTACAATTTGCATTTTGCCGAAATCAGACTCCTGAAGTATTAATTTGTCTAATGTATTCTGCTCTAAGCGTTTGCGGAAAAAGATGTGAAATATTGCAGTGACGCATTTCCATAAAAGAAGAAACAGAGAAAACATATACATTTGAAATGGCGTTCTTAGTTTCGAAACTTCCGCTGATGAACAGGCGTTCAGCAAGTGCAAGACATTTTTTTGCCCGAACAATATTGCCGGATATTATTGATTTTTTAGTTATCTCAGCAAAGCGTTCTGCTTGTTTGTAGATTGAAGTGACTTGATTTTTCATCAGAATGAATTTTTGTGTTCTTCCCTCTTATGCCAAAAGTCAGACCTAAATTGTAAAGGAATAGGTAAGGCGTTGCTGATAAACGAATTACGAGTTTGTGCCAAAAATGAGGCATAAAAAAAGCCTATCAAAATGATAAGCTTTTATTGAAATGATAAGATAATTTTAAGTTGCTTGTGAAGTGTGAAAAGTAAAAAGTGAGGTGTAAAATGTAAAGAATAAGATGTGAAATGTAAAAGGTAAAATAGGATATTTAAAAAGTAAAAAGTCAGAATTTCACAAATCGCATTTCACATTATCACATTGTCACATTACTACTGAATCCCATACTCGTCTAATTTTCGATACAAAGTTGCAATGCCAATTTCGAGTAAACGGGCAGTTTCGGCTTTATTTCCTTTGGTATAATTTAATACCTTCTGAATGTGCAGTTTTTCAATACTCTGCATCGAAAAGGCCGACATTTGCTTAGTGTTTTTCTCTGTTTCCTGTTGCATTTCGTATGGTAAAACAGCTGAGGTCAGCGTATCGTCACTGCTTAAAATAACCGACCTTTCGATAATGTTTTTAAGTTCACGAATATTTCCCGGCCAGGAATAATGTTCTAATTTATGGATAAAATCATCACTTATTTGTAATGTCTTTTTATTCGTTTTTTCAGAGAATTGTTTGACAAAAGTATGTGTTAAAAGCGCAATATCTTTTATTCTTTCACGTAAAGGCGGAAGTGTAATCTCAAAAATGTTTAGACGGAAATACAAATCCGAACGAAAACGGTGTTCTTCGCTTTCTACTTTTAAATCTCTGTTTGTTGCGGCAATCAGTCTGAAATTTGATTTCTTTGGAGTGGTATCTCCAAGCGGAATGTACTCGCTGGTTTCTAAAACACGCAATAATTTGGCCTGCAGTTCAATAGGCATTTCTCCAATCTCATCCAAAAATAAAGTACCGCCATTGGCCTCTTCGATAAAACCTTTTTTATCTTTTAAGGCTCCCGTAAAAGCACCTTGTTTATGTCCGAAGAGCTCACTTTCGAGAATTTCTTTGCTGAAAGTACTGCAGTTTAAAGCCACAAAAGATTTACCTGTACGATTACTGTTTTCGTGAATAGCTTGCGCAAAAACCTCTTTTCCGGTGCCGGTTTCTCCGGTTAGTAAAACAGTCGAGTCCGTTTTAGCTACTTTTTTGGCTAAATCGATCACCTGTTCAATCCCTTTCGATTTTCCTATGATGGTACTGAAAGAGTATTTATCTCCGATGCGTTTTTCAAGCTGTTTGACCTTTTTTTGCAAATGTACTTTTTCGACAGCTTTATAGAGTAGTGGAATAATTTTATCATTATCGTCACCCTTTACAATATAATCGAAAGCACCATTTTTCATGGCCTGAACACCATCCGGAATATTCCCGAAAGCGGTAAGTAAAATCACTTCAATTAAAGGGAAGCTGGTTTTTATATTTTGCAAAAAGTCAACGCCATTTCCGTCAGGCAATTTTACATCACATAAAACGACATCAATATCAGTTTGTTCGAGTTTTTTAAAACCCGATTTCAAATCTTTGGCCTCAATCACTTCAAATCCTTCCGATTTAATAATGCGTGCCAGAAGACTTCTTAGTTTTTCTTCGTCGTCTATAATTAAAATTTTATGTGTCATTTGGGGATATTGTTAAAGCGGGGAGTTAATTTCGAGATACAAATTTACTCTTTAAATCTTTTGACTTACGTATTGTGGGATAAATTTGAAGAAAAAATGGAGGGTTAAATTTAGGTTTAAAAAGTAAAGCGTCCTGTTTTTTCTGAAATTGCTCCAGCGGAGTAAAATGTTTCTGGTAAATGTAATTTTCAGGTATCAAAAAAGCTCCAGAGCAGTGAAATATAAATCTTTTGTGATGTTCCTGAATGAAGTGAAATATTTTTATAAATATAGAATCTATGTCTCTATTAGTTAAAAGCAATTATGCTAAGAGATTATTGAAAATTGTATTTATTATAGTGTTCTGTTCTTACGAAAGAAATATTATAAATCTATTAACAACAGAAAGCAAAAGGTATCCATGTAAATGAAGTAGTTTTGTATTCTAGCATTTTTTTATATGAAAAACCCAATTTCAGTCTCATTATTAGAGCTCGCTATCATCACTCAGGATAGCAATGCCAAAGAAACATTTCAAAAAACAAAAGAAATAGCGCAACTAGCAGATAATTTAGGATACAAGCGATTCTGGCTTGCAGAACATCACAATATGGCACATGTTGCCAGTTCGGCTACGGTGGTGTTAATTGGTTACATTGCCAGTCAGACTCAAAATATTCGGGTAGGTTCCGGTGGAATCATGCTGCCCAATCATTCTCCTTTAATAGTAGCAGAGCAATTCGGGACCTTGGAAATACTTTATCCGGGCAGAATCGATTTAGGTTTAGGAAGAGCGCCCGGCACAGATCAACCAACGGCTGAAGCTATTCGAAAAGATTTCTTTGAACAGGCACAGCGGTTTCCGCAAAACGTAACCAAACTTCAGGATTACTTCTCGGTAGAAAATGCAACAGCAAAAGTACGAGCATTCCCGGCCGAAGGAACAAATGTTCCTATCTGGATTTTAGGTTCAAGTATGGATAGTGCTGCCCTGGCTGCTGCTTACGGATTGCCTTATGCATTTGCAGGACATTTTGCTCCCCGACAAATGATACAGGCGTTTGAATTCTATCGTGAAAATTTTCAGGCATCAGATACATTGGATAAGCCTAAAACCATGGCGTGTGTCAATATCGTTGCCGCAGATACCAACGAAGAAGCCGAAAGATTGTCTACAAGTCTCTATCAGATGTTTTTAAATTTAATCCGAAACGACCGCAAAGGATTACAACCGCCTGTAGATTCCCTTGATGATATTATGAGTGAAGAAGAACGTTTCCATGTGAATCAAATGACAGCTTGTACTTTTACAGGAGATCAAATACAGCTGGAAGCAGATCTTAAAAAGTTTATCAGTTATGCACAGATCGACGAGTTAATGGTAACCAGTCCAATATTCGATCGTCAGGCTAAACTTAAAAGTATTCAAATTACAAAAGAAGTTATCGATAGCCTAAATAAGTAACTACATATATGTAATAATAGATTTGTTTATTGTACCTACTATAGTATACAACCCGACAGGTTTTCAAAACCTGTCGGTTTTTTTTTTTTTACTACCTATATATAAGGAGTGATTTTGTCCAGCTGAATATAAGATTAGTTTTTGTCCAGCTGAGCGAAGTCGAAGCTTTATCCCGCTATCCGCTTCAATCTTTTGCTTTTTAAAGGAAAAATCAAAAGGATTTCCACTACTATCGGGGCTAGGGTATGGGTTTTCAAAAGAAATAAGACAAGAAAAACAAAAACTTCGCGGCTTTGCGTCTTTGCGAGATTAGTAAGAAACCAGTAAAAATGGGGCTTTGTATCTAGTAGTTTCATTTGAACGAAGAAAAACCTTTCAAAGCTGAAAATAATTTAATTTGTAAAAGAGGTGTTATCAGGGTGTTAGGAGAAAGTTTCGAAAAAGATTAAAAATAAGTTTAGAAAAAGCTTGTAAAAGCGGATAAAGTGACTACTTTTGCACCCGCAACAGCGATAAACGTTCACCGAAATACTGACAAGCGAAGGAATTAAAACGAAAAGAAATTTTCAAAAAAAGATTCTAAAAAGCTTGCGAGTAAAGAAAGAAAGTTTTAAGTTTGCACCCCGCAAAACAAGGGAAGTTCATTGAAAGATTGGTAAGGAGAGAAGTTAAAAACGAAAATAAATTTTCTAAAAAAAAACTTCAAAAAATTCTTGCCGATTAGAAATAAGTTTTCTACTTTTGCACCCGCTTTGAGAGACAAGCGAAATTAAGAAAAAAGAATACGTTCGTAGACATATTGAATTGACAGCCGTTTCGATGAAAATCGGAACAAAAGAATAAGAGTAATAGAATCGTAAGATTCGAAAAGAACCGATAGATATTCATCGCAATATAATATAAAAATATACGATGAAGAGTTTGATCCTGGCTCAGGATGAACGCTAGCGGCAGGCTTAACACATGCAAGTCGAGGGGTATATGTCTTCGGATATAGAGACCGGCGCACGGGTGCGTAACGCGTATGCAATCTACCTTTTACAGAGGGATAGCCCAGAGAAATTTGGATTAATACCTCATAGTATAGTGACTCGGCATCGAGATAC